>NZ_CATKPY010000020.1:0-213 GCF_949767465.1 Pseudomonas sp. IT-P12 | reverse complement strand
CGCGGTGCGCAGTTGCTCCTGAGCGGTGGACGGGCCGACGGAGACGACGACGATTTCAGTCGCAACGCCTTTCTCTTTCAGGCGTACGGCTTCTTCCACTGCGATTTCGCAGAAAGGGTTCATCGACATCTTCACGTTGGCGAGGTCGACGCCGGAATTGTCCGCCTTGACGCGGACCTTGACGTTGTAATCCACAACGCGTTTGACAGCTAC
>NZ_CATKPY010000019.1:0-244 GCF_949767465.1 Pseudomonas sp. IT-P12 | reverse complement strand
AAGAAGCAGCCCGAAATTGGGTCTGTAGCTCAGTTGGTTAGAGCGCACCCCTGATAAGGGTGAGGTCGGCAGTTCGAATCTGCCCAGACCCACCAATTTTGTGTGGGAAACGCCTGTAGAAATACGGGGCCATAGCTCAGCTGGGAGAGCGCCTGCCTTGCACGCAGGAGGTCAGCGGTTCGATCCCGCTTGGCTCCACCACTACTGCTTCTGAAGTAAAGCTTAGAAATGAGCATTCCATCGA
>NZ_CATKPY010000018.1:0-273 GCF_949767465.1 Pseudomonas sp. IT-P12 | reverse complement strand
TTGGCTCTGGGTGCCGACCGCGCCATCCTCGTCGAATCCGCCGAAGATCTGACCTCCCTGGCCGTTGCCAAGCTGTTGAAGGCCGTTGTCGACAAGGAACAGCCGCAGCTGGTGATCCTGGGCAAACAAGCCATCGACAGCGACAACAACCAGACTGGCCAGATGCTTGCCGCCTTGAGCGGCTACGGTCAGGGCACTTTCGCGTCGAAAGTCGAAGTGTCCGGCGACAGCGTTGCCGTGACCCGCGAAATCGATGGCGGCGCGCAGACCGTC
>NZ_CATKPY010000017.1:0-273 GCF_949767465.1 Pseudomonas sp. IT-P12 | reverse complement strand
CTGGCCCTGGGTGCCGACCGCGCCATCCTCGTCGAATCCGCTGAAGATCTGACCTCCCTGGCCGTTGCCAAGCTGTTGAAGGCCGTTGTCGACAAGGAACAGCCGCAGCTGGTGATCCTGGGCAAACAGGCCATCGACAGCGACAACAACCAGACTGGCCAGATGCTCGCGGCCTTGAGCGGCTACGGTCAGGGCACTTTCGCGTCGAAAGTCGAAGTGTCCGGCGACAGCGTTGCCGTGACCCGCGAAATCGACGGCGGCGCGCAGACCGTT
>NZ_CATKPY010000016.1:0-335 GCF_949767465.1 Pseudomonas sp. IT-P12 | reverse complement strand
TAGAAGCAGCTTTAAGCTCCAAGCTGATAGCTCCAAGCTAACAGTTACGCGCTCGAAATTGGGTCTGTAGCTCAGTTGGTTAGAGCGCACCCCTGATAAGGGTGAGGTCGGCAGTTCGAATCTGCCCAGACCCACCAATTTTGTTATGGGGCCATAGCTCAGCTGGGAGAGCGCCTGCCTTGCACGCAGGAGGTCAGCGGTTCGATCCCGCTTGGCTCCACCATATAACTGCTTCTGAAAGCTTAGAAATGAGTATTCCTTTGAGAATATTGATTTCTAGTCTTTTGATTAGATCGTTCTTTAAAAATTTGGGTATGTGATAGAAAGATAGACTG
>NZ_CATKPY010000015.1:0-445 GCF_949767465.1 Pseudomonas sp. IT-P12 | reverse complement strand
GCGGCGTTGTCAGCATTCAGGACTTTGCTCACGCCCGCGATTTTCGCAGCGGCTTCAGCCACGGCGCCCGCGCCCTGGCCGGCGACCAGAACGTGGATGTCGCCGCCGATTTTGGCAGCGGCAGCCACGGTGTTCAGCGTGGCCGGGGCCAGCACTTTATTGTCGTGTTCAGCGATTACCAAGATAGTCATGATCAGATTACCTTCGCTTCGTTTTTCAGTTTCTCGACCAGTTCAGCCACCGACTTGACCTTGATACCCGCGCTGCGTGCAGCAGGCGCTTCGACTTTCACGGTCTTGTTGGTGGAGGCGGTGGAAACGCCCAAAGCGTCCGGAGTCAGCGTCTCGAGAGGCTTCTTCTTGGCTTTCATGATGTTTGGCAGGGACGCGTAGCGCGGCTCGTTCAAACGCAGGTCGGTGGTGACGATGGCCGGCAGTTTCAGGGA
>NZ_CATKPY010000014.1:0-461 GCF_949767465.1 Pseudomonas sp. IT-P12 | reverse complement strand
TTTCGCGTACAGGGCTATCACCCACTATGGCCGCACTTTCCAGAGCGTTCCGCTAATCTCAAAGCCACTTAAGGGCTAGTCCCCGTTCGCTCGCCACTACTAAGGGAATCTCGGTTGATTTCTTTTCCTCAGGGTACTTAGATGTTTCAGTTCCCCTGGTTCGCCTCTTAAGCCTATGTATTCAGCTTAAGATAACCATCTTATGATGGCTGGGTTCCCCCATTCAGACATCTCCGGATCAAAGTCTGTTTGCCGACTCCCCGAAGCTTTTCGCAGGCTACCACGTCTTTCATCGCCTCTGACTGCCAAGGCATCCACCGTATGCGCTTCTTCACTTGACCATATAACCCCAAGCAATCTGGTTATACTGTGAAGACGACATTCGCCGAAAATTCGCAAAACTCTTAAGAGTCACTCACAAATTTTACCTTAGCCTGATCCGTTACCAGTGAAAGTAACGT
>NZ_CATKPY010000012.1:0-1130 GCF_949767465.1 Pseudomonas sp. IT-P12 | reverse complement strand
CAGCCTACCACCTTAAACTTGGACAACCAACGCCAAGCTGGCCTAGCCTTCTCCGTCCCTCCATCGCAATAACCAGAAGTACAGGAATATTAACCTGTTTTCCATCGACTACGCTTTTCAGCCTCGCCTTAGGGACCGACTAACCCTGCGTCGATTAACGTTGCGCAGGAAACCTTGGTCTTTCGGCGTGGGTGTTTTTCACACCCATTGTCGTTACTCATGTCAGCATTCGCACTTCTGATACCTCCAGCAAGCTTCTCAACTCACCTTCACAGGCTTACAGAACGCTCCTCTACCGCATCATCCTAAGATGATACCCGTAGCTTCGGTGTATGGTTTGAGCCCCGTTACATCTTCCGCGCAGGCCGACTCGACTAGTGAGCTATTACGCTTTCTTTAAAGGGTGGCTGCTTCTAAGCCAACCTCCTAGCTGTCTAAGCCTTCCCACATCGTTTCCCACTTAACCATAACTTTGGGACCTTAGCTGACGGTCTGGGTTGTTTCCCTTTTCACGACGGACGTTAGCACCCGCCGTGTGTCTCCCATGCTCGGCACTTGTAGGTATTCGGAGTTTGCATCGGTTTGGTAAGTCGGGATGACCCCCTAGCCGAAACAGTGCTCTACCCCCTACAGTGATACATGAGGCGCTACCTAAATAGCTTTCGAGGAGAACCAGCTATCTCCGAGCTTGATTAGCCTTTCACTCCGATCCACAGGTCATCCGCTAACTTTTCAACGGTAGTCGGTTCGGTCCTCCAGTCAGTGTTACCTAACCTTCAACCTGCCCATGGATAGATCGCCCGGTTTCGGGTCTATACCCAGCGACTAAACGCCCTATTAAGACTCGCTTTCGCTACGCCTCCCCTATTCGGTTAAGCTCGCCACTGAATATAAGTCGCTGACCCATTATACAAAAGGTACGCAGTCACAGAACAAAGTCTGCTCCCACTGCTTGTACGCATACGGTTTCAGGATCTATTTCACTCCCCTCTCCGGGGTTCTTTTCGCCTTTCCCTCACGGTACTAGTTCACTATCGGTCAGTCAGTAGTATTTAGCCTTGGAGGATGGTCCCCCCATATTCAGACAAAGTTTCTCGTGCTCCGTCCTACTCGATTTCATGACTAAGAGA
>NZ_CATKPY010000011.1:0-1226904 GCF_949767465.1 Pseudomonas sp. IT-P12 | reverse complement strand
TAAAATTGTGGGAGCGGGCTTGCTCGCGACGGCGGTGTGTCAGTCGACGTCAATAGCGTCTGACACACCGCCTTCGCGAGCAAGCCCGCTCCCACATTATTTGGGTGTGTGGTCAGGGACGACGCTGCCGCATCAAATGCTTGAACCCCTCGAACACCAGCACCAGCACCGCCATCCAGATCGGAATGTAGGTCAGCCATTCCCCGGGCTTGATGCTTTCTCCCAGCAACAGCGCGACGCCCAGCAACAACACCGGCTCCACGTAGCTCAACAAACCAAACAGACTGAACGGCAGCAATCGACTGGCGATGATGTAGACCACCAGCGCCGAGGCACTGATCAGGCCGAGCAACGGAATCAGCCACGCCAGGGCAGGGTACTGATCGAACACGCCGAACCCCTGTGCGCCGCCATGCACGAACGCATACGCGACCGGCAGCATCAAGGTCATGTCCAGCCAGAGTCCGCCGAGGTTGTCGGATTTCAGCCATTTGCGCAGCACGAAGTACAGCGGGTAGCCCACGACCACCACCAGCGTCGCCCAGGAAAATCCACCGACCTGGTACAGCTCGTTGACCACACCCAGGCTGGCGAAGAACACCGCGATTTTCTGCAGATACGACAGGCGTTCGCCGTAGGCCAGGCGTCCGGTCACCACCATGGCCAGTGGCAACAGGAAATAACCCAGGGACACATCGAGGCTGTAGCCGTTGAGCGGCGCCCACATGAACAGCCACAACTGCGCGCCCAGCAGGGCCGAGGACAGGACCAGGGCGGCCATCAGCCTGGGCTGGGCGGCCACGCGCCGGACAATCTCCAGCGCGCGCTTCCATTCGCCGGACAGCACGATGAACAGAGTCATGCACGGCGCCGTCAGCAGCATGCGCCAACCGAAAATCTCTACACCGTTCAGCGGGGTGAGCAGTGAGGTGTAGTAGTACATGACGGCAAACAGCACCGAAGCCGAAACCGATAGAGCGATACCTTTAGACAATCTGTCCTCGCGGATTTGAACGTTGAACGGGATGCGGAGGATACGTGGTTTTTGTTCTGAATATTGGCCGGATGATCAGGATTTACTACAGCGCCCCGTTCCCGCCTCTGCGCTCGAACACAGCATAGCCAACCGGTCGACGCCTGCCCTGAGCAAGGGCAGGCGTCGACCGGGATTCATGCTGACAAATGCTGCGCGCCCATGGGTATGTGGATACGACAATCATACCTGCGGGAGCGACGGGTTCGACCTGCTCGCGATACCGCTCACACCGTGCGCGGCTTGCGCCCCGACACAAAGTGCCCCACATCATTGAACCCCGGCGTCGATGCGTGCCCCGGCGTCACCAGCGAATCGATGAACGCTTCATCCGCAGCCGTGATCTTCACCGCTTGCGCCTTGGTGTAGGCGTCCCATTGTTCTTCGGTGCGCGGCCCGACAATGGCGGAGGCGACGGCGCTGTTGTTCAGCACCCAGGCAATCGCGAACTCGACGATGCCCACGCCACGCTCCCGGGTGTATTGCTGGATCTGTTGGGCGATGCGCAGGGATTCCACGCGCCACTCGACTTCCATAATGCGCTTGTCGGCGCGGCCGGCACGGCTGTTGGCATCGGGCTTGGCATCCGGGGCGTACTTGCCGCTGAGCACGCCGCGGGCCAGCGGACTGAAGGGCACCACGCCCAGGCCGTAGTTCTGCGCGGCGGTGATCTGTTCCGGTTCGGCCTGGCGGTTGACGATGTTGTACAGCGGCTGGCTGACGATGGGGCGGTCGACACCCAGTCGATCGGCCACCCGGATCACTTCGGCGATTCGCCAGCCGCGGTAGTTCGACAAGCCCCAGTAACGAACCTTGCCCTGACGGATCAGGTCACCGATGGCCGACACCGTGACCTCCAGCGGCGTGTTGTGGTCCTCGCGGTGCAGGTAGTAGATGTCGAGGTAATCCGTGTCCAGGCGCGTCAGGCTCGCGTCGATGCCGTTGAACAGGTGCTTGCGGCTCAGGCCCGTGCGATTCGGCACGCCGTCGACCGGACCGAAACCGACCTTGGTCGCGAGGACCCACTCATGGCGGTTGCCGGCAATCGCCTCGCCGACGATTTCCTCGGATCGACCACCGCTGTAGACGTCCGCGGTGTCGATGAAGTTGATGCCCTGGTCCCAGGCCTTGTCGATGATTCGCAGGGAATCCTCGGTGCTGGTCTGTTCGCCGAACATCATGGTGCCCAGGGTCAGGGTGGACACTTGCAGGCCGGAATGACCCAAGGTGCGGTAGCTCATGATGAAGTCCTTTTGCGAGGGGGGAAGGCTCATCAGATACTAGAACAATCGCGTGGATCAGACGGAAATACCGCCAGTGCGGGACACAATGTGGGAGCGGGTCCGCTCCCACCGGGCATGGCGGTTGGTCAGACGCGCAACGTGCGCGTCATGCGCAGTGCCAGCAGACTTCCGCAGACGATCACGCCCGCCAGAAGGTACAGCGCGGCATCGGTCGAACCGGTGCTGTCCTTGACCCAGCCGACCAGGTACGGGCTGAGGAAACCGGCCATCTGGCCCATGGAGTTGATCAAAGCCAGGCCCCCGGCCGCTGCGCCGGCACTGAGCAGGGCGGTCGGCACCGGCCAGAACATCGGCAGGCCGGTGAGGGCGCCCATGGTGGCGATGGTCAGGCCGAGAATCGCGATGGCGGGGGTGGTGGCGAAGTTCACGGCGATCAGCAGGCCCACGGCGCCCATCAACATCGGCACCACCAGGTGCCAGCGACGTTCCTTGCGCAAGTCCGCCGAGCGGCCGACGATCAGCATGAATACCGCCGCCAGCAGGTACGGAATGGCGCTCAACCAGCCGATCACCAGGTTATCGCTGAAACCGAGGTTCTTGATGATCGAGGGCAGCCAGAAGTTGATCGCGTAGACACCGCTCTGGATGCAGAAATAGATCAGACCGAATGCCCAGATGGCCGGGTTGCGGAACACGGCCAGCAGCGAGTCGGTGGTGGTTTTCGGTTGGTTGGCCAGGTCTTCGGCGTGGTCGGCCTCCAGCACCGAGCGCTCGAATGGCGTGAGCCATTTGGCGTTGGCGTAGCTGTCGCTGAGCAGGAAGTAGGCGAGGGCGCCCAGGATCACGGTCGGAATGCCTTGCAGCAGGAACATCCACTGCCAGCCGGCCAAACCGCCCTGGCCGGCGGCGAAGTGGTTGAGAATCCAGCCGGAAAACGGGCTGCCGAGCAGGCCGGAGACCGGGATCGCCGACATGAACAGCGCCATGATGCGGCCACGGCGGAAGGTCGGGAACCATTGCGAGAGGTAGAGCACCACGCCGGGAAAGAATCCGGCTTCGGCCGCGCCGGTGAACAGGCGCAAGGTGTAGAACTCGGTGGGGGTGGTGACGAACAGCAGGCAGGTGGACAGCGTGCCCCAGGTGATCATCATCAGCGCGATCCAGCGCCGCGGGCCGAATCGGGTCAATGCCAGGTTACTGGGCACGCCGCACAGCACGTAGCCGATAAAAAAGATCCCGGCCCCGAGGCCGTACACGGTTTCGCTGAATTTCAGCGCATCGAGCATCTGCAGCTTGGCGAATCCAACGTTCACCCGGTCGAGGTAGTTGAACAGGTAGCAGATGAAAATGAAGGGGATCAAACGCAGGGTGATGCGTTTGTAGACGGCATTTTTTTCGTCAACGACTGCCTGGGTAGCGGCGGCGCTCTGTGACATGGCGGGATCTCTCTTTTTATGATTTTTTGCGAGGCAACGGGTAACGTTGATCGCCATGAGAGTCTCGGCCACGGCGAAGGTGCTGTCTTTGTGCCTGAGCACAGCGATTGCCGCCCGGCCCTGTGCGGCTGAACAACTGCCCATTCATCACGCTTGCAAGGATTCCACCCATGTTCGAACTCGATCACGACCTGGCCCAGGACATCGTCGACCGGGCAATGGCAATCCTGCCGTACAACGTCAATGTCATGGACAGCCAGGGCTTGATCCTCGGCAGCGGCGAGCCGGAGCGGGTCAATACCCGGCACGAAGGCGCGCAATTGGTACTGGCCAACGGGCGGGTGGTGGAAATCGATGCGCAAACCGCCATTCATCTCAAGGGCGTGCAGCCGGGGATCAACCTGCCGCTGTGGCTCGACCAGCGCTTGATCGGCGTGCTGGGCATCTCCGGCGAGCCCGAGCAATTGCGCACTTATGCCGAACTGGTGCGCATGACCGCAGAGATGCTGGTGGGCCAACGCAATCAGCAGGCCGAACAGCAATGGCGGCGCCAGCGCTGTGACGATCTGCTGGCCTTGCTGCTGAGCGAGGCGGGGGAATCGCCGCGGCTGATCGATGAAGCGCAGCAACTGGGGCTCAAGCCACAGCTGACAAGGGTGCCGTACCTGTTCGAGCTGGGCCTGGAGCATGGGCCGGGGCAGACGGTCGAGGCCCTGAGCGCCTGGCTGACGTCCCGCTACCCGGACAGCTGGAGCGTCAGTTCGGCAAAGTCGTCGTTGCTGTGGTGCCGGGCGGCGAGCCAGTCCATCGAGAACGACCGCCTGCTGGAAAAACTCGACAAGCTCGGCTGGAACATTGTGCGCGTGGCTGTGGGCGGGCAGGCCGAGGGCGTATCCGGCTTGCGCCGCTGTTATCGCAGGGTCGGCGACTTGCTGGCCTACGGCCGCGACGTGCTGCCCCATGAGCGACTGTTGACCCTGGCCCGCTATCGCCTGCCGGTGATGCTCTGGCGCCATCGTGGCGACGATGCGCTGGACGAACTGCTCAAGCCGCTGCGTGACGTCATCGCCAAGGACGGCAACGGCCAACTGCTGGCGACTCTGCGCAGTTGGTGCGACCACGACGGGCAGAGCCAGGCCTGCGCCGATGCACTGGGCATCCACCGCAACAGTCTGCGCTATCGGATGGAGCGGATTGCCGAGATCAGCGGGGTGGATCCGTTGCGGCTCGACGGAATGCTGGCGTTGTACCTGGGCATCCAGTTGTTGCCGCAGACCTGAGGTCTTCAAAGCCTTTTTGGGAGGGAGGGACAATGCCATTGTGGGAATGAACAATAAACGCCATCGCCCCTTGTGCAATGGCCCGGCGTTATTGTTCAAGGCTGCTGGCAGCATGAAAGCCTTGGAACAGGAGAATTCGCATGAAGATTGTCATCGCCCCCGATTCGTTCAAGGACAGCCTGAGTGCCCAGGGCGTGGCCGACGCCATCGCGCTTGGCTTGACGGGTGTCTGGCCCGATGCGCAATTGGTCAAATGCCCGATGGCTGACGGCGGCGAAGGTACGGTCGAATCGATTCTTGCTGCCTGCGAAGGCCAGTTGCGCCGCACCAGCGTGCGCGGGCCGCTGGGCACCCCGGTCGACGCGGCGTGGGGCTGGTTGCCCCAGAGCCTCACCGCGATCATCGAGATGGCCGAGGCCAGTGGCTTGCAATTGGTCGCGCCCGGTCAGCGTGACGCCTGTGTCAGCAGCACCTACGGCACGGGTGAGTTGATTCGCGCTGCACTGGATGCCGGGGCGCAGCGGGTGATCCTGGCGATTGGCGGCAGCGCCACCAACGATGGCGGCGCGGGGGCGATGCAGGCACTGGGCGTGAAGTTGCTGGACGCCAGGGAGCAAACCCTGGCACCGGGCGGACTGGCGCTGGCGCAACTGGCCCGCATCGACCTGAGCGAGCTGGACCCGCGCCTGGCCCAGGTGCGTTTCGACATCGCCGCTGACGTCAACAACCCGCTGTGCGGCCCGCATGGGGCTTCGGCGATTTTTGGCCCGCAGAAAGGCGCGTCTGCGGCCCAGGTCGAACAATTGGACCGCGCGCTTGGGCATTTTGCCGATCAGTGCGCGCAGGTCCTCAAATCCGATGTCCGCGACGAGCCGGGCAGCGGCGCGGCGGGCGGCCTTGGGTTTGCGGCCAAGGCGTTTCTCGGCGCGCAGTTCAAGGCCGGGGTCGAAGTGGTCGCGGAACTGGTGGGGCTCTCCGAGGCGGTGAAGGGCGCTGACCTGGTGATCACTGGGGAAGGCCGCTTCGATGCGCAGACGCTGCGCGGTAAAACCCCGTTCGGCGTGGCGCGCATTGCCCGGCAACACGGTGTGCCGGTGATCGTGATCGCCGGCACCCTGGGCGAGGGTTACCAGGCGCTGTACGAGCATGGTATCGATGCCGCGTTTGCGTTGACCAGCGGGCCGATGACGCTGGAACAGGCGTGCAGTGAAGCGCCGCGATTGCTGGCAGAACGGGCGACTGATATTGCACGGGTCTGGCGGATCGCCGTGCGCGCCTGAATGAATGCCTGTATCGCTGTGGGAGCGGGCTTGCTCGCGATGGGGCCAGCACAGCCAACATCACCCAGCGCCTGACCAACCGCCGTCCCGAGCAAATATGCTCTTGCAGGTGCACACCCCGAGCTAGACACCTCGAGTGTTTCATCGGTGAAACACTCGTAAGCCCATGAAAAATATTTCATAAATTCTCGCAAAAAACCTCAACTCCCGCCGATACAGGTATCAGGCGGGCAGACACTTGTGCGCCAAACAAAATCGCCCAACTACGCTCACGGCAAGGATGCTCGAAGCCTCAATCACCCGAGTATCGTCCTATGTCCCTGCGTAATCTGAATATCGCACCGCGAGCCTTTCTGGGGTTCGCTTTCATTGCCTTGCTGGTGATTGTGCTGGGCGTGTTCGCGGTCAACCGCATGACGGTCATCCGCCAGGCGTCGGTCGATATGGGCAATACCCAACTGCCCAGCGTCGGCTACCTGGGCACCATCACCGAGAACGTCTTGCGCATGCGCATCCTGTCGTTCCGCATCCTGGTCAATCGTGAGCCGGCCAGCCTGCAGGAAGCCGACGCCCGCATCGTCGTGCTCAGCGACAAGGTGCGCAAGGCTCAGGCCAGCTACGCCGCGTTGCCGGCCGGCCCGGATGAAGCCGCGTTGTACAAGGTGTTCAGCACGACCCTGGACAACTACATGCAGGCCCAGCGCGAGATGATCGAGCTGTCGCGCCAGAACAAGATCGACGAGCTGCGCAGCCTGATCAACACCCGGATCAAGGACGGCACCGACCTGATGGGCGAGCAGCTCGGCAAGCTGGTGGCGTTCAATGCCGAAGCCGCCAAGGCGGCCGGGGTCTCCGCCGCCGACAACTACAGTGGTGCCATCAACGGCATCATTGCGGTGGCGGTCCTGGCGGCCCTCATGACCGTGCTACTGGCATGGCTGCTGACCCGCAGTATCGTCACACCATTGGCCCGCGCGGTGAAGGCAGCCGAAACCATTGCCAGCGGCGACCTGAGCAAACCCGTCGAAGTCGATGGCAAGGATGAGCCGGCTCGTCTGCTGAGTGCCTTGTCGACCATGCAGGGCAACCTGCGCAAGACCATCGAGCAGATCGCCGGCTCCGCCACGCAACTGGGCGCCGCCGCCGAAGAACTGAGCGCGGTGACCGAAGAAGCGTCGCGCGGCATGCAACAGCAGAACGACGAAATCGAACAGGCGGCCACTGCCGTCAACGAGATGACCGCCGCCGTGGAAGAAGTGGCGCGCAACGCCGTCTCGACGTCCGAAGCCTCGAACCAGTCGACCCAGGCCGCCCGCGAAGGCCGCGACCGGGTGGTGGAAACCGTCGATGCGATCCAGACCATGACCCACGACGTGCAGAACACCTCGGTGATGATCGAAGGTCTGGCGGCGCAGGGACGGGACATCGGCAAGGTGCTGGACGTGATTCGCGCCATTGCCGAACAGACCAATCTGCTGGCACTGAACGCCGCGATCGAAGCGGCGCGTGCCGGTGAAGCCGGACGCGGGTTTGCCGTGGTGGCGGATGAGGTTCGCGCGTTGGCCCATCGCACGGCACAATCGACCCAGGAAATCGAGAAGATGGTCGCCGGTATCCAGAACGGCACGGGCGAGGCGGTGTCGTCGATGCAGCAGAGCAATCAGCGAACCCAAAGCACCCTGGAAATGGCGCGTGCCGCCGGTGTGGCGCTGGAGCAGATCACCCAGTCGATCCACCAGATCAACGAACGCAACCTGGTGATCGCCAGCGCCTCGGAAGAGCAGGCCCAGGTGTCCCGCGAGGTGGATCGCAACCTGGTGAACATCCGCGACCTGGCCACCCAGTCTGCGGCCGGTGCCAACCAGACCAGCGCGGCGACCCATGAACTGTCGCGCCTGGCGGTGGATCTGAACGCGATGGTGGCGCGGTTCGTCATCTGATCACCGATCCCCAGGAGCGAGCGAGCTCGCTCGCGATGGACGTGAACGATAACGCGTGAACCCTGACGCCCTGCGGGGCGCTCAGGTTTTTTTTCGCATTTTTTCTGCTGATACCCCACGCCTGTACATATCGCCACCTGTCAACTCTGACAGTTTCGCTTTTTTTTCAGCGAGCGCTTAATTCGTCCAGGGTCATTTCGGCCTGCGGCGTCACGCACTGCGTTCGATGTGCCAGCAGAGCCCTGCTGTTGACCAACGGAACGGCCATGGTGGTTAGCCATGGCTCACAATCGTTCGTTGCAGAAGGGGTTAGCACATGGCAACTCAACAGGCCAAAATCAGGCAGGCCAACAAGAATACCGCCAGGCGGAGCAATCAGTTGGCCGATCTGGCACTGGAGATCGACGACGACGTGTACGCCAACAAGTCCACGGGTTTGTTGAAGGGGCCCGATCTCAAGAAGAACGGGCTGACAGTCAAGATCCCACCGTGGCAGAACCTGCCTCCGGACAATGGCGTTGAGTCGGACAAAGTACAGTTCTGGATTGATAGAGGCACCGGGACTTTCGTGGAGGTGGGGCCGTTGCTGGAGTTTGTGCGTCAGCCCGGTGAAACCGAATTACCGGGCTTTCCCTTCCCCGTTACTATTTTGCCCAGTGACTTCCCGAGGGATGACAGCTGCCGCCTGAAATACACCTGGCGCCCCTACACCAACGGTCCTGCATTAGATTCGCTGATCTACACCTTCATCTGCGACCTAGTGGACCCTTACGACGACGAGCCGCCCGAACAGCCGCGGATTGCGGTCGACTACCTGGACGATACCAACCTGCCAGAAGGCGGCGAACTGGAGGTGATCATTCCCGGGTATCCGCTGTGGCAGAGCACGGACAAAATCGGTTTTTGGGTGGTTAACGAACACGACATCCCCGAAGACCCGCGCCTTGTCCCTCCGAACCATGCGACCACGGTTCCTGCGCCCGGTACCAGCGACACCACCATCAAAATCCCCGCCGATGTGTTCCGAAAACTCGGTGATATGCCCGCCATGGTGACGTATGGCCTTCAGGATCAGGCGGAAAACAAGAGTCAACTGGCCTTGTACAAAAAAATTCCGCTGACATGGGGACTGCTGCCTCAACCGATTGGCAAGCCGGAGGTCCCCAAGGCCGACCCCGTGCTGACGATGCAGGGGGTACGGGAAGGGGTTGAGGTCTTTATCACCAAACCACTGAATTTCAAGACCGGCGATGAGGTTCGTTTGAAGTGGGGCGGCCACACCCTGACGCCTGATATTCCCTTGGGCAATAATCCGATGCCCAGCATCGGACTTGCGGTGTTGCCGGCAACATTGATGCTTGAGGACTATGGAAGAACGACTGTCGGGATCAAATCAACCAACGTCAGTTATCACATCGTTCGCAGCGGCCGGCTGTTTGGCCCTGCGGACGATGACTTCGATGTGAACCTGCAAGTCCTCCTGCCCTGGCCTGAGCCCTGGCCACCCGTTGATTGGCCCGACCCGGTTCATCCGGCCCTGCTGGAAGGGGAGGTCGTAAATCACGATGGCACTCGGTTCAATACGCTGACCCGTGCAGACAAAGACGAGGATGCCACCTTCCATTTCGACTGGTACGACGATGCCACGGATGGCCACATCGTCAATTTCTACTGGAACGGCCTGTTGGTCACCGAGGCGCGAACAGTATTCGATGATCAAAACCCCGAACACAAACCTGGAGGGGCTTACAAGGTCACCATCCCATGGGCCTACATCCTCGCCGGTATGAACGGTGATGTGCTCGTCCATTACACGGTGAGTGGTCCGGGTATCGTCAATGATCTGGAATCGACCCCCACAAACGTCGAGGTCAACGCAATTGCCGTGGAACTGCCAGCGGCGAAGTTCCCCACGATCGAGACCGCGGGCAATCCCAATTATCCCGGCTGTGACGCATTGGAGGCCGATGGTTCACTCAAGGTGAGGATTCCTGACCTCACGGGCCTGCTCAAGGATGGGGATGTCATCGAAGTCGTGTTCACGCCCATGAAAGGGGAAAACCTGGCCAACCCTGAAGAACCCATTACCTCGGGAATCTTAAGGAAGAATTTCACGATCGGCGCCGCTGACTCGCCGGTGACAGGTTTTGAATTTCTGGTAACGCCCTACGTCAAGCACATCCTGCCGCTGTACACCGAGAATCCGAACCGACGGGGTCGGGTGAAGATTCAGTACTCCTTCAACGATGGCACGGAAAACATTCTTTCCACACCACAAGTCAACCGAACGGCATTCCACGGTGCGAATGACCCCTGCATCGTTCCCCCACGAAAATAGCGGCACTTTCACCTCGTCACGGGCGTCTTTTCGCCCGTGACGATTATTCATTTACCCGGCGGCCTTTATACAGCGCCGATTGCTGGCGAGATTAAAGGCACCTTCACCCGAGTCAAAATAACGGCCACTGACCCTATTTCGAAATATAGCAGTTCGAGCCTGGTGACCATTGTGGTGCGAGACATTACTGTCAATCCAGTGATCGAAAGTTGTAACTCTTCTGCGGCTTCGAGTAAATCCGAACGTAAGTTTTCAGCCAATACGCTGGGCACTGGCACGCTCGAGTGGAAGGTCTCGCGGGGTAGCGGGAGTATCCCGCTCAGAGGGACGGATGGTAAAAATACTTATACTGCGGCACTGAAGGACGACAATGTAAACGGCGCTTTCGAGGTCGATGAAATTGAAGTCAAGAACCTCGCCACCGGCAAAATCCAGACGTCCTACGTAGTGGTTAATCATTTCCCCAGTGAGTTAACCGTCACCCTAGACATGTCTCAATCTTCGCTCCCTGAGGGCAAGGCGAAGTTCAAAGCGGAGCGGAGAAACACGGAAGTCAAGGACGCCATTTGGGAAGTTGCAGAAGGCAGCGGGCATATCGATGCCAACGGTTTTTACACCGCTGACCCGGCGGGGCAACACCGCTTCGCACTAATCACCGCACGTACGGAAATTGATGGTGTTATCGACAGAAACGGCTGGTGTATTGCCCCGTTGCCACTGATCGAGCTTCCCGACAAGCCGCCGGATGATTTCATGGTTGATTGAGACGGGTGTTTAACGATTTCCAAATTGCACGCTCTGGGAGAACGATCATGCCAGGCAACTCACGCGCTGATATTGTGAAAATTCTGGAAGCTAAACCGGTCACCGGTGATTGGGGCGCCATGACGGTGTTCAATCGCACCCGTCTCAATCGGGTTCTGCAGCAACAATGGATTGCGAAATACGACGGCACCGGTTATACGCCGCCGTTTTCCGGTCGGGCATACATTAATGAGGCGAAGACTGAATATGGTGATCTGACCGACATTGTCCTGGGCTCGCCTCGAATGTCATTTGAAGAAGCGAATTTCACCGACTCCGAATTGACGCTGACACTGAGCATTATTTCCGGTACTTACACGGCCTACGCTAACGCGAATGCACAGGAGACGGTTCTCTACAGCTATACGATCACCGAGGCGCAGGGCTACACCGTGAAGCTGTTTGTCCAACTTGCCGAGGTGACCGGCGAAGTCGATGAAATCGGTCGAGTGCTGCTGGATTTGAACAAGGGCACCCGCATCGAATGCAACCTCGCTGGGCCAAAAGAGGCAGGACTCGAACTTGGCAAATACTTTCACCAACGCTTCAGCGAGTTGCCGCCTCATCGACGCGTATTCGTTTTGGGCATGATCGACGAGAAGGGCTACAGCCCTCTGACGCCTAAGCGATTCGAGATTCGAACCCAGGCCGCCCCCGGTGCCGACGATGTCAGGTCATCGAACCATGGCGACGGGGCCGTGGTGTTGTTTATCCAGCTTCGGGGGAGTGAGTTCGGCGCCGGTATTCCTGCCAGTCTTCCTTATTTGATTCCGGATGACCAAGGGCCTGACGGTGACCTGTATTCGGCAACCGTGATCGTCTCTGAAGAATTCGCCGATCATGCGACCGATGACCAACTGGCGCTGATACACAGCCTGTTGTTCCCTGGTGATCACAACGTCTTTCAGGAAAAGGATCGGGCGAAGCCTCGTGAGCTCGTCGTGTTCGGCAATATTGACCCATCACGTACGGCCATTACGATCGATCCGCCCTTTCAGAGCCTGCAGGTCGGGGGCTCGGCATTCCAATACGTGGCCCTGCGGGACGGTAAACCGCTCAGCGGCGTCACCTGGAGTGTGCGCAGCCTCAACAGTCACAAGTCGGTCGGTGAAATTGGAGCAACGACCGGATTGTACAGGCCGGTTGCCAATAACCTGGGCAAGGAGACGGTGCGTAACGTGGTGACGGCGACTTATAGAGACCCCTCGACAGGCGTTACGCATAAGGTCAGCGCGTTGCTGCTGGTGACTTCCGAGTCCATGGCCATTTCCCCGACGTTTGCACCGAGCCTGCTACTGGGGGGGCAGCGTCCTGTCACGTTCGTGGCATCGACCTTGTTGAACGCGCCCTTATCGTGGAGTACGCCGCAATACGGTTCGCTGGTCGCGGATGGCAACACCGCAATCTATACCCCACCGACCCAGCCGTTGGCGGAGGATATGGTGGTGCAATTCATCGAGGCCAAGAACACCGTGACGGGGGAAACGGTTCGGGCTTCTGTGCTGTTGCTCAAGTACTCGACGGACTTCGATGTTACCCCCGGGTTCAACAATGGCGTCAATCGTGCGGCCACCGTGCAATTGAAAGAGAACGCTCGCAAGCCGCAGTTCGAGCGTCGGTGGACAGTCCTGGGTGCGGGCAGTGTATCGCCCACCGGGCTTTATACAGCGCCGGCGTCGTTTACCAACCCGGTCGATATCGTGGTCTGTGACCTGATTGATGATGAGGGGAACATTCAGGACTACGGCTACAGCGTCGTGCAGTTAACGAATTCAGTGACAGAACCCACCTGGAAAACGTTGTCGCGGTTCGACATCAGAAAAGTCATTGGAGAAGCCTATGCCAATGGCATGCAACAAATGGAAGTCAATATCATTGTTGCCACGACGCCGGTGGATGGCACGACCTATGGATTGACCGGTGACGAAGAAGCCAGCATGGTCCTGTTCGTGAAGGGCACCAATGACCAGATTCCCAATGTCGATCCAGGCCAGGTGGGCATCGAATACGGCAGTGACAAGCGCTGGATGACTAACAGGGTCTATAACGGATTCAAGCAATGGGAGGTTGCGCCGAGCGCTGGTCCGGCGACGGACGCCATTGGCAATCAGGGTGTGCTCACCTCCGACATCACGATTTATGTGCACACCCGTGGGAGCAGTCCGACGGACACGCCGGGCGTTACTCAGTTCCACGCCTCGTTTACCGCAGACGGCGATAAGGGGGTTTTTCACTCAATCAAGAGCCCCTCCGATAACGACACCGAGGACCAGGGACGCGTCACGCTTACGCCCCGGCCCATTCCGGTCAAGACTGCCCGCGACTACGAGTTCAAGGATGTGCGTGTGGCGGGCGGCGGAGCCTTGGGGCAGGGGCGGCCAACAGGCGAAGGATGGCCGCCGCTTGCTCCAGGGGAAAATGACGTCGACTACTTTCTGCGCACCACGGATTACTGGCGTGTTGGTTACAAGCGGGAGGGACGTGTCGATTTGTTGTTTGCCAGTTGCCGTTTCGAAGGGGTCCGATCACTGGTGCAGTGGGAGAGCGGGTATCCCAATGACAGAATGTTTAGCGCGACGGGTTACGCCTTTAAAGTGTTCGCCCCGGAGGACGAAGGTAAACCGGTGAATCGGGCGATCGAGTACGACGGCATTCTTGCCAAGAGAACGACCCCCGCGCTGCCCAAAACCTTCGAAAGCAATCAGAACCCGGTATCGGGTCAATTAATGATCACGTTAAGCCGGTTCGATGACGTGCGTCGTTCAACAGCCGTTGATCTGTATCCGTTACTGGACACATCGATGATCGTGGATCTGTTGGATCTTGAAGGGAATCGCCATCGCCTGGACTTTTCCTTCGTTCATCAAAATCGAAATCAACTGGTCCTGAACGTTCTGACGTAACTCCAGCACTGCCTATGGCGCGCCGTCATGCATGACGGCGCACCGCTTCGCCATAGCCCGCCAACAACAGTGGTTATCCATTCCTGAGGAATACACCATGGCCGCCTCTACCGCCGTCCATTCCAGAGCCTTCGATTTTCTCAGTTACATTGAGTCCGGCGTCGATCCGCGTACCGGTCAATACACCCTCAATCTGACGCTGCCCGAGATCAAGGCCAATGATCTCAGTGGCCCGATCGCGCCCCTGACACTGGGTTTCAATCCGCTCAATATTACCAACAGCGGTTTTGGCATCGGCTGGGAGTTGCGCCTGTCGCAGTACGACGCCAGAAAACAGATCATCGCGTTGTCCACCGGCGAGACCTTCAAGGTTACCGGAGAAACCAGCGACAATCAGCTGGTCATGGCCGAGCAAAAAATCCCCAGCTTCCACTTCTATCGTGATGGGCCGACCCTTTATCGCGTGGTCCACAAGTCCGGGACCATCGAGATGCTTCGGCTCGAAGGCAACCTGGCGCTGCCCGAAACCGTCTACAGTCCCGAAGGTTTCAAGGTCAGCTTTGCGTATTTGCCCTTTGATACTGGTCTGCGCCGCTTGCACCAGGTGACCGACGGCCAAGGCGTTACCCTGCTGGAAATCAACCGACCTCCCAACTCACAAGTCATCGAGATTCTGCTGCGCCCCGACGGCAGTCCGGGCGGCGCGTTGGCCCGCTTCGAATTGAAGTTGCGCAACAGCGGGGCAGGTGAAGAAGTCTGTGAAGTGATCCTGCCGACCGAGGAGTTGGCCTCCTGGCGCCTCACCTACAAGATCCAGAATGGCCTGCTGTGCCTCATCGATGTCAAGACCCCCGTGGGCGGTCACGAAACCCTTGAATATGCGGGTACTGGCCATGCCTATCCAGGCTTCGTTCATCCGCCATTGCCCAGGGTATGGAAGCACATCATCGAGCCGGGTTTCAGCCAAGCGCCGATCGAGGTGCATTACGAATACGAGACTACCGAGCTGCCTGGAAGCAACAATTTTCTGGGCAACAACGACCAGACGATCAAATGGGACGACAACGGGCTGGACAACCTTTTCCAGGTCACAACCCGTTATCAGTACGCCACCACGGAACGGCACTATGACGGCGGCGTGGAGGTGCGTCGCATCGAACGCACGTTCAACCGTTTTCATCTGCTCACCGAAGAGAAAACCATCCAGGGTGACAACGTGCAGCAGGTCTTCACCCTTTACTACGCCGATGACAATCTCGACCTGCCGTTCGCCAATCAGCCCGCCCAGTGTCAACTGCCCAAAGAGGTCCGCACTCGCTGGGGACTCAAGGACGGCCCGTCACGCACGCAAACCGTGACCACGGCCTACGATTCCCATGGCAACCTGACCAAGCAGATAGAGGCCAATGGTGTATCGGAGGAATACGAATATTTCCCGGTCGCCGGTATCGTCGGTGAATGCCCGAAAGACCCGCAGGGGTTCGTGCGCAGTCTGCGCAGTAAAACCGTGACCCCCGCCACCAACCGCGAAACCGGTGCCCCGCAGTTGAGCACTCGTCACAAATACGCCTTGATGGACCCGGTCCAGGACAACGCCGCGCCGACCGGCCAGTGGCTGGCGATGACCGATGAGACGCTGTATGAGGTCGACGGCACGCAGGCCACCGAGTTGCAACACACCGCCTATATCACCTCCAATACGCCGACCAACGCCCTGCTGCACGGCCGCCGCGCGGAACAGTCGATCACGCTCAATGATCTGAGCACGACGACCGAGTATGCCTATAAAAAGCTGCCGAGTGCCTTTGCCGGTGAGACCATTCTGCAAACCGTCGAAACCCTCACCGGTTACGACCACGGCGTTGACGGCACCTTCACCAAAAAAGTCGTGACCCTGGAACACTCGCTGCTGCACGGCGAACCGCTGCTGGCCCGTGACGACAACGACGTGGAAATTCGCACCGCCTACGACGCCCTGCTGCGGGTCACCAGCGAAACCGTGGCACCTGAAACCGATTATCGAGCGACACGCAGTTACAGCTATTTCCTGACCAGTACCGCTGGCGAACAGGCGAGTCAGGAAACCACTGACGTCAAGGGTGTCAAGACCAAAACCTTGTTCGACGGTGTCAACCGCGTGGTGCAAGAGCAGCGCCAGGACAAGGACTTCCTCACCGGCGTTCCTGCCGAGGCATTTCGCGACACCTACCTGGCCGAATACGACGGCCTGGGGCAGTTGATCAAGGAAACCGAATATGACTGGTGCAGCGCCGCGCCGTCGGACGATCTGGTGCTGGTCAGCGAGTACCAGTACGACAACTGGGGCCAGCAGCGCAGCCTGAAGCGCCCCGATGGCGTTGAAGAACACGAAGTCACCGACCCGATCAAACAGACGGTCACCCAATGGATCACCGGACGGGCCAAGACCGTCACCACCAACAACCTGTTCGACAAGCCCGACAGCATCAGACGGTATAACCTGGCGGACGATCCTGCCGACCCTGAGGTCAAGCCGTACAGCGAACACCTCTACTACTACGACGGGCTGGGACGCACCGCACACGAGTTCGACGCTCTTATGCGCAAGACGGCCTATGTGTACGACCCTTTTGACCGGATGCTCAGGACGGTGCTGCCCGACGACGCACAGGTCGAGCGGCGATACGCGTTGCATTCCAGCGAAGATCTGCCGGTCTGGATCGGCGTACACGCCTACGGCAATGTGAAGGAGTTGGGGCAGCAGAGCTTCGATGGCCTTGATCGCATGACCCAATCGATCACGGGCGGTCGTGTGACCCGTTACAACTTTAAACAAGCAGAGTTGAAACCGTGCAAGGTTATCCGGCCATCGAAGGTCGAAGTCGACTACGTCTACGAGCCGGCGTTGGGCGAGGACCCGGTGAAACGCACCACCTCATCCACGGTCATTGCCGCGACCTATGACTACGACGAAAAAAACGCCCGCTTGAAAAGCAGCGAAGAAAGTGGGATCACGCTGTCGCGCGACTACTTCACCACCGGGGAAATAAAGACCGAAACCCGTCAGCAGGGTGGCGAGACGTTCACGATGCACTATGGCTACAGCCGTCAGGCACGTCTGTTGAAGTATGTCGACGTGCTCAATCAGGAACAGGTGTATGACTACAACAAAGCCACAGGACAACTGCTGAGTACACGCCTGGGTACCACGGTTTCCCGGTTTGGCTACAACCCCCAGGGCGAGATCGAGAGCATCGAGACCGCCGATGTCGGGCAGACGCTGAAAACGACCTTGAGCTATGACGACTATGGTCGTGAAAGTCTGCGGGTGTTCGATTTTGGCGGCGGGCTGACCCAGGAGTTGAGCCAGGCTTACGACGAAGTCGATAACCTGACCCGAAGCACGCTGAAGGAAGGTGCGACTGTTTTGCGCGATCAGACCTACGAGTACGATATCCGCGGACATCTGGAACTCTACGAGTGCAGCGGCACCCAGCAGCCCGTCGACCCCTACGGCAAGGCCATAGAGATGCAGCGGTTCATCTACGATGAGTTGAGTAATATCGAGGTGTGCGACACCTATTTTGCCGATGGACGTAATCGGGCGCGGTACAGCTACGACAACCAGGCCGATCCAACGCAGCTCACGGCGGTGACCAACGATCATGACGACTACCCGAGGAAGCTCACGCTTCCGTACGACGATAATGGGAACCTGAAGTGTGATGAAGAAGGGCGCGAGCTGTGTTACGACGACCTGGATCGTTTGATCAGTGTCAGCGGGGGGGATGATGGAGCCTCCAGGAGCTATGGCTATGATCCGCTGGACACGCTATCCAGCGAGAACGGTGGCAGCGGCGACCAGCATCGTTTTTACCAGAGCGGAGAGATCCACACCCTGAAACAAGGGGCGAACAGCAGCACCTTCGTTCACGCTGCCGGACTTGCGCTCGCCGAGCTCCAGGACGGTGCCGACCCAAAGTCCCTGTTGCTGGCCAGTGACCAGAAAAGCACTGTGCTGTGTGAGGCCAGTGAGGGGAGTCGTCAGGAGCAGAGCTACTCGCCTTACGGGTACTCCTTGGGGGGCGTGGGTGCGCTTGGGTTTAACGGTGAACTCCGTGAGGGGCACGCTGGCCAGTACATTCTTGGGAGCGGATATCGGGCCTATTCACCAACGTTGATGAGATGTTACGTAGGCGACAACATGAGCCCGTTCAGCAAGGGGGGAATTAACCCCTACATGTATTGCTTGGGCGACCCTGTGGGACTCATCGACGATACCGGGCATTTCTCCAAGCTAGGTCTGTTGGCGACGGTGCTCATGGAAAGCTCTGGTGTAGGTAGAGGAGCGAGAGCGGGTGCGAGCGCAGGAGCGAGCGCCGCCGCCGCTGGCTCACGTGCAGGAGCATCAGCAGCGTTCAATCCGAATCTCACCACCGTTACGTTTGATCCTGGCGATGTTCTCTCCGCATATACCATGACCACTTCAAATGCGGCGATGCCTTCCCGTACCGCGCAGTCGGCCGCATCCCGCGGTGTGAGCTTTGCGCCAACCAGCAGTTCAGCTAAGCCATCACCGACGAGCGCCCGGTCGGGATCCAATGCGGTATCTGCATCGAGGAACCAACCGCCTCTTGACCCTTCAGCACCACAGATAAAGACGCATAAAAAGGCGGCGCCTGTGCCGCAACCACAACCGGTCCCAAAACCGGCCCCACAACCCGTTTCACCCGAAAAATTTAAAAAAATGTCGTCAATAGTGAGGAATGACTACTTGTCACGGGGAGGCCTGGACCCGACCATCGGACGCGGACGATTCCATGGTGTCGCCCAGAGAAATGCGCTCGATTTGCGCCGTGATACGGGTCGACACAAATGACTGATAACTGATCGAAGCGAACCCACCCCATCGGTGGGTTCGCTTTTCCCCGGTGCCGACCTTCAGTCCTGTAACCCACTCAACCGCGCGAACTCCACCAAACCACCGTCGTGAACAAGCCCCAACTTGTCCATGGCGGTGCGCTTCTGCCGGCTGATGGTCTTTTCGCTGCGGTTCAATTGCGCGGCGATCTGTCTCCCGGAAAGACCCTGGACGAACAGCCGCACCACTTCCAGTTCCCGCTCTGAAAGGTTCACGGCGGGCGCTTCATACCTGGAGTAGGGCAGGCTTTGGGCCTCGATGATGCCGGCGAACGAAGGGCACAGGTGTTGTTGACCGTTGGCCACGCGGTTGACCGCGCGCAACAGTTCGCTCAATGGACTGCGCTTGTCGAACAAGCCGCTGACGCCCTTGTTGAGCAACGCTTGCAGCATCGACGGGTTGCGCAACATCGTCATGACGATCAGGGGAATGTGGGTGAAATGCCGTTTCAGGTAGCCCATCAAGGCCAGGCCGTCGGGAAACTTGCCGCAGGGCATTGAGTAGTCGCTGATCAGCAGGTCGCAGGGCGTGCGTACCAGATGGCGCATGAGTTCGTCGGCGTTGGTTGCCAAAGCGACCACAGAGAACGCTGGTCCACAAGCGCGCAGGGCCATTTCGACACCCTTCAGGACCACGGGGTGGTCGTCGGCCAGCATGATGCGCAATGTTTGGCCTGGGCGGTACCTGTGCGATACGGGCGTATCGTCACAGGCATCTTCGCGGGAGAGATCAATCAGTGGGGAATGAGGCGCTAGTTCATCAGGCATATTGGGTCTCGACAGGGTCAATGACGCGCTGACCGCTGAACAAAGACCGGTTCAAGTGGATTGAATCAAGCCCTGTTCCAGCGCCTTGGCCATGGCGGCCCAGCGCGATCTCACGCCGAATTTGCGGCGGATATTGCAAAAGTGGTAATTCACACCTGCCTCGCTGCATTCGCAGATCTTGGCGATCTCCCAGGACGACTTGCCTGCCACGCCCCACTGCAAGACTTCCTTTTCCCTGGCCGTCAGGGTGATCGTCTGGGGTTGCGGGTTTTCGTGGTGCTCGAAGTTGACCGGGGCTGGCGATGCTCGAAGTGATGCGGTAGTGGAGCGGTACATGAGCGAATCTCCCATTCATCATCATTGACGGCGTGGGCGCGGCGGATTGTTCCTACTGCTTCAAGGCGTGGTTCGCGCGACCGGCCTTCAACCGCTATCAGGCTGGAGGCACGATTCCCTTATATCCTTATTTTTTTGCCTTGGAACCTGTCACAAGTTACAGGTGGTTCACACTAGGTCGTCGTCAAAGAAAAGGCTGTCAGCCAAAATGATCAGCAGTTGTAGGAGGTTTCATCGCGCGCTTTGGGACCACAAGTCAGCGTTAATTTTTGATATGACGAGAAATTTATCTCCCCACCGCGCAGGAGCAGTAGAGCGGCTGCACACGGAAAAATGACCGGCTCGCGACATGTCGGGGTGCTTCGATAATTTCTCCGTCCGTCGATTTGCAGCACACGGCTGGCGCGCTCGAGAATTTCGGATAGGGTTGAGACAGGGACACACCGCGCAGCAAAGGAGCCACCATGCGCTACTCAGCCTTGACCCAACGTATCGCCGGCGAAGGCGCCGCCGCCTGGCGGATTCATGATCGAGCGCTGCAATTGCGCGAGCAGGGCGTCGATGTGTTGCTGCTGTCGATCGGTGATCCGGATTTCGATACGCCGCTGCCCATCGTTCATGCCGCCATCGACAGCCTGCTGGCCGGCGACACCCACTACCCGCCGGTGCTCGGCACGCCCGGCCTGCGCGACAGCATCGCCCGGCGTCACGGCCAGCGCAGCGGGCAAGCGGTGACGCCCGAGCAGGTGGTGGTGTTTCCCGGGGCGCAATGCGCGGTGTATTCGGTGGTGCAGTGTGTGCTCGACCCGGGCGATGAGGTAATCGTGGCCGAGCCGATGTACGTCACCTATGAGGGCGTGTTCGGTGCCGTCGGCGCGAAGGTTTTGCCGGTGGCGGTGCGTTCGCACAATGGCTTTCGCGTGGACCCGGCGGACGTCGCAGCGCTGATCACGCCGAAAACCCGCGCCATCCTGCTTAACAGCCCGAACAATCCATCCGGTGCCAGTCTGCCCCTGCTGGTATGGCAGGAACTGGCTTCGCTGTGCGTGCGTCACGACCTGTGGCTGATCAGCGACGAGGTCTACAGCGAGCTGCTTTACGAGGGCGAGCACATTAGCCCTGCAAGCCTGCCCGGCATGGCCGAGCGCACGGCGACCATCAACAGCCTGTCCAAGTCCCATGCCATGAGCGGCTGGCGGGTTGGCTGGGTGGTTGGGCCTAGGCGCCTGGCCGATCACCTGGAGCATTTGTCGTTGTGCATGTTGTTCGGCATTCCCGAGTTTATCCAGAACGCGGCGCAGTTGGCGCTGGACCAGGAGCTGCCGCAGGTGGCGATGATGCGCGAGGCGTATCGCCAGCGCCGGGATCTGGTGTGCGCCAGTCTGGGCGCCTGCCCTGGCTTGCGGGTGATTCGCCCGGATGGCGGCATGTTCGTGATGGTCGATGTGCGGCAGACCGGCTGGTCGGCGCAGCACTTTGCCGAACGCTTGCTGGAAGGTTATGGGGTGTCGGTGCTGGCCGGCGAAGCCTTCGGACCGAGTGCGGCGGGGCATATCCGCCTGGGGCTGGTGGTCGATCTGCCGCAACTGGCGGATGCCTGTCGGCGGATTGCGCTGTGCACGATGGACAGGCTGGAGGCGCGGCGGGCCTGAAAGGTTTGTATCGTCTGTGAAGCCCTCATCGCGAGCAGGCTCGCTCCCACAAGTGCGGCGCCGTCCCTGTGGGAGCGAGCCTGCTCGCGATAGGGCCCCCAAAGACGCCATTATCCTCAGGTGTTCCACACCTGTGGATTCACCAGATTCTTCGGCCGCTCGCCCGCCAGCGCCGCCCGCAGATTCTCTACGGCACAGGCTGCCATCGCCTCCCGCGTCTCATGGGTCGCCGAGCCGATATGCGGGGTTGCCACCACATTGTCCAGCCGCAGCAACGGCGAGTCCGCATCCAGCGGCTCGCGCTCGAACACATCCAGCCCCGCTGCGCGAATCTGTCCTGAACGCAACGCCTCGATCATCGCCGCTTCATCCACGACCTTGCCCCGGGAAATGTTGATGAAGATGGTTTGCGGGCGCATCAAGGCGAACTGTTCGGCGCCGATCAGCCCCTCGGTATGCGCCGTCAGCGGTAGCGTCAGGCAAACGAAGTCGGCCTGCTGCAACAGGTCGGGCAGGCTGCGGTATTGCGCATTGAAGCGTTGTTCCACCGCCGGTTTCGGCGATTGGCTGTGGTAGATCACCGGCATGCCGAAGCCGAAATGCCCGCGCTGGGCCACCGCCTCGCCAATGCGCCCCATGCCGATGATGCCCAGGGTCTTGCCGTGCACATCGGTGCCGAACTGCGCGGGGCCGACGTTGCTTGTCCATTGGCCGTTGCGGACCACATTCGCCAGTTCGACGACGCGTCGGGCGGTGGCCAGGATCAATGCAAAACCGGTGTCGGCGGTGGTTTCGGTGAGCACGTCCGGGGTGTTGCTGAGCAGGATGCGCCGCTCGGTCAGGTAGTCGATGTCGTAGTTGTCGACGCCCACCGAGACGCTGGCGATGGCTTGCAGATGGGGCGCCAGGTCGAGCAGCCCGGCATCCAGTTTCAGGCTGGCGCCGAGCAACCCGTGGGCGCGGGGCAGGGCTGCGCGCAGTTGCGCCAGGCCATCGGCATCGAGCTTGTCGATCAGGGTCACCTCGGCCTGCGCCTGCAGGCGGGCCATCAAATACGGCGAGAGTTTCTTGTACAGCACAACCTGCTTTTTCATCGTCAGCCTCTGTTCAATTCAAGGGTGGGCGGGGCGGTTCAGGGCGATCGAGGGACGCTCGCGATCACTGGCGCCGGGCTTGAGGGCAATGGTCAGCAGCACCGAGATCATCAGCGCGCCGCTCATCAACAGGTACGAAGCCCCTGGCGAACCGGTGGCGCTGTTCAGGTAACCGACCAGGTAGGAGCCGCCGAACGACCCCAGCGCGCCCATGCTGTTGATCAGCGCCATGGCGCCGCCCGCCACGTTGGCCGGAAGGATTTCCGGGATGATGGCGAAGAAAGGCCCGTAAGGTGCGTACATGCAGGCGCCGGCGATCACCAGCAGCGTGTAGGACCACCAGAAGTGTTCGGCGCCCAGCGCGTAGGAGCCGTAGAACGCAATCGAAGCGATCAGCAGCGGCGGCCAGACGAAGCGTTTGCGCTTCTGAAATTTGTCCGACCCCCAGGACACCAGCAGCATGCCGATCACCGCCGCCAGGTAGGGCAGTGCCGACAGCCAGCCGGCCTCGACCATGTCCATTTGCGCACCGGCCTTGAGGATCGACGGCAACCACAGCACGAAGCCATAGACGCCAATGCTCCAGCAGAAAAACTGCAGCGCCAGGAGGATCACTTTCGGCGAGCGGAAGGCTTCGGCGTAGTTCTTCACCGCCTTGATGCCGACCTGCTCGGCGGCCAGTGCGCTTTCCAGGTCGTGCTTTTCGGCGTCGCTCAGCCACTTGGCCTGGGACGGACGGTCATCGGCCAGACGCCACCAGATAAACGCCCAGAGCACCGCCGGCAGGCCTTCAATGATGAACATCCAGCGCCAGCTGTAATGCTGCACCAGGTAGCCCGACACCACCGACATCCAGAGCATGGTCACCGGGTTGCCGAGGATCAGGAAGGTATTGGCCCGCGAGCGTTCGGCGCGGGTGAACCAGTGGCACAGGTAGATCAGCATCGCCGGCATCACCGCCGCCTCGACCACGCCGAGCATGAAGCGGATGACGATCAGCCAATAGGCATTGGAGACGATCCCGGTCAGGGTCGCCAGGCTGCCCCAGAGGATCAGGCTGACGAAGATCAGCTTCTTCACGCTGTGCTTTTGCGCATAGATCGCGCCGGGCACCTGGAAGAAAAAGTAGCCGAGGAAGAACAGCGCGCCGAGCATCGACGACAGACCAGGGGTGATCATCAGGTCGGCGGCCATGCCGGAGGCGGCGGCGAAACCGTAGTTGGCGCGGTCCAGGTACGCCAGGCTGTAGGTGATGAACACGATGGGCATGATGTACCACCAGCGGCGGGTGGCGAGGGTTGCGGTTTTCATCAGTGGTGCTCCTGAGCTTGTTGTTTTTGTCGCAGCAGGTAACGGTTTAAATCTCGAGTGACGGGGCGGGCTCCATCGCGAGCAGGCTGGCTCCCACAAGCGCGGCGCCGTCCCTGTGGGAGCGAGCCTGCTCGCGACAGGCGGCCTCGAATTCGACCGACATTTCAGTCCGGGTCGGCAATCCCTCCATGTCCCCCCGACTCTGCACCGCCCGGCTGCCCACCCAGTTGGCGCGCTTCACGGCGTCGGCGAAGCTGTGGTGTTCCAGGAGGGCACTGATCAGGCCCACGGCAAAACCGTCACCGGCGCCCACGGTGTCGACCACGGTGTGCACCGGCACCCCGGCAACGAACTCTTGATCCTGCTGGGTGCGGTAATACGCGCCGTGCGGCCCGAGTTTGATCGCCACGGCTTCAACGCCCTGATCAAGGTAGAACGCGGCAATGTCGGCCGGGTCGTCGTAGCCGGTCAGCAGGCGACCCTCGCTCAGCCCCGGCAGCACCCAGTGGGCGAGGGCGGCGAGGCGGTTGATTTCGCCGATCATCTGCTGTTCGCTGGCCCACAGGCTCGGGCGCAGGTTCGGGTCGAAGGACACACTTCGTCCGGCCTCGCGCATGCGGGTCATCAATTCGAATGACAACTGCCGTGCGCTGTCCGACAGCGCCGGGGGAATGCCGGTGGCGTGCAGGTGCCGGGCGCTGAGCAAATCAGGCGCAATCGAGGCCAGCGCCAGATGGCTGGCCGCCGAGCCACGACGAAAGTACTCGACCTGCGGGTCATCACCGTCATCGGTGCGCGACTTGAACTGGAAGCCGGTCGGATGCGCGGCGTCGACCGCGACATGGCGGCAATCCAGGCCTTCCTTCTGCAGCGTGTCGACGACGAACCGACCGAGGGAATCGGCGCCCACCCGGCTCAGCCACGCCACCTTGAAGCCCAGGCGTGACAAACCGATGGCGACGTTGCTGTCGGCCCCGGCGATGCGCTTGTGGAAGTGGTCGACCTGGGCCAGGTCGCCATTGTGGTCGGCCACGAACATCGCCATGGTTTCGCCGAACGAGAGGATATCGAACTCAGGCATGAGCGTTCTCCAGACGGGTGTGACCGAGGCGGGCCAGGTCACTGACGTGTGCACGGGTGAGCTGCAGCAAGTCCTCACCCTGCAATGGATATTCCGCAGCGCGCATCACGCCTTGGGCCATGTGCCGCAGCAGTTGTTCCCACAGGTGCAGGTCGCTGACCGCAGGCGGAATGGCCACCAGCTTGCCGTCGGCACGGCGCGAGACAGCCTTGCAGTGCACGTAGCCGACGTAACGGCCGAGCAGGCGCGCGGCGCTGCTGGCGGACTGGTCCTGCCAGTGCCAGTTGCCGATGTCGAAGGTCATGCTGATCGGCAGCGCGTGTTGTTCGACCGCCGCGAAAAAACGCTGGAACGGTTCGATGCGACCACCGTGCAGGGTCTGGTCGTTTTCCACCAGCAACTGCACCGGGCTGTCTCTCAAGACCTGGGCGAGCGCTTGCAGGTCGTTGTTGTCGGTGAAATAGCCCAGCGAGACTTTCAGCCATTGGCTACCGAAGGCCTGGGCGCGTTGCAGGGCGGTCATCAATTCTGGATTGGGTTTCGACTGACCGGCCAGCCACAGTTCCATGGGCGACGAGTAGATGCTTTGCAGACCCTGTGCCCGGGTGGCGCTGGCCAGTTGCTCGGGGTCTTCACGGGTCAGCAGTTCTTCGCGCCATTCGATGCGGTCGGCACCGGCGGCGGACAGTATGTCGATGAAACTGCCTTGGCCGCGCTGGCGCACAAGGTCGGCGCCGTAACTGGAAAGGCTGATGGCAACGGGTGGTTTGTTCATTGTTTTTCTACCTCTGAAACCGGTTTCATTTTTGTTCAAAAAAAATACAGGAGGGTGTGGCGGTGTTCTTCAGGTCCTCATCGCGAGCAGGCTCGCTCCCACAGGGGGCCTGTGTTCACATGTCCCTTGTGGGAGCGAGCCGGCTCCGGGCGGCGTTCCGACGATGGCGCCCTCACATTCACCGAAGATTCCCCAGAGTCGACCCTCTAACCACCAACCGCGCCGCAAAGTCCATGGTCCTGGCCGGCCCGTCATCGCCGCGCAGCCTCCTGAGCAAACACTCGAACGCCTGGGCGCCCATATCCGCTGTCGGCTGCGCCAACGCGGTAATCCCGCTGCCCACCAACGGATACCAATCCAGATCATCCAGGGCAATCAGGCCGACTTCTTCGAACAGGTTGCAATTCAAGTCACGCAAGGCCTGAGTACTCGCCAGCGCGGCCACGCCGTTGGCACAGAACAACGCTTTGGGCCCGGCGCCGGTGGTGGACAGAAAGTGCTTGAGGTTGAATGCAAGGTCGCTTCCCGTTTCGCTCAGCGCGCCACGCAGGACCGGGCGCTGGGCGATCCCCGACTTGAAACTGCTGACCCGCTCGATCCGCGAGCTGGTGCCGTCGAAGGGTTCGGTGACCAGCAGCACATCCCGGTAGCCGCGCTCCTCGAGATGGCTGAGCGCAAGTTCCACTGCGGCCGGGTTGTCCAGCCCGACGAGGTCGCTGTCCAGGTGTTCGACCTTGCGGTCCACCAGCACCATTGGCATTTCGCGATGCAATTCGTGCAACTCGTCGCGGTGATGACCCAGGGTGTTCACGATCAGGCCTTCGATGTTGTACGAGCGCAGCAGCGCCAGGTGCTGGCGTTCCTGTTCGTCATCGCGGTCGGTGTTGCACACCACCAGGCTGTAGCCGTGCTGACGGCAGGCGGTTTCCACCCCGTGCATCACGGCAATTGAATAAGGGTTGCGGATGTCGGCCACCAGCATGCCGATCAGGCGGGTGCGCCCGCGTTTCAGGCCACGGGCCATCTGGTTCGGACGGTAGCCCAATTCGGCAATGGCCTGCTCGATGCGCAAGGCGGTGGCTTCGGAGAGCAGGGCGCGGTCGTCGCCGATGAAACGCGAGACGCTGGCCTTGGACACCCTGGCGTGTTCGGCGACATCGAGCATGGTGACGCGGCTGCGCTGGGCGGCGGAAAAATCGTTCACGGGCTGAAACCTTGTTCTTGGATTTATGGGGTTTGCAAGCAATGTGAGGTTGCACTGAAACCGGTTTCAGAAGACACCAGAAGAGGATTGGCCGTCAAGCCCCCGCTTGCACATTGTCAGACAATGACCGACGAGTGGGCGCTCACGCCAGCACGCTCAACCACGTCGAACCGAGCAGCAACAGGGCCATGCAACGGTTGAAGCGCTGCACGGCGCGGGGTGAACGCAACCAGCGCACGGAGCCCGCGCCGAGCAGCGCCCAGACCCCGAGGCACGGCAGGGCAATCAGGAAGAACGCCAGCGACAGGTACAGCACGTGACTCATGCGCTGTTCGCCGCCAACGGCAAACACACTGACCACCGCCAACGCCATCATCCAGGTTTTCGGGTTGATCAGTTGCAGGCCCGCCGCGCCGACCAGACCCAGTCGGCCGTTGGGATCCTGGGCATCCAGCGCCTCGGCGGGCGCGCTGAAAATCTGCCAGGACAGGTAACTCAGCCAGGCCACGCCCATCCACTGCATCGCGGTTTGCACGGCGGGCCAGGCGGTCAGCGAGGAACCGGCACCGGTGCCGACCAGCAGGACGATGGTCGCGGCGCTGGCGCAGGCACCGAAAATGATCGGCACGGCTGCGGCCAGGCCGTAGCGGGCACTGTTGCTCAACACCAGAATGTTGGTCGGGCCCGGTGTGATCGAAGCCACGAAAGCAAACAACAGAAAGGGCAGGAACGTCGGGAAGGTAGCGAACATCGTGGGTCACTCCGGTGAAGATCTGTGTAGTCGATCTTCACAAGCCCAGGGTTCAACTGTCTGGAAGATTTGAGCAGCGTTTGCGGTACAGCGCCGGCGTCAGGCCGTAGGCACGGACAAACCAGCGACCCAGGTGACTCTGGTCGGCGAAGCCCAGGGCCATGGCCACCGTTGCCGGTTGCTCGCCACGGGCCAGTAACCGGCGCGCGGTGGCCAGGCGCAATTGCACCAGATAGGCATGCGGCGCGATGCCGAAGGCGGCCTTGAAGGCGCGGGTCAGGCGAAAGCGATCCACCCCGGTTGCCAGTGCAAGCTGGTCGAGGCCGATGTCTTCGTGGGCATGGGCATGCAGGTACTCCCGGGCCTTCTGCGCCACCAGGGGCAGGCGCGGGTCTTCGCCATAGCGGGTGCGCCAGTGCAGGTGGGTGGTGAGGCGCTCGAGCAATCCATCGAGGGCGGTCTGGCGCACGATCTTCAGCTCGCCGTGGTGCAGAGTTGCAAAGGCCAGCGTGGTGGCCCGGGCCAGTGCGTCGTCGGTGGTCAGGGTGTGGGCGAAACCCAGTTCGCCATGGTCGGGCGCCTTGTCGAACATCGTGCTGATTTCCCGGGTCAGCCACTGCGGATCGAGGTACAGCATGCGGTAGGTGAAGCCGTCGGCGGTGGGGGCCTCACCGTCATGAATGTCGCCCGGCTCGAGCAGGAACACTTTGCCCGGCGTGCTCTGGTGCCTGGCCCGGCGACAGTTGAACTGCTGGACCCCTTGCTCGGTGACGCCCACCAGGTAGCTGTCGTGCCAGTGCGGATCGTAGGCGTGCCCTTCGAAATGCGCGCGCAGGGTCTCGATGCCGGTGTCGGCGTCCTGGGCCAGGTCGATCCAGTTGTGACTCGTCATGCTGCACCTGTGAGACGGATTGCCGGGTTATTTAACGCCCGTGGCGCCGGCGATGCCTAGAACGTTTGTGCAGGTTTCAATTGAACAGCCCGGCAGCAATGTTGATCGAAAAACCGAGAATCGCCGTGTTGAACAGAAACCCGATCAACGATTGCGCCAGCACGATCTTGCGCAGGTCCCGCGTTGCCACGCCGACGTCGGAGGTCTGCACCGCCACGCCGATGGTGAACGAGAAGTACAGGAAGTCCCAATAATTGGGGGTGGTCAAGCCTTCGGCAAAACGCAGGGCCGGGTCCTTGCCGTTCCAGGTGTAGAACAGGCGGGCGTAATGCACGCTGAAAATCACCCCGATCAGCAGCCAGGAACCGATGACGGTCAGCGCGGTGAAACCGTAATGCAGCAGCTTGCTGGCGTTTTCCAGGTCCTTGCTGCCGGCCAGTTCGAAAGTGATGGTCGCCAGGCTGGCTATCGCGGCGATGCACACCACCAGCAACACCAGCCCGGCGTTCTCGTCTTCGATCTCGGCGATGCGCTTCACGTCCGGAGCCTTGGCGCGGGCGGCGAGCCAGAGCATCAGCACCAGATAGGTCCAGACCCCGGCGTTCCAGCCGATCAGGATTTTGCTGATGATCGAATCGGATGGCGCCAGAATGCCCACCGCGACGCCAAAGGTGGCGGCGGCGGACAGGCGCGGGTGGGTGCGGGCGAGGAAGGGCATGGAGGCTCGATGATCGGGGCTGTGTAGACACCTTAGCCCAGCGAGGTCATGGATGACCACAATCCCTCTGTGGGAGCGAGCCTGCTCGCGATGGCTAAAAGAACGCCACGGGGTGTCAGGTGCCCGGTGTCATCGTTCACGCCCATCGCGAGCAGGCTCGCTCGCACAATGGAAGGGGATGGCGTCAGGGGTTTTCATGACCCCTGCGCACCAATTTCATCACCACCACAAAAAACACCGGCACGAACACCACCGCCAGGGTCGCCGTGATCATCCCGCCGATCACCCCGGTGCCGATGGCCTGTTGGCTTGCCGAGCTGGCGCCCGTGGCGATGGCCAGCGGGACCACGCCGAGGATGAAGGCCAGGGAGGTCATGACGATGGGACGCAGGCGCAGGCGCGCCGCCTGCAAGGTGGCGTCGATCAGGTCGTGGCCGTCGTCGTACAGGCTCTTGGCGAACTCGATGATCAGGATCGCGTTCTTCGCCGACAGGCCGATGATGGTGATCAGCCCGACCTTGAAGAACACGTCGTTGGGCATGCTGCGCAGGGTCACCGCCAACACGGCGCCGAGCACGCCGAGGGGCACCACCAGCAGCACCGAGGTCGGGATCGACCAGCTCTCGTACAGCGCCGCCAGGCACAGGAACACGATCAATAACGACAACCCCAGCAGGATCGGCGCCTGACTGCCCGACAGCCGTTCCTGCAACGACAACCCGGTCCATTCCTGGCCCAGGCCGGCGGGGCCCAGTGCGACCAGGCGTTCGATTTCTGCCATGGCTTCACCGGTGCTGTGCCCCGGTTTGGGTTCACCGGAAATACTGATCGCCGGGTAGCCGTTGTAGCGGGTCAATTGCGCCGGGCCCTGGGTCCATCTGGCCTGGACGAATGCGGACAGCGGCACCATGTTGCCGCTGCTGTTGCGCACATGCATCTTCAGCAGGTCGGCGACCTGGCTGCGTTGATCGCCTTCCGCCTGCACCACCACCCGTTGCATCCGTCCCTGGTTGGGGAAGTCGTTGATGTAGGCCGACCCGACCGCCGTGGACAGCACGCCGCCGATGTCGGCAAAGGAAACCCCCAGCGCATTGGCCTGCTTGCGGTCGACGATCAGTTGCACCTGCGGCGCTTCGGCCAGGGCGCTCTCGCGCACGTTCATCAGGATCGGGCTTTTTTCGGCGGCGGCCAGCAACTCGGTGCGCGCCTGCATCAACGTGGCATGGCCGAGGCCACCGCGGTCCTGCAAGCGGAACTCGAAGCCGCTGGAGGTGCCGAGGCCGTCCACCGGCGGCGGCAGGACCGAGAACGCCATGGCGTCCTTGATCTGGCTCAGGGCGATGTTGGCGCGGTCGGCGATCGAACTGGCGGTGTCGTCGCTGCCGCGCTCCGACCAGTCCTTGAGCGTGGTGAAGGCCAGGGCGGCGTTCTGCCCGCTGCCGGAGAAGCTGAAACCGAGGATCACCGTACTGTCGCCCACGCCGGGTTCGGTGGCGTTGTGCGCTTCGATCTGTTCGACCACCTGCACCGTGCGGTTCTTGCTGGCGCCGGGCGGCAGCTGAATGTCGGTGATGGTGTAGCCCTGGTCTTCCACCGGCAGGAACGAGGAGGGCAGGCGACTGAAACACAGGCCCAGACCCACCAGCAGCACGCCATAGATCAACAGGTAGCGGCCGCTGCGTTTCAGCGCATAGGCCACCCAGCCCTGATAACGCTCGGTCAGTTGCTCGAAGCGGCGGTTGAACCAGCCGAAGAAACCACGCTTTTCGTGGTGCTCGCCCTTGGCAATCGGCTTGAGCAGCGTGGCGCACAGCGCCGGGGTCAGGGTCAGCGCGAGGAACGCCGAGAACAGGATCGAGGTGGCCATGGACAACGAGAACTGCCGGTAGATCACCCCCACCGAACCCTGCATGAACGCCATCGGAATGAACACCGCCACCAGCACCAGGGTGATGCCGACGATCGCGCCGGTGATCTGCTGCATCGCCTTGCGTGTCGCCTCCTTCGGCGACAGGCCTTCGCTGACCATGATCCGCTCGACGTTCTCGACGACCACGATGGCGTCGTCCACCAGGATGCCGATGGCCAGCACCATGCCGAACATGGTCAGCACGTTGATCGAGTACCCCAGCGCGAGCATGGTGGCGAAGGTGCCCATCAGCGCCACCGGCACCACCAGGGTCGGGATCAGCGTGTAGCGGATGTTCTGCAAGAACAGGAACATCACCGCGAACACCAGCGCCATGGCTTCCAGCAGGGTGTAGACCACCTTGGTGATCGAGACCTTGACGAAAGGCGAGGTGTCGTACGGGATCTTGTATTCGACGTTGGCCGGGAAGTAGCGCGACAGCTCATCCATCTTCGCCCGCACCAGGGTGGCGGTGTTCAAGGCGTTGGCCGAGGGCGACAATTGCACGGCGACCGCAGTGGACGGCTTGCCGTTCAGGCGCGTGCCGAACTGATACTCCTGGCTGCCGATCTCGACCCGTGCCACATCGCCGATGCGCACCGTGGAGCCGTCGGGGTTGGCCTTGAGCACGATGTCGGCAAATTCCTCCGGGGTCGACAGCTGACCCTTGACCAGAATCGTCGCGGTGATTTCCTGAGTGGTGCGGGTCGGCAGATCGCCGATGCTGCCCGCGGAGACCTGAGCGTTCTGCGCCACGATGGCGGCGTTGACGTCCGCCGGGGTCAGGTTGAAGGCGAGCAGTTTCTGCGGGTCGATCCAGATCCGCATCGCCCGCTCGGCGCCGTAGAGCTGGGCCTTGCCGACACCGTCCAGGCGCTTGATCTCGTTCATCACGTTACGCGCCAGGTAATCGCTGAGCGCCACGTCGTCGAGCTTGCCGTCGGTGGAGGTCAGGGTGATCAGCAGCAGGAAGCCGGCGGAGACTTTCTCGACCTGCAGACCTTGCTGGTTGACCGCTTGCGGCAGGCGCGATTCGACGACCTTCAGGCGGTTCTGCACATCGACCTGCGCCATTTCCGGGTTCGTGCCCGGTTGGAAGGTGGCCTTGATCGTGGCGCTGCCCAGGCTGCTCTGGGACTCGAAATACAGCAGGTGATCGGCGCCGTTGAGTTCTTCCTCGATCAGGCTGACCACGCTCTCGTCCACGGTCTGTGCCGAAGCGCCGGGGTACACGGCATAGATTTCGATTTGCGGTGGTGCGACGTCGGGGTACTGCGCCACCGGCAATTGCGGAATGGCCAGGGCGCCGGCCAGCAGGATGAACAGGGCAACCACCCAAGCGAACACCGGGCGGTCGATAAAGAACTGCGGCATGGAAAAGCGTCCTGCTTACTGGCCAGTGGCCTGGGCGAGTGGAAGAGCGGTGTTGTCGATCTGGACTTTCTCGCCCGGCTTGGCGTGTTGCAGGCCTTCGATGACGATGCGGTCCCCGGGCTTGAGGCCGGCGGTCACGATCCAGCGATCGTTTTGCACGGCACCCAGTTCGACCGGTTGCTGGCCGACCCGTTGCTCGGCGTCGAGCAGCAGCACCTGGGCAATCCCGGCACTGTCGCGCTGCACGGCCCGCTGCGGCACGCTGATGCCTTGCTGGTTCACCGCCTGTTCCAGGCGTACCCGGACAAAACTGCCGGGCAGCAGGTCGAGGTCCGGGTTGGGAAACTCGCTGCGCAGGACGATCTGGCCAGTGCCCGGGTCGACGGTGATGTCGGTGAACAGCAGTTTGCCCGGCAACGGGTAAAGGCTGCCGTCATCCTCGATCAGCGTGGCTTTGGCCTCCCCCTGGCCGACGGCTTGCAACTGCCCGGAGCGGAAGGCGCGGCGCAGGTCGTTGAGCTCGCGGGTCGACTGGGTGAGGTCGGCATGGATCGGGTTCAGTTGCTGGATCAGGGCCAACGGCGTGGTTTCGTTCTGCCCCACCAGCGCGCCTTCGGTGACCAACGCGCGGCCGATGCGCCCGGAAATCGGTGCGGTGACGGTGGCGTAGCCGAGGTTGAGTCGGGCCCGGTCCACGGCGGCTTTTTTGGCGGCGACTTCGGCTGCGGTCTGCCGCGAGGCGGCGCGGGCGTTGTCGTAATCCTGGGCGCTGATGGCGTTGCCTTCGGTCAGTTGGGCGTAGCGCTGCTCTTGCAGTCGCGCCTGGAACGCGTTGGCCTCGGCCTTGCGCAGGTCCGCTTCGGCGCTGTCCAGGTCAGCCTTGAAAGGGGCCGGGTCGATGCGAAACAGCACGTCGCCCTTGTTCACATCGCTGCCTTCGCGGAACACCCGTTGCAGGACCACGCCGGCGACCCGCGCGCGGACTTCGGCGATCCGCGGTGCGGCGATCCGTCCACTCAACTCGCTGGTGATCGACAGCGGTCGGGCTTCGAGGGTCTCGATGCGCACGGTGGCCAATGGCGTGGCTTGCTCGGCGGTCGATGCCCGGTCGCATGCGCCCAGGGTCAAGGCCACGGCCAGCAGGCCGAGCTTGGCAAGCAGGTTCTTTGACATGGAAATACCCCATTGATGAACCCCGCATCCTACGGGGAGCCTGCGAGGTTAGCGGTGAAGCTTTGTAGGTGCTGTGTGAAATTGTGTAAGGGTTTTGCTCAGGAGCGGGTGAGGGCGTATATCCTTCACAGCCTGGAATTTATTGCGCCCTTGCGGTCGCTATCGCGAGCAGGCTCGCTCCCACAGTGGATTTGCGATCCCTTGTGGGAGTGAGCCTGCTCGCGATGGCGGTCTCACCGACGCCACAGCACTCTCTGGAAACACCCATGCCCAACATTCTCCTGGTCGAAGACGACAGCGCGCTGTCCGAACTGATTGCCAGCTACCTGGAACGCAACGGTTACAGCGTCAGCGTCATCAGCCGTGGCGACGCTGTGCGCGAGCGGGCGCGGGTCAGTCCACCGGACCTGGTGATCCTCGACCTGATGTTGCCGGGGCTCGACGGCTTGCAGGTGTGTCGCCTGCTGCGGGCCGATTCCGCGACGCTGCCGATCCTGATGCTCACCGCCCGCGATGACAGCCACGATCAGGTGCTGGGCCTGGAAATGGGGGCCGACGACTACGTCACCAAACCCTGCGAGCCCCGCGTGTTGCTGGCCCGTGTGCGCACCTTGTTGCGCCGCAGCAGCCTCAGCGAGCCGCAGACCGCCAACGACCGCATCCTGATGGGCAACCTGTGCATCGACCTGTCGGAGCGCACCGTGACCTGGCGCGGACAACTGGTGGAGTTGTCCAGCGGTGAATACAACCTGCTGGTGGTGCTGGCCCGGCATGCCGGCGAAGTGCTGAGCCGCGACCAGATCCTGCAACGCCTGCGCGGCATCGAATTCAACGGCACCGACCGCTCGGTGGACGTGGCGATCTCCAAGCTGCGGCGCAAGTTCGACGACCACGCCGGCGAAGCACGCAAGATCAAGACGGTGTGGGGCAAAGGCTACCTGTTCAGCCGATCCGAATGGGAATGCTGAAGCGATGTTCAGAATCCTGTTTCGCCTGTACCTGGTCACCATCGTTTCCTACAGCGCGGCGATCTACCTGGTGCCGGACGTGGTGGTCAAGGTTTTCCAGGAACGCTTTGTCACCTACAACCTCGATTACTCCCGTGGCCTGCAAACGCTCATGGTCAAGCAGTTCAAGGCCGTGCCCGAAGCCGAGTGGCCGGCGTTGGCGGAGCAGATGGACAAGCAGTTCCAGCCGCTGCATATCGTCCTCAGCCGCAATGACGACGACGGCCTGACCCTGGCCGAACAGAAGCGCCTGCAGCGCGGCGAAAACGTGGTGCGGATCGGCGACTGGGGCTGGCGCACATTGGCGGTGGCGCCGCTGAACGAACACACGGTGGTGCAAATGGTGGTGCCACCGGACCCGATGGATGTCAGCCTTCTGTACTGGAGCATCAACGTGCTGGTCGGCGCGACCATGCTCGCCTGCCTGCTGGTGTGGCTGCGCCCGCACTGGCGTGACCTGGAACGTCTCAAGGCGACGGCGGAACGCTTCGGCAAGGGCCACTTGGACGAACGCACACAGATCGCGCCCAGCTCCAACATCGGCAGCCTGGCCAATGTCTTCGACACCATGGCCGGCGACATCGAAAGCCTGCTCAACCAGCAGCGCGACTTGCTCAACGCGGTTTCCCATGAATTGCGCACGCCGCTGACCCGCCTGGATTTCGGCCTGGCCCTGGCGCTGTCCGACGACCTGCCCCGCGCCAGCCGCGAGCGCTTGCAGGGGTTGATCGCGCACATCCGCGAGCTGGATGAGCTGGTGCTGGAGTTGCTGTCCTACAGCCGCCTGCAAAACCCGGCGCGCCTGCCGGAGCGGGTCGAGGTGTCGCTGGATGAATTCATCGACAGCATCCTGGGCAGCCTCGACGAGGAACTGGAGTCTCCGCAGATCGTCATCGACGTGATGCTTCACGGTCAGCTCGAACGTTTCATCCTCGACCCGCGCCTCACCGCCCGGGCGATCCAGAACCTGCTGCGCAATGCCATGCGCTATTGCGAGAAACGCATCCAGGTCGGCGTTCAGGTGTGCGCAAAAGGCTGTGAAATCTGGGTCGACGACGACGGTATCGGCATTCCGGACGATGAGCGCGAACGCATTTTCGAACCGTTCTACCGCCTGGACCGCAGCCGCGACCGGGCAACGGGCGGTTTCGGCCTCGGCCTGGCGATCAGTCGCCGCGCGCTGGAAGCGCAAGGCGGCACGCTCACGGTCGAACCCTCGCCATTGGGCGGTGCGCGATTCCGTTTGTGGTTGCCGACTCCGGCCTGATTTTTTTTGCCCGACCTGTCAAACCTGACAGTAGTCACGCTGACCATTTCGGCGTTTCATGAACCCTCGCCGTCGGGCCTTGAAGGCCACGGACGGCAGGAGGGTAGAAATGGGCGCACGGACAGTGAAACGACACGCCGAAGGTACGATCAGTGCGATCCGGCACGTCAGGGTGGATGACATGCCGACCAAGTTCGCCATGGTCATGCCCAATGACGGCTATCCCAGGATGGCGGTACGTATCGGGCTGAATATCACGGCCGAAGGCGACGACTATTTCCTGGTCGGCGACCGGGTCAGGTACACGGTCCTGATGGATGAGGCGGGGGCGTATCCCAGGGTTCTGGACCTGCAGAAATTCATCGACGAGGGCCAGCGCAGTTGACCGTCGCCGGAGCGATTTCGCCACCGCCACCGACCCTCATGCACTGAGCCGGCTCTTCAACAGTTTCGCCATCTCTTCCAGTTCGGGTGCCGGGTTGTGTCCGATCAGCATCCAGGCATGCTCCAGGTCCGCCCAATACACCACGTTCATGCCGTGGCGCCGCTCGTGCGCGAAGTGCCGGCTGCCGGTATTGGACAGGGTGATGCACAGGGCCATGGCGCCGTGGGCCGGGTCCAGGTAGGTAATCTGGGCGATGGGCACGCCGTCGTATTCGAGGATCTGCGCACGCTTGAGCTCCACCCGTGGCAGGGCCAGTTGCGCGGGCACCAGGTTCACGCCCAGGCGCGCATCGAGGGTGCGCAGTTGGGCGCTGTGGGTGGCGTCGTCCACAGGTAGGTGTTCGAGGGTTTGCGGGACGTACAACGCCATGTATTCGGCGACCAGGCCGCGCCAGTTGTGCTTGACCTGGCTGGCGCGCCAACCGAGATAAAGGCGGTCAGCCAGTACGCCGCCGAGTACCAGGCCTGCGGCCGCTGCGAGAAACCAGCGCCGGTTCAGGGCCGGCCGGGCAGGTGCGGGCAAGGTGTCGAGCATGGCCTGCAAGCGGTCCACGGGCGCCTGCTGCGTCAGCTCGTCATAGGCTTGGCGAAACGGCAGGTTGCTGCGGGCCAGCCATTGCAGGCGCAGGTTCAGGGTGGAGTCTTCGGCGATGGCGGCATCGACGCGCCGGCGCTGGTCGGTATCGAGTTGGTCATCGAGGTAGGCCACCAGTTGCTCGTCCGATGGTCTTGCGTGCTCGTTCATCGACGTTCTCCGGTGGAAGGGTTCGGCACCGCCTGCAGGGGTGGGTACTCGGCCAGTTTTGCCCGTGCGTTCGCCAGGCGGCTCATCACCGTGCCAATGGGCACGTCCAGTACCTCGGCGACTTCGCGGTAGGACAAGCCTTCGACGTAGGCCAGGAACACCGTTTCGCGCTGCGCTTCGGGCAGGGCATCGACGCGCCGGATCACCTGAGCGGCCAGCACATGGGTCTGCGCGGCGTGCTCGCCGTCGAACGCCAGGGCGTGATCGGCATCCACCTGCCCCTGGCCCTGACGGACCCGGCGTGAACGCACTTCGTTGAGCCAGATCGAATGCAGGATGCTCAACAGCCAGCGATCCATGCGGGTACCGGGGACAAATTGCCCGGCACGTTCAAGCGCCCGCACGCAGGTGGCCTGCACCAGGTCCTCGGCGACATGCCGCTGCCGGGACAGCAACAGGCCGTAACGCCATAAACGCGCCAGGTGCTGGCCCAGCTCCGCCCGTATAGCCTGATCGGTGGCGATGGCAACCTCCGTTGGTTCAACTGTTCGATGAGCCCTGAATCGCTTCGGCCAGGTCCCGGTATTCCTCGCAGGTGCTGCCGCAGATCGATTCGATGCGCTGCAACTGCTCCCGCGCCAGGTCCAGCCGACCCTTGATCACATACGCTTCGCCGAGGTACTCGCGCACTTGCGCGTACTGCGGATCGAGTTTCACCGATTGGAGGTAATAATCGATGCCTTCATCGGTGCGCCCCAGTTTACGCGTGGCGTAGCCGCGATAGTTGAGTGCCTTGGCGGTGTTTGGCTTTTCAAGCGTGTCGAGCAACGCCAGGGCTTCTTCATAACGCCCGTCCTTCGCCAGGCGCCAGGCATAATCGGTGCGGTCGGCATCCGGCACGAGACGGCTGGTCTGCAGCACGCAGCGTTGCGACTTGCTGTCCCAGACCTGGCCTTTGGGACAGTTGGGTTTGGCGGGCTCGTCCTCGTCGCCGTTGGCCAGCGCGAGGGTGCTGCACAGGGCGGCGGCGAGCAGCAGTTGGGTGGCGAAAACAGCAAAACGGACGTTCATGGCAGTGGTCTCCGCTGAGGGTCGTAACCGGTTGACCTGCCGAGGCGAGGGTAATTCCCGGACAGCCTCGTGGTTCTCAACGGAGAACACCGCAAGGGAGACTTTTATTCATTGCCTGGCTTGGAGAGAGTCAGGCAATCGGGAGCAGGCTCGCTCCCGCAAGGGCCTCATGAACAACTGAAGTCTCAGCCCAGCAACCGGATCGGCGTCCCCGCCGACCACGCCTGGATGTCCTCGATCATCTGCGAAAAGAACTGGTGGTAGTTCTGCTGGCTGACGTACCCGACATGGGGGGTCGCCAGTACCCTGTCCAGCGTGCGGAAGGGGTGATGTTCGGGCAAGGGTTCCTGCTCGAACACATCCAGTGCCGCTCCGGCCAGGCGTTGTTTCTGCAGCGCCTTGATCAGCGCCGCCTCATCGACGATGGGGCCGCGGGCGGTGTTGACCAGCAGGGCCGTCGGCTTCATCCAGCTCAACGCCTGGGCATCGACCAACCCACGGCTGCGGTCGCTGAGCACCAGATGCACCGACAACACATCGGCCTGCTCGAACAGTTGCTGCTTGCTGACGTAGGTCACGCCGGCCTCGGCGGCGCGTTCGGCGGTGAGGTTTTCGCTCCAGGCGATCACCCGCATGCCGAACACCTGGCCGAACTGGGCGACCCGCTGACCGATGCTGCCCAGGCCGAGTATCGCCAGGGTCTTGCCGTGCAGGTCGCCGCCCAGACCTTGCTGCCATTTTCCGGCCCGCAGAGCGTTGGCTTCCGCCACCAGGTTGCGGGTCGCGGCCATGATCAGGGCCCAGGTCAATTCCGGTGCGGCGTGTTTGTAGCTGTCCGTGCCGCTGACCTGGATGCCGAGGGCGGCTGCCGCTTTCAGGTCGAGGGCGGCATTGCGCATGCCGCCGGTGACCAGCAGCTTGAGTTTGGGCAAGCGCTGTAGCAGCGCTTCGTCGAAGCGGGTGCGCTCGCGCATCACGCAGATCACTTCGAACCCGCCCAGGCGCTGGACAAGGGTGTCGGTATCGGCGGGATAGTCATGGATGAAACTGACCTGGCCAATCGGCTCCAGCACCGACCAGTCCACCACGTTGCGCGCCACATCCTGCCAGTCATCGAGCACCGCAATCTGCACAGCCATCTGCCTTACCTCATCAACGAACAGGGTGGGTCTTGTCCAGCCAGGCGAGCAGGGCCTGGTGGAATTTCGCCGGTTCTTCCATCTGTGGCGCGTGGCCCATGCCGGGGAACTCGATCAGCGTGGACTGCGGGATCAGCTTCGCCACCTGCTGGCCGAGGACCTCATAGTGGCCGATTTTCGCCTTGACCTCGGGCGGCGCAATGTCCTTGCCAATCGCAGTGGTGTCGGAGGTGCCGATCAGCAACAGTGTCGGCATCTTCAGGTCCTTGAACTCGTAGTACACCGGCTGGGTGAAGATCATGTCGTAGATCAGCGCCGAATTCCATGCGACCTGGGTTTTGCCCGGACCTTTGCTCAGGCCCGCGAGCATGTCCACCCAGCGGTCGAACTCGGGCTTCCAGCGGCCATCGTAATAAGTGTTGCGTTCATACTCGCGAATGCCCTGGGCCGTCACCTTCAGCTCGCGCTGATACCACTGGTCCACGGTCCGATACGGCACGCCGAGGGCTTTCCAGTCTTCCAGGCCAATCGGGTTGACCAGTGCCAGTTGTTCGACCTGGTCGGGGTACTGCAACGCATAGCGGGTGGCGAGCATGCCGCCGGTGGAGTGCCCCAGCACGCTGGCCTTCTGGATGCCCAGGGCCTTGAGCAGTTGCTGGGTATTGGCGGCCAGTTGCTGGAAGCTGTACTGATAGTGGTCCGGTTTGCTGGAGGTGCAGAAACCGATCTGGTCCGGGGCGATGACCCGGTAACCGGCGTCGCTCAAGGCCTTGATCGAGGTGTCCCAGGTTGCGCCGCAGAAATTCTTGCCGTGCATGAGCACGACGCTGCGTCCATTGGCCTTGCCGTTGGCGGCCACGTCCATGTAGCCCATTTGCAGGGATTTGCCCTGGGACTCGAAGGCGAAGTGCTTGACCGTGTAGGGGTACTGGAAACCTTGCAACTCGGGCCCGTAGGCCGGACCTTCGGCCGCGAGGGCGGGCAGGGTGGCGGTCAGCAGCAGGCCGGGCAGCCAGCGGGAGAGGGTCAGGGGCATGGTTAAACTCCGAAAGAAATCAGCCGATGCTGGATCGGCGCGATTAGGGCGACATTAAACACAGGCAACCGTCGCGGAGGATCGTTCAACCGGTCCAGCCCAGCGTCGCCAGGGCCAGCACGCCGTAGCGCGCACCTTTGGCCAGGGTCACGATCAGCAGAAAGCGGCCGAGGGGCTCGCGCATCACCCCGGCCACCAGGGTCAGGGGGTCACCGATGACGGGCACCCAGCTCAGCAGCAGCGACCAGTGGCCATAACGCTGGTAATGCGAGCGGGCTTTTTCCAGGTGCGACGGGCTGATCGGAAACCAGCGACGGTGGCGGAAGCGCTCGATGCCGCGCCCCAGCCACCAGTTCAGCAGCGAGCCCAGGACATTGCCCAGGGTGGCGACTGCCAACAACCCCAAGAGCCCGTAGCGTTCGCTGAGCAGCAACCCCACCAGCACCGCCTCGGACTGCAACGGCAGCAGCGTCGCCGCGCCGAATGCCGCGAAGAACAGCCCGATGTACGCGCCGGATATCAACGGGCGGGGTAGTCCGCCACCACCACATCAGAGCCGTTCTTTTTCAGGCCGATCACCTGATAGGCGTCGCTCATGCCGTCCATTTCCATGCCGGGGGAACCCATCGGCATGCCGGGCGCCGCAACACCCAGCAGGTCGTCGCGCTTGCTCAGGGCCAGCACCTGATCGGCCGGGACATGCCCTTCGACGAATTTGCCGTTGATCAAACCGGTGTGGCAGGACGCCAGGCGCGCAGGCACGCCGTGCTGTTGCTTGAAGGCGCTCATGTCGGATTCGACGTGATCCTCGACCTTGAAGCCATTGGCTTGCAAATGGCTGATCCATTTTTTGCAGCAACCGCAGTTGGCGTCGCGATGGACCTCGATGGGAATCAGGTCAGCGGCCTGGGCCAGGGAAGAGATCAACAGGGTGCTCAGGGCGAGCAGGCGCAGTGGGGTTCGCATGGAGGATGGGTCTCGGATTGCGGGGGGAAATATTCTGACGCTTTTGTTCGAAGCCAACCGGCGAAATTGTATCGAAGTGATGCGGCCAGGGAAGGTGTCCGGCTTGATACACATCAACCAACTGTCTCGTACAAACAACCGAACCTTGGTTTATACCAATTATCCAAAAGTGTTATAGGCCAATGAATACGGGGGCGGAGGTTTGTATCTGAAATGTACAAAAATTGTAAAAACCTGAAATACTTGTTGGTGTAGTGTTTATCGCGCCGGGATACTCCGCGCACCCAACTTGTTTAAACAAGGAGTTTTTATGGTCGTCTCACAAGGATTCTGGTCATGACTATCGGCTATACCGGTGCCTGGACTTCCAAGGCAGGCTTGCTGGTTCAAGACACCGGTTCGACCGGCAAACCCGTGTCCCGGAGCACCAAGGTCAAGCAGATGCTGGCGTTGGTGGGCAACGATCCGAACGTCCTCGACAGGGCGAAGATGGACAAGTTGCAGATTCACAAGCAACTCAAGGGATTCAACCCGGAAAGTGTTTCGGCCCGCTCATTGGGCAACCTGTCCTCCTTTCTGAAAGAGCGAGGGTTGATCAGCGATGTGACGGCCTTGACCCTGTCCAATGCCGGTGAAAAGTTCGATCGCTTTGGTGTTCCGAACGACCCGGAAGCCACGTTCAATGCGCTCGAGTACTTTGCCACGCAACTGGACACCATCCAGACCAACAACCTCAAGGGTAACAAGTACGCCAACTACCTGATTCCCGAGTACAAGAAGGCCATCTACGTTCTGCAGAACCTGGCCGAGTATGGCAAGGGCAACGGGTCGACCCCCACCGACAAGAACCTCTCCACCAAAGCGTGACGCTTCTGCGTGGCAGCGAGCGCTCCCTGGCGCTCGCTGCAGGTTTTCACCCGCCCGGCATCAGGCATTCTATCGATGCCAGCTGCGTTCGTCGTAATGGTGGCCGCCGTGCCAGCCGCCGTGGGGGAATACGATGCAGCCGCTCAGGGTCAGAACGGCAAGCAGGGGAATCAGCAGTGTGATTCGACGCAGCATTTGAAGATCCTCATGGTTAACGCCGTGAAGCCAAATCGCCTCATCGGCTGTAACATGAGACCTCGTTTGCAGCACTCCATCCCCGGAAAAAGGTAGGGGTTTGGCATGCATTCGGATACACGGCGGATACATTTCCGCTGCATGTTCTGGTTTGAGGAAAGGCAATGACCCAGTCGCAACGCTTGAAATACTCGATTCTGATCTCCCTGGCGGTCCTGGCGATCATGTTTGGCCTGTCGTATTTGCAGAATGCCGGGGTCATCAGCGAAAAGCTGTTTCAATACATCGCCATTGGCGTGGCGGTGGTCGTGGTGGTGATCAATGGCGTGATGCGTCGCAAGGTCAAGCCCTGAACGACGCCCGCAGAGAGAACTACTCGCCGTGCAGCAGAGCGGCGGCCTGCGGGTGCAGGCTGTAGCTCTTGTCCGGATTGAGGACGATCACGCCCTCGCTGCACAGGCGTTTCAACACTTCGCGCACGCTGAGAAAGGACAGGGGAATATCCAGGTCCAGCAGTTGGCTGTGCACGCCGCGTACACCCAGGCTGCGATCGTTTTCAGCGGCAGTCAGCAAGGCGTCGATGACCTTCAGGCGGATCAGGCTGGTGCGCAGGCCAAAGTGCTTGAGCAATACGCGGATGCGCTCATTGCCGTTACGCTCAGTGCGCGAGTCGAACAGGCGCGGCGCCAGGGATGTGCCGATAAGTGCAGCGCCACCGTCCGTTGGCAGTTGCGAGTTGTACATGCAAAAACTCCTTTATCAGAGCCTGAACCGGATTGAGTGTTTGGGTGCTCTTATCCAATAAGACGTACGAGCCACTCAAATCATGAAGACTGAAGTGTAGAAATTTCGTTGCCGCCACGTCGCAAACCTGTGAAGTCCCCGCAGAATCGACCTGCGGCGCCTTAAATTTTTCTTGCCGATTTCGTTCCTCTCCTAATGCATGAGCGCGCTTGTTCGCGCCTGCACAACAGCAGATTTGCCGTGCATCTGAATCAGGAGCGAGCGTGATCATTACCAGGCAATTCACCCGATTGAGCCTTGCCGCCTTGTTGGCGGGCTTGAGTCTCGCGGCAACCGCGCGCAGCCAGCCGGAACAGGCGACGGCCGACATCCGCCGGACCAGCTTCGGTGTGCCGCATATTCGCGCCGACAACGAGCGCGGTCTCGGCTACGGCATCGGCTATGCCTATGCCCAGGACAACCTGTGCCTGTTGGCCAATGAAGTGGTGACGGTGAACGGCGAGCGTTCACGGTATTTCGGCCCGGAACAGTTCACGGTCGAAGAACGCGAAAACCAGGTCAGCGATGTGTTTTTCAACTGGCTGAATACACCACAGGCCGTCGACGCTTTCTGGCAGGCGCAAACCGCCGAGGTCCGCGACCTGATGCAAGGGTATGTGGCGGGCTACAACCGCTCGCTGACAGAGCGTCGCGCGCAAGGGCTGCCACAGCAGTGCCAGGGCGACTGGGTGCGGGAGATCAACGTCCAGGACCTGGTCAGGTTGACCCGTCGCCTGCTGGTCGAAGGCGGCGTGGGGCAGTTTGCCGAGGCGTTGGCCGGCGCCATGCCCCCCAAGGCCGCCGCGAGCAACGCAGGGAACTCCGCGTCCTTTCAGGTCGCCGATCAACGCATTCAGCGCTTTGCCCTCGATCGCGGCAGCAACGCCGTTGCCGTGGGCAGCGAACGCTCGTTCAACGGGCGCGGCATGTTGCTGGCCAACCCGCATTTCCCGTGGGTCGGCGGCATGCGTTTCTATCAGATGCACCTGACCATTCCGGGCAAACTGGACGTGATGGGCGCCGCGTTGCCCGGCCTGCCGATGATCAACATCGGCTTCAATCAGCACCTGGCCTGGACCCACACCGTGGATTCGTCCAGGCACTTCACCCTGTATCGCCTGCAACTCGATCCGAAGGATTCGACCCGTTATCTGCTCGACGGCAAATCCCTGCCGATGCACCGGCAGACCGTCACAGTGAATGTCAAACAACCTGACGGGCAAACCCGGGCGGTTTCGCGCGTGGTCTACAGCTCGCTGTTCGGCCCGATCGTGCAGTGGCCGGGGAAACTGGATTGGGATAATCAGTTCGCCTACAGCCTGCGCGACGCCAACCTCGAAAACGACCGGGTGTTGCAGCAGTGGTACGCGATGAACCGTGCGGGCAGCCTTGAAGCGTTGCAGGCGTCGGTCCACCAGATCCAGGGCATTCCGTGGGTCAACACCCTGGCGGCGGACGACCAGGGGCAGACGCTGTACATGAACCTGTCGGTAGTGCCGAACGTCAGTGCTGCCAAACTGGCGCAATGCAGCGATCCGCGAGCCGGGTTGCAGCTGATCGTGCTCGACGGTTCCAACAGCGCCTGCGCCTGGGACATCGACCCGAACGCCGCGCAGAAGGGCATTTACGCGGCCGACCGGATGCCGCAACTGCTGCGCAGGGATTTCGTGCAGCACTCCAACGATTCGGCCTGGATGGCCAACCCGGCGCAGCCGCTCACCGGTTTCTCGCCGCTGATCAGCCAGGACGGCCAGCCGCTGGGCCTGCGTTCACGCTTTGCGCTGGAACGACTGGGCTCGCAGAACAAGGCCGGCAAGATGGCGGTGGCGGACTTGCAACACATGGTGATGGACGATGAGGTGTATCAGGCCGGGCAGGTCATGCCCGACCTGTTGCAATTCTGTGCCAAGGGCCTGGGCGCCGATGCGTCGACGCTGAGTGCGGTGTGCGCCAGTCTGAAACGCTGGGATCGCCATGCCAACCTCGACAGCGGGCTGGGCTTCGTGCATTTCCAGAACCTCATGGCTGCGCTGCAGGAAGTGCCGGATGTCTGGCGGGTGGCGTTCGATCCGCAGGATCCGCAAGGTACCCCGCGCGGCCTGGCGATCGATCGCCCGGAAGTGGTGAAGGCCTTGCGCGAGGCAATGCTGGCGTCGGTGGAGCAGGTCAAGTCGTCGGGACTACAGGCCGACAGTCGCTGGGGTGACATCCAGGTGGCCAGCAGCGGCGGCGTGCAGACGCCGATCCATGGTGGTCCGGGCACCCTGGGCGTATACAACGCGATTCAGAGCGTGCCGAGGAGCGACGGCAAACGCGAGGTGGTCAGTGGCACCAGTTACCTGCAGATCGTCACTTTCGATGACCAGGGCCCACAGGCCAAAGGGCTGCTGGCGTTCTCGCTGTCCAGCGACCCGGCGTCGAAACATGCCAATGACCAGACCCAGGCGTTTTCCAGAAAACAACTGAGTGTGTTGCCATTCACCGAACGGCAGATCACGTCGGACCCACACTATCAGGTGCAGACGATCCGCGAGCAGGACACGCAGGTGGCCCGGCAATAGCGCAGGCCCTGTGTAGGAGCGAGCATGCTCACGATGGACTTTGCAACACCGCGCGGGGTCAGGCTGCCAGCGTCATCGTTGACGACCATCGCTGGCAAGCCAGCTCCCACAAGGGAAGCGCGCGGAAACGGGGTTTCTCAGCTTCTCGGGGTTTGCTGCGGGATGGAGTTGAGGACCGGGTTGCCGTCCTTGTTGCGGGTCAGGTACACCGGCAACACCTTGGGCAGCGTGCCCACCAGGCTGTCGAGTTCCTTGATGTTGTAGATGCCGCCGAGGCGGATCGTGCCGGTGTTGTTGTCGGCCAGTATCAACGGCTTGCTCAGGTAGCGATTGATCAGCGGCAGGGCGTCGGACAACGCCAGGTCATCGAGTACCAGCTTGCCCTGGCGCCAGGCCAGTGACGTGTCATTGGCGTAGGTCTGGCTGATTTGCGGGATGAAGTCACCGTGTTTGTAGCGCGCCTGCATCGACGGCTCCAGGCGCAGACCGTCGCCCGGCAGGTCATCGTTGCTGCTGACCAGGACCGAGCCTTCGATCAGGTTCACCCGCACCTGGTCTTCATACATCCAGACGTTGAACTGGGTCCCGGTGACGCGGATCTTGCCTTCGGCCGCCCTGACGATAAACGGATGGTTGGCGTCGTGGCTGACACGGAAGAACGCTTCGCCTTTTTTCAGCGTGACCCGGCGCTGATCCTTGTAATTGCTGTAGGTCAGCTCGGTGCCCAGGTTGAGTTCGACCTGGCTGCCATCGCCCAGGGTGACCTGGCGCGTTGAGTTGCTCGCCTCGAAATGCTCGTAGGCATTGGGCAGCCAGCCCAGGTTCCAGCCGGTGTAGGCGGCCAGGGGCAAGGCCAGGGCACAGACGGCGGCGGCCATGGCGAGCGGACGCCAGGACGAGGCGGGCTGGCGGTGTGCGACGGGCGTGACCGGCGCGACGGTGTCCGTGCGCGGCAAGTCTTCGGCCACCACCCAGATCTCCAGCATGGCCTCGTATTCGAACGCATGCAGCGGGTTGGCATCACGCCACTGCTCGAAGGCCTGGCGCTCTTGCTCGGTACAGTCGGATGCGTGCAAACGCATGCACCAATGCGCAGCGGCATCGGTAATGGCGTCGTATTCGGCTTCGGAGATAGGGCTGTCGGTCATTGACTCATCCTGATTTCCTGCATTCTAACCTTGAGAGGAAGTCGGCGAGAACTGCCGTCATGGCATTTACCCATCAAACAGCTGTTTATTTTTACTGCAGGCCCTGAAAACCGGGCTTTCCAGGCAGTATGCATAAACAGAGTGAAAAAAAAGTCATGCGCAGACCGTCGGGTCTGCGCATTTTTGTCGAGGGTGTTTAAAGAGAGGGTCAGGCCGGGTCGAGCTGGCGTCCCATGGCGCAAATCAAAAACGCCAGCGAGTCGGCATTGCGCAAAATGACGTCGATTCGGGAAGCCGGGTCGACCCGGTTCAAGAACGCGCTGCGTGCATCATCCATGGTCTTGCTCCGGGTCAGGGTCAGAATTTGCTTGCCCACGTGTTCCAGCCCCGGTATCGCGTCCAGGCTGACCCACGCGTTGAGCGTGCTGCTCCACTGCGCAAACAGCTCTTCGCGGGGGGAGGACAGCGACAGGGCCGTTCGCTGGAAATCCACCTGTGACTGTTTCATCGCGGCGCCATAGCCGGTGATGGGGGCAATCAGATCGCTGAACGGGCGCCTGGCCTCCAGCGTCGCGATATCCAATGCCTTCGAGTAGATATGGGCAAACTCATGGATGAGGGTGGCGGCCTGGCTATGCCCCTCGACGTTGAAGGGCTCGGTCAGGCACGACTTGTACCAGTCGAGTCCCTGGTCGAAAAAACGCTCGGTGAAATGCACGAACTTGCGGGCGTCATCGTCCAGCACGAAGGCAATCAGGTCGTTACCCAGGCGCCTGGTCGAGCCGACCACGAACCGCTCGGAGTTCAGCAGGTCTTCGCCGGGGTCCACCAGGGCGTTACAGATCGGCACGATGGCTTGCTTGATCTTGTCGAGCAGGTCGAGATCGACACTGGTGACATCGAAAAAAACCTTGAGGAAGGTATCCAGGCGTGTGCCCGGACGCAATTTGCGCAGTTGCACCAGGTTGTGCAGGCTGTTGAACGCGTAGTAACGCGCCATGTCGATGGCCTGCATGATCAGTCGGGCTTTTTTCGGGTGCAGGGTGCGAATCTCTTCCATGCCCCGGGCTTCAACGTTCAGGATCCTGCGGGCCTGGTTGTCGTTCGCATAGCGATTGCGCAAGGTCGACAAGGCTTTGCCGTAGTGCACGGTGTGCGAGTCCAGATCAATAGCCAGTTGCTGGCTCGAGGTGTTCGTCAGGAACGGTCCGTTCGCCTCTTCGTTGAGGATGCGCCAGGCGACACCCGGTTTAGCGACGCGATACACCTTTCCGGCAATGGCGGCGTAGCGGTGCTTAGTCGCGGATTCCACATAGGTGCCATCGCGGGCGTCTTTTTTCAGGTCTTTCAACGCCACGGTCGTCACTTCGAAGGGCTGCAGCGTGGTGCGAGCCGGTGCGGTGGGTTGCACATCCGACCACTGTGGATCGACCAAGGGCGTTTCAACCGGCGGGGTGGGCGTCGTCGGCGGGTTGAGCAGTGGCGCATCCAGCGACAGTTTCCCCAGCGATACCATTTGCGCGCCACCGCCGATGAATGACTTGAGGGCGCGCCTCCAGTGACGATTCTGCAGGGCCTCGGCCGAATCCTTGAAGTCTTTGTAGGCCCCCCATAGAAACCGCAGGTAGGCCAGCTTGCCGGGCAGAATGCCGGCGATCAGTTTGATGCCGGCGCTGAACAGGTGCTTGGCAGCCTCCCAGTCCGACTGGCCGGAAGCCCGGGACTGACTGCCAAGCAGATGGGTCAGCAGGCGGGTGTTGTCGCCGAACCAGTGTGTCAGCAGATGACCGTCGATGGGCGTGCTGCCCAGGGTCATCTCGCTCACTTCATCGACGCTGGACGCCAGCAGGTTGCGGAACGATGCCTGGTCGGTGTCCGGCAGGCGGCGAAGCACCAGGTCCTGGAGCGCGCCCGGGGTGTTGATCGCCGCCACCACGGCGGTCTCAGTGGCGAATTCGCTGAACAGCGGGCCGCTGTGGTAGGGCGCATACAGGATGTGCGGCCCGGTTTTTCCGGCACCGGGGCCGATCAGGTACAGGCCCAGGGCCTGGACGGCTTTGGCCCCGGCGGTCTTGATCAGCTCCAGGGGGCGCACCATCGCGGTGGCGCCCGCCACGGTGGCACGGGCGATGGCATCCGGCATGTCCAGCACCTGGGTGATCAGGTCGAAGGCGCTGGAGGACAGGTGTTGCTGCAGTTTCAGGCTGTGGGCGTGGTGCAGCAGTTGCCAGGGCAGTTGTCGAACGAAACGCAACTGGCGTGGGGCGGCCTGGGCGCCGCAGAGGGCTTCGGTGATTTTCTTCCCATAGTCTCCGGGGATGCTCAGTGACAGCAGCAATTGGCTGACAGCGGCCGGATTCAGCCCGTCCGGCAGTGTCCGTGTGGTGTTGGAAGTGACCCGGAAACCGGTGCCTTGAGCGATATTGATGTGGTTCAGGGCGAATTCGGTCAGGGTCTGCGCCGGCCCGGCGAGTGCCAGGTTGGGGGCGATATCGATCTCGTCCGGATCCAGCGAGTGTCCGGGGAACCGCTTCGCCAGCAACCCCTTGAGGGTCTGGCGAACATAATCCTCGAGTGTCTGCAGGTCGTGCAGGTAGTCCTTGTCATCGGCCACGCTGTGGCGGTATTGCTCCAGCAACTCGATGTGCAGTTGCTGCTCGTCGACCGGTGCCAGGCCCAGCCAGGCCGGCAGGGATTGCTGGTGGCTGATGGCGTCGGCGATCCACTTGGCGCGGTGCAGGTTGGTATCGATGAGTGTCTGGGTCAGCGCGTAGAACGCCTTGTTCTGTCGGGCGGCGCTCAGCTTCAACGACCGCAGTTGCTCGCAGCGCGCCAGGTACAGGTCGATGGCCGATTGCATGATGTGGTGCAGGACATTGCCCGAGATCAGTTGAAACGAGTGGAGCGAGTAGCGTCGATGGAACAGGCGCTGGTCAGGGGCGAGGTTTTCCAGCAGCACCAGGCGCTGGTCGGAGTCCAGCAGGCGCAGGTTCAGTTGCTGGCGTGCGATGGCTAGCGACTCGAATACTTCCAGCCCCGCTGCCGGCGTCCACAGAATGGCGCGTCCGGAGTGCTGGGCATCGAGGCCGCCGCGCTCGGTCAGCAGCACGCATTGGGCCAGAGGCAGCAGCCTGTGCTCGCCGGAACATTCAAGGACCGGCGAAAAGACGTCCGGGTAGAAACCACGGAGGGCGGGACGGCTTTTTCGGTCTGGCCGGTCCGGGTTGAACACCGTATCGACGAGGAACCAGTCAGGGTTGCGCAGGTGGGCGCTGAGTTCCCGGAGAGCGGCTTCGCCCCGCAGGCCGACGGACAGCACATGGGCCAGGCGTTGCTTCATGTTTTCCAGGTACGCCCGTTGCGGTGCCGGCGCCGCCACTGGCTGTGCGGCAAATTCGCTACGCACCGGTAACTCGACATCGCGATAGGTCTTGGCATGAGCTGCCGCCGTATCCGCCAGTACCCTGGAGGGTTGCTCACCCGATAGCACCGGGCGGGTGCTCCAGCGACCCTTGGCGTCCAGCGCCAGCAAGTGTTCGCTGAGCATGGCGCGGATATCCAGCGCCTTGTCGAAAAAGGCCTGGATATCGACGATGCCGTCGCTGTGGCGGAACACCTGAAAAGCGTACTCCAGGTTTTGCAGCTGTTTGTCGATGATCGCTTCGAAGAGGCTGGTGAACACCGAGCCGGTCAGGGCCGCGCCAGACACTTGCGCCTGTTCGAAACCGATGAACCGCGCGCGTTCCTCCAGGCTCAGGAGGTCATACAGCTCATCGTCGTGCCCGGCCGACGTGGACTTTTCCTGCAAGGTGTTTTTCAGGTCCTGATAGTCCTTGAGTACCTGCAAGCCTTGCGCAGGGGTATAGAGAAACGCGTTGGCACTGTCCTGGCTGATCATCAGCGAACCGGCGAGTTCGACGTGGTTGGCCGGGTATTCCCAGAGGCGCACCGTTTCGAGTGTGAGTGCCGAGGCCGTTCCGGCGGTGCCGTCGATCAGCGGTTGCAGGGCACGGGCCTGTTCGGCGGTGATGATCTGCGCTTCGCGCTTGAGCAGCAGTTGCGCCCGTGCCTTTTCGCGCAGGGCCCGGCTGAAAAATGCCCGCCGGGTGGCGCCGTCGAAGCTCACGTCATTCCAGAAGCGCTGCAGGTGCGCAGCCAAATGACGGGTCAGGTTGTCGGCGGTGCCAGAGATGAGGGACTCCCATTGTTGCTGGTCGGTGGCCTGGGGTTTTCTTTGCGGATGGTAGAACTCCGGGCGCTGCCCGATCGGCCAGCGCCGATGGCGGTAGTACGAGAGCAGCGCCTCGCTCAGAGACCGGGAGCCGATCCAGCGCCGGGTGGGGACATGGCGCGGGGTGGCTTCGGCGTAGAAATCGACCCGGGTGCGACGCTGATCCAGGCCGGGGAATGCCGCTTTCAACGCTTCGTCGAGCACCGTATCGAGCATCGTGGCCAGGCTCGGCAGTTGTTGCAGTTCGTCGAGCAGCGCCTGGTCGTTGCTGTGCTGGTGGCTCGTGACAAGGGCCTGTTGGTCGCTGAAAACGTCCCCGTCGATGGTCTCGAAACCGACCTTGATCTCATTGGACGCCGCCAGCGTCTTGCGCGCGGACAAGCTCATGAAGGCCAGCAGGTCATCGTCTTCACCGGCGCTGTCGAGCTGGCGCTTGAGGTGCTCGGTCAGGCGGGTGCGGCTGTCGAACTTGCGGATACCGCCGTAGGGGGTGTAGAGAATTTCGCCCTTCTCGTCGGGCGTCGAACTCAACACGAAGCAGCCCGCGAGGGGGAGCGACAGGGTGCCGGTGCTGACCCGGATGCGCTCGGCGAGCATCGGGGGCGTCTGCTGGCTGCGCAGCGTGTGACTGGCCAGCTTCAGGTGGCTGAACCACTGGAAGTCCTTGCGCGTCAGTCCGTGGATTTTGCCCAGGTCAGTCCAGTGGCCGGGCGATTGCAAGGCTTGGGGAAAAAGCAGCGGGGTGGCAGGTGTAGGCATGGTCGAGTCTCGTGCAGGGCGCCGCTGGGTGCGCCGTTGAGGTGAGCCTCGAGACTAAAAGCTGCCGCCGCCGCGCAGGCGGTAGATAGTTAACGCACCGTCGATGGCTGGCGCTGTGCGCCGGTTGCGGGCAGAGGTTGACAGGCTGCCGGTCTCGCGTGGTAAATCAGCGGGTCTTCACACGCTGTTGCCCCCTCCAATAATCAGTCTGGAGCTTCAGATGTCTGCGCCACACGATCAAGTGTCTACTGCTGTCTCGCACAACCTGGGCCTCGACGAGCTGACAGGGTTGCTTGAGAAGATCTTTCTGCGCCATGGCACCTCGCCGGAGGTCGCCCGGGTGCTGGCGCAAAACTGTGCCGGCGCCGAGCGCGACGGTGCGCACAGCCATGGTGTTTTCCGCATCCCGGGTTACGTGTCGACCCTCAAGAGCGGCTGGGTCAACGGCCAGGCCGTACCGGTGGTCGAGGACGTGGCGTCCGGGTTCGTCCGTGTCGATGCCGGCAACGGTTTCGCCCAGCCAGCCCTGGCGGCCGCGCGCGGCTTGCTGGTGGAAAAGGCCCGCAGTGCCGGCATCGCGGTACTGGCGATTCGTAATTCACACCATTTCGCGGCGTTGTGGCCGGACGTCGAACCGTTCGCCTATGAAGGGCTGGTGGCGTTGAGCGTGGTCAACAGCATGACCTGCGTGGTGCCGCACGGCGCCGATCGTCCGCTGTTCGGCACCAACCCGATTGCCTTCGCCGCGCCACGGGCCGACGGCGACCCGATCGTTTTCGACCTGGCGACCAGCGCCATCGCCCATGGCGATGTGCAGATCGCCGCGCGCAAGGGCGAACGCCTGCCGGCGGGCATGGGGGTGGACAGCCTCGGCCAGCCGACCCAGGACCCGAAGGCGATCCTCGAGGGCGGCGCGTTGCTGCCGTTTGGCGGGCACAAGGGCTCGGCGTTGTCGATGATGGTGGAGTTGCTGGCGGCGGCGTTGACCGGCGGCCATTTCTCTTTCGAGTTCGACTGGTCGAACCACCCTGGCGCAAGGACGCCATGGACCGGACAACTGTTGATCGTGATCGACCCGAGCAAGGCGGCAGGGCAGAGCTTCGCCGAGCGCAGCCAGGAACTGGTGAGGCAGATGCATGGCGTGGGGCTCAAGCGATTGCCGGGTGATCGTCGGCATCACCAGCGGGCGAAATCCGCGGCACAGGGGATTGCGCTGGATGAAGCGACGTTAGCGAATCTGCGTGAATTGGCGGGCGACTGACAGGCTGCAAATCCGCTGACAGGGGGCACTCCCCGTGGAACCGAACGGGCTCGTTCCACGGAGAGGTTCGTCTTACTTGCGGCCCAGCAACAGGCCCACCACCAGCCCGAACCCGGCGGAAATCGCCACGGTCTGCCATGGATGGCCACCAATGTAGGTCTCGGTGGCTTCGACCGCGGGCAAGGTGCGGTCGCGAACGCTGGTCACCGAGTCGCGTGCCTGCTGCAGTTTCTGGGCAATCTGCCCGCGCAGGGTGTCGGCTTCTTCACCGACCAGCGAAGCGCTGCTCTTGAGCAATTTTTCCGATTCTTCGATCAACGCCTGAAGCTCGCTGAAGGCCTGATCCTTGATTTGATCTTCGGCAGCTTGTGCGACGGTTTTCCGGGCCATTGGGTTACTCCTTGAGGATGAATGGGCAGTGAACAATGGAGTCTGCGGTGACGGTAAAAGTTGCAGCGATTTTGCGTACGGGCTCGATCCAGAAGAAATCCAGCGCGGGGGATATCTTCCTACAGTGTAAGATGACGGCTATTTACGCAGCAGGTAATTCCCATGAGCTTCAATCTGGCCAATAAACCCCTTGCCGAACGTGCGGCGCTGGAAGACGAGAAGTCGCGCCTGTTCGAACTCTGGCAGAACAACCTCGGCAAAGCCAAGGGCGAGGCGGCACGGCTGTTCGGCGAACGGGCCAAGCGCAAAGGCAAATGGGCCGAGTGGGTCCGGGCCGAACTCGACGGCATGTCGCCCCCGGAATACGCCAACATGGTGCGCAGTGAAGTCAACCGCTTGATGGCGGCCAGCAAGTAAGGCCGGGCCTCAGGCGAAACAGGCGACAATCGCCTCGCGGACCTTCAATACCACCGGATCCAGCTGTGTGCTGGTGCGCCAGCCCAGTTCGACCGGATAGCGCGGCAGCGCCAAAGGGCAGGGCAGCAGGGCCAGGCCGCTCAACGCCGCGATGCTGCGGGCGGCATGCGCCGGAATGGTCGCCACTGCCTGGCTGCCCTTGAGCAAGTGCGGCAGCGCCGCGAAATGCGTGGTCGAAGCGCAAACGCGCCGGCTCAGGCCCAGCGCCGCCAGGCCCTCATCGGTGATCCCGATAAAACCGCCCGAGGACACCAGAATGTGCTCGCGCGCGACGAACTCTTCCAGGCTCAGCCGCTGTTGCCCTTCGGCCAGGCTGATCGGATCGACCAGGCACTGATAATCGCCTTCGCCCAGTACCTGCCGGCTGAGCAGGCGTTCGGCAAATCCGCCGGCGGTGATCGCCAGGTCGATGCTGCGCTCCATCAGCGCCTGAGCGACGATCTGGCTGTGGGTCTGGCGAAAGATCAGGCGCAACTTCGGCGCGCAGCGGGCAATTTCTTCGATCAGGCGACGGCCGTAGGCAATTTCGAAATCATCCGACAACCCGACCGTCACCGAGCGGCCGTCGTACTGATGCGCCGCCGGATCGACCATCGCCAGGCTCTGCCGACATTTGTTCAAGGCTTCGCTGACCACCGGTTTCAATTGGTTGGCCTGGAGCGTGGGCGCCAGCCCGCGGCCCGTGCGCACGAACAGCTGATCACCATACACCTCGCGCAACCGGCGCAAGGCCGCGCTGACGGCTGACTGCGTCACGCCCAGGCGCAGCGCCGCACGGCTGGCGCTGGATTCTTCATGCAGCGCTTCGAAGACTTTGAGCAAGTTGAGGTCGAGTGTTGCGATATTCATTTGATTCATATCATTCAGCAGTAAGGCGGGCTTTATTCATGATCCCGTGGCGCCGGAGAATGAGCAACACCTGAAGTGAATGGAGAGATCGCAATGCCCAAATCAATCGTTGCTGCGCTGCAGATCGGCGCTTTGCCCGGCGGCAAGGCGCAAACCCTGGAACAGATTCTCTCGTATGAAAGCGCCATCGTTGAATCGGGCGCCGCGCTGGTGGTCATGCCCGAAGCGCTGTTGGGCGGTTACCCGAAAGGCGAGGGGTTTGGCACTCAACTGGGTTATCGACTGCCCGAAGGTCGTGAAGCCTTCGCCCGCTATTTTGCCAACGCCATCGATGTGCCCGGCGCGGAAACCGAAGCGCTGGCCGGGCTCGCGACGCGGACCGGGGCGAACCTGGTGATCGGTGTGATCGAACGTGCCGGCAGCACCCTGTATTGCACCGCGTTGTATTTCGATCCGCAGGCGGGGTTGGTGGCCAAACATCGCAAATTGATGCCGACCGGTACGGAGCGCTTGATCTGGGGCAAGGGCGATGGTTCGACCCTGCCGGTGATCGACAGCCAGGTCGGACGCCTCGGCGCGGTGGTGTGTTGGGAAAACATGATGCCGCTGCTGCGCACCGCGATGTACGCCAAGGGGATCGAGGTGTGGTGCGCGCCAACGGTGGACGAGCGCGACATGTGGCAGGTCAGCATGCGCCATATTGCCCATGAGGGCCGGTGTTTCGTGGTCAGTGCCTGCCAGGTTCAGGACTCCCCGCAAGCGCTGGGAGTGGAAATCGCCAACTGGCCGGCGGAGCGCCCGTTGATCGCCGGCGGCAGCGTGATCGTCGGACCGATGGGCGACGTCCTGGCCGGACCGCTGCGGGGCGGCGCTGGATTGATCAGCGCTGAAATCGACACCGACGAGTTGGTCCGCGCGCGGTATGACTACGATGTGGTGGGCCACTATGCGCGGCCGGACGTGTTCGAGTTGACGGTGGATGAGCGGGCCAGGCCAGGGGTCAAGTTCACCGGTTGAACCTGTTGTCCTTAGTCGGCACATCACTCTCTGTGGGAGCGAGCCTGCTCGCGATAGCGGACGTTCAGGAACATCGGGTCGCCTGATCTGCCGCCTCGCGAGCGGGCCCACCCCCACAGGGGGCCTCAACGGTGTGAGTGGTTCAACCCTGCGCCAGCCACTCCTCCCGAGTGATTTCCCAGATTTCCTTGGGTAACCGACCGCTGACGAAGTCGTCTTCCCCGGTGCGGATCAGGCGCATGCCGGTACGCTCCGAGAGCTTGCGCGAGCCGGTGTTGGCCGCCGCTTTGGGCACACGCAGAACGGAGCGGCCCAGGGTTTCGAACCAGTATCGGGTCACGGCGGCACAGGCTTCAGTCATCAATCCCCGGCCTTGCCAGGCCGGACCCAGCCAGAAACCCCGGTTGTTGTCCGGTTCATTCATCAGGCTGACATTGCCGATCAATTGCGCTGGCGCGGATTTCAAGCGGATCGACCAGTGCCATTCCTCGCCACGGGCAATCGCCGGCAGAGCGATGTCGCGCAGGTAGGTCAGGGCGCCGTCCGAGGGATAGGGCCAGGGGACCAGTGCGTTCAAGTACTGCACCACTTCCCAGTGCGCAAACTGTTGTTGAATGCCATCGGCATCGGCCAACTCCAGCGGGCGCAGGATCAGGCGTTCGGTGTAGAGCGTGGGCAGGGCATCCATGCGCGGTGTGGCTCCTTGGCGGATGTGTTTACCAGGTGCCCGTCGTCGATCCCGGCAGGCTGAGCTTGCCACTATCGGTGAAACGCTTGGTGCCGAACAAGCCTCCCGCCAGTTTGCCGCGCAGGACGTAGGGCAGGTTGTTCAGGGTTTGGGTCTGGCTCAGGCCCAGGGTCTGGCGCAGCACCGAGAACGCCGAAACGCTGACCGGCACGCTCAGCACCGTCTCGGAAAAGCGCGCGATCGAACCGGACTGATCGCTGACACCGGAGGCCAGGGGCTGGCCGTTGACGGACAGGTCCAGGGCCACGCCGTTGTAGTCGATGGCGGTGTCGTTGGGGTTCTGCACGCGGATTTTCACGGCAAAGCGCACTTCCATGTCCTGGCTGGGCAGCGGGTCGAAGCCCACCACGTTGATGTTCAACGGGTCGCGATCGGGCAGCAGCGCGCAGGCGCTGAGGGACAGCAGCAGGAGGGAAAGGACAATGGCGTGGATGCGGCGCATGGGCAAGCTCTCTTGAAGAAAAGGCCGAACCACCGGGGCTCGGCCTTGAGCTTGCCTAGCGGTTCAACTGTGCGACAACCTCTGGCGGAGCGGGTTCACCCTTGGCCGGGACATCCGGGTTCTCCATGACCTGGAGAATCGAGGCTTCCGGGTCGAAATCGTCTTCTTCCAGCTCGATGAACTCCTCGGGCAGGAAGATATTCAGCACGATAGCGCACAACGCACCGACGGTGATCGGCGATTCGAAGATGTTGTGCAACGCCTTGGGCAGTTCGCGCAGCACCTCCGGCACGGCCGCCACGCCCAGGCCCATGCCGATGGAAATGGCCACGATCAACATGTTGCGCCGGTGCAGGCCGGCTTCGGCGAGGATCTTCACACCGGCCACCGCCACCGTGCCGAACATCACCAGCTCAGCACCGCCGAGCACCGGTTTGGGCATCAGTTGCAGCACCGCGCCGATCATCGGGAACAGCCCCAGCAGCACCAGCAGGCCGGCGATGAAAAACGCCACGTAGCGACTGGCGACGCCGGTCAGCTGGATCACGCCGTTGTTCTGCGCGAAGGTGACCATCGGCATGCTGTTGAACACTGCAGCCATGGCCGAGTTGAGCCCGTCGGCCAGCAGGCCGGACTTGATCCGGCGGATGTACACCGGGCCTTTGACCGGCTGCCGGGAAATCATCGAGTTGGCCGTCAGGTCACCGGCGGCTTCCAGCGGTGACACCAGGAAAATCACGGCCACCGGCACGAACGCCACCCAGTCGAAGTTGAACCCGTACTTGAACGGCACCGGCACGCTCATCAGTGGCACCTCGGGCAGGCTGGCGAAATCCACCCGGCCCATGAGCCAGGCGACGAAGTAGCCGAGGGTGAGGGCGATGACGATGGCGCCGAGGCGCAGGAACGGCACATCCACCCGGTTCAGGACCACGATGGTGCCCAGCACCAGGGCCGCCAGCCCCAGATGGCTGGCTGCGCCCAGGTCGGTTGCGCCGAAGCCGCCGGCGATGTCGGTCATGGCGACCTTGATCAGCGACAACCCCATCAGGGTGATGATCGTCCCGGTCACCACCGGCGTGATCAGCATCCGCAGCTTGCCGATGAACTGGCTCAACGCGACCTCGATGAATGCCGCGAAAAAGCACACGCCGAAGATCGTCGAGAGAATTTCATCCGTGCCGCCACCCCGGGCCTTGACCATGAAACCGGCGCTGAGGATGACGCTGATAAAGGAAAAACTGGTGCCTTGCAGGCACAGCAGCCCCGAGCCGATGGGGCCGATCCGCCGCGCCTGGACGAAGGTCCCCAGCCCGGACACGAACAGCGCCATGCTGATCAGGTAGGGAATTTCGCTTTGCAGGCCAAGGGCACTGCCCATGATCAGGGTCGGGGTGATGATCCCGACGAAGCTGGCCAGGACATGTTGCAGCGCAGCGAACACCGTGGCGGTCAGGTGCGGGCGGTCGTCGAGGCCGTAGAGCAGGTCGCTGTGGCGCGGAGCGGGGGCTTTTTCAGAGGCGATCATGGTGGTTTGCGTGCCGAAAGGTGGCCGGGTCGGAAAAGGGAGGCGAAGGATGCCAGAAAACCCGTGTGACACAAAACCTGTGGGAGCGAGCCGGCTCGCTCCCACGTAGGGTAGGGGGTCAGGCCACTGGAATGATCGGCAGGTCCAGGGTCTCAGTCCCGGAGTAGCGTGGCTGCGACCCGGCGATGGTGCCATGGGGCACACCCGCTTCCACGGCGCTGACCGAATCCAGTCGCGACAACTGCTCGGCACTCAACCGCAGGTTCAACGCCCCCAGCGTCCCGTCCAGTTGTTCACGGGAACGAGAGCCCAGGATCGGGATCAGCGCTGTTGTCGAGCGCCGGGCTTTTTCCAGGAGCCAGGCGATGGCCACGTGGGTCGGGCTGGCGTCCGATTCTTTGGCGACCGCGAGCAGGGTGTCGAGCAGGGCGGTCTCCCGGGCGCTTTTTTCGGCGTGAACCAGCATGCCGAGTTTACTCGCGCGGTTGTCGCCGTCGTTGTGGCGATATTTGCCCGTGAGGAAGCCGCCACCCAGCGGCGACCACAACGTGGCGGCCAGCCCCAGGGCTTCGGCCATCGGCAGCATTTCCCGATCGGCGCTGCGCTCCACCAGGCTGTACTCGACCTGAATCGCGGCAATCGGCGCAAAGCCACGCAGTTCGGCCAGTATGTCGGCGCGGGCGATGCGCCACGCCGGGAAGTTCGACAGCCCGGCGTAATGAATCTTGCCGGCGCGCACCAGGTCGTCAAAACCCCGGAGGATTTCTTCCATCGGTGTCACGCCGTCGCTCATGTGGGCCCAGAACAGGTCGATGTGATCGGTCTTGAGCCGTTTCAGGCTTTCTTCCACGGCGCGCACCATGTTCTTGCGACTGTTGCCGGTGTGGGAAATGCTCGCTGCCGGCGTGGTCCCGAGGCTGTATTTCGTGGCGACGACCAGGCGATCGCGCTCCGGGCCGATGAGTTCGCCCAGCATGGCTTCCGACTGTCCGCCCTGATAACCGTTGGCGGTGTCGATGAAGTTGCCCCCGGCCTCCAGGTAGCCTTCAAAGATGCGCCGGGCTTCATCGCGCTCGGCGCCATGGCCCCAGCCGGTACCAAAGTTGCCGGCGCCCAGCGCCAGTTCCGAGACACGCAGGCCGGTTTTGCGGCCGAATACTTTGTAATGCATGGGGAAGACTCCTGGAAGAAAAGACGCGGTGCGTTATAAATTTCACTCGACATGTATTAATATGATGCTTGTAATTTATTTGGTCAAGGTGCTTTGGGGCTCGAAATCAGGGGCTGGATATTTTCCCTGTCGTCGTGGTGCGGCGATGGCATACTGCCGCGCATGAATGCCGACTCTCCCTTAAGCGCCTGGCAACACGCCATCGAACAGAAGGGCTTCGTCCAGGACGAAGCCCAGGAACACGCTGTCTGGGCCCTGCAAAAGTGTTACGAAGCGCTGCACGCAGGCGGCCCTACGCCGGTGCAGGGCGTGTACCTGTGGGGGCCGGTCGGGCGTGGCAAGACCTGGTTGATGGATCAGTTCCATCAAGGCCTGCACGTCCCGGCCAGGCGCCAGCATTTCCATCACTTCATGGGCTGGGTGCATCAGCGTTCGTTTCAGCTGACAGGCACCGCCGACCCGCTCAAAGCGCTGGCCCGGGAATTGAGCGAAGCCGTGCGCGTGCTGTGTTTCGATGAGTTGTTCGTCAATGACATTGGCGATGCGATCATTCTCGGGCGCTTGTTCCAGGAAATGTTCGACCAGGGCGTGGTGGTGGTGTGCACCTCCAACCAGCCGCCCGACCTATTGTATGCCGATGGCTTCAACCGGGAGCGCTTCATGCCGGCCATCGAGGCGATCAAGCGGCACATGCAGGTGATTGCGGTGGATGGCGGCGAAGATCATCGCCTGCATCCCGGCACCGGTTTGCAGCGCTATTGGGTCGCCGAGCCCGGACAGCCCGGCGCGCTGGCCGAGGTGTTCAAGACCCTGACCGCCGGCCAGTCGGTGTCCCGCGAGCCGATCAAGGTTGGCTACCGTTCACTGGACGTGGTGCAGGCCAGCGACAGCGTGCTCTGGAGCCGTTACGCCGATCTGTGCGAACAGCCTCTGGCGGCCATGGATTTCATGGCCCTGTGCGACACCTACAAGGCTATTCTGTTGAGTGATGTGCCCAACCTCAGCGCGCAAAAGCGCGAAGGGCGCATTGCCCGCGGCACGGAAGACGGTGCCGAACGGGTGGCGGCGGGTGATCGCGAATTGCCCCAGCTGTCGGTGCATGACGACGGTGTCCGGCGCTTCATCGCGCTGGTGGACGAATGCTACGACCGCAAAGTGCCGTTGTACCTCGAAGCGCAGGTGCCAATGGAATCGCTCTACACCGAAGGTTATCTGGAGTTTCCCTTCCGCCGCACCCTTAGCCGACTACAGGAAATGCAGCTGCAACGTTTCGCCGACGCTTGAACTCAGGGAGCGCGACATGAATCAGCCCTTGTCCCATCACTTACTGACCATGGCGTATCAGAACGCCTGGGCCAATCATCGGCTGGCCAAGGCCTGGCGCCAGTTGAGCCCTGACGATCTGGCGGCGCCGCGGGTGAGTTTCTTCCCCAGCCTGCGCGCGACGCTCAACCATATCCTGACCGTTGACTGGTTTTATGTGGATGCGCTGGAGCGAGAGTTGCGCGCGGACGTGCCCCATCCGGACTGCCTGGTGTTTTTCACCGTCGACGAACCCTGTACCGACGCCACAGACCTTGCGCGCGAACAGGCCCAGGTGGATCGCCGGCTGATCGCCTATTGCGAGCAACTGCGTGATGCTGACCTGGGCAGGATCGTGACCATCGCCCGCGAAACCCCGCAACACGACAGTCGCTTGCGCCTGCTGTCGCACCTGTTCGAGCACCAGATTCACCACCGTGGCCAGGTGCACGCGATGCTCAGTGGAACCTCGATCGTGCCACCACAACTGGACGAGTTTTTCTGTGCCGGCGAGTCAGGCCTGCGCGCGGCGGATTTTGCCGAACTGGGATGGACCGAAGCGTTGATCTGGGGGCATTGACCTTCGCGTCGCTTGCTTTTTTGATGGGGGCGCGAGACCGGCTGCCGGCAATCGGCGGCAGTGATGGCGCAGGCTTGCTTTTTCAGCGCGGTGATCTCAGGCTCATCGCGAGCAGGCTCGCTCCCACAGTTGAGGATGGAAATGGAATCCGACCCGGCGCACGGCCGGATGCGGTTCTGGACCAGGCCCTTGCCGTAGGTCGGTGGGAGCGGCGCCGACAAGCGGGGCGCGCTCCCACGTCAAGGCGGTTTGCATTAGGGTTTGTAGCGCTCGGTCACCTGCGCCGTTTGATCGTCTGGAACCTTGAGCTCGGTGGTTTGCCGGGTTTGTTGGGCCTGTTGGCCGGCCCTCAGGCTTTCGTAGTAATAGCGCATGCGTTCAGCGCCGCCTTCGGCCGATGCGCCGACCGAAACAAAGGTCATCAGGCCGGCCATGATCACGGGTGTGCGTTTCATGGTGCGTCTCCCATAACGGATAACGGGTGCCTTCCATCCATGAAGCCATGTCGAAAGGCAATTGTCCGCCCGACTTCGTTAAACGGGAATTAACGGCACCCATGTTCGGACATTCGGCGCGGGAGGCGCAGAAAAAAGGGGCCGGAACCGGCCCCTGACAGGATTACTTCACCACCACTTCCGCCGGGTCCGGCTTCACCTTGGGCTTGATCAGGCTGAAGTCGATCAACGCCTTCTGCTCGCGTGCATAAGGGTCGCCGATCATCAAGGGGCGCGCCTTGAAGTCGGCACTGACCAGGCTCTTGCTGCGGTCCAGCTCGTCGAAACTCAGCCCCGCCAGATCGGCCCAGGTATGAATCAGGTGCGAGCTGCTGTAGGGACGGTCCAGGTCGTCGGCGAAGTTCCAGTCGTGGCTTTCACGCCATTTCGGTGAAGCCCAGGCGATGAACGGGATGGTGTACATCGGCGCTGTCGGCTTGGCTTCGTTGCGTCCCAGGGTGTTGTGACCCGCCGAGTCGAAAACATCCTCGCCATGGTCGGAAAGGTACAGCAGGAAGCCGTTCGGGTCGGTCTTGGCGTAATCCTTGATCAGGCTCGAGACCACGAAGTCGTTGTACAGCACCGCGTTGTCGTAGCTGTTGTAGGTCGGCAACTGATCGTCACGTACGCCGGCCGGTACGCCGTTGCGGTCCTGGAACTTGTCGAAGCTCGACGGATAGCGGTACTGGTAGCTCATGTGCGTGCCCAGCAGGTGCACGACGATCAACTTGCGTGGCGCCGCATCGGCGAGGGCCTTGTTGAACGGCTCGATCACATCGCCATCGTACTGGGCGGCATTCTGGTTGCGGTTGTTGTTCAGGTACACCTGTTCGTCGGCCTGTTCGGAGAAGGTCGTGAGCATGGTGTTGCGCTTGGTCATGGTCTGCTGGTTGGTGATCCAGAAGGTTTTGTAGCCGGCCTGTTTCATCATGCGCACCAGCGACGGGGTCGACAGGTACAGGTCGGGGTTTTCCTCGTCGGCGAAGGTCAGCACCTGCTGCAAGGCCTCGATCGTGTAGGGGCGCGGGGTGATGACGTTATCGAAGACCGCCAGTTGCTCCTTGAGCTTGTCCAGTTCCGGCGTGGTTTGGCGCGGGTAGCCGTAGAGGCTCATGCGCTGGCGGTTGGTGGATTCACCGATCACCAGCACCAGGGTGGCCGGCTGGTCGGCCATTGAGTCCTTCAGGTTGCGCAACGGGGGAACCTGGCTGGCGCTGGTAAGCATGTCCTGCATGCCGGCCAGGGTATCGAGGTAGCGGTGATAGGCCACGGCCATCTGCCACGGCACAGCGGGTTCGATGCGGGTTTCGAATTTCTCGAAGCCGTCGGCCAGGCTGCCGGTGCGCAGGGTTTGCTTGATCAAGGGATAACCGACCACGGCGACCACGATGGCCGTCGCCGCCACCAGTGCGCGACCGCGTGGCAGGTACACCGGGCGCAACCGCGTCCACAGGAAGTAGGCAAACAGCGTATGGGCCAGGAACGCCGGCACCATCCACCAGGCGAAGTACTGGGTCATGTACTCGCCGGCTTCAGCGACGTTCGACTCGAACATGATGAAGATGACGCTTTGGGAAAATTCCTGCTGATAGATGAAGAAGTAGCCAAGGCTGGCCATGGAGCAGGCCCACAGCACCACGCCGATCACTGCCGCCATGACCCGGGTCTGTTTCGGGAACAGCAGCATTGGCGCCAGCCAGACGGCGCTCATCACGAAGGCTTGGCGAAACCCGGTGAAGCCCGAGGTGCCGGTCAACTGGATCAGCAGTTGGGTGATGCCCGAGAAATACCAGAAGAACAGGAACAGCCAGAGAAACCCTGGCCAATCGAATCCTTTCTCAGTCGAACTGCTGCGTTGAAACAAAGCCATTGCGTGCTCCAGCCGAAATCACGTTCCACCGCCGGGACCGCAAAGTCGCCGACGAACGGGTGCCGCTCGGATACCGGGCGACCCTAAAGGGGCGGAGTATCGACAAGCGCTTGTGAAAGTTTCGTGAGCTTTGCGTGGGTGAATCGTGATGGCGTTCGGAAACAGCGCCGGGGCTGTTTCCGAGTCAGGCGGGGATCAGGCGTGGGGAGCACGCAGGGTGACCGGCTTCGGAGCCTGGAGACCTTGCGTCAGCAGGCGCAATTGTTCGACTTCCTGCTTCAACTGGTCGCGTTCGTCTTTCAACTGGCGCAATTCATCGCGGCGGATCGTGACGTAAAGGGTTTGTGCTGGCCGTGCTGCTTGTACTGTGCCCATTGCTCACCTCGCAAATGGCTGCCTCAACTGTAAAACTGCCCCGACATCGGGTGCAGATCTACTATCGGCGCCAATTTTGATTTCTTTTGCCCGGGAAGGGAACTTTTTTATTTTTCACGGTCGTTGTGTCTTTGCAACGATTCCCGACGTTATCCATCGGGATCGGGCACAATGCCCGGAAACTTCATGCCGACGCTCTGGACTAACCCCCATTAGTCGCGTTGGGCTATAACCATTGACACACTTTATTTGTAGTAGGGAGCATCAGCACATGCAACTCGGGATTATTGGACTGGGCCGCATGGGCGGCAATATCGCGCGGCGCCTGATGCTCAACGGGCACACCACCGTTGTTTACGATCGCAATACAGCCTTTGTCGATACGCTGGCCGCCGAAGGCGCCAGCGGCGTGGCCGACCTGCCGGCCCTGGTTGCCGGTCTGTCCAAGCCACGAGCGATCTGGGTCATGCTGCCAGCAGGCGCACCGACCGAAGACACCATCGACACCCTGAGCACCTTGCTCGAACCGGGCGATACCATCATCGATGGCGGCAACACCTTCTATAAGGATGACATCCGTCGTGCCAAGACGCTGTCGGAAAAAGGCCTGCACTACATCGACGTCGGCACGTCGGGCGGTGTCTGGGGCCTGGAGCGCGGCTATTGCATGATGATCGGTGGCGACGCCGAGACCGTGCTGCGCCTTGACCCGTTGTTCGCCAGCCTGGCGCCGGGCATGGGCGATATTCCTCGCACCCGGGACCGCAAGTCCGAAGACGACCGTGCCGAGCGCGGCTACATCCACGCCGGCCCTGCGGGCGCCGGGCACTTCGTCAAGATGATCCATAACGGCATCGAGTACGGCATGATGCAGGCCTTCGCCGAAGGCTTCGACATTCTCAAGACCAAGTCCAGCACCCAACTGCCGGAAGACCAGCGCTTCGACCTGAACGTCGGCGACATCGCCGAAGTCTGGCGCCGTGGCAGCGTGGTCTCGTCGTGGTTGCTCGACCTGACCGCCGATGCCCTGGCGGCCGATCCGCAGCTGGATAATTTCTCCGGCTCCGTGGCGGACAGCGGCGAAGGTCAATGGACCATCGAGGCGGCCATGGAACAGGCGGTGCCGGTACCGGTGCTGTCGAACTCGCTGTTTGCCCGCTATCGTTCGCGCGGGCAGGGCACCTTCGGTGACAAGATCCTCTCGGCCCAGCGCTTCGGCTTCGGTGGTCACGTGGAGACGGCGAAAAAATGACCCGACTGATCCGCAACAAATCCAAGGCAGAACCTGCACCACCGACCACGCTGTTCCTGTTCGGTGCCCACGGTGACCTGGTCAAGCGCCTGCTGATGCCGGCGCTGTACAACCTGAGTCGCGACGGCCTGCTGGGGGATGGGTTGCGGATCGTCGGCGTTGACCACAACGCCATCACCGATGAGGCCTTTGCGCAAAAGCTCGAGGATTTCATTCGCGCCGAAGTGGCGAGCAAGGTCGGCAAGGGCGACCAGGCCCTCGATCCGCAACTGTGGGCCCAACTGGCCAAGGGCATCAGCTATGTCCAGGGCGACTTCCTGGACGACAGCACCTATCAGGCGCTGGCCGAGAAAATCGCCGCCAGCGGCACCGGCAATGCGGTGTTCTACCTGGCCACCGCGCCGCGTTTCTTCAGCGAAGTGGTGCGCCGCCTCGGCGCCGCCGGTTTGCTGCAGGAAACCCCGGAAGCCTTCAGGCGGGTGGTGATCGAAAAACCGTTCGGTTCCGACCTGCGCACCGCCGAAGCCTTGAATGCCTGCCTGCTCAAGGTGATGACGGAAAACCAGATCTACCGGATCGACCATTACCTGGGCAAGGAGACCGTGCAGAACATTCTGATCAGCCGGTTCTCCAACAGCCTGTTCGAAGCGTTCTGGAACAATCATTACATCGACCACGTGCAGATCACCGCCGCCGAAACCGTCGGCGTGGAGACCCGTGGCAGTTTTTACGAGCACACGGGCGCGTTGCGGGACATGGTGCCCAATCACCTGTTTCAGTTGCTGGCCATGGTGGCCATGGAACCGCCGGCAGCCTTTGGCGCCGATGCGGTCCGAGGCGAGAAAGCCAAGGTGGTGGGGGCCATTCGGCCCTGGTCCACCGAAGAAGCGCGGGCCAACTCGGTGCGCGGCCAATACGTCGCTGGCGAGGTCGGGGGCAAGTCGTTGCCCGGTTATCGCCAGGAAAACAACGTCGCGCCCGACAGCAGCACCGAAACCTACGTGGCCCTCAAGGTCATGATCGACAACTGGCGCTGGGTCGGTGTGCCGTTCTACCTGCGCACCGGCAAGCGCATGAGCGTGCGCGACACCGAGATCGTCATCTGCTTCAAGCCGGCGCCCTACGCGCAGTTCCGCGACACCGAGGTCGATGAGCTGCAGCCGACCTATCTGCGGATCCAGATTCAGCCAAATGAAGGCATGTGGTTCGACCTGCTGGCCAAACGCCCTGGACCGGCGTTGAAAATGGCCAATATCGAACTGGGTTTTGCCTACAAGGATTTCTTCGAAATGCAGCCGTCCACCGGCTACGAAACCCTGATCTACGATTGCCTGACGGGCGATCAGACGCTGTTCCAGCGTGCCGACAACATTGAGAACGGCTGGCGCGCGGTGCAGCCATTCCTCGATGCCTGGCAACAGGACGCGAGTGTGCAGAGCTATGCCGCCGGCGAAGACGGGCCGAGCGCCGCCGAAGACCTGCTGACCCGCGATGGCCGCGTCTGGCATGGCCTCGGATGAGTGACGCCACGCCACAACCCATCCGGTTTCTGCTCAGTGACATGGACGGCACGTTGTTGCTGCCTGACCACAGTCTCAGCCAAAGGACCCTCGACGCCGTGCGTTCGTTGCGCGAGGCGGGCGTCCTGTTCAGCCTGGCGACCGGGCGTCCCCCCAAGGCCATGTTGCAGCAGATCGAAGCCCTGGGCGTCGATTTGCCGACGGCGGCGTTCAATGGCGGCACGATCGTGCATCCCGATGGCAGCCTGCTGGTCGCGCATTACTTGCCCGCCACGGCGGCGTTGACCACGCTGACGCAGTTCGCCGACCTGGCGGACATCGAGGTCTGGGTGTTCAGCGGTGGCGACTGGCTGGTCAAGGACCCGGAGGGGCCAATGGTGCCTCGGGAACAACACGGTCTGGGGTATCCGCCAGTGGTCGTGGACAGTTTCGAGCCGTACCTGCAGCGCATCGACAAGATCGTCGCGGCGAGCAACAACACGCAGCTGTTGATCGAACTGGAGGCGCAATTGCTGCCGAAGGTCGAGGGCCAGGCCCAGGTGTCGCGCTCGCAACCGGTCTACCTGGACGTGACCGCCATGCAAGCCAACAAAGGCGAGGCGCTGGAAACGCTGGCCACGTTCCTCGGCGTCGCGCTGGCGCAGACCGCGGCCATGGGCGATGGCGGCAACGACCCGGCGATGTTTCAGCGTGCCGGGCTGTCGATTGCCATGGGGCAGGCGGAGGAGGCGGTCAAGCGCCAGGCTGACGTCGTCACCGCCGCCAACACCGAAGACGGCGCAGCGCAGGCCATCGAGCGGTATATCCTGCCTCGTTAGCCCCCTTTAGGAGCGAGCCTGCTCGCGATAGCGGTAGGTCAGACACCAAGGATATCGAGCCTGCAGGCCTCTTCGCGAGCAAGCCCGCTCCCACAGAGGCTGATGGCGAACCCAGATATTGAATATCGCCAAAAAACCTGTGGGAGCGGGCTTGCTCGCGATAGCGGTGAGTCAGTCACCATGGATATCGAGCCTGCAGGCCTCTTCGCGAGCAGGCTCGCTCCCACCGATCGCTTTTCAACAGCGGGTTACAACCAGTAACTCACCGCATACCACCCCAGTCCCCCCATCACCACGGTGTACGGCAACGCCATCCACACCATGCGCCCATAGGACAGGCGAATCAGCGGTGCAATCGCCGACGTCAGCAGGAAGAGAAACGCCGCCTGGCCGTTGGGGGTCGCCACGCTCGGCAGGTTGGTGCCGGTGTTGATGGCAATCGCCAGGGTGTCGAAATGCTCGCGGCTGATGTGACCGGACAGGAATGCCTGTTTGACTTCCGTGATGTAGATGGTGGCGACGAACACGTTGTCACTGATGGCTGATAGCAAACCGTTGGCGATAAACAGCATGCCCGGTTGCTGGTCCGTCGGCAGAGCCAGCACCCACTGGATCAGCGGCCTGAACAACTGCTGATCGTGAATCACCGCCACCACGGCAAAGAACACCACCAGCAACGCGGTGAACGGCATGGCGTCCTTGAAGGCGTTACCGAGGCGGTGCTCATCGGTGATGCCCGTGAAGGCGGTGATCAGCACGATCACCATCAGGCCGATGAGGCCGACCTCGGCAATGTGGAAGGCCAGGCCGGCAATCAGGATCAGTGCGGCCAGGCCCTGAACGATCAGCGTCGCGCGTTGGCGCGAGGTGCGTTCGGCGTTGTCTTCGGCGGCGTAATTGGCCAGCACGGCGCGCACGTTGTCTGGCAACAGCGTGCCGTAACCGAACCAGCGCCATTTTTCCAGCAGCACGCAGGTCACCAGGCCAGCCACCAGCACCGGCAGGGAAACCGGCGCGACCTTCAGGAAGAACTCGGAAAAATGCCAGCCCATCTCGTGACCGATCAGCAGGTTCTGCGGCTCGCCGACCAGGGTGCAGACGCCGCCCAGTGCGGTGCCGACGGCGCCGTGCATCAGCAGGCTGCGCAGGAAGGCGCGGAATTGTTCGAGGTCGTCATGGTGCAGCCTGGGCAGATGCCGGTCATCGCTGAATTCGCTGTCCTGGCGAGGGTCGTTGCCCGAGGCGACCCGGTGATACACCGAATAGAACCCCACGGCCGCGCTGATGATCACGGCGGTCACCGTCAGCGCATCGAGAAATGCCGACAAGAACGCCGACAGGAAACAGAACATCAGGGCCAGCATCGCCTTGGAACGAACGCCGAGCAGCAGACGGGAAAACAGAAACAGCAGCAGGTCCTTCATGAAGTAAATGCCCGCCACCATGAACATCAGGAGCAGGATCACCGGGAAGTTGTGCAGCAGTTCGTCGTAGAGCGCCTGGGGTGTGGTCATCTTCAGCAGCAGGGCTTCGACCAGCAGCAAACCGCCGGGCATCAGCGGGTAACACTTGAGCGCCATGGCCAGGGTGAAGATGAATTCCAGCACCAGCAGCCAACCGGCAGCCACCGGGCCCACGGTCCAGCACACCAAGGCATTGAGCACCAGAAAGCCGATGAGGGTGATCTTGTACCAGCGAGGTGATTGCCCGAGAAAATTATGCGCGAACGCCTGGGCCATTGAACCGGACATTGGCGACTCCTTATCGTTAGAAGCGCGCAAGTTGCCGTAAGCCGAAGGTAAGATCAAGCGTAGGAAGAATCGGAGTGATTACCCGAGATACCGCGCGACCATCGCCCGGTAATTGCCATCCAGGGAAAAGCCGCCCACGACAATGTTGCCATCGGCCTGCACGGCGAGCGATGTCGCGGTATCGGGGCTGCGGCTCAGGCGGGTGCGGACCCAGCCCACGCCATTGCCAAAATGCTTGTCGAGTTGCCCGTCGGGCAGGTGTCGAGCCAGGATGAAATCCGCTTCGACACCCCCGACCGTGGCCCCGGCGGTGAGCACGCTGCCGTCCGCCAGGGCGTGAGCGGCGGTCCACTGGCAGCCGCTGCGGCCAATCTCCAGTAATCGCGGCTGACCGCCGTTGTCGTGAATGTCCGGGCGGCCGTTGCTGTGGAGCGTCAGGGCCATGCAATGCATCGGGTCGCGGCTGCTGCCGAAGCAGCGCACGTCACCGTTGTTCTGCTGGACGATCTGGCTGACCTGGGCCCTACGCCCCTGGGCCATGAAACTCATGAAGCCGTCCACGGCAAAGCGGTCGTCGAGCGAACCGTCGCTGTGATAGCGCGCGAGCAGGCCTTCTTCAGGAAAGTTGATCGAGCCACCCACCAGTATCCGCCCATCGCGTTGCAGCAGCAGGCTGCCGAGCCAGGTGTTCATCAGCAAGTGCCGAACCAGCACGAAGCCGCGACCGTTGAAGCTCTCATCCGGCGCGCCGTCGGCCGTGAGCCGGATCAGCAGGCCAACGTGATCGGCCTGTTCGAAATGATGGTTGGCCAGCAGCAGGATCTTGCCGTCTGGCTGTACCTGGAGATCACAGACTTCGGCTCCGGGCACGCCTGGCGGCAACCAGGCATCGCGTGCGCCACGGGAAAGATGGCCGGGCAGACGCACCACGCAACGTCCATTGTCGGCAAATGATCGCACCGGTTTGCCGTGCTGATCGAACAGCGCCAGGGCCGGGAGTGTGTGGTTGGCGTCTTCATAGTGCAGGCCGGCCAGCAAAATGCAGCCATCGGCAAGTACCCGGACGTTGCCGGCCATGGCCTCGAAGCCCGGTTCGAATTGACTGATGACGCTGCCCTGTTGGCCGAACGCCAGGTCCGCCGAGCCGTCGGCCAGCAGTCGGGCCAGGCCAAAACGGCTGCCGCCCGGCGTGCCGACCTTCGCCGCGATCAGCAAGCGTCCTGCCGAATCGAGCGCGACGCCGTTGGTCATGCTGCTGAGACTGCCGGCGAAATAGACCTGGGTGACGCCTGTGCCGGCAAAGGTCTTATCGAGTTCGCCGGCATGGCTCTTCGTCGGGGGTAAATCCATAGCGGTCTGGACTGACATGCACGCATCTCCTTGCGAGTCGTCGTTATCCAGGACTGGGTGTGGCGACTGGGGAAACATTCAACCCCTGAATGGCCAGATGCACAACTGGCAGAAATAACAGGCGGAGGGTCGCTGTGTGCCAGAACGATGTCTTTTCGAACCAATGCTAAGCCAGGTAAACAAAAGGGCGCGTGAAAGTTCGAATGAGTGGCGATCGAAGTCACCGCTGGCGGATAACGCCGGGCAACTAACGATTGGCAGGAGGGTGCGGATTACTTTGAAGTAATCCGCAAAACACTTAGTGCGGCATGGACCACGATTGCAGTGCGTAACCTTCCTGGCTCAGCTCTTTGCGCGCCTCTTCCAGAACATGCTCAAGTTGCGCAGGGTCGGTGTAGGCGCTGCAGGGGATCTGCGTGCGGCCAATGCGAGTATTGGTGCGGTCGATGACGGTCAGGCTGAGTTCACCGTTGCCGTCTTGTGGGGCCCAGGCCACGCATTGAAATGGCTTGAACGCGCGGTCGGCAATCAAAAGAGCTTCGTTGATACGGAGCGGGGCTGTCATGGGGTCTTCTCTCTGTGTGCCCAATCAAGTGATGTGCCGTCGGTTGGGCTTACCGTTCGGCTGGTTACTTGTACTGATGCCCGTTACCCGGGGGTGGGTCACATATAAATAAACGAAATTTCAACTTTTTTTCCCGGGTCGTCTATTCAGGCGGTTTTTGAAAGCCGGGTGAAAGGTTCAACGCGTTCGTCAACTAATGAACTCTCCTTTTATAAGTGTTGAATCCAAGACCTTTAGACCAACGGTCCAGGCCCGCGTCAAATTCTTGCTAACGTTACAGTCGGGCTTGCCAAATGGCTGTTTTTAATAAAAATCCTATGATTTGGCGCCAAGGAATAGTCATGATTGAAGCGCCCGCATCAAGACGCCTATTAGTGGTGGATCCCTGTGACGACTGCCATCGTTTGTTGCCAGGTTTGCGCGCCATAGGTTGGGACGTCGACAGCTGCAGCCTCGACAATGCCCTTGACCGACCCTGTGACGTCGGCCTGCTCCGTCTGCAGCCGTTTCATCTGGAGCGCCCCGAAGCCGTCAAGGAGCTGATCAGCCGCAGCGGTGCGGAGTGGATCGCCGTGCTCAATCAGGAAGTCCTGCGGCTGCAGAATGTCGGGGATTTTGTCTGCGAGTGGTTTTTCGACTTCCACACCCTGCCATTCGATGTGTCCAGGGTTCAGGTGACGCTGGGCCGGGCGTTCGGCATGGCGCGCCTGCGCGGGCAGGGTACGGTGCACATCGAACAGCCCGAACACGAGCTGCTCGGTGACAGCAAGTCGATTCGCGAGCTGCGCAAACTGCTGAGCAAACTGGCGCCCACCGAGTCGCCCGTACTGATTCGCGGGGAAAGCGGCACCGGCAAGGAACTGGTCGCCCGCACCCTGCACCGGCAATCCCAGCGTCACAGCAAGCCTTTCATCGCGATCAATTGCGGTGCGATTCCGGAACAATTGATCCAGTCCGAGCTGTTTGGCCACGAGAAGGGGGCATTTACCGGTGCCCACCAGCGCAAGATCGGACGGATCGAGGCAGCCAACGGCGGCACGCTGTTTCTCGACGAGGTGGGTGATTTGCCCCTGGAGCTGCAGGCCAACCTGTTGCGCTTTCTCCAGGAGAAGCACATCGAGCGGGTGGGCGGCAGCCAGCCGATTCCAGTGGATGTGCGGGTGCTGGCCGCCACCCACGTCGATCTGGAGGCCGCAATCGCCAAGCAGCGTTTTCGCGAAGACCTGTATTACCGCCTGAACGTGTTGCAGGTCGTGACCGCACCGCTGCGTGAACGCAATGGCGACCTGGCGATGCTGGCCAACCACTTTTCCCATTTCTACAGCCATGAAACCGGCCGCCGTCCTCGCAGTTTCAGTGAAGACGCCCTGATTGCCATGGGCAACCACGACTGGCCAGGCAATGTGCGCGAGCTGGCGAACCGGGTACGGCGCGGGCTGGTACTGGCTGAAGGCCGGCAGATCGAAGCGCGGGACCTGGGGCTGATCAGTCACCAAGGGGTTGCGACACCGATGAGCACGCTGGAGGACTACAAGCTGCGGGCAGAGCGCCAGGCTCTGTGCGATGTGCTCAACCGTCACAGCGATAACCTGAGCATTGCCGCCAAGGTCCTGGGGATTTCCAGGCCGACCTTCTACCGCTTGTTGCACAAGCATCAGATCCGCTGAACCGCCGAGCAGAAAAAAACCGCCAGGATGGCGGTTTTTTTGTGGGGGGGCGTTTCAGAAGTAATACGGGAATTTCAGGCTGAAGGAGAAGTCTGGCGCGTCCTCGGTCAGGCCGATGGCGAGTTGTGGAACGATCGTCAGGTTGTCGGTGGCCGCCAGGGTCATGCCGATGTTGAAGTTGGCGGAGTTGTAGTCGCTGTTGGTGATCGATTGCCAATCGCCGCCGTCCGGTCTGATCTTGCTCTTGGTGGCGAACTGGTCGGTGAACGAGAACGACATGCTCATCTTCTCGTTCAGAGCGAAGGCGATGCCGGCGCCGATTTGCCAGGAGTCCCCCAGCTTCACGTCGCCCTTGACCTTGGAGCCGACCTGAGGGCTGATGTCGCTGAACGAATCCTGCACGTTGTAGGTGTAGGCCAGGGTGCCGAACAGCACGGCCGGGTCGAACGTCTTGACCAGCGAGATACCCGGGGTGATCGACCAGACACCGTTGCCGGTAGGCAGGTCCTCGGGAACGGCGAGGTTGTCGTTGTTCGGGTCTTCGACCAGCTTGATGCCGTAGGGGTCCTTGCCGGTGGGGGCCTTGACCCGCAGGGTAAAGACTGCGTCCGGCAGGTCGGCGGTCTCATCCAGAAACTTGTAGGCCACGCCAACGTTCACGTCGCCAATGGTCGGGTCGCGGGTGACGGTGGCGTCCGACGTTACCGGGCCTGCGCCACCGGCGCCACCGGAGGAGTACGTCGATTCGCGGTAGACCACGGGGACGTTAATGTCGAACTGCCAGCGCTGTGCCAGGTTGTAGCGGGCGGTGAGGTCCAGGGTCCAGTTGTCCGCCTTGATCCGGTCGAGGTTGATGTTGCCGAGGAAAATCGAATCCAGTGCCAGGAAGCCATTGAGCGTCAATGCGCGGGTATCGTAGTGGGTGTAGGTCAGGCCGGTTTCGACGCTGAACTTGCCGCCACCGAAGAAGCCGCTGGCTTCGTCGTAGAGGTTGGAAACGCTTTGCGCCGGCTCGGAATCATCCTTGAGCGACTCGCCGTATGAACTGCCTGTGGTGCCGGGTGCGCCAGCGGCCACCGTCTGGCCACTGCGGGTGGTTTCGGCGGGGGATTTGGTCAGGCGTTTGGGAGCAGGCGTCGCCGGTGTCTCTTCCACCTGGCGGACGCGCTGCTCGAGGACCATCAACGCGTTCTGTTGTGCTTCGTAACGTTGCTTGAGCTCCATGAGTTCTTGTTTTAGTGCTTCTACCTGGGGGTCCGGTGCTGCGTACAAAAAGGAGGCCGGGGCCAGGCTACTCAGACAAACGACAACTTTGAACGTTGTAGATCGGTGCATGGGTTTAGCCGTCCCTTCTGACTACATCTGATGAGACTGAGCGTAGATCAAAATCCGATAGTGCGAAGACCTTTGAGCTGGTCCAGATTTCCGTTCAGCGCCGCGCCCGTGGGCACGTTGTCACGCATCACGACATTGAGCGACGTGATGTTGCGGACCTGGTTGCCACCACCCAGCAGCGTGGTGTTCTGCATCAGGCCACCCTGGGCCAGGCGTTGCATGGTGCTGCCCTGGTTGTGGTTGGCCACGATGTTGAGCTGCACGCCACTGCCGGTCGAGGAAACGCTCAGCGAACCCGCTTCATTGGCGCCCGACAACGTCGAGCCCGAGGCCAGTACCTCGCCCTGTTGTTGCGTCACGGGCGCCTGGTTGCCCCGGGTGACGTTGATGCCGACATCGTTATAGGCGGCGTTGTTGTCGCCGGCGGCACGCACCACTTGGGTGACGCCGCCGGTGCTGTTCAGGCCGCCGCCGCCGGTCACGCTGCCGGTGCCTTGCGCGTTCGATGTGCCAGTGCCGTTTTCGTTGATCATCGACACATAGAACTGAGGCTTGATGGTGTTTTGCTGGACGATCAGCGAGGAGGTGGCCCCGATTACCGAGCCATTGGCATTTTGCCAGGTGCTGGTCATGACAATGCCGAAACTGACGATTCGTCCCGGCATGACGTAGCGGCCACGCAGGGTCGCCAGTTCCTGATCCTTCAGTTCGATGGGTTTGAATATCTCTGCCTGGATCGGCAGGCTGGCGGCCATGCAGGCCACTGCTAGCCAGGTGGGCGTTTTCATTGGATGCTCCCGGAGCCTCGTGCTCCCTTATTATTAGAAGAAGTCACTTCGGATGAAGCCGAAATCCAACAGCTCTGCGTCTTGCACAGGGTGGAAGCTGTCGATGCTTCTTTTGGCAGTCAAAGGCAGTGGCGGGTCGAGCAACGCGTTGGCTTTGTCATAACCCTGGCCGATGATGGCAAAGATGATGCCGTTCCAGCCTTTGACAAAGTCTTCGACTTTGTAGCGTTTGTGACCCAGTACCGGATCTCCGATGTACACCCAGTTCTTGTGGACTTTTTGCAGGACTACAAAATGCTTGTAGCCACGCACATCCATGAGCACCACCACCGGAATCTTGATGTCGTTCAAGGTTTCCTGGGCGACCCGGTAGCCACGGGCGCGCATGCCGAGACTTTCCACGTAACGCTTCATGTCGAGCATGGAGAAGCCCTGGGTCCGGACCAGGTCCTGGTCTGCGTGGGCCAGCATGCCCTCGATGATCTGATCTTCATTCACGTCCAGCCAGTAGGCCTGACGCAGGATGGTTGCCAGCGCAGCGGCGCCGCAACTGAAGTCGGTTTTCTGTTGCACCAGGTCGGCAAATTTACGCTCGCGTACGCTCTGGATCGGCTTGTAAACGACAGCGCCGCCCGGCAGGACGGACAGCGGCATTTGGGCAGCCTCGATCACACTGGCCACGCATAGCAATAATGCCAAGGCGATAATGCGCATGGTGGGACGCCTTCCGGTTGCGTTGAAGAAGGCCCCCGTCAGGGGGCCTCCAGAGACAGCCATTAGAACGATTGGTTGGAGATGGCCAACGAGTTGCTTTGTTGGTTGCCTACACCCGCCGCCACGTTGACACCGAGGTTGCCGCTGCCACCATTGACCGAACCACTCAGGGTTGCGGTGTTGGTCACAGGGTTAGCCCAGCCGATTGGAGTCAGCACCTGATAGGACACGGTGTTGCTCAGCTCGAACGCGCTGCTTTCGCTGTAGCTCTTCGTGATGTCTTTCGACGAGGCGGACGATTTCTCGCCAGCTTTGGCGTACGAAGATTCAAACGACTTGGTGAACGAGGAGTCGTGCGCATTGGTGTACGACGAATCGGTGGCGCTTTCGCTGGACGTTTCGACGGACGCATCAAGCGAGGCTTCCAGCGATCCACCGACACCGGCGCTGCGAGTGCGGTCGCCATTGCCATTGTTCCAGGTGACATAGCCACCCGCGGCCGCTGCAGCGGTCAGGTCAGCCGTAATGGAAGCCGCACTGCTGGCGCTCGCATCGGTGCTGGCGGAGCCACTGGAATCGTGGCTTTTTGACCCACTGGCGTCAAAGGCGTTGGAGCCGCTGGCAGCCCAGTTGCTCGAAGCGCTCTTGTCCACGCTCAGGTTGGAGTCATGGCTGCGAGAGGACGTACCGCTGAGCGTGGTGGTCAACGTCACTGTATCCAGGCTGTAAGTCCGGTCGGCGTTGTTTTTCACGGTCAAGCCAGGGCCGTTTTGATTGGCCGAGGCGGTAGCGGTTGCGCTGCCCAGTGGCGAATTGGAGTTGGCAATCGCCATGGTGTTTTTCTGTTGGTTCAGGTCGCCACCGGCAATGTTGATCCCCATGTTGCCGCTGCCACCGTTACCCGACCCGCTCATCACGGAAGAGTTGGTGGTGGAGTAGTTGTCGACCTTGTTGTTGTTGCTGTATTGCGTGACGTTGGCAGTGGCGGAAGCCGTGCCGAACACGAAGCTGTTATCCAGGCTCGAGTCCGAAGAGGCGTTGGCAATGGCCGCGGCGTTATCCTGCTGGTTGCCGTTGCCTGCAGCCACGTTGACACCGACGTTACCGCTGGCGCCCGAGGCCGAACTGCTCATCTCGGCTGAGTTTTGAGTGCCCTGGTTGAGGATGTAGTTGCCGGTGCTGGATTGCACGTCGTTGGCATTGGCAGTGGCGTAGACAGGGATTTTCGTGGGTGGAGGGGTGTGGTTATTGCCGTTGTTCCCGTGACCACGGCGATCGTCCTGCCCAGCTTGTACAGCAACAGCCATGAGCGCAGCAATTGCGAAAACCAGAGGCTTGAGTGCCATCGAAGGTTTCATGGTGATTCTCCGTACTTGTTTTAGGTTAAGTGTTGTTTTTACCTGTTGGGGTCAATCCGCGACCCGTACGCTGAAGGTGTTGGCCATTCGGTTTCCCACCCCTGCGCTCTGGTTCAACTGAATGACTCCACGGCTCCCGGTGAACGCCTGGTCGCTGGTAGCGACCTGGCGAGAGCCTGGTGTGGAGTCAGTTGGACCGGAGTTGTTGAGCAGCGCCACGTTCTGTTGCATGAGGACGCTGTCGTCGAGACTTTGTGGCTGGGCACTGATGGTGATGTGCAGTGCGTTGGCTTGTTGAGTGCTGGCCCCGGCGCTCTGGTTGACGCCCAGTACACCGTTGCCGTTGCTGAAGGAGTTGCCCTGGATGCTGGCCCGGGCATCGATCCCGGGGTTCATTTGCGATTGCAGCCGTTGGCGAATCTGCGTCGTGGCGTTGGCGTCGTGGCCAATGGCAATGGCCCGGGCGTTGGCCTGTTGCTGTAGATCACCGGCCGCCTGGTTGACCGCGAAGTTGCCCTGGTAGCGCGTCCCCGAATTGTCGATGCTGGCGTCGTCGACGACCGGGGATTGGGCAAAGGTCGATGCACTGCAAAGCAGGGACAGGATCAGCAGCGTGCGATTCATCTCAACGGTCTCCCGTGATGATTTTCAGAGCACCCATGCCTTGCTGGACGCTGGAATTGACCATGTTGGCGATGCCGTTGCCAGCCCCGGTCGAACGTCCGGCGGGTTGATTGGCCAACTGGTTCTGCGTGCTGATGTTGCCGCCCATGTTGTTGGCGCCCAGGTTGACCAGGCGGGTGATGCCTGCACCGCTGGCGACGTTGGCGAAGTCGCCGTCGCTCAGTTCATTGGTTTGCTGCAGAACATACTGGGAAGGGTTGGCGTTGACGGTCGTGGGGTTCGGGTCGGGAGCCACCGGTGCCCGGGTGGCCATGCGTGGTTGTACGTCACGTTTGATCACGATGATGCCGTTGTCAGCCTGGGCAGTCAGGCTGAGGGTCGAGCCCAGTGCGCATCCGGCCAGCAGCAGGCTGAAGATGCCTCTATCAAACTTCCCCACGGCGCAATTCCTTCTGTAGTTGGATCGCTGGCCCGAACGAGCGTTGCGAAGGAGAGAGCAGAAGCTGTGCCGAGTTTGGTTTTTCTTTTGAAAACAAGAGGTTGTATTTAGTAATTCGAGAGAGGGAGGAACGTATGTAACGTCGTTGAGACAAAGGTGCGGGGAGACCTCGTCAATACGGGCGGTATTGCTCGCCAAGGTCGATGCAGGCCGGCTGTATCAGCGGCGCAACAAATCTTCGCTGAAACGCCTTGAAGGCTCTGATTCGCGGGTTTGCGTAGGGGCGTGTGTTACAGGAATGGACGCTTTTGCGCGGATGGGGCGTCCGGCTCAGGTCTTGAGCAAGCGCTTCACAGCATCGAAGGCTGCGTCCTTGCGCTCTTTCCAGTCGCCTTGCAGCACCTGATAGGGCTGCCGGTGAAGGTCCAGCCATTGGCGGCCGGCCTGGAAAAATGCCTGGCGTTCGGCCAGTTGCGGTTGGCAGCGCTGCCCGTCGTCATGCCAGTCCACGGTTTCAGGGCTCAACAGCAGATGCAGGTCATAATGCCGCTCTCGCAAGGCTCGCTCGATCCAGTCGGGGCAGTCGCCGAACAGCGTGCGACTCCACAGGATGTTGCTCAGCAGATGGGTGTCGAGAGTCAGCAGTGAGGGTCGTTTGGCCCGTGCCTCATCCTCCCAGGCCAGCTGGCCATGTGCTATTGATGCAATATCATCGTAGCAGGTTTCGCGGGCGTGTCTCTCGATAAAATACCGAACGTATTCTTCGACCACTATGCCGCCAAAATTGGCGTGAATCTCACCCGCAAGCCAGCTTTTGCCGCTCGATTCCGGCCCTGTCAGCACCAAGACTTTCATGGGCACAGCAGCGGGTCGCTGCGCCAGGTACGCCAGCCTTGAATGGCCAGCACGGTGAAAACGCCATACAGGGCGGCCGTCAGGTACATCCCCTTATAGATGAACAGGCCGACGAAAATACAATCCAGGACGATCCACAGCGGCCAACACTGCAAGCGCTTTTGCGCCATCCAGAATTGCGCCACCAGGCTGAAGGCGGTGAGGGCGGCATCGAGCCAGGGTTGGGCTGCGTCGGTCCAGTGGGCCATGGCCGCTCCCAGCAACAGACTGCCCATCGCGCCGAGGGTCAGGCCGGTCGCCAGCGCCCGCGCGCCCAGCCGGCTGACATCACGCCCCTGATGCTCGTGGCCGGCGCGGGTCCACTGCCACCAGCCGTAGAGTTGCAGCGCGGCGTAGATCACTTGCAGCAGCATGTCCGAATACAGCTTCACCTCGTAAAAGATCCAGCTGTAGAGCAGCACCATGATCAGGCCGATCGGCCAGCACCAGGGGTTCTGTCTGACCGTCAGCCAGACGGCGATCACGCCGAGGGTGGCGGCAAACAGTTCAAGCCCGGACATGTAGGGAACCCTGGAGGCAAAAGAGAGGGAGGCGGATTGTACCGGCAGCGGCAGGTGGGAGCGAGCCTGCTCGCGATGGCGGAGGGTCAGGCGCCTATGCTGCCGGTGCCTGCCTCATCGCGAGCAGGCCCGTTCCCACTGTTGAACGTGCCGTTACCGTGCGCTGTTTACACCCGGAACTGCTTGAGCAGCCCGTTCAATTGCTCGCTCAGGTCCTTGAGCCGAACGCTGGCCACGCTCGACTGTTCTGCCGCCGCTGCAGTGCTGTGGGACAAGCCGGCTGCCTGGGTGACGTTCTGATTGATGTCCTCGACCACGTGGGCCTGTTGCAGGGTCGCGCTGGCGATGGAAGTGTTCAGGCCGTTGAGGTTGCGCAATGCCTGGCCGATGGCGTTCAGGCTCGCACCGGCCAGGCCGGCTTGCTCGATGGTCAACTGGGAAGCACGGCTGCTGTCGCCAATGACTTTGACCGCTGCTTCGGAATGGCTTTGCAGACGTTCGATCATCGACTGGATTTCAGCAGTGGACTTCTGCGTGCGCTGTGCCAGCAGGCGTACTTCGTCGGCCACGACGGCAAATCCACGTCCTTGTTCGCCCGCCCGGGCAGCCTCGATGGCGGCGTTGAGCGCCAGCAGGTTGGTCTGCTCGGCGATGGAGCGGATCACCTCCAGCACGCTGCCGATCTGGGTGCTCTCGGTCGCGAGGGTGCGGATGACCTCCACGGCCTGATCGATGGTGGACGACAACTTGTCGATCTGTTCCAGGCTGCTGTCGATGTTGACCTGGCCCTGTTGCGCCTGGGATTCGGCATCGCGCATCTCGCTCGCGGCCTGCTCGGCGTTCTTCGCCACATCCTGTACGCCGTAGGTGACCTCATTGATCGCGGTGGCCACCAATTCCATCTGCTGGGACTGCTGCTGGCTGCGTTGTTGGGCCTGGGCGGCATCGTTGCCCAGTTCGCTGGACGACTGGCCCAGGGCACTGGCGGAAACCTGCAACTGACTGATCACGCCGCGCAGTTTGGCGGTAAAGGCATTGAAGTGATGGGCCAGTTGTGTGACTTCGTCCTGGCCGTGGGTGTCGAGGCTGCGGGTCAGGTCGCTTTCGCCGCTGGCAATGTTGGCCATGGCATTCACGGTCTCCTGGAGGGGCCGCACGATGCTGCGGGCGATCAGGATCACCAGCAACGCCATGATGGCGGCAATCCCCAGCCCGACGCCTGAAGCTTTCCACACTTGGGCCATGAATTCGGCCTGGGTGTCGTCGATGTACACGCCCGAACCGATCACCCAGCCCCAGGGTTCGAACAGTTTGACGTAGGAGGTTTTCTCCACGGGATCGCTGGCACCGGGCTTCGGCCAGCGATAGTCGATCGCACCGGCGCCCTTGGCCTTGGCCAAAGCCACCATTTCATTGAAGACGGCAAACCCGTCGGGATCGCGGATGGCTGAAAGGTTCTGGCCGTCCAGCTTTTGGTTGACCGGGTGCATGATCATCACGGGCGTGAGGTCGTTGATCCAGAAATACTCGTTCTGGTCATAACGCAGGCCGCGAACGGCGCTCAACGCTTGCTTCTGTGCGGCTTCGCGGGTGAGTGTGCCGGCGGTTTCCAGGCCGTGGTAGTACGTCAGAATACCGCTTGCGGTCTGCACGACGTGTTGGGTTTTCTGCGCCTTGGCGTGATACAGGTCATCGTGAATCTGCTTGAGCATCAACACGCCGAGCGTCAAGAGCATCATGACGGCTACGACCAAGATGAGCCACAAGCGGCGGCTGATCGACATACTGCGCAAGCTGTTCATAGCACTGTCACTCCGGTGTTTTTCTTCTTGTAATAAATGATCGCCAGAATCCCATCACACTTTGTCGATCGGGCATATCCGACCCAAGTCCAATAACGAGGCAGCGTTATCGAGGCTTGTCTGATAGGATTTCGGCCCCGCACGGAAAAACCTGAATTCAAGCTGATTTTTCACGGATTTTTTACGGCTCCGTCGCGATTCTGTGCGCGCGGACTTCCAACCGCGCTGATTACAGTCAACGTTTTGCAATAAATACTATCGAAGCATGCCGTCGCGCATCGCTTCCTGGGGGATTGATGGATTTCTGGACTGCCTTGCAGGCATTGATACTTGGGGTTGTGGAAGGGCTGACGGAGTTCTTGCCGATATCCAGCACCGGCCACCAGATCATCGTGGCCGACCTGCTCGATTTCGGGGGAGAGCGGGCCATCGCGTTCAACATCATTATCCAGTTGGGGGCGATCCTGGCGGTGGTGTGGGAGTTTCGCCGCAAGATTCTGGATGTGGTCACCGGCCTGCCGACGCAACCCGGCGCCCGACGGTTTACCGTCAACCTGCTGGTGGCCTTCATGCCTGCGGTGGTGCTGGGGGTGATCTTTTCCGATCTGATCCACCATTACCTGTTCAACCCGATCACGGTGGCAGCGGCGCTGGTCGTGGGCGGGATCATCATGTTGTGGGCAGAAAAGCGTCAGCACCAGGTGCACGCCGACACCGTCGACGAGATCACCTGGCAAGACGCCTTGAAAGTCGGGTTTGCCCAATGCCTGGCGATGATTCCCGGTACTTCGCGGTCCGGCGCCACCATCATTGGTGGCTTGCTGTTCGGCCTGTCGCGCAAGACCGCCACCGAGTTCTCGTTTTTCCTGGCCATGCCGACCATGGTCGCGGCCGCCGTGTATTCGGGCTTCAAGTACCGTCATCTGTTCGAGCCGGCTGACCTGCCGGTGTTCGCCATCGGTTTCGTCACCGCGTTCATCTTCGCGATGATTGCCGTCAGGGGCTTGCTGAAGTTCATCGCCAGCCACAGCTATGCGGTGTTTGCCTGGTACCGCATCGCCTTTGGCCTGGTGATCCTGGCCACCTGGCAGTTCGGTTGGGTCGATTGGAGCGCTGCCCAGTCATGAGTGATGGCCGCGCGCGCCGCCCGCCCGGACGCCCCTCGGCAGGTCCGCTGCAGCACCTGCGGTTGAAGCTGGTGGTGTTCGCGGTGGTGTGCGCGCTGCCGCTGTTCGGCTCGTTGTCCTTCGGGCTGAAGGGCATTTCGTGGATACCGCTGGCGGCCTACGGCCTCGTCAGCGTCCTTGCGTTCTTCCTTTACTGGAGCGACAAACGCAAGGCCCGCAGCGACCGCTGGCGTACGCCGGAAAATGTCCTGCACGCGGTGGAACTCGCCGGTGGCTGGCCCGGCGCCTTCCTGGCCCAGCAGGTGTTTCGGCACAAGACGCGCAAAGTGTCGTTCCAGGTATTGTTCTGGGTCATTGTGTTGTTGCACCAAGTATTCTGGATCGATCAGTTGTTTGTCCGAACTCAGTGGTTTGATTGACGGATTGTTAACGGTTATTGCCGGAAGATCGGCTTACAACTGTGCGTTCGTGTCTGAATTCCGGGCGTGTTAGTTTCCGACAAACTAACGGTCTGGAGCCTGGCAATGAAATTTAAAACGATCACCACTGAAAGTGCCATGAGCAAGTTGGCGACATTCATGGCTTATGCACCTGCGGAAAAATTAGCTTATATCAGGAAGCGCTCTCTGGTCGTTAGAGGCGAAGATTTGAGTGGTTTCTCCGATCACGTTCTACTTGACTCCCTGAAGTCGGTTGAGCGCCGTATGCAGCAATATATTGATCAATTTGAACAGGTGAAGTGCGCGGTCACACCGGGACTGATCCTCGATCGTGACCTTGTGGCAAAAACCAATGAATTTTTCAATGTCGCTGTTCCGACAGGTATCGAGTCGATTCTGCGGGCACTTCAGCCCGGCGCTGATCTGACGTCCCTTTATGACCAGGCGTTGAACAAAGCCATCGATGCATTGTTCACCGACAGGGTCTACTTGCGCGAGCAGCTGGAACTCATTTGTGCGGCGATCAGGAACCCGGCACTGGTCTGTGAAGTCATTCGTACGGATGCCAAGACTTATAAACAGCTCTATTTTCCAGTACTTGACCCGTTCGTCAAAGGTTTGGAGGCGCCATTTGCTCTCGCGTTTCCGATGTTCATGGGGGTAGAGTCATGTTTGTTGATTCATTCTGCGGGCCTGAGGGTTAATGAAACTTACACACCTAGGGTCAAAGGTTTTACCCATGAGTTTTTCATGTATCTGGTGCTGCATGAACTCACGCACTTGCTGCGTTACACCAATGACACCGCTTATGTGTTTGCCGGCATGAAGGGTGTGAGTGAATTCGACGTCTATTCAATGGCCAGTCTGTCAGCCAACGATACTCATAATGCCGACAACTATACCGTGCTGATCCTTAACGCCTTGTCCCTTCTGCACACGCAAGGGCGCCTCGACCTGCGTCAGTTCTAAAGCAACAACCCGACCTGGGTGCGCTTGGGCAATTTGCTCACCACCAGTTGGTGGGAGCGCTGCAACAGGGCTTGCAACTCCTGGGCACCGAGCGGGTAGGGCGTCTGCATGATCACCCACTGTGCCCGCGCCAGATAAGGCGCGGGATGAATACCAGGGCGATCGCAATGCCCGAGGAACAGGTCCTTGTCTACCTTGAAGGCCAGGGATTCGCCCCGCAGATTCTGCAGGGCGAACATCTTGTTTCCGGCGATCGAAAACACCCGCACGCCGCCCCATTTGTAGTCTTCCCGCGCGCCCGGCAGAGCCAGGCAGAATTGCGCGACGTCTTCTTCGCTCATGCGTCCAGCCTTCATATCAATCGGTCTCCGCAGGCATTGAACGATTCGATCAAATGGTCGAGCCAGGCGCGAACGGCGGGCATCACCCCGCGTCGATGAGGGTACACCGCCTGCAACCAGCCACCGGGCAGCGACCAGTCGGGTAACAACTGCACCAGCGCGCCGCTTTGCAGTTCCTCCTCGCAGTACATCATCGGCAGCAGGGTGAAGCCCTGGCCCGCCAGCGTGCAGGCCTTGCGCACGATAAAATCGTCGATGCCCAGTCGCGCCTCAAGCGAGAGCTCCTGGCTTTTACCCTGTTGATCGAGCAGGCGGATGTGCACCATGCGATCGGCCTCGAGAGCACCGAGCACCGGCAAGCTCTTGAGGTCTTCGGGATGATTGACTTGTCGGCCCTGGAGGAAGTTCGCGCTGGCCACCAGCAGCATCTGTGCCTGACGCAGGCGTCGGGTGACCAGCAACGGGTCCTCGTCGCCGGGTTCGCGAACCCGCAGAGCGACATCGACGCCTTCGGTCACCAGGTCGACTCGTCGGTTGACCAGCATCACTTCCAACTGAACCTGCGGGTATTTGTCGAGAAACCGGCTGATCACCGAAGGCAGCATTTCATGGGCCAGGCCGACGGGACTCGAGACCCGCAAGCGTCCTCGGGGTTCGCTGGACATGCTGGCCACCGCCTCGTCGGCCATTTCGGCTTCCAGCAGCATTGCCTGGCAATGACGCAGGTAGCGTTCGCCCACGGCGGTCAGCTTCAGTTGGCGTGTGGTGCGCTGCAACAAGCGCGCGCCCAGGCGTTCTTCCAGCTCGGCAATGCGTCGCGACAGCCGCGATTTGGGAATGCCCAGCAGGCGGCCCGCTGCCGCGAAACCGCCGGCTTCGACCACCTTGGCAAAGTAGAAGAGATCGTTGAGGTCCTGCATTTGATCGCTCGATTGTTCTATCAGTGAGACAAACTATCGCATTGTTGCCGTCTAATCAGCTATTGGTTTCGCTTGTAGGATCCTCTCCATCAGATCGCCCAGTAGCGGTCCTCAACTGGAGACTCCACATGAAACTGCTGCATATCGATTCGAGCATTCTTGGCGACAACTCGGCTTCCCGCCTGCTCAGCGGCGAAGTCGTCAAAGCCTGGCAAGCCGCCGATCCGAGCGCCGTGGTGACCTACCGCGACCTGGCCAGCGACGCCATCAGCCACTTCTCGGCCACTACCCTGGTCGCCGCCGGCACCACCGCCGAGCTGCGCGATGCCGCCCAACAGCACGAAGCCGAGCTGAGCGCCTCGACCCTGGCTGAATTCCTCGCCGCTGATGCCGTGGTGATTGCCGCACCGATGTACAACTTCACCATCCCGACCCAGCTCAAGGCCTGGATCGACCGCATTGCCGTCGCCGGCCAGACTTTCCGCTACACCGAAGCCGGCCCTGAAGGCCTGTGCGGTAACAAGAAGGTGGTGATCGTGTCGACGTCCGGCGGCCTGCATGCCGGTCAGGCCACCGGCGTTGCCCATGAAGAATACTTGAAGGTGATGTTCGGTTTCCTCGGCATTACCGACATCGAATTCGTCCGCGCCCACGGCCTGGCCTACGGTGACGAAGTGCGCAACAAAGCGATGAGCGACGCCCACACGCAGATCAGCGAGCAACTGTTCGCGGCTGCGTAAGGCCTGCGTAAAGATGTAAATCCGCTCGGGCAACACCTCAAAAAACTCTGTATTCTGATTGCGCAAGTATCAGGTACGGAGTTTTTTGTTTCTGAATACTTCGTATTGTAGCCCAGGTTATGCAGTCGAGGGTTAACGTCCCGTTCTGCAAGGTGGCCGCAATCGCGGTACAAGGTCGCTTCCTCATGGTTATGCAGGAGAACGGGCTTTCCGGACACGTAACAGAGGTGGGGCATCCCATGGTGCGTCTTTGTGCAACGTTACTGATTTGCCTGCTCAGCAGCCTGAATTCAGTGCACGCCGCGCCTGCGCCGCACCCTCACTGGAGCGTCGGCTTCCACGAGCTGAGCTTTCTCGATCCGCTGGACCTGCAACCGATGCGCGCCATCGCCTTCTATCCTTCCAGCGACCGCGAGCACGTCAGCAAACTCGAGGGCTACACCGTGGAGGCGGGGGAGGACACCCGAGTCGCCATCGGGCGGTTCCCGATGCTGATGCTGTCCCACGGCAATACCGGCACCCCGCTGGCCCTGCATGACCTGGCCACCTCGCTGGCACGCAAAGGGTTCGTGGTGGTGGCGGTGATTCATCCCGGCGACAACTCCAGGGACCACAGCCGCCTCGGCACCATGAGCAACCTGTACGGTCGCCCGATCCAGATTTCCGAAGCCATTACCGCCACCTTGGGCGACCGCATGCTCGCGCCATTCGTCAACGCCGATCAGGTCGGGGTGATCGGCTATTCGGCGGGCGGGGAGACGGCGTTGATCCTGTCCGGGGCGACGCCGGACCTGGATCGCCTGCGCCGCTATTGCCAGGAGCGTCCGGACGATCACGACGCGTGCAATACCCAGGGTGAGTTGATTGTCGATCGCGATGACCTGCAACCGGTCGCGGACCCCCGGGTGCATGCGCTGTTGCTGATGGCGCCGCTGAGCCTGAAGTTCGGCCGTCATACCCTGGCCGATGTGCATGTGCCGGTGCTGCTGTACAGCGGTGACGGCGACAAGCTGGTGGCGTTCGACAAAAACGCGGCGGCGCTGGCGCGCAAACTGCCGACCGCGCCTGACTTCAAGTTGCTGGCCGGGGCAGGGCATTTTGTCTTCATGGCACCCTGCAACGAAGAACAGATCGCCGCCATGCCGGCGTTGTGCACCGATGCTGATGGCGTCGATCGGGAAGACATCCACCGCAACATGATCTCGGAGGCCGGGCGGTTCTTCTCCCGGACCCTGGGCAAGCCGACCCGCGCAGGCATGCAGACGGCCGATCAGTAATCAGACACCCTGTGGGAGCGGGCTTGCTCGCGAAGGCGTCCTGTCAGCCAACCTCTGCATCAACAAGCCTGCGAGGTGCCGCATTGCTATGCCATCGCGCGACGCTTGAGCAACAGGGTCAGGGCCAGCCCGGTCACCGACAACATCGCCGCACTGAAGAAAATCCACGAATACCCCAGGTTCAACGCCACCGCGCCCATCAGTGGCCCGGCGATCGCCAGCGCCAGGTCGAAGAACACGGCGTAGGCACTCAGCCCGGCGCCACGGCTGGAATTGGGCACTTGCTTGATCGCCTCCACGCCCAGCGCCGGGTAGACCAGCGACAGGCCGAACCCGGCCAGGGCCGCGCCGAACAATGCGTAGCCCGTAGAAGGGGCCAGCCACAGCAGCACAAGGCCCGCGGTTTCAATGCTCATGCAGGCAATGGCCGAGGTGAACCCGCCGAAGCGGCTGATGCTGGAAATGAACAGCAGGCGCGCCAGGATGAAGCAGATCCCGAATACCGTCAGGCAGTAGGCGGCCCCGGTCCAGCCGCGGCTGACGTAATACAGGGTAATAAAGGTGGTCAAGGTGCCGTAGCCGATCGACGCCAGGCTCAGGCTCGCGCCAAATGGTGCAATGCGCCCGAACACCGCCCAGAACGGCAGGCGCTCGCCGCGAACCACCGGCACCGAGGGTTTGTTGCGGATCAGCAGCAGCGCCAGCGCGGCGAGCAACGACAACGCGATGCCGAGGCTGGCAAAGCCATATTCAGCCACCATCACCACACCCAGCGGTGCGCCAATGGCGATGGCGCCGTAGGACGCGATGCCGTTCCATGAAATCGACCGCGCCGTGTGCTCGGCGCCCACCTGGCCCATGCACCAACTGATGGTGCCGACACCGATCAGCCCCTGGGCGATCCCCAGCAGCAGGCGGCCGGCAATCAGGATCAACAGGCTGGTCAGCGGAAAACTCTGCAACAACGTGGACAGCAACGTCAGGACGCCGCTGAGGACGATCCCGCTCAACCCGTAGACAATCGCCCGCTTGGTCCCGACGCTGTCTGACATGCGCCCGGCCATCGGGCGGCTGAGCAGGGTGGCCAGGTACTGCGAACCGATGGTCAACCCCGCCACGACCGCGCTGAAACCCAATTGCTCATGGACATAACCCGGCAACACCGCAATCGGCAGGCCGATGCAGAGGAAGGCGATGAAGGTATAGAAAACGATGGAGACGATCTGCAGGGTGATCGCCATGGAGCTTTGCGGTGGCAGTTGCTGCGCAGACATGGGGGCTCGTTCGCGGGCGGCGGTGGGAGACCTGCATCATGGCGCGGGTGTGCAATAAATGAAAGCAGGCTAACTATATTTCTGCGGTCGGGGGGGGGCTCACCCCGCCTCCTGTGGCGGGAACGTCTGTGGGAGCGAGCCTGCTCGCGAAAAGCGCACTGACAATGGGTTCATTCAAGCCGTCCGCGTTTTCGTTGATTCCCCTCGCGATCAGGTTCGCTCCCACACACAAGGCGCGGACACCTGTGGGGTAGGGTTGCCCGCGAAGGGCGTTGGCACCGGTCATGAAATGCAAAAAGCCCCGTCACAACGGACAGGGCTTTCGATTGGCGGCGCGCGGCAAAAACCTCGTCGCGGCTTTTAGAACACCACACCCTGGCTGCGCAGGTAGTCGTCATAGGTGCCGCTGAAGTCGGTCACGCCGTTGGGGCTCAACTCGATGATGCGGGTGGCCAGAGACGATACGAACTCACGGTCGTGGCTGACGAAGATCAGCGTGCCCGGGTAGTTTTCCAGCGCCAGGTTCAGCGCCTCGATGGATTCCATGTCCAGGTGGTTGGTCGGTTCGTCCATCACCAGGACGTTGGGCTTTTGCAGGATCAGCTTGCCGAACAGCATGCGACCCTGCTCGCCACCGGAGATCACCTTGACCGACTTGAGGATCTCGTCGTTGGAGAACAGCATCCGGCCCAGGGTGCCACGAATCACCTGCTCGCCCTGAGTCCACTGGCCCATCCAGTCGAACAGGCTGACATCGTCTTCGAAGTCGTGGGCGTGGTCCTGGGCGTAATAGCCCAGCTCCGCGCTTTCGGTCCACTTGACGGTGCCGGCATCCGGAGTCAGCTCACCCATCAGGGTGCGCAGCAGGGTGGTCTTGCCGATACCGTTCGGGCCGATGATCGCCACGCGCTCGCCGGCTTCGACGGTGAAGCTGAAGTTCTTGAACAGGGTCTTGCCGTCGAAGCCCTTGGACATCTGCTCGATGGTCACGGCCTGGCGGTGCAGTTTCTTGGTCTGTTCGAAACGGATGAACGGGCTGACGCGGCTCGATGGCTTGACCTCGGCCAGCTGGATCTTGTCGATCTGCTTGGCGCGGGAAGTGGCCTGCTTGGCTTTCGAGGCGTTGGCCGAGAAGCGGCTGACGAAGGTCTGCAGCTCGGCAATCTGGGCTTTTTTCTTGGCGTTGTCCGACAGCAGTTGCTCGCGGGACTGGGTCGCCGCGGTCATGTACTCGTCGTAGTTGCCCGGGAACAGGCGCAATTCGCCGTAGTCCAGGTCGGCCATGTGGGTGCAGACGCTGTTGAGGAAGTGACGGTCGTGGGAAATGATAATCATGGTGCTGTTACGCGCCGTGAGAATGGTTTCCAGCCAGCGAATGGTGTTGATGTCCAGGTGGTTGGTCGGTTCGTCGAGCAACAGCACTTCCGGATCGGAAAACAGTGCCTGGGCCAGCAACACCCGCAGTTTCCAGCCTGGCGCGACTTCGGTCATCGGGCCGAAATGCTGTTCCAGGGGAATGCCCAGGCCCAGCAGCAGTTCACCGGCGCGGGATTCGGCGGTGTACCCGTCCATTTCGGCGAACTCGGTTTCCAGCTCGGCCACGGCCATGCCGTCCGCTTCGCTCATTTCCGGCAGCGAGTAGATGCGATCGCGCTCGGCCTTGACCTTCCACAGCTCTTCGTGACCCATGATCACGGTGTCGATCACGGTGAATTCTTCGTAGGCGAACTGGTCCTGGCGCAATTTACCCAGACGCACGTTCGGCTCGAGCATGACCTGGCCGCCGGATGGCTCGAGGTCGCCGCCGAGAATCTTCATGAAGGTCGACTTGCCGCAACCGTTGGCGCCGATCAAGCCATAACGGTTGCCACCGTTGAACTTGACCGAAACGTTTTCGAAAAGCGGCTTGGCGCCGAACTGCATGGTGATGTTAGCTGTAGAGATCAAAGGTTTTTCCTGCGAAGCATTCAGAGTGGCCAGGGTGCGGCAGTACCGCGCTTGGCCCGAGTCGAATTGCGCTGAAGCGGGGGACATTCCCGTCATCAACCAAGGGGCGCGTAAAGTTTGGCGGCGATTGTACTGGTCTGGCTCTTTAAACGATAGGGCATTGAGGCCCGCCGATGCGTTGGCGCTATCAGCGGAGCGTTTTTCGCATTTGCAGGTTAACTATTGGTTACAAATAGTGGCTAAAATGCCGTCTTCGACTGATGCCGACAGGCGCGGACGCATTTTGTTCACTTTTGACGTGTGACGATTCCGTGAAACTCATCATTGCCGCTATTTATGTTGTCTCCATTGCCTACGTCCACCTGCGTGGTCGCGTGCGTCACAAATTGGGCCGACAGCTGAGTGATCACTCGTCGTTCCTGGCGCCGATCAACTGTTTCCTTTATCTGTTCTCGAAAAAGCCCAACCAGCCGTACCTCGATCCGGCCGATTTTCCGGACCTGAGTCCGTTGCAGGCGCATTGGGAAGAAATCCGCGCCGAGGGCCAGAACCTGCTGCGGGCCGGGGAGATCAAGCGGTCGAACCAGTACGACGATGTCGGCTTCAACTCGTTCTTCAAGACCGGCTGGAAGCGTTTCTACCTCAAGTGGTACGGCGACAGCCATCCTTCGGCGATGAAGCTCTGCCCGCGCACCACTGAACTGGTGCAGGGCATCGGTTCGATCAAGGCTGCGATGTTTGCCGAGTTGCCGCCCGGTTCCAAACTGGTGCGTCATCGCGATCCGTATGCCGGTTCGTACCGTTATCACCTGGGCCTGGAGACGCCGAACGACGCGGGTTGCTACATCAACGTCGATGGCGAGAGCTATCACTGGCGCGATGGCGAAGCGGTGATGTTCGACGAAACCTTCATTCATTACGCGGAAAACACCACCGACCAGAACCGTATCATCCTGTTCTGCGACATCGAGCGGCCGATGAAGTACCGCTGGGCGGCGGCATTCAACAGCTGGTTCAGCCGCAACGTGATGTCGGCCGCCGGTGCGCCCAACGATGTGGGGGACCGCACCGGTGCCCTCAATCGCCTGTTCGCCCGGATCTACAAGGTCCGCCTGCGCGGCAAGGCGTTGAAGAAACGAAACCGCAAGCTGTATTACCTGGAGAAGTGGGCGATTTTTGCTGGCTTGCTAGCGGTGTTTGTACTGATCTGATTGTGCGTTGTGGCTGAATGCGCTATCGCGAGCAGGCTCGCTCCCACAGGGGGCATGGTCTACTGCTGTAGGAGCAAGCTCGCTCCTACAGAAAAGCAGCAGCCTTCAACCGCTTGACCGTTTGCTGGTTTTTTTCGCGGCCGGCTTGGCCGCGGCTTTTGGTTTCGCCGCCGCTTTGCCCGCCGCCTTGCCCCCCAGGCTGCGTTTGAGCAACTCGGTCAAGTCGATCACGTCCGCCGTCTTGCGCTCTTCCTCGCCGGTCGCCGTTTCCACGTCCTCGATCTTGCCTTCATGGGCCTTCTTCTCGACCAGCGCCATGATCTTGTCTTCGAAGCTGTCGCGGTAGTCCTCGGGGCTCCAGTCACCGCTCATGTCCTGCACCAGACGCTTGGCCATGTCCAGTTCACCCTTGGCCAGCGTCGGCTTGGTCACCTCGCTGCCCAGTTCGAGCGTGTCGAGGCTGCGCACTTCCGCCGGCCAGCGCAGCATCACCAGGACCATCGCCGACTCCAGTGGCATCAGCGCGGCCAGGTGCTGACGGGTATGCAGGACCACATGGGCGAGGGCGACCTTGTTGGTCTTGGTCAGGGTTTCACGCAACAGCGCGTACACCTTGCCGCCGCGTTTATCCGGCGCGAGGTAGTAGGGTGTGTCGATGTTCTGCAGCGGGATCTGTTCACTGTCGACGAAGGAAAAAATGTCGATGGTCTGCGTCGACAGCGGATGCGCTGATTTGATTTCCTCTTCGCTGAGCACCACGTAGCGACCCTTCTCGTACTGCACGCCTTTAACGATGTGCTCCTTGGTCACTTCCTTTCCGGTCACCTTGTTGACCCGCTTGTAGCCCACCGGGTCCATGCTGCGGCTGTCGAGCCAGTCGAAATCCACCCCTTGGGAAGACGTCGCCGAGACCAGCGCCACAGGGATATGCACCAGCCCGAAACTGATTGCGCCTTTCCAGATTGCCCGTGCCATGGTCGTCTACTCGCGAGTGATGATCAGGTGACCTGCCTTGCGACGCAAAAGTTTCAGCGGCGTGCAGCCCGCTCCGGCCGTGGGCTCAACTTCGTGTTACATCTTGGCGGAGCGGTTTTGATTAACAAATCCGAACCCTGGGCGTAGCGTGCAATCGAAGGCTCTATCACCTGGAGAGGCAGCCTATGAAACGATTGGCGCTAGGCATTTTTACGATGGCATTGAGTGGCGTGCTGAGCCATCTCGCTCTGGCTGAAACCCCGTCGCCCGCCAACCCCTTGCTGCTGGCGCAAAGCCCGACCGGTGCCGCCAGCAATCCTTACAACAGCCCGATTCGCCGGGCCAATCCCAACAGCATGCAAGGCACGCAGCCCAGCGCTCCGGCGATTCGCGGACCCAATACCGTGCCGGTGCCAAGGCCACCGACGCTGGACAATGGTGGCATTGGCAACCGCTATCCCCAGGATCGGACGGCGCCTGCCAGCCCACCCAAGTTCATCCCCAACCCTCCGTCCCGCGATGCGAACACCCGTTAAGCGGTGGTACGCCCCGGCAGTCAGCTGTCCAAACGACATAAGGAATCGTGCATGTTGCGTAAAACCCTCCTGGCCACTTTCTGTGCCAGCGCTTTGATTGGCGCCGTCGTGCCAGCGTTCGCCGCACCCGCTCAGGAACTGAAAAGCGAGCAGGGCATCCTCGAAGTCACCCCGGTGGTCAAGGGTCTGGACCATCCCTGGGCCCTGGCGTTTCTGCCGGATCAGAAGGGCATGCTGATCACCGAGAAGTCCGGCAACCTGCGCGTGGTCAGCACCGAGGGCAAGCTGTCGGCGCCGATCAGCGGTGTGCCGCAGGTCTGGGCCAGAAGTCAGGGCGGATTGCTGGACGTGGTGCTGTCGCCCGACTTCCAGGAGGATCGCACCGTGTACCTGTCCTACGCCGAAGGCGGGGGAGAAGGGGGCAAGGCCGGCACGGCGGTCGGTCGCGGGCAACTGTCGGAAGACTTGACCGCCCTGCGCAATTTCAAGGTGATCTTCCGCCAGGAGCCGAAACTGTCGACCGGCAATCACTTCGGCTCGCGGCTGGTGTTCGACCGCGATGGCTACCTGTTTATCTCGCTCGGTGAAAACAACGACCGGCCGACCGCCCAGGACCTGGACAAACTGCAGGGCAAGATCGTGCGGATTTACCCTGACGGCAAAGTGCCGGACGACAACCCCTTCGTCGGCCAGTCCGGCGTGCGCCCGGAAATCTGGTCCTATGGCCAGCGCAACCCGCAGGGCATGGCGCTCAATCCGTGGACCGGCGTGCTCTGGGAAAACGAGCACGGCCCTCAGGGCGGTGACGAGCTCAACATCATTGAACGCGGCAAGAATTACGGCTGGCCGCTGGCGACCCATGGCATCAACTATTCCGGGCAACCGATCCCCGAGGCCAAGGGCAAGAAAGCCGAAGGCACCCTTGCGCCGCACCACGTCTGGGAAAAATCCCCCGGTTTGAGCGGCATGGCGTTCTACGATGCAGACCGCTTCAAGCCCTGGCAGCACAACGTCTTTATCGGTGCACTGGCGACGCAGGAACTGATTCGCCTGCAGTTCGACGGCGACCGCGTGGTTCACGAAGAGCGCCTGATGGGAGAGCTGAACCAGCGCATTCGCGATGTGCGGCAGGGACCGGATGGCTACCTGTACGTGCTGACCGATGAGAGTGACGGCGTGTTGTACAAGGTCGGTCTGAAGTAATCGCCCCGACCCGAGCCCTGTCGCCGCGGGCAGGCCTGTGGCGACAGGGTTGCGGTCAATCGTTCTCAGGGCGGTAGAGCACCACCGCCGCCCGCAATTTGCCGCGTCCGAAGCTGCACATTTTCTGGAACTCGGCCTGGCTGACCGGCAAATGCTGGCAATCCATCGGCTGACGATGCTGGCTATGATCCACATCGGGGTCGTGCAGGTAGACGAATTCTTCGTCGCAATCGGTAACGACCACCCAGTGGGGCGATTTCGAGCGGGTCAGCCGATAGCTGCTGATCAGCACCAGCGGCTGGCCGCCATCGGCGAGCAGGCGTGGCAGGTCCAGCGGGACGCCGATCAACTGTTCGACAGGTGTCACGTTCAACTGGGCCATGAACTCATCGTGCACCAGGCGCATGACGTCTTTTTTATGCGCGTCGCGCACACCGTCGAGAAACAACGGCCCGGCCATGCTGACTTGCAACTGCACCCGGAACCCACGCCGCGCGGCTGCAAGCGCCAGGCCCTGAGGGCTGCACCCGCCATGGCCCGAGGTCATGAACACGGTAGTTGCCTCGCGCCAGATCTGCAGCTCTTCTCGTCGCTCCAGCACGCGGGCAGCCTGCAATGCGCCCATGGCCATCAACAGGCATGCCGGGCCACAGGTGAAATCGGTGGTCTGCCCGTACCAGGGCACCTTGATGTTGCGCGAATCGCGGTGCTCGAGGATGCGCTTCTCCAGGCGCAGCGCGTCGGCGTGGTCCTGGTAGTAGTCGTGGATCAGGGCGAAGCGTCGATACCCGTTGCGTTCATACAGGGCAATCGCCGCCGGGTTGTCGATGCGCACCTCCAGTCGCAGGTACGCGCAGTCATGGGCCAGGGCGCAGGCTTCGATGCGTGCGAGCAACTGTTTGCCCAACCCGCTGCCGCGGGCCTGTTCGGCGATGGCCAGCGAGTACAGGCGGGCCAGCGATGTGCCGCGATGAAACAGCACCACGGCGTAACCCAGCAATTGCCCGTTCCGGTCAGCCACCCAGAGCTGCCCATGGGCGCGGTTGATCATCCACTGAAAGCTGCGACTGGTGAGCCGGTCCGTGGTGAAGCATTGCTGTTCAAGGGCCAGCAGTTCAGGTAAATCCTCAACTACCGCCAGGCGAAAGACAGTATTCATATGACCGCCGTAAAAGTTGCGTAACGAAACGGGACTTTCGAAAAAGTTCGTGCTTAATAGAAAAGGTCTTGTTCTCCAACGGATCAATCTCTATGTCAGCGGTACAGGGTCATTGGCGCGAAGTATCCGAGCAAAGTTTGCCGGCGGCAACTTATTTAAATACGGGTTCCAGAACTTCCAGTCAGTTGATAATCATCGTCGAACGCAAGGAAGATTGGGCGTCCTATTTTCCCAGCGAAGACATCGTCAGCGCACAGGAATACCTTGAGCAAACACGCGGTAACGAGCAGGGCAAGCGGGTTCAGGTCATCAACCTGTGCCGCAGCTACAAGTACCTGGGGCACGGCTATTACTGCTCGCTGCTGGCCGAAGCGCGAGGGCACAAGGTCATTCCGTCGGTGCGTACCATCAGTGAATTGACCCGCAAGTCGTTGTACGGCCTCGCCCTGGACGACCTGGACAAAACCCTGGAAAAGGCCCTCAGTCATCATCTTTACAGTGATACCGAAGGCTTTACCCTGACGCTTTACTTTGGCCAGACCCATATAGAACCGCTACAGGATCTGGCGCGGCAGTTATTTGAAGTGTTCGCCTGTCCGATATTGCTGGTTGAGTTTCGTCGAACTAACGGTTGGCACATCGAGGGCATAAAGTCAGGCGCCCTGCATAAGTTGAGGGAAGATCAGGAAGATCAGTTCGCCCACTCGCTCGACAGTTTCAGTCGCAAGATCTGGCGCCTGCCGCGTTCACGACGGGTGGCCCGTTACGACCTGGCGATCCTGCACGACCCGCAGGAAGCACTGCCGCCTTCCAACCCCGCAGCGTTGGACAATTTTGTTCGTGTCGGCAAGACACTGGGCATTGATGTCGAGCTGATCGAGCGCAAGGACTATGCGCGCATCGCCGAATACGACGGTCTGCTGATCCGCGAGACGACCAGTGTCGACAACCACACCTACCGATTTGCCAAGAAAGCCGAGAGCGAAGGGCTGGTGGTGATGGATGATCCGACCTCGATCCTGCGCTGCACCAACAAGGTCTACCTCACCGACCTGCTCAAGAGTCATCAGTTGGGCATGCCGGCCACCGAAATCCTCTACAAGGAACGACCGCAGGACTTTGAACGCGTGGGCGAGCGCCTGGGTTTCCCATTGGTGTTGAAGATCCCCGACGGCTGTTTCTCCCGGGGAGTGATCAAGGTCGAAAGCCAGCAAGCCCTGCTAGAGGCGACCGCCGAATTGTTCGAACACTCGGTGCTGTTGCTGGCTCAGGAGTTTTTCTACACCGAATACGACTGGCGGATCGGCGTGCTCAATCGCAAACCGATCTTCGCCTGTCAGTACTTCATGTCCAAGGGCCATTGGCAAATCTACAACCACAAGGCCAAGGGCCAGGACATCAACGGCGAATGCCGCACCCTGGCGGTCCACGAAGCGCCGCGGGCCGTGGTGGAGCTGGCGGTGAAGACCGCGAATCTCATCGGCGACGGCCTCTATGGCGTGGACCTCAAACAGTCCGGCGACAAGGTGGTGGTGATCGAAGTCAACGACAACCCGAACATGGACGCTGGCATCGAGGACGCCTATTTGCAGGACGACTTGTACTCGCTGGTGCTTGAGGAGTTCGTGCGTCGGCTGGAACTCAAGCGTCGCGGCCAGGCCTGGTAAGCGGCCGATGATCAAGAGCTTTCAACTGAACAATGGGGTGTTGCAGGCGGTCGAGCGGCTGGACGCTGAAGTCATGCTGTTCAGCAACCCCGATGCCGCCGAGCGTGACCTGCTGCACAGCCATTTCAAGCTCGATGAACACGCGTTGGCCTCGGCCCTGGACCCGGACGAGGTGTCGCGTATCGAGTTTCATCCCGACAATCTGTTTCTGATCTGGAAGCGCCCGGAAAACTATTCCGGTGCAGATAGCCTGGCCTTTGAAGTGTCGTCCTGCGGCCTGCTGTTCTGCGCCCAGCGTCTGTTGGTGATCGCCACCGACGATTCGCCGCTGCACGGTCTCGGCACCCGGCAACGTCTGAATACGCCACTGGATGTGCTGCTGGACCTGCTGTTCAACAATATCCATCACTACCTCGGCCACCTCAAGGTGATCAAACTGGTCGCGCGGGAGTTGCAGCAGAAATTCAACCGCTCGATGCAGAACCAGCACCTGATCCAGATGTTCAATCTCAGCGAGAGCCTGATCTATTACATCAATGCGATCCACAGCAACGGCGCGGTCCTGACCCGTTTGCGCAACCACGCGGAAAAACAGCGCTTCAGCGCCGAGGCCATCAGCCTGATCGACGACCTGATCATCGAAAACAACCAGTGTTACAAACAGGCGGAAATCTATTCCACGGTGTTCTCCGGGTTGATCGAGGCCCGTGGCAACCTGATGAACAACAGCATGAACAACCTGCTGCGCAAACTGACACTGATCAACGTGGTGTTCCTGCCGCTGAACCTGATCGCGAGCATCGGCGGCATGTCCGAATTCAGCATGATGACCGCCGGCACGCCGTGGTGGGTGTCGTACCCGTTGTTCCTCAGCGCGATGATGGCAGGCGCCGGAGTGATGGTGCTGGGGCTGCGGAGGCTGGCGAAGTGATCTGCATGCCAATCTCCTATGGGAGCGGGCTTGCTCGCGAAGGCGATCTTCAATTGATCATTGACTTGCCCGGCGCGCCCGGCTAATTTCCAGCCATGACTTTCACCGTACTGCGCTGCCAGCCAAGCATTATTACCGCCATTCCTCATTTGGCGGGCTAGCTCACGACTGCAGCACCCAACCCGCCCTAGAGGCGGGTTTTCACTTTCTGTCTCCGGGGTTTTGATCAGCGTCAGGAGACGACCATGAACCACTCGCCCGCCCAGCAGACCTTGCTTGAGCATTACGTCAAAAAGATCCTCGCCGCACCGGTGTACGAGCTGGCGGTGCGCACGCCGTTGCAGGCTGCACCGGCGTTGTCCGAAGCGCTGGGCAACCGGGTGTTGCTCAAGCGCGAGGATTTGCAGCCGACCTTTTCCTTCAAGATCCGTGGCGCCTACAACAAGCTGGTGCAACTCAGTGATGAGCAGAAGGCCCGTGGCGTGATCACCGCGTCCGCCGGCAATCATGCCCAGGGGGTGGCGTTGGCGGCACGGGAGCTGGGAATTGGTGCAACCATCGTCATGCCCTCGACGAGCCCGGAACTCAAGGTGCTCGGGGTTCGCAGTCGGGGTGCCGAGGCGGTGTTGCACGGCGACAGCTTCCCCTTTGCACTGGCCCACGCCCTGGAACTGGCCGAGCGCAGCGGTCGTACCTTCGTCTCGCCGTTCGACGACCCGGACGTGATTGCCGGGCAAGGCACCGTGGCCATGGAAATCCTGCGCCAGCACCCAGGGGAACTGGATGCGATCTTTGTTCCGGTGGGCGGTGGCGGCTTGATCGCGGGCATCGCCGCCTACGTCAAGTACCTGCGGCCGGAGGTGCGCATCATCGGCGTCGAGTCGGAGCATTCCGCGTGCCTGCAAGCGGCGATGGCGGTGGGCGAAAGGACCATCCTGCCCAGCGTCGGCACATTCGCCGACGGTGTCGCCGTCGCGCAGATCGGCGCCTATGGTTTTGAAATCTGCCGCTTCTGCGTCGATGAGGTCCTGACCGTCAGCAATGACGAACTGTGCTCCGCGATCAAGAACATCTACGACGATACCCGCTCGATCACCGAGCCTTCCGGCGCGCTGGCGGTGGCCGGAATCAAGAAATACGTGGCGCAGACGGGCGCCAAGGGCAAGACCCTGATCGCCATCGATTCCGGCGCCAACATCAATTTCGACAGCTTGCGGCATGTGGCCGAGCGCGCGGCGCTGCAGGCCGTGTAATCGCGATCCGGAATTTCCCATGGGAACCAGACCGGCTTGCGGGCGATGGTCGCCAACGATAACCACGGAGATCCTGCGTTCATCGCGAGCGGGCTCGCTGCACATTGGACTCTGCGCGTTGCAATTTGCAGGCGTAAAAACCGGCGTTATTGCAAATTGCATGGGCTCAATAACGGATGAGTTGGCTAACCCCTTGATTTACCGATGAGCTGCACGGCGAAATTCAGGGCATGTTTTATGCTGTACCTGTCTGTAAAAACTGGCCGGGTTTTACAGAGTCAGTACCCAATTATTAGCTGGCTGTCGCACACTCAGGAGAGGGTCGTCATGTTTCTGTCTGCCTTGGAACTTCGCAATATCATTGAAAGCAGCTTCCTGCCCAAACGTTGCCAATGCTCGCTGTCGCCCGATCTGTTGATGTCCGTGAAAGTGTTCGCCGACGGTCAGACCGATCAAGTGGACCTGTTGGCCACCGGCATCGATGCCAAGTCGCTCACCAGTTCTCGGGAAATCAACAACCTGATTGCCGGGCTGCGTACGGACATGCAACAGCGTGCCGAGATGCAACCGCTGCACCCCGATCGCCAGGCGTTGTAACGCGCGGTCGTACCTGCGGGGTCTGGCACACGCCAGACCCGTTGTCGTTCCCATCAAACCGTCAGTTTTGTTGACTGCAGGCTTGCGACAGTTTGCGGTACGTGATCTCTGCAGGCTTGCCCGCCGCATCGATGTACTTCATGTCCGCTGTCACCACTTTGCATTCCACGGTTTCGGGTTCGCTGAGCGAAACCACCTTGGCCACGTGCAGCGGCATGCCGTATTCATAAGGCACCGCCTGGGTGTCGTTGGCCTGGGCCAGCCCGGCGAAGGCGCTGCAGGCGAGGGCGGTGGTTATCAGCAATGTGCGGATGTTCATGGGTGTTCTCCAGTGCAGAGGCGAGTCAACTCGATGCCAAGGCGTCGAGCCAGCCGCACTGGGCGTCAGGGGGGACCTGAGGGCGTGCGGTCCAGTGAAGTGTTGGACCGCAGCGTTAAGCGATGGTTAAACCGGCTGAATGCCGCCTGTCGTGTAGGGGGCTTTTGTCAGGCAATTCGCTGAAATCGGATTCTTCGCCAGCCTCGGCTTCGTCCTACGAAGAGGGTTGCCTTTGTCTGCTATCGCCGATGGGGCGTGATGATTAAGGTTTGGGCTCGCTGCAAAATCAGCGAACAGGTTTGGTCACCTGATTAATCAAGCAATGTGGCATCATCGCGCCGCAGACGCGGTTCTACGTCTGTGTCGTTATGGCGGCTGTGTGCCGGACGCCTTCGGGCGAGCCGAGTTGCTTGAGATCGGTTGACCAAACCTGTACACAGTCCGCCTCCCACCCTTTGGTCAAGGTGTTGGAGATTAATCAGCGACATCTCAGGTAAATAAATATGCCTACACTAAACGCTTTCCCTCATCGTTATCGTCCCGTCCAAACCAGCGTCACCGATTCATCACCCTTGGTCATTGACACCCAGGCCGACCCTCAAGACATCCTCGAAGCCGCCCTGCAACGCATCCGCGCCTCCAGCGAGTTACTGGAAACCCTGCACATCCATTCCTTCAGGGACGGTGGCGTCGAAGACATCCCGCACCTGACCCATGCGCTGTACCTGTTGACTCAGGATGGCTGCGACCTGCTCAAGGTGGCGCAGCAGCGCCTGCTGAGCTGGAAGGCGCCTGTCTGAACCTTCGTCGACACACCCCGATCCAGCGTCACCCCGGCGCTGGATTCAACCCGCCCGGCGTTCCGACTAAAGTCGTCTGTAGCGCATAAAAGCCCTCTGCCATCATTGCCCTACACCCCGCGTGTCCTTCTCATCCTTGCCAGTTTCTGTCCGGGATGACGCTTTTTTTGGCTTGTTGCGCCTTGCGCAAACGCTGCACTGTTGGAGCTTTTTCATGCGTCCCCCCTTTCAATTGATCACCGCGCGCCAGGCATTCGGCCTTGGCGCCCTGGCCCTGTGCGCCGGTTTTTCCGTCCAGGCGCGAGCCAGCGGGTTTATCGAGGACACCACGGCGAAAGTCGAATCGCGCACGGTGTATTTCAACCGTGATTTTCGCGATGGGCACACGTCCACGGAGCAGGGCGCGTCCAAGCGTGAAGAGTCGGCGCAGGGCTTCATTCTCAACCTGCAATCGGGTTACACCGAAGGCACGGTGGGTTTCGGTATCGATGCATTGGGCATGCTCGGGATCAAGCTCGACTCCAGTGCCGACAGCAGCAACAGCGGGTTGCTGCCATCCACGGGGCACGATCCGCGCGGTTCGGTGGACCAGTACGCCAAGCTCGGCCTGACCGCCAAGGTGCGGGTGTCCGAGAGTGTGCTGAAGTACGGCGCGTTGCTGCCGGATGTTCCGCTGCTCAAGTACAACGATGGCCGGCTGCTGCCGACGATGTTCAACGGTGCGCAATTGACCTCGAAGGAGATCAAGAACCTGACGTTCATGGCCGCGCGGCTGGACCAGTACACCGCGCGGGATTCCACCGATGCCCAGGACATCCGCGTGCACTGCAAGAACAAGCGCTATGCGTGCAACATCACCGCCGATCATTTCGACATGTATGGCGTTGACTACAAGATCAACGAACGCCTGACGGCCCAGTATCACTACGCGGAACTGGAGGACATTTACCGTCAGCACTTTGTCGGCCTGCTGGCCAGCCAGCCGTTGGGTGACGGCGTGCTCAAGGCCGATGTGCGCCTGCTCAAGAGTGCCGACAGCGGTGCCGAGCGCGCCGGGTCCATCGATAACCGCGCGCTCAGCGGCATGCTCGCCTATGCCCTCAGCGGGCACACTTTCAGCGCCGGTTGGCAGCGCATGAACGGCGACAATTCGATGCCGTACCTGGATGGCACCAACCCGTACCTGGTCAACTATGTGCAGGTCAACGACTTCGCCGCCGCGCAGGAGCGTTCGTGGCAGGTGCGTTATGACTATGACTTCAAGGCAGTCGGCCTCAACGGCCTGAGTTTCCTGACCCGCTACGTCAACGGCGACCACATCAAGGTGCTGGGCAGCGATCAGGAAGGCAAGGAATGGGAACGCGACACCGAGCTCAAGTACGTGGTGCAGAGCGGGACGTTCAAGGACGTCAGCCTGCGCCTGCGCAATGCGACGTACCGGAGCAACTACGAGCAGTTTGCCCGGGATGTGGATGAGACGCGGTTGATCGTCAGCTATAACTTTTCGGTGTTGTGACTGCAAGGCTGAAGGTGTGATGCTGGCCGCTTTCGCGAGCAAGCCCGCTCTCACATTTCGACCGTATTCGTCCTGAATCAACGCGGTCAAAATGTGGGAGCGAGCCTGCTCGCGAAGGAGCCCTCTGGCTCAGCGAAGACCCAACTGCCGCCGATATGGCAGGTCCGGCCCGGTCTTGCTGCAGGTCAAGGCTGCGGCCTGCACGGCAAATTTCAACATGCCGTCGATGTGTTCGCGCTCAAGCGAACGCACACCCTCGATCGAATCCAGCCCCTGTTCGGTCAACCAGGTAATCAGCGCCGCCTGGAAGGTGTCGCCCGCGCCCACGGTGTCGGCGATCTTCACCGCAGCGGCGGGGACCGACCAGGTGCCATGTCGGCGACTGAACACCGTCGCACCGTCGCCGCCCCGGGTCAGGAACACCAACTGACAACGATGCTGCAACCAGCCGTCGATGACCTGCGCCGGGTCCTGCTGCGGATACAGCAGGCGCAAATCCTCGTCGCTGACCTTGATCAGGTCGGCCAGCTCCACCAGGGTCGCCACCCGTGAACGCCAGCGCTCGATATCGGGCTCGGGGTTGAGCCGCACGTTCGGGTCGAGGCTGATCAGGCGCTGGCCGCTTTCGCGTTGCACCAGGGCCAGCAGGGTGTCGGCAATGGGCTGGACCACCAGCGAATACGAGCCAATGTGCAAGCCACGCACCTCGGCACCGAGGTCCGGCAGGTGCTCGAGGCGCAACTGCCGGTCTGCGCAGCCTTCGCCACGGAAGCTGTATTGCGGCGACCCGTTGACGCCGAGCGCGACCATGGCCAGGGTGGTTGGCGCGGCGAAATCCACCAGGTAGTCCGCGCGCACGCCTTCCTCCTGCAACACCTGCCGCAAGCGCCGGCCCAGGTAGTCAGTGGACAGCCCGGCCAACAGCGCCGCGTCCACGCCCAGGCGGCGCAGGCCGACCGCGACGTTGAACGGCGAGCCACCGGCAATCGCCTTGAAATTCACTTTTGAAGCCAGGCCGCTGGCGTCATCTTCACTGAAGAAATCGAACAGTGCTTCGCCACACACCAGATACATAGTTGTTCGCTCTTTAAAGGGTTGCGACATGCTGTTGATAGCGTTCATAGGCCTGCTGAGAAGCCGCCACGTTGGCGGCAATCGGCAGGGTTTCGCTGGCCGGGTCGAGTGTCACGCAACGCTCGCACACATCCGCCAGGCTTTCTTCACCACCGTTTGCCCGCGACGTGCACCACGCCGCCTGGATCGCCGCGCCGAGGGCGGCGGCTTCGCTGTGTCGGGTGCAGACCACCGGCGTATTCATGATGTCGGCGACGATCTGGCGCCACACCGGGCTCTTCGAGCCGCCACCGATCAAACGGATGCTGCGGCTTTGTAAGCCATTGTGACGCAGCAGGTCCAGCCCGTAACGCAAACCGAAGGTGGTGCCTTCGACCACCGCGCGGCACAGGTTGGCCCGGGTCAGGTTGGTCATGGTCAGGCCCGACAGGCTGCCGGTGGCGTGGGGCAGGGCAGGGACGCGTTCACCGTTGAGAAACGGCAGCATGCTGATGCCGTCGGCCCCGATGGGCGCCTGCGCAACCAGCGTGTTGAACTGCGCGACATCGAGGTCGAGCAGCTCGCGAATGACGCCGGTGGCGTTGGTCAGGTTCATGGTGCAGATCAGCGGCAACCAGCCGCCGCTGGAGGAGCAGAAGGTCGCGACCGAGGCATCGGGGCTGACCCGTGGCTGATCGGCATAGGCGTAAACGGTGCCGGACGAGCCGAGGCTCATGGTGATGGCGCCCGGCTGGATGTTGCCGGTGCCGATGGCCCCCATCATGTTGTCGCCGCCCCCGCTGGACACCAGCGCCTGCGGGTTCAGGCCCAGTTGTCGAGCGATGTCCGGCAGGAGCGTGCCGACCGGCTGATGGGCGTCGATCAGCGCCGGTAATGCCGCTTGCAAGCGGCCGCTGGGGTCGATGTCGCGCAGAAGCTGCACATCCCATTGGCGGGTGCGCACGTTGAAATAACCGGTGCCCGACGCGTCGCCGTATTCGCTGCAACGGCGGCCCGTCAGCCAGTGGTTGAGGTAATCGTGGGGCAGCAGGACATGGGCGATCCGCGAAAAAACCTCGGGGTGTTGCTCTTTGGTCCACAGCAGTTTGGAGACGGTGTAGCCCGGTGCGATGACCACGCCGAGGCGCTCCAGCGAGCCCTTTTCACCGCCCAGGTGGTGGAGCAGGCGATCGTTTTCCGCCGTGGTTTCGGTGTCGCACCACAGCTTGGCCGGGCGTAGCACCCGGCCTTCGTCGTCGAGCAGCACCAGGCCGTGTTGCTGGCCGGACACACCGAGGCCGAGGATGGCCTGGCCGTCGACGTTGGCGGCGATCAGCGCACGGCGCGTGGCCAGCGTAAAAGCCTCGAGCCATTGCGCGGTGTCCTGTTCGCGCCGGCCATTGGCACCGCTGATCAGGGTGTGCGCGGCGGCGCCTTCGCCCAGGACCTGGCCGCTGGCGGCGTCGAGGACGATGGCCTTGGTGCCCTGGGTGCCGCAGTCGATGCCTAGGTAGAGGGGTTGGGTGGGCATGTTAGGGTCCTTGATGGTTCAGGTTCAAACTGTTTGGTGAATGTGCTGCCGTCTTCGCTGGCAAGCCAGCTCCCACAAGGATCAACGCCGTTCACAAGTTTGTGGTTCGCTACCAAACACTGTGGGAGCTGGCTTGCCAGCGAAGACGGCGGCACATTCACCGCCGCCACTAAGCCAACACCCGCTCCAGCGTCCGCGAAACCCCCACCTCCCGCAAACTGTTGCAGCACCACTCGAACGCTGCCACAAACTCGGCCGAACGTGGAATCGCCGTGCCGAAGATCTCCTCGACCGCCAGCAACCGCTGGGTGATCAACGCATCGTCGGCCACCAGCGCCTGGCAGAACGCCGCCCGTGGGTCGGGAATCGAATAGGTGTCGCCGTTTTCATCGACCCCCTTCAGGTACAGGGCCCAGGCTGCCACCACCAGCGCCGCCCGTTTGGTTTCCTGGCCGTCGGCAATCAGCCGGTTGAGGGTCGGGACGGTGAACTTGGGAAACTTCGACGAGCCGTCCGAGCACACGCGCTCCAGCTGATCGGCAATCGCCTGGTTGGAGAAACGCTCGACCAGGGTGTCCTTGTAGTCGCCCAGGTCGATGCCCGGCACCGGCGACAGTTGCGGGGTCACGTCCAGGTCCATGTAGGCGCGCATGTAGCGCACGAACAGCGGGTCATTCATGGTCTCGTGGACAAAGCGGTAGCCCTTGAGGAAGCCCAGGTAGGTCAGCGCCAGGTGACTGCCGTTGAGCAGCTTGATCTTCATTTCCTCGTAGGGCGTGACGTCGTCGGTGAATTGCACGCCGACCTGTTCCCAGGCCGGGCGGCCGTTGACGAATTTGTCCTCGAGCACCCATTGCACGAATGGTTCGCAGACCACCGGCCAGGCATCGTCGACGCCATGTTTGTCGGCCAGTTGCAGGCGATGGGCAGTGCTGGTCATCGGCGTGATGCGGTCGACCATGGCATTGGGGAAACTCACGTGGCCAGCGATCCACTCGCCCAGCTCGGCATCGCGCAACGCGGCGAAGGCCAGCAGCGCCTTGCGGGTGACCGCGCCGTTGTGTGGCAGGTTATCGCAGGACATCAGGGTGAACGCCGGGGTGCCGGCGGCGCGGCGTTTGGCCAAGGCGGCGCAGAGGAAGCCGAACACGGTGGTCGGGGCGTCCGGGTGCGCCAGATCATGCTGGATCTGCGGCAGGTGCGCCATGAATTCGCCGTTGCTGTCGTCGATGCAGTAACCGCCCTCGGTGATGGTCAGCGAAACGATGCGGATCTCGGGGCTCGCCAGTTTGTCGATCAACGCCTGCGGGCCGTCCTCGGCCAGCAGCATGTCGCGAATCGAGCCGATGACCCGGACCTCGGTGTCATCGGTGTCGCCCAATTCGAACAGGGTGAACAGATAGTCCTGCTCCCGCAGGTTATCGCGGGCACGGCGGTCCTCGGCGCGCAGGCCGACGCCGCAGATCGCCCAGTCCAGCCCGGCGCCAGTGTTCATCAAGGCGTCGGTGTAATACGCCTGGTGGGCGCGGTGGAAACCGCCGACGCCGATGTGGGCGATGCCCTGGCGGGTGTCGCTCAGGGCATAGCCCGGCAGGATCACCTCGGGAGCGAGGTGGTTCAGGTTGTGTGTGTTCAGTTTCATCGCAAAGTCTCTCGTTCAGGCCGCCGCGCGCAGCGGACGGGCCAGCGCAACGCCGTCGGCATCGAATAAATGGCAGTGGTCGGCGTCCAGGTGCAGGCTCAGGGTTTCGCCGTAGCGGCTGGCCAGGTCGCCGCGCACGCGCATCGTCAGGGCTTCGCCGGACGCGGTCAGCACGTGGCAGAAGGTGTCGCTGCCCAGGCGTTCGCTGACATCGGCGGTGACCTGCAGGGTGCAATCGCCGGGTTTGGCCAGCTCCAGGTGTTCCGGGCGGATGCCCAGGGTCACCGCCGCGCCGACACTCAGGTGGGCGCCGCTGAACGGCAGGGTGATGCGGGTGCCGGCGTCCAGCGCCACCTCGCAGCGCTGACTGTCGAGGCTGACCACCTGGCCCTTGAGGAAGCCCATTTTCGGCGTGCCGAGAAAGCCCGCCACGAACAGATTGGCCGGATGGTGGTAGAGGTCCAGGGGCGAGCCGACCTGCTCGATTTTGCCGCCATTGAGCACCACGACTTTGTCGGCCATGGTCATGGCTTCCACCTGATCGTGGGTCACGTAGATCATCGTTGCCTGCAGTTCCTTGTGCAGGCGCAGCAGCTCCAGGCGCATCTGCACGCGCAGCGCCGCGTCGAGGTTGGACAGCGGCTCGTCGAACAGGAAGATTTTCGGGTTGCGCACAATCGCCCGGCCGATGGCCACCCGCTGACGCTGACCGCCGGACAGTTGCTTGGGCTTGCGCTCGAGCATCGGCCCCAGTTCGAGGATGCGCGCGGCCTCGCCGACTTTCTTCTCGACTTCGGCTTTCGACACGCCGGCCAGGTCGAGGGCAAACGACATGTTCTTGCGCACGCTCATGTGCGGGTACAAAGCGTAGGTCTGGAACACCATCGCCAGGTCGCGTTTGGCCGGGCTGACTTCGGTGATGTCGCGGCCATCGAGTTCGATGGTGCCGCCGCTGACTTCTTCGAGGCCGGCGATCAGCCGCAGCAGGGTGGATTTGCCGCAACCCGACGGGCCGACGAACACCACGAACTCCTTGTCGTTCACTTCCAGGTCGATGCCCTTGATGATGGAAAAGCCTTCGAAGCCTTTTTGCAGATTCTTGATTTTCAGGTTGGCCATGGGGTGGGCCTCCGCTTGTTTTTATTCAATTGAACCGGGCTGCCGGAAACGACGCTGTACCCTGTGGGAGCGGGCTTGCCCGCGAAAGCGTCGTGTCAGTCAAATTGATGTTGGATGTGCCGACGTATTCGCGGGCAAGCCCGCTCCCACAGGGTTTTGTGTCCGATTAGAGATTGGGCGACATTCACTTGACCGCACCAAACGACAGCCCGCGCACCAGTTGTTTCTGGCTGATCCAGCCGAAGATCAGGATCGGTGCGCAAGCCAGGGTCGAGACCGCCGACAACTTGGCCCAGAACAGCCCTTCGGGGCTGGAGTACGAGGCGATCAGGGCGGTCAGGGGCGCGGCTTTCGACGAGGTCAGGTTCAGTGACCAGAACGCCTCGTTCCAGCACAGGATCAGCGACAGCAGCACGGTGGAGGCCAGGCCGCCCTTGGCGATCGGCAGCAGCACCCGGAGCATTTCCTGGGCCAGGGTCGCGCCGTCCAGGCGCGCGGCTTCGAGGATGTCCTTGGGGATGTCCTTGAAGTAGGTGTAAACCATCCAAACCACGATCGGCAGGTTGATCAGGGTGTAGATCACGATCAGCGCGATGCGTGTATCGAGCAGGCCGAAACTCTTGGCCAGCAGGTAGATCGGCATCAGCACGCCCACCGGCGGCAGCATCTTGGTCGAGAGCATCCACAGCAGCGTGCCCTTGGTGCGCTGGGTCTCGTAGAACGCCATGGAGTAGGCGGCGGGCACCGCAATCAGCAGGCACAGGGCGGTGGCGCTGAACGAAATCACCACCGAGTTCCAGGCGAAACTGAAGTAATCGCTGCGCTCGTTGATGTGCAGGTAGTTCTCCAGGGTCGGCATGAAGATGAACTGCGGCGGGGTGGCGAACGCGTCGATCTCGGTCTTGAAGCTGGTCAGCACCATCCAGAAGATCGGGAAGAAGATCAGGATCGCGATGGCCCAGGCCAGGGTGCCCAGCAGCAGGCTTTGCAGACGACGGGATTGTTGAAGGGTCATGGCGCAGGCCTCAGGCTTTGTCTGTCAGGTTTTTGCCGATCATGCGCACCAGCACGATGGCCGCGATGTTGGCAATCACCACCGCGATCAACCCGCCAGCGGAGGCCATGCCGACGTCGAACTGCACCAGCGCCTGGTTGTAGATCAGGTAGGCGAGGTTGGTCGAGGCATAGCCGGGGCCGCCGTTGGTGGTGGTGAAAATCTCGGCGAACACCGACAGCAGGAAGATGGTCTCGATCATCACCACCACGGCAATCGGGCGTGCCAGGTGCGGCAGGGTCAGGTGCCAGAAAATCGCGATGGGGCCGGCACCGTCCAGGCGCGCGGCTTCCTTCTGTTCCTGGTCCAGCGACTGCATGGCGGTCATCAGGATCAGGATCGCGAAGGGCAGCCATTGCCACGAGACAATGATGATGATCGACAGCAGCGGGTAATGCGCCAGCCAGTCCACCGGTTGCGCGCCGAACAGCTTCCAGACGTAGGCCAGGATCCCCGACACCGGATGGAAGATCAGGTTTTTCCAGATCAGTGCCCCGACGGTGGGCATGATGAAAAACGGCGAGATCAGCATCACCCGCACGATGCCGCGACCGAAAAACGCGGAAGCCTCGAGCAGGGCGCTGATCAGCACCCCGAACACCACGCTGATCAGCAGCACGCTGCCCACCAGCAACAGGGTGTTGGTGGCGCCGGGCATGAAACCGGAGTCGGTCAGGAAATAGGTGAAGTTCTCCAGCCCCACGAATTCGTTTTCGCCGGGGTAGAGCAGGTTGTAGCGGATCATCGAAAAGTACAGGGTCATGCCCAGCGGCACGATCATCCACAGCAGCAATAACGCCACCGAGGGGCTGACCAGAAACCAGCCGGGATTGGCCAGCCGGCTTTTGCGTGCGGCTGGGGCGAGGTCCATTTGGGCTTTGGCGGTGGAAGTATTCATGAATTAAATCCGAGTCGTGCAGACCTACGAAGATCCCCTGTGGGAGCGAGCTTGCTCGCGAAAGCGGTGTGTCAGGTTCATCAATGTCCAATGACACACCGTCTTCGCGAGCAAGCCCGCTCCCACCCAAGGCAAGAGCGGGACGTGCGGGTTACTTCGGATAACCCGCCCGCTTCATCTCGCGTTCGGTGGTTTGCTGGGCGGCGGTCAGGGCCTGGTCGACCGTGGTCTGACCGATCAGCGCCGCCGAGAACAGCTTGCCGACCTGGGTGCCCACCGCCTGGAACTCGGGGATGGTCACCAGTTGAATGCCGATGTACGGCACCGGGCGGGCGCCAGGCTTGCTCGGGTCGGCGGCCTTGAGCGACTCCAGCGTGACCTTGGCGAACGGTGCGGCGTTCATGTAGGCGGCGCTGTAGGTCGAGGCGCGCGTGCCGGGCGGTACGTTGGCGATGCCATCGGTTTTGGCGACGAGGGCCCCGTACTCCTTGGAAGTGGCCCAGGCGCTGAAGGTTTTCGCCGCGTCCTTGGCCTTGGAACTGGTGGGGATCGCCAGTGCCCAGGAATACAGCCAGGCCGAGCCTTTGTCGGTGGTTTCGTGGGGGGCGTAGGTAAAGCCGACGTGGTCGCTGACCTTGCTCTGGGTCTTGTCGGTGACGAACGAACCGGCGACGCTGGCATCGACCCAGATCGCGCATTTGCCGCTGTTGAACAGCGCCAGGTTTTCGTTGAAGCCGTTGCTGGAGGCGCCGGGCGGGCCGGCGTTCTTCATGGTGTCGACGTAGAAGTTCAGCGCGTTTTTCCACTCGGGGCCGTTGAATTCAGGCTGCCATTTTTCATCGAACCAGCGTGCGCCATAGGCGTTGGCGACGGTGGTGATCAAGGCCATGTTCTCGCCCCAGCCGGCCTTGCCGCGCAGGCAGATACCGTACTGTTCCTTGTCCTTGTGGGTGAGTTTGCCGGCAAACTCCGCGATCTGGGTCCAGGTCGGACGCTCGGGCATGGTCAGGCCGGCTTCCTTGAACAGGTCGGTGCGGTAATAGGTGATGGAACTTTCGGCGTAGAACGGCAGCGCATACAGCGAGCCCTTGACCGACAGCCCTTCACGCACCGACGGGAACACGTCGTCGAGTTCGTACGTGGCCGGCAAATCCTTCATCGGCTCCAGCCAACCCTTGGCACCCCACAGTGCGGCTTCGTACATGCCGATGGTCAGCACGTCGAACTGCCCGCCCTGGGTGGCGATGTCGGTGGTCAGGCGCTGGCGCAGGACGTTCTCTTCCAGCACCACCCAATTGAGCTTGATCTCCGGGTGCTCGGCCTCGAAGGTCTTCGAGAGCTTCTGCATGCGGATCATGTCGCTGTTGTTGACGGTGGCGATGGTCAGGGTCTGGGCGCCAAGGCTGACGCTGCTGAGGGTCATGCAGGTGAGGGCTAGCAGAGCTTTTACAGAAGGTTGCATCGTGCACTCCTTTTCTGCGCCCGGCGGGTAGCAGAAGGACAGTTATTGTTTTTGTGTCTTCCGACGACAGGAAGAATCTGCGCTGATTACAGCCTTCAATCGATGATGAAACAAATCATTCATCGCACTTGAATCGATACTTTTTTGCACTGGGGTTTACTGGGGGAGACGCAGGGAAGGGCTTTGTGGCGGTTGAGGCGTATCGGATCTGTACAGGTTTTATGGCCAGAGAGGCCCTACTTGTGGGAGCGAGCCTGCTCGCGATGGCAGTGTGTCAGGCGCATGATTGTGAGCTGACACTCCCTCATCGCGAGCAGGCTCGCTCCCACAGGGACCTCATTCACAGGGAGGTTGCAGGGAATCAGCCCAGGTTCTGCTCCGTCAGGCGTTGCACCGCCAGGCGCCGGTAGTGGGAGGGCGTCATGCCCTTGAGCTGCTGGAATCGCCGGTTGAAGTTGGAAATATTGTTGAAACCGGACTCGAAGCAGACGTCGGTCACCGGTTTGTCGCCGTCGGCCAGCAACTCGCAGGACTTGCTGATGCGCAGGCGGTTGACGAATTCGATGAAACAGCGGCCCGTCGCCTGTTTGAACACGCGGCTGAAGTAGGTCGGCTTCATGCCCAGGTGCTCGGCGACTTCCTCCAGCGGCAGTTCGCGGGCGTAGTGGGCGAAGATGTAATCCACCGCGCGGTTGGTGCGATCGACGTTGTGTTCGTCCGCCAGTTGCGCGGTCGTCGCCCCGGACAGCAGTTGGTAATCGTCGGTACTGGCAAGCAGTTCCAGCAGAATGAAAAAATGCCCGAGCCGGGTCACGCCCTGGGTGTCGGCGATGCGCTGCATCAAGGTCATGGCCTGGCCGATCGTGTGCTTGCAGCGAAACTCGATGCCGTACTGGGCGCGCTCCAGCAGCGGCGCCAGGGTCTTGAGTTCGGCAAACACCTGATGGCCGCTCTCGAACAGCTCGTCGGTGAAGTTGACCAGCATGTCACGCTTGGGCACCACTTCGTCCTCGCCGACCTGGCTGATCCAGTTGTGGGGGAGGTTGGGGCCGGTGAGGAACAGGGTTTGCGGGTAGAAGTTGCCGATGTAGTCGCCAATGAACACCTTGCCGGAGCTGGCGACGATCAGGTGCAGCTCATATTCCTTGTGGAAGTGCCAGCGCACCAGCGGGCAGGGGAAGCCGTGCTGGCGATAAATGATGGACAAGCCGTTGTGGTCGTCCATCAGTTCGTAGGAGGGGTCGGTCACTCGGGCGGTTCGGGTCATGGCGGGGCGCTTTTTTTGTTATCGCTCGCCGATCATGCCTCTTTCCCGGCGCCTGACGCCAGTGCAGGCGCGCAACCTCAGCGCACTTCGTGCAGGCTCTCGGCCTCGAGGGCCTTCTCGGCCGTGGCGCTCCAGCAGTAGCGCACGATCTGCGACTCGTCGAAGAAGTCGGTATTGATGATGCTGCAACGCATGATCCATTCCCCTGATGAGTTGAACCAGTCGTTGATCTGGGTCTTGATGTGTTGCGGCCCGCCGAGGAACGTGTAGCTGGTCGCCGACAGCGACCACAGGAACCGCTCGTAACAGGCGTCTTTCAGGGTGTCCTTGATATGGTGGTGCAACTGCTCGGTATCGGTGAATGGCTTGCCCGACCATTTGTGCGGGATGCGCGGCCAGAAGAATTCGCCGTCGAGGCCAGACAGCGGTGGCGCGGCCATGACGATGCGACGCAGCGCGCTGGCCTCCTTGAGTTCGCCCACGGTTTTTGCCGCATCGTAGTAGGAGAGGGCGCGGTGCCCGAGCCGGCGCAGCAGGACCTCGCCCAGTTGCACCGAGTCGAAGGGTTTGTTATCGCCCAGTTGGTGGAAGTCCAGCACAATGAATTCGTCGCTGTTGCGGTCCAGGAAGTTCAGGACGGCTTCGATCAGGTCGTCGAGCACCCGATGGGACTGGTGACCACTGTGATGGAAATAGAAGATCGGCTGGTCCCTGGCCTGCTTGAAACCCAGGCGCAAATCGAACGCCCGCGCGCCGTTGTCCAGCTGCCAGGCGAAGGAATCGTTCTGGCAGGTCACCCAGTTGCCGAAGATCACTTCATGGTTGGGGGCTTTTTTGTCCATGCCGGCATTGTGCGCGCCGGGCCAGATGATGTCGGTCAGTCGCAACTTGTCGATGTCGGGGACGTGACTCATCCAGGCTTGTTTGTTCAGTGGCATATACATTCCTTTGTTCGAAGATTCCCGGCCTTGGGAACATGTGTTGACAGAGCACCGGCCCCTTGTAGGAGCAAGCTCGCTCCTATAAGGGGGCGTGCACAGGTATAAGCACTGTGACAGCCAAAGCCAAGCCCCAGCTTGCTACAGGACGTATCCCTTACACCGGGCGATTCTTGGCTTCGATCCATTGCGCCATGTATTGGGTACTTTTGTGCTGGTGGTGACGCAGCATGCTGCCGGTAAAGTTGTCTCGGCGAAGTTGTTCCAGGTGTTGCCGGACATGCATCAGCCGCTCGATCAGGGCCGGGCCGTGCACCGACTGCCGATAACGTTCGGACAACAGTGCCAGCCCGAGTTGCTGGGCGTTCCGCCACCGTGTTTCATCCCGGTACAACTGCACGGCCTGATCGGCGAACGCTTGCGCCGTGCGGGTCACCGCGCCGGGCCAGGCCGCCTCGCCGTGCATGCCTTCGGCGCCGATGGGGGTGGTGACGTTCGGCGTGCCGCAGATCATCGCGTCGAGAATTTTGCCCTTGATGCCCGCGCCGAAACGCAGCGGCGCCAGCAGCACCCGCGCCGCCGTCATCACTTGCAGCGCATCTTGCGCCCAGTTCAGCACATGGAAACCCTGGGCCGCATTGTGCAGGGCGGTGGCCTTGGGGGGCGTATAGGCCCCGTAGATGTGCAGTTGCGCGGTCGGCAACTGCTGGCGAATCAACGGCCAGACGGTGGTTTTCATCCAGAGCACCGCATCCCAGTTGGGCGCGTGGCGAAAGTTGCCGATGCTGAGGAAGTGCGCACGGGGCTCGAAGGGGGCCGGTGGCGCGCTGGGCGGTTCGACCGTCAGCGGGCACCAGTGCAGCAGGCTGCGTGGCACTTTGAACTGTTCGACCAGCAACTCGATTTCCACTTCGGAAATCATCAGGTTCAGGTCGCAGCGATAGAGCGCGGCGATTTCGCGCTTGGCCATATCGGTTTCGGCCATCAGCTCGAATTCTTCGCGCAGGGCCGGTGCGAACAGGTCGCTGAAGTCATTGTCGTCGTCGCTGGCCTTCAGGCGATCCTTGAGCCGCTGATGCCGGGCATGCCGCAGGCTTTGCAGGTCCTGGGTGCCCAGCACACGCAAGGCCCCGGGGCAGTGCTTTTCCACACGCCAGCCGAATTGCTCTTCCATCATGAATTGTTCGAACAGCACGATATCCGGGGCCAATTGGCTGACAAAAGCATCGAAGCTGCTGTTGTTCAACTCGATCGGCGCTTCACGGATACCCAGCGCGGTCAGGTCTTCCTGATGTTCGCCGGGGCCGGCCGGGCTGCTGAAGGTCACGTCCCAGCCTTGTTGCAGGAAGGTCCCGAGCAGTTGCATCACATACCCGCCGGCCGCCGACGACTTGGGTTCGGGCCAGACATAACCAATGACCAGAACGCGGGTGGCGCGGGGCTGATTCATGCAGGGGATTCCTTGAAACGTGGGGGCAGGGCGGAAAAAGGGGCGCAATTAAACCACAACCGCGCAGGATTCCCGGCCCTGCTCGAACCGGATCAAGCGTTGACGAGGATACCTGTGACCTTGTCGCGCAGTTGGTCGATGGAGAACGGCTTGCCGATGACATGCATGTCGGCGGGCACGTCAATGCTTTCGGCATAACCGCTGGCGAACAACACCGGCAGTGCGGGGCGTATCAGGCGTGCCTGGGTGGCCAGTTCACGGCCGTCCATCACCGGCAGTCCGACGTCGGTCATCATCAGGTCGATGACCTGATTGCTGTCGTTGAGAAACTCCAGCGCCTGTTCGCTGCCATCGGCCTCCAGCACCTTGAATTCCAGCTCATCCAGCACATCGACGATCAGCATGCGCACGATGTCGTCGTCTTCGACGACCAGGATGGTGGATTTTTCGGTGGACATAATGGGGCTCTCAAAAGTTGGATTCGCAGTGTCCGGTCGATCAGAAACGCCGGGCTATAGCATGAGTAAGTTGAGCAACCCGACAAGTTCCCGGGTGCGCAGGAAAAGAATCGTGGCGGGTGCGTGATAAAGGATAACCGCTCCGTGGCGCTGGAACAGCTGAATGTAGGATTTTGCGCTCAAATACGTCAGAAAAATGGATCCACAGGGCCCATTTGGGGCAAACTCACGGGTTTCGAACAGACGACAAGGCCTTCCCATGACCACAGCGTCTTCGGTTGATGAACAACGCTTCCGTAAACTGCTGAGCCGTAACGTCAGCCTGCCCTTGGGCGTTGGCGTGCTCAGCGCCGTCTTCTTCGTAGGGCTGATCACCTATTTGCTGTCGGTGATCCAGTGGGTCGAGCACACCGACCGGGTGATCAATAACGCCAATGAGGCGCTGAAGCTGACGGTCGACCAGGAAACCGGCATGCGCGGCTACCTGCTCAGTGGTGACGAGAAATTCCTCGAACCCTATGAAACGGCCAGGCCGAAGCTCGTGGTGGTGGTCGACACCCTGCTTGAGCTGACCGCGGATAACCCGGTGCAAACGGATCGCCTGCACCAGATCCAGGCCTTGCAGAAGGAGTGGAGGGAGTACGCCCAGCAAATGATCGATTTGCAGCGTTCATCGGGCGATTACCGCAACGCGGTGAAGGCGGGTCGCGGCAAGCGCCTGACCGATGAAGTCCGCAAGCAGTTCGAAGAAGTGGTCGACACCGAGCAGCAATTGCGCGCCACGCGCAACGCTGACGTGCGCAGCACCACGATCTGGAGCATCACCCTCTATCTGCTGTTCATCAGCGCGATCAGCGCCTTGCTGGCCTACATTGGTCGGCGGGATCTGATCGGCCTGTCGCAGAACTACTCAGCCAACCTCGCCGCCCAACATGCCAGTGCCCGTCGCCTGGAACAGCAGGCGTGGCTGCGCAATGGCCAGACCGAGCTGGCCGAGCAAGTGCTGGGGCAGCTGTCCCTCAATGCGCTGGGTCGCAACATCCTGCAATTTTGTGCGCAATACCTCGGCAGCGCTGTCGGTGCCATCTACGTCCGTGAGGAACACGGCGGACTCAAGCGCGTGGCGTCCTACGGGTTATCCCGCGAACAGGAAGAACGCGATCAGCAGATCTACAGCGACGAAGGGATTGTCGGCCAGGTGGCTCAGCAAGCTCGTCTGGTCCGCCTGGACTCGGTGCCGGATGACTATTTCAAGGTCAGCTCCGGCCTCGGCGAAGGCCTGCCGCACAGCGTGCTGGTGGTGCCGACCAGCGACGACCAGCGGGTCAACGGCGTGATCGAACTGGGTTTCCTGCGCCCATTGGACGAGCGCGACATCGAATTGCTCGACCTGATTGCCGGCAACATCGGCACCTCCATCGAGGCGGCGCGCTATCGCCAGCGGTTGCAGGAAGTCCTGGCTGAAACCCAGCAGCTCAACGAAGAGTTGCAGGTGCAGCAGGAAGAACTCAAGACCGCCAACGAAGAGCTGGAAGAGCAGTCGCGGATTCTCAAGGAGTCCCAGGCACACCTGGAAACCCAGCAGGTCGAGTTGGAACAGACCAACGAACAGCTCGCCGAGCAGGCGCAGACGCTGGCCGACCAGCGCGACGCCATGGATCTGAAGAACACCGAACTCAATCAGGCGCAGGCGCAACTGGAAGAGCGCGCCGAAGAGTTACAGCGCTCGAGCAAGTACAAATCCGAATTCCTCGCCAACATGTCCCACGAACTGCGCACGCCACTCAACAGCTCGTTGATCCTGGCCAAGCTGTTGGCGGAGAACCCCCAGGACAACCTCAGCGCCGAACAGGTCAAGTTCGCCGAGTCGATCTATTCGGCCGGCAATGATTTGCTCAACCTGATCAACGACATTCTCGATATTTCCAAGGTCGAGGCCGGCAAGCTGGAAATGCGTCCGGAGAACACCAGCGTGACACGCCTGCTGGAGGGGCTGCGCGGGATGTTCCAGCCGCTGGCAGCGGATAAGCAGCTGGACTTCCAGATCGATCTGCAGCCCGGTTCGCCAGCGATGATCTTCACCGACCGCCAGCGTCTGGAACAGGTGATCAAGAACCTGCTGTCGAACGCTGTGAAATTCACCGAACGCGGTTCGGTCAGCATGACCGTGGCCAGCCAGCCGAACAACGCGATTGCGTTTATCGTCCGGGATTCCGGGATCGGCATTGCCGCCGATCAGCAGGAGAGTATTTTCGAAGCGTTCCGCCAGGCCGATGGCACCACCAATCGCCGCTACGGCGGTACGGGCCTTGGCTTGTCGATTTCCCGTGACCTGGCGGCGTTGCTCGGTGGCACCATCAGTGTCACCAGCGAACCGGGGCAGGGCAGTGTGTTTACCCTGGTGTTGCCGCAACAGTACGTCGAACCGGGCGATACGCCGCGCGAGCCGATGCTGCCCGTGCCGGTCGCCAGTGTGATGCGGGCCCCTGTGGCCGCCCTGGAGCCGCTGATTGCCGACGTCGATACCCCGCGTTTCGAAGACGATCGCGACAAGGCCCCTTTCAATACCCGCTGTATCCTGGTGGTGGAAGATGAGGCGAACTTCGCGCACATCCTCTTCGACCTGGCGCACGAGCTGGATTATCACTGCCTGGTGGCCCACGGCGCCGATGAAGGCTATGACCTGGCCAGTGAGTATGTGCCCGACGCCATCCTGCTCGACATGCGCCTGCCGGATCATTCCGGCCTGACCGTCCTGCAACGGCTGAAGGAGAACCCGCAGACCCGGCACATCCCCGTGCACGTGATTTCGGTCGAGGACCGGGTCGAGGCGGCGATGCACATGGGTGCCATCGGCTATGCCGTCAAACCCACCACCCGCGAAGAGCTCAAGGACGTGTTCGGCCGTCTGGAAGCCAAGCTGACCCAGAAGGTCAAGCGCGTGCTGCTGGTGGAAGACGACGACTTGCAACGCGACAGCATTGCCCGCCTGATCGGCGACGATGACATCGAAATCACCGCGGTCGGCCTGGCCCAGGATGCCCTGGAACTGCTGCGCACCACGGTCTACGACTGCATGGTCATCGACCTGAAACTGCCGGACATGCTCGGCAACGACCTGCTCAAGCGCATGTCCACCGAGGAAATCTGCTCGTTCCCGCCCGTCATCGTCTACACCGGACGCAACCTGACCCGCGACGAAGAGGCCGAGCTGCGCAAGTATTCACGCTCGATCATCATCAAGGGCGCACGTTCGCCGGAACGATTGCTCGATGAGGTCACACTCTTTCTGCACAAAGTCGAATCCAAGTTGTCCCATGAACGGCAGACGATGCTCAAGACCGCGCGCAGCCGCGACAAGGTCTTCGAGGGTCGCAAGGTGCTGCTGGTGGATGACGATGTGCGCAACATTTTCGCCCTCACCAGCGCGCTGGAGCACAAGGGCGCCGTCGTGGTCATTGGCCGCAACGGTCGCGAGGCGATCGAGAAGCTCAACGAAGTCGAGGACATCGATCTGGTGTTGATGGACGTGATGATGCCGGAGATGGACGGGTTCGAGGCGACCAGCCTGATCCGCCAGGACCCGCGCTGGCGCAAGTTGCCGATCATTGCGGTGACGGCCAAGGCGATGAAGGACGATCAGGAGCGCTGCCTGCAGGCGGGCGCCAACGATTACCTGGCCAAGCCGATCGACCTGGACCGCCTGTTCTCGCTCATTCGCGTGTGGTTACCGAAAATGGAACGCATTTAGTGGAACGTATTTACTCAGTGGAGCCCAACAGCGAAATCGAGCTGCGGCTGTTGATCGAGGCGATCTACCTCAAGTACAGCTACGACTTTCGCGACTACTCCGGGGCGTCGATCAAGCGTCGCGTCCTGCATGCGCTGAGCCAGTTCGAATGCGCCACCATTTCGGCCCTGCAGGAGAAAGTGCTGCATGACCCGACGGCGTTCATGCAGCTGCTGCAATTGCTGACGATTCCGGTCAGCGAAATGTTCCGCGACCCTTCGCACTTCCTGGCCATCCGCCAGGAAGTGGTGCCGTTGCTCAAGACGTACCCCTCGATCAAGATCTGGATCGCCGGTTGCAGCACCGGCGAAGAGGTCTATTCGATGGCGATTCTGCTGCGCGAGGAAGGCCTGCTCGATCGCACGATCATCTACGCCACCGACATCAATCCGCGCTCGCTGGAGAAGGCCAAGCAGGGGATCTTCTCCATGGAAAATGTCCGCGCCTACACGGCCAACTACCAGCAGGCCGGTGGCCAGCGTTCGTTCGCCGAGTACTACACTGCGGCCTACGGCTACGCGATTTTCGACAAGAGCCTGTGTGAAAACGTGACCTTCGCCGACCACAGCCTGGCGACCGACAGCGTATTCTCAGAAACTCAATTAATTTCATGCCGTAACGTATTGATTTATTTCAATAAAAAACTTCAGGATCGTGCGTTCGGGCTGTTCCACGAATCGCTGTGCCATCGCGGGTTCCTGGTGTTGGGCAGCAAGGAGACTCCGGATTTTTCCAGCTTCGGCAACCAGTTCGAGCCGTTGGTGAAACAAGAACGGATCTACCGTAAATCATGAGCAGTGCAGCGGATTTGCCTCGCGTGAAGGCAATCGTGATCGGCGCGTCGGCCGGCGGCGTGGAAGCCTTGCTGGGCATCCTCGGCCCTTTGCGCAAAGGTTTCAGGTTGCCGATCATCGTGGTGTTGCACTTGCCGGACGAGCGTCGCAGCCAGTTGGCCGAGGTGTTTTCCCGACGGGTGTCGATGCGCGTCGAGGAAGCTGGCGACAAGACCCCGGTCGAGTCAGGCACCCTGTATTTCGCCACACCGGGTTATCACCTGTCGGTGGAGCAGGACCACAGCTTTTCCCTGAGTCAGGAAGACCGCGTGCACTACTCACGGCCAGCCATCGATTTTCTGTTCGAGTCGGCGGCCGATGCCTATGGTCCGCTTTTGGCGGCGGTGCTCCTCACCGGCGCCAACCGCGACGGCGCCAGCGGCCTGGCGCAGGTCAAGCGGCGCGGTGGCCTGACCGTCGTGCAGGACCCTGGCGAAGCCCAGGTCGCAACCATGCCCCTGGCGGCGCTGGAGACTCATCAGCCTGACCATGTCCTCCCTATCCACGGCATTGGCCGTCTGCTTGCAGAGCTGGAACGAATCGCATGTTAAGTGACATCCAAGCCAAACTGCTGATCGTCGACGATCTGCCGGAAAACCTCTTGGCCCTCGAGGCGCTGATCAAGCGCGAAGACCGTCTGGTCTACAAAGCCTTGTCCGCCGACGAGGCCCTGTCGTTGCTGCTGCAACACGACTTCGCCATGGCCATCCTCGACGTGCAGATGCCCGGCATGAACGGCTTCGAGCTGGCCGAACTGATGCGCGGCACGGAGAAAACCAAGCACATCCCGATTGTGTTCGTCAGTGCCGCCGGCCGTGAGCTGAACTATGCGTTCAAGGGCTATGAGAGCGGTGCCGTGGATTTCCTGCACAAGCCGCTGGATATCCACGCGGTCAAGAGCAAGGTCAATGTGTTCGTCGAGCTCTATCGTCAGCGCAAGGCCATGAAACAGCAGGTCGAAGCGCTGGAGCAGAGTCGCCGGGAGCAGGAGGCGCTGCTCAAGCAACTGCAAAGCACGCAGCTGGAGTTGCAGCAGGCGGTGCGCATGCGTGACGACTTCATGTCGATTGTCGCCCACGAGGTGCGCACACCGCTCAATGGCCTGATCCTCGAAACCCAGTTGCGCAAGATGCACCTGGCTCGCGACAACGCCGGGGCATTCACCCTGGACAAGATGCAGGCGATGGTCGACCGCGACGAACGGCAGATCAAGAGCCTGATCCGCCTGATCGAAGACATGCTCGATGTGTCGCGTATTCGCACCGGCAAGCTGTCGATTCGACCGACACGCTTCGATCTGTCGGCGCTGGTTCGCAACTTGTTACAGAATTTCGCGCCGCAGATCGATGCCGCCGAATGCACGGTTTCCCTGGACGCCGAGCAGCCGGTGGTGGGCAACTGGGACGAATTCCGCATTGAACAGGTGATTTCCAACCTGCTGACCAACGCCTTGCGTTACGGTGCCAAGAGCCCGATCAGTGTGAAGGTGTACAGTGAGCAGAACCAGGCACGGGTGGAAGTGCGCGATGCAGGGATCGGTATCGGCGAGGAGAACCAGAAGCGCATTTTCCAGCAGTTCGAACGGGTGACGGCCAAGCACGCTGTCGCCGGGCTGGGCCTGGGGTTGTTTATTTCAGAACAGATCGTGACCGCCCATGGCGGCACCATAACCGTCGACAGCCGGATTGGCGAAGGCGCCCTGTTTCGCGTTTGTCTGCCGCTGTAGGAAAACAGCCGGATAAACGCAACCTCTGGTCGACCCCACGGTCGTATCAGCAGCTATTGACCGAACAAAGGCTTCCCATGAGTGAAGATGCACAAGACGTCGTACTGATCGTCGAAGATGACCCCTCGATCCTGATGGTGCTGGCGGCCTATCTGTCGGGTGAGGGGTACCGGGTGCTGCAGGCCGAAAACGGCGAGCAGGCTTTCGAGATTCTGGCGAGCAAACCGCACCTGGACATGATGATCACCGACTTTCGCCTGCCGGGCGGGATCTCCGGGGTACAGATCGCTGAGCCTGCCGTGAAGCTGCGACCGGAGCTGAAGGTGATCTTCATCAGCGGTTACCCGCAGGAAATCCGTGAGACCGACAGTCCCATCACCCGCAAGGCGCCGATCCTGGCCAAGCCGTTCGACCTGGATGTGTTGCAGGAATTGATGCAGGACATGCTGTCGTAACCTGCCTGCCGTTCTGCTGCATCGGTTGTGCACCTGTCACGATGCCTCGATAGGCCCCCCGTGGGCGGGGGCCTATCGAGGCCAGCCACGGCACACCGCGTGTTTTCATAGGCCCGTGCTGATGCCGAGTCCGCGCTGCACCTGCTGAAGGCTATTGATCCAGGCTGACGACAGTGCGGGGGATCTTGCGCTTTGCGCAGTCCAGACTGCAGGGGGTCAGCCGAACAGGCGGGCGCTTTCTCGAGCAGGTCGATTGGCCAGTTGTCCCGGCCGAATCAGCAACGAATCATCTCCCGTACCTTCGCCGTCAACAAATCGAAGGTGAAGGGTTTGGTGATCATCTGCATGCCGGAGTCGAGGAAGCCGCCCCGCACCGCGGCGTGTTCGGCGTAGCCGGTGATGAACAGCACCTTCAGGTCGGGCCGGTATTGCCGGCCGATTTCCGCCAGTTGTCGGCCATTCATGCCAGGCAGGCCAACGTCGCTGATCATCAGGTCGATGCGCTGCGTCGAGTTCAGGATCGGCAGCGCGCCATCGGCGTCGGCGGCTTCGACGAAGGCGTAACCCAGGTCGCTCAAAACGGTGCTCACCAGCACCCGTACCGCCGGATCGTCTTCGACGATCAACACGGTTTCGCCGTCCTGTGCGAACAAGGCGTGGGTGACGTCTGCCGGGCTGTCCAATGGCACATCCCCGCCAAAACGCGGCAGGAACAGGCTGACGGTGGTGCCCTTGTCCACCTCGCTGTCGATGGCGACATGCCCGCGAGATTGCTTGCTGAAGCCATAGATCATCGACAGGCCCAGGCCGGTGCCCTGGCCGATCGGCTTGGTGGTGAAAAACGGGTCGAAGGCGCGGTTGATCGTACTCTGTGGCATGCCGCAGCCGGTGTCGGTCACGCTGAGCACCACGTAGTCGCCCGGTTCAAGGTTGCTGTGGGCTTCGGTGAAGTCGCGGTCCAGGTGTCGGTTGGAGGTGCGCACCACCAGTTTGCCGCCGTCGGGCATGGCGTCCCGTGCATTGATGACCAGGTTGAGCAGGGCGCTTTCCAGTTGATTGCGGTCGGCTTCGGCCACCCACAGTTGCGGGCTCAGTTGCATGTCCAGGTGAATGCTTTCGTCGATACTGCGTTGCAGCAGTTCGCCCATGGACGTCACCAGAGCGTTCATCTCCACGGGTTTGGAGTCCAGCGACTGGCGTCGGGAGAAGGCCAGCAGGCGGTGGGTCAGGCCCGCCGCGCGGTTGGCCGAGGTCACCCCCAGGTCGATCAGGCTGTCCAGGTCGTCGATGCGCCCACGGGCCAGGCGTCGGCGCAGCAGCTCCAGGCTGCCGATGATCCCGGTCAGCATGTTGTTGAAGTCGTGGGCAATGCCGCCGGTGAGCTGGCCGACCGCTTCCATTTTCTGCGACTGGCGCAGCGCTTCTTCGTTGTGGCGAAGTTCGGTGGTGCGCTCCTCGACCTGCTGTTCCAGGGTTTCGAGGGTGGTTTGCAGGCGCAGCTCGCTCTGGCTCAGATCGATCAGCCGGTCCCTGGCCTCGTACTGTCGTCGACGTCCGCGCAAGGCGGTGGTCACCAGGCTGATCAGGGTGACAGGATGGAAGGGACGTTCGAGGAACGTGACGTTGCCCAATTGCGGGCCCATGCGCGATGCAGGGTTCTGTTCCGGACCACCGTGGTGGGTCATCAACACAATGGGCAGGTCGGACCATGCCGGTTGCTGTTCGATCAGGCCGAACAGCGGTTCGATGTCGCTGCCCAGTAACGCTTCGGACGCGATCAACAGCAGGCCGGCGCCATTTTCCAGTTCAGCGCAAAGGCTCACCATATCGCGGGCGATGACGCCGTCGTACCCGGCTTCATTGAGCATCATCAGGGCAATCTGGCTGTCGCGTCCCAGCGGCGCGAGAATGATCGCGCGCTCGGACGTCGCTTCAAGGACATTCAAGGTATTTCACTCTGGAGCAGGGGCTGCCCTTCACCGACGTAAGTGGGCACGCCGCGCAATACACCCTGGAAGGCCTCCAATGGCTCGCCAATGGTCATGCCATGGGAGCTGATGCGGTATTCGCGGATGGTCGACTCATGGCTGCCCGTGCGTTTCTTGATGATCGAGATGGCCCTGCGCACCTTGCCCAGTGCTTCGAAGTAACGCAGCAGGATCACGGTGTCGGCCAGGTAGGTGATGTCCACCGGCGCTTGCATGTCACCGACCAGTCCGTGTTGGGCGACGGTCATGAACGTCGCGGCGCCCTGGCGATTGAGGTACAGCAGCAATTCGTGCATGTGCAGCACCAGGGCGTTCTCTTCGGGCATGGCCGCCTGGTAGCCGTTGATGCTGTCGATGACGACCGTCTTGATGCCCCGTTCGTCCACTGCACGGCGCACCCGGTGGGAGAATTCGCCGGGGGACAGCTCCGCTGCGTCCACCTGCTCGATCAGCAGGTTGCCAGTGGCCTGCAGGGCCTGAAGATCAATGCCGATGTTGTTCATGCGCTCGAACAGCAAGCCAAGCTCTTCGTCGAAAATGAACAGCGCAGCCTTTTCCCCACGGGCCACGGCGGCGGCGGCGAAAATCATCGAGATCAGCGATTTGCCGGTACCGGCCGGGCCAAGGATCAGCGTGCTGGAGCCCGTTTCTATACCGCCGCCCAGCAACGCGTCCATTTCCTTGATGCCGCTGGTGAGTTGCGTGCGCAGGTATTTGCCGCGATGTTCGGCGGCTACCAGTCTCGGGAAAACGTGCACGCCGTCGCCCATGATGGTGAAGTCGTGAAAACCGCCGCGGTACTTTTGCCCGCGATATTTCACCACCCGCAGCCGGCGCCGTTCCGCGCCGTAGTCGGGGGTCAGTTCTTCCAGGCGAATCACCCCGTGGGCAACGCTGTGCACGGTTTTGTCGAGGGACTCGGTGGTCAGGTCATCCAACAGCACCACCGTGGCGTCATAGCGCACGAAGTAGTGCTTGATCGCGAGAATCTGCCGGCGATAGCGCAACGAGCTTTGTGCCAGCAAACGGATTTCGGACAGGCTGTCGAGTACCACGCGGGTCGGCTTGACCCGCTCGACCACTTCGAAGATCTGCCTTGTGGCCTCACCGAGCTCCAGGTCCGAGGAGTACAGCAGGCTTTGCTGATGCTCGGCATTGAGCAGGCTTTCCGGCGGCGTCAGCTCGAAGATATGGATGTTGTCATCCAGATCCCAGCCATGGGACAACGCGCCCTGGCGCAATTCGCGCTCGGTTTCGGACAGCGTGATGTACAACGAGCGCTCGCCGGCTCGGGCGCCGGCCAGGAGAAAATGCAAAGCGACGGTGGTTTTGCCGGTACCGGGTTCACCCTCCAGCAAAAACACATGACCGCGTGACAGGCCACCGGCCAGGATGTCATCCAGGCCTTCGATGCCTGTAGCGGCTTTTGCACTGGTCAACTCGTTAGATGTATTCAAAAAACGCCCTCTGATGACTAGGGGAAGCGAGGCAGCAGGTCTGATGTGCCTGAAGAGACTGCCTGATCACTTGACCATCGGTCGTGACGGGGGTTCCAACGTTTTGCGCGGGACTTGCGGGCTTTTTTGCAGGCGTCTCGGGGATTGAGCGGTGACGCTCATCGCCAGCAGGCTCGCGCCCACGAATATCGCGCAGGGCGGGTTCAAAGGCCTTGTTGCAAGGCCGGGTCGTCGGGGTTGAGCTGTTCCAGTTGCGCCTGCAGGATCTGCACGTTCTGCAGTTGCCCGCTTTCCTTCCAGTAATTGATCAGCAGCACCCGCGCCTTGCGATCGGCCGGGTGGCGCTGGACGATCTCCTGCAGTTGTTTCTGAGCCGCTTCCAGTTCCTGCTCGCCGTGCAGGGTCGTCGCCAGGTCGTAGCGGTAGTCCTTGTTGTCCGGCTCCAGTTCCACCGCCTTGGACAGGCCGAGCAGGGCGTATTCGCTCTGGCCGTGGTGCAACAGCCACAGGCCGAGGGCATGTTGCAGGTAGGCGGAATCGGGCTGGGCTTTCAGCTGTTTGGCCAGCAACAGGCGCGCCGCTTCGCTCTGGCCCTGCTTGTCGAGCACTTCGATCTGCATCACCAGCGCCGGCAGATTGTCCGGGGCCAGGCGCAGGGTGTTGTCCAGCGCCTGTTGCGCCGCTTTGTATTCGCCATTGTGCAGGTGCAGCCGGGCCAGTTGGTACTGGTTGTCGGCGCTCTCGGGGGCCTGCAGGAGCACCTGTTCCCATGCGTCGATGGCTTGTTCCAGCGGTCCGAAATACAAACCCAGCTCATCCGGTGACAGCCCGAGCAAGGCGTTCACCGCCGCCAGCCGGACGCTTTGCTCGCTGTCATCGAGCATGGGCCCCAGCAACAGACTGCGCTGGCCGTTGGGCACCAGGGCGCTGATGCTCTTGATGGCGGCGATCCGTACTTCGGGCGCCTTGTGTTGCAGGTCGGCGTCCGCCAACTTCAAGGCCACGGAGCTGGGGTAGTTCGGCAGTTCGGCGTGCAGCCACACCCGGCGCTTGGGGGAGAGGTCGGGACGACCCAATTGCTGATAGAGCACCCGCGCCGCCCCTGGCTGGCCGGCCCGGGCCTGGGTCAGCGCTTCGCTGTAGCCACGCCTGATCGCCTCCGGCACCACCGGTGTGGTGCTGCGCAGGAACCACCAGGCCAGCCCGATGGCAAGCAGGGCGCAGAGCGCGATGATCAGGTAGCGGCGGGACTGGGGCATGCAGGATCCGGGAGCTGGCAGACTGTTACAAGGGTGCCAGCTTCGTTCAGGCAGGGCCGTGAGTCAAACCTGCCGGCCTTGAAAAGGGCGCCGGCAGGTTCATTCGAGCAGCTCCTTGCGGTCGCGAAATTGCGCCAGTGCCTCGGGATTGGCCAGTGCGTCGGTATTTTTCACCGGCTGCCCATGCACCACGTTGCGCACCGCCAGCTCGACCACCTTGCCGCTGATGGTGCGCGGAATGTCGTTGACCGCGACGATCTTCGCCGGCACGTGCCGGGGCGTGGTGTTGGCGCGGATCACCTGGCGAATCTGCTGTTGCAAGGCGTCGTCGAGTTCGACGCCCTCTTGCAGGCGCACGAACAGCACCACCCGCACGTCGTCCTGCCATTGCTGGCCGATGGCGACACTGTCGAGCACCTGCGGGACTTTCTCCACCTGCCGGTAGATTTCCGCCGTGCCGATGCGCACGCCGCCCGGGTTGAGCACGGCGTCCGAACGACCATGAATCATCATCGCCCCATGGGCCAGTTGCTCGGCGTAATCGCCCTGGGCCCAGACGCCCGGAAACTGGCTGAAGTAGGAGGCGCGCAGCTTTTCGCCGGTGGGGTCGTCCCACAGGCCGACGGGCATTGCCGGGAAGTGACGGGTACACACCAGCTCGCCTTTTTCGCCAATCACCGCTTGGCCGGCATCGTTCCAGACCTCGACCGCCATGCCCAGGCTCTTGCCCTGGATCTCGCCACGACGCACCGGCAACCACGGATTGCCGTTGACGAAGCACGAGATAATGTCGGTGCCGCCGGACATCGACGCCAGACACAGGTCAGTCTTGAAGTCGCGATAGACGTAGTCGTAGCTTTGCGGCGACAGCGCGGAGCCGGTGCACAGCAGGGTTTTCAGGCTGCCCAGATCATGGCTCTGCCGAGGTTTCACGCCTGCGCTTTCCAGCGTGGCGAGGAACTTCGGGCTGGTGCCGAAGACGCTGATGCGCTCGTCGTCGATCAGCTCGAGCAAACGCTCGGGGCCGGGGTGAAACGGTGAACCGTCGTACAGCACCACCGCGCTGCCCACGGCCAGGGCCGACACCAGCCAGTTCCACATCATCCAGCCGCAGGTGGTGTAGTAGAACAGGCGGTCGCCGGGGCCGAGGTCGCAATGCAGGCCATGTTCCTTGGCGTGTTGCACCAGCACGCCACCGGTGCTGTGAATGATGCACTTGGGCACGCCGGTAGTGCCGCTGGAATAGAGGATGTACAGCGGATGGTCGAAGGGCACGGCGACGAAATCCGGCTCGCCGCCGGGTTCGTAGAAGTCATCCCAGAGCGCGACGTCGGCCTGGGTCTGGAAGTCGTCGATGCGTACCCCTGGACGCGCATAGGGGACCACGATCAGGTGTTGCAGCGTCGGCAGGCGCTCAAGGATTTCGTTGACCTTGGCCCGCTGGTCGATGTCCTTGCCGGCGTAACGGTAACCGGCGCAGGTGATCAGCACCTTTGGCTCGATCTGGCCGAAACGGTCGATCACCCCCTGGGTGCCGAAGTCCGGCGAGGAACAGGACCAGATGGCCCCGAGGCTGGTGGTCGCGAGCATGGCCGCCAGGGTTTGCCAGGTATTGGGCATGCACGCGGCCACGCGGTCGCCGAGGCCGACGCCGGCGGCTTTGAGGCTGTTTTGCAGACCGGCGACATGCTCGGCCAACTCAGCCCAGGTGAACTGTTCGCGCTGGCCATTTTCAGCGATGGCGATGACCGCCACGGCATCGTCACGACGGCGCAGCAAGTGCTCGGCAAAATTCAGGGTGGCGCCGGGAAACCATTGGGCGCTGGGCATCTGCTCGCCTTCGAGCAGCACGGCGTCCGGTTGCGTGTGGAAACGGATGTCGAAGCCATCGACGATGGCCTGCCAGAAGTCAGCCCGTTGATCGATGGACCATTGGTGCAGACTGGCAAAATCGCTGATGTCGAGCGTGTGACGCTGATTGATGAACTGCCGGAAGGCTTCCAGGCGGGTCTTGGCGATGCGTGTGGCGTCGGGTTGCCAGAGGATGTCGGACATGGTTTTGCCTCTTCTTTTTCTACTGCAGGAGCGAGCCCTCTCGCGAGGAACGCCAAGGCACCGCACGGTTTCAGGTTGCCAGCGTCATCGTTCACGACCATCGCGAGCAAGCTCGCTCCTGCAGGGGGTGTGTCGAATCCGGAATCGGTGGGCGCGAGCCTGCGAGCGAAGAACGATAACGCGGTCCGGTGGCAGGCTACTGCGCCAACCACCCCCCATCGATATTCCACGCCGCGCCGCGCACCTGGCTGCCGGCTTCGCTGCACAGGAACAGGACCAGTTCACCCAGCTGTGGCGGAGTGACGAATTCCAGGGAGGGCTGCTTTTCCGCGAGCAAATCGTGCTGCGCCTGCTGCGGATCGGTGCCGTTGGCGATGCGGTCGTCGATCTGCTTTTGCACCAGGGGTGTCAGCACCCAGCCCGGGCAGATCGCGTTGCAGGTGACATTGCTGGTGGCGGTTTCCAGGCCGACCACCTTGGTCAAGCCGATCACCCCGTGTTTGGCGGCAACGTACGCGGCCTTGCCCACCGACCCGACCTGGCCGTGCACCGAGGCGATGTTGATCACTCGTCCCCAGTTCTTCTTGCGCATGCCCGGCAAGCTCAGGCGGGTGCTGTGGAACACTGACGACAGGTTGATCGCGATGATCGAATCCCAGCGCTCGACGGGGAAGTCTTCCACCGCAGCGACGTGCTGGATGCCGGCGTTGTTGACCAGGATGTCGACGCCGCCGAACTCGCGCTCGGCATAGGCGATCATGTCGGCGATCTGCGCCGGGTCGCTGACATCGGCGGCGTGATGGCCGACCTTGCCACCGAATTGCTCGACCTCGGCGATGACTTTGGAGGCGTCGCCGAAACCATTGAGAATCAGGTTGGCCCCGGCCTTGGCCAGGCTGAGGGCGATCCCCAGGCCGATGCCGCTGGTGGAGCCGGTTACCAGTGCGGTCTTGCCGGAAAGAGTCGTCATGAATACCTCACACAATGCCAGTGGCGTAGAAAACACCGATCACGACAAAAACAGCCAGGGTCTTGATCAGCGTAATACAGAAAATGTCTTTGTAGGCTTCGCGGTGGGTCAGGCCGGTGACGGCCAGCAAGGTGATCACCGCGCCGTTGTGCGGCAGGGTGTCCATGCCGCCGCTGGCCATCGCGGCCACCCGGTGCAGCACTTCCAGCGGAATGTTGGCGGCATGGGCGGCGGCGATGAAGTCATTGGCCATGGCGGCCAGCGCGATGCTCATGCCACCTGACGCCGAGCCGGTGATGCCGGCCAGCAGGGTTACGGTGATGGCTTCATTGACCAGCGGGTTGGGAATGCTCTTGAGCCAGTCGGCCAGCACCAGGAAGCCGGGCAACGAGGCGATGACCGCACCGAAGCCGTATTCCGAAGCCGTGTTCATCGCCGCCAGCAGCGCACCGCCGACCGCGCTCTTGCTGCCTTCGGCCAGCTTGCTGCGAATCGCCTTGAAGCCGAACACCAGCACCATGAGGATGCCGACCAGCAACGCCGCCTGCACCGCCCAGATCGCCGTGAGCTTGGCGATTTCGGTGGTCACCGGCGCGGCCATGCCCGGCAGCGCCAGGCTGTGGGTCTTGCCGTACCACTGGGGAATCCACTGCGTGAACAGCAGGTTCATGATGCCCACCGCCAGCAGGGGCGACAAAGCGATCCATGGGTTTGGCAGCGTGATGTCAGGCGCGGTTTCCGGCTCGTTGCGCAGCTCGGTGCCATACCCTTCGCCTGCGCGCTGGGCCTTGTTGCGCTGGCGCTGGAGGAACAGCATGCCGGCGCAGAACACGAAGATCGTCCCGATCAGCCCCAGCCACGGCGCCGCCCAGGCCGTGGTGTTGAAGAAGGTGCTGGGGATGATGTTCTGGATCTGTGGGGTGCCGGGCAGGGCGTCCATGGTGAACGAGAATGCGCCGAGGGCGATGGTCGCCGGGATCAGGCGCTTGGGGATGTTGCTCTGACGGAACATTTCCGCGGCAAACGGGTAGACCGCGAACACCACCACGAACAGCGAGACACCGCCGTAGGTCAGCAGGGCGCAGACCAGCACGATCACCAGCATCGCCTGGCGGGTGCCGAGCAGTCGAATGGCGGCGGCCACGATGGAACGCGAGAAGCCGGACAGTTCGATCAGCTTGCCGAACACCGCGCCCAGCAGGAACACCGGAAAGTACAGCTTGATGAAGCCGACCATTTTCTCCATGAACACCCCGGTGAAGGCAGGGGCGACGGCGGAAGGGTCGGTGAGCAGCACGGCGCCGAGGGCGGCGATGGGGGCAAAGAGGATAACGCTGTAGCCGCGGTAGGCAGCGAGCATCAGCAGCGCAAGGGCTGCCAAGGCAATGATCACACTCATGGTGTGTCTCCTGGGATTGTTATTTTTGTGGGGTGAAGCTGTGGGGAAGGGCTATAGCGAGTTTCGTGCCATTGCGACAACATGTTGAAATATAAGGATATTTTGTCTGGCTGGGTGGCGTTTCCGGATATTTGTCTCTGATTTGAGACGTTTCGGGCATGCCGGCCTATCGTGAGCCGGCTCGCCCCTAGTTGGATTTCGCTTTCCTGTGGGAGCGAGCCTGCTCGCGATGGCTTATCTACAAATTGAGACTGATGTCTCTTTATTGAGACTCTGCTATGCCCAACGCCACCATCTTCTTGTACAGCGTCGACCGCCCCAGCCCCAGCCGTGCCGCCGCTTCGGTCACCTTGCCGCCGCATTGCGCAAGGGCAGACTCGATCAGTTGCCGGTCGAAACGCTCCCGCGCCTGGCTGAACGTTTCGTGGGTAACCGCCTCCAGGGCTAGGGGCGCCGCGCGCTGCACGGGAGCAAACGTCCCGATCGCTGCGCGGATGTCCTGGGCATTGAGCTGCAAGTCATCACTGAGCAACGCCGCACGCTCCAGCACGTTGCGCAATTCGCGGATATTGCCCGGCCAGGCGTGCCGGGCCAGCAGGGCCAGCGCTTCAGGGTTCATTTCGTGCTGGCTGCGCAGTTCTTCGAGAATGGCTTCGCTCAGGGCCGGCAGGTCATCGAGGCGATCACGCAGCGGCGGCACCTGGATCGGCAGCACGTTGAGCCGGTAATACAGGTCGGCGCGAAATTCGCCGCGCTTGATCGCCGCTTCAAGGTCGGTCGATGTCGCGGCGATCACCCGCACGTCGCTCTGGATCACTTCATTGGAACCGACCGGTTCGAATTCCTTTTCCTGCAATACCCGCAACAGTTTGCTTTGCAGCGGCAGCGGCATGTCGCCGATTTCATCGAGGAACAGCGTGCCGCCCTGAGCGATCTGCAACTTGCCGGCACGCGCCTTGCGATCCGCGCCGGTAAAGGCGCCGGGTGCGGTGCCGAAGAACTCCGCCTCCAGCAGCGCTTCGGGAATCGCCGCGCTGTTGATGCTGACGAAGGCCTTGTGCGCTCGAGGCGACGCCGCGTGGATGGCCTGCGCCAGCAGCTCCTTGCCGGTGCCGGTCTCTCCCAGCAGCAACACCGGGGAGTCGGCGCTGGCACTGCGTCGGGCGCGGCGTTTGACTTCCAGGCTGGCGGCGCTGGTGCCGATGAAATGGGCGAAGTTGTACTTGGTCTGCCGCGCCCGCAGCAATGAGCGCGTGGACGCCAGTTCTTCCTGCATGCTCATGTAGCGCTTGAGCATCGGCGAGAGGCTGCGCAGCTCGTCGAACAGGGCGAAGCCGATGGCGCCGATCACCACGCCGGCATCGTCGTGGATCGGCAGGCGCATGACCACCAGCGGTTCCTTGGGGGTGTCCTGCATGTCCAGCAGGATCGGTCGGCCGGTGCGCACCACTTCACGCAGCAGGCTGCCGGGGATGACGCTTTCGCAGGCCTTGCCGATGGCCCCTTCGGCCGACTCCAGGCCGAAGCGCCGGGCGTAGCGCTCGTTCATCCAGACGATGTTGGCGTCGCGGTCGACAATCACCGTGCCTTCGCTCGATTGCTCGATGATCTCGAACAGGGAGCGGATCGCCAACAGGCGCACGCGCTGGTAATCCTTGAGGCTTTCGGTGGTGTTCATGGGCGGTCTGATCCTGATTGTTTGGTGTAGCTGCCGGCGCTATCGCGAGCAGGCTCGCTCCCACATTGGACCGTGCGACGCCGATCCTGTGGGAGCGAGCCTGCTGCGGGCGGCGTTCCGACGATGGGCGCCAACGATAACATTGGCAGGCTGGCACCCAGCGGTGGTCCGGCCTCCATGCGGACAAGTCCGCTCCGACAGGTCCAGCGTAGGCCTTTGTGGGAGCGAGCCTGCTCGCGATGGTCGCCAACGATAACGCTGGCAGGCTGGCACCCAGTGGTGGTCCGGCCTCCATCGTCGGAACGCCGCCCGGAGCAAGCTCGCTCCTACAGAGGAGGCGTACGGATTTACGTCGGGCGCGGATGCGCCGCCGCCAGCAGTTCCTTGGTGTACGGATGCTGCGGCGAGTCGAACACGTCGTGGCTCGCGCCGCTTTCCACCACTTTGCCGTCCTTGATCACGATCATGTCGTGGGCGAGGGCGCGCACCACCGCCAGGTCATGGCTGATGAACAGGTACGTCAGGCCGTGTTTTTCCTGAAGCTGGCGGAGCAGGGCGACCACCTGTTTTTGCACGGTGCGGTCCAGGGCCGACGTCGGTTCGTCGAGCAGGATCAGTGCCGGCTTCAACACCAGGGCCCGGGCAATGGCGATGCGCTGGCGCTGGCCGCCGGAGAATTCATGGGGGTAGCGATGACGGCTCTGCGGATCCAGGCCGACCTCGCACAGCGCCTGGATCACCTGGGCCTCGCATTCGTCGGGGCTGGAGTGGCTGTGCACTTCAAGGCCTTCGCTGATGATCTGCGCCACCGACATCCGCGGGCTGAGGCTGCCGAAGGGGTCCTGGAAAACCACCTGCATTTTCTTGCGCCAGGGCCGCAGTTGCTTTTGCGTCAGGCCGTCCAGCGCTTCGCCCTGGAAGCGAATGCTGCCTTCGGAATCGAGCAGGCGCAGGATCGCCTGGCCCAGCGTCGACTTGCCGGACCCGGACTCACCGACGATCCCCAGGGTCTTGCCGCGCTGGACGTTCAGGCTGATGCCATCCACCGCACTCAGCCAGGTCTTGCGCCGGAACAGTCCGCCGCCGAGGGGGAACCTGACGTGCAGGTTGTCCACCTCCAGCACTTTTTCGCGTTCGTCCCGTGGCAGGGCTTCGCCTTCCGGCTCGGCATTGAGCAGGACGCAGCTGTAGGGGTGTTGCGGTTCCGTGAACAGGGTCTCGCAAGGCGCCTGCTCGACGATTTCCCCGGCCTTCATCACGCACACGCGTTGGGCGATGCTGCGCACCAGGTTGAGGTCGTGGCTGATCAGCAGCAGCGACATGCCGAGGCGCTGCTGCAGGGATTTGAGCAGGATCAGGATCTTGCGCTGCACGGTGACATCGAGCGCCGTGGTCGGTTCGTCGGCGATCAGCAGTTCCGGTTCGCAGGCCAGGGCCATGGCGATCATGATCCGCTGGCGCTGGCCACCGGATAACTGATGGGGATAGGCCTTGAGCCGCTCCTTGGGTTTCTGGATGCCCACCAGGTGCAGCAGCTCGAGAATCCGTGCCTGGGCCGCCTTGCCGGTGATGCCCTTGTGCAGCAGCAGGGTTTCACCAATCTGCTTTTCGATGCTGTGCAGCGGGTTGAGCGAGGTCATCGGCTCCTGGAAGATCATCGCAATGCGGTTGCCGCGCAGCTCGCGCAGCACCTTCGAGGAGGCCCCGAGCAGTTCCTTGCCGTGATAGCGGATGCTGCCGGTGGACTGGGTGCCGGTCTCGGGCAGCAATTGCAGGATCGAGTGCGCGGTCACCGATTTGCCGGAACCCGATTCCCCGACCAGCGCCAGGCACTCGCCGGGGTGGATGTCCAGGCACAGGTTGCGCACCACGGTCTGGCCGCTGAAGGCCACGCAGAGGTCGCGGATTTCGATGAGGTTGCTCATGTCAAATGCTCGCTTGAAGGTCGCGAATCAAGCCTGTGATCAAGATCGTGGGTCGAATGCATCACGCAATGCCTCGCCAATGAACACCAGTAAGGACAGGATCAGCGCCAGGGTGAAAAACGCCGTCAGGCCCAGCCAGGGGGCTTGCAGATTCTGTTTGCCCTGACCAATCAGTTCGCCCAGCGAGGCACTGCCGGCCGGCATGCCGAAACCGAGGAAGTCCAGGGCGGTGAGCGTCGAGATCGCCCCGGTCAGGATGAACGGCAAGTAGCTCAAGGTCGCGTTCATCGCGTTGGGCAGGATATGCCGCACGATCACCTTGCGATCGGTCAGGCCCAGTGCGCGGGCGGCCTTGACGTATTCCAGGTTGCGTCCGCGCAGGAACTCGGCGCGCACCACGTCGACCAGTGCCAGCCAGGAAAACAGCGCCATGATCCCCAGCAGCCACCAGAAGTTCGGTTCGACGAACCCCGACAGGATGATCAGCAGGTACAACACCGGCAACCCCGACCAGACCTCCAGCAAACGCTGGCCGATCAGGTCGACCCAGCCGCCGTAGTAGCCCTGCAGGGCGCCGGCGGCGATGCCGATCAACGCGCTGACAAACGTCAGCATCAACGCAAACAGGATCGACACCCGCGCACCGAAGATCACCCGGGCCATGACATCGCGCGCCTGATCGTCGGTGCCCAGCCAGTTGACGCTCGACGGCGGGCTCGGCGCGGGTTTGTTCAGGTCGTAGTTGGGGGTGTCATCGCTGAACGGGATCGGCGGGAAGAGCAACCAGCCACCGTCCTTCTTGATCAGCTTCTGCACATAGTCACTGCGGTAATCGGCCTGGAAGGGCAGCTGTCCGCCGAATTCCTGCTCGGTGTAGCGCTTGAACACCGGAAAGTACAGCGAACCCTGGTAGCTGACGACCAGGGGCTTGTCATTGGCGATCAGTTCGCCGCCGAGGGTCAGCAGGAACAGGCCGACGAACAGCCACAGCGACCACCAGCCACGGCGGTTTTTCTTGAAGCGGTCAAAGCGGCGACGGGCCAACGGTGAAAGCTTGAACATCAGGCGTTCCTCGCGGCGAAGTCGATACGGGGGTCGACCAGGGTGTAGCAGAGGTCGCCCACCAGTTTTATCAGCAGGCCGAACAGGGTGAAGATGAACAGCGAGCCGAACACCACCGGGTAATCCCGGGAGACAGCCGCTTCGTAACTCATGCGGCCCAGGCCATCGAGGGAGAAGATCACCTCGATCAGCAGCGAGCCGGCGAAAAACACACTGATGAACGCCTGGGGAATGCCCGACACCACCAGCAGCATGGCGTTGCGGAACACATGGCCGTACAGCACCCGGCGCTCGCTCATGCCCTTGGCGCGGGCGGTGACCACGTACTGGCGGGTGATTTCATTGAGGAACGAGTTTTTGGTCAGGATGGTCAGGGTGGCGAACCCGCCGATCACCAGCGCGGTCACCGGCAGCACCAGGTGCCAGAAGTAGTCGGCGATCTTGCCCACGGTGGACAGCGAGTCGAAGTTGTCCGAGACCAGGCCGCGCACCGGGAACCAGTTCAGCGACGTCCCGCCGGCGAACACGACAATCAGGAACATCGCGAACAGGAACGCCGGCATGGCATAGCCGATGATGATCGCGGTGCTGCTCCAGATGTCGAAATGGCTGCCATGGTGCACGGCCTTGCGAATGCCCAGGGGGATCGACACCAGGTAGGTGATCAGCGTGGCCCAGAGGCCGAGGGAAATGGTCACCGGCATTTTTTGCAGGATCAGGTCAGTGACCGTGGCGCCGCGAAAAAAGCTCTTGCCGAAGTCCAGTTGCGCATAGCTTTTGAGCATCAGCCACAGACGTTCCGGCGCGGGTTTGTCGAAGCCGTACTGTTTTTCGATCTCCTTGATCAGCTGCGGGTCGAGGCCGCGACTGGCCCGAGAGCTGCCGCTGGCGATGTCGCTGGAACCGCCGCCGACACTGGCGCCGCCGATGCCTTGCAGGTGCGCGATGGCCTGTTCCACCGGGCCGCCCGGCGCGGCCTGGACGATGACGAAATTGACCAGAAGAATGATCACCAGCGTCGGGATGATCAGCAGCAGACGCCGCAGAATGTAAGCCCACATCAGTGCGGCCCTCCGGGTTGGCCGCGCTTGATCAGTTCGGCGGTCATCTGCTGATTGGTCAACGGCACAGTGCTCACTTCCCACCAGCTCTCGATGGCTTCGTCATTCGCCGCTTGCACGCTGGGAATGCCAAAGCGGTTCCACCACACGGTGGAACTGCCGGGCGGGTAATAGTTGGGAATCCAGTAGTAATTCCATTGCAGCACCCGGTCCAGCGCGTGGGCATAGCGCAACATGTCGGCCTGGGTGGTGGCGCGCACGAGGCCGGCGACCAGGGTGTCCACTGCGGGGTTCTTCAGCACCATGTAGTTGTTGGAGCCGGGGTCGTTGGCGGAGGCCGAGCCAAAGTAGTTGTTCAGCTCGTTGCCCGGCGAAGTGGTGACCGGGTAGCCGGTGACGATCATGTCGTAATCGCGTGACATCAAGCGGTTGACGTACTGGGAGGAGTCGATGCGACGGATGTTGAGGTCGATGCCGATCTGCTTCAGCGTGCGCTTGTAGGGCAGCAACAGGCGATCCATGCCGTTCTGACTGACGAGGAAGGTGAAGCTCAGCGGCTGGCCGTCGGCATTCACCAGTCGATCGCCCTCGGGTTTCCAGCCGGCCTGTTCCAGCAGGTCCAGGGCTTGCAGCTGTTTGTCGCGGATCACGCCGCTGCCATCGGTTTTCGGCGCTTCGAAGACCTGGGTGAACACCTCGTCGGGGATCTGCCCGCGCAGGGGCTCAAGAATCGCCAGTTCGGCGGCGTCGGGCAGCTCGCGCGCGGCCAGGTCGGTGTTGGAGAAGAAGCTTTGCTGACGGATGTAGAGGTTGCGCATCATCTGCCGGTTGCTCCACTCGAAATCCCAGAGCATCACCAGGGCCTGTCGCACGCGCCGGTCCTGGAACAGCGGGTTCTGCAGGTTGAACACGAAGCCTTGCGCCGATTGCGGCGCGTTTTGCGCCAGGTGGGCTTTTTGCAGGCGACCGTCGCTGAGGGCAGGGCTGTCGTAACCGATGGAATAGCCGGTGGCGGAGAATTCGCGGTTGTAGTCGTAGGCACCGCCGCGCAGCACTTGGCGCGCCACGTCGGTGTCGCCGAAGTACTCGATGCTGAAACGGTCGAAGTTGTAGAGGCCACGGCTGACCGGCAAGTCCTTGCCCCACCAGTCGGGGTTGCGCTCGAACGTGATGCTGCGCCCGGAATCGACCTTGCTCACCTTGTAGGGGCCGCTGCCCAGCGGCGGCTCATAGCCACCGCCGCCGGCGAAATCACGGGTTTTCCACCAGTGTTCGGGGAATACCGGCAAGGTGGCGATATCCAGGGGCAGGGTGCGGTTTTCGTTGCTTTTGAACTCGAAGCGCACCTTGAGCGGTGATTCCACTTCCACACCTTTGACGTCGGCGAACTGCGTGCGATAGCGCAGGCTGCCCTGGGTCATCAGCAGGTCGAAGGTGTAGCGCACGTCTTCGGCGGTAATCGGCTTGCCGTCGGCAAAGCGGGCCTTGGGGTTGAGGTAGAAGCGCAGGGACAAACCGTCGTCCGAGCGTTCCATCTTCTGCGCCACCAGCCCATATACCGTGTAGGGCTCGTCCAGCGACCGCTGGGCGAGTGGCGAGTAAATCAAGCCATCGATCTGCGTCACGCCGATGCCTTTGTCTATATAAGGCAACACATGGTCGAAGTGGCCGATTTCGACGGCCGAACGGCGCATCGTCCCGCCCTTGGGGGCACGTGCATTGGTGTACTCGAAGTGGCTGAAACCCGCCGGGTATTTCGCCGGTTCGCCGTAGACGGTCAGTGCGTGTTGCGGTGTGGCGGCAGCGGCTGGCAAGCCTGGGAGCAAGGCCAGGGTCATCAACAGTGAAGATAAAAACAATCGCATTGTCGGCCTTGGGGCATGAGTCGGGGGTGACGGCGTTTGGGGTGGAGATTACCGGGCAGTAAACCACATTGCCATGTCGGCGGGGGATCGGGCGAGTGATGGCATGGTGTTGCCTGTCATTTGTGACAGTCGATACCAAGCATGGGCGAGCGCCCTGTATCGCCGGCGAAGATGGATGAGGAAGGGGGGCAGTATCATCTGCGGGGCCGGGAGTGGAATATCGATTGGTAGAGAGATGATGAGCCTCCCGTCAAAGATCCAGAGTCAGATCCTGATGCACGAGTTCATAAAGAGCAAACGCCGCTTATCCCTAGGATAAACGGCGTTTTTGTGTCCGCAACGGACGCCGAATCGATCAGTCCTGACGACTGGTCACTTCCAGCAGGTGGTAGCCGAACTGGGTCTTGACCGGGCCTTGCACGACGTTCAGCGGTGCGCTGAAGACCACGGTGTCGAATTCCTTGACCATCTGGCCCGGGCCGAACGAGCCCAGGTCGCCGCCCTGGCGGCTGGACGGGCAAGTGGAGTTGGCCTTGGCCACTTCGGCGAAATCAGCGCCGCCTTCGATTTGGCTCTTGAGTTCGTTGCACTTGTCTTCGCTGGCAACCAGGATGTGACGGGCAGTGGCTTTTGCCATGGGTAAGTACTCCTTCAATGTTCAGTAAAGTGTCGAGCCTACCGGATTCAGTGGCCCATTTCTTCTCAAAGTTCCTGGCGAAGGTCAAAGGCCGGCTTTTCGCAGACGTTCGGCGTGACGCACGTACAGCTCGACGGGGTCGACACCTTTGCGCAACTGTCCGGTGCCCTGATTGATGGCGGCCATGTGATCCAGCGGATAGTCGGAGCGGATGACGGTCCCCAGGTGGGAGCTGAAACGGCCGACCACCCCGTCGTTCTGTTCGGCCTCGGTGGTGAAATAGCGGGAAAAGGCCCGGCAGTAACCGTTCAGCGGATCCAGCTTAGCGAGGCCTTCGTCGTCGCCCCTGCCCAGGGTGCCGCTCCAGGAATAGTAGCGAACCCCATTGACCAGTTCGCGGCCCTTGCCGCCCCAGCTTCTGGGCAGACCCTGGGGGTACTTCTCATTGAAACCGCAGACGCCTTCGGTGGTCAGCGCATTCAACGCGGCAATCGCGTTCTGCGGCAACTGCGGGTGGCCACTCAGCAATGACAGGAAATCGGCGAACAGGGTGGCGATCGTTTCCGCGGCGCGCTCCGGCAGTCGACCTGGCGTCACCGCCTTGCGCAGGTAGTCGGCCAGTTCCGAGCCATGGTTCGGGCCGCTGACCGAGGTCACCGATGCGACAACCTCGGGCGCAACGGCGGCGGCATACCGTGCGGCCAGCGCTCCCTGGCTGTGACCGATCAGGTTGACCCTTTGTGCACCGGTCCCCTCGAGTACTCGCTCGACCTGCGCCAGGAGCTGATCACCCCGTGCTTCGTGGGTGTGGGTCGCCGACAGATAGGGGATGAACACCCGGGCGCCTGCACTGCGCAAGGCTTGCTTGATGTCGTGGAAGAGTCCGAAGGGGCCGATCCGGTCGAAACCGAACAGGCCGTGAACCAGCAGGATGGGATGGAGAGTGCTTGCATTCCGTTGCATGTTCATACCTTTTCGCAGGAGTTCGTGGGTGTACGTGGGCCTCACTCTAAAGCACTCGGACGGTCGCGCGATGTATGAAAAAGCCGCTGTAAATGGGTGAAAACGGAATAGGTAAGACGCGAATCTTCGAATCGGCGGGAGGTTATTTTCGGGGAGTCGTGGCAGGTATTTTCTGCAGGCTGTTGTCTGCCGGGGTGATGACCTACCAGTCAAATGAGATTTGTCCGCGTCGACCGGAAGCTTTTCCTGACATCGAGAGTTTCACTGATCAGGTTCAATGAAAGCCTGGCGTCTTCATGTGGAGGCGACTCTTCATGGACTGAGAAAAGGAATTCAGAAATGACAGAAGACGGGTTCGTCCGCGGCAAGCCATGGCACATACAGGGCCTGGAATAAATGCCGATCGGCTGCAGACATTTGGTGGAGGCAACGGAGGGGGGTACATCGGTGACGGTCGCGGTTGGGGGCCGCAAGAAGGACCCCGCCGGGGGGAAGGCAGGCCGAGCACTATCCGTGACATTCCGGGGCCGAATGTTATGTCCGAGTTCAAGGGTATACAGGAGTCGGGACAAGCAGAAATCGATGATGAATACGCGGTGAAATTCGGCACGCTGCCTGCAGATGTCGAGCGTGAGCTGGACAAACATAAAAAGGCCGCCAAGGCAGGGCGAGATCTCACTGCAGCGGAATCTGCTGCCGTCGATCAAAAGGTCCTCCTGGACTTGATATCGTCGAAACTTTCTCAATACATCTCTACGGCGCCGGGAGCCTACGCGCTGTACGGGCACAGTCCGTATTTTCTGATGAACGTTTTGCCAAAGTGGAAAATAGCCGAGTCTTTGGCCGCTTTGCAGCAGGATCCTTACGCACTCTACAACTCGTTTGGGTTGATCGATAACGTGTACAGAGCGGCGATGGAGATCAAGAGGCTTTCGCTTTTGATGGGGATGCTGACGGGGAAACTTAGAGCATTCGCTGAAGAAAGAAACGCCGCCGAGTCGATACAACCCCGGGACCATCAGGCAGAGCTCAAACTGCAAGATGAGCGAATTTTTGTCATTGGTCGGGAGCAAGATCTTAATACTCAGCAGTTGCCCGACTTTCTGCAGCACGAGGTGATCGCGGCAGCGGGTGCCGTGGATGGAAAGGCACTCTCGCAAACCCTGACTCACTACAAAACGACTTTAGAGCGCCTTGCCGCGAGTAAAATTGCCGAAATACGACCGGTGCAGGAGACCGAGGCTTACCGTCGGAATGGACTCACAATAAATTTTTCCCTCAACAATCCCAAGATCAAACCACCCCTTGGCAAGCCAGAACTCGAAGCGCTGAACGAATTGGTGCATCTGCAGAGAACCACCCCAATTGGAACGAAATGGCTGAGCTCCCACGATGCGATACTGAAGGCCGAATCTGCACGGCATCTGACTGCTGCCTCATATGCACTTTCTGGGTTGGCTGAGCGAGCAAGTGACGCTGAGGAAATGACGAGTGCAATCAAGTTTACCGTTGATTTTTACAAGGAAGTTACTGAAAAGTTTGGTGAGAGAGCTTCAGTGATGGCAAAGGAGTTGTCGGCGAGCGCGACGGGAAAGAAAATCCGCAGCGCAGAAGAAGCAATCAAAGCCTTTGATCGATACAAGAGCATTCTGGATCAAAAATATAGCGCAAAAGATCGAGCGGCAATTGCCAGGTCTTTGGACTCTATCGACAAAGAAGTAATGGCGAAGAGTCTGGCAATGTTCGGTAAAGTGTTTGGCGCTTTAGGCGTTGGAATGGATGCGGCCAGCCTGGTAGATGAAGCTAGGAAGTCGACGGAAAGTGGGAATTGGAAGCCATTTTTTGTCAAAGCCGAAAGTATTGTAGCGGGGCGTGCCTTGGGAGCACTTTTGGTACTGATGTTCGGCATGACCTTAGCGACACCTCTGAGTATTCTTGGCTTCGCATTGGTCATGGCGGTCACCAGTTCATTAGTTGATGACGCACTGATGGGTAAGGTAAACGAGATTTTCTACAGTAACTAATGCTGGCTGGGGTGACTTTTTCGCCCCTTTTTAACGATCATGCATGTCAGATAGAGGCCGCCCAGTGGAATTGCCAGGACGGCACATGCAAATATGAATAAAGCGTCCGTACCCGAGATGTCATTCTTCGGAAATAATTTTCTCCAGAATTCTTTTGGTCTTAATTTACAGGCGGCCGCGGATATTACGTATCTCGACAATGGATACAGCAAAGTGCTCAGAAGCATAAAGGTTACAAGATAAACGTCTTTATAAAACTGCGCGTCAGCCAGGTAGAAAACTACGATGGCTATTAATAGGAACAGAAAACCGGTCAACAGATTCTGAGTGAAGTACTTTTTGTCCATGCCTGTCTCCCTGTGCCGCATGATTCGCTTCCGTGAAAAAATGCATAATTTTGTGATCTGTTTCGGGCACTCTGTTATGCGAGTACATGATTTCAGACTCTAGAGCACGGCGAAACCCGTGCTTTTTTCGTCGTGCCCGAAAGTGCTTGAAAAAGTGATTTCAAACGTTTCCAGGTTTGCCTTTATGCGCGCAGGCGTTTGGCTGCTTGCCGCAGCAAGTCCTCCGTCCCCTCCCAACCAAGGCAACCATCGGTCACCGATACGCCGTACTTGAGGGAAGGTGTCAACGGCTGGCACCCCTCGAACAAATGACTTTCGATCATCATCCCGATCAAGGACCGGTCGCCCTGGAGGCGCTGTTCAAGTACGTCGTTGAACACCGAGGGTTGACGCAACGGGTCTTTGCCGCTGTTGGCGTGGCTGCAGTCGACCATGATCCGCGCCGGGATTTTCAACTTGCTCAGGTCGCTGTTCACCTGGGCCACGCTGGCGCGATCGTAGTTCGGGCCGCGATGGCCGCCGCGCAGGACCAGGTGGGTGTCAGGGTTGCCCGGGGTCTGGATGATCGCCGGGTGGCCCTGGCTGTCGACGCCGAAATGCCGATGAGGGTGGGCGGCCGAGCGCATGGCGTCACTGGCCACGCCGACGCCGCCATCGGTGCCGTTCTTGAAGCCGACCGGCATGTTCAGACCGCTGGCCATTTCCCGGTGGATCTGCGATTCGGTGGTGCGGGCGCCGATGGCGACCCAACTGAGCAGGTCGTCGAAGTAGCCGGCGGCCATGGGTTGCAGCAACTCCGTGGCCACCGGCAGGCCGAGGCGGAGCATTTCGCGCATCAGCTCGCGGGACAGGGTCAGGCCGGCGGCCATGTCATCGCTGCCATCCAGGTGTGGGTCGTAGGCCAGGCCCTTCCAGCCGACCGTGGTGCGCGGTTTTTCCACGTAGGCGCGCATGACCAGCAGCATCTGGTCGCTGACGTCGGTGGCGAGGCGGGCGAGGTGGCCGGCGTATTCGAGGGCGGATTGCGGGTCGTGAATCGAGCAGGGGCCGACGACCACCAGCAGTCGGGGGTCTTCACCGTTGAGAATGGCGCGGACAGCGTCGCGGTGGGCGGCGACTTGTCGGGTGAGGTCGTTGCTCAGGGGCAACTGCTGTTTGAGTTGCAAGGAGCTGGGCAGGCGCAGGGTCAGCGCTTCGTTGGCCGGGCTCAGGGTGGACAGTGGCAAGGCAGAGACGGACGAGTTCATATTCAGGCTTCCTGGGCGAGCGGCGGGTTCTTCCCGCGCACTCGGCCCTACAGGGGTGTTCGACAATTGGCCGGATTGGCTGCGTGTGTGTGCTTGCCACCAGTGGGTGACCGATCGGAGGCGGCAGGCTGTCCCGAGCGGAGGCTGCTAAATCGCCAGGCGGTGAAGGTGTCGTAGCGGTAATAGGTGGCGTAGTTCATGGGGTAAATCCTCAAATTGTCTGGTTGTTGCGAAAAAGTGTCGGGGCTGAAAAACAAAACCCCCGGTCGGGGAGGCCGACCGGGGGTTGAGAATTCTCTGGTGGCGACCCGTTTAAAGTGGGCGCCGTGTGGGTATCAGGCGCGCCAGTGGCTAAACCAATACCCAAAATAAAAGCTGACCGCAGCACAAACGCTGTTCGCCCGGGCAGCCGCAACCGAGCGCGAAGCGCTGGCAGTAAGAAGCGGTGAGAGGGCGTTGAACATGGTGTGTCTCCGATGAATGCCCCGAGCTTACTAGAGGGCGGTACGCGGATTCAATCAGAAATTGCTATCAATGGCCGGCGGCGTTGTCTATCGCTTGAGTGGGTCGAAGGTTGTGACACACTTGGGGTCATCAAGGCATCCCAAGACGAACCATGACCACATTACTCTCCGACGGCGGATTCGACTGGCGCCCTGCGACGGCGGCCGATCTGGCCTTTGCCCGCGATTTGACCTGTCAGAACATGCTCCATTACTACATTCGACACGATCTGCTGTGGCAGGACGAGGCCTTTGACGTGGCCTGGGCGGGCCGCGATAACCGCCTGATCGTGCGCGACGCCGTCCCGCTGGGCTTTGTCAGCCTGAGTCGGGACGCCAGAGCCTTGTACATCCGAGAACTGCACGTCATCGAGGCCTTTCGTGGGCAGGGCGCCGGATCCTGGGCGATCGATCAGGTATTGGCGCTGGCGCGTCAGGAACGACGCCCGGCCCTGCGCTTGACGGTGTTTGAAAATAATCCGGCCAAAAGGCTCTATGAGCGAAAGGGCCTGACGGTGGTTGGCACGGACGAGTGTTTCCTGAGAATGCAGTGCGACATTGCGCGCGCAAATCGCTGAAACACCTGCAAGACAAGCCTTTCAAGATGTATTGAAACTTTTTATATGGCGCTTGCCGCTAGGTCTGCCAGTCGCTTTTTGCTAAGGTGTCGGCAACTCAATAAGACCATATCGCGAGGTGTCTGCTTGATTAGGGTGCTAGTGGTCGATGACCATGATCTCGTTCGTACAGGCATTACACGAATGCTGGCTGACATCGATGGCCTGCAAGTGGTTGGCCAGGCCGAGTCCGGGGAAGAGTCCCTGCTCAAGGCGCGTGAGTTGAAACCCGATGTGGTCCTGATGGATGTCAAGATGCCCGGTATCGGCGGTCTTGAAGCCACCCGAAAGTTGTTGCGCAGTCACCCGGACATCAAGGTCGTCGCGGTCACCGTGTGCGAGGAGGACCCGTTTCCCACCCGTTTGTTGCAGGCCGGTGCCGCAGGCTACCTGACCAAGGGCGCGGGGCTGCCGGAAATGGTCCAGGCCATTCGCCTGGTGTTCGCCGGGCAACGCTACATCAGCCCGCAGATCGCCCAACAGTTGGCGATCAAATCCTTCCAGCCGACCAACGATTCGCCGTTCGATGCCTTGTCCGAGCGGGAAATCCAGATCGCGTTGATGATTGTCGGCTGCCAGAAAGTGCAGATCATCTCCGACAAGCTGTGCCTGTCGCCCAAAACCGTAAACACCTACCGTTACCGAATTTTCGAAAAGCTTTCGATCAGCAGCGATGTCGAGTTGACGCTGTTGGCGGTTCGTCACGGCATGGTTGATGCCAGCCTCTGACATGACTGAAACTTTCGATCCAAGCGCGTTCCTGTCGACGGTCAGCGGGCGCCCCGGCGTCTACCGCATGTTCGACAGCGAGGCGCGTCTGCTCTACGTCGGCAAGGCCAAGAACCTAAAGAATCGCCTGTCGAGCTATTTTCGCAAGTCCGGCCTGGCACCGAAGACCGCCGCGCTGGTGGCACGCATCGCCCAGGTCGAAACGACGATCACGTCCAACGAAACCGAAGCCCTGTTGCTCGAGCAGACGCTGATCAAGGAATGGCGCCCGCCTTACAACATCCTGCTGCGCGACGATAAATCCTACCCCTACGTGTTTCTTTCCGATGGCCAGTTTCCACGCCTGAGCATTCATCGCGGGGCGAAGAAGGCCAAGGGCAGGTATTTCGGCCCTTACCCCAGCGCCGGGGCGATTCGCGAAAGCCTGAGCCTTTTGCAGAAAACCTTTTTCGTTCGCCAGTGTGAAGACAGCTACTACAAGAACCGCACGCGGCCGTGTCTGCAGTACCAGATCAAGCGCTGCAAGGCGCCCTGTGTCGGGCTGGTAGAGCCCCAGGTGTACGCCGAAGACGTGCGCCACTCGGTGATGTTCCTGGAAGGGCGCAGCAATGCGCTGACCGACGAACTGTCTGCGGGCATGGAGGAGGCGGCGATCAATCTCGAGTTCGAGCGCGCCGCCGAGTTGCGCGACCAGATTTCCCTGCTGCGCCGGGTCCAGGACCAGCAGAGCATGGAGGGCGGGTCGGGGGATGTCGATGTGATCGCCGCGTTCGTCAACCCGGGCGGTGCCTGTGTTCACCTGATCAGCGTGCGCGGTGGCCGGGTGTTGGGCAGCAAGAATTTCTTCCCGCAGGTGGGTATTGAAGAGGACGTGTCCGAAGTCATGGCGGCGTTTCTCGGCCAGTACTTCGTCAGCAGTCCCGAACGCGATTTGCCCAGCGAGCTGATCGTCAACGTGGTGCATGAGGATTTCCCGGCGCTGATCGAGGCCATTCACGAACTGCGGGGCCGGGAACTGAGCATCAGTCACCGGGTGCGTGGCACGCGGGCCCGCTGGCAGCAATTGGCGGTGACCAATGCGGAGCAGGCGCTGGGTGCGCGCCTGGCCAACCGGCAACACGTGGCCGCGCGTTTCGACGCCCTGGCCGATGTGCTGAAACTGGATGAACCGCCGCAGCGCCTGGAGTGCTACGACATCAGTCACTCCAGCGGCGAGGCGACCGTGGCGTCCTGCGTGGTGTTCGGTCCTGAGGGCCCGATCAAATCCGATTACCGTCGCTACAACATCGAAGGCGTGACCGCCGGCGATGACTACGCCGCCATGCACCAGGCGCTGACCCGGCGCTTCAGCAAGCTGAAGGACGGGGAGGGCAAGCTGCCGGACATTCTGCTGGTGGACGGTGGCAAGGGCCAACTGTCGATGGCGCGCGATGTGCTCAATGAACTGGCGGTGCCCGACCTGATCCTGTTGGGCGTGGCCAAGGGCGCGACGCGCAAGGCCGGTTTCGAAACCCTGTACCTGAACGATGCCGCCCACGAATTCACCCTGCGCGGTGATTCCCCGGCGCTGCACCTGATCCAGCAGATCCGCGACGAAGCCCACCGGTTCGCCATCACCGGGCACCGCGCCCGCCGTGGTAAAACGCGCCGCACGTCTACACTGGAAGGCGTCGCCGGGGTCGGGCCGACACGTCGGCGCGATCTGTTGAAACATTTTGGTGGATTGCAGGAGCTGTCTCGTGCCAGCATCGAAGAGATCGCCAAAGCACCGGGGATCAGTAAAAAGCTCGCAGAGTTGATTTATGCAAATCTGCACAGCGAGTAGAATGCCCCCTCACCTCGTAGCCAGTTGTGCCGATGAATATCCCTAATCTGATTACCGTTCTACGCGTTCTGCTTATCCCGATCTTCATTTTGCTGTTCTACCTGCCTTACCAATGGAGCTACGCGGCCTCTGCTTCGGTCTTTGCGTTTGCCGCCGCCACCGATTGGCTGGACGGCTACCTGGCCCGCCGCCTGGAGCAAAGCACGCCGTTCGGGGCATTTCTCGATCCGGTGGCAGACAAGCTGATGGTCGCCGTGGCCCTGGTCCTGCTGGTGCAGGAGCACGCCAATCTGTGGCTGACGCTGCCGGCTGCCGTCATCATCGGCCGTGAGATTGTGGTCTCGGCATTGCGTGAGTGGATGGCCGAAATTGGCGCGCGCGCCCACGTCGCCGTGTCGAACCTGGGCAAATGGAAAACCGCTGCACAAATGCTGGCCTTGGTGATCCTGCTGGCGAACCCGTCGCATTTCACCTTCTGGGTTCTGCTCGGCTATGCCTTGCTGATGATCTCCGCCGGCCTGACCCTGTGGTCGATGGTCCAGTACCTGCGAGCCGCATGGCCGCATCTGAAGATCGATGTGGAAAAGAAATAAACTTTTTTGAATCAAAGGGTTGACGGGGCATCTGGATTCTATAAAATGCGCCACACCAAGACGCGGGAATAGCTCAGTTGGTAGAGCACGACCTTGCCAAGGTCGGGGTCGCGAGTTCGAGTCTCGTTTCCCGCTCCAGATATCGTTTTGCAGCGTTCCACTGAACGCTGCAAAGCCAGAAAACAGAGGCTTCGGCCTCTTTTTTCGTTCCGGCGATTTCTACTGAAATCCGCTCACAGCCACGCATTTTAAGTACATCGATAAGTACTCGATTGTGGGCGTCGCGAGTGGCGGTCTCTAGCTAGATGACGCAGCGCCAGACCGGTGTCTCTCCTCAATCGTCTGTTTCCCAAAGCAGGTGCATTTTTCTGCGTGCTCGCTTCAACGGCACGAAACCTTCCAGAGTTGGTCGAGCCGGGTCGTGTAGCTCTGGCTCATCAATTCCCGGCGCATGGTCCAGGCGGGATTTACCGGCACGCTGGCCGTACGCAGTGTGCCTTTCCCCCAACGCTGGTTGATCTCATCCAGGACCGTCATGACCTTCGTGGCCTCGGCGGGTTGGGAAATAGCAAACAGATCATCGGTGTACTCGCCTGGTTGGAAGAGGTTGAGCAACATGACCTCAGCTTTGCTGTAGTTGAATCCCGGCCTGAACAGTCGATCCAGTGCGTCGACGGCGGCTTTCGTCAATAGCCGAACGTCATCGGTTGGGTAGGGCAGATCAATCACGACACCATTGGCGTACTTGGCTTCCTCAGGATTGAACATGCCTGTGCGGATGCTGACCCTAATTTTCTTGCACAGTGAGTTCTGCGCCCTCAGTTTTTCTGCTGCCCGTTGCATGTAGGTCGCCACGGCTTCTCTTATGGGTGGTAATTCCTTGAGGCGCTGGCCGAACATCCGGCTGCAGCAGATTTCCTGTTTGGGTGGGTCGGGTTCATCCAGCTCCAGGCAGGGAGTACCGGCCAGTTCCCGGGCTGTTTTCTCGATGACCACGCTGAAATTCTTTCGCAAGGTCCAGGGATCGGTCCTGGCCAGGTCCATTGCTGTTTTGATGCCCATGCCGTCCAGGTGCAGTTTCATCCGCCGGCCGACACCCCAGACCTCGGCCACATCCGTGTTACGCAGGACCCAATCTCGCTTGTAGGGATCGCAGATGTTGACCACACCCCCTGTCTGCGCCTGTAGGCGTTTTGCGGTGTGGTTGGCGAGCTTGGCCAGGGTCTTGGTATGGGCGATGCCTACGCCGACGGGAATGCCCGTAGAGCGCAGGACCTGGCTGCGAATCTGCCGGCCGAGTGCATCCAGCTCTGCAACACCTGTCAGGTCTGCGAACGCCTCGTCGATGCTGTACACCTCGACGGCGGGTACCAGGGATTCGATGACCGTCATCACGCGTTCGCTCATGTCGCCGTAGAGCGCGTAGTTGGAGGAGAAGGGAACGATGCCGTGTTGGCGCAGCTTCTGTTTGATCTGAAAGTATGGCTCCCCCATTTTCACGAAGGGCTTTGCGTCGGCGGATCGAGCGATCACGCAGCCGTCGTTGTTGGACAGCACCACGATTGGCGTCTTGGCCAGGTCGGGGCGGAACACTCGCTCGCAGCTGGCGTAGAAGCTGTTGCAGTCGATGAGGGCGAAGACGGGCGGTGTTTTAGACATGGCTGCGTATCGTGCCGGTGATCACGCCCCATATGGACAGCTCATCGCCCTCAAGCACGTAACGAGGTGGGAACTTTGAGTTCTCGGACAGCAGGACGATGTCTTTACCGCGACGGCTGAAGCGCTTGCAGATGGGGTCATTGTTCAAGAGCGCGACCACGATGTGTCCATTCACGGGTTCGATGGACCTATCCACGATCGCCAAGTCGCCATCAAAAATGCCAACGCCCTGCATGCTGTCTCCGACGATGGAGACCAGGTAAACGTGCGGCGCACGGATGTTGAGGACTTCATCCAGGGAGATGTGAGCCTCGATGTGATCGGCTGCGGGGGAGGGAAATCCGGCAGGCACACGGGCGAGACATAAAGGCAGCTTGAGGCCGCCGCCACTGAGGGGACCATGGATTGAAAACATGACGCACGAATTCCGATACTGTACGAATATACAGTTAACGTCGTCTAAGTCTCGGGGTCAATTTTTTGCAGGATAAATCTGACGGCTGGGGCCTCCGTGCTGGTCCGGTGTTGGAACGTGTTGACGGTGATTGAGGCGGGTAGGGGTAAGTCCAGTCGAACTCGCTCACTGGGCTCCGGGTCGACATGGGAAGTGACGGGTTTTTACGGTTCAGGAGGTTTCCCAATGCACCAGATGGAGTTGGAGTATCTGTTCAATGGAGAGCCGCGCTCCCAGGTCTTCGAGTTCGAGCAGGATCAATTGACCTTGCGCGAAGCGGCAATGCACTTGCTTCAACTGCATTTTGGTGACGGCGAAAACAGTCTTGTGATGCCATCGGCTGATGCCACAACTGAGGAAGTGTTGGAGCAGGCGGAGCTGTTGGGGTTGTCGTATATCAAGATTCTTGACGACGTCAACACGGCCGGCTGAGCGTCCATATTAGTCTTTGATGCAAATTGAGTCTTAAAAAACCCTCACACGGGTGAGGTCGGGGGTAAGTCATCGGCGCGTGGTAGTTTTCTATCGCTGACGAGAGTCTGCAACCAAAAGCAGCCAGTCACGAGCGGCTGCTTTCGGTCAGAGGCTGTCGCTGAAGTGCATCTATCCAGGCTCGTTTCGATCGGCGCTTGGCCAGTCGACGGTCTTTCTCTCTCTATGACCTTGGATAGCGTTGATACTCCAGAATTTCGCGGGGTTTAATTAGAAATCAACGGTTCCCGAGAACTTCACCAAGCGGGGGTCACCCTGCGAGAGGTAGCCGCCATTTGCCGAGGCCCAGTAGTTCTTGTCGGTAATGTTTTCCACGTTTACTCGCAAGGTCAGGTCCTTTTCAGCGAGCTTCATTTTATAGCGTGCCCCAGCGTCGAAACGGTTCCATGTAGGCAAGCTCAAGTTATTCGCCTGATCAGCATACTGGCCGCCAGTACGCAGCATCCTTGCGCTCAGGGCGGCACCTTCGATGCCTGGAACGTCCCAGTCTACGCTGGCATTAAGCTGAAACGTAGGCACTCCAATCGCGTGGTTGCCATCGTTCAGGCCGCCAGCGGTTTTCTTCAGCTCAGAGGTCATACGGGTACCGCCCGCCATCAACCGTAGGCCTTCGATGGGTTCTCCGAACACGCTGATCTCCAGTCCCTTGTTGACCTGTTCGCCATCGCGCACATAGAGCCTCTGCGCGTTGTCGACATAACCATCAGAAGGTTTCTCGATGCGGAACACACTCAGGTTGGCGCCGAAGGTTTGTTGGTCCAGCTTGATACCCGCTTCCAACTGTTTCGTGCGTCCAGGAGGGAAGGCTTCGCCCAGGTTCGTGATGCCCGTGCCAGACGCCACTGGCCCTTTTGCAAGGCCTTCGATTCGGTTGGCGTAAAGAGAAACGCTGTCCACTGGCTTGAACACGATGCCGTAAACAGGCGTGGTGATGGACTCATCGTAGAGGGTGCTGCGAGTGCCATCGTTTGCCGGGTTGGCTACACCGTTTGAAGTGGTGCCGTCGTATTTGTAGTTTTCGACACGTAGCTGCTGACGCCGGACGCCGTAAGTGACGAGCAGTTTGTCATCGAACAAGCCCAGCGTATCGGAGATCGCGAGGCTACGATTTCGGGTTTTGCCGGTCACCCCTGGATCACCCATTTCACCGCCGGTGCTGGACACAGCAGTTGGCTTGGGAAGCGCTGGGGTATTGTAAATATTGCTGTTGCCAGTGACGGAACGATAGAACGTGTATGCGTTTTCCTGCTCAGTCCAGATCGTTGAGCCGCCGATCGCGACCTGATGGGAAACAGGGCCAGTATTGAAGCGTCCATTGAGCCCCGCACTGAAGGTCGTGTTGTCTTCATTGTGAGGAATTTCCGAGCCACCAATGGTCGCGACCCCGTTATTGCCAACCAGGGTAGGCGTGGCGTAAACCCCTGTTTCACGGGTGTGCTTCGCTCCACCGGCAAGGTATGCCGTCCAGTTCTCGCTCAGGTCCCAATCACCGCGAACCATGCCGAAGGTGTCTTCAGTTTCCGAGTAGGTCCAGTCTTGGCCATAGTTATGGCTGGCGTGAGGGGCCGTGGGAATGTGGGTGGCATTGCCAACGTTGACGGAGTTGCGCAGTCCGGTGACGCGCTGTTTCTGATAACCGAAATCGGTGGAAGCGCGGAAGCCGTCACCGCGATAATCAAGACCGGCGACGAACAACTTTGTGCGTTGATCTTCATTATCGATCGCCGTTTCACCTTCCCGCTGGCTCAGGTTCAACCTGGCGCCAAACCGGTTATCTTCGCCGAACCGCTGCCCGATATCCAAATGCTCGCCGATACGGCCATCAGTGCTGATGTCCTGCGTATAGCGACGCGTTGGTACATCCTCTGCGCGTTTAGGTTGAAGATTGACTCCGCCCCCAAGACCCGAGCCAGTGGGGCTCACACCGTTAATGAAGGCATTGGGGCCTTTGAACACCTCGACGCGCTCGATGGCGTCCGTCGACAGGATTTGACGAGGTAAGACGCCATACAATCCGTTGTAGGAAATATCGTCGCCGGTTAATGGCAAGCCTCGAATGACGAACACTTGGGACTGGTTACCAAACCCATAGGATTGACGCACCGAGGGATCATTGAGCAGCACATCACCGACGTCTTCTGCTTGTTGATCCTCAATCAACTTCGAGGTGTAGCTGGTCATTACGAAGGGAACATCCATGTTGTCCTGATTACCCAGCACTCCCATCTGGCCGCCCCTCGCCACCTGACCGCCGGCATAGGGCGCCGGTAGCGTGTTGGCGTTGGGTTTAACCGCAGTGGCAGTAACATCGGTCACTCCCAGTTCGAGAGGTTCCGCAGCCTGGGCGAAGAAACTGACCGAGCAGCATACGGCGAGCAGCGTAGGGCGAGAAGGAAACAACATGGGGGAAAGTACCTGCGATGGAAGATGATCAATGTCATTAATGGTAATGATTCGCAGATGCATTATTACTTTCCGATGGGCAAATTGCCATAAGAAATTGCAAGGATTTTGGGTTCTGAATCGTCAACAGATCGGTAGAGGTTGGGGGCCGCTTGTGGCAATCGAGCAAGCGCCTTGAGCGAGAGACGCGCGTTATGTCGAATTGATGTGGCTGATCGCGCGATTGACGCCGGATTCAAGACCATCGCCAACTTCCGAAAAGACAACAGCAGAGCCATCCGAGGAGTTTGCCGTCAGTTCGTCTTGCTTCAATTGACGCCAACCTGCCGCCTTACCTCGCCAGCACCCAGATCACGGCAGGACAGATCGGGTGAGCGTAAACCTTTTAGTTGCACTGGCCCCGGCTTGCCCTGATAGAATGCGATAAATTCTCATTTGTATTTGTCCTATTCCGTGCACTCTATCCCATCGGCACCCCCCCACCGGCATCAGTCCATCGATCAGCTTTACGGCCACCACCACGGCTGGCTGCTGGGTTGGCTGCGCAAGCGCCTGGGCAATGCCGCCGACGCGGCGGACCTGGCCCAGGATACGTTCGTGCGGCTGCTCAGCAGTGCGCCCGACGAACCGCTGAGCTTCACGACACCGCGCGCCTATCTGGCCACTATTGCCAATCGCCTGAGCATTAACCTCTATCGTCGGCGCTCGCTGGAGCAAGCCTATCTGGCGGCGCTGGCGCAGACGCCGGAAGAGCTGGCACCGTCGCTGGAGCATCAGGCGCTGGTGCTGGAGGCCCTCGACGAAATTGACCAGGTCCTCGCGATATTGCCCGCCAAAACCCGGCAGACGTTCCTGATGGCGCAACTGGAGGGTTACACGCAGGAAGAGATCGCCAGCCGCCTCAATCTGAGCGTGCGTTCGGTGCAACGCTACCTGGCACGGGCGTTCGAAGAATGCATCGTGCTCGCCAGCCAGGGCGCGCGGTATGAGTGACAAGCCCATCGACCGGCGTATTGCCCGTGAGGCGGCCGACTGGTTCGTGCGCTTGCAGAACAGCGGCGCCTGCGCCGCCGAGCATGCGGCCGGCGCCGAATGGCGGGCGCGGCACGCGGATCACGAACGGGCCTGGCAACTGGCCGAGCGCTTCAGCGATCGAGCCCAGCAGCTTGCCGGTGGTGCCGGACGGGCAGCTCTGGAGCGCCCGCGCGGCCTGGAGCGGCGACAGGTGCTCAAGACCCTTGCGTTGCTGATCGTCGCCGCGCCCCTTGGTCTGGCAGCACAGCGCAGTCTGCCGTGGCGCGAGTGGCAGGCAGACGAGCGCACCGCCACGGGGGAGCAGCGCACCCTGCGCCTGCCGGATGGCGGACAGATTCGCCTGAACACCGGCAGCGCCGTCGATATCGCCTACGACGACAGCGTTCGCCGTGTGCGCCTCATTGCCGGCGAAATGCTCGTCGAGCAGGTGCCCCGCGAGCTTGCCAGGCGCCCGTTCATCCTCGATACCGTCGACGCGGAAATCACGTTGCTCGGCAGCCGCTTCCTGGTGCGTCAGTACCCGCACAGTACGTACCTCGCCGCGCTGGAGGGCGCTGTCGAGATACGCCCGCGCCTGTCGGGGGATGGCGGCCTGAGGCGTCTGGCGGCTGGCCAGCAGACCCAGGTCAACCGCCGGGCAGCGGAGCCCTCGACGGCACTGGCGCAGAATCGTCTCGACTGGCTCAGCGGTGTGCTGCGCGCAGAAAAGATGCGCCTCGATGACTTCATCACCGAGCTGGATCGTTATCGGCCTGGTCTGCTGCGTTGCGATCCAGCGGTGGCGGGGCTGCTGATCTCCGGCGCCTTTCAGCTGCGCGACACCGACCAGATTCTCCGCGCCCTAAGTCAGACTCTGCCGGTGAATGTCCACTACCGCACGCCTTACTGGGTCACCATTACCGCGCGGGCAAACGCGTAATAAAAATCATTGTCGTGTTTTTCTCAGGCTGCGTGTCCCTCCTGTAAGCACATCACTTTCACAGGGTAGGGACGAACACATGGCGACGACGCAGGGCATGCAACCACTGGCGCGGGCAGTACACGCCGCCGCACTGGGACTGATCATCGCGGGGGGCAGTCTGGCTGCTGCCTCCTCACAGGCGACCGAGTCGGGCGCGCAACAGAACCGTGCCTATCACGTGCCAGCCGGCAACCTGAGCCGGTCCCTTTCCGAGTTCGCCAGCCAGGCCGACATCACCCTGCCCATCGAACCGGGCCTGGTGGAGGGTTTGCACAGCCCCGGCCTGAATGCCGCCACCAGCGTGGAAGGCGGCCTGCAGCAATTGCTGCAGGGCACCGGTCTGCAGGCTTCACCGCAGGGTAATGGCCTCTACCTGCTGACACCGCAGACAGCGGGCTCCAGCCTGGAACTGGGCGCTACCAGCATTACCGGACAGCACCTGGCTGCCACGACCGAGAACAGCGGTTCCTACACCACCGGAACGATGCAGACGGCCACCAAGCTGCCCTTGAGTTTGCGCGAAACGCCGCAGTCGGTCAGCGTGGTCACGCGCAAGCGTATGGACGACAAGGCCATGACCAGCATCAGTGATGTCGCCAAAAGCGCGCCGGGCATTTTCCTCAATAACGCCGGTGGGGTAGGGCGGCCGACGTTCAGTGCACGCGGTTTCGACATCGACAACATCCTGTACGACGGTTTTCCCACCAGCTTCCTGACCTACCTGCCCAGCGGAGAAGCCAACCTGGCCATGTACGACCGGGTGGAAATCGTTCGCGGTGCCGCTGGCCTGACCCAGGGCGCCGGCAACCCGGCCGGCGCCATCAACCTGGTGCGCAAACGCCCGCCCCCTGTATTCCAGGGCACGCTCACCGGCAGTGCCGGCAGCTGGGATGATTACAGCAGCACACTGGACGTCGGAGGCCCGCTCAATGAAAGCGGGACCCTGCGCGCCCGGACCGTGATCTCGGGGCAGGACGCCAAAAGCTTCCGGGACTCGGTCGAGAGCGACGCGCAACTGTTCTATGGCGTGGTGGACGCCGACTTGAGCGAAAGCACCACCCTGACGCTCGGTGCCTACCGGCAGAAGAACCATACCAACTACATCTGGGGCGGTTTGCCCATGGCCCGGGGCGGTGGCCATCTCGGGCTGCCACGCGACACCTTCCTGGGCAATGACTGGGAATACTCGGACAACCGCACCACGGGTTATTTCGCGACCCTGGAACAAGGCCTCGCCAACGACTGGACGCTGCGCCTGGCAGCGATGCAGACAAAGACCGACACCGACGTGCTGGCCTCATCGGTGTGGGAATACAATCGGCACTATCTGTGGACCGAAGCCATGGAGCAGAAGGAAACCGGCTACGACCTGGCGCTCAGCGGTCCCTTCCAGTTGCTCGGCCAAGCGCATGACCTGACCCTGGGCGTCAGTCGGCGCGAGCTGGATTATCGTTCCGGCGACGCCTGGAGCAGTTTCATCGACGCGGGCAGCAATCTCTTCGAGTGGGATCCCCGTGATCATGACAAACCGTATTACGTCACTGGCGATAACGGCCTTCCCGAGACCACCACTCAGGACAGCTTCTATGCCAGCACCCGCCTGCGCTTGAGCGAGCCCCTGTCGCTGATTCTCGGCGGCCGTCTGGACTGGTACGAATTCGAAGACAAAGCCAGCAGTGAAGCCAACTTCAAGGTCACTCGCAATCTGACCCGCTATGCCGGCCTGGTCTACGACCTGGACGACAATCACTCGGTCTATGTCAGCTACACCGATATCTTCAAGCCGCAGACCAGCAAGGGCCTGGACAGAAAAGTGATCGAGCCTGTCGTGGGCGAGAACTACGAAGTGGGCATCAAGGGCGAATACTTCGATGGCGCACTCAACGCGAGCCTGGCTGTTTTCCAGATCGACCAGAAGAATCGCGCCCAGGAGCTGCCTGATTCCAAAGGTTGCGGTTCAGGCGCGGCCAGTGCGTGCTACGAGGCTGCCGGGCTGGTGCGCAGCAAGGGCGTTGACCTGGAAATCCAGGGCGCCCTGACCGACAACTGGCAGCTGGCTGCCGGCTACACCTACACCCAGACCCAATACGTCAGCGACGCCAATGCCGCCCTGGAAGGCGAAGACTTCGACCGCAAGAAGCCGCGTCAGCTGTTCAAGCTGGCCACGATCTACAACCTGCCCGATGAGCTGCAGCGCTGGCGCATTGGCGGTGATGTCTACCAGCAGAGCCGCATCCGCACCTCCGGGGGCACCGGTGCCACGGCCTGGAAAAACCAGCAGGGCTCGTACACGGTGGTCGGCCTGGTGGCCGGCTACAAGGCCAGCGAGCAACTGGATCTGCAGCTCAACGTCAACAACCTGTTCGACCGTACCTATTACAGCAGCGTGGCCAACGGAGCCTACAGCCCGTATGACATTTACGGCGATCCACGCAATTTGAAACTGACTGCGCGCTACAGTTTCTAGGACGCTGTTTGTCGCCGGGGCTCCAGGGACGCCGTGACCTCGAGTGGACGATTGCTGCTTAGCATGAATGGTGGTACCGAGCGAAACCGCTGTAAACACTGTACAACCACCCGTTCGAACAATAAGATGAGAAGAATTATCATTCATGTTGTGCGAGCCCCCCAATGCAGGATGCCAGCCCCACATCGCCCGTCGAACAGTTGTACGAGAATCATCACGGCTGGCTGCAGGGCTGGCTGCACCGGCGATTGGGGCACAGGGCCGATGCCGAGGATCTGGCGCACGACACGTTTATCCGTGTACTTCGCGCCCCTCATCAGGTGACGGAGCTGCGCCAGCCCATGGCGTTTCTCGCGTCGATTGCCAATGGATTGCTGATCAATCGCTGGCGCCGTCAGGAGATCGAGCGGGCTTATCTTGAAGCGTTGGCTGCGCGGCCTGAAGCGAGGGTGTCCTCGCCCGAGGATCGGTACCTGGTGATCGAAACGTTGCTGCAACTCGACTCTTTGCTCATTGGCCTTTCCGTGCGTGTCAGGCAGATTTTCTTTATGTCCCAGATCGATGGCCTGACTTACCCGCAGATCGCCGTGCAGCTGGGGCTGACTGTGGCTCAAGTGCAAAGGGCCATGGGCAAAGCGTTCAGCGTTTGCTATGCGAGCCGTTTTGAATGAGGGCTGCCGTTAATCCTCAAGTGCGCGATATCGCCATTGATTGGCTCGTCAGGATGCAGTCCGGTCTTATGAGTGCGCCTGATCTGGAGGCATTGCAGCGTTGGCGCGAGTCAAGTGAAGAGCATGAAGATGCTTGGCAACGTGTCGCCAGCTTGCCGCTGTTGCAGCAGCCCGGGGCGAATCTTTTGCACGATGCCACCGCGCGAAGGGCGCTGGAGTCGGCCGGGCCGGACATGCAGCGACGTCGGCAGGTGCTCAAGCGTCTGTTGGTCATTGGTGCGGTTGGCGGCGTCGCCTGGCAAGGCTCGGGTACCACACTGGTGCGCTCCGCACTGGCGAACTACCGCACAGCAACCGGTGAGCGTCGTCAGTGGACATTGGCTGATGGCACCTCGCTTTGGCTGAACACGGCCAGCGCCGTGAATCTGGATTTCAATGATCAGGTGCGTCGCCTCCAGATGATCGAGGGTGAACTGGCCTTGAATGTGCGGGCAGGCTCGCGCCCGTTGCAACTGATCACCCCGGACGCGATCCTGCAGAGTCGCGAAGTGCATCTGCAAGTGCGCCATGATCGGCAGGGTACGCAGATCACCGTGCTGGGCGGCCAGGTGCAGGTGCACTCGCGAGGCCGACAAGCATCAGCTTCTCTTGACGCTGGGTGGCAGGCGCGGGTGGATCAATGGGGTATCGGCGTACCGAGCCGCCCCGACTTGCTGGTCACCCAGGCCTGGCTGCGCGGGATTCTGCCAGCGGATCGCCTGCGCCTGGATGCCCTGGTGGCCGAACTCTCGCGTTACCGCCCCGGTATCTTGCGCTGCCATGAACAGGTGTCGGGGTTGCGCCTGACGGGCAGTTTTTCGCTGGATGACACTGATGCCGCATTGACGCTGGTCGCTCGCACGCTGCCGGTGCGCATCGAGCGCATGACCCGGTATTGGGTTTCGATCGTTCCTGCCTGAATTATTTTTTCGGTGGCGCGATAGTTTTTTCAAACTCGCTTGGCCTATAGGGATCACCCACCCGCCAGAGGTGGGTTTTCACCCCTTAGGAGCCCCGTATGATTTCACCTTCTCGCGCCTTGCGTGTCCGTACGTTTGGCCTGTTGTTGCTCAGCGTGCAGCCACTTTGCAGCTTCGCCGTTTTCGCCGATGGCAATCGCCAGCATTACAGCATCGGCGCAGGCCCACTGGATGCTGCCTTGTCGCGTTTTGGCGCACAGGCTGGAATCAGCATGGCGGGCAGTTCGGCACTGACGGCTGGCAAGAGCACCCAAGGGCTGCAGGGCGATTTCAGTACTGAAGCCGGGCTGACGCAGCTCTTGCTCGGTTCGGGTCTGGGCTTTGAGCGCCAGGACGACGGTAGCCTACTGCTGGTGCCGGTCAACAGCGACGTCATGGAGCTGGCACCGACCGCAATCAGTGGCACCGCCTACGACACTTCGCTGGGGCGCAACGATGGTCTGGTCGCCAGCCGAACCATGAGTGCCAACAAGACCGATACGTCGATCATGGAGACGCCTCAATCGATCAGCGTGGTCACCCGTAAACAGATGGACGCTCAACAACCACAAAGTATCGGGCAGGTGCTGCGCTACACGGCGGGGGTCAATGGTGAAGCCAACGGCGTCGATACCCGGCGCGACACTATCAACATCCGTGGCTTTGACGCGACCACCGGCGGCGGCATCTATCGTGATGGCCTGCGCCAGTACAGTTTTTCCAACCAGAGTCGCGCCGTAGGTGAAGTCTATGGTCTGGAGCGAGTGGAAGTGCTGCGTGGGCCGTCGTCGGTACTCTATGGTCAAAGCTCGCCGGGTGGCATGGTCAATGTCATCAGCAAGCGTCCCACCGATGAGCCGCTCCATGAACTGATGATGCAGGCAGGCAGTTTTGATCGCAAGCAATTGGCCGCGGACTTCGGCGGGCCGCTCACGGATGACGGTGTCTTGACTTATCGTCTCACTGGCCTGTGGCGAGAGAGCGGTACACAGATCGACTACGCCCTGGATGACCGCCAATTCATCGCCCCGGCAATCAGTTGGCGTCCCTCGGAAGACACCTCGCTGACGGTTCTGGCGTCATTTCAAAAAGACCGCAATGTGCTGGGCTACTACGCCTTGCCACGGGTGGGCACCCTCGACAGTTCGCGGTATGGCCGGATCGCCACGGACCGTTTTGTCGGCGACCCTGACTTCGACAAATATGACGTAGAGCAATGGTCGCTGGGCTATCAGTTCGAGCACCACCTTGATGACATCTGGACATTCCGCCAAAACGCCCGCTACAGCCGCTCCTATCAGGAACAGCGCACGATTTACCAATATGGCCTGGATGACGACCAGCGCACAGTGGGGCGCTTCGGTTATCTGGGCCACGAAAAAGTGAAGAATGCGCTGCTCGATAACCACTTCCAGGCGCAGTGGGACGTGGGCCGCTTCGAACACACGACGTTGCTCGGTATCGACTTGCAGCACGCCAGCACCAACCAGTTGGGCGGTGGCAACGTGGTCGACCCACTGGATGTCTATGCGCCGATCTATCACCAGGACTACAGCGATCTCGACGCCTTCTACGACATCAACCAGCGTCGTCAACTTGACCAGGCGGGGGTGTATCTCTCGGAACAGCTCAAATTCGATGAGCACTGGGTATTCAACCTGGGCGGTCGCCAGGACTGGGCCCGTTCGAAAACGGTCCATTACGCCACCGACACGGCGGCAGACCTCAAGCAACGTGACCACGCCTTCACGTGGAGAACTGGGGTGATGTACCTGGCCGACAACGGCTTGGCACCCTATGCGAGCTATTCCGAGTCGTTTTTTCCCAACATCACAGCAGTAGCCCGTGATGGCAGTGCCTTCGACCCCGAAACCGGTCGCCAGTACGAAGTCGGGATCAAATTCCAGCCCAAGGGGAGCGAAAGCTACACAGCCGTCTCGTTGTTCGATCTGACTCGTCAGAACGTACTGACTGCTGATCCCGCCAACAATCGCTTTTCGGTGGCGACGGGAGAAATCCAATCGCGCGGTATCGAACTGGAAAGCAAGGCACAGTTGTCCGATGCTCTGGAGCTGATTGCCAACTACAGCTATGCGCACCTTGAAATTACCCGTAGCAACACGGCCGGTGAAAAAGGTCATCAGCCTGGCAATACCCCTGAGCAATTGGCTTCGCTCTGGTCGCAATACACGGTTCAGGGCGGTGCGCTGTCGGGCTTGGCGATCGGGGGAGGGGTACGCTATGTCGGTCCCAGCTACATCGACTCGCAAAACAGCGAAGGCATTCCCCACTACACCCTGTTTGACGCCAGCCTGAGCTACGACCTTGGCAAGCTGTCTGCTTCCTATGCCGGTGCGAAGCTGGCGCTCACTGCGTCCAACCTGACCGATGAAACCTATGTCTCTCAGTGTGGTTACACGGGTGACAGCTGCAAATACGGATATCGCAGAAATGTGACCGGCTCGGTGAGTTACAACTGGTAAGGTCTGCGCTTGATTGCGCACGTCGTCGATGCGCCATCGTCAATCCTGCAGGAGAGTAAGTTCAATAGCGGGCCGCAGGTTGGCGGCTCTGCTCTGCCTTTCGTTCAAGCGGAATAAAACGGGCGACCGGATGGACTTATGGCTGCGACCCAGCGGGAGTGGAATCGGAAATGGCAGGTCTGGAGTGGCAAAAAATGGCCCATATCGTCACCGCGCAAGATTTGCGGATCAATCTCGACGGAGCTAACGAAGACGGGGTGTTCAGATGGTTCATTGCCAGTTTTCTGATGGGCAAACGTATACAGACTGACATCGCCGTCGAGGCCTACAGCGTCATCGTCAACAAGCACAAGAAAGACACTCCTCACAAACTGGCCATGTGCACTCATCGAGAACTCGTGCGCATGTTGGGTGAAGCTCGCTACGTTCGTTACGACGAATCAACGGCGACTCGTCTGCTGGCTTTGGCGCGGAAGATCGATGATGAGTACGCGGGCAAGGTCAGTCATCTCTTCTCGGCAAGCGAGGATCGCACTGAGGTCATGAGACGATTGCGCGACTTTGACGGGATTGGGCCCAAGACCGCCGAGATTTTCATGCGGGAAATGGACGCGCTGTTTGATTGGAAAGGGTGAAACATCACTCATGAATGAGTGCCAGGTGAGATTCCTTGAACGCTCGGGATGATGTGGGGCCTAAGCCTTATCCACGCTGAGGAGGGCGTCATCATGTCGGAAGCTACCAGTTATTTCGCGATCGCTCTTGCGGGGATCATCTTGCTCGTTGATCTGTGGGCCATGGTCAGCGTGTTTCGCAGTGACAAAACAGTGGGTACCAAAGCCGCCTGGGCCATCGGGTTGATCGTCTTCCCGGTGATTGGCTTGGTCGTATGGGGTGTTGCAGGGCCGCGTGGGATCAAGGAAGGGCCGTCGTCGCCTGAACACAGCAAAGGCTAAGAGCGTCCACGAAAAAGCGCATCTGGAGCAGACAGGAGATTGCCATGCCCGAGCCGCTGACCTCATCAGGCGGATCCTTTCGCTATTGGTGCGCCCGATTCTCAGGCTCCGGCTGGGGTGGGCGAGTCTTCTGGTCAATTCTGGTTGGCGTGACGGTCCTCCTGATGATCAGCGGGTATGGCGCTTTCGTCGGTGCCAATAAGGAAAATTTGCACTTTGCCTTTCTCGGTGGCCTGTCAGGTTTCGCTGCGACGGCCGTAGGCGCTGTGGTGGCGATTGCGTTGCGCGATATCGCCGCCCGAACCCAGGACATCATGCTCGGCTTCGCCGCCGGGATGATGCTGGCCGCCAGTTCCTTTTCGCTGATTATCCCGGGTATCGAAGCGGCTCAGGCGCTTTGCGGTAATCAACTGCTCGCCGCCTGCGTCGTGGTTGCAGGATTGGGCCTGGGCGTGGCGCTGATGGTCGGCCTAGATCGATTCGTGCCTCACGAACACGAGAAAAGCGGCCGTCGCGGGCCTCAAGAGCGGCGCATCAATCGTGTCTGGCTGTTCGTTCTGGCAATCACCCTGCATAACCTGCCGGAAGGCATGGCCATTGGCGTGAGCTTCGCCAACGGCGACATGAAGGTTGGACTGCCGCTGACGACGGCGATTGCCATTCAAGACATTCCCGAAGGGCTGGCTGTCGCTTTGGCCTTGAGGGTGACCGGCATTTCAGCGCTGCGCGCCGCGCTGATTGCGGTGGGTTCGGGGTTGATGGAGCCCATTGGCGCCATCGTCGGTCTGGGCATCTCCAGCAGCTTTGCATTGGGCTACCCCATCGCACTCGGCCTGGCAGCCGGCGCCATGATTTTTGTGGTGTCCCACGAGGTCATTCCCGAGACCCATCGCAATGGTCACGAGACCCCTGCGACGCTGGGGCTGATGCTCGGTTTCGGGGTCATGATGTTTCTCGATACTGCGTTGGGTTAGCGCGTTGCCCAGCTGTAGATGAAGAACGAGAATGCGGTGGGGGACCGGGTTCTCGTCCTCTTCGTTTGTCGAACCTTTATGTGGCCAGTACGGTGCCGCTGCCATCGTTCTCTGGCAAAGCGATGTGGCTATCGCCAGGTGTCAGAATGACCTTGCGGCAGTCCTCTTCTTTTTTATCGAAGATCTTGTATCCCTCGGCGGCCTGCTCCAGCGACAGGCGATGGCTGATGATGACTTCCGGTGACAGGCGACCTGTCTCGATGTGATCGAGGAGTTCAGGGAGGAAACGATGCACATGGGTCTGGCCCATTTTGAATGTCAGGCCTTTGTCGAAGGCGTCGCCGAACAGGAAGCCATGGATGAACCCGGAGTAGACGCCCGGGACGCTCACAACGCCGCCGCGTCTGACGGCTGCGATACATTGGCGTAGCGCTTTGCCGCTGCTGCCTTCGAGCTTGAGCGTGGCGAGCACCGTTTCGGTGGTGCTGCCCTTGGCTTCGAATCCGACCGCGTCGACCACGCCATCAACCCCTCGCATGCCCTTGGTCTGGCGAATGATCGTATCGGCAGGATCGTCGTCTTCATCGAAGTTGATCGGAATCACCCCATAGGTTTTCCGCGCGTACGCCAAGCGATAGGGGTGGTGGTCGACCATGAATATCTGGTCGGCGCCGAGCATCCTGGCGCAGGCTGCGCTCAACAAACCGACCGGGCCTGCGCCATAGATGGCGATGCTCGAGCCCTGGCCGATGCCTGCGTTCGTCACAGCCTGATAGGCGGTCGGAAGAATGTCGGACAGGAACAAAACCTTTTCATCCGACAATGTCCCCGGCACTTTGAAAGGCCCGGTATTGGCTTTCGGTACTCGCACATATTCAGCCTGCCCGCCAGGCACGCCACCGTACATATGACTGAAGCCGAAGAGTGCAGCCCCTGGTGGAATCGACTTTTTATTGATGATCGCGCCACGGCCGGTGTTGGTTGTCTCGCAGGCAGCGAACAGGTCCATCGCACAGAAAAAGCAACTGCCGCAGGCAATCACGAAGGGAATGACCACTCGATCGCCCGGTTGTACGGCGGTCACCGTCGGGCCTGTTTCTTCGACGATGCCCATGAACTCGTGACCGAAGATATCGCCATGCTCGACGGTGGGAATTTTTCCTCGGTAGAGATGAAGGTCAGAGCCGCAAATTGCCGTCGCTGTGACCCGAAGAATGATGTCGTCACTGTCCTGGATGACCGGATCTGGAACGTTATCGACCTTGACGCTGTGCGCGCCGTGATACGTGAGAGCTCTCATGACGTTTTATCCCTGACTTGCGATGGTTGTTAGCGGGAGAGGAGTCTCGGTGGACGTAAGTTCAGAGTGATCGAGGGGCGAATGACTAGCGGTCGGCGTTTGGTGCACGCCAGCGATTTTTTAAACCTATTGGGGGTGGGAAGGTCGACTGCTGGAGTCTCTTTGAAGCGAAGGTAGGGGAGATATGGAGTTGGAGGGCATCGATTGGGTGCAATGGCCCGCCATGCTCATCACCGTGGCTTCAGCCTGGTTTATCGGCTCGCAACGAGCGTACCGGCGGATGATCGCTTTTTGGGGATTTATCCTCAGTAATGCGCTGTGGGTGATCTGGGGGCTGCACGCCGACGCCTACGCGTTGATCCTGCTGGAGTGCATTCTCCTGGGGATGAACGCTCGAGGCTTCAAGAAGAACTTCGATGGCCACCGTCAGTCCTGAGACTGCTGGTGTTACTTGCCCTTGGCGTTTTTCCTGAGCCCCCTGAGGTTCATCAGGAACAGGCAAACCTGCAACACGATCAATGCGTACGCCTGTGCATGGGCACCCCAGATCACCCACAACACATTGCTCAAACTGAAACACACGAACCCGATCATCCGCCGACCTGGCCGCTGCGAGCCGATCAGCCAGGCCGCGAGTACCGTCACCAGCATCGCCGGCCATTGAACCCAGTCCAGATAAACCACCATGTCCTCCCAACAGTTTCGATGTGCTGACTCTCAAGATCTGTCGACAGGTCATTGTGGTCGTCGTTCCACTGCTGAAAAGACGGCGGGCTCACAGCGCACACATTCACAGCGAAGCTTTGACCTGCAAGCCGAGCACCAGGGCATTGTCGATGTCCTGCCCGGAAAACGCGCCCGGTTCGATGATGTATTGCACGTTCGGGCGCAGCGTCAGCCAGGGAGTGGCCTGGTAGCCGTAGCCCAGCTCGATCAGTTGCTCGGCGCTGTCCAGGTTCGGGAACGTTGTACCTTTGGCCAGCGCGGCGTCTTGCTGCACTTCGCGGCTGCGCGGGTTGGGTACAGCACGGCCATAGCCCAGAGCGACGGTGTCACGCGGGCGACCTTCGAACGGTTTGTACAGAACCACGCCGGTGCCGTACCACTTGCTGAACGGTGAAGCGGCTTCACTGGCCGCCGAGTATTGACCGAAGGCATGCAGGCTTCGGCCTTTGGACGAGGGCGAACGCCAGACAGCCTGATCGACCAGTACGTAATGACCGCCGCGTCCGGCGACTTCCTTGTCACTGCCAATGCGTTTCACATCAGAGCTGTCGTAGTAGTAACCGACCTTGTATTCGCCGGGCAACTCACCGGGGTGCTTGTACACCAACTCGATCGGCACCACGGTGCCCGTGGTGTGTTTCGGGCCCAGGTGCCAAGCGCGGCTGGAATTGCCGTTGCTTTCAGGATCGACATTGAATGCGGCCACGCGCAGTTGCCACGCCGACGACAGGTCGTATTTGACCCGCACGCCCAAATGGGCGTTGGGGTAGTTGGTCCAGCCGCTGCCTCCGGACATGTTCAGCGGATGCCCGCAGAAACCGGCGTTCATGAAGTTGCAGAGAATGCCGCTGTCCAGGCCGCCGAGATCGTTGCCCATGGCCATGTAGCCCAGCTTCACGTTCAGCGCCGGCGTAAACACTGTGCGTTCGTAGCTCAGCTCGGTCAGGCGTGTGTAGAGGCCACCGTAGTTTTCCTGGATCGGCAGACGGTTGCCCACCAGATCTTCGGAAGCGCTGTTGCCGCGTCGGTCGTTGATGCTCAGTTGCACCTTGCCGGCGTTGTCGACGCCATACAGTTTGCTCAAGTCGAATTGCACGCCGAGCTTGATGTTCTGCGAATAGCGAGCGGAGCGGTGCAGGCCGCCCTGCGCGTTGTAGGCCATTTCGCCGCTGTAGTCGCCGGTGAACCTGACGCCGTCTTCGTCCATCTGGTGGCGCATTCCACCCCAATCGCCGGTGAGGGTATTGCGGGTCAAAAGGTTGGAATCAGCATCGGCAAAGGCGGGCAGGGCGGTGCTGCAGGCCAGGCCCAACAGCACGCCGTTGAGCCAGCCGGAATGATCAAAACGAAACATGAAACTCTTCCTGCGCAAATATTCAGCGATATCGCAAAGCAGTGCGGCACCCGCAGGTGCCGCGCTTGAGAAGCGCCCGTGTTGAACTCGGGCACAGCGGCTTACGGCAAGGCGTAGGCCATCACGTAGTCGCCGCGATCGGTCGACTGACGCGCACCACCGGCGGTGATGACGACGTATTGCTTGCCGGTTTTCGGCGATACGTAGGTCATCGGGCCACCCTGGCTGCCCACTGGCAGGCGGGCTTTCCATACTTCTTCACCGTTGCCGCTGTTGAAGGCGCGCAGGTAGAAGTCTTGAGTGCCGGCAATGAAGATCAAGCCACCCTGGGTCGACAGGGTACCGCCGAGGGTCGGCAGACCGATCTTGATCGGCAGGTGCATGCGGATGCCCAGCGGGCCGGTGTCTTCAACGGTGCCGACGGGAACCTGCCAGGCAATTTTCTGCGTTTTCATGTCGATGGCGGTCAGGGTGCCGAACGGTGGCGCCTGGCAGGGAATGCCAGCCACCGACAGGAAGCGGTTCTTGTTCACCGCGTAGGGCGTTCCTTTGAGCGGCACGGCGCCCATGCCGGTGTTCAGCGCTTCACCACCCCCTGCGGCCTGACCCTTGTTCTGCGACGGGATCATCTGAATCCACAGACCCAGACGCATGTCGTTGACGAAGATGAAACCGTGCACCGGGTCAGTGGAGAGGCTGCCCCAGTTCATGCCACCCAGCGATCCCGGGAAGCTCAAGGATTTGTCCAGGCCTGGCGCGGTGTACAGACCGTCATAACGCATCGACTTGAAGTGGATGCGGCACAGCAGTTGGTCGTACGGGGTGGCACCCCACATGTCCGATTCGCTCAGGTGCTGGGCACCGATCTGCGGCATGCCCACCGATTTTGGCTGGGTCGGAGAGTAAGGCTCGTCAGGAATGTTGGACGCTTTGACCGGTACTTCTTCAACTGCCGTCAGCGGTTTGCCGGTGGCACGGTCGAGCACGTAGATCTGCCCGGCCTTGGTGCCGATGACCAGCGCCGGAACGGTTTTGCCGTCCTTGGTGAAGTCGATCAGGCTCGGCTGCATCGGCAGGTCGAAGTCCCAGAGGTCGTTGTGCACGGTCTGGAAGACCCAGCGTTCTTCACCGCTCGTCGCGTCCAGTGCCAGGATCGAGGCGCCGTAGGTGTGATCGAGCTTGCTGCGTTCGACACCATAAATGTCGGTGGAAGAACTGCCCATCGGCAGGAAGACCGTGTTGGTCGCCGGGTCATAGGACATCGGTGCCCAACTGTTCGGCGTGCTGCGCACATAAGTACTGCCGTCGGCCGGTGCGTTGCGATCCTGCGGGTTGCCCGGGTCGAAGGCCCAGCGCATGGCGCCGGTCATCACATCGAACCCACGGATCACGCCGCCAGGCATATCGGTTTGCACGTTGTCGGCCACGCGACCACCGACCACGACGGTGGTGCCGGCCATGAGCGGGGCGGAGGACAATTGATAGTAGCTGTCTGGAACATCACCCAGACCGGCCTTGAGATCGACCTGGCCATTGTTGCCAAAACCCTGGCAGAACTCGCCAGTGTCGGCATCGACTGCGATCAGGCGGGCATCAATGGTGTTGGTCAGCAGACGGCGCTGGCAATTGGCCGACGGCGCCGGTTTGGCTTCGGTGATCGTCGCATCACTCGGCTGAGCGATGGCGCGGGTGGCGTCGAAATACGCCATGCCACGGCAACGCTGCCAGACTTTCGATTTCGCGTTGATCGCGTTTTTCCAGAGTTCCTTGCCCGTGTCGGCATCCAGTGCGATCAGGTTGTTGTGCGGCGTGCAGATGAACACCTTGTTGCCGATCTGCAGCGGGGTGAGCTGGTCTTCGGCGCCATTGCCATCGCTCTCGGCGACGTCACCGGTATGGTACGTCCACGCGACTTTGAGCTTGTCGACGTTACTGCGATTGATCTGATCCAGTGCTGCGAAGCGGCTGCCGCCTTCGGTGTTACCGTAGTGAGCCCAATCTTTTTGCGCCTTGTCCGGGTCAACCGGCGTCAGGCCCGGGCCAGTGCCGGTGGCAGCAACAGTGGGGTGCGCGACGAACATGTTGCCGGCGGCCACGGCCAGCCCGATCGCCAGCACAGCCGCAACGCCGTAAGCGTCACGACCTGGAACGCCACCGTTGGCACGCTTGAGCAACGGGTAGACCAGCGTCACGGCCAAACCGACCGCGCTGAACATGAACAGGCGCGAGAACACCGGCCAGAAAACCCAACCGGCATCGCTGACAGCCCAGATCGCTGTCCCGACCAGGAACAGCGCAAACAGCCAGGCACCGGCCAGTTTGAAGCGAGCGATCAGCACACCGGAAGCGGCCATCACCAGCCCACCCACCAGGAAGTACCAGGATCCTCCAAGGCTGACCAATTTCATGCCACCAGCGGCTAATGCCAAGCCCAGGAGAGCGATGATCACGCCCAGCCCGACCAGAATGAATGTTGATATGCCCGAGAGGCGTTGACCCTGCTTCACGTTGAATGTCCCGTTGAAAAGAGGCGTGCAGTATATAGATAGTTAACTATCTAGTTAAATCAAAGATTCATGGTCAGACAGTGTTCTCTGTCCAACCCTAAAAATAGTCCCATTTCTGCCTGTAACGAGGGGATTTGTGACAGGTACAGGTCATGCCTTGTCATCGAATCGAATCGAATCGAATCGAATCGAATCGAATCAAATCGAATCGAACAGACACAGACCTGGATTCCCGACGATTGACAGACGTTCGTCCTCACGATGTGTCATTCCGAACGACGCCGGATCAACGGCAGTATTGGCGCGCCTGCACTGCCTGATGGGCACTGCGGGTGAGAGACAACCGCTTATAGTCCTTGGCGATTCGATGCCGCTCAGGCTCCGTCTATTCTGTAAGGTCAGGCAGTACTTTCCGTGTATCCCCGTGGAGCATCGCATGTTGAAAAACTGGAGTGGTCAGGTCGCGTTGGTCAGTGGCGCCGGCAGCGAACATGGGATCGGTCTTGCTATCGCCAAGCGTCTTGGAGACTTGGGGGCAAAGCTGATCATCACGGGCAGCAGTGCTCGTATCCATGATCGCGTCGCGCAACTCAGCGCGGGCGGTTATGAAGTGGAAGGTCGCGCTGCCGATCTCACCCAGCCTGCTCAGGTCGCCGAACTGGTGAGCTGGGCGGAATCGCTCTGGGGGCGCATCGACGTGCTGGTGAACAACGCTGGAATGGTCATTCAGGGCGAAGCCGAGGTGTTCTCCGACGTGGCCAATATGAGCGTCGAGGCCTGGAACACCTCGATTGCGCGTAATTTGACGACTGCATTTTTGCTGACCCGAGCAGTGCTGCCGGGGATGCAGCGTCGTCGATATGGGCGCATCGTTCAGATCAGTTCTACGACGGGTACCCGCGTCAGCAACCCTGGCGAGGCAGCCTATGCGGCGGCAAAAGCCGGGATCGTGGGGATGAACATGAGCCTGGCGCTGGAAGTCGCGCCATTCGGTATCACCGTGAATTCCGTGGCCCCTGGATGGATCGCGACGCAATCGAGCACCGCTGAGGAATTGACCGCCGCGCGGTACGTGCCAGTCGGGCGTGCCGGTAGGCCGGAGGAGGTCGCGGCCGCGGTAGCCTTTCTGGCTTCTCCAGAGTCCAGCTACATTACGGGCGAGGTGCTTGTGGTCGACGGCGGTAACTGCCTGTCTGAGAACAAAAGTCCCCGTTGAACACGGAGTTGCGTCTTTTCAGTTTTGGTCTGCCATCGGACTGGGCATCCCGCGCCCGATTTTTCAGTCTCTGTCGTCCGATCAACACATCAACTTTCGACTCAATCTAAATGGCTCCTGATCAGAAATGGCGTTAGCATCCCATTCACAGGGTTTAAACAGCTCGTTTTTCAGATCAGGGTCGCATTGTGGAAAAGCTAAAACGCCTTCAAAGCGGAATAGAAGGGCTCGATGCCCTGCTCAAGGGTGGGCTGGTCGAGGGGGCTTCATACATAATCCAGGGGCGCCCGGGATCTGGAAAAACGATCCTCGCAAATCAGCTTGGATTTCATCACGCCAGCAATGGCGGTCGGGTTCTGGTCGCCACATTGTTGGCTGAATCGCATGATCGGCTTTTTCAGTTTCTCTCAACGCTGAGCTTTTTCGACGCCTCTAAAGTCGGCGCCGACATCCAGTTCGTCAGTGCTTTCGACACCCTGGAAAATGAAGGTTTGGATGAGGTGGTGAAGCTGCTTCGCCGTGAGATAAGTCGGCAAAAAGCCACAGTGATGGTGGTGGATGGGTTGCTCAATGCGCGTTCAAAAGCCGACTCGCCCATCGACACCAAGAAATTCATCTCGGAGTTACAAGGGCACGCCGCTTTCGCGGGATGCACAGTGTTGTTTCTGACCAGTTCCCGTCTCGATGATGGCAGCCCAGAGCATACGATGGTCGATGGTGTAATCGAGATGGGTGAGGAGCTCTATGGCACTCGCTCAGTGCGTCGAATTCAACTGCGCAAAACACGTGGCAGCGGAGCGATGACCGGTCTTCATGAGTGCGAGATCACCGACAGGGGATTGGTGGTTTATCCCCGACTCGAAAGTCTATACAGCCATCCATCGTCGCCTGACAGCGCCGATATGACGCGTATTGCCAGTGGGATTGAATCACTGGACGGCATATTGGGCGGAGGCTTGTACAGTTCAAGTGTGTCTCTGGTCATGGGACCTTCCGGGATTGGAAAAACGACGCTGGGTCTTAAGTTCCTGGCGGAATCGACGGTGGATGCTCCGGGTCTGCATTTTGGCTTTTATGAAAGTCCACAACGATTGCGCTTGAAAGGCGTGTCACTGGGCATCGATATCAAAGGCATGGAAGAGAGTGGTGCGCTGAGCATCGCTTGGCAACCGACCACCGAGGGTCTGCTTGATGCTCTTGGTGCACGACTGCTCAGCATGGTTGAAGAAAAGGGCATCAAGCGGTTGTTCATCGATAGCCTGAGCGGCATGACGCGAGTCACGACAAATCCGGCGCGGATCACTGACTTCTTCAGTGCCCTGATGAACGAGCTCCGGTCGAGGGGCGTTACCGTATTCGCTTCTTGGGAAATGCGGGATCTTTTCGGCTCCGAGGTCAGCGCACCGAACTCTGACCTGTCCAGTATCGTCGACAACCTGATGCTGATGCGGTTCTCTGAGAATCACTCTGAACTATGCAGAACGCTTTCCATTCTTAAGGTACGTGACAGCTCTTACGACCCTTCCAGATTCGAGGTTGTCGTCCGTGATCAAGATGTTTTCCTAAAAAAGGCTTCAAGACATGAACCATCAGTACTCACTGAGTCATCACCCGGTTCAACATCTTAAGTCTTTGCGTGGGTTGAATTAACATGACCACCATCCTGGTCGTCGACGACGAGTATTTGATAGCTGACATTCTCAGGTTCGCACTGGAGGATGAGGGTTTCATGGTGGTGACTGCGGGTAATGGACAAAAAGGGCTCGAGGTGCTGGATAGAGAACGGCCAGCCCTGATCATTACCGACTTCATGATGCCGGTCATGGACGGCCTGGAGTTCGCCACTGCGGTCCGTTCCCTTCCCTCGAACAATCATCTGCCAATAATTTTGATGAGTGGTGCGCAGGCGCATATAGGCATGCAGAGATCGGATTTGTTTGATGTCGTTTTGGCGAAGCCATTCAATATCGACTTGATCATTGCTGAAGTCAGGAAGCTGCTGTCCTCTGATTGATCAATGACGTCAGGATCGGGAGCGGCAGCTGACTGTGTTGCAATAACAGGTCAACCTGGCTGAGCAGCCGTTCGGCTGATCGACCGGTGTAGCGTGCCCGCTGTTTCTGCAGCCAGGTAGTCAGCAGCAGCGTTTGGGGTGCGCGGCGCGCCAGCATGGCCGCCAGAAATCATTCTGCTCAGTAAAACCATGGTTTTGTTTGCGACGACAGAGAAGCGATGCCAGCAGAGATAAGTCAAAACAATGGGCAGTCAGTGATCAATCAGCGGGGCGGGGTTACCCAAGGTGCAGCCTCGGCAAAGGCGCTCTCGATCCAGTCCTTGAACGCCGTGGTCGTTGCCGAGTTGAATCGCGCCGACGGCCGCACCAGATACACCCCATTGTCGGCATCCAGTTGCCAATCGGGAAGCACCCGCACCAGACGCCCCTCGCGCAGGTCCTTGGTCATCAGCCAGTCTCCGCCGGCCAAGATCCCCACACCCATGCGCGCGGCACACAGCTGCGCTTCGTTGTCGTTGCTCACCAGCCGGCTCTGCACCCGAATGGCGACTTTCTCCCCGGCACGCGTCAACTTCCACTCCGGATATGAATGCAGCCCGGTGAACCCCAGACACTGATGGGCGGCGAGGTCCGCCGGCGTTTTCGGTTCTCCCTGCTGTTGAAGGTAGGAGGGCGCTGCACACAGGATTCGATGGTGATCGCAGAGCTTTTTCGCCACCAGCCGATTGTCTGCCAGTTCGCCGATCCGTATCGCCACGTCGAAACCTTCGGCGACGATATCGACGAAGCGCTCGGCATATTCAACTTCCAGCGCCACGTTCGGATGGGTGAGTGCAAACGCCGAGACGATATCGCCCAGCCACAGCCGACCCATGGCGGCCGGCAGGGCGATGCACAAACGCCCGCGAACTTCGGCGGCACCCTCGCGCGCATCCTGCTCCGCTTCGGCGATCAGGTTGACCGCATGCCCGAACCGCGCCGCTAGTCGTTGCCCCTCATCGGTGAAACGCAATTGCCGGGTGGTGCGCTCGATCAGCCGCACCCCCAGGCGCAACTCCAGCGCGCTGAGCCGTTTGGACAGCACCGAGGGATGGCGCTGCAACGTGCGCCCCGCTGCCGCAAACGAACCGTGCTCGGCCAGGGCCAGCAGGGTGGCGACTTCATCGGCCTGACGGCTATCGAACAGATCCATGCAAAGACAACCCTCGTGGATGACGCTGAAAAAACTCAAGTCAGCAGCACAACCGACCCCTGCAAACCGCCTCGGTTCAGATCGGCATGGGCCCGGGCGGCGTCAGCCAGCGGATAACGATGCCCGACATTGGGCTGAATGATACCGGCGTCAATCGCTTGCAACACGTCCTTTGCACGCTGCTGGTATTCCTCCGGCGTGGCAGTGTGGGCGGCGAGGGACGGTCGAGTCAGGAACAACGACCCCTTGGCATTCAGGGTTCCGATCTCGACCGGCGCCGGCGCGCCCGACGCCATGCCGAACGACACCAGCAACCCCCGCGAGCGCAGGCAATTCAACGACGCCTCGAAAGACACTCGGCCAATCGGGTCGTACACCACATCCACTTTCCTGCCTTGGGTGGTGTCGATGACCGCGTCGGCCAGCGTCGCGGCATCGAACACCAACACCTCATCACAACCCGCCAACCTGGCTCTCCCGACACTCTCAACGCTGGACACCACACCGATCACAAAAGCCCCCAAATGCTTCGCCCACGGCACCATGATCTGCCCCAAGGCACCCGCCGCGCCGTAGATCAGCACTGTCGAACCCGGCCCGACGGAGTAGGTGGACTTGAGCAAGTACTGCGCGGTGATGCCTTTGAACAACACGGCCGCCGCCTCCTCGAAGCTCAGGCTGTCGGGGATCTTCACCAGCCGATTGGCCGGGTAGAGGCGAGCGCTGGCATAGGCGCCGATGGGCCCTGTGGCATACGCGACCCGGTCGCCGACCACCACGTTCGTCACATCGGCCCCCACCGTCACAACCCGCCCGGCACCTTCCAGCCCCAAGCCTGAAGGCAGCGCCAGTGGTGCGGCACCGGAACGTTGGCTCAAATCGAGCGGGTTGACGCCAATGGCGAACTGCTCCAGCCAGACCTCGCCGGGTCCGGGTGTTTGTGCGGTGGATTGCTCAAGCTGAATGACTTGGGGCTCTCCGGTTTGGTGGATGACGGCAGTGGTGACCATGTGAGTACTCCCTGATGTTGATCGTGGGGAGAGTCTAAAGGCCTGCGCCAGGAGCACTAGTTGAGTTGATTGCAGTTCATATGTGCAGCGAATGCAGCAATGAAATCGGTAAACGCGTTGTTTATGCGAGCCTTTGTTCGACAATGCCTCCGCGGCCTTAGAAAGCGAACGTGAGCGGTCCGCGTCGGCATTGGTCAGTAGATGGCGAAGGGAAAAGGTGGCGGCGGTGTTTAGAACCTCCTGCAACCAGCGCCAAGCGATCAGGCGCCAGTCGAGGCGGCAGGAGAGCAATCAATTGGTACAGCCAGTGCCGAAAACGAGGTACTCCATGATGTGTCGGCTGCCCTTGGAGTCGTCGTAAGTCATCTGGACCGGCACTACGTCGCAGACGTCTGGCACTTCGGTCATGGACACTATGTTCGCGATATCCAGGTTCTGAGAGTAACGATAGGGTTCGACCGTCACCGGTGAAGTCTGAGTATCCTGCTGATCGGCCATCGCTACAGAACCAAGGCAGCCGAGGAGTAAAACGAGTAAGCGTTTCATAGCAATCACCTGTATTGAGGGCGTGACAAGGCCAGAGCACTTCAGTGGTGCTCGGTCGTTCAGAGCTTTGGGGTGTTGCCCGGCGCTGCAAGACGCCGGGCTGAGTGACATCAGAAGGGCTTGGTAGGCAGGTACTTGCCGTCCAGGGTGATCACGGCGCGATGGCCACCGTCCGGATCTTCGACTTTCTTGATGTCCAGCTTGAAGTTGATGGCACTGATGATGCCGTCGCCGAACTTTTCGTGAACCAGCGCTTTGAGAGTGGTGCCGTATACCGACATCATCTCGTAGAAACGGTAGATGGTCGGGTCGGACGGTACGCCGTCGGAAAAGCTGCCGCGAATTGGCATCGATTGCAGCAGAGCGACTTGATCGGCATCAAGGTCGAGCTTCTTGCCCACGACTTCCGCGGCGCTGGCAGGCAGCGGATGCTGACCGAGCAGGGCAGCAGTGACGAAGGCTTCGGACAGGCCGGTGCCGTCAACGATCTCGGCGAAGGAAAGGTCCTTGCGGGCCTTGGCCAAAATGATGATTTCAGTCAGTTCTTGGCGAGCGGTGCGAGTGGCTTGAGTCTGGATCATGGTGAATCTCCTGAGTAGGTAAGGGCAAAGGCTTCAGGCAACGTGCCTGGCTTGTTGGGAAACGGCGTGAACTTCGGGGTTCTCTGCGAGGGACACGAAAGACCCGGTGCTGCCATCGAAGGCGTCGATACGCCCACTTTCGATGTCATAGATCCAGCCATGCAGGGTCACGCGGCCTTCTTCGAGCGCCAGGCGAACGGATGGGTGTGTCTGGATGTTGGCCAATTGCGCGATGACGTTTTCGCGCACCATAGACGCGACTTTGCTCGGCTGATCCGGGTGTTTGCGGGCTTCGTTAACGACCTTGGCGGAGTCCGCGTAACGGAGCCATCCGGCAACAGCAGGCATGTGATCCAGGCATTTGCAGGTTGCAATGGCCGTCATCGCGCCGCAGTCGGAGTGGCCACAAATCACGATGTCGGCGACTTGAAGTCCGGCGACCGCGTATTCCACAGAGGCCGAAACACCGCCCGGTTCCGGGCCATACGAAGGCACGATGTTGCCGGCGTTGCGGATGACAAACAGATCGCCCGGCTCGCGCTGGGTGACCAGCTCAGGGACCAGTCGACTGTCAGAGCAAGAGATGAACAATGCCTTCGGGCTTTGCTGGCTGGCCAGGTCCTTGAACAGTTTGACTCGCTCAGGGAAGGCGTTTTTTTGGAATTTCAGAAAACCGTCGATGATCGCTTTCATGGTTGCTGTCTCAATGTCGCGGGGTGTGGAACAAAGACTAAGCAACGCATGGCATAAGGTAAAAGTCTCAATTATTATGTTGTTGATCAGATTATCTTATGGGCTAAAGCATGCTTGCTCGACACATCCAATATTTCCTGGCGGTTGCGGAACACCTCAGCTTCACGAAGGCTGCAGCCGCACTGCATGTATCTCAGCCTGCCCTTTCGCAGCAGGTCAGGCAGTTGGAAGAAAGCCTCGGTGCCCAGTTGTTTGATCGCTCAGGACGTACGACACGTTTGACCGATGCTGGAGATGTCTACCTCCAGTACGCACGCCGTGCTGCGCAGGAGTTGCGGGAAGCCAAACGCGCCATCCATGATGTGAGCGATCTCAGCCGCGGGTCACTGCGTGTGGCTGTGACGCCGACCTTCACAACCTATTTGGTCGGGCCGGTGGTCGAGGCATTTCACGCTCGGTATCCAAAAATCACCCTCAACCTGAAAGAGATCTCTCAGGAGCGCATAGAGGATCTGCTCCTTGCGGGGGAGTTGGACGTGGGGATCGCTTTCGATGAAGTGAATAGCCCGGACATCGACTCCGTCCCGTTACTGGACGAAACCCTTGCTCTGGTGGTCAGCCGTCGGCACCCATTGGCAAAGGAAAAGTCTGTTGGATTGCAGGCGCTTAACGGCGAGTCCCTGGTTTTGCTCAGTACGGAGTTCGCGACGCGCGACCAGATCGATCGCTATTGTCGCGAACACGGCATTCACCCTCAGGTGCTGATGGAGGCCAACGCTCTCGGTGCAGTGATCGAGATTGTTCGCAGGACGCCTTTGTCGACTTTGTTGCCCGCAAAGACGGCCTTTGCCCACGACGATCTGGTCGCCATCACACTCGAGCCCGAGCGCTTGCAGCGCACGGCCGTCCTTATGCGGCGCAGGGGTGCCTATCAGAGCGCTGCGGCTCGGGTTTTCACTGAGCTGGCAAAAGAGGTATCCACCCAACTGGACGGGTAATAGCTGTGTTGGCCGATAGGGAAGGGGGTTCTATATCGTTCGTCAGGAAGCGAGCGCACAGCTTTCTCTGCAGGCGAGAAAAGTGCGGCGCTCTATCAGTCACTCCTGGGGCCAGGATACCTTGTGTTATTGGGGTTCATCTGGGAGGACCGGTTGTTGATCGTTGCTTTATGCGCCGAGTTGTTGGGGTTCAGCGTATCACTGCGATCATCATTCTTACGCGTTGTCAGTTGCTCGTTGGGGTAATGGTCGGAAGTCCCCAGTCCGACCACCACGCGCTTTTTCCACGCCGGGTATTCACGCGCTGGCGCGTTGGCATCGAACAGATAATTCCACGAGTCGTACTTGTCCCCGATGTCCACCGCCACTCCGGCCAACATGGCGGTGGCGAAGGGGTCCAGCTGGCAAAAGCAGGGGGTTTCTCGGGTAGCGATTTCGCAGGCCTGACGAATGAAAACCGGAGTCGCGCCACCTAACGCCGCGCAGAGCTCAGAAACGGTATGCACTTGCTTGTGCCATAGGCCTCCCTTGGTGATCACCCAAGTGAGCAGGTGACGGTGCCTGGCCGGCAACAACATGTGGCTACCCGGAACAGGGGGCTTGGCGGCGAGTTCGGTGACGCGCTTCCAGTTCGAATAGCCTGCCTGCGCTGCAACGAGGTCGAGCGCGGTAGCCAAAGGGCAACCAGAGGTATTGCGATAAGACTTCGCTGCGCGTTTGAGTTTCTCGACAGCGGTCGCGGTGATATGAGGGTGGTCCATGCGTGCTCCAAAAGTTGAAGCGGATCTATCCAGTGCCCACTGCCGAATTCCGCCAACCATGGAATCTGCGCATAAGTGAAACTTTCATCGTCCCGGCGAACCAGGTGAGCCGAAGGTGGGCAGCGCGCGCCGATGAGCGCGGCTGCAATAGTACATCTCTGTACTTGCGTTGCGCTAGCTATTCGCGCGTCCGCTCCTGGCCGATTGTTGCCTGGCGCGAAGGGCCGCCATCGACCCCAGTAGGACGGTAGGCACGATCGAAACTCCCTACGGAGCTCGAATGTATGAAGGGCATGGTTGCCCTCACACATCCAGGCATTCGTAGCGATCGCTTCGCTGACGCTCAAGCGAAACTGCTCGGCATCGGGGGCGACCCAGTCAGGCTTCCAGTACAGGATGTCCAGGTGCACAACGGGAAGGTCGAGATGCTTGCCCAAGGTGCGGGCGAGGGTTGATTTGCCGTTGCCGGCATTGCCCGCAATGACGACCCGTTGTGTGTGGACGTCCTGTTACAGAACGAGCCGGCGGTTGTGCAGGTTTTGGATGGGCAATCAAAGTCTGGCCAGAAGCGAACTACCGTCGGCCACTGCACCCACAGCGCATCAACGCCTCCCAGTCCGAGTGCTCACATCCACCCACACGGCCAACACCAGAATGCTGCCCTTGACGATCATTTGCCAATAGCTGTCGACATCGAGCATGGACATGCCGTTGTCCAGGCTGGTGATGACCAGTGCGCCGAGGAGGGCGCCGTAGACTGTCCCGGAGCCGCCGCGCATGGAGGTGCCGCCGATGAAGCAGGCGGCGATGGCGTCGAGTTCACCCATGCTGCCGGCCGAGGGCGAACCGGCGGCCAGGCGTGCGGTGTTGACCACGCCGGCAAGGGCGCACATTACGCCCATGATCCCGAAAATCCAGAGCTTCACGGCCTGCACATTGATACCGGACAGGCGTGTCGCTTCCATGTTGCTGCCCACGGAATAGACGCGCCGGCCGAAGACGGTCTGGCTGGTCACGTAGCTGAAACCGCCCAGTAGAACCAGCAGGAGCAGGACCGGCACAGGAATGCCGTCGTAGCTGTTGAGCGTCTGGACGAAGCCGGCCAGCACTGCGCCGATCAACAGCACGCGTGCGACGTCACGCACCCGTGAATGTGCCGCGAGGCCATGAAGGGCGCGATTGCGCCTTTGTTTCCAGGTCAGGAACAACGTCAGTGCAAACAGCAGAACGCCCAGGCCCGTGCCGATCGTGTGGGGCAAGTAACCCTGGCCGATGTAGACGAGTTCCGGCGACACCGGGGCGATGGTCGTGCCGCCGGTGATCCCCAGCAAAATCCCCCGAAAAGCCAGCATGCCGCCCAGCCCCACAATGAAAGACGGAATGCGCAGGTAGGCGGCCATGTAGCCGTTGGCGAGGCCGATGAGCAGTCCGCACAGGGCCACAAGGCTTAGGTTCGCCAACAGCGGTACGTGGTAGATAACGTCGAGAATGGCCGCGAGGCCACCGAGCAGTCCCAGCAATGAGCCGACCGACAAATCGATCTCGCCGCTGATGATGACCAGCACCATGCCGCAGGCGAGAATCCCGGTAATGGACATCTGGCGCAGCAGATTGGAAAGGTTGCGCGGTGTCAGGAATCCGCCCTCGGTCTGCCAGCTGAAGAACAGCCAGATAAACGCCACGGCAAACACCAGTGCGAGCATCTTGTAGCGGGTGAAGAGTTGTTTGACCTGATTCATTTACGCGGATTTCCGATCATTGTTGTCATGGCCATCAGGCTGGCTGAGTGCAGCGGCGAGCACCTGTTCCTGGGTGAGTTCGTGGTTGATGAAGTTGCCACGCAACTGGCCTTCGCCGATGACCAGGACGCGGTCGGAAACGCCGAGCACTTCGGCCAGTTCCGACGACACCATGATGATCGACACACCTTCGGCCGCCAGCGCCCCCATCAACTTGTAGATCTCGTACTTGGCGCCGACATCCACGCCTCGGGTGGGCTCATCGAGCATCAGCACACGGGGTTGGGTCAGCAGCATCTTCGCCAATACGGCTTTTTGTTGATTGCCACCGGACAGACTGGTGATCGGCAGGAACGGGCTCGCGGTCTTTAGGTGCAGGCGCGAAATTTCTCGACCGATGCTGCCCAGTTCGGCTTCGGCATCAATGCGGGTCAGTTTCGAGTAACTGTCGAGCACGGCCAGGGTGATGTTTTGGCCGACGCCCAGGTCTGGAATGATGCCCTGGCGCTTGCGGTCCTCGGGCACCAGGCACAGGCCGGCACGGATTGACTTGAGCGGCGTGCGGGTGTCGATGAGTTGGCCGTCCAGCCAGACTTCGCCTTCGTGGCGACCGGGGTAGGCGCCGAACAGCGCTGTCACCAGTTCCGTGCGGCCTGCACCGACCAGCCCGGCGATGCCGAGGATTTCTCCGCGCTTGAGGCTGAACGAAATATCGTCGACGCGTTTGCGTCTGGGGTTGTCGACGTCGTAGCAGGTGATGTGGCGGGCCTCGAAAATCACCTCGCCGATGTCGTGTGGCTGGGTGGGGTAGAGGTTGCTCATTTCCCGTCCGACCATCTGGGTGATGATCTGTGAAATATCCATGTCCGCCATGGCGGTCGTGGCGATGTGTTTACCGTCACGGATCACCGTAATGGTGTCGCACACGGCGGCCACTTCATCGAGTTTGTGGGAGATGTAGACACACGCCACACCCTTGGCTTTGAGGTCGCGGATGATGTCCAGTAGTACCTCGATTTCCGAGCGGGTCAGGGCTGATGAAGGCTCGTCGAGGATCAGCAGGCGCGCGTGCTTGTTCAGTGCCTTGGCGATTTCCACCAGTTGCTGATAGCCACCGCCGTATTGCGAAACCGGCAGCGATACGTTCATGTCCGGGACTTTCAGTTCACGCATCAGGGCTTCGGCGCGGTGAATCATCGCCGGGTAATTCATCCTCCCGCCGGGCAGCGTCAGTTCATGGCCCATGAAAATGTTCTCGGCCACCGACAGGTCGGGAACCAGCGTCAGTTCCTGGTGAATGATGACGATACCCGCGGCTTCCGTTTCGCTGATCGATTGCGCTTTCAACGGTTGACCGTCCCAGAGGATTTCACCGTCCCAGGTGCCATAGGGGTACACCGCGGAAAGGATCTTCATCAGCGTGGACTTGCCGGCGCCGTTCTCGCCGCACAACCCGACGCACTCACCTGGCTTGACCTTGATGTCGATGCCATTGAGCGCTTTGACACCGCCGAAGGTTTTGACGATACCGTTCATTTGCAGCAGATAGTCGGACATGGAGAGGGCTCGCATACCAAAGACTCACAGGGCACTCATCTTTGTGGGAGCGAGCCTGCTCGCGAAGGCGTCAGCACATTCAATCGCGATGCAGGCTGAACCACCGTCTTCGCGAGCAGGCTCGCTCCCACAAGGGTTTCCGCATAACCGGGGATCGATGCCTTGGTCACTGCCCGGCAATCTGCGCCTTGGTGTAAAACCCGTCCTGTTCCAGCAAGTCGATGTTGTCCTTGGTCAGGGGCGTTGGAGTGAGCAGGATGGTGTCGACTTTTTTGCTGCCGTTGTCGTACTGCGAGCTGTAGGCGGGTTTCTCGTTACGCGCCAGTTGCACCGAGAGCTTGGCGGCTTCGGAGGCGATGAGTTTGAGCGGTTTGTACACGGTCATGGTTTGCGTGCCGGCGATCACTCGCTTGACCGCTGCGAGGTCTGCGTCCTGCCCCGAAATCGGCACCTTGCCGGCCAGTTGCTGAGCCGCCAGTGCCTGGATGGCACCGCCTGCCGTGGCGTCGTTGGAGGCAACGATGCCGTCGATTTTGTTGTCGTTGCGGGTCAAGGCGTTTTCAACAATGCTCAGCGCTTCGGTAGGGTTCCATTCCTTGACCCATTGCTGGCCGACGATCTTGATATCGCCCTTGTCGATGGCCGGTTGCAGCACTTTCATCTGACCTTCGCGCAGGACTTTTGCGTTGTTGTCGGTGGGCGCACCGCCGAGCAGGAAGTAATTGCCCTTGGGCGCTGCGTGCAGCACGCCGCTGGCCTGCATCTCGCCGACCTTTTCGTTATCGAAGGAGATGTAGGCATCGATATCCGCGTTGAGGATCAGGCGGTCATAGGACACCACCTTGATCCCGGCTTTCTTCGCTTCGGCCACGGCATTGGTCAGCACCGTCGCGTTGAACGGCACGATGACGATCACATCGACGCCCCGTGAGATGAGGTTTTCGATTTGCGAAATCTGCTTTTGCTCGTTGGCATCGGCCGACTGTACGAAGACCTTGGCGTCCATTTTCTCCGCCGCCGCAACGAAGTAATCGCGGTCACGCGACCAGCGTTCCAGCCGCAGATCATCAATGGAGAAACCGATTTTCGGATGGGCAGCGTCGGCCATTACCGGCAGCGACAGCAGCGCCAGGGCGCTGGCCAATAGCGCGCGTTTTACATTCTTCATGGTGGTGCGTCCTTTTATTTTTGTTTGAAAGACACTGCCTGACGATGAGTCTCGGGCTGGTAGAACTGTAGAGAATCGGCAGACGCAATGGACACAGATTTGTCGTGCGAATGTCACAGCGTTGTTGCGCCCGCAGACTCCGTTGGCGATCAGCGATAGATGAACCGGTTGACGACGTTTTCGAGCATTTCCTGCCTGCCGCTGACGGCCTGCGGATTCAGTTCGTTGGCGAAGGCGTGTTCGGCCAATGACTGGAGGTTGAACTCGCCCGTCAGCACCGCCTGCCCGAACGGCTGCTGCCAGCCGGCGTAGCGTTGATCTTTGAGCTGCTGAAGTTGATCGTTCTGGACCATGGCGGCAGCCCGCTCCAGGGACAGGGCGAGGACGTCCATTGCGCCGACGTGACCATGGAACAGATCGATTTCATCGAGGCTCTGGCGGCGAACCTTGGAGTCGAAGTTGTACCCGCCATTCTTGAACCCGCCGGCCTTCAGAATTTCATAGGTGGCCAGGGTCATTTCTTCGACGCTGTTGGGGAATTGATCGGTGTCCCAGCCGTTTTGCGGATCACCCCGATTGGCATCGATGCTGCCGAAAATTCCCAGCGAGACGGCCGTCGCAATCTCGTGATGGAAGCTATGACCGGCCAGGGTCGCGTGGTTGGCTTCGATGTTGACCTTGATTTCCTTTTCCAGGCCGAACTGCTGGAGGAAGCCGAACACAGTGGCACTGTCGTAATCGTATTGGTGTTTGGTCGGTTCCTGCGGCTTGGGTTCGATCAGCAGGTCGCCTTCGAAACCAATCTTGTGCTTGTGCTCGACCACCATGCGCATGAAGCGCCCCAGTTGTTCGCGTTCTCGTTTCAAGTCGGTGTTGAGCAGGGTTTCGTAGCCTTCGCGACCGCCCCACAACACGTAGTTGGAGCCTTTCAGGCGATGGGTCGCGTTCAGGGCGCTAAACACCTGGGCAGCGGCGAAGGCAAATACTTCGGGGTCCGGGTTGCTGGCGGCACCGGCGGCGAAGCGTGGGTTGCTGAAGCAGTTGGCGGTTCCCCACAGCAACTTGATCCCGCTTTCTTCCTGGTGTCGCTCCAGGTGATCAATCATCTGTGCGAAGTGGTTGCGGTATTCCTTCAGCGAATTGCCTTCCGGGGCGACATCCGTGTCGTGGAAGCAGTAGTAGTCGATGCCGAGTTTGGAGAAGAACTCGAACGCGGCTTCCGCTTTGCCAATGGCCAGCTCCATGGGGGTGTCGGCGTGTTGCCATGGGCGCTTGAAAGTACCTGCGCCGAACACGTCGGAGCCCGGCCAGACAAAGGTGTGCCAATAGCAGGCGGCCATGCGCAGGTGTTCGCGCATGGGTTTGCCGAGGATGATTTTGTCAGCGTCGTAGTGACGGAAGGCGAGGGGAGAATCGCTGGCAGGGCCCTCGTAGCGAATCTTGTCGACATCGGGGAAGTAGAGCATTGGCAATGTCCTTGTTGTTCTTTTCGGTTTCTCGATACTAGCAACGGCCCCAACCCTGCTGATTATGAAAATCACCAACGCGGAGTGCGATTTTGCGTATTGAGGTTCGCCGTCTGCGGGCCTAGTCTGTGCAAACCGCCTCCGTGAGAAGGGGCCCTGGAACAAGCCTGAAAACAATGAAAACAGTACCGCCTGTTCACCGCATCGCACTGTTGTTCAACGGGAGCAAGATCTATGACCGGGGCATCATCAGCGGCATCGGCAACTACCTGAGCAGCACCCGTGCGTCCTGGGACCTGTTCCTGGAAGAGGATTTTCTCTGCCGGTTGAAAGGGATCGAGCGCTGGCAAGGTGACGGGATCATTGCCGACTTCGACGATCCGCTGATTGGCGAGGCGCTGGCCGACATCAAGTTGCCCGTGGTGGCGGTGGGGGGTTCCTATCAGGATGAGCGCGATTATCCGAAAGGAATTCCTTACGTCGCCACCGACAATGACGCACTGATCTCCCTGGCGTACGCGCACTTGATCGAGGCCGGACTGCAGCGTTTTGCCTGCTTCAGCCTGCCGGAATCGCAGGCCAATCGTTGGGCTCAGGAGCGGGAAAAAGCCTTTCGACGACTGATGCAGCGTGATGGTTTGCACGCCGAGGTCTATCGCGGCATGGGCACCAGCGCTCCGCTCTGGGACAGCGCCGTCGAACAACTGATCGCCTGGCTGCAAAGCCTGCCCAAGCCCATCGGCATCATCGCCGTCAGTGACGCCCGCGCTCGCCAATTGCTGCAAGCCTGCCTGACCGCCGGAATCACCGTACCGGAGCAGGTGGCGTTGATCGGCATCGACAACGACCCCCTGACACGCAGCCTGACCCGAGTCCCGCTGAGTTCGGTCATCCAGGGCACCGAAACCATGGGCCGCACCGCCGCGCAACTACTGCACCAGATGCTGCACGGCATGCCGTCCACGGGCACGCACATCCTGATCCCGCCAGATGCGATCAACGTTCAGGTGTCAAGCTTGCACCAACCGTTGGGCAACCCCTACGTCATGCAAGCACTGCTGTTTATCCGCCAATATGCCTGCCAGGGCATCAAGACGGCACAAGTAGCAGCGTATGTCGGCGTGTCGCGCTCATCGTTGGAGTCACACTTTCGCACCGTGCGAGGCTGCAGCGTGCACGACGAGATTCTGCGTTTCAAATTGGCGGCGGCTACGAGAGGATTGGAAAATACCGAGACAGCGATTGCAGACGTTGCCCGCCGTTGTGGCTTCAAATCCGCACAGTATCTGCACACGGTGTTTCGTCGTGAGTTCGGGTGTACGCCTCGTGAGTATCAGCAAGGCGCTAGACAGTGATGTGGGAGGGAATGGGCCTCTGACCACCGTGGAGAAGATAATTTCACCACGGTGGATTTATTTCCCCTTGGCGTTTAACCAGGTTACTCGTAGCTGATGATTCCGAGTTGCTTTGCCATGAACAGTTCGTTCCGCTCAACGATCTCTTCGATCACTTTTCCCTCTTCGTTAAACCGAAAATACGTCAGAGCGGTCCAGGTCAGGCTCTTGCCATTGTTGCGGGGAGGGCAGTCGAGGGGGGCCGACTGATTCAGCGGGTTTTCAGCTTGGCGCGCCAGGAAGCGAGAAACACACCCGTGCCCCCTGTCCCGGTTCGCTTTCAGCCCAGATGCGTCCGCCATGGGCCTCGATGATCGAGCGGCAGATCGACAAGCCCATGCCCATACCCTCTGGTTTGGTGGTGAAGAAAGGGTTGAACAGTTGGGGCAGGTTCTGCGCGGTGATGCCGGGACCGTTGTCCTGTATGCGTAACAACACATCATGACCCGGTTCGCTTTCCAGTACGATCAAGAGTCGTCGTCCTTTGGGTTGCACGCAGGACAACGCCTGCAAGGCATTCAACAGCAGGTTGATGATGACCTGCTGCAACTGAATGCGATCGCCGTGGACCCACTGAATGTCGCCCCGGGGTTTGAATTCGATGTTGACCTTGTGCCGTCTTATCTCGCGGCGGGTGAGCAGCAGGGCTTCTTGCAGCACCTCCTGGAGATCCGTTGACAGGTACTGAGGCTCGGATTTGCGCAGCAGCGCTCGAATCCGGCGGATGACTTCGCTCGCGCGATGAGCTTCGTTGATGATGCGCTGGATGGCGCCGCAGACCTCGGCGAAGTTGGGTTCTTCGCGGTTGAGCCAGCGCAGACCGGCCTCAGCGTTGGTCGTCACCGCCGCGAGTGGCTGGTTGACCTCATGGGCGATGGACGCGGCCATTTCGCCCAGGATCGTGACGCGGGTCACGTGGGCCAGCTGGGACTGTGACTGATGAAGCGCCTCTTCCGCGCATTTTGCCGCGGTGACATCCATCAGCGCGCCGAGGTACTCGCAGCCCCCGGATGAATCAGCCATCCGCTGCGCCAGCATGCGCACATTTTTGCAGCGCCCATCGGGCATCAGCAGCCTGAACTCCGCCTCCAGGCAGGCGTGCTGGGCGTAGGCGTCCTGAATCAGCTTTTTCAGGTCGCCCGTGTCGTCTGGATGAGTGCGAGCGATCATCTGTTGCAGGGTCGGCTGCAGGGGACCATCAAACTCAAATATGCGCCGGGCCTCCTCGGACCAGTCCAGTTCTGCATCGGGCATCTTCAGGCCGACGCTACCGGTGCGGCTCAGTCGTTGGGCGCCAGCCAAAAATGCCTCGCTACGATGCAGCAGTTGGACCTGTTGCTGGAGCGCCTCCCTGGCGGCCTTGCTCTTGAGCGCCAGGATTGCACTGATGGTGATCGCCGCCAGGCTCACCAGGCATCGCAAGAATGGCGGTTCCAGCCACGCATCTGTGTGAGAAAGCAGATACGCGGCCAGCGTCAGCAGCCCGCAAATCAGGGATACCGCCTGCATCCCCCGGTAAGAAAACAGATCGCTGGAAATGAGGATCACCGCGACGTACAGCACCGCGATGGCCACATCCAGCGAACTCAACCAGTCGACCAGAAAAATCACCAGTGTGAGCGTGATCGCTCCAAGCCTGAGCACCCACACATACGGCGCCGTATTGATCGTGGCGCGGTGCATGGACAGGACTAAAGGTGCCATATTCATTCCGACGGATTTTCCTCGAGGGGGTGCATTGCAATGAGCGTGAGAGCCAGCCACCGCTTGATGCTGCCAAGCCCGTCAATGATGGGTAAACCCTCGGTAGGGCTTGTCGCCATATGCCGCTTGATTGAAAAGCAATTCGGCCGTCATGACTGAATAAGGGCGATTTCGCCGGGTGGGTTCAACCGATCGCATGCCAATGCAAGTCGTTTCACCTGTGCGTTGGATCTTGCTTAGGTTCAGAATTTAACAGCCGGCACGCCGGACAAGATACTCATACCTTCGGTTAGTCAGCGCGCAGGGTAACGCTGAAAGCCCGCCGTCGACTGGCCAGTCGGCGGCGGGTGCTTGTTTGCGCCGAGAATTCATGCAGCAACGGAATGGCCTTGGCCTGCGCGCCGTGCCTTCGCCAAGGCATACGGCGGGTTTGGTTGCGGCGGGGTGGAAAGCCTGCTGGTTATGACCGAGTGTTGAAGGTGGCCTGTCCGTTTGGCGATAACCTCCCTTTTGCGAGCGTATGCGAGGTTGATGTGTGTCGCGTGACCGCAGGTCGCAGGCAGGTTGGAGGCTTGACTGATCCAGGTCATGGCAACAGGCCGCCACTCAGTACAGGGTGACTCAAACGATAAGCCTGAAGGGAGTTCGCCATGTACAGACCGTTGATATTGACCGTAGGCGTGATGCTGGGGAGCATGGCGTGGGCCAACACCGCTCCGAGTGAGCCGATCCTGCCGGTGCAACCGGCAAAGATCACTGATGCAAACAAGGTCGAGCTGGGTAAACAGCTGTTTTTCGATCCGCGCCTGTCCAAATCCGGTTTCATTTCCTGTAACTCATGCCACAACCTGAGCATGGGTGGCAGCGACAATTTGCCGACCTCGGTCGGGCACAACTGGCACCAGGGCCCGATCAATTCGCCGACGGTGCTGAACGCCAGCATGAGCATCGCGCAATTCTGGGATGGCCGCGCGGCCAATCTACAGGAGCAGGCTGGCGGCCCGATCGCCAACCCGGGCGAGATGGGGTTCACCCACGATCTGGCGGTGGATGTGCTGCGCTCCATCCCGCAATACCGCGCGTCGTTCAAAAAGGTCTATGGCGATGACGGGATCAGGTTCGATGATGTCACCAACGCCATCGCCGCGTTCGAGGAAACCCTGGTCACCCCGGATGCGCCGTTTGACCGCTGGCTGAAGGGCGACAAGAAAGCCATCAGCCCGACAGCCCTGCAAGGCTATCAACTGTTCAAGAGTATCGGTTGCGTCGCCTGCCACAACGGCGAGGCCGTGGGCGGTGGTTCCTTCCAGAAGATGGGCATGGTCGAACCCTATGCCACCCAGAACCCGGCCCTGGGCGTGGCGGGCCTGACCGGCAAGGACGCCGACCGGATGAAGTTCAAGGTGCCGACCCTGCGTAACGTCGCGCTGACGTATCCCTATTTCCACGACGGCGCCTATTGGAAACTGGAGGACGCCGTGGACGTGATGTCCAGGCTGCAACTGGGGCGCCAGTTGAGCAGCGAGGAAATCAGTCAGATCGTCGCTTTCCTCGATACCCTGACCGGCGAGCAGCCGAGCTTCAAGCTGCCGATTCTGCCACCATCGTCGGCGCAGACACCGCACCCGGCGCCGTTCAACTGACCGGTCGACCAGTGTGATTTGCAGAAGAAGGACCTTCTGCAAATTCCCGCCAGGTCAGACCCCATCCTGTGGGAGCGAGCCTGCTCGCCTAAGGCGGTACTCGATCCACCGCCGAGGTGGCCTGTGTACCGACCTGTTTGCGAGCTGGCTCGCTCCCCCAAGACTGACGCGTCAGTAGCCGTGATCGCGCTTGATCAGGCCTTGCATGGGCTCGCCAGCCTGATGGCGCCTGAGATTTTCCAGCAACCCGGGAAAGGCGCTCTGCGGCGCGGTCATTGCGCCGACATGCGGGGTCAGCCAGATCTGTGGGTGTTGCCAGAACCGGTGGTCCGGCGATGGCGGTTCTTCATTGAGCACGTCGAGGATGGCGTGGCTCAGTTGCCCGCACGCCAGTGCCTCAATGAGATCGTCTTCCTGGAGGTGACCGCCTCGACCCAGGTTGATCAGGCTGGCACCTGTTGGCAGTGCAGCCAGTGTTCTCGCGTTCAACAGGCCGCGGGTGTCGTCGGTCAGGGGCAGCAGGCAGATCAGGATGTCGCACTGGTTGAGAAAAGGCTCGAGCTGGTCGTCGCCGGCATGGCATTGCACGCCGTCGATGCGCTTCTGCGAGCGTGCCCAGCCATGCAGCTGGAAGTTGAACGTACGCAGGCTTTGCAGCACCGCGACCCCCAGGTTGCCCAGGCCCATGACGCCGACGCGACGTTGCGCTGCCGGGGTCAGCAGGTGGTCTTGCCAGCGGCCGGCCTGTTGTTGCTGCAGGTACAGCGGGATCTGGCGATGCAGGCTCAACACGGCGAAGCAGGCGTATTCGACGATGCCCTGGACGATGCCAGGGTCGAGCATGCGCACGACCTGAATGTGTTCCGGCAACTCGCCGAGGTCGAATTGATCGACGCCCGCCGAGGTGGCGAAGATCACTTCCAGGTTCGGGAAGCGTTCATGCAACTGCCGTGGCGGTTGCCAGGCGGCGAAGTAGCGCACTTGCGATGGGTCGCCGATGTCCGGCCAGAAACGCACCTCGATGTCCGGCGCATGTTTTTCGAACAGCGATTTCCAGGCGCAGCCACGGGCATCGTCGACTTTGAACAGCAGGGTCATGGGGGTTCTCGCAAGCGCTGGAAAGGTGTTCACACGATGCCAAAGTCAGGCGCAACAATCTTCCGTATCACGGGCCGTGAACGGAAGATTGCGCGTTATTGGCCGGGTCAGACAGCAGCGGCAATGGCCTTGCCCAGGGCTTCGGTGTTGCCTTTGCCGCCGATGTCGGCGGTCAAGGGTGCGTTCTCCGGCCCCATGGCCAACACCGTTTCGATCGCGGTCAGCACCGCCGCACCCGCCTGCGGGTGGCCGAGGTGTTCGAGCATCATCGCGCCGCACCAGATTTGTCCGATCGGGTTGGCGATGCCCTTGCCGGCGATGTCCGGCGCCGAACCGTGCACGGGCTCGAACAGGCTCGGGAAGTTGCGCTCCGGGTTGATGTTGGCAGACGGCGCAATACCGATGGTGCCGGTGCAGGCGGGGCCGAGATCGGAAAGAATGTCGCCGAACAGGTTGCTGGCGACCACTACGTCGAACCAGTCCGGGTGCAGGACGAAGTTCGCGGTGAGGATATCGATGTGGTACTTGTCGACCTTCACCTGCGGAAACTTCTTGCCCATCTCGGCGACGCGCTCATCCCAGTACGGCATGGTGATGGCGATGCCGTTGGATTTGGTGGCCGAGGTAAGGTGTTTCTTCGGCCGGCTCTGGGCCAGGTCGTAGGCGAACTTGAGAATGCGGTCGACGCCGACGCGGGTCATGACGGTTTCCTGCAACACGATTTCCCGGTCGGTGCCCGGGAACATCTTGCCGCCCACGCTGGAGTATTCACCTTCGGTGTTTTCCCGTACGACCCAGAAATCGATGTCACCGGGCGCGCGATTGGCCAGCGGCGCCTTGACGCCCGGCATCAGACGGCACGGGCGCAGGTTCACGTACTGGTCGAACTCACGGCGGAACTGCAACAGCGAGTCCCACAGGGAAATGTGGTCAGGCACGACGTCTGGCCAGCCCACTGCGCCGAAGTAGATCGCGTCGTAGCCCTTGAGAATCTCGAACCAGTCGTCGGGCATCATTTTGCCGTGGGCCAGGTAGTAATCGGCGCTGGCGAAATCGAACCAGTCCCATTGCAGTTCCAAGTTGTGTTTGGCGGCCACGGCGTCGAGGACGCGCACGCCTTCGGGCATGACCTCCTTGCCGATGCCGTCGCCTGGGATCACTGCAATTTTGTACTGGGCTTTGCTCATGGATTCGACTCCTGGGATTGATGGGGACTGGTTGCCAGTGTATGCAGTCGCCCTGTATTAATAATTAGCCTTGAGCGAAAGCCATTCTTAGTTTTAAGGAAACAATCCGTGGCGATGATCGATGACTTGAGTTTCTTCCAGCAGGTGGCGACACGCGGCAGTCTGACCGAAGTGGCGCGCCACCTCGGCCTGTCGTTGCCGGCGGTGAGCAAACGCTTGAGCCAGCTTGAAGCACGGCTGGGGGTGCAATTGCTGCAGCGCACCACCCGCCGGTTGTCGCTGACGCCGGAAGGGACGTTGTACCTGGAAGGCGGGCGGCCGATTCTGCGGCAACTGGAAGAGCTGGAGAGTGCGCTCAACAGTCGGCAGCCGACCTTGCAGGGGCGTTTGCGGATCAACGGCACCCTGGGTTTCGGCCGGCAGCACCTGGCGCCGGTGGTCTCCAGTTTCGCCCGGTTGCACCCGGAGCTGGAGCTGTCTCTGGAACTGTCCAGCCAGCCTTCGAGCCTGCTGGACGATCAGTTCGACATGAGCGTGTGCATGGGTGAGCCGCCCGATTCGCGCCTGATTGCGGTGCGCCTGCTGGAAAACCCGCGCATTCTCTGCGCCTCTCCACAATACCTTGAAGCTATGCCTGAGCTGACAGGGGTGGCGGATCTGGTCCGGCATAACTGCATTGTGCTGCGTCAGTTCGGCAGTGATTACGCGATCTGGCGTTTCAGCAAGGATGGCCAGGATTACTCGCACAAGGTCAGCGGTACATTGTCGAGCAACGATGGAGAAGTGGCGTTACGCCTGGCCCTGGACGGGCATGGGCTGATCCTGCGTTCGCGCTGGAATGTTCAGGAGCACCTTGAAAGCGGGCGCTTGCGTGCGGTGCTGAGCGATTACCAGGCGCCCAGGGCCGATATCTTCGTGGTCTATCAGCATCGCCGGCATATTCCGCAACGCATCTCGGTATTCGCCCGGTATCTCGCGCAGGAACTGGCCAGGCGCTTGCCGTTTGCGGCGCTCAAGTGAGCCTGTGGCACGGGAAAGCCGCTGGCGGTTGTCCGGTGAAATAAGCATGATCTGAAGTTATGGTGGTCCTGACTATTCGTGCATTGCCCCCGGGTGTCATGCTCTTGTAACGTCGAAATGTCCCGCTCGGTCGAACAATAAAATCAAACCTGAGCAAAGCACGTGGGTGCAGGGTGTTCAGTCGAGGTTTTAGCGCTGCCGAATTAATCTACGTCCAGGATGATTTGCCATGAAAACCTTGTCTGTTGCTCAAGCGTTCGGTTCCGTCATTTCCCTGTTGAGTCTTTCGGTGGCGTGCGCGATGCCCGCCATGGCCGATGAAATCACCTTCGTCTCCCAAGGCGGTGCTTACCAGGAGGCCCAGACCAAGGCCATTCTGGATCCGGCGGCCAAGCGGCTGAACATCACCATCAAACAGGACAGCGCCCCCGATGCCTGGCCGATGGTCAAGGCCCAGGGCGAAGCGAAGAAACCGGTCTGGGACGTGATCGATACACCACCGTCCAACTGCCTGCGCGGCGGCAAGGAAGGGCTGATCGAACCGCTGGACCTGAGCAAGCTGCCAAACGTGCAGAACATGCCGGCGGCCTATCGCACTCCGTACTCGGTGGCCTACGAGTTCTATTCGTCGGTCATTGGCTACAACAAGAAGAACCTGAAAAAAGTGCCGCAGACCTGGGCCGAGTTCTGGGACGTGAAGAACTTCCCCGGCGTGCGTGCCTTGCGTAACGACCCGATGAGCACCCTGGAAGCGGCGCTGCTGTCCGATGGCGTGCCTCGCGACAAGCTGTACCCGCTGGATGTCGACCGTGCCTACAAGCGTCTGGAACAGATCAAACCGAACATCGCCGTCTGGTGGACCTCGGGTGGTCAGTCGGCGCAATTGCTCGCCGATGGCGAAGTCGATATGTTGATGATCTGGAACGGTCGCGCCAGCGCCGTGCAAAAGAGCAACCCCGACGTGGCCTTCACCTACAACGACGGTCTGTTGCAAAACACCCAGCTGTGCATCCTGAAAAATGCGCCTAACTATGCGGCGGCCGTGAAGTTCCTCAACGAAGCGGTATCGCCTGAGCTGCAGGCCAACCTGCCGCTCTACATCGACTACGGTCCAGGTAACCCGGCGGCGTTCGCTACCGGCAAAATCACCGCCGAGCGGGCCAAGGAACTGCCAAGCTCGCCGGACAACGCGGCCAGGCAAGCCCTGATGTCGGAAGAGTGGTGGGCTTCCGCCGAAGGGATTGCCGCCAAGGATCGCTGGCTCAAGTTCGTTCAGTAAGGTGTCGGCATGATCGATTACTTGATTCTGGGCGGTGGGTCGGCCGGCTGCGTGCTGGCCGCCCGGCTCTCCGAGGACCCCGACAAACAGGTGTGCCTGATCGAGGCAGGGCGCGATATTTCCCGGCAGACGATGCCCCCCGAGATACGCAGTCGGTATCCGGGGCGCGCCTATCTGGATGTCAGCAATATCTGGCAGCGCCTGACCGCGTTGATGGGCCAGCGTGCCAGCGCCACGCGGCGCTACGAGCAGGCGCGGATCCTCGGTGGCGGCTCGGCGATCAATGCCCTTATGACCAACCGTGGCGCGCCGGCCGACTTTGACGAATGGCAGGCGCTGGGCGCCGAGGGCTGGAGTTGGCAAGCCTGCCTGCCGTACTTTCGCAAGCTGGAAAACGACACCGACTTCTGCAGCCCGCTGGACCAGGCGCTGCATGGCAGCGACGGCCCGGTGAGGATCCGGCGTACGCCATCGGAGCGCCTTTCACCTTTCGTCAAGGGTGTGATGAAGGTCCTGGGCGGGCGCGGTCTCGAGCACAAGGCCGACCAGAATGGCACCTGGGAGGAGGGCGTGTTTGTCGGCGCCATTGGCGTCAGCGAGCAGGGCGAGCGAATCCCCACCTCGGTGTGTTACCTGACCGATGAGGTGCGCCAACGCAAGAACCTGAGCCTGCGCACCCGCTGCGTGGTGGATCGGGTGTTGATCGAGGCGGGCCGTGCGACGGGCGCCAGGATTATCGACCGTCATGGCGTCGTCGAGTCCTTGCGGGCGCGTGAGGTCATTGTCTGTGCCGGTGCGATCCACAGCCCTGCGGTGCTGCTGCGCAGTGGCATCGGCCCGGCGGATGAGCTGGCGTCGCTGGGCATTGCGTCGGTGGCGGACCGTCCGGGGGTGGGCGCCAACCTGATGGAGCATCCGTCGATTGCGGTGTCTGCGCTGCTCAACCGCGAAGGTCGCACGGCGTATCCAGAGGAGCATCATGAACAGGCCATCGTGCGTTTTTCCTCCGGGCTGGCCGACACGGTGCCCTGTGATATGCACGGTGCAATCCTTTCTCGATCAGGCTGGCATTCGATCGGTTATCGACTGGGCACGATGTTTTTCTGGGTCAACAAATCCTATTCCCGTGGCCATCTGCGCCTGGCGTCCAGCGATCCCCACGACGAACCGCAGGTGCGCTTCGACATGCTCAGCGATGGCCGCGACCTCGAGCGTCTGAAGCAGGCGTTACGCTTTGGGGCCCAGACGTTATCGGCGCCAGCCTTGAGCCGCGAGTGCGCCGTGGTGTTTCCATCGAGCTACTCGCCACGGGTGGCCAAGGTCGCGATGCCGGGCTGGATCAATGCCCTGCAGCGCGGCGCCCTGAGCCTGTTGCTGGACATCGCCGGGCCCTTGCGGGGCTTGCTGATTCATGGCCTGGTGACGCAAGGCGTCACCCTGAGCAAACTCCTCGCCGATGACCAGGCCCTGACCGAGTTCGTGCAGCGCAATGTCGGCGGTACCTGGCACCCGTCTGGCACCTGCCGCATGGGGCGCGCCGACGATCCGCTGGCTGTCACCACCGGAGATGGCCGCGTGATCGGCGTCGCCGGGCTGCGTGTGTGTGATGCTTCGCTGATGCCTTCGATTCCCTGCGCCAACACCAACGTCCCGACCCTGATGATCGCCGAGCGCATGGCCGATCTGATCAAGGCCGAGGCGAAGGTGCCGGGCGGTGAGGCCGAAGTGGCAGCGCCGCTGTAGAAAGCGGCTTGCCTGTCCGTTTGGGGGCATCAAGCCCCCCAGCCGACAATCCCCTTGACCTCCAGAAATGCCTCCAGTCCCCATTCCGCGTATTCGCGACCATTGCCCGATTGCTTGTAGCCACCAAACGGCGCGCCGGAATCCCAGCCCGGATAGTTGATGTAGACGCTGCCGGCACGCATTTGCAGGGCGACATCGCGAGCACGCGCCCGGTCCGCCGATTGAACGTAGGCAGCCAGGCCAAACACGCTGTCGTTGGCCATCTCGACCGCTTGCGCTTCATCTTCGTAGGCCTGGATGACCAGCACCGGGCCGAATATTTCCTCGCGGGCGATGGTCATGTCCTGGGTGACATTGGCGAAGATAGTCGGCTGCACGTAATAACCCCGGGGCAAGTGATCGGGGCGACCCGGTCCGCCACACACCCGTTGTGCGCCCTCGTCGATACCAATGGCAATCATCCGCTGGATGCTGTCGTACTGACGCTCGCTGATCACCGGGCCCATGGTCGTGGCGGGCGCATCGGGCGTGCCGACGATGTGTTTTTGCGCGGCGCGGCGGGCAATCTCCACGGCCTGATCATGCAGGGCAGCCGGCACCAGCATGCGCGTCGGCGCGTTGCAGGATTGCCCGCTGTTGCCAAAGCAACTGTCGACACCGCTGGTCACGGCCGCTTGCAGATCGACGTCGTCGAGCAGAATGTTGGCCGATTTACCGCCCAGTTCCTGGTGCACGCGCTTGACCGTCGGTGCGGCCAGGCGCGCGATTTCCGTCCCGGCGCGGGTCGAGCCGGTGAACGAAACCATGTCCACGTGCGGATGGGCCGACAGGGCGGCGCCGACGGTCGGGCCATCGCCATTGATCAGGTTGAAAACCCCCGCCGGTACGCCGGCCTCGTGCATGACCTCGGCAAACAGCAAGGCATTGATCGGTGCGATTTCACTCGGCTTGAGCACCATGGTGCAACCGGCGGCCAGGGCCGGCGCGACCTTGCAGACGATCTGGTTGATCGGCCAGTTCCAGGGGGTGATCAGCGCCACCACGCCCACGGGTTCATGGGCAATCAGCGTGGTGCCACGGGACTTCTGGAACTCGAAGGTGTCGAGGGTGCGCAGCAGTTGCTCCAGGTGACGCCTGCCGATTCCGGCTTGCCAGTCGTGGGACAAGGCTTTCGGGGCGCCGACTTCCTGAACGATGGCGTCGGCGATGTCATCGTAGCGCGCCATGAACACCTCAAGAATTCGCTGCAGCAGTTGTTTACGCTGTGCCGGCGAAGTCCGGGCGAACGCTGGAAAGGCGCGTCGGGCGGCCATGACGGCAGACTCGACATCGGTCAGGTTGCCCATGGCGATTTCGCAGAATGCCTGCTCGGTGGCGGGGTTGATCACCGGCAGCCGATCGAAGCTGTGAGGCTCCACCCAGCGGCCGTCGATGTAAAACTTCAGGTTGTTGTTCATAGCAGGGAGGGTCTCGTGAGGGGAGGAGTGCCGCGCCGAATAGCCGTGGATCGCCTTGCGCAGGCGCTCACCAGAATAGGCGGGGTATTTTGTTCGGGACAATTTACTAATAGTTGTGCCAGGCATAAACTCAGGTCATGTCCAATCTTCGCCGCAAGGTCCCCAGCTCCAGCTCCCTGTTCGTCTTCGAAGCGGCTGCCCGATGTGGCAGCTTCACCCGGGCGGCGGATGAACTGTGCGTCAGCCAGCCGGCCGTGAGCCGCATGTTGTCGCGTCTGGAAGAGCACCTGGGCGTGCAGCTTTTCGAGCGTGTTCGCGGCGGCGCGAGGCTGACCGAGAGCGGCAGCATTTTGTATCGCCGCGTGCAGGAAGGCTTCAGTACCATCGAGTCGGCAATCAGTGAAATCGAAGCCCGGGCGACGGGGATCGAGACCGTGACGCTGTCGGTGTCCACCGCGTTCACCACCCATTGGCTGATGCCGCGCATGAGCCGCTTCAGCCAGCGATTCCCCACCGTCGACATGCGCTATCAATTGATGTCCGGGCGGATCGGTGGGCCCCTGGTGGACGTCGACCTGGGCATGCGCTACCTGGAGGCCGGCAGCCTGAAAGGCACGGATACACTGGTGATTCCGGAAATTACCCTGCCGGTGTGCAACGCCCAGTACCTCGCCGATGTCGTTCAGGGAAAGGGCAAAAAACAAGTGCCGACGCTGATCAGCATGGACAATCAGGATCGTGGCTGGGCCGCCGCTTTCGAGGCACCGGGGCGCGCCGACAATGCGCTGGTGTTCTCCGATTATGCCGTGGTGGTCCAGGCCGCCTTGTTGGGCCAGGGCATGGCGCTGGGGTGGTTGAACGTGGTGTCGAACTCCTTGTGCAAGGGTGAACTGGTGCCGGCGACGGACGCCTTTCGGGTCAATTCCCGGCGTTGCTGCCTGGTGGTTCCGGCCAACCGTCCGGTACGTCCGATCGTAGAAAGCGTGCGTGACTGGATCATCGAAGAGATGCGCGAGGACATGCTCAGGATCGACGCGCTTTACCCGCATCTGGGGTTGCTCGCGACCCTGGAATCGACCCGTTGAGCACAGGTGCGGCACGTCGAGTAAAAAAACAGTAGGTTATGCCTCTGGGGTAGGGCAAAACAGAATATTTCGCGAGAAGGCGGGCAGATAATGGGCCTGTCCAGTCAGTTTCACCCTTATGACTTTTCTTGCGGAGCGCCCTATGTCTTTCAAGCAGTTCAAAGCCCTGACGTTTGACGTTGTCGGTACCCTGATCGATTTCGAAGCCGGAATCCTGGCCCATGTCCGCGAAGTCGCGGGTGAAGCGGGCAAGGCTCGCAGCGACGACGAGATTCTCAAAGCCTATCGCGAGGCCCGCGCCTCCACCGATTCGGGCTGGTGGCCGGATGACCTGGAGCGTTGCTACCACGTCATCGCTTCCAAGCTGGGGCTGCCGGACAACGACGACTACGCCAAGGGCCTGGCGCAGGCGGTGAAGAATTTCCCGGCGTTCCCTGATTCGGTCGAAGCACTCAAGCGCCTGCGCAAGCACTTCAAACTGGTGGCCACCACCAACTCCCAGATCTGGGCCCTGAACTATATGGCCGAAACCCTCGACCAGCCGTTCGACGTACGGGTCACCGTCGACGATGTGCGTTTCGAGAAACCTGATCCGCAGTTCTTTGCCTACACCCGGGGTGTGCTGGCGACCCAGGGCATTCTGTTCGAGCACATCCTGCACGTTGCCCAGAGCCAGTATCACGACATCGGCGTGGCCATGCGCCTGGGTTATCAGACTTGCTGGATCGAGCGTCGTTTTGCCCAGAAAGGCACCGGCGGCACCCTGGAATCGGAACGCACCGAACCGCATTACCACTTCACCTCGCTGGCGCAACTGGCTGACGCGGTCGAGAAAGAGCTGGGTTGATCCCCTCGGCGCTCGGGCCCTGGCCATGAGCGCCAATCCCTATTGAGTCGAGAGGCTGGCATGACTGTTCAGAGCTTATGGGCGGCCACCGCCCAACCGGCACCTGCGCTGCAATCCCTGGAAGGCGAGCGGCAGTGCGACGTGGTGATCATCGGTGCGGGTTACACCGGCCTCTCGGCAGCCCATCACATCGCCCGCAGTGGTCGCGAGCCCCTCATCGTCGAGGCCAATACCTTGGCCTGGGGCGCCAGCGGACGTAATGGCGGCGTGGTGTCACCGAAGTTCCGGGTGGGCTTTCCCACGCTCATGTCGCGCTTTGGCCGCGACACGGCGTTGCAGATGTACCACACCGGTTATGCCGCAGTGGACAGCCTGGTGGAGATGGTCGAAACCCTTGGCCTGACCGGTGCCGAGCTGCACCTGGGCGGGCATATCGCTGCGGCGCACAACGTCCACGCGCTGGGTGCGCTGGGGTCGACTGCGGACTGGATCAAGCGTGAAACCGGCGGTACGTCATCACGCATGATCTCGGCCGAGCAGGTACGGGAAATGACCGGCTCGACGATCTTCGCCGGCGGCCTGTTGACCCCCAAGGCCGGCGGTATCCACCCTTTGAATTACGCGCGCGGCATGGCGCGTCACCTGGTCGAGCATGGCGTGAAAATGTTCATCAACAGCCCGGCCGAGCAAGTGCGTCATGAAGGCGGCCGGGTGATCGTGCAGACGCCGCAAGGGCGGGTCAGTGCCCGGCAGGTGATCTACGCCACCAACGGTTATTCCGATCAGACCCGAGCCACCGATACCTTGCATCGGCGGTTGATTCCGTTTCGCAGCGCGATCATCGCCACGCAACCACTGCCGCCGGACATCCTCGCCGCGATCCTGCCGGGCGGGCAGGTGTGTGGCGACACCAAGCGCATGTTGCGCTGGTTTCGGGTCATCGGCGATCGCCTGATTTTCGGCGGTCGTGGCGCGTTCGGCAAAGGCGATTCACAAAGCGCGTTCGACGCGTTGCAGCGCAGCATGGGCGATGTGTTCCCGAGCCTGCGCGACCAGCCCATCGCCTATCGCTGGTCGGGCCTGGTGGCCATGACCCTGGATTACCTTCCCCATGCCGGGCAGCTCGATGAGCGCAGCTACTACGCCATCGGCTACAACGGTGGCGGCGTCGCGATGTCGACCTGGATGGGCAAGCAACTGGCCGCCATGACGGCGGGCGAGAAGGTCGAGCTCGGCTTGCTCGCGGGCGAGCATTTCAACCCCATTCCTCTGCATGCTTTCCGGGCGCCGGGCGTTCGCCTGGCGGCGGGCTGGCAGCAATTTCTAGACATCATCGGCCGATGAGCGAGCGTTAAGCGTATGCCACCGATTCTGCATTACTCCCACCCCCACACTGATCGTCAATTGCCCTGCGCCGCGTTCGCCCTGCAGGGCGATCCACTGGCGGCCGGGCGGGTCATCAACTTCCACGACCCCGTTCAGGGCTATGCCGCCGGCAGCAGTGTCAGCACCGGTGCGAACCTGCTGATCGAGGCATTTCCCTGGGTTGAACTGGGTGTGGTTGAAGCCGGAGAACTGCGTTTGCAGGGGGAGGGTTTCGACCTGCAACTGACGGCGGGGGATTGCTTCGTCGTGCCCCGTGGCGTCCGTGTGCGCTGGCAACATCACGGCCAATTGCGCCGGCTGTTCATGGCGTTTCCGGGGCTTTCGGCCTCCACGCAAATGCCCGGCCGTCCCATCAGGATCGACCTGTCCCAGCCGCTTGCGCCGGCGAGCCCGCCGGCAGCCAGTGTGCTGTTGACCGCGACGCCCAGGGCCTGGAGTGAAACCCTGTTCAGCGCCGGTCACCTGCGTATCGGGCTGTGGCAATGCGAGGCGTACGCTCGCCAGCAGGTCGAGCCCGGTTACAGCGAGCTGATGTTTATCCTCGAAGGCTCGGTGACGCTGCAGGCTGAACAGGGCGACCGCCATCATGTGCGGGCGGGAGAAACGGTGATCGTACCGAAGGGCGCCACCAACGCGTGGGTCAGCGAGGAGACCGTGCGCAAGGTGTTCTGCATCTTGTCGTGAGTTCGGCAAAGGCGCTTGAGGATTCATCCGACCTGCAGCGGTGCGGTTGGCCAACGACAGGGCCCGCCGCACCGCTGCAGGTTTTGTTTCAGACCGCCCGAACGAGACTGCGCAACGGCACGGTGCTCTTGACCACGGGGGATTTGATCACGATGTAGCTGAAGTACTTCTCGATGCCGATGTTCTTGTCGAGGATCGATTCCATCAGTTCCTGGTAGTGCTGAATGCTGCTGCACAGGAAGCGCACCAGGTAGTCGTAGCCGCCACTGATCAAGTGGCACTCCAGCACTTCGTCGATGTTGCGGATGCTCGATTCGAACTTCACGAAGTCGGCACGCTTGTGGTCCGAGAGGGTCATTTCGGTGAACACGGTCACCGAATTGGCGAACTTGGCCAGATTGACGTGGGCCTCATAGCCGCTGATGTAGCCGGCGGCCTCCAGGCGTTTGACGCGTTGCAGGCAAGGGCTGGGCGACAGGCCAACGGCTTCGGCGAGGCTGACATTGGTCATGCGCCCGTCCTTCTGCAATTGGACCAGGATGTTGATGTCGATTCGGTCGAGCTTGGTTGCAGCGTCCATTGATCAGTCCTCGCAATATCAAATCAGGGCCGTCGTCTTCAGGCGTGCAATGCCCTTTGATGGGCATGGGCCAGGTCAGCGAGGCTGGCGTATTCACAGCGCTTGCCGTCCATTGCCTGAGGCGAATGGTTCCACGGCTGGTCATGGCCGCGACGGAGTGTGCAGACCGGAAAGTCCACCCGCTGATTCCACGGGTCATCGCTTTCCGTGCTGCGCACCGGTAACAGTTGCGAACGCTCCAGCCCCAGGCGATGCAACTCGCTTTCCAGGCTGTTGTGCCAATCCTCGTCGCTGGGTTCGACAATCGCATCGAATTCGACCGGCAGGCGACGGGCCAGGGCAAGAACATCGATACCCTGGGGTGGGGCGATCAGTATCAAACGGTAGAACTTGCCCAGGTACTGAAGGGCACCGGGAGCATCTTCGAAAATGGGCCACAGGGAAGAAGAGCTACTGAATGCCACACTTTCATCCCAGCCCGGAATGATTTGCAATTGTTGCGCCACACGTTGGTAGAGCTGGCCGTGAAAAGCCGTTGCGCTGATCTGCGGCGCCTGGCTGGCAAGCTCCTGCGCCACTTGTCGGTAAGCGCTGAGCAGCTGCGCGTCGCTGGCGCTGGTTTCACTCTGCACTGCCAGCGGTCGCAGGCCTTCGAGAATGCCCCGTTCGCGGTCAACCAGCGTGCCGAAGGACAGGCCCAACGCCTTGTAATGGGTGACTCTCATGAGTTGCTCCTGAGTAGGCCATGCCGGTTCCATCATGATTCGGCCCACGGCCCGACACTGCCAGGGCAGGTCGGGCCGGGTGTTACCGTCAGCGCGTTCAGCAGGCGGCGGCCAACGCTTTTTCGAGCATCTGCAAGGCTTCTGCCACTTGCTCCGGCGTGGTCACCAGCGGCGCGAGGAACCGCACCACGTTGCGATGCACACCGCATTTGATCACCAGCAAACCGGCCTGACGGGCTTCATCGATGACCTTTTGCGCCAGTGCCGCGTCCGGACGGTGAGCGGCATCGTCGGCGACCATTTCAATCGCCTGCATGAAGCCCAGGCCGCGCACGTCTCCGATCCTCGGGTAACGTTTCTGCAGGGCCAGCAACCCGTCATGCAGTTGAGTGGCCAGTGTCTCGCCCTGAGCCAGCAAATCCTGCTCTTCGAACAGGTCCAATACGGCCAGCGCTGCGGCACAAGCGACTGCGTTGCCGCCGTACGTGCCGCCCAGGCCACCCGGGGTCGGCGCGTCCATGATCTCGGCACGACCGACCACGCCGGACAGCGGCATGCCACCGGCCAGGCTTTTGGCGACGGTCACCAGGTCGGGCTGAATGTCGGCATGCTGGAAACCGAACATTGTGCCGGTCCGGCCAAAACCCGCCTGGATCTCGTCGAGGATCAGCACGATGCCGTGCTGGGTGCAGCGGGCACGCAGGGCTTGCAGGAATTCCCTGGGCGCCGCCAGGAAGCCGCCATCGCCCTGGACCGGTTCGATGATGATCGCGGCGACCCGATCCGGCGCGACGTCGGTGGCGAACAGCTCATCCAGCTCGGCCAGCGCGTCATCGCTGCTGACACCGCGATAGGCGTTGGGGTAGGTGGCGTGATAGATCTCGGCGGGGAAGGGGCCGAAGTTCTGCTTGTAGGGCTGGCTCATGCCCGTCAGGGTCACGCCCAGCAGGGTGCGGCCGTGGAACCCGCCGCGGAAGGAAATCACCGCCGTGCGGTTGGTGTAGCCACGGGCGATCTTCACCGCGTTCTCGACGGCTTCGGCGCCGGAGGTGAACAATACGCTTTTGTAGTGGGCGTCGCCGCCGACCAGTTTGTTCAGGCGGGCGGCCACTTGAATGTAGTTTTCGTAGGCCACCACCTGGAAGCTGGCGTGGGAGATCTCGCCCACCTGGCGACGCACGGCCTCGACCACTTTCGGATGGTTATGGCCGACGTTGAGCACGCCAATGCCGCCGACGAAATCCAGGTAGCGCTTGCCGTCGACATCCCACAGTTCGGCCCCCTGCGCGCGCGCCGCGACCACCGGGTGGGCGGTGGCGATGCCACGCGGTACATGCTGTTCGCGCAGGGCCAGCAGACGTTGGTTTTCAGTCAGTGCAGAATTCATCTCGATCTCCGTGAACGCCGAAGGTGGCGGGTGATGTCATCAGGATAAGGATTGCCCGGAACCACAAGCGCTGAACTTGGGGTGCCGGGCGCTGTGATCGACTGTTTTGCAGGGGTGTGGCGAAATATTTCGCTGCGCCGGGCGCCGGGTATCGTTTGCCCCGGAAACGACATCGGCCCGTGGCAGAGCGGTTGGTCGGCGTGACCCTGGATTGCTGATGCCGACCAACCGTGCTGCTACGGGCCGAAGTGTTGCGGATGAATCAGACCCCGGCGCGGGGGACGACGATGGTGTCTTCCGGGTGCAGGCGCATCATCATCGGTGCGCCAATGGGCGGCAGGTTGAGGTTGCCTTCGTGATGGCTGGGTTGGCGCAGGCTGACCGTTGGCCCGCCTTCGAGGTCGACGAACACCTTCAGGCTTTCGCCCTGGAAAACGATGTCGGCCACGCGGCCACGCAGGCGGTTCCACTCCGGTCCCGAGCTGCCGTTGTCCAGCAGCAGTTTTTCCGATTGCAGGGCCAGGAACACGTCGCCGGACGCCGGCACCGGGCGCGTCGTGCGCAGGGTCGTGGCGCCCAGCGTCAAGCCGTTGTCCGAACCGCGTTGCAGCGGTACCAGGGTGCTTTCGCCGATGAAGCTGGCGACGAAATCGTCAGCCGGGTGATCGTGCAGGCGACGCGGTGTATCGACCTGCACCAACTGACCGCCGCGCATGATCGCGATACGGTCGCTCATGGTCAGGGCTTCGCGCTGGTCGTGGGTCACGTAGATCATGGTGGCGCCCAGGCGCTTGTGCAGGGCACGCAATTCAATCTGCATGATTTCACGCAGTTGCTTGTCCAGGGCCGACAGCGGTTCGTCCATCAGGATCAGCTTGGGTTCGAAGACAATGGCGCGGGCCAGGGCCACGCGCTGACGCTGACCGCCGGACAGCGCGGCGATGTTGCGGTCTTCATACCCCGACAGCTCCACGGTCGCCAGGGCGCTCTTGACCCGGTCGCGGCTTTTGCTCGCGCTTTCGCCACGGGCACGCAGTGGAAAGGCCACGTTCTCGCCGACGGTCATGTGCGGGAACAGCGCATAGTTCTGAAACACCACGCCGATTTCACGCTTGTGCGGTGGCATCAGGGTGACGTCGCGTTCGCCGAATAAAATGCTGCCTGAGCTGACCCGGATGAAACCACCCAGGATGCTCAGTAAGGTGGTCTTGCCCGAGCCGGACGGGCCCAGCAATGACATGAATTCCCCGGCTTCGACCTTGAGGTCCACGTTGTTCAAAGCCTTGAGGTTGCCATAGTGCTTGCACACCTTGTTAACGCTGACCGATTCAAAACCTTCAGTGAAATTCATGAAGCGTCGTCCTCTGTGGAACCAGGGATTGCCCGATAAGCCTGCTGGTTATCTGAACACAGGCGCGGGCCTGATTCGTGCCGTTTTGGGGCGCCGGGCCAACAGGATCTGCTGTCCGGCGCGAGTGGGGAGCTACAGGCTGCTTTGCGCCGGTGTCGCTCAGCCCAGGCCGCCGATGTGCCAGGCCTTCACCTCGAGAAACTCGTCCAGGCCATACTTGGAACCTTCGCGGCCGGTGCCCGATTGCTTCATGCCGCCGAAGGGCGCGACTTCCATGGAGATGATCCCGGTGTTGAGGCCGACCATGCCGAACTCCAGGCGCTCACCGACGCGCCAGGCCCGGCGCATGTCCTGGGTGAAGTAATACGCGCCAAGGCCGTAGGGCGTGGCATTGGCCAGGGTCAGGGCTTCGGCCTCATCCTTGAAGCGGAACAGCGGGGCGACCGGGCCGAAGGTTTCTTCCGTGGCCAGCAGCATGTCGGCGTTGGCATCGCGCAGAACCGTGGGCTGCACATACAGCCCCTCGCCTCGAGGTGCACCGCCGATGGCGATGCTCGCGCCTTTCTCCAGGGCGTCGTTGATGTGTCGCGCCACTTTGTCCACGGCGGCGGCGTTGATCAGTGGCCCGATGGTGACGCCGCTTTGCAGGCCGTCGCCGACTTTCAACTCGGCCACGGCGGCGCTCAGGCGTTCGGCGAAACGGTCGTAAATGCCGTCCTGCACCAGGATGCGGTTGGCGCAGACGCAGGTCTGGCCGGCGTTACGGAATTTGCTCTGCATGACGCCGGCGATGGCCAGGTCAAGGTCGGCGTCGTCGAAGACAATGAACGGCGCGTTGCCGCCCAGTTCCAGGCTCAGGCGCTTGATGGTGGCGGCGCACTGGCTCATCAGCAACTGGCCGATCCGGGTGGAACCGGTGAACGACAGTTTGCGCACATCGGGGTGGGCGGTCATTTCGCCACCGACCCCGGCGGGCAGGCCGGTCAGGACGTTGAACACGCCGGCCGGGATGCCCGCGCGTTCAGCCAGTACCGCCAGCGCCAGGGCCGACAGCGGGGTCATCTCCGAGGGCTTGACCAATACCGTGCAACCGGCCGCCAGGGCGGGTGCGCACTTGCGGGTGATCATCGCATTGGGGAAGTTCCAGGGGGTGATGGCCGCGACCACGCCGATGGGTTGCTTGAGCACCAGAATGCGCCGGTCGGCGGCTGGCGAAGGGATCGTGTCGCCATAGATGCGCCGGGCTTCCTCGGCGAACCACTTGACGAAACTGGCGCCGTAGGCGATTTCGCCGCGGGACTCGGTCAGCGGTTTGCCTTGCTCGCTGGTCATGATCAGCGCCAGGTCTTCCTGGTTCTCCATGATCAGGTTGAACCACACTTCCAGGTAGCGCGCGCGTTCGGCGGCAGGCACTTCGCGCCAGGTGCCGAAGCGCGTCTGCGCCGCTTCGATCGCGCGGCGGGTTTCCGCGGCCTGCAAGGCCGGGACTCGGGCAATCACGCTGCCATCGGCGGGGTTGGTCACGTCGATCGTCGCGCCGTCATCGGCCTCGATCCAGGCGCCGTTGACGTAGGCGCGTTCGACAAGCAGGGAAGGGTCTCGCAGTTGGTTTTTCAACATGATCAGGGCCTTGAGGGTGCGAACGATGGGTCCATTGTAAAAAGCCCCGTCCAGTGGCCGATGCCGAGATGGGCCTGCGCACGGGTGATAGATGCTGAAATCAGGCGCATGACGGCAGGCTGTGCTGGCGCTGGGAATGACCGGGTGGCGTGTGATCGACAGGGGCGGGACGATGCCCCGGAAACGCCTTTGCCCGCGAGTGCGGTACAGCCCGGACATTGAGGCTGTCCGGCGTACCGCCCAGGCGGGCAAAGGCGTTTTTGCGGAAGGTTTACTGCTTGTTGCGACCGGCGATCACCACCAGGATCAGGGAGGCCAGGATCAGGATCGAGCTGATCGCGGCAATGGTCGGGTCGATCTCGTCACGCAGGGCCGTGAACATGCGTTTGGTCAGGGTCTGGTTGTCGCCGCCGGAGATGAACAGCGCCACCACCGTTTCATCCAGCGAGGTGATGAAGGCGAACAGCGTGGCCGACACCACGCTCGGCTTGATCTGCGGCAGGGTCACGGCCATGAACGCGCGGAAGCGGTTCATGCCCAGGCTGCGCGCCACCATTTCCTGCGACATGTCGAAGTTACGCAAGCCGGCCAGCAGCGCGATGATCACGTAGGGCAGCGCGAGCATGATGTGCGCCAGCACCAGCCCGGTCAGCGTGCTGATCAGACCGACCCGGGCATACACGAAGAACACGCCGGCGGCGATCAGGATGATCGGCACCATCATCGGCAGCAGCAGAATGATCTGCAGCGTGCGCACCACCTTCAGGCTCGAGTTGTTGATGGCGTAGGCGGCGGCCATGCCGATCGGCAGGCTGATCGCCATGGTGAAGAACGCCGTGATCAGGCTGACCCGTGCCGCCGACATCCACTCCACGCTGTTGAAGAACGCTTCGTACCAATGGAAGGACCATTGCTTGGGCGGGAATTGCAGGAAGCGGGCTTCGGAAAACGACATGGGCACCACGATCAGCACCGGGATGATCAGGTACAGCAGGATCACCGCCACCACCACGGTGAACAGCACGTGGGACAGGCGAAGGTGACGCAGGTTGGCAAGCAGGTTCATTTAGCGCGCTCCCAGAATGCGTTCGATGGGAATGAAACGGTTGATGCCCCAGAAAATCAGGAACACCACGAACAGCAGCACCAGGCCGACCGCGCTGGCCGCGCCCCAGGCGTGATACAGCTCGACGTTGCGTTGCACCAGCATCGACACCAGGATCGTGCGACCGCCACCGAGCAGTTCAGGGGTGATGAAGAAGCCCAGGCAGATCACGAAGACCAGGATCGAACCCGCCATGATTCCCGGTGCTGCCATCGGCAGGAACACCCGGCGGAAGGTGTAGAAGGGTTTTGCGCCCAGGCTTTCCGAGGCTTGCATGAGGTCCTGGGGGATTTTCTTCATCACCGAATACAGCGGCAGGACCATGAAGGGCAGCATCACGTGCAGGGTGCCGATCACCGTGCCGGTGGTGTTGTGCATCAGCGTCAGGGGCTGGTCGATGATGCCCAGATCCATCAGCGTCTGGTTGACCAGCCCGCGGCGTTGCAGCAACACCAGCCAGGCATAGGCCCGCACCAGCACGCTGGTCCAGAACGGCAGGATCACACAGATCAGGATCAGGTTGGCCCAGAAACCTTGCAGGCGCGAGGCGGCGTAGGCGATGGGGAAACCCATCAGGATCGACAGGACGGTCACCATGAAGCTGATCTTGAAGGTCAGGGCGAAAGTGTCCCAGTAGATGGTCTCCTGGAATATCCGGATGTAGTTGGCCAGGGAAAACCCTTCCTCGGTCTGGACCGACTGCAAGGCCAGCCAGCACAGCGGCAGGATCAACAGCACCACCACCATCACCAGGGCGGGGGTGAGCAGCAACAGCATCGAGGTGTGTTCCTTGCGTTCCTCTCGGGCCAGGGCGTGTTCGCTGGTCAACGGCGGTTGCTGCTGGTCGCTGGAGTCAGGCATGGATTTGGCGAGATAGGCGTTTGACATAGAGACCTCTCGTCATTGAAGGGCGCTGGAGGAAACCCAGCGCTGGCGCACAGTGCTGGCGGTGGCAATCGTCCTCGCGGACGGCGAGGTGCGGTGCTCGGAAACTGTCATGTAAGGAACTCCCAATGGTGGGCAGGTACTCAAGGCGAGCGCGAGTGGTCTGCACAGGTCACTCTGCGGGACCCTCAGGCCTAATGTACCGGGATGCCAACGAACGAAGCGGGTGGAATTGGCCGGTGCCGAAGTGCTTTATGTCGAAATCGGGGAGGCAGACGGCATGTCCTGCGCCGAGGCGTCTGGCCCGCGGCGCAGCGCAAAGCGGCCGTTACTTTTTCTGGACGAAGGCCAGCCAGCGTTCCTCTGCCTTGACCCCGGCATCCGAAGCCCACCACTGCGCCGAGAGCAGGGCCTGGCGGGAGATGTTCTCGGGAGAGGACGGCAGCTTGGCCTCGCGCTCGGCCGGGATCACTCCGGTCTTGAACGCCTCGGGATTCAGCGGGCCGTAGTCGATGATCATCGGCAGTGCCGCCTGGAGTTTGGCATCGATGGCTTCGTTGACGAACTTCATCGCCGCCACCTTGTGCGGGGAACCCTTGAGGACGCACAGCGAGTTGGTTTCCAGCACGCCCTGGTTGTAATCGAACGCCACCGGGGCGCCAGCGGCCTGCACGGCGGTGATCCGCCCGTTCCAGGCCTGGATCATGTCCACTTCGCCGTCGCTGATCAGCTGCGCCGACTGTCCGCCGGAGGTCCACCAGGTGGCGATGTCGGGCTTGATCTGCTCGAGCTTCTTGAAGGCGCGATCAACGTCCAGCGGGTAAAGCTTGTCCACCGGCACACCGTCCGCCAGCAAGGCGATTTCCAGGGTCGGGCGCGGCAAGTTGCGCAGGGAGCGTTGGCCCGGATACTTCTTGGTGTCCCAGAAGTCGGCCCAGGTTTTGGGGACGTTGTCGCCCTTGAAGGCGTCCGTGCGATACGCCAGCACCGTGGAGTAACTGATGTAGCCGACGCTGTATTCGTCCTTGAGGCTGTCCGGGATCTGCGCGGCGTTGGGAATCAGCGACAGGTCGAGTTTCTCGAACAGGCCTTCGGCCTCGCCGCGGATGCAGTCGCCGGTGGGCAGGTCGACCACGTCCCAGGTGACCTTGCCGCTCTCGACCTGGGTCTTGATGATCGGGTAGGCCTTCGGTGAACTGTCCTGCTTGAGCGTCAGGCCGAGTTTTTTCGCGGCCGGCTCGAGAATCGCCTTGCTCTGGGCTTCCTGGTAGGCACCGCCCTGGGAAACGAATGTGATGTCCTCGGCCATGGCCTGGGTGGCGCCACCGATGAACAGGGCCAGGCTCGCGAGTTGGAAAGCTGTGGTGCGCAATGTGCTCATGGAAAGACTCCGAATGGTTGGCAGATTTCTGAGGCGAGCTGTAGGTTTTGTTGTCGGTCGCTCTGCGGGACCATGGAGGTCTAATGTACCGGCTTGTCCATGAACGAAGCGGCTACAAATGCGCGGATGAAAAGCTGTTTATTGCGAAAATGGGAACAGTCACGGTATTTCGTGCGTCGAGCGCGGGGGGAAAGCCCACGGACGGCGTCCGTGGGCATGTAACAGGGGTTTGCGAGGATTGACGGGTCAGGAACGCGCCAGCCCGGTCTCGAGCGAGCCGCTGTCGCGGTCGCGCTTGAGGCCCAGTGGCAGCAGAAACAACGGCAGCAGATTGGCAACGATCAAGGCCGCGAAGAACGGCAGGCGCGAGGGCAGGGTGAACAGCGGGTAGAGCAGCACCGGGCCAAGGAACATCGACAGGTAAAGCGCCTGTTCGGCAATGCCGCCGGCCCCCATCACATCGCCGTTGCGGGTCATTTTCGGGATGCTGGTAAACACCCAGGCCACCACGAAACTGGTGAAGAAGCCCTGGACCACTTTCGCCCCGATCGCCCATTCGGCGTTCACGCCGGGAATGAACACCAGGATTTCCAGGGTCACCCCGATGAAGGCGCTGGCGATCACGGCCAACGGGCCGATCAGCCGCAGGTTGAGAATGAACCCGGCGAACAGGCCGGCCACGACGCTGGAGAGAATCCCCACCGTGGAAATCACCCCGATCGTTGCGGGTGCCACGTTCAGCACGTTGATCAGGTAGGTCGGGGTTATGGTGATCAGCCCCAGTGCCACGGTCAGCGGTGCGCCGACCGCGAGCGCCAGGCGCAGCACCGAAGGGTCGGCATAGATCCTGAACACCTGGGACAACGGTTTGCGTTCCACACGGTTGGCGAGGTTGATCGACGGCAGCAGCGGGGTGGCCAGCAACAGCAGCAACAGCACGACCGCATGGCCACTGAACGCGATGCGCCATTCTTCATGGGCGCCACCGATGTAGGGCGAGACGGCGAAAATCGCAATGGCACCGCCCAGTGGCGAAGCCACCGACCAGAACGCCAGAGCGCTGGTGCGTCGTTTGCCCGCAGTGGTGTGGATCAACAGGGCCAGTGCCGCCAGCACCACGCTGATGTAACCGGCGCCTTCGACGACACGAAGCGCCAGCAACACAGAGAAGTTGTCGCTGCGGCTGGCGGCGAAGCTCGACAGCGCCGCGACCGACAACCCCGAAATGATTGCGTGACGTTCGCCCACGCGCGCCACGCCCCAGTTGACGATAGGCGAAGCCAGGGCGGCGACGATGGCCACCGCCGAGACCACCCAGCTGGCGTGAGAGGGGCTGACCGAATAGGCCTTGGCGATGTCGGCGATCAGCAGGATGGTTTTGCCATGGCACGCCGCAATGATCACGGCGAACGCGAGGGTGAGGATAATCGAGGGCCAGCTACCGGCACGCATGGGGAAATCCTTGATGTTCGGGATAGGTGCCCGGCTCAGCGCCGGGCAATGTTGATCACTTGCAGGTCGCTGAAGGCGTCATAGCCGCGCAGCCCGCCTTCGTAGCCCAGGCCGCTCCATTTGTAGCCGCCCTTCGGTGCGCCGGGGTGTACGTCCAGATGCTGATTGACCCAGGCCAGGCCGGCGTCGAGGCGCCGGGCGATTGCTTCGCCCTGGGCAACGTCCCGGGTCCAGACCGAGGCGCCGAGGCCAAAGGGACTGGCGTTGGCCTGGCGGATGGCATCCTCGACGTCATCGAAGGCAATCACCGGCAGCACCGGGCCAAACTGTTCTTCGTCGACCAGCGCGATACCGGCGCCGATGCCACTGACGATGGTTGGCGCGAAGAAATAGCCAGGACCGTCGGGCTGTGTGCCGCCGGTATGGACCACTGCACCGTGGGTGCGTGCGTCAGCCACCAGGGCCTTGACCCGCTCCAGTTGCTGGCGATTGGTCAGCGGCCCCAATTCGGTGTCGGGGTCCAGGCCGCTGCCCAGGCGAGTTCTTTCGGCGCGCGCCACCAAAGCGGCAATCAGCGGTTCGAACAGGCTCTTGTGCACGTACAGCCGCTTGATGGCGAAGCACACCTGGCCGCTGTTCCAGAACGCGCCCCAGAACAGCGACTCGGCGATGGCGGGGATGTCGGCGTCCGCCAGCACCAGTGCCGCGTCATTTCCACCCAGCTCGAGGGTCAGGCGCTTCAGGTCGGCGGACGCTCCGGCGTACAGGTGCTTGCCGGTGGACACGCTGCCGGTGAAGGTGATGTGGCGCACCTGCGGATGCCGGCTCAAGCGCTCACCGATCGCGCCGTCACCGGCGACAATGTTCAATACCCCGGCCGGGAACACGTCCTTCAACAAATGCCCCAGCAGCACGGTGGACAGCGGAGTGTGCTCCGACGGCTTGGCCACCAGGGTGTTGCCAGCGTGCAGCGCCGGAGCCAGTTTGAGTACCAGCAGGATGATCGGCACGTTCCACGGGGTGATGGCCGCCACGACGCCCAGGGGGCGACGCTCGAGGCGCACAAGGCGTTGATCATCGTCGCGCAGGACGTCGGCCGGTGGTGCTTCAAAGCCGGCGTAGTGATCGAACGTGGCCGCTGCGCCCGCTACTTCACCCAGGGTGAAGCGCAAGGGCCGGCCTTGCTCGAGGCTGATCAACTCGGCGATCTGCTGCGTGTTTTCCCGCAGCACGGCCGCCGCCAGGCCCAGCGCCTGGCGCCGCGCCTGCGGGTCGGCCGCCCAGTCGGCGAACGCACGTTGCGCCGCTTCGACTGCGGCATCGACCTGGGCTTCGCTGGCACGCGGGGCGTGGCCGACGACCTGCTCGGTGGCGGGGTCGAGCACTTCATCCAGGTGCTCGGTGGTGTGCAATTGTCCATCGATCAACAAGGCATAGTGGGTCATGGTGAAGGTCCTCAGGCGTTGGCCAGAATGGCGTCGGCGATTTTCTCAGCGATCATCACGGTCGGCAGGTTGGTGTTCGCGGTGGGAATGCTCGGCATCACCGACGCATCGGCCACGCGCAAGCCCTGTACGCCATACACCCGACCGGCGTGATCGACCACGGCCAGCGGGTCATCGGCTCGACCGATACGGCAGGTGCCGCTGGCATGCCAGACACCGCCGACATGGGTGCGCAGGTAGCGCTCCAGTGCCGCGTCGTTGGCCAGGAGATCGGACAGCAGTGGCCCATCGGTCGAGGCCTGGGCGAAACGGCTCAAGCGTGGCGGACCGCTGAAGGCGGCCACCGCCGGGTCCGCGAACACGCGGGCAAGCACCTGCAAGCCTTCGCGCAATCGATCCAGGTCGCGCCGGTCCGACAGCAGGTTGAACTCCACCGTCGGGTAGTCCGTCGGGTCGACGCTGCGCAACCGCAGGTGGCCCGTGGAGCTCGGTTTGTTCACCCAAAGCACCGCACTCGCGGTGCCGAGCTCGGCATTGGGCGCGATGCCCAGGTACAAATCCGCCGGCACCTTGGGGTCGATTCCGGACGACACACGCGCGGCGAGCAAGTGGGCGGCACCGGGTTCGTCGCTCGGTGCGAGCGGATCGTGCAGGGGGGCGGTGAGCCCGATCGAGCTGTGGTCCCACAGGTTGCGCCCGACCCCCCAACGGTCGGCGACGACTTCGATACCCAGGTCGCGCAACTGGTCCGCGGGGCCAATCCCGGCACGCAACAGAAAGGCGGGGGATTGCAGCGCCCCGGCGGTGAGGATGACCTCGTTGCCCGTGACCTCCAGCCGCTTGCCGTCGCGCAGCACTTGCACCCCGGTCACCCGGTCGCCGCTTAGGAGCAATCGGCCCACCGGGGTGTCGGTCCACAGGGTCAGGTTGCCGCGGGCACGCACATCGCTGCTCAGGTAGGCACGAGCGCTCGACACCCGCTGATCATGTTCGATGGCCACGGTTGGGGCGAAGTAACCGTCCTCGAAGCGTCCGTTCTGATCGACGATGTTGTTCAGACCCAGGGTCTGCAGGGCTTGCGCGGAGGCGCGGGTGAAGCGACCCCAACGTCGCGAGTCGACCCGGGCAATCGGCAGCGGCCCCTCGTGACCGTGTTGCTGCGGATCGCTCAGGCCGAAGTCGAGGTCGCGCTCCAGCTTGCGGAAATACGGCAGCACGCCTTGCCAGTTCCAGCCCTCGGCGCCTTGCTCCGCCCATTCGTCGTAGTCGCGAGGCAAGCCGCGGTTGGCGACCATCATGTTGACGCTCGAGCCGCCGCCGAGAATGCGCCCCTGTTCATACACCTGGGCATCGCGCGGGATGTCCGGGTGTTCGCTGGCGCGCAGGATGGTCAGGTCCGGCCAGAAGAAGCGCTCGCCTGCCAGGCGCGGACGCCAGGGTTGCAGGCCGTCGAGAATCTCCGCCGGGGTGTTGCTGTCGGGGGTGTCGGCACCCGCCTCGATCAACAGCACGCGCTGGTCGGCGCGGGCAGACAGCCGGTTGGCAATGACACTGCCGGCGCTGCCGCCACCGACGATGATGTAGTCGTAGTGTTCGGTACTCATGCCTGCTCCTCGGGACGGTCAGACCGTCCCTTCATAATCGAAAGGCCGGTTCAGAAACCGACTGTCAAAGAGGCCACCAGCGAGCGTGGCTGCCCTTTGTAGTACTGCGGCGCACCGAAGAAGTTGGGGTTGGTCGGGTCGGCGTTGATGGTTCCGGACTTCACCCCGGAGAGGTACTGTTTGTCGAAAATGTTGTTGGCGTTAAGGCTGACGGTGGTTTCCTTGAGCCCGCTGACCAGGTCCTTGAAGCGATAGCCCAGGTTAAGGTCGAAGACCGTGTAGCCGCCGATTTTCTGGGTGTTGGCCAGGTCACCGTAGTAGCTGCCGGTGTAGCGTCCGAGGAAGTTGGCGTAGAACGCCTCGTTGTCATAGCCGACGCCGGCGCTGACCAGGCGATGGGGCGCGTCGTAGAGTTGATTGCCCTGGGTGTCGACGGTCAGGCCGCCGGCGCTGTAGTCCGAATCCTGGGTAGAACTGAGCCAGGTGAAGGAGCCGAAGTAGTTGAAGTTGGCTGGCAACTTGCCGTTCACCGCCAGCTCCAGGCCTTTGGTGGTGACGTTGCCGGCGTTGAAGTACTCGGTCACGCCGGTCACCGGTGAATAGGCGGCCTGGCGGTCCTTGAACTTGTCGTAGAACACTGCGGCACTGACCAGCGTCTTGTCAGTGCTGTAGCGCCAGCCGATTTCCTGATTCCAGGTCAGCTCGGGTTTCTGTTTGTCGCCGCCGTTGATTCGGCCGTACACCGACGCGATGGCGGGTACGCGCATGTTCGAGGTGGTGTTGTAGTAGAGCTGGTTCTGCTGGTCGAGCTGGTAGCTCAGGCTCAGGCTGGGCAGGAAACGATTGTAGTCTTCGCTGTTGTCGTAACCGGTGAGGCGGTCTGCACCCTTGAGTTCGGTGTGCTGCCAGGCCAGGCCGGTGGTCAGGGCGAGGGCGCTGTTGATGTTCCAGGTGTCCTGGACCCAAAGCTTTTGCGTGGTGATCTGGTTCGCCTGGTTGGTGTTGTAGGCGACATTGCCACGACTGTCGCGGATCGAGTCGCTGCCATCGATGCTCGCCGGTTTGCCGTTGCTCTTGATCGGGGTGAACACGAACTGGTTGCGCGCGTGGGTGTAGTCGGTCCAGAGCCCCAGTTGCAGTACATTGTTGTCGGCCAGGGTCAAGTCCAGGCTGTTGCTCGAACCGACGCGGTATTGGGTCGGGAACAGTTGCAGCGACGCCGGCACCACCGGGTCCAGGGCATCGCCGTCACGGTTGACGTCGGTGCCCAGCGTGCGTTCGTTGACCGCCGCCGTGGCGATGGAGGCGGTGCCGTCGGTGACGCGCACGTAATATGGGTTGATCTTCAGCTGGGCGCTGTCGTTCAGGTTGAACACGCCGTTGAGGCCATAGGTCTGGATCTTGAAGTCGGCCCGGGAGTTGGCCGCGCTGCTTCCAGGCACGGTGATGTCGGCCACGCCGTTGGTGCCGCCCTCGGTGGGGTAGACGTTGCGCGGGTAGCCGTGGTCGTAATCGTTGGCCCGGTATTGCGCCAGGGTCGGCGACAGGTAGCTGTTGGTGCGCATCAGGAAACTGGAAAACAACGCGTTGATCTGGTTGCCGTCCCCCCATTTGTACTGCAGGTTGCCCTCGTAGCGATTGGACGACAGCTCCCCGTCGGAGTCGTCCCACAGATCGCCAGTGGTGCGCGATGCCGACAGCCACGCCGAAAAGCCCTCGTACTCGCCGGTATTGACCCGCACGAATGAGCGATACAGGTTGTTGCTGCCGATGTTCTGCTTGTACAGCACCCCGCTTTCCTTGGTCGGGGCGACTGATTTGATCTCGACGCTGCCGCCGCTGGCTGTCAGGGTCGGTGCGTTGATCGATGCGGAGCCGTACAGCACCGACACCGACTCATAGTTTTCCGGGTCGCCCAGGAAGTCCGCGTGGGGTGTCAGGAACTGCGGGTCGTTCAGCGGAATGCCATCGCGGGTGAAGCCCAGCTGATCCTGGGAGAACCCGCGAATGTTCAGCGAGCCTTCGGTGATGCCACTGGAATCGCCGCCGCTCGAGTGCACCCCCGGAAGGTATTTCAGCGCGCCCGTGACGGCGCTGTCCAGGCCGACGAACTTGTCCAGTTGGCCCTTGCTCAAGGTGGCCCTGGATTGCGGCGCCTTCTCTTTTTTCGCGTCGCCGACAAAGGTCTCGGCGGTTTCACTCTGCCCCTGCACGACCACGGTGTCGAGTACCGAATCCTTGGTTTGCGCCGTGGCGTAAGCCGATATCAATAACGTGCCTGACACCGAAATGGCCAGGCTGGTGAGTTTGAATCCACTCAGATATTGCATGCGTCTAGTTCCCCGGTTTTTAAGCATTGGGGACAGCGTTGCAAGCGATATGCCATCAATTTAAATCTACAATTATCAATAAGTTATGTGTTTTTTTGAGGCGATTGTTGCTGGGAGCACAGCACGTGTGCGGGGAGGGTGCTGCTGGAGCAGCAAGCAAAAAACAGCGACTTCACGCCATTGACCATCGCGAGCAGGCTCGCTACCACAAGGGCGCATCATCGGTCAGGATCCCCAAAAAAAAGGGCCGTCTCTTTGCAGAAGACGGCCCAAAAAAACACAGGAGCCTTATCGTGCGGTAATCACTGACAGCTTGGTGATGCCGGCGCGTTCGATCGATGCCATCGCTCGCGCCACTTCGCCATAGTTCACCCCGTCATCCGCCTGCAGTTGCACACGCACGTCGGGGTCCTTGGCCTTGGCTGCCGTCAGGTTGAACTCCAGCAAGTCCGGCTGGATCTCGTCCTTGTTGATGAACAGCTTGCCGACAGCATCGATGCTCACCACCAACGGGTCCTTTTGCTCGACCGGCGCCACGGCTTCGGTCTTGGGCAGGTTGATCGGGATGGCGTTGGTCAGCAGAGGGGCGGTGACGATGAACACCACCAGCAGCACCAGCATCACGTCCACCAGCGGGGTCACGTTGATCTCGCTCAGCACCTCGTCGCTGTCTTGCGTGGAGAAGGCCATCTCAGGACGCCTCCTGCACTTTGTGCGCGGTGCCCGGGACCGCGACCTTGCGCGTGCCCGGGTTCACCAGCACACGGAATGCGCTCTTCTGTGCCAGGCTGTAGAAGTCATGGGCGAAGTCGTCGAGGTCGGCGGCGGTGAGTTTCAGGCGACGCAGGAAGTAGTTGTAGACCAGCACCGCCGGCACGGCGACGGCAATCCCCACGCCGGTCGCGACCAGCGCGGCACCGATGGGACCGGCGACGGTTTCCAGGCTGGCGGAACCGGCCGCGCTGATGCCTTTCAGGGCCTCCATGATGCCCCACACGGTGCCGAACAAACCAATGAACGGCGAGGTGCTGCCAATACTGGCCACCACGGCCAGGCCGGTTTCCAGTGAGCGGCGTTCCCGGACGATCTGCTGGCGCAGGGCGCGCTCAAGGCGGTCCTGGTGATTGATCGCCTGGCTCAGGTCGGCTGCAGGCGCTGTTTCACCGACCTGGATCGCGGCATAGCCGGCCTGTGCCACGCGAGCGGCGGCACCGGGTTGGGTGTCGGCCAATGCCGCGGCCGAATCCAGGCTCGGCGCGGCCCAGAACTGTTTGTGAAACCGGCGATCCTGGGCTTTCAGGCGGCCGAATTGCACGCCCTTGAGCAGGGCCAGGCCCCAGGTGGCGACGGAAAAAACCACCAGCAGCCAGATGACCGCGCTTTCGATGGATTCAAGTGGAGATGCCAGTAACGTCATGATGTTTTCCCTCGGCGTGGGGCGCGATGTGTCCGCCCCCTTCAGTCATTAATTGATTTTGAAATCGATGGGCACGCTGACCCAGCCGACCTGCGCGACATCGCCCTGTTTGGCCGGTACGAAACTCCAGCGTTTCACGGCGTTCAACGCCGCGTCGTCGAGCTGCTGGCGACCACTGCTTTTCTGGATCTGGATCTCACCCGGTTTGCCGCTTGGCAGGACCTGTACCCGCAACAGCACCGTGCCTTCCCAGCCGCGACGCTGGGCCAGTGACGGGTACTCCGGCGCGGGGTTCTTGAGGTACGCCGCATTGGCCGAAGCCGGCGTCACCGGCGCGGGTGCCGGTGGGGCGGGCGGTGCGGCGACCGGCGCTGGCGGTTGCGGCGGCGCGGGCGGTTGCTCGACCGCTTTCGGCGCGGGCTTGGGCACCGGCTTGACCACGGGTTTGGGCTTGGGGATCGGCTTGGGCGCCGGTTTCGCGGCCAGTTCGTCAACCACGGGCGGCGGCGGTTCGACCACCGGTGGTGGAGGCGGCGGCGGTGGCGGCGGGGGTTCGACAACGGGTGGCGCCGGTTGCGAAAACTCGATGGTCATCGGCGGAATTTGCGGCGGCACCACCGGCAATACCGTGGTCGGTTGCTGAATGATCCAGAAGATCACCGCGCCGTGTGCGAGCAACGCGAGCACACCGAGCAGGACGCCTTCGCGGCGGCTTAACACGCCTTTGGGCGCGCGCTGCAAGCGCAGCTGCGCCAACGGCACCCGAGGTGCCCGGCCGAGGTCGACCAACTCGCCGACCGGTGCCTGACGCCATAGCGTCTCCGGCACAGCGGCAGTGGTTTGGACTTTGCCCATTACTGACTCCAGTTATGAAAAAGGCTGTTGAGAGCAAAAGAGCAATTACTGTGCCCAACCTTTCCAAACGGGGCCTGGTGGCTGTCGACGTTGGAGGAAGAGGCCTCGGTGGTGTTCATTACTCGAGGGGGTGCTGCCATTCACGCAGCAGCGTTGCTGTCCGACTGCTGCTGTAGCAGCAGGCGTGTTCAGTGTTTGGCGGCTTCCAGGCTGGCGCTGCGTGGCGATTGTGCGAGGACACCGATCTTCTCCAGGCGCGCACGGACAATGTTGCGGCTGATGCCCAGGATTCTGCCAGTCTGCAATTGATTGCCATGGCAAAACCGGTAGGCCTCGCGAAACACCGTTTCCTCGATGTGTTCGTAGAGGTTGGGCAGGTTCTGTTCGAACAGTTTTGCCAACGCGTCTTCCAGACTTGCAGGTGACTGGCCGGCAGCGACAGCCGACGGCGAACCGTTCGGGCGGGCGCCGTGATTGCGCATGTCCACCAGGTGCAGGTCTTCCGGTTGCACGCGTTTGTTCAGGCACACCAGCAACGCGTGGTGAATGGAGTTTTCCAGTTCGCGGATGTTGCCCGGCCAACTGTGCTCAAGCAGCTTGCGTTCGCATTCCGGGCTCAATGTGGCGCGGTTGTAGCCCAGCCGCTGGCAATGTTCTTCAAGGAAAAACTCCGCCAGGGGCAGGATGTCGCCCGGCCGCTCGCGCAACGCCGGCAAGCGTATCGTCGCGACGTGCAGGCGATAGAACAGGTCTTCGCGGAAGTTGCCGGCCACCACCGCGTCGGCCAGGTTGACGTTGGTGGCGGACACCAGGCGCACATTGATCGGGATCGGAGTGCGTGAACCCAGGCGCACCACTTCACGTTCCTGCAGCACCCGCAGCAGCTTGACTTGCATGTTCAGCGGCAAGTCACCGATCTCATCGAGAAACAGCGTGCCGCCCTTGGCGGCTTCGAACCATCCGGCCTTGCTGGTGGTGGCGCCGGTGAAGGCGCCTTTCTCGTGGCCGAACAATTCGCTTTCCACCAGCGTCTCGGCAAACGCGCCGCAGTTGACCGCGACAAAGGGCTCGTTACGCCGGTGGCTGAGATTGTGAATGTGTCGCGCGACCAGTTCCTTGCCGGTACCGGTCTCGCCCATGATCAGCGCGTTGGCGTCGCTGGGTGCCAGACGCTCGATGCGATTGAGCAGTTCCAGCGAGCGTGGGTCCTTGAACACCAGTACGGTGGCCCGGACCGATTTGGTCAGCTCGCGAGCATGGGGATGGGTAATCAGTGCCATGGTGCTATTCCTGTAGCTAAGACCGCCAAAACATCATGCACGATATTCATATAGATAAAAAAATTCTTAATTAGCATTTAGTTATGCGTAACAGGAATATATGTTTCATCGGTTGAAGAGGGTGTGAAACGCCAGGATGCAGGGGGCCGTAACGGCTCTGGCCCGCTCTCGAAACCCCCGCCAGCACGTACCGTCGGAGGGATGAAATCGCGTGGAAATGAACACCTACACAGGCGCAACCTCGACGTGATCACTGCCGACCAGTTCCGTCAGCAACTCGTCCTTGAGCTTCTGCAAGCGCGGTGAATGGCGCTCGCGAGGGTGGGGCAGATCGACGTGGATTTCGTGCTTGATGCGCCCCGGACGCGCGTCCATGACGATCACCCGATCGCCCAGGTACAACGCTTCCTCGACATCGTGGGTGACCATGATCATGGTGCTGCGTTGCTGCACCCACAGGCGTTGCAGTTCGCGTTGCAGGTGGACGCGGGTCAGCGCGTCGAGGGCGCCAAACGGTTCGTCGAGCAGGAGGATTTTCGGTTGGTTGATCAGCGCGCGGGCAATCGCTGCGCGCTGTGCCATGCCACCGGACAACTGATGCGGATAGGCGTGTTCAAACCCTTGCAAGTTGACCAGTTGAATGTGTTCCGCCACCAGGCGCGCTTTTGCCTTTTTCGTCAGGGGGTGGTTTTTCAGCGCCAGCGCGATGTTTTGCTCGACGGTTTTCCACGGGAACAGGCGGTGGTCCTGGAACACGATGCCGCGCTCCAGGCTGGTGGAGTCGATCCGTTCGCCGTCCAGCAGGATGTCGCCGCTGTACTCGGCTTCAAGGCCGACGATCAGGCGCAGCAGGGAAGATTTCCCGCAGCCGCTGGCACCGACGATGCTGACGAATTCGCCGGGCTTGACCGACAGGTTGATGTCCTGCAAGACCGTCAACGGCTTGCCTTCGATGGCGTACTGTTTACCCAGGCCGCGTATGTCCAGGGAACCGGGCGCGTGTGTGGTCTGATCCAGCCAGTGTTGCTTGAGTGATGCGTTCATGATTGATCCAGCCTTCAACGAGTGTCGCGCCAGCGCAGCAGGTGCTGGCTCAGGCGCGAGAACAATTGGTTCATGGCGTAGCCGAGCAGGCCGATGCAGAGCACGCCGATGACCACGACTTCCATGCGTGAGCCAGCCTCGGCATTCATCATCAGGTTGCCCAGGCCCGCGCCCGTCGATAGAAACAGCTCGACACCGACGGAGCTCACCCAGGCGAATGCCAGGGCATGCAGCACGCCGTTGGCGATGGAGGGCAGGGCGCTCGGCAGCAGCACTTGGGTCAGTTGCTGGAGCGGGCCTAATTCGAACACCCGGCCGACTTCGCGGTAGCGCGGCTCGATGTGACTGAAGCCCTCGAAGGTGTTGAGCGTCATCGGGTAGAACGCGGCGAGGCTGACGATCAGTATCTTTGCCCCCTCGCCACTGCCGAACCACAGGGCGATCAACGGGATCAGCCCCAGGATCGGCACCTGGCGCATGATGTGGTAAAGCGGGCCGATGACCCGCTCGACGACGGTCGAAAGCGCCATGGCTGCGCCGACGCCTATGCCCAGCGTGACCCCCAGCAGCAAGCCGATGCAGGTGCGTTGCAGGCTGGCCAGGGTGCTGATCAGCAAGGCGCCGCTGTCGATCAATTCCACCAGGCCCTGGCCGATCACTTCGAGGGGGACGAAGGCATAGGCCTGGGCGGCACCCTGGCGCGAGGCGATTTCCCACAGACCGATCAGCAGCATCGGCAGCAAAAGGCCACGACCCCGACGCAGCACGCGAACCAATGAATTCATGGGATTCTCCTAACGGGTTTTCCAGCGGAACAGGCGTTTTTCGAGAAGGCGAAAGCCGTAATCGAGGACGAAGCCGATCAGTCCGATGACCACCACGCCGACCATCACGATGTCGATGCGCATCATCTGCCGCGCCATCTCGATCATCTGCCCCAGGCCGCTGTCGGCCGCCAGCAGCTCGGCGGCGACCAGGACCATCCAGGCCCGACTCAGGCCGATGCGCAGGCCGGTGAGAATCGGCGGTGCGGCGGCAGGGAAGGCGATGTCGGCAATCAGATGGCGCAGCGGCAGGCGGTAAATGCGCCCGACCTCGAAGTAGTTGCGCGGGATCGCCTTGATCCCCTCGCTGGCAGCCAGCGCGACCGGGAAGAACACGGCTTTGGTGACGATCAGGATCTTGAATGTCTCTTCCACGCCGAACGCCAGGATGAACATCGGTATCAAGGCAATGGAGGGGATCTGCCGCAGGGTGTGGAACAGCGGAGAGCAATACACTTCGACTGTTTTCGACAGGGCCAGGACGATACCGAACAGCAACCCGGCGCTGGCGCCGAAGGCGAAACCCAGGCCCAGGCGACTCAGGCTGAAGCGGATGTGCTCCAGCAGTTCGCCGCTGTGCAGCAAGTCCTTGAAGGTGTCCCAGACCACCGCCGGTGGCACCAGCAACTGCTCGGAATAGCGACCGGATTGCGCCACCAGCGTCCAGGCCAGCAGCACCAGCAACGGTGACACAAACCCGCTGAGCCGGCTGAAGCGCAGCCGCCGAATACACAGCCGTGGCTGGGCTGTCGCACTGATCAGGCTGTTCATCAGATGGCCAGCCTGGTTTTGTCCAGCACCGACTCCAACGGCCGGGAATCAACCCAGTCACGCACATTGAAGGCGTGGTCGATGAAGTGATGCCGATGAAGGAAATGGGTCAGGTCCTGCAGGGCCAGCAGGGACCGTTCCTCGAGGCGGGTGACCAACCTGCGGTGTGCGTCTTCGCCATAGGCTGCGGCGACGAAATATTCGCTGGTGTTGAGTTCGCGGGCGAGGAAGCGGCGGGTTTCGTCGGCATGGCTCCAGGCCCACTGTTCGGCCCGCAACACGGTTTCGACGATCAGTGCCGCGGCATCGAAATGCTCGTCGAGCATGTGTTGGTCCACTGTCAGGGTTCGCGGGGTGCCGATGTTGCTGCGAATCATCGGGTCCGGGTGCGAGCCGGTATCGATCACCACATGCAGCCCGAACTCCTCGGCCAGTTGCACGCCATGAGCGCCCTTGGCGAAGACCGCGTCGATGTCGCCACGCAACAGGCCGATCAGCTCGTTGTTGCGCCGTCGATTCTTCAGGGTTATTTGCGCGCCGAACACATGCTGGATCGGTTCGTCGCTGTGGGTGCCGCCGTAGGGGTAATCCACCAGTTCGACGTCGGCGATCCCCAGTCCTTCGAGTTGCAGGGCGTTTTCCAGGGCGCGCAACGCCTGGGCGCGACCGAAGTCGATCTGTACGTTGGCCCATTTGGGAATGCCAAAGCGCCGGTTGCGCAGGTCGCGGGTGGTTTTGATCCCGCTTTCCGGGGTGGTCAGGATCAACTGGACTTCGTCGCTCCAGGACAGGCCCAGCACACGGGTGTTCTTGCCGCTGGCCTTGGCCCAGATCGCCGGGGTGTTGCCGCCGTGGCGGACCGAGTTGTCCAGGTGGTGGTCGAAATGCGCCTCGCGCACTTCCCGGTCGGAAGATTCGCGCAAGCCTTGAATGTTCGTGCCGTAAGGGCGAAAAGCTTCGGCCAGGCGGCCGGATTCGACCGCGATGCCCAGCCCGGTGGGAACCGGGCTATGGGTGTACCAGAGTGTATCGAGAGGTTTTGTCATGCAGGCAATCCAGACAAGTCATGGCACTGAAAATCGAAACGGGCAGGGGCTGTAGCCGGCTGCCCGAGGCAACGTGTCAACCGGTACGGGTGGCCACCAGACTGCGCAGGGTTTCCTGAGGGCGAGGGTCGATCCAGTCGGCAACGGAGAACGTCGCCGGGATGAAGTTCCAGCGGTGCAGGAAATCGGTGAAGTCCTGCACGCCATTGATCGAGCGCTCATCGAGGTTGGTGCGCAGGCGCTGGTGCGCATCCGTGCCGTAGGCCGCGGTGACCCAGTACTCGCTGCTGTTGGTTTCGTGGGCCAGGAAGCGCCGGGTGTCCTGCGGGTGAGTCCAGGCCCATTCTTCGGCGCGTACCACCGAGGACAGGATCGCCACCGCCGTGTCGTAGTGCTGATCCAGCAAATGGCTGTCGACGCTGAGGGTGCGCGGGGTGCCGTTGTTCGAGCGGATCAGCGGTTCCGGATGCGAGCCGGTGTCGATCACGGTGTGCAGGCCAAACTGGTGGGCCAGTTGGGCGGCGTGTGCGCCCTTGAGGAAGATCGCATCGACTTCGCCGCGCAGCAGGCCCACCAGCTCGGCGTTCTGGCCGCCGTTGCGGCGCCCACCGAAGTTGGCCACGCCATTGACCACCTGGGTGGCCTCATCGCTGAATGTGCCGCCGTGGACGTAATCCACCAGCTCGACATCCTTGACTTCAAGGCCTTCGAGTTTGAGGGCGTTCTCCAGGCCGCGCAGGGCCTGTGCGCGGGTGAAGTCGATTTGCGCATTGACCCAGTGCGGCAGGCCGAACCTGCGGCCCTTGAGGTCCTTGACGGATTTGATGTCGCTGCCGGGCAGGGTCAGGATCAACTGGATTTCATCGGCCCAGGACAAGCCGATGACCCGCGTGTCGCGGCCGCTGGATTTAGCCCAGATGGCCGGGATGTTGCCGCCGTGGCGAACCGAGTTCTGCAGGGTGTGATCAAAGTGCGATTCGCGCACGGCCTGCTCGCTGGACTCACGCAACGACTGGATGCGCGTGCCTTGCTGTTCAAGGGCTTCTTCCAGCCAACCCTTTTGAACGGCGATGCCGAGGCCGGTTGGCACCGGGCAGCGGGTGTACCAGAGTGTTTCGAGGGGGTGGGACATTGTGCTTACTCCATAGGTTACGGCAGGTCTTCACAGAGGCGGTTGATCACCGATTGCGTAGGGCATTTGCAACGGGCATGCCACGCGGCGAATCATCGGCAAAGCCCCGTGTTTACGGGGACCTGCCGCAGTGATTACAGGGGCTACGGGGATCTATTGCTGCTGGAGCAGCAATCGATCAGCAAGGTCGGTGGGTGACCAGCAGCACGGCGCGTCATCAGGCGCTCGCGGGCTGTGGCGCGGCGGGGGCGTGTTCGTTGTGTTCGTAGGTGCGATACAACGCGGCGTAGGCCCCGCCCTGGTCGAGCAGCGCGCTGTGGTTGCCCAGCTCGATCATTCGGCCGTTGCGCACGACGCCGATCCGGTCGGCGTCGCGAATGGTCGCCAGCCGATGGGCGATGATGATGGCCGTGCGTCCTTCACACAGGCGCCGCAAGGCTTTCTGGATGCGCCGTTCGGTGTGGATGTCGACCGCCGAGGTCGCTTCGTCGAGGACCAGCACGGCCGGGTCGGCGAGGAAGGCACGGGTCAGGCACACCAGTTGTCGTTGTCCATGGCTCAGGTGAGCACCCAGCGCGCCGACTTCGGTGTGATACGCGCGGGGCAGCCGCTCCAGCACTTCGTCGGCACCCAGTGCCTGCGCCGCTGCGATCAGTCGCTCATCGCTGGCGTCCGGGCGGGCCAGTCGCAGGTTGTCGAGGATGGTCCCGCTGAACAGCACATTGTCCTGGAGCACCACGCCCACGTGGCGACGCAATTGCTGCTGGGTCAGTTGCCGGATGTCGATGCCGTCGAGTGTCACCGCACCGTGCTGCACTTCGTAGAAGCGCGTGAGCAGTTGCACCAGGGTGCTCTTGCCATGTCCGGACGGGCCGACCAGTGCCAGCACTTGACCGGCGGGGATGCGCAGGACGAAGTCCTCGATCACCGCTTTTGCACCCGGCTGATACGCGAATGTCACGTGCTCGAAGTTCACCGCGCCCCGGGCTTTTTCGAGGGGCACCGGGGTGTCGCTGTCGAGAATGTCCGGTGGGGTATCGAGCAGCAGGAAAATCCGCTGGGCCGAAGCCGAACCCGTGGCATAGCGCTCGAACAGATCGGACAGTTCCTGCAGGGGGCCGAGGAACAGCATCACGTAGAACAGGCTTTCGGCGACTTGCCCGACCGTCAGTTGGTGCTGCGCCAGGCCATACGCGCCCAGCATCAGGAGCACCGCCATGCCGAGCGCCGCCAGCAGCCCGGTAAACGGCGCGAACCAGCCCGAGCGCAGGTTGCCGCCAATCAAGGCATTGTTGAAGTCTTCCAGCAAGCCTCGATAGCGCAGGCGGTTCGGTTCCTGCTGCACGCATTGCTGGATCATGCGCGCCCCGGCCACGGTTTCCACCAGGTGCGCGGTGAAGCGGCTGCGGTTCTCCGCCACCCGGGCCCAGGTGCGTTGCGAGATCCGCTTGAAGCTCCAGGTCGCCACGAACAACGCCGGCACGATGCCCGCCAGGCCAAGGAAAAACACCGGCGAGATCAGCCACAACATGATCGAGGCGACGCTGCAACGCAGCAGGGCGCCGAGCAGTTCCGGCGGGCCCTGGATCAGCAGCGCTTCGAGGCTGTCGACGTCACGGTCGGCACGGGAAATGATGCGACCGGCCTTGGTCCGATCGAAGTAGCCGATGCTCAATGCCTGCACATGGCTGAACACCCGCACCCGCAAGTCGTTGAGTACGCGAATGGCGGCGCTGCCGGCGATGTATTGCGAGAGGCCGGCCAGCAGGAAACGTGCACTCCAGGTGCCCACAAGACCCAGGCCCAGCAGGCCTGTCAGGGGCAAATCCAGCAGCCATGCATCGTCCTGGCGAACCAGGCCGCGGTCGAGCAGCTCGCGGACGAACCAGGGGCGCAGGAACACGGCGAACACCAGCAGCAACTCCAGCCCGATCACCGCCAGAATGCGTGAGCGCACCGGGCCGAGCAGCGGCAACAGCCGACTGAACATGCTGCGATCCAGGCCCTTTTTGGCCAGCGCTTCTTCAATCTCGATATCGCTGAGCGCTTTACCGGGCAGTGGATTCGTCATGTTCGACCCCCAAAAGATCACGGTAGAAAGCGTTGCGTTCGACCAGCTCGGCGTGCGTGCCGCTGTCGGCAATGTGACCGTCTGCCAGCACCAGGACCCGGTCGGCGAGCAGGATGGTGGACAGCTTGCTGGAGACAATCAGCAACGTGGTGGTTTGCCCGTCGTGTTGCAGCAAGCCGCGAATGTTGTGGATCACCCGGCGCTCGGTAACAGAGTCCAAGGCACTGGTGGCGTCATCCAGGCACAGGATGTCGGGACGTGCCAGCAGAGCGCGCGCGAGGTTGATGCGTTGGCGTTGACCGCCGGACAGCGTAACGCCGCGGTCGCCCAGCGCAGTGTCCAGCCCATGGGGAAGGCGCTCCAGCACGTCCTCGGCCGCGGCCAGGCTCAAGCCCTGGAGCAGCCTGTCGTCGCTTGCCCCGGGAGCAGCCAGGCGCAGGTTGGCGGCGAGGGTGTCGGAAAACATGAAGCTTTCCTGGGGTACGACGTGCACACGCTGGCGCAACGCGTCCAGGTTGAGCGTGCGCACGTCCTGCCAGCCGTCACGGCTGGAACCGAGCGAGACCACGCCCTGCTGCGCATCCGTCAGGCGTGGCAACAGGCTCGCCAGCAGACTCTTGCCGGCGCCCGTGGCCCCGACCAGTGCGACAACCTCGCCGGGCTCCAGCGTAAAGCTGCAATCGTGCAGGATGCTTCGGCCGCCGCCTGGCGCGTTGACGGTGACCTGCTCGAAGCGCAACCCCAGCGGCCGCGCCGGCAACGCCTGGGTTGCGCTCTGCAGGGTCAGTGGCGCGTCGAGCAGTTGCCAGATGCGCTCGGCAGAGGAGCGCGCATCGGCGAACACCTGCATCACCCGGCCGATGCCTTCGATACGAAACACCAGGGTGGTGGCAATCAGCAGTGACGTCACCCATTCACCGATGCCCAGATGGCCGTCGCGTACCCGCAGGGCGCCATAGACAAAAATCCATACGTGGCTGAGCGCAACGATCACTTGCGGCAGCGGTATCCGTGAGCTGGCAAAGGCCAGGGCAAGGCGTGCCTGCTCGGCAAAGAAACCGACCTGCTGGCTGAATCGTTCGATGCGACTGGCCTCCAGCGCGAACGACTTGATCACCCGGACACCGCCGATGCCTTCGCTGAGGTCCTGATTGACCCGGTCGTAGGCGGCGCCCACTTCACGGTCTAGGATCAACAGGCGTTCGGTCTGGCGCACGAAAATCCACAGACCCAGGGCGGTCAACAGCAGCGGCACCAGTCCCAGCCAGGCGTCGTACCAGGCCAACAGGCCGACTGTGGCCACCAGGATCAGTGGCGTTTCCACCAGTTGTCGCCAGAAGCTGATCAACGCATCGCGCAATTTGTCCGCATCCCGGGTGGTGCGGCTGATCATCTCGCCCATGCCATGCTCCCAGTGGTAGCCCAGCGGCAGAGTTTGCACCTGCTGCAGGATGCGCTCGCGCAGGCGGGTGAGCAGGGCCTGGCTGAGGATCAGCGACAACACGCCACTGGCATATTGGGCCGCGCCGCGCACCAGCGCCACGGCGAGCAGCAGCCATACCCAGAACCACGCGCGACTGGCATCCAGGCTGCCGTCGTCCAGACGGATGACGGCCTGGCCGTTGTTGACGTCGTTCATGGCCTGCCCGATCAGCCATTGCTGGACGGCCAGCCCGCCGCTGACCACGAGGAACAGGAGGGTGGTCAGGGCGAAGCGCCGGGGCATTTCGCGATAGATCAGCAGACTGCGCAGCAAAGGGTAGTGCTCGATCATGGATTCACTTCTTCAAAAACCGATGCCTGGATCGTGAAAACCCCGCAGACACCGGGGGGTGTGCGGGGCTGGGTGCAGGTGCGATGTCTGTGCGGCCGATCAGCCGGCGATCTTCAGGTTGCTCGCCGCAGGCGTTGCGTCCGCGACAGGCCGTTGATGCACCAGTGGCAGCACTTCCTGGCCAATGCGCAAGGCTTCTTCAAGGTGCGGGTTACCGGCCAGGATGAAGGTCGAGAAACCGGCGTCGCGGTATTCGGCCAGGCGCTCGGCGACGTTCTCATGGCTGCCGACCAGGCCAATCGTCGGCCCCGGCTTGGCCTTGCCGAAACCGGCCCACAGATTAGGGCCGATGATCAGGTCTTCGAAGCGTTCGGAGTTCTGGTGGTAGGCCGTTTGCCGGGCCGCGCCGACCGAGTCCGAGCCGCTGGCGAAGCTCTTGATGAACTCGCTGGTTTTGGCATCGATGCGATCGTACTGGCGGCGCAGCTCCGACCATGCCGCTTCTTCTGTCTCACGGGCGAACAGGTCGATGCGAATGCCAAAGCGCACTTCGCGGCCTTGCTTGTCGGCCAGTTCGCGCACCCGTTCGATGTGTGGCTTGAGCTTGTCGACCGGCTCTGCCCAGTTCAGGTAGACATCGGCGTGACGGGCGGCAACGTCCAGCGCCGGGTCGGAGAAACCGGAGAAGTACACGCTCGGCTTGCGCTCCCGGGTCAGGCCGCGTGGCAGTGAGCCGTTTTCCAGTTGGTAGACATCGCCCTGGTAGGAGAACGATTCGTTCTCCCACAAGCCCTTGATGATGTCGAGGAATTCGCCGGTGCGCTTGTAGCGCAGGTCATGGCTGAGGAAGTCGCCGTTGGCGCGTTGAGCCGCCGGGTTGCCACCGGTGATGATGTTCCAGTCGAGCCGTCCGTGGCTGAGGTTCTGCAGGATGGCCGCTTGCTGTGCAGCGTACGCCGGCAGGGTCCAGGTGGCCTGGAACGCGATCAGGAACTTGATCCGGCGGGTTTCCCGCGCCAGCGCCGCAGCGGCGATCCACGGCTCCGGGCCGGTGGGCAGCAGGGCGCCTTCAAAGCCGGCGAGCTCGGCGGCCTTGGCCACTTGCGCGATGTAGTCGATGTAGGTGAAACCGTCCGGTTCACCATTCGGCAACCGGCCTGGCGCGATGTTGCCCGGACGATGAATGGCGGCGCCCCGGGTATTTTTGTCGGTGGCCAGATAATGCCCGTCACTGCCCAGGGGCAGGCGCCAGAAAAATTCGGTACTCATAGAAAACTCCAGAATCAGAAAACTCGGGCCGGTCGGTACGAGAGCCGCGGTGTCGCAGCAATTGCAACGGCTGTGCCAAGCACTCGGAGCACCGTGGGCCGGGGCCTTGGGCGGTACAGGGGGACAGGATGGCGGACGGCTGCTGGCGTAGCAGCAGTTGATCAGCAGGTGATGCTGGTGATGCAGCAAGATCGCGGCGGGGCTCGTCCGCAATCTTGTCGTGTTGGATAAAAGTGATTAAAAACAGATGGTTAGTGGCCTGTCGCAAGCTGGCACAGGAAGTGCTCAGCAGGTTGACATGCCAGGACTGCGATCCGGCATTCTCAATCGATTAGCTGGAGTGTTTTGCCATGACTCACGTGTTGACTGCCGAACAACTGACCTACCTGGATCAGGCCAAGCGCGATTTCGCCAAGGCCTTCCGCGTGCTGAAAAATACCCGCACCCTGACCGCCACCAACACCCTTCAGGCCTACCTGCGTGTGCCCGAGACCCGCCTGGTGATCGCCCTGCATGCGCCTGGCCCGTGGGCGGAAGACGAAGAAATCCGTGCGGTGGTGGCCGACTATGACGGCGTGTTGTACCTGGACGAATCCGTTGCCGGCAGTTCGCCTTTGAGTGGCAGCAAGGCCGGTGGCAATGGCAGGCGTTACGCGAAGGTGTTCGCCGAGCGTGCGGACATCAATCTGGTGATCCACGTGCACACCCCATGGCTGGGTGGCTGGGCCAGCGCGCACCGGGTGTTGCCAATCCGCTATGCCGCTTCGCAACGCGTGACCCTGTCCCGCGAATTGCCGATCTATGTCGATCGTCGCCAGCCGGAGCCGGACTTCATAATTGAGCAGCTCCAGCGCGATCCCCACCTGCAAGCGATCCTCGAGGCCAATGGCGGTGCGACCTTCTGGGGAGCTGGCATTATCCCGGTGTCCAAGCTGATCCTGCTGATCGAAGAGGGTGCCTGGTTCCAGGGCCTGGCCGAAGGTCTGGGCGGCTCGAAAGAGTTCGGCCCGGGGGTGTTGGAGCAGCAGTGGAATATGACGGGTTTGTGGGAACAGGGTAAGAAACTGCTGGAAAACGCGGCCTGAGTATTCCGGCGGCAAGAGAGCGGGCGGTCTGAATGCCCGCGTTGTTGGGACGTTTTTCGCGAGCATGCCCGCTCCCACGGGTGTCCGCATTGCCCTGTGGGAACGAGCCCGCTCGCGATGGTCGTCAACGATAACGCGGTCTGTCCGGATGCCCGCGTTGTTTGACCGCTGTTCGTGTCCCTCTGATCGGCGGTTACTTCCACTCGGAAGTCAGGTTGAGGTTCTTCAGGCCCTGTTCGACAAAGCGGTTGTCCAGCAGGTCATCGACCTTGACGTCCTTGCGTATCAGCTTGGCCTGGAGGCTGTAGGCGATGCCGTCCTGGTAATGCTGGCGCAGGGGCACGTTGATCAGCGGGCTGAAGTGATCCTTCCAGGATTCGCCGTCCACTTCGCGCAACAGCACGCTCTGCGGCTGGCCCGACTGTGACAACAGCTCGATGTACTCGGCCTTGTGCTCTTCCTGGGAGGCCCATTGCAGCGCCTTCAGATAGGCGTCCACCACCAGTTGCGTGACTTCCGGTTGCTGGTCGACGAAGTCGCTGGCACCGAACAGCTCCGCGCGCATTTTCCAGTCTGCCGGTGCCTGTTTGCTTGACCAGATGATCTTGCCGACCTTCTTGTCTTCAAGCAGGTAAGCGTCGCTCAAGGTGAAGAAGCCGTCGATGCGACCGGCACTCAGCGCGGCGCCGCCAGCCTGGGGGTTGAGATTGAACATGCGGAAATCGTCGAATGTCAGCTGCCGCGATTCCAGCAGCTTGGCGAACGACAGTTCCCACGGCCGGCCACGGTGCAGCGCCACGCGCTTGCCCTTCAGGTCATCGATTGACTGCGCGGTGGAGTCTGGCGGCACCACCAGGTAGACATTGTTGCCGGTGCCGCCCGCCGCGAGCAGCTTGGTCGAGACGCCGGATGAGTTGAGGATGATGCTCGGCAGGTCGCCGTAGAACGCGAAGTCGATGCGCTTGTTGGCGAACTCTTCATTGACGAAGGTACCTACCGAGGCAGTGGCCGCCGGCACCCATTGCAACTCGACACCGCGTTTGGCCAGTTGCTCCTTCAGCCATGGGTCCTTGTCCATCAGGTAGGTCGGGCCGTTGAAGGTGACCTTGCCGGCATTCGAGTAGGCGACCGTGGCGATGCGCACGGTTTTCAACGGGGCGGCCGCGAGGCTCAACTGGCTGGCGAATAACCCCAGCACCAGCGAAGCCGGCACCCAGAGTCGGGAGGGAAACAAGCGCGAAAGTTTCATGAGTATCTGCCTTGTGTGGCAGTGGCCGGCCAACGCCGGCCACCAGGGTTGATCAGAAGCGGCTGGTCAGTGAAACGCCGAAGGTGCGGGGGTCACCAAACATCACGCCGGCGCTCTGGAAGCCGCCGGGCAGGGTATGGCTGCGGTATTCCTTGTCGGTGAGGTTGTGCACGTAGCCCGTCACCTCGGTTTTGCCGCCCGGCAGTTCGTAGGTCAGTCGGGCATTGCCGAGGGTGTAGCCGCCGCTGCGCATGTTCTGGCTTTGGTCGTTGGTGAAATAGTACTGGCGGCTGCGGGTGTCCCAATCGGTGCCGACGACGATGGCACCACCGACGTTCAGCGGAATCCGGTAGTCGGCACCGATCACCGCAGAGACGTTAGGGGCACGGACGAATTTGTTGCCCGAGTAATCGTTGGGGCCCGAGGTGTAGTCGGTGAATTCGGTGTGCAGCAGGCCGAGGCCGAAGTTGACGTGCAGGTTGTCCAGCGGGATCGCTTCGAGTTCGAACTCGGCGCCGTAGGCCTCGCCCTGTGCGCCGTTGGCCAGGCGTGACACGGTCTGGTTGTTGACGGCGGTCACGATGTTCAACTGGATGTCTTCGTAGTCGTAATAAAACAGGTTGGCGTTGGCGTTCAGGCGCCCGTCGAACCACTCGGACTTCAACCCCAGTTCGTACGCGGTGAGGTATTCCGGATCCACCGTGGCCACCGTCGATTGCGTGGTGACGCCAGCGTTGTAGCCACCGGAGCGGAAGCCCTTGGAATAGCGGAAATACACCCGGGCGTTGTCCGACAGTTTGTATTGCGGGGTGAGGTCGTAGGTCCAGTCGCTCCAGGTGTTGCTTTCATCCTGCAGGGCGGTGACGCCCAGGGCCGAGGTGACATTCTCGGGTTTCCACCAGTCGCCACCGCCGAAGCTCGCCTGACCCACGTTGGCCACGCGGTTCAGGTCGATCGACTTGCGTTCGCGGGTCCAGCGCAGGCCACCGGTCAGGCTGAAGTCGTCGGTGAAGTTGTAGGTCACGCTGCCGAACAGCGCATAGCTTTCGGTCTTCTGGTCGTACGCCACGCGGTTGTAGCTGCGGTTGATGTAGGTGTTGTCCAGCGTGCCGTTGGCGCTTTTGGAGTCGAGGTCTTCGTTGAAGTAGTGCAGGCCCGCCACCCAGTTCAGCCGGTCGCTGCTGGGTGAGGCCAGGCGCAGCTCCTGGGAGAACTGTCGGCTGTTGGCGTAGGCATAGCCGCGCTGCAATTCCAGGGGCGTGTTGTCGCTGTCGCTCACGGCATCGCGCTTGAACGATTCGAGCGCGGTGATCGAGGTCAGTTGCAGGTCGCCCAGTTGCCAGATCAGGTTGAGGTTGCCGCCATCCTGTTCGATGTTCGCGCTGTTCTTGGCGTTGTAGTACACATCGCCCTGCTTGGGGTCCACGTGGTAGCCGAACTGATTGTTGCCGTTCGGTCCGGTGCCATAGTTGACGGAGCTGGAGCTGCCGGTGTCGTGGTAACGGCGACTGTGGAAGTTGAGGTTGGCTTCCAGGTCATCCGAGAGTACGGCGAGGAACTGCAGGCGAATCGCGTCGTCCTCAAGGGCGCCACGGTCGTTGCCATTGGCCTTGTTTTCGCTGTAGCCGTCATTGGCCTGGTGACGGATCGCCACGCGGGCCGCGAGCTTGTCGTCAACCAGGGCACCGCCCACCGCGCCTTCAACGGCACGGTTGGCGTAGGTGCCCGCGTCCAGCTTGTAATAGCCGTCCTCCTTGAAGGTCGGTTTTTTCGAGATGAAGTTGATGGCGCCGCCGGTGGTGTTCTTGCCCCACAGGGTGCCCTGCGGGCCGCGCAGCACTTCGACACGGTCCAGGTCGAACAGCGGAAAGCCGGTGGCGCTGATGTTGGAGATGTACACGTCGTCCATGTAGATGCCCACCGGGCTCACGGTGTTGGCCCCCTGGTCACCGGTGCCCAGGCCGCGGATCCACCAGCGTGGGCGGCCGTGGCCGTCGGTGGTGCCTGCCGAGGCATTGGGAATGTAGCGGGTGATTTCGTTGGCGGAATTGAGCGACGCTTCGCGGATCTTGTCGCCGCTGAGGACAGAGATCGGTGCGGGCACTTCCTGTACGGTTTCTTCGCGCTTCTGGGCGGTGACCGTGACTTTTTCCAGGGTCGAGCCGCTGGTGGCCGATGCCTGTGGGTCGAGGTTTTCGTCGGCGTAGCTGCTGTTGATGCAAAGGCTTCCCAGGCTGACAGCCACCGCGATGGATAAACGTGTGCGTTTGAACATAGTGCTCCCCATTACTGCTTCGGAAGAGAGGTCGAAGACTCTCGCAAGGCTAATATCGGGTCTGTGTATCAGCCCGTTTGATGGGGGTATCGCAACAACCGTACCTAAAATGAAAAAGCGCGGTAGTAAAATGTAACTTGTTGAAAAATATGTAGAAAAACTTATTGCCGGGGGGAGCGCTTGGCGAGTTTACAGCGAGCGGACTGCTGGCCTGGACGCACCTGCTGGGAGGGTGCTGCTGGAGCAGCACCCGGGCGTGACGGAGAGGGGGCTCAACCGGTATAGGCTTTGGACCGCTCCAGCAAACCGGTACGCTTCCATTGCAGTTCGAGCGCGCCGGGGGTGTAAACCTGCGCCCCCCCCAACTGTTCGGCAATCGCCTGGTAACGCGCGGCCTCCTCGACAAAGAGGATGATCTCCGAAGTCTTCAGAATCCCCTGGCCCCAGAAGTTGGCGCCGCCGTTGGATTCCAGCAACGCCGGAGGCGGCGCCAGTTCAGGGTGCTGGTCCAGGCGCTCGCGAATCACCTCGAGGGCGCTGCGGGTGCGCTCCAGATGGTTGGGGATTTCCCGTGCGAGCAGGTGCCGGGCCGCCGCCACATAGAGGATCGGGAACGGCTTGTGCGCCAGTGACCAGGCCGACAGCCAGGCGGTGTGCACATGGATCACGGTGTCGGCTTGCAGGCGCGCTTCATTGATCAGCGAGTCAGGGTGATCGGCGAACGCCGACAGGCTGATCTTCGGCGTCTGGTCCCGTGCCAGGCCACCGGGAAAACGAATTCCCAGCAAGCGGTCGGTGCCGGGGATGCGATGGGAAATGTGGAACGTCAGGCTCGCCGACAGCGTGCCGTTCGCCCGCAGGGTGTCAAAGGCGTGAAGGGCATCAGCCCGGGCCTGGTCGACATAGGCGACCAGGTCGATATCGGTGGTGTGTTCAATGGCAGACATGAGGGATCTCCTGAAGGGCTGTCGGTGCGATCGCAATCGCACGCCATCCGGGAGAGCACAGGCCGTGCCATGACCCTGTTTTCGGTGTTTGCGCCAATGCCGTCGAGGGCCGAGCTGTCCGACACCGGCCCTGGCCGGCGCGATTCGATCCGGATGTGCTGGATGAGCAGCAACGGATAAGCAGTCCGGCGTTTGCCCGGACGGCCTCCAGCGCTCAGGCGACGTCCATGCCTGTCCATTGCCGGGACAACGCCCAAAGGCGCTCGGCGAGTTCCGGGTCGGCCGCCCAGTGCGCCACGCCCTTGCGCCCCAGTGCCGCGTCATTGATCGGCGCGATGTTGCAGTCTTCGCAGTACACACCGCCTTGGTTGTCCAGGTCCTTGCTGGTGGCGCACCACAGACCCGTTGCCGCGCCTTGCTCCAGGGTCTTGAGACCCGATTCGGGCTCGACCCTTGGCTTGCCCTGTTGATCATAAATGTCGAACGCGGCGATTTCCTCGGTGCTCAGGTGACGCGCCAGGTCCGTCAGGATCTGTCCCGGGTGCAGGGAAAAAGCGCGTATGCCGTGTGGACTGCCGCGTCGATCCAGCGCCAGGGCGAACAGCGCATTGGCGGTTTTCGACTGACCGTAGGCGAGCCATTTGTCGTAGGGGCGTTGCTGAAAATCGATGTCCTGGAAATCGATCCCGGCGATCTGATGCCCACGCGATGACACGGCAATCACGCGGCCCTTTCCTGCGACAAGCGCGGGCCACAGGCCACAGGTCAGGCGGTAGTGCCCCAGGTGATTGGTGGCGAACTGGCTTTCGTGGCTCTGGGCGTCGCGCAGCAAGGGCGCGGCCATGATCCCGGCGCAGTTGATCAGCAGGGATATCGGGTTGCCCTGGGCCACGATGCGTCGCGCAAAGGCCTGGATGGAGTCGGGTTGCATGAGGTCCATGGCCTGCACTTCGACCTGCCCGACATCTGCCAACGCCTCGCGGGCTCTGTGCGGATCCCTGGCGGGTACGATGACGTTCGCGCCGGCCTCGGCCAGGCGTCTGGCGGTGACCAGGCCGATGCCGGAGTGGCCGCCGGTGACGATGGCGATGCGACCGCTCAGGTCCACGCCAGCCATGACATCGGCGGCGGTGCTGGCAGCGTGAAAGGGCGAGCGGATAGGCTGTTGTGGCGTTGGCATGTGTGTGTCCTCCTGCTATCGAGGCTGACTATTCTTGGTTACTATCGCCGGACAAAACAGGTCATAACATCCGGGTTTTTATCGTGATCATCCAAAGCGCAACCTCCGATCCCTTGTCTGATGTGCTCGCGATGACCGGCCTGCGCACGGCGTGCTCGGTGCGCCTGCAAGCCGGGGGCGTGTGGGCCCTGCGGTTTCGTCCCATCGAGTTGAAATTCAATGTGGTGCGGCGCGGTGAGTGCTGGCTGCTCACCGAGGGCGCGCCGGCTCAGCTTCTGCGTGCGGGTGATTGCTTCGTGGTGTCGCGCACGCCCTTTGTCCTGGCCAGTTCACCGGAGGTCGAGCCCGTCGATGCGGCCGTGGTGTTTTCCCAGGAAGGCGCGTCGGCGAAGATGGGGGCAGGGGAGGATGTGGAGTTGCTGGGGGGCAGTGTGTCGGTCGAGCGTCCGGGGGCTGTCGAGCTGATCGATCTGTTGCCGCCGGCCTTCATCATTCCGGCGAGTGGCGCGGGCGCTTCGTCATTCGCCTGGCTGCTGGATGAACTCGATCGAGAGTGGCAGTCGGCACAGGTGGGCGCCTATTCGGTGTGCAACGATCTGCTGCGAATGATCTTTGTCCACGCCTTGCGATATCACATTTCCACGGCGTCCATGGATGACTTGAACTGGCTCGCAGGGCTTCGCGATCCGGCCATCGCGCCGGTGTTGGGGGCGATACATCGCCAGCCGGAAAAGAACTGGAGGCTGGGCGAACTGGCGGAACTTGCCTGCATGTCGCGCTCGAGTTTCGCCGCAAGGTTCAAGGCGCAGGTCGGGCAAGCCCCCGTCGAATACAGCGCCCGCTGGCGCATGCGTGTGGCGGCAGCACGCTTGCAGAAGGGCGGCGAAAGCGTCTCGTCCATCGCGGCTTCGCTGGGCTATCTGTCCGACGCGGCCTTCGGCGTCGCGTTCCGGCGTGTTCACGGGCAGTCGCCTGGGCGGTATCGGCGTGAGGCGTCGATCTAGGCCGTGGACGGTGCGCTGACCGGGACGCTGGCAAAGGTCGATTCGCTGCGTGCCTGGTCGAACGCGGTGACCGGTTGGACCCATCGCGGTTGAGCGATTGCGGGCACGGCGGGTTTGCGGCCGGTTCCCGCACCACAGCGCTCGTCGCTCGGCGGCACACCGAAGTACTCGCGATAGCATTTGGAGAAGTGCGGCGTGGATACAAAACCGCAGGCAGCCGTCAGCTCGACGATCGACATTGAGGTTTGCTTGAGCAACTGGCGCGCTCGAACAAGGCGTAGCCGCAGGTAGTAACGTGACGGTGTGCAGTGCAGGTATTTCTGAAACGAACGCTCCAGTTGTCGACGTGACAGGTCTACGTATTGCGCGAGGTGATCCAGGTCGATCGGTTCCTCGAGATTGGCCTCCATCAACGCGACGATTTCCTGCAGTTTCGGCTGATGAGTGCCGAGCACATGCTTGAGTGGAACGCGCTGGTGATCCTGTTCGTTGCGAATGCGCTCGTAGACGAACATCTCCGAAATGGCCGCAGACAACTCGCGGCCATGATCGCGACCGATCAGGTGCAGCATCATGTCCATGGGCGCCGTGCCGCCGGAACTGGTGAAGCGGTTGCGGTCGAGGGTAAACAGGCTCGCGCTCATGGCCACTCGCGGGAAAGCCTCCTGCATGGCTGCCAGGAATTCCCAGTGCACACTGCATTCGTAGCCATCGAGCAAACCGGCTCTGGCCAGCGCCCAACTGCCGGTACAGATGCCTCCCAGCCGCCGGGACTGCCGCGCCAGGGCTTTGAGCCAGGTCAGGTGCTCGGGCGTGACCACGTTCTGGATGCCCACCCCGCCACACACAATCACCGTGTCGGCCTGCCAGGGATCGTCCCACGCTGCGTCGGGGGTGATCGGCACGCCGTCACTGGCCCAGACCGGTTCGCCACCCGGGCTGAACGTATGCCAGCGGTAGAGCTCCTGCCCCGACAACTGATTGGCCATGCGCAAGGGCTCCACCGCCGATGCCAGGGAGATCAGAGTGAATTGGTCCAGTAGCAGGAAACCAATCGATTGGGTGGATTTCCCGTTGAGTGCGGGGCGGCTCGATGGCATGTGTGTCATCCCGCTGATGTCGCTCTGGCCGGCTGGGCAGCCTGACGCGAGGTGACCAGGCCGATGAACGAGATCGCCAGGGCCAGACCAATGGTCGTGCTGACTTCGGTACGGTGTTGCGGGGAGATCATCATGACCGTCAGGGCCGCGCAGATGAACAGGATCACCAGCCACGTCAGCCAGGGAAACAACCACATGCGAAAGGTCAACTCGACGTTTTGCCGACGCAGCATCCGACGCATGCGCAGCTGCGAAACCGCAATCGCGAGGTACACCAGCAAGGCAATCGCACCGGAACTGGCGAGCAGGAATTCGAACAACCCGGCGGGCATGAAGTAGCTCCACACCGTGATAGCCGCACCCAGCACGGTACTGGCGAGCACTGCCGCCCGTGGCACGCCGCCGGCCGAGGTCGCCTTCAGCGGTCGGGGCGCGTCGCCACGGCGCGCCAGTGAAAACAGCATGCGCGACGCGATGTAGATCGAGGAGTTCATGCAACTGGCCACGGCAATCAACACCACCACGTCGACCATGAATTTGGCATGGGGAATGTTCATGATTTCCAGCGCGCGCTGGTAGGAGCCTGTTTCGGCCAACAAGGGATCGTTCCAGGGCACCACGGAGATCACCACGAAGATCGACAGCAGATAGAACACCCCGATGCGCCAGATCACCGAGCGCGTGGCCTTGGCAATATTCTGTGCCGGGTGGCTGGACTCAGCGGCGGCGATGGTCACCGCTTCGGTGCCGATAAAACTGAACATGATGGTGATGAAGGCGCCCACGACCGCTGACAGGCCATTGGGTGCGAATCCGCCGTGCTCGGCCATCAGGCCGCTCAATCCGCTGACTTGCCGGTCGGGAACCCAACCCGTCAACACCGCGAATCCCACGCCGATGAAACCGATGATCGCCACCACTTTGGCCATGGCGAACCAGAATTCGAATTCGCCGTATTTGGACACGCTGAACAGGTTGGTCACGACCAGCGCAATGATTGACGCGAGGGCGAACTGCCAGGCTTCGACCTGTGCAAACCACTGGTTCAATACGTGTCCGGCGGCCAGCGCCTCGATCGGGATGACCAGCACCCAGAACCACCAGTAGAGCCAACCGATGGTGAAACCCGCCCAACGGCCAATGGCCTGATCGGCATAGGTGGAGAACGAGCCGGTGTCCGGGTTGGCCACCGCCATTTCACCCAGCATGCGCATGACCAGGACGACCAGCAGGCCCGAGGCCAGATAGGCCAGCAACACCGCCGGTCCCGCCGCCGCGATCGCATGCCCTGAACCCACGAACAGGCCGGCGCCGATAATCCCTGCGATAGACAACATGGTGACGTGGCGAGGCTTGAAGCCCTGCGCCAATTGGCCACTCGAATCCTTGGAGCTCGGGCTGATCATTATTGTTTTTCTCTGGTGAACGGCATTTAGACGTATTGATGGGGGCAGGCTTATGCCCTGGGTAGATGCGGCGACCTCCGGACGCTGCTGTTCCTGGTAAATCCATCCTGGCGATGTGGTGATTCGTTGCAAAAAGCAGCGCTACCTTATCCGGCTTGTCGGACAACCCAGTTTTCCGAGCGCGCCGCCGTTGTGTCTGATATCGACATTTGCGAGCAGGACGTTCACGGTTAAAACCCATCGGTCACTGAGTGGCCAATTGCAAGCATTCTGTATTGTCGGGGGCTCTGCAGGCTCGAAGGGTAGAGGGGGGAGGCGGGGAATTCCCGGCGGGTGTGACGTGCTCTGCAAGAGGGCGCGGCGTCACTTGAAAGGCGGTGGATGCGCATGGTCCTGCCGTGCACGGCGGTCACTCGTCCGTGACGGTCATGCGCCGTACCACGCCTCGGATCACGGGCGCCGCGAGCAACACCACCGGCAACATCAACACCCAGGACAGCGCCCAGGCACTCAGCCAGCGACCCGCAAAGGCGATGTCGAACGCGTGAGGCGTGGTGGCGATGGCGGCTGCGACCGAGCAGGTCAGGCCGGATTGCACGACGCCGAATACGAAATGCTCATAGCGCGCCGGGATTTTCATCGGGGCTCTCCGAGGGGCGGTCCTTCGGGAGACCGGGCGCAATGCCCGGCCTCCCTGGGACGGATCAGCGTGACAGGCTTAACGTGCCTGTTGCAGTTGCGCGACGGTTTCTTCGGTGGTCCACAGGCCATGGGCGAGGAAGCGGTAGTTGATGATCGCCGCCAGGTAACCATCGCCGTCCGGCAGGCGCGGGCCGGCGGTGGCATCACGCACGACCACGATCTCGAAGCCCTGCTCCAGCAGCTCACGCAAGTGCGATTCCACGCACAGGTTGGCCGCCATGCCGGCGAGGATGATCTGGGTCACGCCTTTCTTGCGCAGTTGCAGCGCCAGGTCGTTGGTTTCCGGGCCGTAGACCTTGTGCGGCGAGGCGATGATGGTCTGGCCATCGAGAATGTACGGTTTGTAGATCTCGAGGAAGTCGGCGCCGGACCCTTCGAAATCCTCCAGGGTGTTCGGCCCTTTGCGATCGAACATGCAGATGCTGTGCATGACCTTTTCCAGCGGACCGCCGAAATGCCAGTCATGGTCGTGCGGGTAGTAATAGTGCGGCGACACGGCAACCGGCAGTTTGCTTGCCTTGAAGGCCTTGAACAGTTTCTCCAGGTTCTCGACGGTATTGTTCTCGACAATGCTCTCACCGAACACTGCCCAACTGGCGCCAGTCGGGCTGAGGAAGTCGTTCTGGGGATCGATGACCACCAGGGCGGCCTTGCTCAGGTCGAGTTTGAAACCACTGCCTGGCAGTGCGGGTTCAGCGGGGTCTGTGTACAGGTTTTCGGACGTGCTCATTGCGGTTTACCTCTCGGGTTTATGACGGGGGTGGCGCTTAACATAAATGACCAGTCGGCTTATTAATGGGGCAAAAAAACTCACTCCAGCAGCCGTGGCAAAACGATCGATACGAAACGTTGCAACGGCGCACCGTCGCGCAGGACCTTGCCGCGCATGACAGCGCCTTCCCAGCCTTCGACGATGACGCTGGCCAGCTCTTCGGCATTGGCTGTTTCGGGCAGTTCGCGGCGTTGCTGCGCTTCACGCAGGCAACTGGCGAGCAAACCTTCCCAGCGGGCCAGAACATCGGTCAGGCGTTTGCGGGTGTGCTCGCTGCCGTTGGACATTTCCAGCGACAGGTTGCCGATCAGGCAGCCCAGGCTGTATTCATGCTCGCCGTGCTCCTGCACCAGCGCCTGGAAGAACTGGCCGATGCGTTCCAGTGGCTTGACCCGCGCGTCGTAGAAGATCGGCCCGTGGCGGGTCTCGATCGAGGTCCAGTAGTCCTCGAGGATCTCGGCCGCGAAGTCTTCCTTGCTGGCGAAGTAGTTGTAGAACGAGCCCTTGGGAATCTCGGCCGCCGCCGTGATGTCCTGTACGCCACAGCCGTTGTAGCCGCGGTCGTGCACGACCTGACGGCCAATCGACAGCAAACGGGATCTGACTTCAAGGTTGACCGGGCGAGCCATGGTAAAGACATCCAGTGGTGAGAACGTTTTAATAAACTAACTGGTCATCTATTATTCGTCAACCGGCCCTTGCCAAAAAAAGATCGGCTGACAGTTTCCACGGCCTGCCGTGTGGAACCGCCGTCAGTGAATGCCCAGGTGGAAGCTGGGGCGGGCCTGACGGATTCCTCCAAAGCGTAACGCTCGGCAGTCCAAGTCGCGTGTCTGGGCAGATTTGCTAGAGTCTTTACTCGGTCAATCCGACTATCAATGGTTCCGCCACTTCCAGCGACCCTGAGCAGGTATTCGAATCATGCCCATTCAGTTTTCGGTTTCTGAGGATGCTCAGCGTTCTTCTTCAAGCGAAATTGTTTTTGGATGTTTTAGGCTGTTGCCTGCCCAGCGGTTGCTATTGAAAAACGGTGTGCCGGTGGAGATCGGTAGCCGTGCCCTCGATATCTTGATGGTGTTGGCCTCCAATGTTGGCAAGGTGGTCAGCAATGCCGAACTGATCAAAAGGGTCTGGCAGGACGTCATCGTCGAGGAGAGCAGCCTGCGGGTGCACATTTCGGCGTTGCGCAGAAAACTGGCCTGCGAGGGGGGCGATTCACGCTACGTGGTCAATGTTCCGGGGCGTGGCTACAGCTTCGTCGCAACCGTCTGCCCAGCGGGCTCTGCGATCTATGGTGAAATCAGGCCCACAGCGCAATGGACGACCGATCAGCTACCGCCTCGCCTCATTCGCATGGTGGGGCGAGAGGACACCGTTCTCTCACTCGCCGATCATTTGAAGAAACACCGTTTGGTCACGATCATCGGTCCGGGAGGAATGGGTAAAACCACGGTCGCCGTCGCGGTGGCGCACAGCCTGTCGGTGCATTTGGACGGTGATCTGCATTTTTTCGATCTCGGCTCGGTGACCGATCCCGCGCTGCTGGAAGGCACGCTGGCGTCGGCCTTCGGCGTGCTGGGCAACGGCAACGATATTGGCCGTGAACTGGTCATGTTGTTGCAGAGCAGGCGTCTGCTGCTGGTGCTCGACAACTGCGAGCACTTGATCGACGCCACGGCGGCCCTGGCCGAGAAACTGTTTCTTGGCACCTCTGAGGTGCATATCCTGGCCACCAGCCGTGAGCCCCTGCTGGTGGAAGGCGAATTCGCCTATCGCCTTGGCCCGCTGGCATGTCCGCCCGAGCAGGGCAACTTGTCAGCGGCGAGCGCACTCTCGTTTGCTGCGGTGCAGTTGTTTGTCGAACGCGCTTCCAGCAGCGGCAATGAATTTATCCTCAATGACTGCGATGCCCCCGTGGTGGCCCACATCTGCCGCCAACTCGATGGTGTTGCCCTGGCCATCGAGTTGGGCGCCGGGCGGGTCGATGCCTACGGCATCCGCGGCACGGCCGAACTCCTGAACAATCGCTTCAGACTGTTCTGGAGCGGCCGGCGCACTGCGCTGCCGCGGCATCAGACGCTCTTTGCCTTGCTCGACTGGAGTTACAACCTGCTGTCCGAGAAAGAGGCTTCAGTGATGCGCAGGCTGTCGGTGCTGCGCGGTGGTTTTGCGCTCGGCACCGCCCTGAAAATGGTACTGGAACCCGGAGAGGATGAACTGCAGGTCATCGATACGATTGGAAGACTGGTCGCCAAATCGCTGATATCGGCGGAATGCAACGGGCGAACGATGAGTTATCGCTTGCTGGATACCACACGGGTCTACGCCCTTGAAAAACTGCGGGTGAGCGGTGAGGCCGACGCGATCTTGCAGCGTCACGCGTTGTTTCAGATCGTGCTGTTGGAGCAATCGGGCGTCAATTCGGTGTCCTTCCTGGACCACGAACACACCCATCGTCACCTTGAACATCTGGGCGGTTTGCGAGCAGCGCTGGAATGGGCTTTTTCCGAGGAAGGTGATCTGGCGATCGGTGTGCGGCTTGCGGTGGTATGCGTCCCGTTGTTTCTCGGCCTGTCGCTGCTGGATGAGTGCCAACGCTGGAGCGAGCAGGCATTGGCTGCGTTGGACAGCTCGCGCAGTCACTCCCATGAGCGGGTCCTGCAAGAAGCGCTGGCCATTTCCCTGATGTTTACCCACGGCAACACGCCTGCGGTTCACAAGGCGTTGATCCGCGGGATAGAGCTGGCGGAGAGGCTCGGAGATGCCCCGGGCCAATTGCGTCTGCTGGCGGGATTGAACATTTTTCTGACGCGGGCAGGGGACTTCAGAGGCGCTCTGAAAGTCGCTCACAAGAACATGGAAGTCAGCACGCGACTGTCCGATGCTGCCGGCATCGCCATGGCGCAATGGATGCTTGGCGTATCCTGTCACCTGGTCGGCCAGCAGGCGCCGGCTGAGCGCTGGTGTACGGCCGGGTTGGCCATGGTGACGGCGCAACCGGATGGCGATGCCATTTACTTCGGTTACGACCATCGGGTCAGGGCATTGGTGTCTTTGGCCCGGACTCTGTGGTTGCGGGGCGAACCTGATCGGGCGGTGTCCATTGCCCATCAGGCGTTGGAGGTTGCGCGAAACCTGAGGCATCCGGTGACCCTGTGCATTTCGCTCATCTACGTATCGACCGTATTTCTGTGGGTCGGAGACTGGACGACCGCTGGGCAGACCATCGATAACCTGACGCTCAACGCCAAAAAGAATGCGCTCAAACCCGATCAGGCCGTGGCAATGGGGCTCAGGGGTATCCTGTTGATGCGTCAGGGTAAGTTGGATACCGGGGTGACACTGCTGAAGGATTGTCTGGATGTTCTGGCCGAGGAAAATCATCAAATCCTCAGCACGATGTTCATGAAGGGGCTGGCCGAAGGGCTGGCGTTGAAGGGTGAGTTCGACAAGGCCCAGGACATGATCGATCAGGCTCAATGCGTGGTCGAAAGTAGCGGGGAGACCTTCGATACTCCGGAAGTCTTGCGCATTGCGGCACAGATCCAGGCGACGCGAGCGCCACCGGATCTTGAGCGCGCCGAGTTGATCCTTCAGCGGTCGCTGGATTGCGCGCGCCGTCAGTCGGCTCTGGGTTGGGAGCTACGCTCAGCCATAACGTTGGCGCGGATGTACACAGCACAAGGCCGAAATGTCGAAGCGGGCGACATACTCGGTGCTGTTTACAGACGATTCAGCAGCGGCTTCGATTCGGTGGATTTGCGCAGCGCACGGCAATTGCTCCTGCAACTGCCTCATACCGCCAGCCAGAGTCTTCAAACCTTCGGTGCATGCATCGAATCATGACCCGGTCTTGCTCAGGCTTTTCCCCCCAGCATGGCGACGGTCTCTTCGGTCGTCCACAAGGCGTTGGCCATGAAACGGTAGTTGACCAGCGCCGACGCGTAGCCGTCGCCTTCCGGAAGTTTCGGTCCGGCCACGGCGTCCCTGACCACGGCGACTTCGAAGCCTTGTTCGAGGAGATCGCGCAGGTGTGATTCGACGCACAGGTTGGCCAGCATGCCCACTAGGATCACTTGGGACACCAGCTGTTTACGCAGCTGCAAGGTCAGGTCGTTGACCTGCGGCCCGTACAGTTTGTGCGGCGAGCAAACGATGGTCTTGTTGTCTTCGATGTAGGGTTTGAATTCGGGCATGAAATCACTGCCTGAACCGACGAAGCCTTCCAGGCTCAAGGCGCTGGGGCGATCGAAAATCTTGATGTCGTGCTGGAACTGCTCGGCAGGGCCCTGAACCTTCCACTTGTGATCATGCGGGTAGTAATAGTGCGGCGAGATGGCCACGGTGATATCCGCGGTCTTCGCCGCCTTGAACAAACGCAGCAGGTTCGGCACCAGATTTTGTTCGGTCACGCTCTCGCCGACAACGCCCCAGGCTTTGCCCTTGTCACTCATGAAATCGATTTGCGGGTCGATGACCACCAGCGCCGCACGGGAGATGTCGAGTTTCATCGACGACTTGGGCAGCGCCGGGTCCTTGGGATCTGCGTACTTTTCCCGGGCTGAGGCAACAGTCTTGTCGGCGGCGAAGACGGGCAGGGCGGTAGCGGCGGTAGCGGCCATGGCACCAACCACGAAAGCGCGTCGACCGATGGGGCGGAATGTGTCGGACATGATGTTCTCCAGTTTCCAACGGCTGTGAATGTGAAAACGACCCGGCTGCAGCGATCCCATGCTGGATGCATAGATCTCGAAATCATTGGGGAAGGGATCAAGTCACTGGATGGTCACGGCATTGTTCGACGCGCGCTCGTTAAGAGTTGTGAATCGTTGTTACTGACCCCGGTGGCAAACAGTACGAAGCCTGAGTGCTGCGGTATTCCCAAGGACTCAAAGTCTGTTCGCCCGGTCAATCACTGCCGTTGGGAAGAGGGAACGAGATCATCAGATGATGTTCGGGGAAGCCCTGTCATCAGTAAACTGATGACAGGGCGATAGGGGAGGGAAACATCACTGAATCTGTTTGCTGATTTCCGACGTGGCGTGAGCGTATCGATCACCGCTCAGGGCTGATCGTGCGGATGGCGACGTGACCCAATGCTCCAGACACATGGCACCGATGTAATCGGGAGCGGCGGGAACGATTGAGCACGGCTGCAGTCGAGCACCAAAATAAGTGGCTGCCTGGTCCGTTTCCGCCTGCCGTGGGTCCTGTGTCAGATCGAAAAAACGCTTGAACCAGTGCTCAAAGGATGCGGACTCAAGGCCTGCAATGGAGACAGCGCTGTTCCTGGGCGGTGCCAATGCAATGGCGGCCAGCGCAGTCGCTACGTCGTCAGCGGCGATGGGACGAAACAGCGCATCGGGTAATCCAGTCGTTTCGCCTTTAGTGAATCCGGCGGCTATGGTCGGCAGGAATTCGAAAAACTGAGTCGCCCTGGCGATTGTGAAAGGAACCCCTGAGGCCCTTGCCAATTCTTCCTGGCCCAGTTTGGCATCGAAATAAGGATTACCCCTGACACCGTCTACACCGACGATGGACAGGGTAACGTGATGCTTGACGCCTGCGGCCAGCTCCGCCGCATAAATATGCTCTGCGGAGGCGCGGAAGAATGTCTTCAATGTCTCTGGATCAAAGGTGGGCACGTCAGACACGTCCACCACGACATCAGCGCCTTGGAGTGCCTCCATCAGGCCTTGACCTGTTGTGGTGTCCACATGGGTACGCCGTGACGCTGCGATAACCTCCAAACCAGCCTCCTTCAGCCGGGTTACCACCTTGGCGCCGATCAAGCCACTACCACCGAAGACAACGGCTTTTTTATATGCAGACATATCAATCTCCATCAAACAGGGTTTGGACCTCAATAACAGGATCGCTTACCAAACATCGTGTGAAGCCAGCGTAGGGTAGTCGGTGTAACCCTGCGAGCCGCCGCCGAAGAAAGTTGCGCTATCCGCAGTATTCATCGGAGCCCCCATTTGCAGGCGATTGACGAAGTCCGGGTTGGCCAGCACGTGCCCGCCATAAGCTTCCATATCCGCAAGGCCCGCCGCAACATCGGCACCGACTTGCTCACGCAGCCGGCCAGGACGATTAAGGATCAACGTCTGATGCCAAAGCGTGCGTAGATCGGCCAGTAATGCAGAATTACCCCAGTCCATTACATCCAGGTAGGCGAGCCCGAGTCTGTTCAGTTCTGCAGTCAGATAACGGTACAGGGCCGGACCTTCCGGTCCTTCATCCAAACCACCCAATGTGGCCCCGGGCGATATGCGGATACCGGTGCGGTCAGCACCGATTTCATCAACCACGGCCTTCGCCACTTCGAGGGCAAAGCGCGCACGGTTCTCGATGGAGCCGCCATAGGCGTCAGTACGTGTATTGGCGTTGGGTGCAAAGAACTGCTGGACCAGGTAGCCGTTTGCCGCGTGAATTTCCACACCATCCGCCCCCGCCTCAATGGCACAACGGGCAGCGTGACGAAAATCGGCAATTGTCTGTTGAACGTCTTCCAGCGTCATGGCGCGCGGCACGGGCATGTCTTTCATGCCTTCTACTGTATGAATCTGCTCCTGGGTTGCGATGGCGGATGGCGCCAATGCTTGCAGGTGGCCCGGCACGTTGTCGGGATGCGACATGCGACCCGAATGCATGATCTGGATAAAGAGATGCCCACCTTTTTCATGGACGGCGGATGTGACCCTGCGCCAGCCTTGAATGTGTGCATCCGTGTAGATACCGGGAGTGGCGACAGTGCCTTGCCCTATGTCGGATGGCTGCGTGGCTTCAGTCACGATCAACCCCATGCTGGCGCGCTGGGCATAGTACTCAGCCATCAGTTCAGTTGGCACACCGTCGGCAGTGGCGCGACTGCGGGTCATGGGTGCCATCACCAGGCGGTTCGGCAGTGCATAGGCGCCCAAGCGAATACGGGAAAAAATCTCTTGCATCTGGAATAACCTCTCGTCAGTAGCAAAGGTGGATGGAATGCCCGGCTGCCTCAAGAGATCGCGCCAGCATTATCTCGACGTCGAGATAAAATGTAGGGGGTGATGTATCTTGATGTCAAGACAAATACGCAGTAGTATCGACCAATGGATCAAGTAGACAAATTAATTGAGCAATGGCGTGTGGCTCGTCCCGATTTGGACGTGACCACCATGGGGACGATTGGTCGCCTTTCACGGGCGACCAAACGTATTCATACCGTCGTGGAAGAGACCTTTGCCTCATTCGGCTTGAACATGGCCGGGTTCGATGTGTTATCTGCGTTGCGCCGCTCAGGCCCGCCTTACGCGTTGTCTCCGGGGGATTTGCTTGCCTCGATGATGATCACTTCCGGCACGATGACCAACAGGATCGACCAGTTGGAAAAAGCGGGACTGGTCAGTCGAACCCCTGATCCGGGCGATGCTCGCAAAGCCATCGTGTGTTTGACACCGGAAGGTTTGCAGCGAATCGATGAAGCGATCGTGCAACACGTCGCAACCCAGCGCCGGATTTTGGCTGGGTTGACTGCCGAGGAAGTCGCGCAACTTGATGGGTTGTTGCGCAAGCTGTCGCAAACTCTCGGCGTCTAGCCACTCACTTTAACGGTTGAAGCCGTCACCGTTGCAAGCACACGGACCAAATCGCTCGCGCATCATGGCCATGTAAGATTCTTCTTCGGTTTCACGGCGCGCCCGCACCATTGATTCGATATCGTGGGTCGCTAAATAACGCAAACGGCCAGTGCCATCGTTCGCCGCATCGAAAATGACTCGTGCCACGTCTTCGGAGGTTGACTGGCTCTGTTCGCGCAAGCCTTCAAATACCTCTGCCGTGTGGCTGATGAAAGCGTTGTAGTCAGCAGGCGCGCACACTTGAGCCACCTCACTCGCTGAACGAGCCCCGAACCCCGTGCTGATTACTCCACCAGGTTCAACAATTTTCACTACGATTCCTTGAGACGCCAGCTCATAAGACAACGACTCTGAAAAGCCTTCCAAGGCAAATTTGCTGGAAGTGTAGATCGAGAGCATCGGAAGTCCGAACACTCCAGCTCCGGAGCTGACGTTAATGACCACACCGGACTTACGCTGGCGCATATGCGGCAGGACCTGCCGGGTGACCTCCATCGCACCAAACAGATTCACGTCAAATTGTTCTCGAATTTTCGCATTCGAAGTGCCCTCGAACACGCCGAACAAACCAAATCCGGCGTTATTGATCAAGACATCTATCTGGCCGAATCGGGCCATTCCGGCGTTGATCGTCTCCTCGACACTGACCGTGTCCTGCACATCAAGACGGGTGACGATCACATTGGATAAAGATGCCAGTTCATCACCGTTGGCGATGTTGCGCATGCTGGCAATGACGTTCCAGCCTTGAGCTGCGAACAGCTCAGCGGTGGCACGCCCAAAACCGCTAGAAGCGCCAGTTATGAGGACGGTTGAAGTCATGAGATTACTCCCGATGGGTTTGATGTTCGCCCCATGCAACGAAACCGTACGGCTTCGTCGAGGCGTTACACCTGCACCATAATTTCACGCACTGGCGCAAACAATCGGGCTAGTATGGGATGAACTAATGCAAGAAATAGCACAATGCGAAAAGCCGGATTGCAGGATCTCAACGCCGTAGTCGCCTTGGCTCATCATCGGAGTTTTCGTCGAGCCGCTGTCGAGCTTGGCCTCTCCCCCTCGGCAATGAGCCACGCCATTGCAATGCTCGAACAACGAATGGGCGTACGGTTGTTCAATCGCACAACTCGCAGTGTTTCATTGTCAGAGGCCGGGGAACAGTTTCTAGCCCGGGTCCAGCCGGCGCTGGCAGACATCTCCAGTGCAATGGAGGCCGTAAATCAGTTTCGTGAGACGCCGAGTGGCAATCTGCGCATCAATGCTTCCGAGGGTGCAGTTCAAATGATCATGGCGTCGGTGGTTGCCGAGTTCCTTCGGCGCTACCCCGACATGCGTCTGGAAATCGTCACCAGTACAGCATTGGTGGACATCGTGGCCGAAGGCTTCGACGCCGGCATTCGAATGGGCGAAAGCGTGCCGCTTGATATGGTTGCAGTTTCCTGTAGCCCACCGTTGCGTTTCGCCGTAGTTGGCTCATCCGCCTATTTTGCCCAGCACCCGGCACCTCAAACGCCGGAAGACTTAAGGAGGCACAACTGCATCCGCACTCGATTTGCCAGTGGGGCACTCTACCGGTGGGAGTTCGTAAAACGGGGCCAGCAGCAGGTTATCGATGTCGATGGCACGCTGACTCTCGACAGCCAGCACTTGATTGTGGATGCAGCGCTCAAGGGGATCGGCATCATTTGTGTAAACGAATCTTCAATTGCCGAACATTTGGACGCTGGGCGCCTTATACGTACGTTGGAGGACTGGACGCCGGCTTATCCGGGACTATGTGTCTTTCACCCCGCAAACCGCCATGTGCCAGCCGGTCTTCGAGCTTTTATCAACCTGGTGCGTGAGATGAAGGTGACCTTCACGAAAGATCCCACACTCGTCTGATTCTCACTTTTCAGGAAGGCCTTCGAAAGCGCCAATTAGAACAACAGCGCTCAGCACGGGCCCGCTAAAAGGCCCCATGTGAGGTGAGTAATGTGGGCATAAAAAACTGGATTGACGCATGAACGCCAATCCAGTTCTATTTTCAATCGCGCAGTTGCAGTTGCAAGGCGCATTTCAAATCATCTGGCTAACGTGTTGAGTTGGAGGCTCAAGCCACGACGGGAATCAGCGGGTCGGCCGCTTGAAGTGCGATTTCCCGATCCGCTGCCGGAGGGTAAATCCACTGGGTGTTGATTTGGACTTTCAGCTCCTTGCCTTCCTGGCCGGTCAGCACCACTTTACGCTCCCAGCCCTCGGTGTACACCGCACCCCAGCCGCCCAGGTCCAGGCAGGTGACGTACTTGGGCTGGCTATAGGCAATCGGTTCGACACCAAGCAGATCCGCGGCTGCGTTGTTGCCGGCGGAGCGGCCCAGGGCGATCGCGTGCTGGCAGGTCATCAGGGCGTGGTTACCCTGGTCGTCCACGGCAGCGTAGGCAGTGTCGCCGGTGGCGTAGATGGCGTCCTGGCCGAGCACCTTGAGGTTGCGGTCAACATGCAGGCGTCCCTGCGCGTCGCGTTCGCCATCGATTTGCCGGGTCAGCGGTGACGCTTTTACGCCCACGGCAAAGATCACCGTGCTGGAGGCAATTCGTTCGCCGTTGGCGAGATGCACACCGTGTTCATCGACCTTGGCAACTGGGCTCCCGAGGCGCCAGTCAACGCCCAGACTGGTGCTTGCGTCAGCGACGACCTTGGCGATTGCTTCGCCCATTGACCCGCCAATCTGCTTGGCCATATCCACCACAATCACACGGAAATCGGCCTGCTCGCCCAGGATGGCACGCAGGCGGGCCGGCATTTCGGTGGCGGTTTCAATACCGGTAAAGCCACCGCCGACTACGACCACTGTATTGCGGGCAGCGCTTTCCGGTTGCTGAGCCAATTGTTGCAGATGCGCTTCCAATCGCTGCGCTGACTCCAGGCTATCAACATCAAAGGTGAAGCGCTCGATGCCCTCCAGCGGCGGACGGGCCACTTGGCTGCCGGAGGCCAGGATCAGGCGATCAAAGTACAGCTCGGCATCGCCACCCGAGGCATCGCGATAGCTGACGCGCTGGCCGTCGGCGTCAATCTGCGTGGCGCTTCCTTGCACAAAGCGCACGCCAACAGCATCGAACAACGGGCTGAGCGGGGCGACGGTGCTGGCCAGGTCGGTTTCATAAAAACGTGGGCGCACGCGCAGTTCCGCTTGGGGGGCAAGCAGAGTCACACTGATGTCAAGGCGCTTGTGTTGATCCAGCAGGCGCACGGCACTGAGTGCGCTCCACATTCCGCCGAAGCCGGCCCCGATGATCAGGATTTGTTGTTTCATATTATGAGTTCCCGTGGTGTGTTGGCGCTGATTGAAAACTGAACTATTGCGAACTGCTGACCTTTGCCGGCAATGTTTTGGGCCGGGTGGAATCCTCTTTCAGGCTATGTGAGCTCGTCGAAATCCACCGAATAACTGCGCTTCCCCATTGTTTCCAAGTATTTCCTTCATCCCCGGAAGTCTTTGCTTCACATCTCCAGGTTCATCCAACCGACTTTGGCCTCTTCAGGCGCCACCGCCTTGACGACCTTGCCGGTGGCCCGTTCCACGCGCTGGGCGACTTCCGGGTCATCGGCGAAGGGGATCAGACTGGCCTCCTCCAGGCTCTGCTTCGTTTCCCGTTTCAGGCAGCACTCGACCGTTAGCCACAGGCTTGCAACGAACAGAACCCCCAACAAGATTTCGGGCATCTCAAGCTCCTTTCTTCAGGCAATCTGCGCTTCACGTTCGGCCAGGCGCACGTCCGCCACCCGCACGGTGCGCCAGACGTTGTAGGCCATCAGCAGCATGCCGCTGAGGAAGAACACGCCACCGGCGAAGCGCACCACAAAGCCGGGGTGGCTGGCCTGCAAGGCTTCGACGAAGGAGTAGGTCAGCGTGCCGTCGTCGTTGATCGCGCGCCACATCAGGCCCTGGGTGATGCCGTTGACCCACATCGAGGCGATGTACAGCACGGTGCCGATGGTCGCGAGCCAGAAGTGCAGGTTGATCAGCGGGGTGCTGTGCATCTGCTCGCGCCCGAAGACTTTGGGCACCATGTGGTAGGTGGCGCCGAAGGTGATCATCGCCACCCAGCCCAGGGCACCGGCGTGCACGTGGCCGATGGTCCAGTCGGTGTAGTGGGAGAGGGCGTTGACGGTCTTGATCGCCATCATCGGCCCTTCGAAGGTCGACATGCCGTAGAACGCCAGGGACAGCACCAGGAAGCGCAGGATCGGGTCGCTGCGCAACTTATGCCAGGCGCCCGAGAGGGTCATCATGCCGTTGATCATGCCGCCCCAGCTGGGGGCCAGGAGGATCAGCGACATCGCCATGCCCAGCGACTGCGCCCAGTCGGGCAGGGCGGTGTAGTGCAGGTGGTGCGGCCCGGCCCAGATGTACAGGGTGATCAGCGCCCAGAAGTGCACGATGGACAGGCGATAGGAGTAGACCGGCCGGCCGACTTGCTTGGGCACGAAGTAATACATCATGCCGAGAAAGCCGGTGGTGAGGAAAAAGCCCACGGCGTTGTGGCCGTACCACCACTGGACCATGGCGTCGGTGGCGCCGGAATACACCGGGTAGGACTTGAACCAGTCCACCGGGATCGACAGGTGATTGACCACGTGCAGCATGGCGATCACCACGATGAACGCGCCGAAGAACCAGTTGCCGACGTAGATGTGCCTGGTCTTGCGTTGCACCACGGTGGTGAAAAACACGATGGCGTAGGCGACCCAGACCACCGCCATCCACACCGCGCCGGAGAACTCGATCTCGGCGTATTCCTTGGTGGTGGTGTAGCCCAGCGGCAGGGTGACCAGCATGATCACGATCACCGATTGCCAGCCCCAGAAGGTGAAGGCGGCGAGGGTGTCGGAGTACAGGCGCACCTGGCAGGTGCGCTGCACGGCGTAGTAACTGGCGGCGAACTGGGCGCTGCCGGCGAAGCCGAAGATCACCAGGCTGGTGTGCAGCGGTCGCAGGCGGCCGAAGGTGGTCCAGGGCAGGTCGAGGTTCATCTCGGGCCACACCAGTTGCGAGGCGATCCACACCCCCATTGCCATCCCCACCACGCCCCAGAACACGGTCGCGATGACGAATTGGCGGACGACCTTGTAGTTGTAGGCCGGGTTATTTATCACTGTGCTCATCGTGCATATCCATCCATCAGGTCACAGGATGGTCACGGCATTGCTCGACGTGCGCTCGTTAAGAGTTGTGAATCGTTGTTGTTTGCGCCGCTGGCAGGGGCGAACCGGTTGCGGGAGAGTCGGAGCAATAATTGCAAAAAACTCAGCAATATGTGCAAAGCCCGGGACGCCAAATTTGTTGATAGTGAAACGGGTTTTACGATTAAGTTGTTGATTGAAAGCGTATTTATGCCTGCTTGCCGGTGATTGTATGGTCGGGTAGCCGCGAATAATAAAAGTCGTCAGTGGCAAAAGGGTCGTGGAGAACTCCTGCCATGACTACGGAGGTATACGCCTTGAGTGCAGCAGCAGAAGACGGTTTCGACGTGGTGTGGAGTTTTGGGCCCTTCCGTTTGTATCCAGTAGAAAGGCGCCTGGAGCGCTCCGGGGAATCCATCGCTATTGGTAGTCGCGCACTGGATATCCTGGTTGTCCTGGTGAAGGAAGCGGGGAGTGTCATCAACAAGCGAACGCTGATGACCAAGGCCTGGAAGAACATCGTTGTTGATGAAAGCAACTTGCGGGTCAACATCGGGCTGCTGCGTAAAATTCTTGGGGAGGGGGAAAATGGCGCTCGCTACGTCGCCAATGTCCCGGGGCGTGGCTACAGTTTTGTGGCGAAAGTCACCCGCTTGAATGTGATGGCTCGCCTGGAACTGAAGACCGATCAACGTGCCTCGGGTGACGCCGTACCTCGCCGCACAGGTCAGATGGTCGGGCGAGGCAGTGACCTTTGTTTATTGGCGAACGCGATCCTGCTGCATCGCTGTGTATCGATTATCGGCTCGGGCGGCCTGGGTAAATCGATGCTGGCCGCGGCGTGTGCCAGTCATCTGCAAGCCGAGTTCTCCACCGCTGTGCATTACCTTAATCTTGATTCGCTCGGCCAGGCGCAGCCCGTGGTGCCCGCGCTGTTGACGATGTTCGGACTTGAGCAGGACGGGGCCGACCCGGTCACGGCCATCGCGGCAAAATTCGTCGCAAGCCGTGCTGTCCTGATCCTGGACAATTGCGATGGTTTTCTAGAGAGCGTCGCGACCCTGGTCGAGGCGCTCAGCGAAAGCCGCACTGAGTTACATGTGCTGGTGACGATCCGTGAAGCCTTGCGGGTCGATGGTGAGTTCGCCTATCGCCTCGGTCCGCTGGATGTGCCTCCCAGGGAGCTGAAGCTGTCGGCCGTGGAGGCGCGGGCTTATTCGGCGGTCGAGCTTTTTATCGATAAATGCCTGGCGAACGGGCACCTGTGCGAGCTGCCAGACGAAGAGGTGGCGCAGATGATCGAGATCTGTCTGCGACTCGACGCCAATCCGCTGGCAATTACCCTGGCGGCTTCGCGTGTGGCGACCTTCGGACTCACCGGCACCCTCGCGCTGCTCGATAGCAGCTGCCGGCTGCACTGGACCGGGCGACGCAATGCGGTCTCCCGGCACCGGACGCTGGAAGCGCTGCTCGATTACAGCTTTCACGCCCTCAATGCCCAGGAGCAGGCGTTATTCCTGCGCCTGGCGGATTTTGTCGGGGTGTTCAGCTTGAGTGATGTTCAGGCCATGGATCATTCCGACTTGCCGGATTTCGCCATGCTGATGGGCGTACTCGATGCGCTGGTCGGCAAGTCACTGCTGGTGCCTCAATCCACCGCCAGCGGCACCATGGACTTTCGCTTGCTGGAAACCGTGCGGATCTATGCGCTTGAGAAAACCATCAAACGCGAGGGCGGAAAGCGCGAGGCCACCTTGCACTACGAACATTCCGGTCATGGCCAGAGTCCTTGGTGCAGCGCCGCCAAACCAGATTTGGAGCTGGAACCGTTCAACCTGTTTGGCAATGCAGCCTTGTAGATATTCGGTCTGGGTGTCATGCCTTGTGGCGCGAGTCGGCTCGCACCACAAGGCAATCCCGGTTTGGCGACGGGCGTTGTCAGTGCCTTAGCCGAGCGCCGCCAACGCGCTCGCGACGCCTGCACCGTAACCGACATCAGCCTTGTTGCAGTTGGCAATGTGGCGCAATTGAACCTCCCGTGTCACCGATTGCAGTGAACGTGCGGTGTTTTCGAATAGCGCCTGTTTCTCCTGGTCGTTCATCTGTCGGAACAGATTGCCGGGTTGTTCATAGTGATCGTCGTCAACGCGGTGGTCCCAGTGACCGGCAGCACCGGAGAGCTCCAGTGGCGGCTCGCGCCATTCAGGCTGATCCAGCCATTCGCCCCGTCCGTTGGGTACGTAGGACAGCGTGCCGCCATGGTTGCCGTCGACACGCATGGCACCGTCACGATGGAAGCTGTGCACCGGGCACTGGGGTTGATTGACCGGGATCTGGTTGTGATTGACCCCCAGGCGATAGCGTGCAGCGTCGCCGTAGGAGAACAGGCGTGCCTGGAGCATGCGGTCCGGCGAAAAACCGATGCCGGGTACGATATTGGCCGGGCTGAACGCGGCTTGTTCAACGTCGGCAAAGACGTTTTGCGGGTTGCGATTGAGCTCGAAGAACCCAACTTCGATCAGCGGATAGTCGCCATGGGGCCAGACCTTGGTGAGGTCGAACGGGTTCACCGGATGGGCCTGTGCCTGGGCCGGCGTCATCACCTGTATGTACAGGGTCCAGCGTGGAAAGTCTCCCGCTTCGATGCTATCGAACAGGTCGCGGTGATGACTTTCACGATCTTCACCCACCAGCTGTCTGGCTTGTTCATCGCTCAGGTTTGCAATGCCTTGCTGGGTCTTGAAGGTGAACTTGACCCAGTGTCGTTCATTGTTGGCATTGATCAGGCTGAAGGTGTGGCTGCCAAAGCCGTGCATGTGTCGATAACTGCGAGGAATCCCGCGCTCGCTCATGACGATGGTCACCTGGTGCAGCGCTTCGGGCAGTGACGACCAGAAGTCCCAATTGTTCTGGGCGCTGCGCATGCCGGTGCGCGGATCGCGTTTGACGGCGTGGTTGAGGTCTGGGAAACGCAGCGGATCGCGAAAGAAAAACACTGGGGTGTTGTTGCCCACCAGATCCCAGTTGCCTTGTTCGGTATAGAACTTCATGGCGAAACCGCGAATGTCCCGTTCGGCATCGGCCGCACCGCGCTCGCCCGCTACCGTGGAGAATCGGGTGAACATTGGCGTTTGTTTGCCGACCGCACTGAACAGGTCGGCCCTGGTGTAACGGGTGATGTCGTGGGTCACGGTAAATGTGCCGAAAGCACCCGCGCCCTTGGCGTGCATGCGCCGTTCAGGGATCACCTCGCGATCGAAGTGCGCCAGTTTTTCCAGCAACCAGACGTCTTGCAGCAAGGCGGGACCACGGGGGCCGGCGGTTTGGGTGTTGAAGTTGTCAACGACGGGAGCGCCGTTGGCCGTTGTCAGTTTGTGATTCGACATGGCGTAGCCTCTCGATGGTGCAATAAAAAGAGCTACGGATAACGACGACAGAGTCCGGGCTGAGGTGATCACCAGTCGCCATCAGAATCTCTCGGGTTCATCCGGCATAAGCGGTAAGAACCTGGCGTTACCCGTAGCTAAAGAGGGGGGAGCGTACTGAGGATGCGTTGGTTGAGGTCAGCTGCGCAGGAAGGCCAGCAGGTCCTGGTTGCACTGATCCTTATGGGTCTCGGTCAAGCCATGCGGGGCACCCGGATACACTTTCAACAGGGCGTGGGGCACCAGCTTCTTCGAGGCGCGGCCCGCCGCGTCGATCGGCACGATCTGGTCGTCATCGCCATGGATGATCAGCGTTGGCTTGTCGAATTTTTTCAGGTCTTCGGTGAAGTCGGTTTCCGAGAACGCCTTGACAGAGTCGAAAGTATTCTTGAACCCGCCTGTCATGCCCTGCATCCACCAGGCGTCAATCATGCCCTGGGAGGTCTTGGCGCCCGGGCGGTTGAACCCGTAGAACGGCCCGGCCGGGATGTCCTTGAAGATTTGCGAACGGTCGGCCAGCATGCCGTTGCGGATGCCGTCGAAGACTTCGATCGGCAGGCCGCCCGGGTTTTTCGCGGTTTTCAGCATCAGTGGCGGTACGGCTGAAATCAGGCCGATCTTCGCTACGCGGGAGGTGCCGTGGCGTCCGATGTAGCGCGCGACTTCACCGCCACCGGTCGAGAAACCGATCACGGTCACGTTACGCAGGTCCAGCGTATTGATCACGGTGGCCAGGTCATCGGCGTAGTGATCCATGTCGTTACCGTCCCAGGGCTGGCTCGAGCGGCCATGACCGCGGCGGTCGTGGGCAATCACACGAAAGCCCTTGGATGCCAGGAAAAAAGCCTGGTAATCCCAGCTGTCAGCGTTCAATGGCCAACCATGGCTCAAGGTTACGACCGGGCCATCCTTCGGGCCCCAATCCTTGTAGTAAAGCTCAACACCTTCTTTGGTCGCGATGGTTGCCATGCCCTGGGTTCCTTTTGCATTGGAGGGAGCGGTTTTAACGGAGGCCGCTGAAGCGGAAGCCGGCAAGGCAGCCACGACCGCCGTCGCCAAGCCACCCAGCAACAAGTTTCGACGCACTGTTTCGTCAGGTGAAAGTGAGGAATCGTCTGCCATGGGAAATGCTCCTGATTAATCCGGATCAAGCTGAACAATTTGCCTGCTTACTATGGTTTAGTCCGTTGTAATGCGGTGTTAAAGGGTGCAAATAGTTGTGATGGCTTGTTGGCTTCAGGGGTAATTCGATGTTTTGCTGATAGGGTGTTAATTGCTGTATTAGCGGTATTTTTCAATATGGGTGGTGCACGGTATTTATAGCTAAAAAGGCTCTGTGCCGAGGGTTTCACGAAATGGAATGATTGCTCGGGTTGACTTCGAGTAATGGGTTCGTGTTCGCCGTTACATAACGGTATCCAAAGAAAAAATATAAATGAATAAACAGTCATGTACGGATGCGCGAGAAATAAACGCATGCCTTGGCATTCGACCGTATTGGCAAATTGAGGTGACATATGGGTGAGTATCGAAAGTTATGGTGGTACCTGATCGGGATATTAGGCGTGACTTTTTGCCTGCTCGGTTGGTTCGGGCGTGAGATCTATCGCCAGGCCCCGCCGATTCCCGAGCGAGTGCAAAGTGCCAGCGGCCAATTGCTGTTTCAGTCCGTGGACATTCTTGATGGCCAAACCGCCTGGCAAAGTGTCGGCGGCATGCAGCTGGGCTCGATCTGGGGTCACGGTGCGTACCAGGCGCCGGACTGGACGGCCGATTGGCTGCACCGCGAACTGCTCGCCTGGCTGGACCTGGCGGCACAGCAGGGTTATGGCAAAGCCTACGCCGAGATCGATGGCGATCAGCAAGCCTTGCTGCGTCATCAACTCAAGCGCGAATACCGCGGCAACCGCCTGGTCGATGGCACCTTGGTGCTCAGTGAACGCCGCATCCAGGCGATCCGGCAGACGGGCGCCTATTACGATGCGCTCTTCGGTGGCGATCCATCGCTGAGTAGCAGCCGCCAGAGTTTCGCGATGAAGGAGGTGACGATGCCTGACCCGGCCCGGCGTCAGCAGCTCACTCACTTTTTCTTCTGGACCGCCTGGGCCGCCGCCACTGAGCGTGACGGACTGAACGCGACCTACACCAACAACTGGCCCCATGAACCCCTGATCGATAACAACGCCACGGCCGAGAACATGGTCTGGTCGGTCATCAGCATCGTCGTACTGCTGGCGGGCATCGGCTTCCTGGTCTGGGGCTGGGCGTTCCTGCGTAACCACAAGGAGGGCTCACCCACGGTGCCTGCGCAGGATCCTCTGAGCCTGATCACCCTGACACCGTCGCAAAAAGCCCTTGGCAAATATTTGCTGCTGGTCGGTGCACTGTTCGGCTTCCAGGTCATGATGGGCGGCGCGACCGCGCACTACACCGTTGAGGGCCAGGATTTCTACGGCCTGCCGCTGTCGAAGTGGTTCCCCTATTCGCTGACCCGGACCTGGCATCTGCAGAGCGCGATGTTCTGGATTGCCACCGGTTTCCTCGCCGCCGGGCTGTTCCTGGCGCCATTCATCAACGGCGGCAAAGACCCCAAATACCAGAAGCTGGGCGTGGACCTGTTGTTCTGGGCCCTGGTGCTGGTGGTCGTGGGTTCCTACACCGGCAACTTCCTCGCCATCGCGCAACTGATGCCCGTCGAATGGAGTTTCTGGCTCGGTCACCAGGGTTACGAGTACGTCGACCTGGGCCGCCTGTGGCAGATCGCCAAGTTTGCCGGGATCGTGTTCTGGCTGGTGCTGATGCTGCGCGCGATGGTGCCTGCCCTGCGCCAGCCCGGTGACAAAAACCTGCTGGCGCTATTGGCCTGTTCGGTGATTGCCATCGGCCTGTTCTATGGCGCGGGCCTGTTCTACGGCGAACGCACCAACCTGTCGGTCATGGAATATTGGCGCTGGTGGGTCGTGCATCTGTGGGTCGAAGGCTTCTTCGAAGTGTTCGCCACCACCGCGCTGGCGTTCATCTTCACCAGCATGGGCCTGGTGTCCAAGCGCCTGGCGACGACCGCGACGCTGGGGTCGGCCTCGCTGTTCATGCTCGGTGGCGTGCCCGGCACCTTCCACCATATCTATTTTTCCGGCACCACCACACCGGTGATGGCGGTCGGCGCGACGTTCAGTGCACTGGAAGTGGTCCCGCTCATTTTGCTGGGTTATGAGGCCTGGGAAAACTGGCACCTCAAGGAACGCGCGGCGTGGATGACGAAAATTCGCTGGCCGCTGCAGTTTTTCATCGCCACCGCGTTCTGGAACATGCTCGGGGCCGGTGTCTTCGGGTTCCTGATCAACCCGCCGATTTCGCTGTATTACATCCAGGGCCTGAACACTACGCCACTGCACGCCCACGCCGCGTTGTTCGGCGTCTACGGCTCGCTGGCACTGGGCTTCAGCCTGCTGATCCTGCGTTACCTGCGGCCGAACCTGCAGTTCAACGATCGCCTGATGAACACCGGTTTCTGGTGGCTCAACGGCGGGCTGGCGCTGATGATTTTCACCAGCCTGCTGCCCATCGGCATCCTGCAGTTCTATGCCAGCGCCAGCCAGGGCTTGTGGTACGCCCGCAGCGAGGCGTTCATGCAACAGGACCTGCTGCAAACCCTGCGTTGGGTGCGCACCTTCGGCGACATCGTGTTCCTGGTCGGCGCGTTTGCGGTGATCTGGCAAATCACCAAAGGGTTGCTGGGAACCTCCGAGAGAGCAGGGGCCTCAGCGGTGGGGATCATCACTCGGCCTTAGCCAAGGCTCAAGACGGGAAACGTCAGGCGCATCGAACCGCCTGGCGTTTTTGTATCGGCCATTCGCCTGCCGGTTGCCAGGAAGGCGCCCGGAGTGTGAGACTTCGCCGGACCCTTGAACGACTGGGCCCAGAGAAGTCTCGATGCCGCTCCTTCGCTATAAACTCGAAAAATACAGTTCATCCGGATTGCTGCTCTCGTCGGCAGACCGCAACTGGAAGGGCCTGCTTGCCGAAGTGCGCAGCCATAGCGACGGTGTTATCGCCAAAAACACCCGCCAACCGACCACCGAACTGGTACTCGATGCCCGGGGCGACAGCGGCTCGGTGGTGACCCGCAAGGCCTACGATGTCATCGAGCAGACACCGACCCGGCGCGGAATGGCGTGGATCTGCCCCAAAGGCATTCAGGAAGACCTGGTCCTGCTCTCGGCGCGCATGCCCGATCTGTTGCACGTGCACCTGGGAGCCGAGCATTTTTCTGCCGAGGCGCTGGGTGAATGTTTCGATGGCAGCGAGTATTTGACGATGCGCTTTGAGCGCGGGTTTGAAGACGATCTGATCGCCAGTATCGGCAATGCCATCCTCATGGAAATGCAGCATTCGACGCCGTCGGGGAAGTTGCTGGTCGAGTCGCTGGCGTGCAGCGCCGCCGCCCGGCTCATTCAGCGATTTACCAGTGCCGCGCCGGCTCGCCTCGCATCACTGGAGCGTGTGCCCAATCCAGGGGTCAAACGCATTCGCCAGGTGATGGATTACATCGAGGACAACATCGAGGCGAATATCAGCCTCGACGACCTGGCTGCCGTGGCGTATCTCAGCCGCTTTCATTTCGCCCGTTCTTTCAAGGCTGTCACCGGCAAGACGCCGCAGCGCTACGTCAACGAGCGGCGTATGGAGCGCGCGAGGTACCTGCTCACCTATAGCGCTCATTCTGTCGCCGAGGTGGCGATGATCCTGAGTTTTTCTTCCCAGGCGACCTTCAGCCGGGCTTTCCGCCAGCACACAGGAAGGACGCCAAACGAGTTCGCACGGCAATCACGGGCCAGACGCCCGACCATTCGTTGAGTCAGACGCTCTGTTCGATGTACTCGAGCATCTTCTGGTTACCATCGAGAATGTCGCAGCAGATCGCCTTGCGCGCCGCCGCGCCGTCGCGCCGTTTCAGGGCTTCGAGCACTTCCCAGTGATGGTCGATGGCCATCCGCTCGTTGAAGTTGCCGTAGGCCCGCGCGATCAGCGGGCCGGTGCGCATCCACAGGCTGTCCAGCAAACCGGCCAGCACGGGCATGCCGGCGATGGTGGTCAGTGCGTAATGAAATTCCTGGTTGCACTTGAGCGCTGCCTGCAGGTCCTGGACGTTGATGGCGGCGATGTTGCGTTCGATGCAGCCTTGCAGGTCGTCGAGCTGGTTGTCGGTGACCAGCGACGCGGCGGTTTCAGCCGCCAGGCCCTCGAGTGCCAGCCGGATGCTGCGGATTTCGCCGTACTGCGCGGCCGTGAGGATCGGCACGCGGATGTCTCGCGGGGTCTTGAGGATCAACGCCTGTTCCTTCGCCAACTGCAGGATCGCATCGCGTACCGGCGTGACACTGGTGCCCAGTTGCTCCGCCAGGTCGCGGATGCGCAACCGGTCGTCGGGCTGGAAACGTCCCGTGATCAGGGCCTCGCGCAGCAGCTCATAGATGCCGCTGCCCAGGTAGGAGTGCTTGAGGGTCTGAATGGGGTAGGGGTTGCTCATTGGTCGCTCGTCTACGGCGGATGCCCGGCCCGAATGATGGGAGTTTCCGGCCGGGATTTCCAGACTATTTCAAACGTGCTGGCCTCCGTTGACATGGATTTCCGAGCCATTGATATAGGACGCGCCGCGGGTGCACAGAAAATGCACCAGGGACGCGACTTCTTCGGGCTTTCCAAGGCGATGCATGGGGATTTGCTGGTCGACGATCAGCTCCGTCCCGGCCGACAGGATGGAGGTCTCGATTTCGCCCGGGGCAATCGCGTTGACCCGCACGCCGTGGGGTCCGAAGTCGTGCGCCATCTCTCGCGTCAACGCGGCCAGCGCCGCTTTCGAGCAGGCATAGGCAACCCCGGCAAAGGGGTGTACCCGGGAGCCGGCAATCGAGGTGACGTTGATCACCGAGCCCTGCGCAGCTTTGAGTTCATCAAACAGCCCCTGGGCGAGCAGGGCCGTGGAAAACAGGTTGACGTTGAAGACGCTGAGCCAGGTGGCGTAGTCGGACTCCAGCACGCCCAGTCGCGCGCCGGCCTCGCCCTTGGGTGAAATGCCTGCGTTGTTGACCAGCGCATCCAGACGCCCGCCGAGTTTTTCGCGGATGGCCGGGAGGCTGCGACGGACCTCGTCGATGTCTTCCAGGTCCAGGTGGATGTGGTTCAGCAGTCCCTCCGCCCAGGGGCAGCCTTCGGTCCAGTCGTGTCGGGACGCGGTGAAGACGCGCCAGCCTGCGGCGTTGAAGTGCTTCACCGTGGCATGGCCGATACCGCGGCTCGCACCAGTGAGGAGGAGGGTTCGTTGTTCGGTCATGCAAGGCGCTCCTGGGGTTGGATGGCAGTGATCAGACTATACCAATAAAAATTATGATGCATCATATTCTGAATATGGTACTAATGAGCCGCGCCTCGGGATCGATCCCGGGTGCCGGCCACCAGGTGCATGACACCCGGCGCTGACCGAAACACTGCTGCCAAAAACAAAAAAACCACCTGCCATCCCTTAAAGCTGCCGCCAACGCACGTAGCGAATCGGAGAGACGCATGAACCGGAAAATTGCAGCTGTACTGATGCTTGGAGCCCTCGCCGGCCCTCTGAGCGCAGCCGAAAAACTCACCGTGGTGTCGTTCGGCGGCAACAACCGCCAGGCCCAGGAAAAAGCGTTCTACAAGCCGTTCACTGCACAGAAGAATGTGGCGGTCACCGCCGACGACTACAACGGCGAAATGGCCAAGATCAGGGTCATGGCCGACACCGGCAAAACCAGTTGGGACGTGGTTGAAGTCGAGTCACCCGAACTGCTTCGCGGTTGCAGCGAAGGTCTGTTCGAGCCGCTGGACTGGTCTCGGATCGGCAAGAAAGAGGATTTCCTCCCGGCGGCGGTCAGCGACTGCGGCGTCGGTATCTTCATTTGGTCTACCGTACTGACCTACGATCCGAAAAAACTCGCCAGTGCACCGCAAGGCTGGGCGGATTTCTGGGATGTGAAGAAATACCCCGGCAAGCGTGGCCTGCGGCGTGGCGCCAAGTTCACCCTTGAGTTTGCCCTGCTGGCAGACGGCGTCGCCAAGGAAGACGTCTACACCTTGCTCGGAACCGAGGAGGGCGTTCAGCGGGCCTTCCGCAAGCTGGACCAGATCAAGCCCGATATCCAGTGGTGGGAGTCCGGCGCGCAGCCGTTGCAGTGGCTGGCGGCGGGCGACGTGGTGATGACCTCGGCCTATAACGGGCGTGTCACCTCGGCGCAGGCCGAGGGGCAGTCCTTCGAGATGCAGTGGAACGGCAGCCTGTACGACCTGGATCACTGGGCGATCGTCAAAGGCTCACCGAAGAAGGCGCTGGCTGAAAACTTCATCGCGTTCGCCAGTGCACCGGTCCAGCAAAAGAACTTCGTCGAGGCCATCCCCTATGGACCAAGCAACACAAACACCATCGCGCTGGTCGATGAAGCCGTGGGCAAGAAGTTGCCGACATCACCGGACAACCTGAAGAATGCACGGGCGACGGACGCCGAATTCTGGATCGATCACGGTGAAGACCTGGAAGAGCGCTTCATCGCTTGGGCCAACAAGTAATGCAAGGGGCCTGTGCCTGTACGCGCAGGCCCCAGTCACCGAGGCGAGGAGTCATCAATGCCGCTTGAGAATGTATTTGCTGAAGCCTGTCTGCTGGAGGCGGCACCTGCCCGGGTCAGCGAGGCGCAGGTCCATGAAGCCCTCCGGCAGCACTATGCGATCAGCGGGAAACTTGAGAGGCTGGGCGGCGAGCGCGACCTGAATTTCCGGGTCATCCTCGCGGACGGTTCGTCCCGTCTGTTCAAGCTTTCCCATCCGCTGGAAAACCCGGATGTCGTCGATTTTCATAACCAGGCCATGCGTCAGATCGAGCGACACGATCCCGCACTGCCCGTGCAGCGTGTCTATCCGTCGCTGAGTGGCGGGTTCGTCGAATCGGTCGAGATCGAGGGCCAACGCATGCTGGTGCGCTTGCTGTCGTTCGTCGACGGCCTGCCGCTGCACCGCGTTGCCTGCACCTGCGAGGCGTTCCGGCAGAACCTGGGGCAAGCACTGGCCCGCTTCGATCTGGCCTTGAGCGGCTTCAGCCATCCGGCTGCCGGGCATGTGCTGCTGTGGGACATGCAGCATGCACAGCGCCTCAGGCCGCTGCTCGACTACATCGAGCCGGGGTTGCGTCGCGACAGGGTTGAACACAGCCTGGACCGGTTTGAAGAGCAGGTGCTGGCGAGCGCCCCCACGCTGCGCCAGCAGGTGATTCATAACGACATGAATCCGCACAACATCATTGTCGACCCCGAGCACCCGGATGTCCTGCGCAACATCCTGGATTTCGGTGACATGGTCCGGGCGCCGCTGGTCAACGAAGTCGCGGTGGCGGCCTCTTACCAATTGGGTGTGTCGGGTGATGTCCTGGCCCCGGCACTGGACATGATCCGCGCCTATCACCGGGTCAACCCGCTGCTGGGCGAAGAACTTGAACTGCTGCCGGTGTTGATCTCGACGCGCCTGGCGTTGTCGCTGTGCATCAATTTCTGGCGGGCGGACCTGCACCCGGATAACCGCGCGTACATTTTGCGCAATGCCCATCGCGCCCAGGAAAGCCTGGCAGGCCTGTCCTCGGTATCCCCGGCGCATATCCACGACCGAATACTGGCCGCTTGCACTCAGGAGGTTGGCGCATGAGCATGATCAACGGTTTCACCGCCGGGGATGCCGATCGTCTTTCAGACACGGAAAAACGCCTCATCGAACGCCGGGAGCGCCTGCTCGGGCCGGCTTACCGACTGTTTTACGAGCGACCGTTGCACACGGTGCGCGGCGAAGGCGTGTGGCTGTACGACGAACAGGGTCGCCGTTATCTCGATGCCTACAACAACGTGGCGTCCGTGGGGCATTGCCATCCACGGGTGGTCGAGGCGATGACCCGGCAAGCCGCGCAATTGAACACCCATACCCGTTACCTGCAGGAAGGCGTGCTGGATTACGCCGAACAGCTGCTGGGCACCTTTCCCGAGGACCTCGAGCGGGTCATGTTCACCTGCACAGGCAGCGAAGCCAACGACCTGGCATTGCGCATCGCCAAACAGTTCACCGGCGGCACCGGCGTGATCATCACCCGGTTCGCCTACCACGGCGTCACGGGCGATATCGCCGAGTTGTCGCCGTCCCTGGGCCCGAGCATGATCCTGCCGCCGCACGTGCGCAGGGTCCGTGCACCCGATGCCTATCGGCTGGGGCAGGAGGCTGTCGCCTCGACCTTCGCCGCCGATGTGCGGGCGGCGATCGAAGACTTGCGCGCGCACGGCATCCGCCCGGCCGCGATCCTGCTCGATGGCATCTTCGCCAGCGACGGTGTCCTGGCGGACCCTGCCGGGTGCATTGCCGAGGGGATTGCGCTGGCCCAGGCCGAAGGGCTGTTGTACATCGCCGATGAAGTGCAGGCTGGTTTCGCCCGGACCGGTCTGAACCTGTGGGGCTTCGAGCGCCACAACGTGCGCCCCGACATCGTCACCATGGGCAAGCCGATGGGCAACGGCCAGCCCATTGCCGGCCTCGTCGGGCGGGCCGAGGTGGTCGATCATTTCGGCAAGAACATGCGTTATTTCAACACCTTCGGCGGCAACCCGGTGTCCTGCGCGGCAGGCCATGCGGTGCTGAACGTCATACGTGACGAACAGCTGCAACAGCGCTCGCACACGATGGGCCAATACCTGCTGGCAGGTTTCCAGCAACTGGCCGAGCGTTACCCGATCATCGGCGACGTGCGCGGCGCAGGGCTGTTCCTGGGCGTCGAACTGGTGACCGACCGCGCGACCCAAAGCCCGGCCGCCGCCCAGACCCGCCAGGTGGTCAACGCGATGCGCGAGCTGGGGGTGCTGATCAGCGCCGCCGGACCACTGGAAAACGTGCTGAAAATCCGTCCGCTGCTGGCGTTTGAACGCGAACATGCGGATTTGTTGCTGGACGTCGCGGGCAAGGCGTTGGCGGGCGTCGAACCGTAAGCGGCGGGCCCAACGCCTGTCAGGTCAGGCGGCCATCGGCCGCTGCCGACCCGCCTGAAGCCCGGGTCATTCAGACAATATCGTCAATCAGGATATGGTGCTCCCCACGGCTGCAGCGCTCGATCCGCGCCTCGACCCTGTACACCTCGCGCAGCATTTGTTCGTTGATCACCTCGTGGCTCGGACCGCTGGCGCGGGCGGTGCCATCGGCGATGACCAGCACCTGATCGGCAAAGCGCAAGGCCTGGTTCAGGTCATGGATCGCGATAAATACAATCACCTGGCGTTTGCGGGCCAGGTCTCGCATGAAGGTCAGCACCTGGACCTGACGATGCATGTCCAGGGCGCTGGTGGGCTCGTCCATCAGCAGGATGTGCGGCTCGCGCACCAGCGTCTGGGCAATCGAAACCAGCTGCTGCTGGCCGCCGCTGAGTTCACCCAGGTTGCGGAACGACAGGGCGGTGATGCCCAAGGCATCGAGAATTTCATCGACCAGCTTGAGTTCGTCGTCGTGAACGGCCCAGCCGGGCGTCAGTTGCTTGCGCGCCAACAGGACCGATTCATACACCGTCAACCGGGCGCTGGCGTTCAAGCCCTGGGGCATGTAGCTGATGGCTTGCGGGCCCTGTTCCACGCCTTGCACGTTGACCCTGCCGGGCCCGTCGATCAGCCCGGCCATGCGTTTGAACAGGGTGGATTTGCCGGCGGCATTGGGACCGACCACGGCGACGACCTGACCGCCGACAAAAGTCGCCGTGCTGACACCGCTGATGATGGTGCGCTGACCATAGCCGGCGCCGAGTTCCTCCAGCTGGATCGTTACCATGAGTTTTTCTTCCCGCTGAGGATCAGAGATATGAAGAACGGCACGCCGATCAGCGAGGTGACCACGCCGATGGGGAAAATCGCCCCGGGGATCAGGGTTTTGCTGACCACCGAACTGGCGGACAGGATCAAGGCCCCCGTCAGTAACGAGGCCGGCAGAAAGAAGCGTTGATCTTCGCCAATCAGCATCCGGGCGATGTGCGGGCCGACCAGCCCGATGAAACCGATGGTGCCGACGAAGGCCACGGGAAACGCGGCCAGCAGGCTGACCATGATCAGCGTCTGGAAGCGCAGGCTGCGCACGTTGATGCCGAAACTGGCGGCCTTGTCATCGCCCAGTCTCAGCGCCGTGAGCACCCAGGTTCGCCTGGCGAAGACGGGCAGGGTGATCAGGATCACCAGGCAGATCACGCCAAGCTTGGGCCAGGTGGCCTTGGTCAGGCTGCCCATGGTCCAGAACACCACCGCTGCCACGGCTTGCTCGGTGGCAAAAAACTGCACCAGGGCCAGCAAGGCGTTGAACGTGAACACCAGGGCGATGCCGAGCAGGACGATGGTTTCGGCGGTGACGCCACGGCGCATGCTCAAGAAATGGATGAGCAAGGCGGACAGCATGGCCATGATGAACGCGTTGACCGGCACCATGTAGTGTGCCGCCAGCGGAAACAGGGCCACGCCGAACGCCAGCCCCATGGCCGCACCGAAACTGGCTGCAGCGGAGATGCCCAAGGTGAAGGGACTGGCCAGCGGGTTGTTGAGGATGGTCTGCATCTGTGCACCGGCCAGCGATAACGCCGCGCCGACGGCAACCGCCATCAGCGCCACGGGCAAGCGGATGTCCCACATCACGACCCGTACTTGCGGCGCCGCGCTGTCGGGTGAAAGCAGGGCGCCGAGCACTTCGTCAAGGCCGTAGCTGGCCGGCCCCAGGGCCAGGTCAAGCAGCACGCTGCCCAACAGCAGCAGCGCCAGGACGCCGAGGATCAGGCGTTTGCGCACCACCAGGCGACGGTAGGTGTCGCGCTGGCCGGGCGCGACATCGTTGAGCGCGTTCATGGCGTGACCCCAGGCTCGCGCAGGCTCACGGAGTAACCCGGCTCATAGGGCACCGGCAGGAAGCGCTCGTGCAGTTGACGAAAGGCGGCTTGCGGATCGAGGTCGGCAAACAGCGTCGGATGAAACCACTTTGCCAGTTGCTGGATAGCCACGAACTGGTAGGGGCTGTTGTAGAACTGGTGCCAGATGGCATGGAATGCCTGACTGTCCTGTGCCTTGATCCCGGCGTAGGCCGCGCGCCCGGTGTACCACGCCAGTTTGTGGCGCGCTTGCGTCAGGTCCGCTCCCGGCCCCACCCCCACCCAGTGGCCACCCGGCGCGAAGGCTTCCCAGTTGGCGCTGGTCACAACCACCTGGTCCGGATTGGCGACGATCACCTGTTCGGCATTCAACTGACCGAAGGTGGTGGGGATGATGTCCTTGGCGATGTTGTTGCCGCCGGCCATTTCGACGAAGCGGCCGAAGTTTTCATTGCCGAAGCTCAGGCAGCAATCGTCGGTGTAGCCACCGATGCGCTCGATGAACACGTTGGGGCGGGCAGGGTGCTGCGCGGCAATCACGTCGGTCACCCGTCGGATCTGCTCGTTGCGAAACGCGATGAAGTCCTCGGCACGTTGCTCTTTGCCGAACAACTGGCCGAACAGGCGCATGGTCGGTTCGGTGTTCTGCATGGGGTTGTTGCGGAAGTCGACGTACACCACGGGGATGCCCAGGGCATCGAGCTTCTCGATGTAACGCGCATCCTCGGTGGCATGCCGGGCCTCGATGTTGAGGATGATCACATCGGGGCGCTGGGAGATCGCTTGCTCGATGTCGAAGGTGCCGTCTTCAAATCCGCCGAAGGTGGGGATCCTGGCTATCTGGGGAAACATGCGCAGGTAGGCGTTGTAGGTGTCGGGGTCGGACTGGATCAGGTCCTTGCGCCAGCCCACGATGCGTTCGAGGGGATTCTGCGTATCCAGTGCGGCCACCAGATACAACTGGCGTCCTTCACCGAGAATGACCCGCTTGACCGGCAGGTGCACCTTGACCTGGCGGCCGAGCAAATCGGTGACGCTACTGAGCGGTGCACTCGCCTCGGACGCCGAGGACGGCAATGAAACCCCCAGCAATCCTGCAAACAACAGCGCGGCCAGGGCGTGGCTGCGTCGAACAATGGTGAGCATGATCAAGGCCTTTGCAAGTGTCAGAAGTCGACGGTGGCCGACAGTAGAAGGGTGCGCGGCGCCCCCTGGGAAAACGCGCCATAGGAGGCGACCCCCGACCAGTACTCGCGGTCGAACACGTTTTGCACCGTGGCGCGAAACGTCGTGGGGCGCTGTGCAATCTGCGTGGTGTATCGCGCACCGACATCGAAGCGAGTCCAGGGGGCCAGCTCCTGGGTATTGGCCTGGTTGACGTACTGGCTGGCGGTGTAGATCGCGCCGCTGGTGAGTGTCAGCCCTTCGACCCAAGGCAAGTCCCACTCGGCCCAGAGGTTGGCTTGAGCGTCCGGCACGCCCACCGGCGTGTTGCCTCGGTTGGCGGCCACGCTGGTTTTGGTCAGTTGCGCATCCAGCAGCGTCACGCCACCGAGCAGGCGCGTGCCTTGGGCGACTTCGCCCGACAGGCTCAGCTCCAGGCCACGGTTGCGCTGTTCGCCCTGGACCGAAAACACCCCGGATGACAATTCGCCGCTGGGCTTTTTGATCTGGAACAGGGCGAGGGTCGACATGAAATTGCCGTAGTCGAGCTTGACCCCGATCTCCTGTTGCCGGGAAACGTAAGGTGCGAAGGTTTCGCCGGCGTTCGAGGCGGTGCTCGGGGCGACGTCACCCTTGCTCAGCCCTTCAATGTAGTTGTAGTAGAACGACACGTGTTCCCAGGGCTTGAGCACCACCCCGAACAGCGGCGTGGCCTTGCCATTGTCGAAGGACGCCGTCACCGCACCGGCCGTGTTGTAGTTGTGCGACCGGATGTTCTGTTGGCGCACGCCGAGCGTGAGCTGCACGCGTTGTTCGAGTATCGACAGGGTGTCGGCAAGGGCGATGCCGGACAATTCACTCGCGGACACTTTCGGCGTGGCCGGTTCGGCAATCGACGGCTTGGGGCGGTGGATCGGGTGATAGATGTTCGACAGCGTCGGTGGTCCGGACAGGATGCCGCGAGATAATTCATCGCGGTAACGCGTCGCCTGCAAGGCAGTGCTGTGGCTGATCGGCCCGGTATCGAAACGCAATCGGGCACCGGCGTCGACCGTGTAGCGCTGGACTTCGAACTTGTAATATCCGGGTATCGACGAAGTATCACCCGCAGCGTTGATGATGCTCGGGGTCTGATCGGACATGCGCGCCACGGTCGACTTGCCGCCACCGGCATGGGCGAAGACGGTCAGGCTGTCGGTGAGGTCGTACTCGCCGCCGAGCAACGCCGATTTGTCACGGGTTTTGGACCATCCCCAATCCTGGCTGACGTTGGTCCGGCCGTTGGCGGCCGAAGGAATGTCCACGCCCGGGGCGATCAGGAAGGGGCGGGAGGCGGCATCGAATTGTTCCTTCTGGCTGACCAGGTCGAGGGTGGTGCGCAGGCGCTCGCCTTGATAGTCCAGGGACAGCGCACCCACGCCGACCTCCCGCTCTTGATCGTCAATCACCGTATCGCCCTGTTGCACGCTGCCATTGAGGCGTACGCCGAATCGGCGCTCTTCGCCAAAGCGCCGACTGAGGTCGATATGGCCACCCAGCTGTGAATCCTGGACGTAGCTGGTGGTGAACCGGGTCAGGTCCTCCTCCAGGGAACGCTTGGGCACCACGTTGATCACGCCACCCACGGCGCTGTTGGGCGACATGCCGTAGAGCAGGGCCCCAGGCCCCTTGACCACTTCAATGCGCTCGGCGTATTCGGTGAACACCCGGTAATTGGAGGCCACGCCGTAGACGCCGTCGAACGCCAGCTCGCCAAGATTGCCTTCGCCCACGGGAAAACCACGGATGAAGAACGAATCGACGATGCCGCCGGTCTGGCCGGTGGAGCGTACCGATGAGTCTCGCTCCAGCACATCGCCCACGGTCGTCGCTTGTTGATCCTTGATCAACGCGGCGGTGTAGGTGCTGACGCTGAACGGCGCATCCATCACATCGGTATTGCCCAGCATGCCGAGGCGGCTGCCGACGGCCACCTGGCCCCCCGAATACACCGGCGGCAGGTTGTCGCTGCGTCTGTCGATGCCTTCGACGGTGGTTGGCGTCAGGGTGACCCGGCGCAGTACCAACGTGTAGCTGCCGTCGCTGCGCGGGACCATGTCCAGCCCGCTGCCGGCCAGCAAACGGGTCACGGCCTCCTGGGTCGAATACGCACCGGACAGCCCCGGACTGATCAGGCCTTCCGTGATGGATGGCTCGAACGACAGCGCAATGCCGGCCTCGACGGCGAAGCTCGACAGCGTGGCGCCCAATGGTCCGGAGGCAATGTGATAGGTGCGGATTTCGACCGAATCCAACTGCACCGGCACGTCCGCCAGAACCAACGGACAGGCAGCGCTGATCAGGGTCAGGCTGAGCAGTGCGTGGCGAATGACAGGCATGGACGGGGAACCCTGTGGACGTGAGGGATGAAGGTTTCTTTGTTTGCCAGTCGAGATCCGCAAAAGTATCAGCCTGCGGCACTTATTTTTTTTGGCTCAGGCAGGAGACAGGGTGACCCAGTAACCACTCAAGTGACCGGTGACCAGCACCGGGTAGGTTTGCACCAGCATGTTCAAGGTGCGCTGGGTATCGCTGATCGGAAAGGCGCCGGAAATGCGCAGCTCGGCAATGGCCGGGTCACACCGGACGAAGCCCCGACGATAGCGCGCCAGTTCCGCGACGAAATCCGCCAGGCGCATTTTGTCGGCCATCAACATGCCCTGGGTCCAGGCGCCGGCATGGCGATTCGCCTGGGTCAGCGCACTCTGGGTCTGCGCGGTAAATTCGGTGCTTTGCCCGGCGTTGACGATCAGCGGCGTGGATTCGCGGTTATCGGCCAACACCACTTTCACGGCGCCTTCCAGCACGGCGAGATGGGTGAACGGATTCAGTTCGCGGACGATGAAACGTGTGCCCAGGGCCTGCATGTGGCCCTGACGGGTGCTGACCAGGAACGGCCGGGGCAGGGCTGAGGTGTCTGCGGCAGTCTGCACCAGTATCTCGCCTTCACGCAGGCGGATCAGTCGTTGCTGGCTGTCGAACAGCACATCGACGGCACTGTCGGTGTTCAGGGTGATGCGCGAGCCATCGGCCAGGGTCAGCTCTCGTCGCTCGCCGACGGCGGTACGGTAATCCGCCGTCCACTGCTGCGACTGCGTCAGTTTCCAACTGCCCCAGCCTACCGGCATCACCGCGAGCAACAGCGCCAGCTTGCCCAGTGCCGCGCGGCGTTCCGGGCTGCTCGGCCGGTCAAGCGCCGACATCGCCAGGGAGGGCGGCAAGCCGCCCAGCTTGCTTTGCAGCAACTGCGCCCGGGCCCAGGCGCGATCACGCTCGGGGCTGCTGACCTTCCACAGCTCCCATTCGGCGCGTTCACTGTCGCTCAGGTCGTTTTCGCTCAGACGCATCAGCCATTCGGCGGCTTCTTCGAGCACTTCGGGGGCCAGCGGTGGCTCTTTGCGCAGCGAGAGCATTCACTCCACCAGCATCAGGCATTGGACGAACGCCTGCTTCATGTAGCGCTTGACGGTAATCAGCGACACGTCCAGTTGATCGGCGATGTCCTGGTATTTGAGGCCGTTGAGCTGCGACAGCAGGAACGCCCGTTTGACCAGCGGTGGCAGGGCATCGAGCATCGCGTCGATTTCGTGCAGGGTTTCGAGCACCACGAAATGCGATTCCGGTGACGGAACCTCTTGCGCCGGCAAGTGGGCGAGGGCCTCCAGATAGGCGCGTTCGAGGGCCTTGCGCTGGTACCAGTTGACCAGGATGCCCTTGGCCACGCAGCTCAAATAGGCCCGTGGTTGCTCGATCACCGTGACCTGGGAGGCAAGGATGCGAGCGAACGTGTCTTGCGCCAGGTCTGCCGCATCCATGGCGTTGCCCAGTTTTCTTTTCAACATCGCGTACAGCCAGCTGTGATGACCGCTGTACAGGTCCTCAATCGCACGCAGGTGGTGACTGTGGTTCGCGGGGAGGGTTTCGCTCATGGCGGCAGGCTGGCTTGTAATTGAGAAGTATTCCCAATGCTAGATGAGTCGTCGGTGGGAAAGCAAGCGAGATCATTGCTGCGTTTTCACGCCCGCAGCCAATGGTCCGGGGCGCATCAGGACAAGGGCGACCCACGCGACCCCATACGCCAGGCAAACGAACAGGTAGGTGTACTGCAGGCCGTAAACCTGGCTGAGCAAGCCTCCTGTGCAGATGCCGGAGATCGAGGCGAACTGTGCTGTGCCCTGGGCGATACCCAGTACGTAGCCTTGTTGCGAGCCATCGACGGCCTTTGAGATCAGCGCCATCAGCACCGGTGTCGTCGCGCCCAGCAGCACGCCCCAGAGAAAGTAGACGACGATGAACACACCGGCATGATGGGTCACCCCGGCCAGGGCGGTCAGGGCAATGCAACCGATGACGACGTAGCGAATGCGCTGCAGTGATTGCTGCGCTGTGCGGTGCTCGAAATAGCGCGACCAGGTTGTCGCACAGAGGATGAAACCCAGTGCCAGCAGGCCATAACACAGTCCGACCACCGAGTTGCTGACATCAAAGGTCGAGCTGACGTACAGCGGGAAAGCGGTCTGCGGCAGCATTCGCGCCAGCAGCAAAATACCCATGACCAACAGCAGCGGCAGCAGCGCGGAGTGGCGCCAGGCCTGGGTACGTTGCGGCGTTGACGGGTCGGGATGGGCGGGCGCGGTTTTCTTCACCGGCGGTACGTCCGGCAAGGTCACGGCGGCAATCACCGTGCAGACGGCGCACAACGCCGAGGCGATGAGGTTGATCCAGAAGAAGGTCGCGTAATCGAGTATCAGGCCGCCAACGACGGCGCCCAGCAACGAGCCGACGTTGGTCGATATTTGCAGAATCGCAAACAGCCGTGCACGCCGGGTGGGTGCCTCGATGCTGACGCCGTAGGCCTGCGCCGGGGCGATGTACCCGGCAAAGGCGCCTTGCAGGAATCGCAGCACCAGGATCACCCAGATGTCGCTTGCGAAGGCCAGGCCGAGCTGAGTCAGGGACAGGCCGGCGAGGGCGCGGATCATCATCAGCTTGTGGCCGTATCGATCACCGATGCGGCCCCAGAATGCACTGGTCAGCATGATGCCCAGCATCGGCCCGACGTACACGGCGATGCTGGCAAAGCTGAAAAATGCTGCCGAGTCCGTCAAGCCGCGCAGGTGCACCGGCCAGAAAGGCCCGCTCATTTCCATCGCGCCCATGGAGACCAACTGGATCGCGAACAGAAGATAAATCAGGACTCTGACGCTCGATCCCTGAATGGCGCCTGCGTTGGGCATGAGACAACCTCGGTAGTCGAATGGAAGCGGGGGCGGAAAAAGATCACTGCATCGCCAAGCCAAACGGCGTGCATTTGACCCGGCTGCGCCGATTGCCGCAACCGCTGAATGATGGGCATGGGCAGGGCTCGGAAAAAATCCGGGGAGGGTGATACTTTTTTCGACGATGGCTGGCATTAGGAGTGATTCCCATTTCCCTCCTTCAAGGAACCTCTCGTCATGCCTGTTGCCAGTCGCCCCTGCGGTGAGCGCGCATTAACACTCGCCATCCGCACCGCCATGCTGAATGTTGTCCTGGTTGCCGGGGCCACCAGTGCCTGGGCTGCCACCCCCGAGCAATCGCAGAAGGCTGAAGATCATTCGGCCGGCACGTCGAACGACACGCCGAACCTGACCCTGGACACCACCAACATCAACGCCCGATACGCCGAGCCTACCGCGCTGCCGGCAGAGTTTGCCGGTGGCCAGGTGGCCCGTGGCGCGCGCCTGGGGATGCTCGGCAACAAGGATGTGATGGACACGCCGTTCAGTGTGACCAGCTACACCGCCAAGACCCTGGCCGACTTGCAGACGGTGACCGTGGCCGATGCCCTGCAACGCGATCCTTCGGTGCGTTCGACCGGGCAAACCGGCGGCATCGTCGACTCGTTTTTCATCCGGGGTTTTGCCATCGGTGAAGGAAACCTCGGCGAGCTGGCCTACGACGGTGTGTACGGTGTAGCGCCCAACTACCGGGCGTTCACCGAGTACACCGAGCGTGTGGAAGTCCTCAAGGGGCCGGGTGCCCTGATGTACGGCCTCTCACCCAACAGCGGTGTGGGCGGCGTGATCAATATCGTGCCCAAGCGGCCACTGGCCGAAGACCTGACCCGCTTTACCGCCAGCTATGCCTCGGACTCCCAGGTCGGCGGCCATCTGGATATCAGCCGGCGGTTCGGCAGCGAGAACCAGTTTGGCGTGCGCTTCAACGGCAGTCTGCAGGGCGGCGATACCGCCGTGGACGATCAGAATCGCGCGGTGGATATCGGTGCCATCGCCCTGGATTATCAAGGGGAGCGCTTGCGCCTGAACCTCGATTTCATCAGCCAGAAAGAAAGCTTCGAGGGTGCGTCGCGGCCGTTCACCATCGCGCCGGGGGTCGAGGTGCCTTCCGCCGCCAATGGCCGGACCAACGTATCGCAGGACTGGGGCTGGTCGGACACCAGGGAGCAGTCGGCCTTGCTTGGCGGCGAGTATGACCTGAACGATGCACTGACCGTGTTCGCCCACGCCGGTGGCGGCAAGTCGGATGTGAAGCGGATGTCCGACCAGGTGCCGCGTATCCTCAATGACGCGGGTGACACCAGCAACATCCCGGGCTACTACAAATTCAACGTCGATCGCTCGACTGCCGACGTGGGTATTCGCGGTCTTTTCGCCACCGGCCCGGTGACTCACACCACAACGCTGATGGCGACCCGTTATCAGGATGAACTGTCCCGGGGCATCACCAACGGCACCGATATCCGCTCCAACATCTACCATCCGCTGGATGCGCCCAAGCAGTACCTCGCCGCGCCCCAGGTGCTGCGCATTTCCGAGTCGGAGTTGTCCGGCGTGGCACTGACCGACACCCTGGGCATGCTCGATGACCGTATCCAGCTGACCCTGGGTGTGCGCCGGCAAGACATCGAATCGCGTAACTACAATGCCGCAGGCGGGGTCAGCTCGCGCTATGACGACAGCGCCACGACCCCCTTGGTCGGCGTGGTGGTCAAACCCTGGGACGACGTTTCGCTGTACTACAACTATGTCGAGGGCCTGAGCAAAGGGGATATCGCGCCAGGCACGGCGGCCAACGCCGGCGAAACCTTCGCTCCTTATGAATCCAAGCAACACGAAATCGGCGTGAAGTACGAACACGGCACGTTCATGACCACCCTGGCCTTGTTCCAGATTGAAAAACCCAGTGGCGAGACAGGCGCCGGCAATGTGTTCTCGGTGCAGGCCGAGCAACGCAACCGCGGCGTCGAACTCAGCGTATTCGGCGAAGTGGCGCCCGGCACGCGCTTGATGGGGGGCGTGACCTTCCTCGATGGCGAGCTGACGGATTCGGCCACGGCAGCCAACCGTGGCAATAAACCGGTCGGCGTCCCCGACATCCAGGCCAACCTCTGGGCCGAGTGGGATACCCCGTGGCTCGAAGGCTTTACCCTCACCGGCGGGGCGATCTACACCGACAGCCAATACGTCAACCAGGCCAACACCCAGGAACTGGACGCCTGGACCCGCATCGATGCAGGCGTGCGCTACGCGACTAAAATCGAAGGTCGCCCGACGACATTGCGCGCCACCGTGCAAAACGTCTTCGACCGCGAGTACTGGTCGGGTGTCGCTTCGTATGGGGCGTTTTCCCAAGGGTACCCACGTACGCTGCAACTGTCGGCGACGGTGGATTTCTGAGGCCGCTGTGACGTCGGCCAACGGTCAGGCAGGGTTCCCTGCCTGACCCGTTCAGCAACAGCGTAAATTCTGCACGCCATCACCCAAACGACGCACATGGCGAGATTTTGATACTAGACGTCGAGTCGGCGAGAGCCACCAGGCGCTGACGACGATTATTGTTTTCCCACAAAAGCGGGAAACAATCATCATGCTGCCTTCGACTGAAAGAATTGATAGCCACGTCCACTTTTACACTTCGGATGATCTTCATCGGGTGGCGGGTTTGCTGCCCTATGACTTACCTGCACCGCATCCACTGACGGCTTATCTGGATAAACTCATCGATGCCGGTATTGCTCCGACGGTCATTAACAATGTCCATCTGAGTATTCTGCCGGATTCGGAAAATGTGTTTGCTTCCTTTAACGAACTCAAACAACTTCAGGTCGCCAATCCTCTGCGCTATGGCAACGTGAAGTTGGTCGGGACGATCAAGGCAGACCCTGTTTACGCCACCCGTGAACGGCTCTCGCACCCCCAGGTGGTCGGCGCCCGCATCGTCCTGCACGATGCCCCGCCGCAGACGGTGGGCGCTTCGGACTTCAGTGACAGCGATTGGTCGGCATTTTATGCCCGCCTGCTGCCACACCAGCACGTGCACATCTACGCCAGGGAGGCCGAGACAAACCTGCGGGTTCTGCGGCAGGTTCCGGGCGGTGTGCGGGTCATCATCGATCATCTGGGCAGTTGCCACGCCGAGCGCGGGCCTGCCGAACCGGCCTACGCTGCACTGCTGGCAGAAGCGAAAAGGCGCGGCAATGTGTGGTTCAAGGGCCCGGGCTATCGCACCTCGGTGCAGCCGGCGCAAACCGCGTGTTTCGTCATGCAGATCGTTCATGCCGTCGGGGCCGGGAAGGTAATTCTGGAAGCCACCGACGCACCCCATGTTGGAACCGATAACAACGGTGTGCCGTATTCCAGTCAATTCGATTTAAACAAGACTTTCAGTTTTGTTGATGCTGTTGCACGTCATGTTTCCAGTGAAACCAGAATCCCTGTTGGCCAACTTCTACGCGCAGCGTCCGGCCAATGGGTAAGTTGATCTACGCCCACGCTTTAACTTCGAGATAACAAGCGATGACAAACATTACTACAAAAGAAATCGACTTTACCGTTAAGTATGAGGACGAGACCCTGCGTCTGAAAGGGACGGTATTTACCCCGGAGCACATGGATACTTCGCTGCCGCCAGTAGTCTTCAACTCCGGTTTCACCGGAGGGGTGTCGATGTACGGTCAACTGTTCGGCCGTGCCTTGGCGGCCCGGGGTTATCGCGTCATGACCTACGACGTGGCGGGCTTTTTCACCAACAAGCACATTCGCAACACGATCAAGTCTGGTGACCAGTTGATCACCAATGTCTCCCTGGAAGACCAGAAAGACGAAGTCCTGGGGGCCGTGCAATGGGCGCGCGAGCATTTTGGCGAGATGCCGGTGGTGGCGTCCTGGGCGATGGGGTCGGTGGCGAGTCTCGGTGCCGTGGCTGAGCTGGCGGCTGCCGGCGGTGAGCAGATCCGTTTCTGGGTGCCGATGAGCTACACCAACATCCGCAAGCTGCAAACCTTGCGTGCCGATCAGGCGGCCGCCGATACGGCCATCCAGCAACTGGCCGACGACGCGCCTATTCCACCGTTCGACACCGGAACCGCAGCGACGCGCCTGGGTTACTATCCGCTCGATCCGGATACTCAGGCCTATGTCGACCAGCAATTGGGTGGCTACACCGAAGCGGGTGGGGCCGACCGCTGGCCGGGCTGCACCCACGTCACGGCAAAGTCCTACAAATCCTATGTGGCCTATGATCCCGAGCGGTCCATTGAAGGGGCCAAAGGTTTCCCGCCTGCGCTGATCATCCACGGCGCGGACAACACCCTGCACATGCCGGCGGAGTCCGAACGTCTGCACCGTCATTACCCGGGTGACGCAGGAGAGGGCGCCCTGATCATCGCCAACATGCAGCACGGCCAGCAGAATCAGGTCGACAGCCCGGTGTTTGCGTCGATCATCCAGAACATCGACGAGGCGATTCGCGCACGCAGCTGATATCCGCCATCGACAGCCTGCGGGATCTCGCAACGAGGTCTCGCAGGGCTTCCCTGCACACCCGATCCGTTCCCGAAACGGCTCGGGTTTGTTCGTTCGTCTGGCTCAATACAGACCCAGGCCCTAACATGGCGTGTCCACAGCCACTTCCCCGGGCTGGCTCGAGCTGAGCTCCCGGGCGGCAGGACCTTTCCCATGACAAGGATCTGGCGATGATTGGCCCCAGTGAACCCGCACCCTCAGTGAACAGCTACACCACCAAACGCATTGGCCTGCTCATTCTCCCTCAATTCTCGATGATGGCCCTCGCCGGTGCCAGCGAGCCATTGCGCGCGGCCAATCGGTTGTCCGGCAAAACGCTGTACGAATGGACCGTCCTCACCGAATCGGGCGGGCCTGTCAGCTCCAGCAGCGGGTTCGAGATCCAGACCCTGCCTATTGATGACGCCCCCGATTTTGATCGGGTGTTCGTGTTGGCAAGCCTGGACATCGAACACCAGAAACCGCCGAAGATGCTGCGCTTTCTGCAGCGCGCGGCGGCACGCGGGAAAACCGTCGGGGCGCTGAGCACCGGCACGTTTATCCTGGCCCGTGCCGGGTTGCTGGAAGGCAAGCGTTGCACGCTGCACTGGGAGTCCATCGGTCAATTCTCGGAAGAATTTCCCACCATCGAGGTGACCCGCGAGCTGTACGTCAACCATGAAAATCGTTGGACCTGTGCCGGCGGCACCGCCGCCATCGACCTGATGTTGGCGCAGATCGCCCTGGATTTCGGTAACCCGCTGGCCGCGAGCATTGCCGAACAGTTCCTCCATGCGCGGATCAGGGCGCCGGAAGAACACCAGCGGATGTCGATCCAGTGGCGATTCGGTATTCACGACAAGCGCCTCACGGCGGCCATTGCCTTCATGGAGAACAACCTGGAGAACATTGTCGGCATCGAAGAAATCGCCGACCGCTGCAACCTGTCCCATCGTCAACTCGAGCGCCTGTGGCACCAGCACTTCGGCATGACCCCGAAGCGGTTCTACCTGGAACTCAGGCTTAATGAAGCACGTCGCCTGTTGCGTGAAAGTACCCAGCCCATCGCGTCCATTGCCTACAGTTGCGGGTTCGTCTCGGCCTCTCACCTGGGCGCCGCCTACCGTCGGGTCTGGGGGTGCACGCCGGGAGAGGAGCGGCGGAAATTTGATGATGCGCACTCCTGAATCCGGTTCATGTGCGCGTTGAACAATGAACGACCGTTCCTTGAAATCCCGATGAATCAGTCCTCGCCGGCAAACCACATAGCTAGCTAATGACTTGGCCGGCCAATGGCTGTGGGCCAGGCGCGGCTGCTGGGTGGGCGGCCTGACATTTTCCTTGGCGCTACACCTCCTTCAGATTGTTCCGAGCACTGACAGGCTTCGTGACGTCGATTTTTTGATAGAAATCGTCGCACTCGAAGCGCAGGCTCAGGGTGGGAGCGCGGTAATGTTTCCTACAGAAACGGCGCCCACTTCCAGATGCGCAGCCGACAAAAACAACAATGACGTACAGAAGGCCTCACAACCATGGAAACCTTGAGTTTCATTCTGGAAAACGGCGGGCTGATCAGCCTGCTACTCGGTCAGCACCTGCTCATCGTCGCGGTGGCGGTGGGCCTGGCGATCCTGACCGGCGTGCCTGTCGGGATCGCGATATCCCAGCACCCCAGGACTCGGCGTTGGGTGTTGGCCTTTGCCGCCGTCCTGATGACCATCCCGTCTGCGGCGCTGTTCGGCCTGATGATCCCGGCCCTGTCCCTGATTGGCTACGGGATCGGTGTAGTGCCTGCGGTCATTGCACTGTTTCTCTATTCGCAACTGCCGATCATCCGCAACACCACGACGGCGATCTCCAACATCGATCCTGCGCTGCGCGAAGCAGCCATCGGCATGGGAATGTCGACCTGGCAGAGGCTGTGGCAGGTCGAGCTGCCCATTGCCGTCCCGCTGATCATGGCCGGCGTGAGGATGGCGACCGTGATCAACATCGGCATCGCCGCCATCGCGGCCTATATCGGTGCCGGTGGCCTTGGCAGCCTGATCATTCGCGGCATCGCCCAGTCCGATACCCGGCAACTGCTGGCCGGCGCCATCATCATCAGCATCATTGCAATCGCGGCCGATTATGCGCTGTACGCCCTGCAGCGCCTCCTGACCCCCAAAGGCCTGAACAAGAACAAAATGGCCACTGGCCAAATGAAGGAAGCGACGACGTGATCCAGATCGAAAACCTGAACAAACAATTTGGCTCAATCACCGCTGTGGAAGATGTCTCCTTCAACGTTGAAGAGGGACAGATCTGCGTACTGCTCGGGCCATCGGGCTGCGGCAAGACCACGACGCTGAAAATGATCAACCGCCTGATCGCACCCACGTCCGGCACCATCCGCATTGGCGGGCGCGATACGTCCGAACTGGACAGCGTGACACTCAAGCGTTCCATCGGCTATGTGATCCAGCAAGTCGGTTTGTTCCCGAACATGACCGTGGAAGAAAACATCTGCGTGGTGCCCAATCTGTTGGGCTGGGACAAAACCAAGAGCCGCAAGCGCGCTGCGGAGCTGCTGGAAGTCGTTGCGCTGGACCCGTCGCGGTTCCTCAAGCGTTACCCGTGCGAGCTCTCCGGGGGCCAGCAGCAGCGCGTCGGGGTTGCCCGCGCCCTGGCAGCGGACCCGCCCGTGATGCTGATGGACGAACCCTTTGGCGCCATCGACCCGATCAACCGCGACGTGATTCAGGATGAGTTCATGCGCATCCAGCGCCAGGTCGGCAAGACGGTGCTGTTTGTCAGCCACGACATCGACGAAGCGGTGAAGATGGCCGATTGCGTCGCGCTGTTTCACAACGGAAGAATCGAGCAGTTCGGCACCCCAGACGATCTGCTGGCCAGGCCCAACAGCGAGTTCGTGGCGAACTTCATGGGCAGCGACCGGATCATGAAGCGCCTGTACCTGCTGCGCGCCGCCGACATCGCCAGCAAGATCGCGCCACGGGAACAGATGCAGGTCGTGGGCGGCAACAGCGGCATCGCGACCCAGTCGCCGCTGATCGTCAAACCCGCCGATGACCTGCGCCAGGTGCTCTCGCAACTGCTCGGTCGCGGTCAGGACTGGGCGTTGTGCAATGACAGTGACGGGCGCTTTGTCGGGTATGTCCACCAGGCCGACATCCTGGCGCGGCTGGTTGAAAACATTACGCCGGTGGTGCATTGATCATGTCCGAGCTGATCAGCAGATTTTGGCAGGGGCTCCAGTATTACTGGGGCGATATCAGCTACCTGACGGTTCAGCACCTGCAGATCGTCGCCGTCAGCGGTGTGCTTGCGCTGGCCGTGGCACTGCCGTTGGGCGTGTGGATGAGCCGTCCCGCGAACCAGCGTTACGCCATGGCCAGCATGCAGTTTCTCAATGTCGGGCAGGCGATACCCAAGCTGGCGTTGCTGGCCCTGGCCATGAGCCTCATCGGCGTGGGCAGCGGCGCGGCCATCATCGGCTTGTTTGTCGCCACGCTGTTGCCGGTGGCCGTCAACACCTACGAAGGGTTGCGCTCGGTACCGGCGCATCTGATCGAAGCGGCGGAAGCCATGGGCATGACGCCCGCCGAAACGTTGTGGAAAGTTGAAATCCCCAATGCGATGAACGTGATATTCGCCGGCATCCGCACGGCGCTCGCCATCAACGTCGGGACCGCGCCGTTGGCGTTCCTGGTCGGCGGGGGAGGACTGGGCGAGTTGATCTTTACCGGCATCGACCTGAACGACTTCGGCATGATGCTGGCCGGAGCCGCCTCGACCGCCATTCTGGCCATCGCCGTGGACCTGGGCTGTGGCGTGATTCAAACGCTGGCGGTGTCGCGGGGCTTGCGGTTGGCCGGGCGCGATTGAGCGGCAAGACTATGTACATAAATCAATAATTACGAGGTGCATGATGACGGATCGAATCCTGGCCAGGCTGTTGTTTACGCTGAGTCTTGTTTTGGGGTTTATGGGCAGCGCTTCTGCCAACAGCACGATTGTGGTGGGCGGGAAAAAATTCACCGAGCAGCAACTGGTGGCTGAAATGACCTCCCAACTGTTGCGCGCCAATGGCTACAGTGTCGACAAGCGCGCGGACCTGGGTTCTTCCGTCCTGCGTGCAGCGCAGGAGAACGGTCAGGTCGATGTGTATTGGGAATACACAGGCACTTCGCTGGTGATCTACAACAAGGTGACCGACAAGCTCGATGCCGATGAAACCTACAAGCGGATCAGTACCCTTGATGCACAGAAGGGCATCACCTGGTTGAACCCTTCGAAAGCCAACAACACCTATGCTTTCGCGATGCGCAAGGATGAGGCTGAAAAAGAGGGCATTGCCTCGATCAGCGACCTGGCGAAAAACATCGGCGCCGGCAAAAGCTACAAGTTCGCATCCAACGCCGAGTTCTTTTCGCGCACCGACGGCTTGCGTCCTCTCCAGGAAATGTATCAGTTCGAGTTCGAGCGCAAGAATGTCGTGCGCATGGACGGCGGCCTGACGTACCAGGCGCTCAGGGACGGTCAGGTGAATGTGGCCCTGGTACTGTCGACCGATGGGCGGATTCCGGCCTTTGGATTCGTGGTGCTCAAGGACGACAAGGGGTTTTTCCCCAGCTACGCGCTGACGCCCGTCATTCGCACTGAAGTCTTCAAGGAGAACCCGAAGGTCGGCGAGTTGCTCAATGCTCTGTCTGCCAGGCTCGACGACGACACCATCGCCGGTCTCAACTCCCGCGTCGATGTCGGCCGCGAGTCGATCGAGAGCGTGTCCAGGGAATTCCTGCAGCAGAACAAGTTGATCCAGTGATTTGCCAGTGACGTTCCCGTCACTGAGGGCCAGCTGAATCTCGCTGGCCTTTTTTTCGATCCGTTCACAGCCCTGCGCCAACCCCGGGAGGCGTGGTCTCATTGCGTTCGCCTGTCGTTCTTCGGAGATTTATCCCATGCAGTTGAATAAACAGTTTGTGGCTTGCTCGTTGCTGGTGTTGGCGGCCAGTGCCCATGCCGATAACGGCATCGATCGCATGACCCTGGCCGATATGCGCCAGGCACTGGACAAGGGCGACATCAGTTCCGAGCAATTGGTCAGGCACTATCTGGACAACATCCGGGCGAACAACCACCAGGGCCAGAACATCAATGCGCTGGTGACGGTCAATGAACAGGCCATCGAGCAGGCCCGCCAGTGGGATGCCCGGAGGCAGAAAACCCCCAATGCCCGATTCGCACCGCTGGCCGGCATTCCTTTCGTGGTCAAGGACAATTTCGATACCGCTGGCCTGGTCACTTCGGGAGGCTCCTACGTCCTGCGCTCGTCCGTGCCGAGCCAGGACGCATTCACGGTGAAGAAGCTGATCGACGGGCAGGCGATTCTGCTGGGCAAAGCCAACCTGTCGGAGCTGGCCGCGTCGTTCGGCTGGTTTGGCTACAGCTCGTTTGGCGGCCAGACGCTCAACCCGAAAAACACCCGGCGCGATGCTTCCGGCTCCAGCAGTGGCTCAGCCGCGTCCGTGGCGGCGGCGTTTGCGCCGTTTGCGCTGGGGTCGGACACCAGCGGTTCGATACGCGCTCCGGCGAGCGTCACCGGCACGGTCGGTTTCCGGCCCTCGCTGGGGCTGATCAGTCGCAGCGGCATCATTCCGCTGTCGCTGGCGTTCGATACCGGTGGCGTGATTACCACCAGCGTCCTGGATCAGGCCATTGTGCTGGACGCGATCAAGGGCCCGGACAACCACGATGCGGCGACCCTGGACCTTGCGTCTGACACCATCAAATTCGAGCAAGCACTCAAGGGGGCCTCGCTCAAGGGCAAGACCATCGGCGTGATCAGCAACTTCAAGGGCGCCAATCCCGAAGTGGATCAGGTGTTCCAGTCTGCGCAGGAAACCCTTGGCAAGCGCGGTGCCCGGGTGGTCGCCATCGAGTTGCCAAAGGCCTTTGAAACGCTCTGGAGCGATGTGCTCGGCCCGGTGGGGGAAAGCGAGTTCAAGCCGCAGTTCGAGCGCTACCTGGGCACCCTCGATGCGAGTCAGCCGCGCACGCTGGCGCAGTTTCTCGAGCGGGCCAGAAGCAACCAGGCCGAGAACGGCGCGCACGGCATGAACCCGGCACGCCTGGCCGGGCTGGAAGCGCTGGCGAAAACCGACAGCACCGATTCGCCGCAGTACATCTCGATCCTGTCGCGCAAGATCCCGCAGTTGCGTGCGCAGCTGACAGACATCATGCGCAGGAACAAGGTGGACAGCCTGTTCTTCGCGACCATCAATTGCCCGGCCTCGGTGGTGCATGGCGTGACCGATGACAGTTACGTCTGCCATGCCGGCGATACCTACGCCTCGTCTTACATTGCCTCGGCGACAGGGTTCCCCGAGATCACGGTTCCGGCCGGCACCATCAAGGGCAATCTGCCGGTCGGGGTGTCGTTCCTGGGCGGCTATGGCGAAGATGCCAAGGTAGTGGGTCTTGGCTACGCCTTCCTGGGCCGCTGACCCCTGCGATTCAAATCTGCTCCAGCAGCCACGAACGAAACGCCACGAGCGAGGGCAGCATTTCGTTGCGTGGCGGGTAGGCCAGGTAGTAGCTGCGCTGGCTGGCGAACGGCAGGTCGAGGCTGATCAGCTCCGCGTTCGCCAGTTCGTCGGTCACCAGGATGCGTGGGACCAGGCCGATACCGATGCCGGCCCTGACCGCCTGGATCAGGTGTGAGGTGAGTTCGAAGCTCGGCCCCAGGCGCATCATGCGATGGGGCAGGCCGTGGTGGCTGAACCACTCGCCCCAGACGTTGGCGTTGTTCGCGACATTGAGCAAAGTCTGCCCGCCGATGCGCTCCGGGGTCCAGTTGTCCTGGGTTTCGGCCGCTTGCGGGGAAATGACCACCATCAGTTCTTCGGTGTGCAAGCGATGGCTGATCAAACCTGGCATGTCGGCCGAGCCGACGACGATGGCGGCGTCGATGCCGCTGGATTCAAAGTCGACGGCGTCGATTCTGGAATGGATGTGCACCAGCACGCCCGGGTGATTCCTGTAGAAATCATGCAGGCGCGGCAGCAACCATTTCGAACCGAACGTCGGCAAGGTGGCCAGGCGCAAGGTGCCGCTGCCGGATTGATACGCCATGGCCTGCAACGTGGCGCTGCGGATGCGTCCCAGCGCTTCGCTCATTTCCCGTTGGTAAAGACGCCCGACGTCGGTCAATTGCACCTGCCGGCCTTCGCGGCGGAACAGGGTCAGGCCCAATTGCTGCTCCAGCGCCTGGACCTGGCGGCTGACCGCACTCTGGGTCAGCGACAGTTCCATCGCGGCGCGGGTGTAGCTTTCATGCCGGGCGGCGGCCTCGAAGGCCAGCAGTAACGACATCGAAGGGGTGAGATGGCGGTAATTCATTCAAAAAAGTCATCGATAGCGGGGAAATTATCCGTTTGTCCTGCGCCGGAGCCTGCGGGATCATTGGTAAAACCAACGACCTGAGGCTGACCTATTAATGCTCAGGCGACAAGTATTTTGACAGTCCCGTGATGAGATCCGCCACGATGATCGCCCAACTGACGACCGTTACGCCCGCGCAGCACTACCCGGAATTTCTGCAGGCCCTGCAAGCCAGCGGCTTTCGCGGTCAAATCAGCGCCGACTACGCCACCCGCACCGTGCTGGCGACCGACAACTCGATCTACCAGCGCCTGCCGCAGGCGGCGGTGTTCCCGCTGGACGCGGACGACATCGTGCGTCTTGCGGCCCTGATGGCCGAACCGCGTTTTCATCAGATCAAACTGACGCCACGGGGCGGCGGCACCGGGACCAACGGCCAGTCATTGACCGACGGCATCGTTGTCGACCTGTCGCGGCACATGAACAAGGTGCTGGAAATCAACGTCGCCGAGCGCTGGGTCAGGGTGCAGGCGGGGGTGGTCAAGGATCAGCTCAACGCCGCGCTCAAGCCCCATGGGCTGTTCTTCGCCCCGGAGCTGTCGACGTCCAACCGCGCCACGGTGGGTGGCATGATCAATACCGACGCCAGCGGCCAGGGCAGCTGCACCTATGGCAAGACGCGTGACCACGTCCTCGAGTTGCACAGCGTGCTGCTCGGCGGGGAGCAGTTGCACAGCCAGCCGCTGACCGAGGCCGAGCTTGCGGCGGCCTGCGCCCGGCCCGGTCGCATCGGCGAGGTGTACCGCACGGCGCGGCACATCCAGGAAACCCAGGCTGACCTGATCGAATCGGTGTTTCCCAAACTCAACCGCTGCCTCACCGGCTACGACCTGGCGCACCTGCGCGACGAGCAGGGCCGCTTCAACCTCAACAGTGTGCTGTGCGGCGCGGAAGGCTCGCTGGGCTACATCGTCGAAGCCAAGCTCAACGTATTGCCGATTCCCAAGTATTCGGTGTTGGTGAACGTGCGCTACAGCAGCTTCATGGATGCGCTGCGCGATGCCAACGCGTTGCTGGCGCACAAGCCGCTGTCGATTGAAACCGTGGACTCCAAGGTGTTGCTGCTGGCGATGAAGGACATCGTCTGGCACAGCGTCGCCGAGTATTTCCCGAGCGATGCCGAGCGCGCGACCCTGGGCATCAACCTGGTGGAGTTCAGCGGCGAAGACGTGGCGCAGGTGAATGCCGACGTGGCCGCATTCGTGGCGCACCTGCAAGCCGATACGACCATCGAGCGACTGGGCCACACCCTGGCCGAAGGCGCTGAAGCCGTGACCCGCGTCTACACCATGCGCAAGCGTTCGGTCGGGCTGCTGGGCAACGTCGAAGGCGAGGTTCGCCCGCAGCCGTTCGTGGAAGACACCGCGGTGCCGCCGGAAAAACTCGCCGACTACATTGCCGAGTTCCGCGCCTTGCTCGACAGCCATGGCCTGGCCTATGGCATGTTCGGTCACGTCGACGCCGGGGTGTTGCACGTGCGTCCGGCGCTGGACATGAAAGACCCGGCCCAGGCTGCACTGGTCAAGCCGATTTCCGATGCGGTGGCCGAGCTGACCCAGCGCTATGGCGGGCTGCTGTGGGGCGAGCACGGCAAGGGGCTGCGTTCGGAATACGTGCCGGCGTTTTTTGGTGAGCTGTACCCGGCCCTGCAAGCGCTCAAGGGCGCCTTCGATCCGCACAATCAGCTCAACCCCGGCAAGATCTGCACGCCGCCGGACGCTGCCCAGGGTTTGCTCAAGGTCAATGAAGTGACCTTGCGCGGCGATCTCGACCGGCAAATCGACGAGCGTGTCTGGCAAAGCTTCGGCAGCGCCGTGCACTGCAACGGCAATGGCGCCTGCTACAACTATGACCCCAACGACGCCATGTGCCCGTCGTGGAAAGCCACCCGTGAACGCCAGCATTCGCCCAAGGGCCGGGCGTCGTTGATTCGCGAGTGGTTGCGCCTGCAAGGCGCGGCCAACATTGACGTACTGGCGGCCGCACGGAGCAAGGTGTCGTGGCTGCGCGGCCTGCCCACCCGGCTGGCCAACAACCTGGCGCGTTCCCGTGGCCAGGCGGATTTTTCCCATGAAGTCTACGACGCCATGGCCGGCTGCCTGGCCTGTAAATCCTGTGCCGGGCAATGCCCGATCAAGGTCAACGTTCCGGAATTCCGTTCGCGCTTTCTCGAGCTTTACCACGGTCGCTACCAACGTCCGCTACGCGATTACCTGATCGGCTCGCTGGAATTCACCATCCCTTACATGGCTTACGCGCCCGGCCTGTACAACGCCGTGATGGGCTCGAAATGGATCAGCCGCTTGCTCGAGCGTCACGTCGGCATGGTCGACAGCCCGCTGCTTCATCGCTTCGACTTGCAGACCACGCTGACCCGTTGCCAGGTCGCAGTCGCCAGCGTACCGGCCCTGCGCGAGCTCACCGCCGCGCAACGTCAACGCAGCGTGGTACTGGTGCAGGATGCGTTCACCCGGTACTTCGAAACCCCGTTGCTGGCGAATTTCATCCAGCTTGCGCATCAACTGGGCTATCGGGTGTTCCTGGCGCCGTACAGTGCCAACGGCAAGCCGTTGCATGTTCAGGGGTTCCTCGGAGCCTTCGCCAAGGCGGCGATCCGCAATGGCAATCAGCTCAAGGCACTGGCCGATTGCGGCGTGCCGCTGGTGGGCCTGGACCCGGCGATGACCCTGGTCTACCGCCAGGAATACCAGAAAGTGCCGGGGCTTGAGGATTGCCCCAAGGTGTTGTTGCCCCAGGAATGGTTGCTGGACGCCTTGCCCGACAATCCCCGCCCGGTGAGCCAGACCTTCCGTTTGCTGGCCCATTGCACCGAGAAAACCAATGCTCCGGCCAGCACTTCGCAGTGGCAGGCGGTGTTCGCAAAACTGGGGCTCACACTGGTGGCGGAAGCGACCGGCTGCTGCGGCATGTCCGGCACTTACGGCCATGAGGCACGGAACCGGGACACGTCGCGAACCCTCTTCGAGCAGTCCTGGGCGAGCAAGCTGGACAAGCCCGGGGAGGCGCTGGCGACGGGTTATTCCTGCCGCAGCCAGGTCAAGCGCCAGGCGGACAGGCAATTGCGCCATCCGCTGGAGGCGTTGTTGGAGCATTGCGGGCGGGTAGGGGGCTGATCCGCATTTTTTTCTCCGGCCTGGTACTGTCGCCAGGGGCAGCAGGCTTCTAAAGTCGAGGGGTGTCTCTTCAGGGAAACCCCGCTCATGTACAGCCCATTCGCTGTTCCAGGCACCGCTCGACCGTTCCACGACCGCATTTATGCCGGCGAGATCCTGCGCATCAGCGATTCGCCGTCCATGGCCGCGTTGGTCGGATACGCCCGGGAAATGCTGGAAGCCGCGCTGCATCCCTGGCTGCCGCAACACATTCATCGCCACTTGAGCCATGAACAGCAGACGGTGGTGTTCGCAAGGTGTCAGCAGCAGTTTGCTGATTCGCCTGAAATCCACAGGCTGTGGCGGGACGTCATCGAAAGCCTGGGGTTCGATCGACAGACACTGGCCTTCGACCGCTTGCACCTGCGTTTCCAGCCGCATCGCGAGCCTGATGCGCTCGGGCCGCGTGCGCGCACCACGGCGACCATCGCCTTCCACCGCGATACCTGGGGCTCGAACCTGTACGCGCAGACCAACTGGTGGGCGCCCATCTATCCAATCACGGCGGGGCGCACGTTTGCGCTGTACCCCGGGCTTTGGCAGCGGCCGCTGCACAATTCGAGCGCCGGTTTCGATATGCGCGCCATTCTCCAGCGCTCTCACCAGGACGGGCGCAACAGCGTGGACGCCGACGAGGCCATCCCGCATTTGCTGGAAGTGATTGCGGCACAGGAGGGGAATGCGGTGGAGATCGAACCGGGCAGCCTGATCGCCTTTTCCGGAGCCCATGCCCATGCCGGCGTCGGCAACAGCACCGGGCTGACCCGGCTCTCGTTCGAAACCCGTTCGGTGCTGATCGCCGATGTGCAGGCCGGCCTCGGCGCGCCGAACATCGACGGCCATGCCCCTTGGCAGACCCCGGGGCTGTTCCGCCGGATGAGCGACGGCAAACGCCTGAACGAAGTCCTGGGCTGTGGCTTCATCGAACCGTATCACCGGCCCTCAACCGTTGCCGATACCTGAGGGAGCGAGCCCGGACAACGCCAGACCAGTAAGAGCGAGCCTGCTCGCGATGGTCGCCAACGATGACGCTGGACAGCTGACAGCCCGCGGTGCGCTTGTGCATTAGCGAGCAAGCTCGCTCTTACAGGAGGCAGGTGGGAAAAAGGTTGAGATGTTATAGGGTAACAATATAAGGTGCTCGCCCCTGTCCCACCGTGCGAATTGCCCATGACCCTTGCACCACCTCGTCCCGCCGTTGACCGTCTCCTCAGCATCGATGCATTGAGGGGCCTGGTGATTCTGTTCATGTTGCTCGACCACGTGCGCGAGACCTTCTTCCTGCATCATCAGGTGGCCGATCCCATGAACATCGCCTCCACCGAGCCTGCGCTGTTCTTCAGCCGCACCCTGGCGCATCTGTGCGCGCCGGTGTTCGTGCTGCTGACTGGGCTGTCGGCCTGGCTGTACGGCGAGAAATACGCCGGCAAGTCCGATGTCTGCGGTTTCCTGTTCAAGCGCGGGCTGTTCCTGGTGGTGCTGGAATTCACCCTGGTGAACTTCGCCTGGACCTTCCAGCTGCCGCCGACCGTCATTTACCTGCAGGTGATCTGGGCCATCGGCCTGAGCATGATCGCGCTGTCGGCACTGGTCTGGATGCCGCGTCCGATGCTGCTGCTCCTGAGCGTGGTGATCATCGCCGGGCACAACCTGCTGGACACGCTGCATTTTCCCGTCGAATCGGCGCTGCACGTGCCGTGGGCGGTCCTGCATGATCGCGGCTGGATCGAACTGTCCGAAGGCTTGCGGCTGCGCACTTCGTACCCGCTATTGCCGTGGATCGGGGTGATTGGCCTGGGCTACGCCATGGGGCCGTGGTTCGGGAAAATGGCCGATGCCGGCGTGCGCCAACGCGCCTTGCTGATGGGCGGTATCGTCGGACTGGCCGGGTTCCTGGCCCTGCGCTTTCTCAATGGCTACGGCGAAAAACCCTGGAGTGCGGGCGAATCGTCCATGCAAACGCTGATGGGCTTTTTCAACATCACCAAGTACCCGCCGTCGCTGCTGTTCCTGGCGCTGACCCTGAGCATCGGCTGTCTGCTGCTCCTGGGGTTCGAGCGGGCGCAGCAGCGTCGGTGGTTGCGTCCCCTGGCGGTATTCGGGTCGGCGCCGATGTTTTTCTACCTGCTGCACCTGTACGCGCTGAAGGTGCTGTACCTCATGGCGGTGGCTCTGTTCGGCCTGAACCAGGGCAACTGGTTTGGTTTCAGCTCGATCGGCGCGGTGTGGCTGGCCGCCGTGGTACTGGCCATCGCCCTGTATCGGCCGGTCAAGGCGTTCGCAGGCTTGAAAGCGCGTCGTCGGGACATTGCCTGGCTCAAATACCTGTGAACGTGCACTTTTATAAAGCCGCGTCGCCCGGTTTTGCACTATGCGAAGGCAAACGCGCCGGTGTTCTCGAGCGGATGCCTGAAGCCCGAATGCCCGTAGGACGGGGCGCTCAGGCACGGTTGGCGCGATCTGGCACAATCACTGCAATACACCTGGCAGGCCCACCACCAACGCAGTCGAGTGGGCAGCCCGCCCGGTCAACGACGATCGAATCGTGGGCAACATCGGTGGATCAGGCATAGCTGTCTGGGCTCAACACCGCAAAAGAACAGGCAAAGACGCCTGGAACCGCAAGGTTTCAGGCGTTTTTTTTTGCTTTTTGAACCGTTTTAGCCAGGTGCTCCTTATGAACTCCAATGTTGCCGCGTTGAACAAATTGCAAACGCTGGTCGTGATCGGCAATGGCATGGTCGGCCATCATTGCGTCGAGCAGTTGATCGAGAAGGGCGCGCTTGAGCATTACCGCATTCACGTCTTCAGCGAAGAGCCGATGCGGGCCTATGATCGCGTGCACCTGTCCGAATACTTCACCGGCCGCGACGCCGAATCCCTGGCCCTCGGTGACGCCGCGCTGTATCAACGGCCGGGCGTGACCCTGCACCTGGGTGTGCCGGTCGTGGACATCGACCGCGCCGGTCGCCAGGTGGTGACCGCCGACGGCAACACCGCTTACGACAAACTGATCCTGGCCACCGGCTCCTATCCGTTCGTGCCGCCGGTCGAAGGCGCAGAGGGCGATTCGCGCCTGGTGTATCGCACCCTTGAAGACCTCGATGCGATCCGTGCAGCGGCGTCCAATGCACGGCGTGGTGTGGTGGTCGGCGGCGGCCTGCTGGGCCTGGAAGCCGCCAACGCCTTGAAAAGCCTGGGTCTGGAAGCCCACGTGGTGGAATTCGCCCCGCGCCTGATGCCGGTGCAACTGGACGAAATGGGCGGTTTGGCCCTCAAGGCGCAGATCGAACGGCTGGGCGTTGGTGTGCACCTGTCCCGTGCCACGCAGTCGATCAGCGCGGGCGAGGCCTATCGTTACCGGATGAATTTCGCCAACGAGCTATTCCTGGAAACCGACCTGATCGTGTTCTCGGCGGGCATCCGCGCCCAGGATGCGCTGGCCCGGCAATGCGCGCTGGAGATCGGCCCGCGGGGCGGGGCGGTCATCGACAACCATTGCCTGACCAGCGACCCCTCCATCTACGCCATCGGCGAGTGCGCCTCGTGGAATGGCAGCCTGTTCGGCCTGGTCGCGCCGGGTTACCAGATGGCGCGAAATGTCGCGGCGCAGCTGTGCAACGAAGTCGCGGAGCCGTTCATGGGCGCCGACATGTCGACCAAGCTCAAGTTGCTGGGTGTCGACGTCGGCTCCATCGGTGATGCCCAGGGCAGTACGCCGGGCTCGCGCAGCTACCAGTTCATCGACGAAACCACCGCGAGCTACCGGCGGTTGGTGGTGGACGCGAGCGGCAAGCACGTCATCGGCGCGGTGCTGGTGGGCGACAACAGCTATTACGACACCCTGCTGCAGTACGCACAGAACGCCATTGCCCTGCCGGCAGAACCCGCCGCCCTGATCCTGCCGTCTTCCGAAGGCGCACCGACCCTGGGCCCGGGCGCGCTGCCGCAGTCGGCCACCCTCTGTTCGTGCCACAACGTCACCAAGGGCGCCGTCTGTTCGGCCATCGACAGCGGTTGTACCGACCTGGGCGTGCTCAAGACGCAGACCAAGGCGGGCACCGGTTGCGGCGGTTGTGCCAGTTTGCTCAAGCAAGTTTTCGAGCATGAACTGACGGCGCGTGGCGTCAGTGTCGACAAGAGCCTGTGCGAACACTTCGCCTACACCCGCCAAGAGTTGTACGCGCTGGTGCGGGTCGAAGGGGTGATCAGTTTCGAAGAACTGCTGGCCAAACACGGCCGTGGTCACACTGGCTGCGATATCTGCAAACCCGCCGTGGGCAACATCCTCGCTTCCTGCTGGAACCAGCCGATCATGGACGCCTCGTTGGTGCCGCTGCAGGACACCAACGACACCTTCATGGCCAACATGCAGAAAAACGGCACCTATTCCGTGGTGCCCCGCATCCCGGGTGGCGAAATCACCGCCGACAAGCTGATCGCGATTGGCGTCGTGGCGAAGAAATACGACCTCTATACCAAGATCACCGGCGGCCAGCGCATCGACCTGTTCGGCGCCCAGTTGCACGAGTTGCCGGACATCTGGGCCGAGTTGATCGCCGCCGGTTTCGAGACCGGCCACGCCTATGGCAAGTCCACCCGCACCGTCAAATCCTGCGTCGGCAGCACCTGGTGCCGCTACGGTGTGCAGGACAGCGTGCAAATGGCCCTGACCCTCGAGGACCGCTACAAAGGCCTGCGCTCGCCGCACAAGCTCAAGTTCGCGGTGTCCGGTTGCACCCGTGAATGCGCCGAGGCGCAGAGCAAAGATGTCGGCGTGATTGCCACCGAGAAGGGCTGGAACCTCTACATCGCCGGTAACGGCGGCATGCGCCCGCGTCATGCGGAGTTGTTCGCCACCGACCTGGACGACGACACCCTGATCCGCTACATCGACCGCTTCCTGATGTTCTACATCCGCACCGCCGACAAACTGCAGCGCACCTCGGTGTGGCGCGAGAGCCTGGACGGCGGCCTCGATTACCTCAAGGACGTGATCATCCACGACAGCCTGGGGCTGGGTGCCGAACTCGAAGCGCAGATGCAAATGGTGGTGGACCGTTACGAATGCGAGTGGGCCAACGCCCTGCAAGACCCGGAAAAACTCAAGCGCTTCCGCACCTTCGTCAACGATAAACGCCCGGACCCGGATATCCACTTTGTCCAGGAACGCGGTCAGCGCCGGCCGATCATGGCCGCCGAACTCAACCTTATCCCGGTTACCGAGGAGACAGTCTGATGAGCCCACTCAATACCCAACGCGTACAGGCCCAGAGCGACACCGATGCCTGGCAGACCGTGTGTGCGCAACAGGACCTGGTCAGCAACTCCGGCGTGGTCGTCTGGCTCGATGGAGCCCAGGTGGCGCTGTTCTACCTGCCCGGTGCCGAGGGCAAGACCCTCTACGCCATCGACAACCATGACCCGCAATCCGGGGCGAACGTCATCGGCCGTGGCCTGGTGGGCAGCATCAAGGGTGATCTGGTGGTGGCTTCGCCTATCTACAAACAGCATTTCCGCCTGGAGGACGGCACCTGCCTGGAATACCCGCAACAGCGCCTGCGGGTGTGGCCGGTGCGGTTGAACGGCGACGCCGTGGAAGTCAGCGTTTATTGAAGGCAAGCGCCATGGCGCCGGCGCAGGAGAGACGTACATGAAAACAGCCGCACAGTTGCTCAAGACCAAGATCGTGCAGAACCAGCAGGTCCACAGCATCGCCCCCGACCAGATGGTGCTGGAGGCGCTGAAGCTGATGGCGGAAAAGAATGTCGGCGCCTTGCCGGTGATCGAGGCGGGGCAGGTGGTGGGCGTGGTCAGTGAGCGCGATTACGCACGCAAGGTGGTGCTGCAGGGGCGTTCGTCGGTGGGCACGCCGGTGCGCGACATCATGAGCGCACCGGTGGTGACCGCCGACAGTCAGCAGAGCATCGAGCGCTGCATGGCGGTGATGACCGACAGCCATCTGCGCCATCTGCCGGTGCTGGAGGGTGGGGCACTGATCGGTCTGCTGTCGATCGGTGATCTGGTCAAGGAAGCCATCGTCGAGCAGACCGAGCTGGTCCGCCAGCTGGAGCATTACATTCGCGGGCATTAGCCCCCATGTCGCCAGGGTGGGGCTACCTGGAAATGATCCCGTGATCGATGGCGTATTTGACCAGCGCCGCCGGCTTGTCGATGTTGAGTTTGCGACGGATGCTCAGGCGGTGGGTTTCCACGGTGCGCACGCTGATGTCGAGGTCCCGGGCCATTTCCTTGTTGTTCATGCCCTGGGCCATTTTGTACAGCACCTGGCTTTCGCGCGGGGTCAACTCGTTGTCGGTGCTTTTGTCGGCGATCAGCCGTTGGGCGATCTCGGCGCTGTAGAAGGTCCCGCCGCTGGCAATCGCTTCGATGGCCGCGATGATTTCCCGTGACGGGGCGTTCTTCAGTACATAACCGCTGGCGCCCGAACGCACCGATTCGCTCACGTATTCGTAATTGTCGTACATGCTCAGCACCAGCACTTTCAGCGCCGGGTATTGATTGCGCAGCAGGCGGGTCAGCTCCAGGCCGTTGATGTCCTTGAGGCTGATATCGACCAGCAGCAGGTCCGGCTGGCAGCGCCCGACCATCTCGATGGCCTCGGCACCGTTCTCGGCCTCACCGACCACTTCCAGCGGGGCCATGACCGACAGCAGCGCCCTGATGCCGTCGCGGACCAGCGAGTGATCGTCGACCAGGGCGACGCGGATCGGGGAGGGCAGGTTCATCACGGGCATCTCTCTCTTGTTGTCGAATCAGCGTTTGGCGCCGGGCATTTTCATGGGCAGCAGCACGTCCAGCCCGGTTCTGCCCGGAATCGAGATCAGCTCGAATCGCCCACCGAAATGTTCGACGCGTTCACGGATGTTGCGCAGGCCAATCCCGGCCTGATGGCGCTCGGCCTGGGCGACATTGAAGCCGACGCCGTCATCGATCACCGTCAGTTGGATGGATTGTGCCGTGCCGCGCAGAGTAATGGAGACGTTTTTTGCCTGCGCGTGCCGTTCGATGTTGGTCAGGCCTTCCTGCACGATGCGAAACAGGGCCACGGCGGCGCCGTCCACCAGGTGGCAATCGAACTCGTTGTCGTTGTAGGTCACGGTCAAGCCGCTGCGTTGCTCGAACTCTTCGGCAAGCTGGCCAATGGCAGCGGAGAGGCCGAGGGTGTCGAGCAGGGAGGAACGCAAGTCGTGGGAGAGGCTGCGAACTTCGCCAATCGCTTCGCCCAGGCGTTCGGTGGCCTCGCGCAAAATGCCCAGGCCCCGGTCCTGGCCCTTTTCCAGGACCAGGCTGGCCAGCTCGAACTGGAACTTGATGGAGACCAGCACCTGACTGATGCCGTCGTGCAGTTCCCGGGAAACCCGCGAGCGCTCTTCCTCCTGCAAGCTGACGATGCGCTGGGTCAGGCGTTGCAGCTTCTTGTCCGCCAAGCGGTGCTCGCTGACGTTGAGGGTCATGCCGCTGGCAAACACGAACAGCACCGCCACCAGTGCGACCGCCGCAATCGCCAGCATGGTGGTGCGGATGCCCTGGGCCACCTCGTCGCGCGCCTGTTGGGTGGCGCGCTCCACGTCTTCCAGGTAAATGCCGGTGCCGAGCATCCAGCCCCAGCGGTCGAGCATCACCACGTAGGCCAGTTTGTCGGTCACCTGGCCGGAGGAGGGTTTGTTCCAGGCATAACGCTGAAAGCCTTCGCCCGATTGCGCGCTTTTGAGCAGGGCCTGGATCACCGGCAGGCCATGCGGGTCTTTCATGTCCCAGAGGTACTGCCCGACGAGGTCCGATTGCCGCGCATGCATCAGGCTGCGGCCATCGCGGTCGTAGACAAAGAAGTAGCCATTGATGCCAAAGCTGAGCTTGCGCAGCTCCTCCAGCACCTGCTGCTGGGCGTGTGCGTCTCCGCGACCGTCGTCGTACAGCGGCGCGATCAGGCTCTGGGCCATCTCTACGTAGTTTTTCAGCTCGGCACGCTTGCTCGCCAGGATGCTGTCTTCGATCAGTTGCGCCTGTTGATCGCCCAGATGGCGATTGAGCGAAATCACCAGCGCGCAGATGACCGCGACCGCCAGCACCAGCGGCAGAATCCCGAGGGCGACGATTTTGTGTTTGAGCTGCATGGGTACTCCTGCCTGGCTCCTGCAGGGGACTGGGGCGGGGCGGCGGTGGGCGAAGGCCGGCATCATAGGCCAAAGATACGCTTCTGGAGTAGTGCTGCCGGGCGGAATGACCGATGGCTCGCCGTTGAAACACGGATCCCACAGGGTTTGTATTTCGAGGGGGATTAGAGGCTATCTACGTAGTACTACGTAGATGCCACGTACGTAGTAACGCGGATTTATTTGTAGACGCCATGCGCAGATATTGGGCCAGCTCCGCACAGCGGACACAATTATAAAAATTACCGCCGCAGTCACGAGCTGTCGGCAGGAGATCTTGTATGCCCCGTCTGGCTAAACACCTCGCCTGGTTTGCCGTGGCTGTTCTGGGAGCGTTCGCGCTGAGTGTCGTGGCCCTGCGCCGCGGCGAAGCGATCAACGCCCTCTGGATCGTAGTCGCCGCTGTCGCCATCTACCTAGTCGCCTACCGCTACTACAGCCTGTTCATCGCCAACAAGGTGATGCAACTGGACCCCAATCGAGCCACGCCCGCCGTGCTCAACAACGACGGTCTGGACTTCGTTCCAACCAACAAACACGTCCTGTTCGGTCACCACTTCGCAGCCATCGCCGGTGCGGGGCCGCTGGTCGGTCCGGTCCTGGCGGCGCAGATGGGCTACCTGCCCGGCACGCTGTGGCTGATTGCCGGCGTGGTGCTGGCCGGTGCGGTGCAGGACTTCATGGTCCTGTTCCTCTCCACTCGCCGCAACGGTCGCTCCCTGGGCGACATGGTGCGTGAAGAAATGGGCCGCATCCCCGGCACCATCGCGCTGTTTGGCTGCTTCCTGATCATGATCATCATCCTCGCGGTGCTGGCGCTGATTGTGGTCAAGGCCCTGGCCGAGAGCCCATGGGGCATGTTCACGGTGATGGCGACCCTCCCGATCGCGATGTTCATGGGCATCTACATGCGCTACATCCGTCCGGGCCGCATCGGTGAGATTTCCGTCATCGGCGTGTTGCTGTTGCTCGGTTCGATCTGGCTCGGTGGGCAGATTGCCGCCGATCCGGCCTGGGCCAAGGCGTTCAGCTTCACCGGCGTACAAATCACCTGGATGCTGATCGGTTACGGTTTCGTGGCCGCAGTATTGCCGGTGTGGCTGATCCTGGCTCCACGTGACTACCTCTCCACGTTCCTGAAAATCGGCACCATCGTCGCCCTGGCGATCGGTATTTTGGTGACCATGCCCGAGCTGAAAATGCCGGCACTGACCCAGTTCATCGACGGCACCGGTCCGGTGTGGAAGGGCGGTCTGTTCCCGTTCCTGTTCATCACCATCGCCTGTGGCGCGGTGTCCGGTTTCCACGCGCTGATCTCGTCGGGCACCACGCCCAAGTTGCTGGCGAGCGAAGGTCATGCACGCTACATCGGTTACGGCGGCATGCTGATGGAGTCGTTCGTCGCCATCATGGCCATGGTTGCCGCGTCGGTGATCGAGCCCGGCGTGTACTTCGCCATGAACAGCCCGGCCGCCATCGTCGGTTCCGATGCCGTGACCGTGGCTCAGACTGTCAGCAGCTGGGGCTTCGCCATTACCCCCGAAGCGCTGCAGGCCGTGGCCAAGGACATCGGTGAAACCACCATCCTGGCCCGTGCCGGCGGTGCGCCGACCCTGGCGGTCGGTATCGCGCAGATCCTGCACAGTGTCCTGCCGGGTGAAAACACCATGGCGTTCTGGTACCACTTCGCGATCCTGTTCGAAGCGCTGTTCATCCTGACCGCCGTGGATGCCGGCACCCGTGCCGGGCGTTTCATGCTTCAGGACCTGCTCGGTTCCTTCGTCCCGGCGCTGAAACGCACCGAATCCTGGACCGCCAACCTGATCGCCACCGCCGGTTGTGTGGCGATGTGGGGTTACCTGCTGTACCAGGGCGTGATCGATCCGCTGGGTGGCATCAACACCCTGTGGCCACTGTTCGGCATCTCCAACCAGATGCTGGCGGGTATCGCACTGATGCTGGCGACCGTGGTGCTGATCAAGATGAAGCGCCAGCGCTATGTCTGGGTGACCATGCTGCCTGCGGTCTGGCTGCTGATCTGCACCACGACTGCCGGTTTCATCAAGCTGTTCGACGCCAACCCGGCGATCGGCTTCCTGTCGCTGGCGAAGAAATACAGCGATGCGCTGGCCAACGGTCAGGTGCTGGCACCGGCCAAGAACATCGATCAGATGCAGCACGTGATCTACAACGCCTACACCAACGCCACGCTGACCGCGCTGTTCCTGCTGGTGGTCTTCAGCATCCTGTTCTTCGCGCTCAAGGTCGGTGTCGCCGCCTGGGGCACCAAGGAGCGTACGGATAAAGAAGCACCGTTCCAGCCTGTACCGGATGCCTGATCGAGGAGTGCAGCATGTTCAATGACCTGAGTCGCCTGGGTAAATACCTCGGTCAGGCTGCACGCCTGATGGTCGGCATGCCCGACTACGACACCTACGTCGAGCACATGCAGAACAAACACCCGGACAAACCGGTGATGAGCTACGAGGTGTTCTTCCGCGAACGCCAGGAAGCCCGTTACGGCAGCAAGGCCGGGCCGAAGTGCTGTTGATCCGATTCCCGGCCTGATGCAACCTCTGTGGGAGCGGGCTTGCTCGCGAAAGCGGTGTGACATTCAACTTGATGTCGACTGACACATTGCTTTCGCGAGCAAGCCCGCTCCCACAGGGGTATTGGGTGAAGATTCATTCACGGCAACTCCTCCCACCTGACCTTGGTCAAACCGGCCATTTGCGCGTGTTCGCGGAGTTCCGTGCTGCCATCCCCATACCAGATCCCGACATCCGCATGCAGGCACGCGTAGTACCACGCGTCGTCATCGGTCATGTGCGAGTCCGGCTGGACGAACAGTCGACGAGAATCGTTCAAACAGTAGGTGATTTCAAAATGCCGGGCGCGCATCGACCATATTCTCCAGGTGATACGCTTCCGACAGGGATGGCGTAGTGCCAGTTCCCTTTATTTTCGGTTGAGGGGTGTTCGCCAGGGCGATGGCGGTTTATTGATTGGCATCAACCGGATGACTCAACGGGGCCGGTATGCTGCACACAGGCCCGACTCGAGCGCCAGAACCCCATGCTTTATCCGCTGTTTCTCACCTTGCACCTGTTTGCCGCGCTGATCTTCATTGGCACGGTGTTCTTCGAAGTGCTGTTTCTGGAAGACATTCGCAAGAAGTTGCCCGCCAAAGTGATGCTGCTGGTCGAGGAGGGCGTGGCCCGCCGTGCCCGCCAGTTGATGCCCTGGGTGTTGCTGGTGTTGTTCGGCGCAGGCATCGGCATGGTCTGGTTGCGTTACCTGCCGCTGTTGGCCACGCCTCTGGCCTCGTCGTTCGGCACCTTGCTGATGCTGAAAATCCTCGCCGCCGTGAGCGTGCTCGGGCATTTCCTGGCGGCCATGGTCCTGTTCAAGACCGGGCGCATGAACGCCCGTTACGTGCATTTCATCCATGCCAGCGTGTTCTGCCACATGGTGGTCATCGTCTTGCTGGCCAAGGGCATGTTTTTCCTGAGCTGGTGACCGGCGGTCCGCTCCTTTAAACCCGTGGCTTGCAGCTTGATACAAGTCAAGGAGCGTTGAACGGCAATCCCGGAAACTAAGGGCCTGCGACCCGTCTCGGAGACCCGTCATGCTCGATTTCTTTGCCAAACCCGGCGAGCCGGTCGCTCGCTGCGATCAGGGCGTACTCGACCCCAACTGTCATGCCGATACGCAAAAATTCCACGACGGCATCGGCTCCCTGGACCTGCTGCGCGCCGTGCGCGTCAGCCGCCAGAAGCGCCGGCCGTTGTCGCTGAACGTTCAACTGCCGTCGAACCTCACGTCATCCTGCTGCACGCCGCCCGAGGCGCTCGGCGAGCACGCCGCCCTCGAGCAGTACCTGGAGCGCCTGAAGCGCGAGATCGATCTGGTCGGTTGTCACCTCAGCCCCGATCAGCGGGTCGAGCAGTTTCACCTGGGCGGTGGCACCCAGAGCATCGCCCATCTCCAGCAGTTGATGAATCATCTGCGTCGTCGGTTTCATTTCCTCGAGCACGAGTGCGGCGACTACAGCGCCGAGGTCGACTTGCAGCACACCGATTGGTCGATCATGGGCGCGTTGCGCGAACAGGGTTTCAACCACGTCAGCATCGGTGTCCCGGACATCGACGCCGAGTGCGAGCGGTCGGTGGCGTGCTACCAGGACCCGGCGCCGATCAATTCCCTGATCGATGCCGCACGCACCTTCGGTTTCCGCTCGGTCAATGTCGACCTGGGCTTCGGCCATGCCTGGCAGACACCGGACAGTTTTGCCGCGAAGCTCAGGACGATCATCGAGCTGGAGCCGGACCGGTTGATGGTATTCGACTATGCGCGGCCGCCACGCCGCTACCGGCCGATGATCGGTGACAAGGTCAGGGCGTTGTGCAGCCAGGAGGACAAGGGCGCGATGCGCCAGATCTGCTTCGAACAGTTGATCGCTGCCGGTTACCACTACATTGGCATGGGGCAGTTCGTGCGCCCCGACGATGACCTGGCCATCGCTCAGGAGCGCGGCCGCTTGCGTCGCACTTGCGACGGTTTTACCCGTCATGGTTTCTGTGACCACATTGGCTTCGGTGTGGGCGCCATCAGTCAGATCGATGACCTGTACACGCAGAACACCGAGGTGATCGAGCGGTATCAGCGCCAGTTGGACAACGATCAGCTGCCGACGGCCCGGGGATGGCGTTTCGAGTCGGGGGAGCAGATCCGTCACACGGTCACGGAACGGCTGGCGTGTGACCTGGAGTTGGACATCCGTGCCATCGAGCGACGCTACGGTCTGGTCTTTCCCCGCTACTTCGCCTCGGTCTGGCCACTGCTGGAGCAATTGAGTCGTGACGGCCTGATCGAGTTATCGGACCGTTTCATCAGCATTCTTCCTGCCGGTCGGCAGGAAGTGGACGTCATCTGCCATCTGTTTGAAAAGGAATCGGGCAGTGCAAGGCATTAACCCTATGTGTGAGTCGATTTGATGAAATCTTCGTTTGATTTCAATCGCGCCCTGGTCGAGAAGTACGACCGGCCGGGGCCGCGCTACACCTCTTACCCGACGGCGCCACAGTTTCACCAGGCGTTTGCCGTCGACGACTACCAGCAGGCGGCCCGTAGCAGTAATCAGGCCGCCGCGCCGAAACCGCTGTCGGTGTACATCCACATTCCGTTCTGCAAAAGCCTTTGCTATTACTGCGCCTGCAACAAAATCATCACCCAGAAGACCCATCGGGCCGTGGAGTACCTGACCTACCTCAAGCGTGAAATCGCCATGCAGTCGGCCCTGTTCGACAGCACGCGCAAGCTCACGCAACTGCACCTGGGCGGCGGGACCCCGACCTACCTGACCAGCGAGCAGTTGGCCGACCTGATGGACTGCCTGCACCAGTCTTTCGACATGGACGACAGTGACGATCACGAGTTTTCCATCGAAGTCGACCCGCGCACCATCAGCACCGAACGCATCGAGACCTTGCGTCAACTGGGTTTCAATCGACTGAGTTTCGGCGTGCAGGACTTCGATCCCGACGTGCAGGCGGCGGTCAATCGCCAGCAAAGCGAAGAACAGATTCATGCGTTGGTCGCGGCGGCACGCCAGGCGCACTTCAAGTCGGTCAGCGTCGACCTGATCTACGGCTTGCCACTGCAAACGGTGGAGAGTTTCGACGTCACCCTGGGCAAGATCATTGCCTTGCGCCCGGACCGCATCGCGGCCTATAGCTATGCGCACCTGCCGGAGATGGTGCGTGCGCAACGCCTGATCCGTCCGCAGGACATGCCGCCACCGGAGCGCAAGCTCGAACTGCTCGAACTGACCATTCGCCGCCTGACCGAAGCCGGATACGTCTACATCGGCATGGATCATTTCGCCTTGCCGGACGATGAACTGGCACTGGCCCGCACGCGCGGCACCCTGCAACGTAATTTCCAGGGGTATTCGACCCATGCCGACTGCGACTTGATCGGCCTGGGTGTGTCGTCGATCGGCAAGGTTGGCGACAGCTACAGCCAGAGCGTCAAGGAGCTTTCGCAGTATTACGCGCGCATCGACCAGGGTTTGCTGCCGGTGCACCGCGGCTACCGCCTGACCGCCGATGACCTGTTGCGCCGCGAAGTGATCAGCGACCTGATGTGCCATGGGCGTATCGACTTCGGCACGTTCGAGGCACGCCATGGCATTCGTTTTACCGAGTATTTCGCCGAGGCGCTGGCGCAGCTCGAAGAGCATGTGCGTGACGGACTGCTGCAGATTCACCCGACCGAACTGGTGCTGTTGCCCCAGGGCCATTTGATGATGCGCAGCGCCGCCATGGCGTTTGATGCGTACCTGGGTGGAGAACAGAAAGGCCGCTTTTCCCGCACCGTTTAAGCCCCGTACGCGCTCTGATACGGGGTTTCCTGTCGAGTTGATTTCAATCAAGGGCAAGTGGCCAATCGCTACCTAAGATGGCCGCAAGCCCCTTCGAAATCAGCCCATCCATGACAGCCTTCCAGCCCCCGCGACATGTCTTCTCACGCTATTGGAGTGTCGGGCTGGTGGTGCTGGTGCTGTTGATGATCGCGGTGTTCGCGACGGTGCAGGCCAAATCCTATGGCGACATCGAACAGCAGCGAATCGACAAGGTGTTCCCGCAGACCGATGCGGTGTCCGAGCCGCAAGGCCGGTTCAAGGTGCGCACGGTGTCTGCCGCCGGCAAGGTCATCGGCTATGTGTTCCAGAGCCTGGACGTGGTGGACATCCCGGCCTATTCGGGTAAACCGATCAATACCCAGGTGATTCTCGACACCGCCGGGGTCATCCAGGATGCCTATGTCCTGGAGCACCATGAGCCCATCCTGCTGATCGGCATTCCCGAAGAAAAACTCCATGGCTTCAGCGCTCGCTACAAAGGCATCAAGGTCACGCAGCGGGTGGTCGTCGGCCGTTCCAGCGACCAGAGCGCCGTCACCGTGGATGCGATCGCCGGCGCCACGGTCACCGCCATGGTGGTCAATGAAGTCATCATGCGGGCCGCCCATGATGTGGCGGTGTCGCTCAAGCTGATTGCCGAAACCCGTGGCGTGACGAAAAAACCGGCCATCGTCCGCCAGGACTTCTACCAGCCCGCCGACTGGGAGCAATTGACCGGTGACGGCTCCATCCGCCGGCTGCACCTGACCCGTGGCCAGGTCGATGCGGCCTTCAAGGGCACTGAGGCCGAAGGCGTGGAAAACGCCGGCCCCGACCAGGTCGACGACACCTTCATCGACCTGTACACCGCCGACCTCAACCCGCCGACCATCGGCCGCGCGCTGCTGGGCGACAACCAATACCGCTTGCTGATGCAGGCGCTCAAGCCCGGCGAGCAGGCCATCGCGGTGCTCGGGCGAGGTCAGTACTCCTTCAAGGGCTCGGGCTATGTGCGCGGCGGGATTTTCGACCGGGTGCAATTGCGTCAGTTCGGCAATGTCATCAGCTTCCGCGACATGGACCATCAGCGACTCTCCGACGTGTTCGCCCAGGGCATGCCCGAATTCGATGAGCTGTCCGTGTTCATCGTGCGCCAGGGGGCCGGGTTCGATCCGGGGTCGCCCTGGTCCCTGGAATTGCTGGTGCGTCGTCAGACCGGTCCGGTCAACGGCATCTTCAGCAGCTTCGAAGTGGCTTACCAACTGCCCGAACCGTACATCGAGCGTCCGGCGCCGACGGCCGAAGAACGGGCGGCCATCGAGGAAGCCAGCCGGCCGATGTGGTTGAACATCTGGTACCAGAAGCAGTTCCAGATCGCTGTGCTCGCCAGCGCCTTGTTGTTGCTGACGGCCATCCTGTTCCTGCAGGACACCTTCACACGCCAGCCGCGGTTCCTGCACTGGCTGCGCCGCGGCTACCTGATCTTCACCGTGGTGTTCATGGGCTGGTATGCCCTGGGGCAACTGTCGGTGGTCAACGTGCTGACGTTTGTCCATGCGCTGTTCCAGAACTTCCGCTGGGAGCTGTTCCTCACCGACCCGCTGATGTTCATGCTCTGGGTGTTCACCGCCGCCAGCATCCTGCTGTGGGGTCGTGGCGTGTTCTGCGGCTGGCTGTGCCCGTTTGGCGCCTTGCAGGAGCTGATCAACGAAGCCGCGCGCAAGTTGAAAATCCCCCAGTACGAGTTGCCCTTCGCCGTGCATGAACGACTCTGGGCGATCAAGTACATCATTTTGCTGTTGCTGTTCGGCCTCTCCCTGGAGTCGATGTCCACGGCCGAGCAGTTCGCCGAAGTGGAGCCGTTCAAGACGGCGATCACGCTGCGGTTCGACCGCCAGTGGTGGTTCGTGCTCTACGCGGTGGCGCTGCTGGTCATCAATGTGTTCACGCGAAAAGTCTATTGCCGCTACATCTGCCCGCTGGGCGCGGCGCTGGCGATCCCGACCCGATTGCGCCTGTTCGACTGGCTCAAGCGTCGCAAGGAATGCGGCAGCCCCTGCCAGTTGTGCGCCAGGGAATGCGAGATCCAGGCCATTCACCCCGATGGCCGGATCAATGCCAACGAGTGCCACTACTGCCTCGATTGCCAGATGACTTACCACAACGACAACAAATGCCCGCCGCTGATCAACAAGCGCAAGAAGCGCAACAAAACGGCGCCCGTGGCCGCGCAACTGATACCCGTCGTGGAAGTGGCGACTGCTGAATGAGTTCCACGCGCGCAGGTGCGCCGTGTCCGTTTTTCCCTTCAAGGAGTAACACAAGATGACCGATAAAGAATCCACCACAACCGGACAGGAAGAAGACCCGGCAGGCCTGAGCCGTCGCGGTTTCCTGGGTGGCAGCGCCATGACCGGGGCGGTACTGGCGGGCGCCACGGCCCTGGGTGGCATGGCATTCACCCGCGAGTCCTGGGCGGCGGCCGTCAAGGATGCGCAGTCGAAGATCCATGTCGCCCCGGGCGAGCTGGATGAATACTACGGCTTCTGGAGCGGCGGTCATCAGGGGGAGGTGCGGGTGCTGGGCGTGCCGTCGATGCGCGAGTTGATGCGCATTCCGGTGTTCAACGTCGACTCAGCCACCGGTTGGGGCCTGACCAACGAGAGCAAGGCGATCCTGGGCGACAGCGCCAAGTTCCTCAACGGCGACTGCCACCACCCGCACATCTCCATGACCGACGGCAAGTACGACGGCAAGTACCTGTTCATCAACGACAAGGCCAACACCCGCGTCGCGCGTATCCGCCTGGACATCATGAAGTGCGACAAGATCCTCACCGTGCCGAACGTACAGGCGATCCACGGCCTGCGCCTGCAGAAAGTGCCCTACACCAAATACGTGTTCGCCAACGGCGAGTTCGTCATCCCGCACCCGAATGACGGCCACACCTTCGACCTGCAGGACAAGAACAGTTTCACCCTGTTCAACGCCATCGACGCCGAGAAAATGGAAATGGCGTTCCAGGTGATCGTCGACGGCAACCTCGACAACACCGATGCCGATTTCACCGGCAAGTACGCGGCGGCCACCTGCTACAACTCGGAGAAGGCCTACGACCTCGGCGGCATGATGCGCAACGAGCGCGACTGGGTCGTGGTGTTCAACATTCCGCGCATCGAGGCGGCGATCAAGGCCGGCAAGTTCATCACCCTGGACGGTTCGAAAACACCGGTGGTGGACGGCCGCAAAGTCGATGGCAAGGACTCCGAGTTCACCCGCTACATCCCGGTGCCGAAGAACCCGCACGGCTGCAACACGTCCCCGGACGGCAAATACTTCATTGCCAACGGCAAGCTCTCGCCCACGGTGTCGATCATCGAGATCGCCCGCCTGGACGACCTGTTCGCCGACAAGTACAAGGACGCGCGCGAGGTCATCGTCGCCGAGCCCGAGCTGGGCCTGGGCCCGCTGCACACCACCTACGACGGTCGCGGCAATGCCTACACCACGCTGTTCATCGACAGCCAGGTGGTGAAGTGGAACGTGGAAGAGGCGATCCGTGCCTACAAGGGCGAGAAGGTCAACTACATCAAGCAGAAGCTCGACGTGCATTACCAGCCGGGCCATAACCACGCCTCGCTGACCGAAACCAGCGACGCCGACGGCAAGTGGCTGGTGGTGTTGTGCAAGTTCTCCAAGGACCGCTTCCTGCCGACCGGACCGCTGCACCCGGAAAACGACCAGTTGATCGATATTTCCGGCGACGAAATGAAGCTGGTGCACGACGGTCCGACCTTTGCCGAACCCCACGACTGCATCCTCGCGCGCCGCGACCAGATCAAGACCAAGAAGATCTGGGACCGCAACGACCCGTTCTTCGCCGGCACCGTGGCGCGGGCCAAGAAGGACGGGATCAACCTGGAGACCGACAACAAGGTCATCCGCGACGGCAAGAAAGTGCGGGTCTACATGACCTCCATGGCGCCGGCGTACGGGCTGACCGAGTTCACCGTCAAGCAGGGCGATGAAGTGACGGTGACCATCACCAACATCGACCAGATCGAGGACGTGTCCCACGGCTTCGTCATGACCAATCACGGCGCGAGTATGGAGATCAGCCCGCAGCAGACCTCGTCCATCACCTTCATCGCCGACAAGCCCGGCCTGCACTGGTACTACTGCAGCTGGTTCTGTCACGCCCTGCACATGGAAATGGTCGGCCGCATGATGGTCGAGCGGGCCTGACGGTTGGCCATCGACAGGAGCGCAGCGATGACCGCAATCAAGGGCTGTCCGATCAAGGTGATCGCGTTCGCGCTGCTGTCGATGTCCGGCAGCGCGCTGGCGGTGCAACCCATCACTGACCTGCCGTTGCAGGTGGACGCCGAACAACGCTGGCACCTGCCGGCGGGCGAGTACCGAGGCTCGTTCAGCGTCGACCAGCCGATGCACATTGTCTGTGCACCCGGCGCCGTGTTCCAGGCGCTGGGGCAGGGCAACGGGGTCATCGTCAGCGCACCCGATGTCAGTCTCGAAGGCTGCACCTTTCTCGATTGGGGGCACGATCTCACGGCCATGAACTCGGCCGTGTTCCTGCAACCCAAGGCCCGTGGCGCAGTGATCAGGGGCAATCGCATGCAAGGCCAGGGCTTTGGCATCTGGGTCGACAGCACCCGGGACGTGAGCCTGATCGACAACCGCATCCAGGGTGACCCCCAGGTGCGTTCCCAGGACCGCGGCAACGGCATTCACCTGTATGCCGTGCGGGGTGCCCGGGTCATTGGCAACCACGTGCGCGACGCCCGTGACGGCATCTACATCGACACCTCCAATGGCAACCTGCTGCAAGGCAATACCCTGGAAGACCTGCGTTACGGCGTGCATTACATGTTCGCCAACGACAACCAGGTGCTCGACAACATCACCCGCCGCACCCGCACCGGCTACGCCCTGATGCAAAGCCGCAAGCTCACGGTGACCGGCAATCGCTCCGAGCAGGATCAGAATTACGGAATCCTGATGAACTACATCACCTATTCGACCCTGCGCGACAACTTCGTCACCGATGTGCGCGACGGCTCGACCGGCGACACCATGATCGCCGGTGCCGAAGGCAAGGCACTGTTCATCTACAACTCGCTGTTCAACAGCATCGAACACAACCACTTCGAGCGCAGTGCCGTGGGCATTCATCTCACCGCCGGCTCCGAAGACAACCGCATTGCCGACAACGCATTCGTCGGCAATCAGCGTCAGGTCAAGTACGTCGCGACCCGCTTGCAGGAATGGTCGCTCGACGGCCGTGGCAATTACTGGAGCGACTACCTGGGCTGGGATCGCAACAACGATGGCCTGGGCGATATCGCCTACGAACCCAATGACAACGTCGACCGCCTGTTGTGGCTGTACCCGCAGGTGCGCCTGCTGATGAACAGCCCGGGCATCGAATTGCTGCGCTGGGTGCAACGGGCGTTCCCGGTGATGAAGTCGCCGGGCGTCATGGACAGCCACCCGCTGATGAAACCGACCACAGAAAACCTGACCAAGGAGCCCATCGGATGAATGTCATCGACATCCAAGGCGTCAGCCAGCGCTATGGGCAGACCACCGTATTGCATGACCTGAACCTGAGCCTGGGCGAGGGCGAAGTGCTGGGCCTGTTCGGCCACAACGGCGCGGGCAAGACCACCAGCATGAAACTGGTGCTGGGCCTGCTCCAGGCCAGCGCAGGCCAGGTGCGGGTGTTCGACCGTTTGCCCAGCGATCCGCACGTGCGACAAATGCTCGGTTACCTGCCGGAGAACGTGACGTTCTACCCACAGATGAGCGGCCTGGAAACCCTGCGCCATTTCGCCCGGCTCAAGGGCGCCTCGAATGCCCAGGTGGACCGGTTGCTGGAGGAGGTGGGCCTGGCGGCTGCGGCGCGTCGACGGGTCAAGACTTACTCCAAGGGCATGCGCCAACGCCTCGGGCTGGCGCAGGCATTGCTGGGCGAACCGCGCCTGCTGTTGCTCGACGAGCCGACCGTGGGCCTCGATCCGATCGCTACCCAGGATCTCTACCGCTTGCTCGACCGGCTGCGCAGCCAGGGCACCAGCATCATCATCTGTTCCCACGTCTTGCCGGGGGTCGAGGCGCACATTAACCGTGCGGCGATCCTGACCCAGGGCCGGCTGCTGGCGCTTGGCAGCTTGCGCAAACTGCGCGAGGACGCCGGATTGCCGACGCTGCTGCGTGCCAATGGACTCAAGCGTGCCGGGCCGTTGCAGGCCTCCTGGAACCGCGCCGGGCACGTCACCCAGCGCTGGGGCGTGGAGGGGCTGGAAGTGGCGGCGCTCAATGGCAGCAAGCTGGATTTGTTGCGCCAGTTGCTCAACGAAGATGACCCCAGCGACGTGGAAATCGCCCCACCGTCCCTGGAAGACCTGTACCGCTACTACATGGGCCAGGCCGCTGCACACGCCACTGGAGAGACCGCATGAACCCGATCTGGAACATGGCCCGCAAGGAGTTCAGTGACGGCCTGCGCAATCGCTGGTTGTTGGCGATCAGCCTGTTGTTCGCGATCCTGGCCACCGGTATCGCCTGGCTGGGCGCCGCGGCGTCCGGGCAATTGGGCTTTACCTCGGTGCCCGCGACCATCGCCAGCCTGGCCAGCCTGGCAACTTTCCTGATGCCGCTGATTGCCTTGTTGCTGGCCTACGACGCCATCGTCGGCGAGGACGAGAGCGGCACCCTGTTGCTGTTGCTCACCTATCCGTTGGGGCGCGGGCACATCCTGCTCGGCAAGTTCATCGGTCACGGCGGCATCCTCGCGCTGGCGACGCTGATCGGTTTCGGCTGCGCGATGCTGGCGATTGCGGTGCTGGTGGACGACGTCGAACTCAGCCTGCTGGTCTGGGCTTTTGCCCGCTTCATGCTGTCGTCGACGCTGCTGGGCTGGGGCTTCCTGGGCCTGGCATACGTGTTGAGCAGCATCTCCGCGGAAAAATCGACGGCCGCCGGCCTGGCCCTGGGGGTGTGGTTCTTCTTTGTGCTGGTGTTCGACCTGGTGCTGCTGGCGCTGCTGGTGCTCAGCGAAGGGCAGTTCAATCCCCGGGTGCTGCCGTGGTTGCTGCTGCTCAATCCGGCGGACATCTACCGCCTGATCAACCTCTCCGGTTTCGACGGCGGCGCCAGTACTGCCGGCGTGCTGAGCCTGGGCAGCGACCTGCCCGTGCCGGGCACGATGCTCTGGCTGTGTCTGTTGCTGTGGGTCGCGGCGCCGCTGGGCTCGGCCTGGCTGCTGTTCCGTCGCCGGGCGAGCTGAATTCCTGTCTTGAAAATGTCTGGAGCAATTGACGATGAGTACGTTTTCCCTGAAAGCGCTGGGCGCAGTGGCTGGCTTGATGGCCTGCCTGATGCTGACGGCCTGTGACAAACCCGTGCAAGCCCGCTACAGCGATAAACCCACGGCGTTTCACCCCAGCGATGAATGCCACGTCTGCGGCATGATCATCGAAGGTTTTCCCGGACCCAAGGGCGAAGTGGTGGAGCGCAGCGGGGTGAAGAAATTCTGCTCCACGGCGGAGATGATCGGCTGGTGGCTGCAACCGGAAAACCAGCATGGCGACGCCAGGCTGTATGTGCACGACATGGGGCGCAGCCCGTGGGACAAGCCTGATGATGCTCATCTGATTGATGCCCGGGATGCCTTCTACGTGGTGGGCACCCGGCTCAAGGGCGCGATGGGCGTGGTGTTGGCGTCGTTCTCCAGCAAGCACATGGCCGACAGACTGGCCGAGGAGCAGGGCGGTCGGGTGCTGCGTTTCAGCGAAATCGACCAGTCGGTGTTGCAGCAGCCGGCGATGTCGCATTCCACCCATTGATCGCACCACGCCATGGTGGGAGCGAGCCTGCCCGCGATGACGGCAGGGCAGACGACACTCCTGTCGAATGTGCCGCCGCTGTCGCGAGCGGGCTCGCTCCCACAGGCTCCACATCCGGCCCCATTGTGAAAATCTGATCGCCGTCAAGTCGGTATTTCCACGCCTGTTCAAAGATAGCCTCCCGCAATGTGGCGAGTGCCCGGCATCGACGATGCCCAGGAGAACATGATGAAAACCGAGTTTCAGGATCGTTTGGCGGTGATCACCGGCGCCAGTTCCGGGATTGGCCTGGCCTTGTGCGCGGCGCTGTTGCCCCGTGGGGTGAAGGTGTTGGCAATGTCGCGAACGGCGGGTGATTTGCCGACCTTGCAGCAGATCTATGGCGAGCGGTTGCAATGGTTGGCCGGCGACGTCACCTGCGAGCAGGACCTGCAAGCGCTGGCGCAACGCGCGGCGGCATTGGGGCCGGTGGATTACCTGGTGCCCAACGCGGGGATTGCCGAAATGGCCGATAGCCTCGATCTGTCGGCCTTCCAGCGCCAGTGGGCGGTCAACGGTGCCGGGGCGTTGAACACCCTGGCGGCGTTGCGCGGTGAGCTGGCGAGTCCGGCGTCGGTGGTGTTTGTCGGCAGTTTCCTCACCGGCTCGAGCTTTCCCGGCCTCGCCGCCTGCATCGCCAGCAAGGCCGCATTGGCGGCTCAGGCGCGGACGCTGGCGGTGGAATTTGCGCGCGTCGACGTGCGCATCAACCTGGTGTCACCGGGCCCCACCGCCACCTCGATGTGGGACAACCTGGGGCTGAGCGACGGCGAATTCGACGACGTTGCCGACAGCCTCGGCAAACGCTTGCTGCCCGGTCATTTCCTCGACGCCGGCGCGGTGGCCAACGTGATCGTCTTCCAACTGTCCCAGGGCGCGCGCGGCGTGTACGGCCAGGATTGGCGGGTCGATCATGGGTACACCCTGGCGTAAGCGCACGTCGCCTGTGGACCTGTGGACCTGTGGACCTGTGGCAGCGAGCCTGCTCGCGAAAGCGTCCGGTCAGTCAACATCGATGTTGAATGGGTTGGCCTCTTCGCGAGCAAGCCCGCTCCCACAGGGGCCGAGGTGGAAATCTCTAGTGCGAAGTGCCTTCGGCAAACTCGATCTTGTTGCCGACGTTGTACTTGCCCGACGGTTTGTTCATCGGGATGCGCTTGATCTCCTCGAGGGTGTTGCTGTCGTAGACGATCAGTGCGCCGTCGGTGGCCCAGATGCTCAGCAGCAGGTGGCGGCCGTCGCGGGTGAACTCGACGTGGGCGGCGGTCTTGCCCGGCATCGGTCGCAGGGTATGGGCGATTTCCAGGGTCTGCTTGTCGATCAGGTGGATGGCATCGTTGTCTGGCCCGAAGAACACGTCGGTCCAGGCGTACCGCGAGTTGACATGGCTGCGCATGAAGAAACCCGGTCCGAGGGTCGGGATCTCCTTGATCAGTTTCCAGGTCTTGAAGTCGATCACCGAGATCAGCCCCTTGCTGATGTTCGGTGTGGCAAATACCCATTCACCATTGCGCTGCCAGTAGGTCCCGGAGCCCAGGTGCGGCATGCCCGGCAGGGGGATGTCGGTGACCACCTTGCCGGTATCGAGGTCGATGACCTGGCCACCCTTGGCCTTGCGCGAGGTGGCCAGCAATTGCTGGTAGTCGGGTGAGAAGGAGAAATCGTCGAGCATGTCCTCGGCGGGAATGCGTCGTGGCTGGAAATCCGGCGTGCCGGCACTGGAGATTTCCCAGACTTCCTTCACGTCCTTGAGCGCAACGATGAAACTGTCCCGTGGCGGAGCGGTGTAGACCGCGCTGACTCGCGAAGCCGTGCCGTCCTGGCCGATCGTGGCAATGGTTTTCACCGGCGACAGGTCGCGGGCATCGAGCACCACCAGGCTGCCCGGCAGGTAGTTGCCCACCAGCACCCAGCGTCCGTCCTTGCTCACCGCCAGGTTACGGGTGTTGAGGCCGGCGCGGACCTCGGCGATCAGTTTCAGGTTATTCAGGTCGTACAGGCTCACCCAGCCATCGCGCGAAGCCACATAGACGAAGCGTCCGTCCGGCGAAAACTTCGGCCCGCCATGCACGGCAAAGCGCGAGGCGAACCGCGCCAGGACGGTGAAGCGGTCGCCGTCGAGGATGTTGATGTGGTGATCGCCGGCTTCCACCACCACAAACAGGTTCAGCGGGTCGGCGCCATGCTGGGGTGTGGCGGGCAGTTTTCCGAGATCGGCAACCACGCTGTGACTGCGGCGAATGTCATCGTCGGTCCAGACCGGCGGGGTGGCGGGCGGTTGTTGCAGGTAATCCGCCAGGGCTTCGATCCGGGCCGGGTCGAACACGTTGGCGTAGCCGACCATCTGGCTGGCGGGACGTCCGTTGGCGATCACGTTGCGGATCTCGTCGGGCTTGATCCGGCTCAGGCTCTCCGGCAGCAACGCCGGCCCGGTCGCGCCGAATCGGTTGGCGCCGTGGCAACTCTGGCAATGTTGTCGATAGTCCCTCGCGGCCTCTGCCAGCGCGGCGGGCGTGGTCGCCGCACTCGCTTGGGCGACGCCGAGGCAGAGCAGCGGGACAAGCAGGCCGCGCTTCATAGCGCCACCTTGTTGCGGCGCTGCAGTGCCTGGACCGGATAGAAGCGTGCCGGGTGTTCCATGGGTTGCGCGGCGAACAGGTCGACCACCTGGCCAATCACCGTCAGCGTTGCAATCCCCGGTGGGCACGTCAGCGCAAGGGTCGGCAGTTGATGCAGCGGACCACGGATAACCTGCTGATCGGGGCGCGAGCCGTTGCTGATCAGGGCCGCCGGTGTGTCGGCCGACATTCCGGCCTCGATCAGCTTGCGCGCGATAATCCCCAGGTTGGACAGCCCCATGTAGAACACCAGGGTCTGGCTGCCATCGGCCAGGTCGTGCCAGGGCAACTTCAACTCGCCGTCGTTATGCAGGTGACCGGTGATGAAGCGACAGGAGTTGACCAGCTCCCGATGCGTCAGCGGGATGCCGGCGTAGGCGCTGCAACCGGAGGCTGCGGTAATCCCGGGGACCACCTGGCAATCGACGTTGCGCGCCAGCAGGTACTCCAGTTCCTCGGCGCCACGGCCGAAAATGAACGGGTCGCCGCCCTTGAGGCGGACCACCCGCTGGCCCTGATCGGCGAGGTCGACCAACAACTGATTGATCTGATCCTGGGGCAGGCTGTGGCAGCCACTGGCCTTGCCGACATAGTGCCGGGCGCAGGTGAGGGGGATCAGGGTCAGCAGTTCGGGACTGATCAGACGGTCATAGACCACCGCATCGGCCTGCATCAACAGGCTCCAGGCGCGCAGGGTCAATAGCCGTGGATCGCCGGGGCCGGCGCCGACCAGGGCGACTTCGCCCGGTCTGAACAGGGACTCGAGTGTGGCCGGTAGAGCAATCGATAAAGGCATGGGACGTCCTTGGTGCTTCATCAGGTTGATCGGCCCCAACCTATTCAGATGGTTGGCCGAACGGGCAATTCAGTGGGTGACGCAAGCGATGGTCGTGACCGGCGCCAGGCCGATTTCTTCATCGCTGAGGTGGCAACCGGGGTCCTGGCCCCAGAGGTCGCCTTCGGCCCAGGCGCGGGTGCGGGTGTTGCCGTTGCAGATGGCCAGCCAGCGGCACTCGGCGCAGCGGCCACCGACGGCGCGCGGATGCACGCGCAGTTGCTGCAACAGGGCGTCGGGCTGTTCCAGCCAGAGGGTGCGGAAGGGCGTGCGTCGCACATTGCCCACCGAGTGCTGCCACCAATAGGTGTCAGGGTGAACTTCGCCGGTGTTGTCGATGTTGGCGATACCGCTGCCGGAGGCATTGCCGCCCCAGTCGCGCAGCATGCGCTCCAGGCGCGCCGTGTGCTGGGGCAGGTGCTGGTCCACCCAGTGCAGCAACAGGATGGCGTCGGCATCGTTGTTGCCGCTGACGAAATCGCTGTCCAGGCCCTGCAGGATGTCCGCCCAGGCCCGCTCGAAGATCAGTGTCATCGCTTCGCGGCTCATCTGTTGCCGGGCGTCGAGCTGGCGGCTGCGTTTGCCGCGACCGCTGTAGTTGAGGTGCGACAGGTAGAACTTCTGCACGTCGTATTCGCGCATCAGCTCAAGCAATTGCGGCAGTTGCGCGTGGTTTTCCTGGGTGAGGGTGGTGCGCAGGCCGACGCGAATACCCTGTTCGCGACACAGCTGGATGCCACGCATGGAGCTGGCAAAGCTGCCCTTGAGTTGACGGAATTCATCATGGGTGGCCTCCAGGCCATCGATGCTGATCCCGACATAATCGAATTGCGCGGCGCGGATGTGCGCGATGTTCTGCTCGTCGATCAGCGTGCCATTGGTGGACAGGGCGACAAAGAACCCTTTGGAGCGGGCATAGCCGCTGAGCACGAACAGGTCGTGGCGCAACAGCGGTTCACCGCCGGACAGAATCAGCACCTTGACCCCTGCGTCGTGCAGGTCGTCGATCACGGCCATGGCCGTGGTGGTGTCCAGTTCGTCGCGAAACACACTGTCGGCCGAAGTGGCGTAACAGTGCTTGCAGGTCAGGTTGCAGCGCCTGAGCAGGTTCCAGATCACCACGGGGGCGCGGTGGCTGCCCGGTGGGCGGGTTCCGGGGGCAGGTATCCCACCTGCCAGCGCCCGCAGGTATTGGCTGATCCTCAACATGCAGCTCTCCTTGAGTCGGCGTGTGTCTAGAGTGAGGTGGGCGGCAGGCGCAGGCCGGTTTTCTTCAGGATGCGGCTGCTGACCAGCATTTCATCGGCGCTGCAGGCGTCGCCCAGCAGGTAGCGCAGGTGCTCGCGGTAGCTGTCGATTTCCTCGCTGCTGCGCCCGTGCACCATGGCGAACAGGTTGTAGCGCCAGTCGGTACGGCGTGGGCGGCGATAGCAATGACTGACGAAGGGTTGCGCACCGAGCAGCGCACCGAGGCGTGGCATCTCTGCGTCGCGCACATCCCAGACCGTCATGCCGTTGAAGCGATAGCCCAGGCGATAGTGGTTGGGCACGGCGGCGATGCGCCGGATGGCGCCCTCGGCTTGCAGGCGCTTGAGCAGGTCCAGGGTCGATTCGACGCTCAGGTCCAATTGTTCGGCGAGCCAGGCCCAAGGGTCTTCGAGCAGCGGCAGGCCGGCCTGGGTCAGTTCGATCAGGCGGTGGGCCAGGAGGTCTTCAGACCGGGAAATACAGACCGACATGGTAAGTCTCCTCTTTGGGCAGATTGAGCAACGGCAGGCCGGTCAGGGTTTCGATGTGCTGCAGGGTGTCGCCGAGGCGTTGTTCAGTGGCGCAGGCGAGGACGAACCACATGTTCCACAGGTGTTCGCGTCGATAGTTGTGCGCCACCTCGGGCAGGGCATGCAGTTGCTCGGCCACCTCGTCGAAGCGCTCCTCGGGCACCGCCAGCGCCGCGAGGGTGAAGGCGCCGCCCAACTGCTCGATGTCAAACATCGGCCCGAAACGGGTGAGCACGCCGTCCTCGAGCAGCCGGTGCAGGCGGTCGAGCAACTCGCTGTCGCTGCTGTGCAGTTCGGCTGCCAGGGCTTTCCAGGGGTGGCGCACCAGGGGCAGGCCCAGTTGCAGGCGATTGATCAAGCGGCGGTCGAGATCATCCATGGGGATGGGTTCCTGGAATCGTGGGTGCGAAGCGCCCGCCGCATTGCTTGAACGCGTGGGTGCTGAACAGCAGTTGGTGGGGCAGGTCGCTCAGCAGGTGTTCGGCCAGCAGGGTCTGGATGTGCGCCTCGACGCGCTCGCGTTGCCGACCGTGAACCATGCAGAACAGGTTGTAGCGCCATTGCGGCAAGCGCCGTGGCCGTTGATAGCAGAGGCTGACATCGGGCGCGCCACCCAGGCGCTGGCCGACTTCGTCGATCAACGCGTCCGGCACATCCAGCACCAGCATGGCGTTGGCGGTGAACCCCAGGGCACGATGGTTGAGCACCAGGCCGACCCGGCGGAACAGCCCCTGTTCGTGCCACTGGCGCATTTGCTCGAGCACGCCCTGTTCGTCGGCGTCGATCCGTTCGGCGAGGGCCTGGTAGGGCCGCGAAACGTGCGGCAAGCCAGCCTCCAGGTGACGACGCAGGGCGGTTGCCTGCCGAGGGGTCAGACCCGCTTGCATGGGCTGTCTCCCAGGGCGAAACCGAGGTCGATGCGGTAGGCGGTGAGCATCGGCAGGTCCAGCGGGGTGAGGCCGGTGTCGCGCTCCAGTTCCTCGAGCACGCGCTCGATGTGCTGGCGATTGGGGCCGGTCAGCACGAACCACAGGTTGTAGTGATGTTCGCGGGCGTAATTGTGATTGACCTCGGGGTACTGGCTGACGCGTTCGGCGACCTGGTGCAGGCGTTCGGCGGGCACGGCAAGGGCGGCGAGGGTACTGGCACCGGCGCGGCTGTGTTCGAACACCGGGCCGATGCGCGACAGGGCCCCGGCCAGTTCCAGGCGTTGCAGGCAGGCCATGACCTGGGCTTCGGTGCAACCCAGGACCTGGGCCATTGCTCGATAGGGTTCGGCGCACAGCGGCATGCCGTGCTGGAAACGGTCGATCAGTTGACGGCTGAGCAGGTCGAGGTCCATGTCAATAACCCATTTTTTGTGCACGGCTGCTGAAGAAAATGCCGCTCGGCGCGCTGGCGGGGAGGGTGCTGATCGGCTTGAGGCTGTAGGGGTCCCAGACCTGCACCTGATCGCCATCGCGCAGCGACAGCCACAACTGATCGCCCCGCGCGGTGAACTCCATGTGCAGCACCGCAGGTCCTGGGCGCAGGTCGGCGACCACGGCGTGGGTTTCGGTGTCGATGACCTGGACCCGGTCGTTGTCCGGATAGGCGAAGTTGACCCACAGTTGCCGACCGTCCGGGCGCGAAGTCACGAACACCGGTTGGCCGGCGACGGCAATGGCGGCGGTCTGTTTCCAGGTGCGCGCATCCATCACCAGTACCTGGTGGCGCCCGACCGCCGGCACGAATGCCTGGTTGTCGGCGACCGCCCAGCCTTCCAGGTGCGGCATCTTGTAGACCGGCAGCTTCGCCTGGCCGCGCCCGTAGTCGCCGAGCACGCGTTGCACGCCGCGTTCGGGGTGCCAGAGGTCGAGTTGTGCCATGCCGTCTTCACCGAACAGTCCGGCCATGTAATAGCGGCCGTCCGGGGTGATCAGCGCGTCATAGGGTTGTTGGCCAATGCCGGTGTAATGACTGATCTGCGGCGTGGTGCCCTGGCTGAAGTCGGCGATCCAGATCTCGCCGGTATCGAACAGGCTGAACACGAAACGCTGGCCGGGCGCGTCCACCAGCCCGACGGTGCGTGAGCGTTTGCTGCCATCGCCCAGCGGCGTGGCCGGGATGTCCGCCACTTGCTCCAGGGTCCGCGCATCGAACACCTTGACCCCGCCTGGCACGTAGTTGGACACGGCGATCAGTTTGCCGTCCTGGCTGATGGCGCCGCCAATGGCGTTACCGCCCTGGATCACACGCTGCTCGATGCGCTGGGTCAACAGGTCGATCTTGCTTAACCCGCCGTCGCGACCGAATACATAGGCGTAGCGCTGGTCACGCGAATACACCACCGAGGCATGGGACAGGTCGCCCAGGCCCTCGATCCGCGCCAGCGCCGTGCGGGTGTCGCTTTCGATGATCTGCACGCTGCCGGTGGCGCGTTCGACCACTACACCGAGATCGCCGGTGCCCCGCAGCGGTGGTTGGGCACAGCCGGACAACAGCAGGCCGGCGGCTGCCGACAGCAGAAAGGTACGGATCATGGTGCGGGGTATCCCTGGAGTAGGAGGTCGACCAGCCAGCCGATGTCGTCGGGGTCGAGCAACGGGGCCCAGCCGGGCATGGCGGTGCCAGGCCGGCCTAGGGTGACGGTGGCAATCAGGCTGTCCCTGGATTTTCCGGCCAATGCCGAGCGTGTCAGCGCCGGGCCGAGTCCGCCGGTCATGTGCAGGCCATGGCAGGCGCCGCAATCCTGGACCAGCAGGTGTTCAAGTCGGGCCTGGCGCGGGGCGTCAGGCGAGGCAACCGAGGTTGCGCAAAAGAGCAGGAGGGCCGCCAGGACGACAATGTGTCGGTAGATGTTCATGACGCCCTCCCATTGGTTATTTGAGACTCAGTACCCAGTTCGCCAGGGTTTTCGCTTCTTCATCGGTCACCGGATTGGCCGGCATCGGCATCGCGCCCCAGTTGCCTTGCGTACCGTTCTTGATGTGGTTGGCCAGGGTGTCCGCAGCACCGGCGACCCCGGCATTTTTCGCCGCGACGTCCTTGAGCGCCGGGCCGACCAGTTTGCTGTCGATCGAGTGGCAGGCCGCGCACGGCTTGCTCTTGAACAACGCCAGAGCGTCGTCTGCCATGGCCGGTTGCACGCTGAGCGCGGCGGTCAGGGCGAACAGTGAAAGCAGAGTATTTTTCATGGTGTTTCCTTGTATTGATGAAGCTCAATAGATGTCGTGTTGGGTGTTGTAAACGTTGAATTTTCCGGTCGGTGTGATCAGGCGCTTGTCCTTGATGACCGATTTCAGCTTCAGCGTTTTGTCGTCGATCACCACCAGTGCGGATTCATCCGACTGACCACTCCACACGGAGAACCAGACCTCGTCGCCGGCCTTGTTGTATTCCGGTTGCACGACGCGCATCGCGCCTTCCTTGATGCCCGACCATTCGGCAATCGGCAGCACGGTGAAGCCGGCATCGAGCTTGTCGATGTTGAACACCGCCACCGACTGACTGATCTTGGCGTCCGGGTTGAGGGTGGTGTCGACGTACAGGTGACGGGAGTTGGGGTGGGTCTTGATGAACAGCGAACCACCGCCCTGACCCTTGATCGAGGCCACCTGTTTCCAGGCGTATTGCGGGTGTTTGGCCGGGTCGGTGCCGATCAGTGAAATGCCCTCGTCACCCAGGTGGCTGGTGGCCCACACCGGTCCGTAGGTCGGGTGGGTGAAGTTGGCGCCACGGCCCGGGTGCGGGATCTTGCCCACGTCCACCAGCGAGGTCAGCTTGCGATCCTTGGAGTCGATCACGGCGACCTTGTTGGAGTTGTTGGCGGCGGTCATGAAGTAGCGATGGGAGCTGTCCCAGCCACCGTCGTGCAGGAACGGCGCGGCGTCGATGTAGGTGATGTTGAGGTTCTTGATGTCTTCGTAATTGACCAGCATGACCTTGCCGGTTTCCTTGACGTTGACGATGAACTCCGGCCATTCGTGGGAGGCGATGATCGCCGCGACCCTTGGCTCCGGGTGATATTCCTGCTTGTCGACGGTCATGCCACGGGTCGAGACGATCTGTTTCGGCTCCAGGGTTTCGCCGTCCATGATGGTGAACTGCGGCGGCCAGTAGGAACCGGCGATGGTGTATTTGTCCTCGTAGCCCTTGAACTTGGAGGTCTCCACCGAGCGTGCTTCGATGCCCACCTTGACTTCCGCGACCTTGGTCGGCTCCGCCGGCCAGAGGTCGATCATGTCGATGCGGGCGTCGCGGCCAATCACCAGCAGGTAGCGACCGGATGCGGAAATCCGCGAAATGTGCACCGCATACCCGGTCTCGATCAGCTTGACGATTTTCTTGCTGTCACCGTCGATCAGGGCGATCTTGCCGTCGTCGCGCAAGGTCACCGAGAACAGGTTGGGCAGGTTGAGTTTGCTCAACTGCTTCTTCGGCCGGTCTTCTGGCTTGACCAGCACTTTCCAGGTCTTCAGCGTCTCGGCCATGCCCCATTCCGGCGGGGTCGGCGGCGTGTGCTGGACGAACTTGGCCATGGAGGTGATCTGCTCCTTGGTCAGCGCATTGGACGTGCCCCAGTTCGGCATGCCCGCTGGCGAGCCGTAGGTGATCAGGGCTTCCAGGTACGCCTGGCCGCGGGATTGGGTAATGTCCGGCGTCAGTGGCTTGCCGGTGGCACCCTTGCGCAGCACGCCGTGGCAACCGGCGCAGCGCTGGAAGTAGATTTCCTTGGATGAGTCGAACTCGGCCTGGCTCATGTCCGGCGCGCCGGCGCTGGTCACCAGGGCCGCTTTCGCCACAGCGGGAGCGGCTTCGCCGGCCCCGACGGCGTGGCTCATGGCGAGTGTTGAAAACAGTGTGGCGGCAGTCACAGCTAACGTTTTTCTATTACTGATCAGCATTCCATTTCTCCTCAGGCTGGACCTCTTCTATGTGCCCAGACGACAGCACAGGACGCAGGTTCTTAGTGCGTTGCAAGGCTATGCCGGCGCACGCCAAAGGCTGCTTGACGGTGATCAAGTTTGCCGGCCGTGGTGCTTGCCAAGTTGTCGCAGGGGCTCGTAGCGTGTTCCTCGAATCCGTTGTCGAATCAGGTGCTTCATGGACCCCAGCCAGTCACACGCAATCCACACCGAACCCTTCTACCAGCCACTCAACAACGAGCAGGCGCTGTTCGAACAGGCCTGGCATCACGGCATGCCGGTGTTGATCAAAGGCCCGACCGGGTGCGGCAAGACCCGTTTCGTCCAGCACATGGCACACCGCTTGAACCTGCCGCTGTACACCGTTGCCTGCCACGACGATTTGAGCGCGGCCGACCTGATCGGCCGGCACCTGATCGGCGCCCAGGGCACCTGGTGGCAGGACGGGCCGCTGACCCGTGCGGTGCGCGAGGGCGGCATCTGCTACCTCGACGAAGTGGTCGAGGCGCGTCAGGACACGGCGGTGGTGTTGCACCCGCTGGCCGATGATCGTCGTGAGCTGTTCCTCGAACGCACCGGTGAAGTGCTGAAGGCGCCGCCATCCTTCATGCTGGTGGTGTCGTACAACCCGGGTTACCAGAACCTGCTCAAGGGCATGAAGCCCAGCACCCGCCAGCGTTTCGTGGCGATGCGTTTCGACTATCCGCCGGTGGCCGAGGAAGAGCGCATCGTCGCCCGCGAAGCCCAGGTGGACAGCGCGCTGGCGGCGCATGTGGTCAAGCTGGGGCAGGCGTTGCGCCGGCTCGACCAGCATGACCTGGAAGAAGTCGCCTCGACCCGCCTGCTGATTTTCACCGCGCGCATGATCCGCTCCGGCATGAGCCCGCGAGAGGCCTGCCTGGCCTGCCTGGCCGAACCGTTGAGCGATGATCCGCTGACCGTCGCGGCGCTGATGGGCGTGGTCGATGTCCACTTCGGTTGAATCCACCCCCGGGTCGCCCGGCCATTTGCCGGGCGACCTGGCGATGTGGTTTTTCATACTCGCCGAGCTGTCGGTGTTCGCCTTGTTGATCCTGGCGTTCGCCGTGACGCAGGCCATCAAGCCGCAATTGTTCGCCGACAGTCGCGCCTTGCTGGACGCCTCCACCGGGCTGGCGATGACCCTCAGCCTGCTCACCGCCGGCCTGTTTGCCGCGCTGGCGCAGGAACAGGTCCGGCACTCGCAGCCCCGTCGCGGGGCAGTGCTCCTGCTGGCGGCGCTGCTGGCCGCCAGTGTCTATGTCGTGTTGAAACTCACCGAGTACCGGCATTTGCTGGCCACCGGGCTGGGCATGGAGCACAACACCTTCTTCACCCTCTACTGGATTCTCACCGGCTTTCATTTTGTTCACGTGCTGCTGGGCATGTGCATCCTTGGGTGGCTGGCCATGCGTTGCCGTCGCGGACTGTTCGGCGCGAGCAATCGCAGCGGGTTCGAATCCGGCGTGCTGTATTGGCACATGGTCGACCTGATCTGGGTGGTGCTGTTTCCGCTGGTCTACGTACTGAATTGAGGCGAGGGCTTATGTCGGCTTCCCGGTTGTTGTGGCTCTGCTGGGCCGCGCTGGTCATATTGAGCGTGTGCACGGTGTTGCTGGCGCATTCCGGTGCGACCTGGCTGCTGTCGGTGGCCATCCTGCTGGTGGCGGTGGGCAAGGCCTGGCTGATCACCGAAGGCTTCATGGAGCTGCGCCGGGCGCCACGCTTGTGGCGCCGTCTGATGCTGGCCTGGGCGTTGGTCCTGGCGGTCCTGGTCGGGCTGACGCTGGTGACCCTGCGCGGATAAGCGCAATGCTCTGCCTTGCCTATACCCGAGTAAAACCATCTGATTTTCTTGATTGCCATCAAGCGGGTTTGGACCCTCGGCTTCCTATCATGGACGGGCCAAGCAATGAGGAAGCGACCATGTCAGAGACCTTCACCAAGGGCATGGCCAGGAATATCTACTTCGGGGGAAGCGTGTTCTTCTTCCTGATATTCCTGGCCTTGACCTACCACACAGAGCAGACCTTTCCCCAACGAAGCAATGCCGATCAACTGACCGAGTCAGTGATACGCGGCAAGACGGTCTGGGAGCAAAACAACTGCATCGGCTGCCATACGCTGCTGGGCGAGGGTGCCTACTTTGCGCCCGAGCTGGGTAACGTGTTCCAGCGTCGCGGCGGCGAGGAGGGCTTCAAGCCGTTCCTCCAGGCGTGGATGAAAATGCAGCCGTTGGGCGTGCCCGGTCGGCGAGCGATGCCTCAGTTCAACCTGAAGGAGCAGGAGGTCAATGACCTCTCCGAGTTCCTCAAGTGGAGCTCGAAGATCAATACCAATAACTGGCCGCCAAACAAGGAGGGCTGAGAGATGAGCATGGCTAATCCGCATCTGAAATTCGCCTCGCAAGCCGTGGCCAAACCGTACTTCGTGTTCGCCTTGATGCTGTTCCTCGGTCAGGTGCTGTTCGGTTTGATCATGGGCCTGCAATACGTGATCGGCGACTTCCTGTTCCCGGTCATTCCCTTCAACGTGGCGCGGATGGTTCACACCAACCTGTTGATCGTATGGCTGCTGTTCGGCTTCATGGGGGCGGCCTACTACCTGATTCCGGAAGAGGCCGACCGCGAGCTGCACAGCCCGAAACTGGCGATCCTGCTGTTCTGGGTGTTCGCCGTGGCGGGTGTGCTGACGATCCTCGGCTACCTGCTGGTGCCCTACGCGGGCCTGGCCCGGCTGACCCACAACGAGCTGTTGCCGACCATGGGGCGCGAGTTCCTGGAGCAGCCGACCATCACCAAGATGGGGATCGTGGTCGTCTGCCTGGGCTTCCTCTACAACATCGGCATGACCCTGCTCAAAGGTCGCAAGACCACGGTCAGCATGGTCATGATGACCGGGTTGATCGGCCTTGCGGTGTTCTTCCTGTTCTCTTTCTACAACCCTGAAAACCTGGCCCGCGACAAGTTCTACTGGTGGTGGGTGGTGCATCTGTGGGTGGAAGGCGTCTGGGAACTGATCATGGGTTCGATGCTCGCCTTCGTGCTGATCAAGATCACCGGCGTCGACCGCGAAGTGGTGGAGAAATGGCTGTACGTGATCATCGCCATGGCGCTGATTACCGGGATCATCGGCACCGGTCACCACTTCTTCTGGATCGGTGCACCCGAGGTCTGGCTGTGGGTCGGTTCGATCTTCTCTGCCATGGAGCCGCTGCCGTTCCTGGCCATGGTGATGTTCGCCTTCAGCATGGTGAAAAAACGTCGTCGGCAACACCCCAATCGTGCGGCCACCCTGTGGGCCAAGGGCACCACGGTCACCGCGTTTTTCGGGGCGGGCGTCTGGGGTTTCCTGCACACCCTGGCTCCGGTCAACTATTACACCCACGGTACGCAACTGACGGCGGCCCACGGTCACCTGGCGTTTTACGGTGCCTACGCAATGATTGTCATGACGCTGATCAGCTACGCCATGCCACGCTTGCGCGGCCTGGGTGAAGCCGGTGACGAGCGTTCGCAGACGCTGGAAATCTGGGGCTTCTGGCTGATGACGCTGTCGATGGTGGCGATCACTCTGTTCCTCACCGCTGCCGGTGCCGTTCAGGTCTACCTGCAACGCTGGCAGGCCGACGGTCTGGCCATGCCGTTCATGGCCACGGTCGATCACCTGCAAGTGTTGTTCTGGGCCCGTCTGGGTTCGGGTGTCGGCTTCCTGGCCGGGCTGGTCTGCTACCTGTTCAGCTTCAGGCAGCGCGGTCGCGCCGCGTTGCGGGCCCCGGCTCCGGTTGTTCCTTCATGAGCCGGTGTCACGGCTAGAAAAGGTCGGCCCGGCTGGTACAGCGGGCCGTTTTTTTGGTTTCACAAAGGGCACATTCAATGGCCTTTACCGTCGAACTGGAAGAGTGGGTCGGCAGTGTCTGGCACCGCTTCATCACCCGGCGCGCCAGCCCGGACTTTCCCGAAGCGCGCGTCGAGTTCGCCAGGCAGCAACGCCCGCTGGCGCTGTTGTTCCGTGCCATGGGCGGCGCCAGTGGTATCGGTGTCGAAGCTGCCAGCGACCGCGATCTGCTGCTGCGGCGCAACGTCCTGCAGCAGATTGCCGGCACCTGCAAACAGGTGCCGTTGGCCTGGCGGGATGACGCGACGCTGCGCCTGCCGTCGAGCCTGGCGGTGTTTCCCGAGGCCGCCCTGAATGAAGAACTGTATCGCTGGCTGGCCTTGCTGGCGGCACAGTCCGGGCAGATGCGCCACTGGGGCCGCGACAATCAACGCTGGACGCAACAGCTGTTGCAGCGCTTTCCGGCATTGCGCGCGCGTTATGAACGCCTGGTCGATGCGCACCTGCAACTGCGCCCCGATCCTGCCTCGCTGAACCGCAGCGAAGCGGCATTGGAGCGGGCGTTGTGCCAGGCATTGCGCGAGCCGGGCAGTGTCGAGCATTTCCCACGCAGTGAGCGGGCGGCCTGGCCGCTGCCGTTGTGGCTGTACCCGCCGCAGAACCTTGACAGTCCGCAGACGGCGGACCTGGGCGAGGAGTCCGAAGAGTCGCTTGCCACCGCGCCCGGCGAACAGAAGAGCGGGCGCAAGCGCGCCAAGCGAATCGATGACAGTACCCGTGACGGTGGCTTCCTGGTAGTGCGCCTGGAGAACCTGTTCAGCTGGAGCGAACACGTGGACCTGGATCGCTGGGAGGACGACAGCGAGGACGAGGATGCTTCGAAGGTCGCCGACGACCTGGATGAATTGACCCTCTCGCGCACACGCCTGCGCAAGGGCGGCGGGCTCAAGCTGCACCTGGATCTGCCGCCGGCGGATGTCGACGATGTGCCGCTGGGCGAGGGCATCAAGTTGCCGGAGTGGGACTACCGCAAGCAGCAATTGCAGGACGGCTTCGTCAACCTGCAAATGATGGTGCCCCGCGACTGTGAAGCGCAGCCTTTGCCGCAACGGCTCAAGGCCTCGGCCCATCGTCTGCGGCGCCAGTTCGAGCACCTGCGCAACGACCGTCAATGGCTGCGTCAGCAAACCCAGGGCTCGGAACTGGACATGCAGGCCTGGCTGGACTTCCATGTCGAGCGCGCACACGGTCAGTGTGTCGAGCGAGGGCTGTTCATGGAACAACGCCAGACCCGCCGCGACCTGGCGTGCCTGTTGCTGGCCGATGTGTCGATGTCCACCGACGCCCACCTGAACGATGAGCACCGGGTCATCGACGTCGTGCGCGACAGCCTGTTGTTGTTTGGCGAGACGTTGTCAGGGCTGGGGGATGATTTTGCCCTGTACGGGTTTTCTTCCCTGCGGCGCCAGCAGGTGCGCATGCAGGAGCTCAAGTCCTTCGACCAGCGTTATGACGACCACACCCGCGGGCGTATCCAGGGACTCAAGCCCGGTTACTACACACGCATGGGCGCCGCCATTCGCCACGCCACGCACCTGCTGGGGCAGAGCAAACGGCGCAGCAAGCTGTTGTTGCTGGTGACCGACGGCAAACCCAACGACCTGGACCTGTATGAAGGGCGCTACGGTGTGGAAGACACCCGCGAAGCGGTCATTCAGGCACGCCGCCAGGGCTTGACGCCGTTCTGCATCACCATTGACCGCGATGCCGGTGACTACCTGCCGTACATGTTCGGCGCCAACGGCTACACCCTGATCCGCCAGCCCGAACAACTGCCCCTGCGCCTGCCGCAGTTGTACCGGCAGCTGACCCAGCCGTGAAAGCCACCTGTGGGGGCGAGCCTGCTCGCGAGGGTCGCGAACGATAACGCGGGTCGTCAGAATGCCTGCGGTGCCTGGATGTTCATCGCGAGCAGGCTCGCTCCCACAAGGAGTTCTCTGTTGAATGAAGATTCGGTGTTCACCTCGCTTCCCACAGCGCTTGCCCTGGGAGAACTCAGGTCATGCTGCGCGGTAACCAGAAGAACATCGCCACGCAAAACAGGCCTAAACCGACGCAGAACCACATGAACCGGCGCTGCCGACGCTCCCCGGCGCCTGCGGCCGATGCCGGCAACGGCATGCCGCACTCGAGGCATTCGGCTTGGTACGCCGGGTTGGCGTGTTGGCAATACAGGCAGACAGGCAGGTCGCTCATTCGAATTGTTCCAGGCGCAGGCGGTCGAGAATGGCGATCTGCCGACCGTCCTGGGTGATGATGTGTTCATCGATCAAGCGGCGAATGATCCGCGAAAAGGTTTCCGGCTGGATCGACAGGTGGCCGGCGATCAGTTGCTTGGCCATCGGCAGTTCGAACTGATCGTTCACCGTCTGCTGGCGCACCAGCTGCGTCAGCAGATACCGCACGACCCGGTGGGTGGCGTTTTTCAGCGACAGGGTTTCGATTTCGTTGACCCGCTGGTGCAGGCGGACGCACAGCTTGCCCAGCAAAGCGAAGGTCAGCCGGCTGTTGCTTTGCAGCAGGCGCATGTAAGTGCTGTTGGACAACCGGTAGAGCTGGGTCGGGCAGACGGCTTCCGCCGAGGCCACGTAGTTGGGCGTGTCCATCAGCATCATCGCTTCGGCGAAGGTCTGCCGGTCGCCAAGGACCTCGAACACCTTCTCCTGCCCATCGGGCGTCAGCCGGTAGATCTTCACCGCGCCGGCAATCACGAAGTAGAACGAGTCCGCCGGCTCACCCTGGCGGAACAGCGGTTCGCCCTTGTCGATGCTCAGCAACTGGCTGCTACCCATGAGTTCGTTCATCTGTTCGTCGTTCAGCGGTTCGAACAAATGATGACTGCGCAGAATCTGGTGGTGGACGCGGTGAAGCACCATGGAAGTTCATCCTGAAAATTGAGGAAAGGGCTGGCGATCCGCTCAGACGAGGCCTAAAGAAAGGCTGCTGGCCAGGGCAAGGACCGAGGTCAACACCACAAACCAGCCCAATGGCTGAATGATCTTTTTCATGATGACTCCAGGCTATCGAAGGTGAAGGATGACCCTGCTCAGCAAGACCCGGGCCATACTCAAAGCCCTTGTGTTCACTGGGTTCGCTGGTCGGCAGGGTTGAAAACACCTTGGTCGATGGGGTCTTAATGACCACATAGGGTCATTTGTACCTGGTCCGAATGACTCGCTTGAGAGGCGATCGCCAGTCCCTGCACGGCGATGATAGTGGGCACAGCCCTTGCACTCTTGATTTGCGACAAAGGCGCTTGATGATTAATCCCTGATGATTGAGCCCGGATTGACCCAGGCGCTGCGTGCAGGCGTCGGGAAAGGCAGAGGAGTGGCTTCATGCAAGTTCTTGAGCGCAGTAAGGCGCTGGCGATTCCACCGCTGTTGCGGTTGGCGTTTCGGCCGTTTTTTCTCGCCGGCTGCCTGTTGGCGCTGTTGGCGATCCCGCTGTGGCTGGCCGCTTTCAGCGGTTCGATCAGCAACTGGCAACCCGCTGGCGGTTGGCTGGGCTGGCATCGACATGAACTGTTGTTCGGGTTCGGGCTGGCGATCATCGCCGGTTTCCTGCTGACCGCCGTGCAGACCTGGACCAGTCGCCCCGGCGTCAGCGGCCAGCCGTTGGCCCTGCTGGCGTTGGTGTGGTTGCTGGCGCGGGTGGCGTGGTTGGCCAATGCGCCCTGGGCAGTGCTGGCGGTCCTGGAGCTGGCGTTTCCGCTGGCGGTGGCCGCCCTCATGGGGTTCACCCTGTGGAAGGTGCGGCAGAAGCGCAACTACCCGATTGTGGTGGTCCTGTTGTTGCTGGCCGTGGCCGACGGCTTGTCGTTGTACGGGCTGCTCGCCGGTCATGAAGGCTGGCAACGTCAGGGTGTGCTGGCCGGCCTCTGGCTGGTGGCGGCAATGATGGGCCTGATCGGTGGGCGGGTCATTCCGTTCTTCACCCAGCGCGGCCTGGGGCGCAAGGACGCCGTGGTGCCATGGGCCTGGCTGGATTGGCTGTTGCTGATCGGCTCGCCGCTGGTGGCCGTGCTGTACGCCGTCGGGCCTGCGCTCTACGCCAACGTCTGGGTCGGCTTGCTGTTCGCCGCGCTGGGCGTCGGGCATCTGATCCGTCTGGTTCGCTGGCATGACCGGGGTTTGTGGCGGGTGCCGTTGTTGTGGTCGCTGCACCTGGCCTACGGCTGGTTGGCCATCGCCTGCCTGGGCATGGCCCTGTGGCACTTCGGTGCGCCGATCAATTCGAGCCTGGCGGTGCATTGCCTGACGATCGGCGCGATGGGCGGCCTGGTCCTGGCGATGATCGCCCGGGTCAGCCTTGGCCACACCGGGCGTCCGTTGGAACCGCCCCGCGGCATGACCCTGGCGTTCATCCTGCTCAACCTGGGTTGCCTGAGCCGCGTCGCCCTGGTCCCGCTGTTCCCGTTGCCGGCGTTGTGGCTCGCGGGCACCTGCTGGGCGCTGGCGTTTGCGCTGTACGCCTGGCGTTATGCGCCGATGCTGCTGCGCGCCCGGGTTGACGGACATCCGGGTTAAATCCCGGGGAGGTAAGCGTCGATGTACCCCTTTTTATTGGTGACACACCTGCTGGCGGCCATCGCCTTCATCGGGACGTTGTTTTTCGAGGTGCTGATCTGGCATCAGGCCCGTCTGCAAGTGGTGGGTGCGGCGACCGCTGACCGGGCGATTGCCGCGCGCTCGCGCAAGGTGCTGCACGGCGTGGTGCTGGCGTTGTACGGCGCCGGCGTCGGTATGGCGTGGCAATACCGGGGGGCGCTGAGCCAGCCATTCGCCAGTCAGTTTGGCACGCTGATGAGCCTGAAGATCCTGTTGGCGCTGAGCATCATCGGCCACTACCTGGTGCTGGCCTTGCTGCTGACCAGGGGGCGGCTGAGCGACGCCCGCGCCCTGTGGATTCGCCGCAGCATCCTCGGGCATATGGTGTTGATCGTGATCCTCGCCAAGGCGATGTTCTATTGGCACGGTTGAACGCCGGGCGTTGCTGACAAACAAAACCCGCGTCGGCGGATGACTGACGCGGGCTGGGTGGGGCTGATCGATCAGCGTGGGTTGAGGGCGTTGACGAACAGGACGTTGTTTTCCAGGTGGATGTGCTGCATCAGGTCATCACGGAATTCCAGCAGGCCGCGATACAAGGCGCGCCAGGTATTACAGGCATCGGCCGGTGGCGTGATGTTGTTGGTCAGGGCAAGCAGTTTTTCCAGCGATTCGCCGTGTTGATCGTGCTCGAAACGCATGACCTGGATCGGCGGCGCAGCCTGGGGACCGAAGCCTTGTTGCAACATCGGGAAGAGCACCTGTTCTTCCTTGAGCATGTGGCTTTCGAGTTCCTGTTGCAGATCGTTCAGCAGATCGGCCAGGCCGTTGGGGCAGGTAGGGCGCGCACCGTGGACATGCTCGACGCGGCGTGCCAGGCGGATCAGTTCCGGCAGTTGTTCGCGATGGCGGGCGTGGTAGCGGGTCAGCAGGTGGGCAATCAACTCTTGCGACGGTTCATGGCGCCAGTCGTACTGGCTTTCGCCGGCGTCTTGCAGGATGTGCAGGGCTTCGGCGATCACCACCGGGTCGAGCTCTTTGCTCAACGCCGCTTCGCGCAGGCTTTTATGGCCGCCGCAGCAGAAGTCCAGCTTGAAGGTGTGAAAGATCCGGGTGGCACCGGGAATGTCGCAGGCCAGTTGGCCAAGGCTTTGTTCCAGCAAATTAAGGCTCATCAGGGGTTCCTTGTTGCGGTTTCAAACGGTTCCCCGGGGTCATTGCATTCGACGTGCCATAGTTAATTGACTGATAACTATGGATTATTTTTTTGGTGTGGTGGCAGGCACCCTGACGACTCAGGGTCAATACCACCGTAGAGGGTGATGACTACCATGTTGCGTGAAAGCCTGGCGGCCGACCTGATTGTCGAGTTGCCCAATGCCGTGCGGTTGCAGCGTCTGGTGCAGACCTTGCGCGAGTACTTCAACAGTGGTGCCGTGGGGCTGCTGCGCCTGGATGAGGACAGCCTGCGGCCGGTGGCCACCGTGGGCCTGGCCCATGAAGCGTTGGGGCGGCGCTTCGTCATTGCGCAACATCCACGCCTGGCCGCGATCATGGCGTCACGCGAACCGACCTGGTTCGAGCCCGACAGTCGCCTGCCGGACCCTTATGACGGCCTGGTCGATCATCAGGCCGGCGAGTCGCTGTCGGTGCATGACTGCATGGGCGTCAGCCTGTATGTGGAGGGGCGGATCTGGGGCGCGATCACCCTCGATGCGCTGCACCCCGGGACGTTTGACAGTCGTGCGCGGGATGAGCTCAAACGCTGCACGCTGCAGATCGAAGCGGCGGTGCGCGTCACGCGCCTGGAGCAGGAAAACCGCAGCCTGCGCCTGTCGCGCAGCGACCCCCAGGATTTGCACATGCCTGTCGAAGAGGGCGAGATCATCGGCCAGAGCGACGTTGTGCACCACTTGCTCAACGAACTGGATGTGCTCGCCGACTCCGACCTGCCGGTGCTGCTGCTGGGGGAGACCGGCGTTGGCAAGGAGCTGTTCGCCCGGCGCTTGCATCGTCTGTCGCGGCGCAGTCACAAGCCGCTGATCCAGGTCAACTGCGCGGCGTTGCCGGAGTCACTGGCCGAGAGTGAATTGTTTGGCCATGTCAAAGGGGCCTTTTCCGGTGCCACCAGTGACCGCGCCGGCCGCTTCGACGCCGCCAACGGCGGCACGCTGTTTCTCGATGAAGTCGGTGAGTTGCCCTTGAGCGTGCAGGCGAAACTGCTGCGCACCTTGCAGAACGGCGAGATCCAGCGCCTGGGCGCGGACCAGCCGCTGCATGTCGACGTGCGGATCATCGCCGCCACCAACCGCCACTTGCCGGACAGCATCCGCGACGGCCTGTTTCGCGCCGACCTGTACCACCGGCTCTCAGTGTACCCGGTGCCGATCCCGGCCTTGCGCGAACGTGGCAACGACGTGTTGATGCTGGCCGGGCATTTCCTCGAACTCAATCGGGCACGGCTCGGCCTGCGCGGCTTGCGCCTGTCACCCGCCGCTGAACGGGCGCTGCTGGCGTACAGTTGGCCGGGCAATGTGCGCGAGCTGGAGCACGTCATCAGCCGCGCCGCCTTGAAGGAACTCAGTCGTGGCACCAGTCGCGCGTTGATCATCACGCTGGAGCCCCAGGTGCTCGATCTTGACAGTGCAATGGGCACCCAAAGCGTGGTCGCCGAGCAGCCGCAGGAAGAGGCGAACGACGTGCCGTTCCAGGCCCTGAGCGACGCGGTGGACGAGTGCCAGCGACAGAAAATCCTGCATTCCCTGCGCCTGGCCGACGACAACTGGGCGCGTGCCGCGCGGATGCTGGAGGTCGACGCGAGCAACCTGCACAAGCTGGCCCGGCGCCTGGGGCTCAAGTAAGCGAGGCGCGATTGATGGCGGTCAAGGTGGTTTCGCCCGGTGCCTCGCACACTGGGCAGAAAACCACCGGAGAACCTCGACATGACGCTTTCCCTGGCGCAAATGCGCCGTAACTACACGCTGTTTGGCTTGCAGGACGAACAGGCGCTGGAGGACCCACTGGCAATGTTCCGCCAGTGGCTGCAACAGGCCCGCGAGACTGAGCAGGCGCCGGTCGAAGCCAACAGCATGATGCTGGCCACCGTCGACCATGAAGGCCGGCCGCATTGCCGGGTGCTGTTGCTCAAAGGCCTGAGCGACGAAGGTTTTACTTTTTTCGGCAATTACCAGAGCGACAAGGGCCAGCAATTGGCCGCCAACCCGCAGGCCGCCATGACTTTTTTCTGGCCGGGGCTGGAGCGCCAGGTGCGCATTGAAGGGCAGGTATCGAAGCTCGACCCGGCGTTGTCGGACGCCTACTTCGACAGCCGCTCGGTGGCCAGTCGCCTCGGGGCCTGGGCGTCTCCGCAGAGTCGCCCGCTGGCCAGCCGTGCCGCGCTGGATCAACTGCTGGCGCAAACCACCAAGCGATTTGTCGACGAGCCCGTCGTACGTCCCGAACACTGGGGTGGTTATTGCCTGCACCCCGAGCGTCTGGAGTTCTGGCAGGGGCGCGCCGACCGCCTGCATGACCGCGTCGATTATCGCCTGCACGACGGCCACTGGCGTCGCAGCCGGCTGGCGCCATGAACCCGGTTTGCCTGTCGAGGTACCTCCTTGGAGGAATAGGCCAGGCTGCCAATCCGGTTCAGGCTTGTCCCAATCATTATTCATGGGAGGCTTGAACATGGCCCATCTGGCGCAACGCACCTTCGAACCGCTGAACATTGCGGTGCTGACCATCAGCGATACGCGGACCTTCGACACCGACACCTCGGGACAGACCCTGGCCGACCTGCTGCAAACGGCCGGGCACCGGTTGATCGATCGCGACCTGGTCAAGGACGACATCTATCAGATCCGCGCCACCGTGTCCCGCTGGATCGCCGACCCCCAGGTGCAAGTCATCCTGATGACGGGCGGCACCGGCTTCACCGCTCGCGACAACACCCCGCAAGCGGTCGTGCCGCTGTTGGACAAACACGTGGAAGGCTTTGGCGAACTGTTCCGCCAGGTGTCGCTGGAAGAGATCGGCATGTCCAGTCTGCAATCCCGGGCCCTGGCCGGCATGAGCAACGGCGTGCTGGTGTGTTGCGTGCCCGGTTCGCCGGGGGCCTGCCGCACCGCCTGGAACAAAATTCTCGTGGAGCAGCTGGACAGCCGCACCGGCCCGTGCAATTTCGCGCCGCACTTGAAAGCGCAGTCGCAGAGAGTGATCGACGCTTGCGAGACGCGCTCGTGAGCGGGCGGGTGTGTGACCTCGGGCACCTGATGCCGGTGGACGAGGCCATCGGCCGATTGCTGGAGCAGGTGCCGCCGCCCCCACTGGCGCAGATGATAGCGCTGGATCAAGCCATCGGCCGTGTGCTGGCGGCGGACATCCTGTCCCCGGTGCACCTGCCGGCCTGGGACAACAGCGCCATGGACGGTTATGCCCTCAGGGCTTCGGACCTGCCCCCGGAGGGCGGCTACCTGCTGATGGGCGGGCGCATTGCGGCGGGTGATCCGCCAGGCCCGGCCTTGCTCGCGCAGCACGCGGTGCAGATTTTTACCGGCGCGCCGCTGCCCGTCGGCGCCGATACGGTGGTGCCACAGGAGCGTTGTCGGGTCGAGGGCGAGGGCGTGTGGTTCCCGCCGGTGAACCTGGGCGATCACGTGCGCAAGGAGGGCGAAGAGATCCGGCGCGGCGCCTTGTTGCTCGCGAAGGGCAAACGCCTGCGCGCTCAGGAACTGGGGCTGCTGGCCGGCGCCGGTGTAACGCGGGTCGAGGTCTACCGGCCGTTGCAGGTCGGCCTGCTCAGCAGTGGTAACGAGCTGCGCGAGCCCGGCGAGTCGCTGGAACCGGGGCAGATCTACAACAGCAACCGCTACCTGCTCGCCGCGTTGTTGCGCGGCTGGGGCGTCGAGGTGCACGACTACGGGGTCATGGCCGATGACCTGGCGATCAGTCGCCAGACCCTGAGCCGGGCCGCCTCAAGGTGCGATCTGCTGCTGAGTTCCGGCGGCGTGTCGGTCGGCGAGGAAGATCATCTCAAGCAGGCGATCAAGGCAACGGGCCGCGTGGATTTCTGGCGGTTGGCAATACAGCCCGGCAAGCCGCTGGCCTTTGGCGAAGTGCTCGGCAAACCCTGGATCGGCATGCCGGGCAATCCTTCGGCGGCGTTGATTACCGCTTTGGTGGTGGTGCGGCCGTTCCTGCTCCGGGCGCAAGGGGTGAGTGAGGTGTTGCCGGTGCCATTGGCCGTGTCCGCCGGGTTCGACTGGGAGCAGCGCAACAAGCGTCGGCAATACCTGCGGGCACGCCTTGTACCTGATGCCGAAGGCCGGTTGAGCGTGGCGCTGCACCCTCAGCAAAGCTCGGCGATGTTGATGGCCGCCTGTTGGGCCGACGGCCTGGCGGTGATCGAGCGTGAAACCCAAGTGCTCAAGCACGACAACGTGATGTTCCTGCCTTTCGCCAGCCTGACGCAGTGAAGGCAATTGATTGTCGTCAAGGTCGTTCCTGCCGGTCTGGCTAGACTGGCAGCGCCTTTTCAGGTTGGTTGCGGACCCTCGCGCCACAGGCACCAGACGACGGTCCGCAGGCGTTTCTTCACGAGGATTACCCATGCAACTGGTCTGCCCGGCAGGGAACCTGCCTGCGCTTAAAGCGGCGGTGCGCCAAGGCGCCGATGCCGTGTACGTCGGCTTTCGCGATGACACCAATGCCCGGCATTTTGCGGGGCTGAACATGGACGACAAACAGTTCGACGCCGCCGTCGCCCATATCCATCAACACCAGCGAAAAATCTACGTCGCGGTGAACACCTACCCGCAACCCAAAGGCTGGGAACGCTGGCAGCGGGCGGTGGACCGTGCCGCCGATTTCGGCGTGGATGCGTTGATTGCCGCCGACCCCGGAGTGCTCAACTACGCCAGCAAGCGTCATCCGCAACTGGCCTTGCACCTGTCGGTCCAGGGCTCGGCAACCAATGCCACGGCGTTGGCGTTCTATGCGCAGCGCTACGACATCCGTCGCGCGGTGTTGCCGCGCGTGTTGTCGCTGGCCCAGGTGCGCCAGGTCGCCGCGAGCAGTACGGTGCCGATCGAGGTCTTCGGTTTCGGCAGCCTGTGCATCATGGCGGAAGGGCGTTGCCATCTGTCTTCCTACATCACCGGCGAGTCGCCGAACCTGTGCGGCGTCTGCTCGCCGGCCAAGGCTGTGCGCTGGAGTGAGGATGCCGATGGCTTGAGCGCGCGCCTCAGCGAAGTGCTGATCGACCGCTACACCCCTGACGAACCGGCCGGCTATCCGACCTTGTGCAAGGGTCGTTTCCTGGTCGAGGGCAAACGCTTCCATGCCCTGGAGGAACCCACCAGCCTCGACACCTTGGACCTGCTTCCCGAGCTCACGGCCATCGGTGTCGAAGCGGTGAAAATCGAAGGTCGCCAACGCAGCCCGGCGTATGTCGAGCAGGTCACCCGGGTCTGGCGCGCCGCCCTGGATGCCCATCGCGGGGCACCGAGCAGTTTTCGGGTCAAGGAGGAATGGCGCAAGGTGCTGGCCGGTCTGTCCGAAGGCAGCCAGACCACCCTGGGTGCTTATCATCGATCATGGCAATGAGGGGGAGAACATGAAACTCAGCCTTGGACCGGTTCTGTTTTATTGGGACAAAACACAACTCGGCAACTTCTACGCCGAGATGTCGAGCCAGCCTCTGGATGTGATTTACCTGGGAGAGACCGTGTGCTCGAAACGCCGGGCGTTTTCCCTCGACCAGTGGCTGGGATTGGGCCGCGAGTTGCAGGAATGCAGTCAGGCGCAGTTGGTGATGTCCAGCCTGACGCTGATCGAAGCGGCGTCCGAACTGTCCAGTGTGCGACGCCTGTGCGACAACGGCCAGTTGCTGGTGGAAGCCAACGACATGAGCGCGGTGCAGTTCCTCGCCGAGCGCAAGTTGCCGTTCGTGGGTGGGCCGGCGCTCAATCTGTACAACGGCCATTCGCTGGGGCAAATGCTCGACAGCGGCATGACGCGCTGGGTGCCGCCGGTGGAGTGCTCGGCGGCACTTATCCGCGATGTCGTCGAGCAGGTGCGTGAACTGGGGCATGCGGTGCCTGAAGTGGAGATCTTCGCCTATGGGCATTTGCCCCTGGCTTATTCCGCGCGCTGCTTCACTGCACGGGCGGAAAACCGACCCAAGGACGACTGCCAGTTCTGCTGCCTCAACTACCCCGACGGCCTGGCGTTGACCAGTCAGGAAGGGCAGGCGCTGTTTACCCTCAACGGGATCCAGACTATGTCGGCGGAGGTCACCAACCTGCTTGCCGATTACCCCGGCCTGGTGGCCTGTGGCGCCGACCTGCTGCGCCTGAGTCCGCGGGCCCAGGGCATGGCGGAGGTCATTGCGGCCTATCAGCGCGTGCGCTCGGGTGAAGCGCCGCCGCTGTTCGTCGACGGCTGTAACGGTTACTGGCATGGCCAGCCCGGCATGTTGCGCGTCGAGGAGGTGGGCCTGTGCTGAACCGGAAAAAGTGGTTGTTGAAGGGCGCCGACCGGCTGTTGCCGCTGGTGCGCCGTGTGCCTTTTGTCGTGCAGCGCCTGGCGTTGCAACAGGCACTGAATCGCTGCCTCGCCGAGCCACTGCGCGACGGTGAGTTCGAAATGCTGCGCGGGCGCTGGTTATGCCTGCGCATTCCGGACCTGCGCCTGTCCTGGTTCATGACCCTCAACCGCGAAGGCCTGCGGATCGCCGAACACGCCACCGCGCACGTGACCATCAGCGGCAACTGGCGAGAATTCCTGCTGCTGGCCAGCCGCCAGGAAGACCCGGACACCCTGTTTTTCCGCCGGCGTCTGGTGATCGAGGGCGACACCGAACTGGGGCTGGCCCTGAAAAACCTGATCGACAGCCTCGACCCGGACGTCCTGCCAGTGTGGCTGTGGCGAAATCTTGAGCGGGCAGGGAAGGGTTTGGCAGCGCAGTAGAACCTTGTGGGAGCGAGCCTGCTCGCTCCCACAATGTGCAATGTCCGCATGTGCTGCTAGTGAAATATATACACACATATAATTGACTAAAGTCTACTACAGAGAAAAACACCGGGACCGATACCGACTTCAACTAGTGACGCACTTGGAGTCTGTATGTTTGTCTGGATCAGGAATATCCGTGTAGGTGCCAAATTGGCACTGGGTTTTGGCCTTGTATTAGGCTTGGTCATACTGTTGGTGATCGCCGGTTGGCATGCGTTGAACACGCTGACGGAGCGGGGCGCCAAGATCGAGGACATTGTAAAGGTCGGTGAATACACCCGAGAGTTGCGTATCGAGCGCATGCGCGCGGGCAATAGCACCCAGGCCGAGGCGCTGCAGCCGGTGCGCAAGGTGCTCGAGCGGCTGACCCTTCATTTGCAGAGTATTCAGGGACACTTCAGTACGCCGACCGATCGGAAGTTACTGGCGGAGCAAATTGACGTTGTCAACGAGTACACCCAGCAGTTGTCGCAACTGGGCCAGTCCTCTATCGATACCAAGCCTTTGTACAGTCGAATGGCGCAATTAGGCGATCGTCTACTTATAACTTCCCAGGAACTGATTGACGCGCAGAATATCAAGCGTGATAACGATTCGACGTTTGCCAAGTCGTTACTCGTCGGGATTGGAATACTTGCGTTATTGATCGGTGTCTTGACGGCGTGGCTGATCACCCGGCAAATCGTCAACCCTCTGCAACACACCCTTGCAGCGATGTCGCGCGTGGCGCTCGGTGACCTGAGCCACGATGTGAAGATTGACCGGCGCGATGAGCTGGGCCAACTGCAATCCAGCCTGCAGCAGATGACGCTGGCCTTGCGTGAGTTGATCGGCGGGATTCGCCACAGTGTCGTCCAGATGGCCAGCGCCGCCGAGCAGTTGTCTGCGGTGACCGAACAGACCAGTGCCGGGGTCAACAGCCAGAAGTTGGAAACCGATCACGTCGCCACCGCCATGAACGAGATGACCGCCACCGTGCAGGATGTGGCGCGCAACGCCGAAGAAGCTTACCGGGCCGCGACCGTTGCCGATCAGTTGGCCAGCCAGGGCGAACAAGTGGTGGGCGATGCCATCGAACGCATTGAGCGCCTGGCGGTGGAAGTCGGTAGCTCGGCGCAGGCGGTGCTCCATCTGAAGGGGCAGAGTGACAAGATTGGCGGTGTGCTGGATGTGATCAAGGCCGTGGCGCAGCAAACCAACTTGCTGGCACTGAACGCGGCCATTGAAGCCGCCCGCGCGGGCGAGGCCGGGCGTGGTTTTGCCGTGGTGGCCGACGAGGTGCGTAACCTGGCCCGGCGCACCCAACAGTCCACCGAGGAAATCGAAAGCCTGATCGTCGGCATACAGAGCAGCACCCAGGCCGTGTCCCTGAGCATGGACACCAGCCTGGACATGAGCAAAAGCAGCGTGGAGTTCACACGCCTGGCGGTTGATTCGCTCGAGAGCATCACGCGTACGGTCTCGACCATCCAGGCCATGAACCAGCAGATCGCCACCGCGGCGGAAGAACAGAGCGCGGTTGCCGAAGAGATCAATCGCAGCGTGATCAACGTGCGTGACATTTCCGACCAGACCGCCAGCGCCAGTGAGGAAACGGCCTCATCCAGCATCGAACTGGCGCGCCTTGGCCATGAGCTGGAAGGGCTCGTGGGCCGATTCACGGTGTGACCCGTGGGAAGGCGCTTGCTCGCGAAAGCGGTTGACCCGTCGACACCACCGTTGAATGTGCCGAAGTCATCGCGAGCAGGCTCGCTCCCACGAGGTCCTGGGTTGTAGTGAAGACAGTGTAATTCCCGAAACTGTGGGAGCGAGCCTGCTCGCGATAGCGGTGTAGCCTTCGACATCCCTGTTGAATGTGTCACCGCCTTCGCGAGCGAGACCGTTCCCACAAGGGAATTTCATTGGGCCTGGGCGCGGGGCTCGTGCTGGCGGGCGTCGCTGGCAATCAGTTGTTTGATGCCTTCGAACAACGAGTCACTCTGTTCCTGCGTGCAGTCCTCGCCATAGCGCTTGCGCAAGCCGTAATGGCTGAGAATCAGATGCACATCGGCGTGCAACCCATGCTGTTTCAGGCAATTCTCCACGCATTGCAGCGGGCACCCATCCAGTGCGTAGATCCGGCGCCCCGAGCGCGCCTTGTTGACCAGCGAGCTCACGTGCCCGCCAAGGCCGGCGATGCAGGACATTTCCGCCACTCCGCTGCGGTCCAGGCGCACAGCCAGGGTATTGGCCAGTTGGGCGACGTTGGAGCAGCCCGAGCAGGCGTAAACCAGAGGCAGGGTTGAGGCGGACATGGAGATTCTCCTGAGGTGGACCGCTCCAGTGTGCAAGGTGCGCAGCGTTACACAATTGATTGCAATCAATTACGCCTACTGGAACGCCGCCAACGCCTCTTCGTCCGCCAGGAGGCGGATGTTGCGCCGCTCCATCGCGATCAGCTCGCACTCGACCAGCCGATGCAGAATCCGCGAGAAGGTCTCCGGCTGGATGCCCAGCTTCGACGCGACCAGGCGCTTGGACACTTGCAGGACGATCTGGCCGGTGACGGGGTGGCGTTCCTGGAGCAGGAAGTTGATCACCCGGCGGCTCGCGCTGGCCATGGTCAGGGTGTCGATGTCGCGCAGACGCAGGTGCAGGTGAATGCTCATGCTCGCCAGGATCGCCAGGCAGACTTTCGGCTGGTCTTCCAGGGCATTGCGATAGTGCTGGCCGTCGATGGTCACCAGTACGCTGTCCTTCAGCGCCGTGGCGCTCACCGGGTAGAGGCGGGCCTGGCTGAACAGCAGGGCTTCGGCGAACGTCTGGCCTGGCTGGATGATTTCCACCAGGTTTTCCTGGCCTTCGCCGGTCAGGCGGTACAGTTTGATCTGGCCGCTGATCAGCAGGAAAAAACGCTTGGCCGGGTCGCCCTGGTGCATGAGCGTGCTGTGGCAACTCAGGCGCTTGAGCATCGCCAGGGAACAGACTTCCTCGAAGCCTTTCTCCGGCAGTTGGCTGAACAGGTGATGACGGCGCAACGTTAGAACAATCGATGGGTGGGTCAGCATGGCGTACCTCCGCTGTCGCTCATAGTAAAGAGCGCAGGCCCGTTGACCTATGCCTCTGCCGGCCTACCTCCAAGGAGGCATGCCCTTCAACCCGCACTGCGCAGGTGCTCCATGGCCCAGACCGCCGCCTCCACGCGCGAACGCAAACCGAGTTTGTGCAGCAGGTTCTTCACGTGGACCTTGACCGTGCCTTCGGTGATGCCCAGCTTGTGCCCGATCACTTTGTTGCTCAGGCCGGCGGCGATGGTTTTGAGCACCTGGCGTTCGCGGTCGGTCAGTTCCACCACCGCCTGGCGCGGCGGCGAGCGCAGCGCCTGGGCCATGACCCGGGTCAGGCCGGGGCTGACGACCAGCGTGCCGTCCAGGGCATCGCGGATGTACTGGATCAGCAGCTCGGGCTCCATGTCCTTGAGCAGGTAGCCATCGGCATCCAGGCGCAGGGCATCGCGGATGTCGTCTTCGGCATCCGACACCGTGAACAACAGCACCTTGCCGGTGAAGTTCATGGCCCGCAGTCGACGCAGGGTCTCGATGCCGTTCATCTGCGGCATGTTGTTGTCGAGCAGCACCAGGTCAGGTTGCAGGGGCTCGATCAGGGTCAGCGCCTCTTCGCCATGGTTGGCCTCGCCGACAATCATGAAGTCATCTTCGAGCTCGAGCATCTGACGGATGCCGCGACGCATCATCGGATGGTCGTCCACCAGCAGGATTCGGTGTTGAGGGTTCATGCGACGCTACCTTCTGTGTGCTGTCCGAGGAATTCCGGGTGGAATTGCAGCTGGACGAGGGTGCCCTGGGGCTCCCTGGAAAAGATGTGCAATTGGCCGCGCAAGCTGCGCGCCCGTTCATCCATGATGTTCAGGCCGTGGTGTTCGCGCTGGTCGACGTCGCCGCTGAAGCCGCGTCCATCGTCTTCGACCAGCAGCCTCACGGTTTCACCGTCCTGGCGCAGTTCCAGCCAGGCATTCTGCGCATGGGCGTGGCGCAGGCAGTTGGAGAGCGCTTCACGGGTGATCTGCAGGATGTGAATCTGTTCGCTGGCCGACAGCTCGAAGGCTAGCGTGTCGACGTGCAGGTGGACCTTGAACTCGCCGCGACGGGTGAATTCGGCGGCGGTGTCCTTGAGCTCCTGGATCAGCCCGGCATCGTTGATCTGCAGGCGAAAGGTGGTCAGCAGCTCGCGCAGTTGGCGATAGGCATTGTTCAGGCCGTCGCGCAATTCGCTGGTGACGTTTTCCAGGGTCTGCACCGGTTCCCCGCGGCGCATCAGGGTCTGCATGCGGCTGACCTGCAGCTTCATGTAGGACAGCGCCTGGGCCAGCGAATCATGCAGCTCGCGGGCAATGATCGTGCGCTCTTCGAGCAACAGCAGGCGGTGATCCTGTTCCCGTTGGCGCTTGAGCGACAGCGAGGTGCCGATCAGGTTGGCCAGGGCCTGGATCAATTGGGTTTCCCAGGCTTGCGTGGGGTGGCCGTCGATGAAGTGCGCCTTGAGTTCGCCCAGTTCGCTGCCCTGGTTACTGATGCTGAAGGTCTGCTGGCTGGTGTTGTGGTGCCTGTCACAGGTCGCGCAATCACTGCTGGCGCAGACCTCGCGGCTGTTGGCGCCGTGCAGGGCGATCAACAGTTGGGCGGGAGCCTGCTGTTGGCCCTGCAGGCACAGAGACAGGCGCAGGCCGGGCAGGCGTTGCTGGAAGCGCCGGATCAAGTCGTCCAGGCCTTCGGCATTGGCCAGGCGCGTGGCCAGGTTGCGGCTGCTCTGGTACAGCAGTTCCAGGGCGGCGTTGGCTTGTTGCAGGTTCAGGGTTTTCTGCTGGACCTGGCTTTCGAGCGTGCGATGGGACTCTTCGATGGTCTCGGCCATGGCATTGAAACTGGTGGCCAACTGGCCCAGTTCGTCCTGGGACTGATGGTTGACCCGGACCTGGAAATCACCGCGACGAAAGCGCTGGGTGGCGTTCACCAGCTCTTTGAGCGGGGAGACCACGCCGTACTGCAGTTCGTACAGGCCAATCAGCAGGATGATCATGGTGCTGAACAGGGCCATGCCCTGAATCACCTGTTGCCAGCCCTGCTTCTGTTCGCTCTGGCGTTGCAGCAGGCTGACGAACTGGTTCAGGCGTTCCACGAAGGGCTGCGCCTGGGCCTGGAAGGTCGCGGCGTCACCGCGTTCCAGCGCCGGGTGCAACACGTCGCGCCACTGTTGCTGGATCTGCCCGTAGCTTATTTGCAGTGCGGTGGTCGGGCCATCTTCAAGCACGGCCTTGAGCGATTGACTGTTGAGCCGTCGTTGCAGGCTGGTGGAGATGTCGGCGATTTCTTCCGGCGATGCACCGGCGCCGAGTTTCCAGCTCAGGTGGTAGGTCTCCATGCGCACCGAGCCTGCGGTGTTGATGGCGGCGGCATCGCCCTGGCTGAACCAGGCGATCAGCCCGGCGCTCAAGGAACTGGCGAGGGCGAGCACCGCGATCAGGATCACGGCCAGTCCGGCACGAGCGGGCAGGGAACTGCGCAACCAGCGAATCATGGGCGCAGGCCTTTGCAGAACATGGGAAAACAAGGCATGAAACGTTCCCGGGTAGGTCGGCGCCTCGATCCCGGGCGTGCTACCTCTAAAGAGTTGTCGACGGATCCTTGTCGACAGAACACTGGGTAGAAAAAGTCAAAACACTGATAAACAAGGGGTTTCAGGCTTTTCCTGAGCTACCTCCTTGGAGGTAGATGGCACCAGCATAGGCCTGGGGCCCTCGGGTGGACGTTGATGCAGATCAAGTTTTTGCGGGGTAGGGCTCTTTAGTCTGCGGCCATGGCTAACTGACTGGGAGAGCATTGTGACCCAACCCCGTGTACAACAAGGCTTGGTACTGGGTATGAGTACCCTGGCCTTCACTGTCTGTTTCATGGTCTGGATGATGTTTGCCGTGCTCGGGGTGCCGATCAAGGAACTGCTCCAGCTCAACGAAACCCAATTCGGCCTGCTGGCCGCCACACCGGTCCTGACCGGTTCCCTGGTACGTCTGCCGCTGGGTCTGCTGACCGACCGCTTCGGCGGGCGCATCGTGTTCTTCCTGCTGATGCTGTCCTGCGTCGGCCCCCTCTACCTGATCAGCCACGCCACTGCCTACTGGCAGTTCCTGGTGCTGGGCCTGTTCGTCGGCCTGGCCGGCGGTTCGTTCTCGGTCGGCATTGCCTACGTTGCCAAGTGGTTCGACAAGGACAGCCAGGGCTTCGCCATGGGCGTGTTCGGTGCCGGTAACGCCGGGTCGGCGGTGACCAAGTTTCTCGCCCCGGCATTGATTGCCGCCGGCAGCTGGCAGTTGGTACCGAAAGTCTTCAGCGCAATCCTGTTCATCACCGCGCTGCTGTTCTGGTTTCTCAGCGCCGAAAACAAGACGCACCGCAGTGCTTCGGGCGCCACGTTGCGCGAGCAGTTGGCCTCGCTGAAAGACCCGGCGGTGTGGCGCTACTGCCAGTACTACTCGATCGTCTTCGGCGGCTACGTCGCCCTGGCGCTGTGGATGACCAAGTACTACGTGCAGGAATACGGTTTCAGCCTGCAAAGCGCGGCGTTGCTGGCCGCCTGTTTCTCCCTGCCCGGTGGCGTGCTGCGGGCCGTCGGCGGCTGGATGTCGGATCGCTGGGGTGCCCAGAGCGTGACCTGGTGGGTGCTGTGGGTCAGCTGGATCTGCCTGTTCCTGCTGTCGTACCCGCAGACCCAGTTGCAGGTGCAGACCCTCAATGGCCCGGTGGATTTCCACATCGGCCTCAACCCGGCGCTGTTCACCGTGCTGCTGTTCGTCATGGGCATCGCCTTCGCGTTCGGCAAGGCCTCGGTCTTCAAATACATCGCCAACGACTATCCGAAAAACATGGGGGCGGTGTCCGGCATCGTCGGCCTGGCCGGCGGCCTGGGCGGTTTCGTCCTGCCGATCATGTTTGGCGCCCTGGTGGACCTCACCGGTGTGCGCTCCTCCTGCTTCATGTTGCTGTACGGCGTGGTCTGGGTCTCCCTCATCTGGATGTACCTCAGCGAAGTTCGCAAAAACCCGGTGCTCGGCAAAGAGCCGCCGCAGACCCGCCCCTGAATTCGAGCATTACCTAGGAGAAGAACATGTCCGTTCTGCAAAAGCCTGACAAAGGCCCGGTCATCCATGACTGGCGCCCGGAAGACCCGACGTTCTGGGGGCGCAGCGGCAAACAGACCGCCACGCGCAACCTGTGGATCTCCATTCCCGCACTGCTGCTGGCGTTTGCCGTGTGGATGGTGTGGAGCACGGTGATCGTGCGTCTGAACGCCATCGGTTTCAACTTCAGCACCGACCAACTGTTCTGGCTGGCTGCGTTGCCGGGACTGTCCGGCGCCACGTTGCGGGTTTTCTACTCGTTCATGGTGCCGATCTTCGGCGGCCGGCGCTGGACCGCCCTGAGCACCGCGTCGCTGCTGATCCCGTCGTTGTGGATGGGCTTCGCCGTGCAGGACCCGAGCACCCCTTACAGCGTGTTCGTGTGGATTGCCTTGCTCTGCGGTTTCGGCGGCGGCAACTTCGCCTCGAGCATGTCCAACATCAGCTTCTTCTATCCCAAGTCGCAACAGGGCACCGCACTGGGCCTGAATGCCGGCCTGGGTAACCTGGGCGTGTCGGTGATGCAGTTCTGTGTCCCGCTGGTGATCACCTTCGGCGTGTTCGGCTTCCTCGGTGGCAAATCGCAGGTGCTGCCGGACGGTGGCGAGTTGTGGCTGCAGAACGCCGGTTTCATCTGGGTGCCGTTCATTGTGCTGGTGACCGTGCTGGCCTGGTTCGGCATGAACGACCTGTCCAGCGCCCGCGCTTCGTTCAGCGAGCAGGCGGTCATCTTCAAGCGCAAGCACAACTGGCTGATGTGCTGGTTGTACCTGGCGACCTTCGGCTCGTTCATCGGCTTCTCCGCCGCGTTCCCGCTGCTGATCAAAACCTCGTTCCCGGATGTCATCGCACTGAAGTTCGCCTTCCTCGGTCCATTGGTGGGCGCCCTGGTCCGTCCCTTGGGCGGCTGGCTGGCGGACAAGCTGGGCGGTGCGAAGGTGACCCTGTGGAACTTCGTGCTGATGATCGTGATGGTCTTCGGCGTGTTGCACTTCCTGCCCGTCAGCCACAACGGCGAAGTGGCGCAGGGTGGCAGTTTCTACGGCTTCCTCGGCATGTTCATGCTGCTGTTCATCACCACCGGCGTTGGCAACGGCTCCACCTTCCGCATGATCCCGGTGATCTTTCGCACCCAGCACGAGAAAGCCTCGGCCGGCAAACCGCCCGCCGTGCGTGAACAGGCGCTCAAGGATGCGGGTAAGGAATCGGCGGCCGTGCTCGGCTTCAGTTCGGCCATGGGCGCCTTCGGTGCGTTCTTCATTCCCAAATCCTTTGGCACGTCGATGGCCCAGACCGGTGGCCCGGAGATGGCTTTCTACATGTTTGTCGGTTTTTACCTGAGTTGCATTGTCGTGACCTGGTGGTGCTACGCGCGCAAAGGCGCCGCGAACCCCTGCTGAAACGACCCGTATCCAACCATTGCGTGGGCGGGGCGCAGAACCCCGCAGCAAGCCTGAGAGGACTAAACCTTGAGTCATTTACTGGATCAAATGCGGTTTTTCAATCGCAAGCAAAACGAGTTTTCCGACGGTCATGGCGAGACGCGTAAAGAGTCCCGCGACTGGGAGAACGTCTACCGTTCCCGCTGGCAGTACGACAAGATCGTGCGTTCCACCCACGGGGTGAACTGCACCGGCTCGTGCTCGTGGAAAATCTACGTCAAGAATGGCCTGATCACCTGGGAAACCCAGCAGACCGACTATCCGCGCACCCGTAACGACCTGCCGAACCATGAACCCCGGGGCTGCCCGCGCGGCGCCAGCTACAGCTGGTACATCTATAGCGCCAACCGGCTCAAGTACCCGAAAATCCGCAAACCGCTGCTCAAGCTCTGGCGCGAGGCGCGCCTGACCCTGGCGCCGGTGGAAGCCTGGGCCAGCATTGTCGAGAACAAGGCCAAGGCCGACTCGTATAAAAGCAAGCGTGGCATGGGTGGCTTCATCCGCTCGAGCTGGGATGAAGTCAACGAGATCATCGCCGCTTCCAATGTCTACACCATCAAGACCTACGGCCCCGACCGCGTCGTCGGCTTCTCGCCGATCCCTGCCATGTCGATGGTCAGCTACGCCGCCGGCGCGCGCTACCTGTCGCTGATCGGTGGCGCCTGCCTGAGCTTCTACGACTGGTACTGCGACTTGCCGCCGGCTTCGCCGATGGTCTGGGGCGAGCAGACCGACGTGCCGGAATCGGCCGACTGGTACAACTCCAACTACATCATTGCCTGGGGTTCCAACGTTCCGCAGACCCGTACCCCGGACGCGCATTTCTTCACCGAGGTGCGCTACAAGGGCACCAAGACCGTGGCGATCACCCCGGACTACTCGGAAGTCGCCAAGCTCACCGACCTGTGGCTCAACCCCAAGCAGGGCACCGACGCGGCATTGGCCCAGGCGTTCAACCACGTCATCTTCAAAGAATTCCACCTGGACAAGCCGAGCGCCTATTTCACCGAATACGCCAAGCGCTTCACCGACTTGCCGGTGCTGGTGCTGCTCAAGCCGATGGCGGACGTGGCCGAGGGCGCCGGTTACCAGCCGGATCGCTTCCTGCGTGCCAGCGACCTGACCGACAACCTCGGCCAGGACAACAACCCGGAATGGAAAACCATCGCCCTGGATGCCAGCGGCGAGCTGGTGTCGCCACAGGGCTCCATCGGTTATCGCTGGGGCGAGAAGGGCAAGTGGAACATCCTGCCTCGCGAGGGTGGCGAAGGTCGCGAGATCGACCTCAAGCTCAGCCTGATCGGTGAAGACGTCGCCGAAGTCGCCTTCCCGTATTTTGCCGGCGAAGTGCAGGAGCACTTCCAGCACGTGGCCGGCGATGCGGTGCAGTACCGCCGTGTGCCGGTGCACAGCGTGGTGCTGGCCGACGGCAGCGTGGCCAAGGTGGCCACCGTGTTCGACCTCTCGGCCGCCAACCTGGCGATCGACCGTGGCCTGGGTGGCGCCAACGTCGCCCGCGACTACAACGACGCCTCGGTGCCCGGCACCCCGGCCTGGCAGGAGCAGATCACGGGCGTGAGCCGTGAGAAAGCCATCCAGATCGCCCGTGAGTTCGCCGACAACGCCGACAAGACCCGTGGTCGCTCGATGATCATCGTCGGCGCGGCGATGAACCACTGGTACCACATGGACATGAACTACCGCGGGCTGATCAACATGCTCATGCTCTGCGGCTGTGTCGGCCAGACCGGTGGCGGTTGGGCGCACTACGTCGGCCAGGAAAAACTGCGTCCGCAATGCGGCTGGCTGCCGCTGGCCTTCGGCCTGGACTGGAGCCGTCCGCCACGCCAGATGAACGGCACCAGCTTCTTCTACGCGCACAGTTCGCAATGGCGCCACGAGAAGATGAGCATGCACGATGTGCTCTCGCCCCTGGCCGACAAGTCGCAGTTCCCCGAGCACGCGCTGGACTACAACATCCGCGCCGAACGCGCGGGCTGGTTGCCGAGCGCGCCGCAACTGAACACCAACCCGCTGCACATCTGCCGTGATGCCGCCGCTGCCGGCATGGACCCCAAGGACTACGTGGTCAAGTCGTGGCAGGACGGTTCGCTGCGGTTTGCCTGCGAACAGCCGGACAGCCCGGTCAACTTCCCGCGCAACATGTTCATCTGGCGTTCCAACCTGCTGGGCTCCTCGGGCAAGGGCCACGAGTACATGCTCAAGTACCTGCTGGGCACCAAGAACGGCGTGATGAACGAAGACATCGGCCAGGTCGGTGACTGCAAGCCTGAAGAAGCCGAATGGGTCGACGAGGGTGCCATCGGCAAGCTCGATCTGGTGACCACCCTGGACTTCCGCATGTCCTCGACCTGCGTCTATTCCGACATCGTGTTGCCGACGGCGACCTGGTACGAAAAGGACGACATGAACACTTCGGACATGCACCCGTTCATTCACCCGTTGTCGGCGGCGATCGACCCGGCGTGGGAATCGCGGTCCGACTGGGAAATCTACAAAGGCATCGCCAAGGCGTTTTCCGCCATGTCCGAAGGGCACCTGGGCGTCGAGCAGGACCTGGTGACCGTGCCGTTGCTGCACGACAGCGTGGGCGAACTGGCCCAACCGTTTGGCGGCACCGACTGGAAAACCGCCGGCGTGGCCCCACAGCCGGGCAAGAACGCGCCGAACCTGCAAGTGGTGGAGCGTGACTACACCAACATCTACAAGCAGTTCACCTCGCTGGGCCCCTTGCTGGAGAAACACGGCAACGGCGGCAAGGGCATCAACTGGAACACCGAGGAGGAAGTGGAATTTCTCGGCGAACTCAATCATCACGAAACCGCAGCGGGCATCAGCCAGGGTCGGCCAAAAATCGACACCGCCATCGATGCCGCCGAAGTGATCCTGTCCCTGGCCCCGGAAACCAACGGCCATGTGGCCGTCAAGGCCTGGGCGGCGCTGTCGGAATTCACCGGCATCGACCACAGCCACCTGGCGCTGTCCAAAGCCCACGAGGCGATTCGTTTCCGCGACATCCAGGCGCAGCCGCGCAAGATCATCTCCAGCCCGACCTGGTCGGGGCTCGAGGACGAACACGTGAGCTACAACGCCGGCTACACCAACGTCCATGAAGACATCCCGTGGCGCACCATCACCGGTCGCCAGCAGTTCTACCAGGATCACCCGTGGATGCAGGCGTTCGGCGAGCAGTTCATGAACTACCGGCCGCCGGTCAACACCCGGACCATCGCCGGGGTGAAAGGCAAGCGCGGCAATGGCGAGACCGAGATCGTCCTGAACTGGATCACCCCGCACCAGAAATGGGGCATCCACAGTACCTACACCGACAACCTGCTGATGCTCACCCTGAGCCGTGGCGGCCCGATTATCTGGCTCTCGGAGAACGACGCCAAGCGCGCGAACATCGAGGACAACGACTGGGTCGAGTGTTTCAACGCCAACGGTGCTTTGACCGCCCGTGCGGTGGTCAGCCAGCGGGTCAAGGACGGCATGGTGATGATGTACCACGCCCAGGAACGGATCGTGAACGTGCCCGGTGCGCAGACCACCAAGACCCGTGGCGGCCACCACAACTCGGTCACCCGTGTGGTGCTCAAGCCGACCCACATGATCGGCGGCTATGCCCAGCAGGCCTACGGGTTCAACTACTACGGCACCGTCGGCTGCAACCGCGACGAGTTCGTCGTGGTCCGCAAAATGTCCAAAATTGACTGGCTCGATGGCACCGACGGCGATGCCTTGCCGCGTCCACTGCCGACCGACATCGAGGAGAACTGAGATGAAGATTCGCTCACAAATCGGCATGGTCCTGAACCTGGACAAATGCATCGGCTGCCATACCTGCTCGATCACCTGCAAAAACGTCTGGACCAGCCGCGAAGGCATGGAATACGCCTGGTTCAACAACGTCGAGACCAAGCCCGGCATCGGCTACCCGAAAGAATGGGAAAACCAGGACAAGTGGAAGGGCGGCTGGGTCCGTAACGCCAATGGGTCGATCAACCCGCGCATCGGGGGCAAATTCCGCGTGCTGGCGAATATTTTCGCCAACCCGGACCTGCCCAGCCTGGACGACTACTACGAGCCGTTCGACTTCGATTACCAGCACCTGCACACCGCACCGCTGGGCGAGCACCAGCCGGTGGCGCGTCCACGCTCGCTGGTCACCGGCAAGCGCATGGAGAAAATCGAGTGGGGCCCGAACTGGGAAGAGATCCTCGGCACCGAATTCGCCAAGCGCCGCAAGGACAAGAACTTCGACAAGATCCAGGCGGACATCTACGGCGAGTACGAAAACACCTTCATGATGTACCTGCCGCGCCTGTGCGAGCACTGCCTCAACCCGGCGTGTGCGGCCTCGTGCCCGAGCGGCGCGATCTACAAGCGTGAGGAAGACGGCATCGTCCTGATCGACCAGGAGAAGTGCCGTGGCTGGCGGATGTGCATCAGCGGTTGCCCGTACAAGAAGATCTACTTCAACTGGAAAAGCGGCAAATCCGAGAAGTGCATTTTCTGCTACCCGCGGATCGAAGCCGGCATGCCGACCGTCTGCGCCGAAACCTGTGTGGGGCGTATCCGCTACCTCGGCGTGTTGCTGTATGACGCCGACCGCATCAGCGAAGTGGCGAGCACCGCCAACGAGCAGGACCTGTACGAGAAACAACTGGAGATCTTCCTCGATCCGAACGACCCGGCGGTGATTCGCCAGGCCCTCGCCGATGGCGTTCCGCAGTCGGTGATCGACTCCGCCCAGCGTTCGCCGGTCTACAAAATGGCCGTGGACTGGAAACTCGCACTGCCACTGCACCCCGAATACCGCACCTTGCCGATGGTCTGGTACGTACCGCCGCTGTCGCCGATCCAGAACGCGGCCGAGGCCGGCACCGTCGGCATGAACGGCGTGATCCCGGACGTCGACAGCCTGCGTATTCCGCTGCGCTACCTGGCCAACCTGCTGACCGCCGGCGACGAAAAACCGGTCAAGCGCGCACTCAAGCGCCTGCTGGCGATGCGTGCCTACAAACGCTCCGAGCAAGTCGACGGGGTCAAGGACCTGCAAGTGCTGGCGGATGTCGGCCTGAACGTGGGCCAGGTCGAGGAGATGTATCGCTACCTGGCCATCGCCAACTACGAGGATCGCTTCGTGGTCCCGAGCGCCCACCGTGAAGACGCCATGAGCGACGCGTTCGCCGAGCGCTCCGGTTGCGGCTTCAGTTTCGGCAGCGGTTGCAGTGGCAGCTCTGACACCAACCTGTTCGGGGCGAAGAAAGCCAACCGTCGCGACGTCCTGAAAACCGTACAGTTGTGGGAGGACTGAGCATGCAAATCCTCAAAGTGATTTCGTTGTTGCTCGACTATCCGACCGAGACCCTGGTCAACGGCCGCGACGAGCTGGAACAGGCGATCCACCAGTCCCGGGAAATCAGCCCGAAACAACGTGGCGCGCTGTTCGAGTTGCTGGAGTTGATCTGCGCCAACGACCTGATGGATGGCCAGGAGCACTACGGTGCGCTGTTCGGCCGGGGCCGCTCGCTGTCGCTGCTGTTGTTCGAGCATGTGCACGGCGAGTCCCGAGACCGGGGCCAGGCCATGGTCGACATGATGGCGCAGTACGAAGACGCCGGGTTTGCCATCGGCGTCAAGGAGCTGCCGGACTACATCCCGCTGTACCTGGAGTTTCTCTCGACTCGCGAAGACGGCGAGGCCCGCGAGGGCCTGGCCGATGTCGCGCACTTGCTGGCCCTGCTCGCGGCGCGTCTGGAGGAGCGTGAAAGCGCCTACGCCAGTTGCTTCCGGGCACTGCTGCAGATTGCCGGGGCGGAGCCGCACCAGGCCGTGGCCGATCTGCGTGAGCAGGTCGCCGCCGAGGTGCGCGACGACTCCCTCGAAGCCCTCGACAAGATCTGGGAAGAGGAGGCCGTGGACTTCCTCAAGGCCGAGCAGCAGGAGCGCTGCGGCGCACTGCCAAGCGCACCGGGCAAGGCCCGGGAAGAAAGCGCAGTGCCGTTGCACTGGGTGGATTTTCAGCATGAAGGGCTGGCCGCCGAGCCAGTCAAGGAGGCACGCAATGTCTAAATGGAATCTGTTGGTGTTCGGGGTCTACCCCTATGTGGCGTTGGCGATTTGCCTGATCGGCAGTTGGGCGCGCTTCGACCTGTCGCAGTACACCTGGAAGGCGGGCTCCAGCCAGATGCTCAACCAGCGCGGCATGCGCGTGGCGAGCAACTTGTTTCACATCGGCGTGCTGTTCGTCCTGGCCGGGCACTTTGTCGGCCTGCTGACCCCGGCGTCGATCTATCACCACGTGATCAGCACCGAGCACAAGCAATTGCTGGCCATGGTGTCCGGCGGCTTCTTCGGCCTGCTGTGCCTGATCGGCTTGCTGATGCTGATCAAGCGTCGCCTGACCGACCCGCGGGTACGCGCCACGTCCAGCACGTCGGACATCCTGATCCTGTTCGTGCTGCTGGCGCAATTGCTGCTCGGGCTGCTGACCATCGTCGCGTCGACCGCGCACATGGATGGCTCGGTGATGGTGATGCTCGCCGACTGGGCGCAGAACACCGTGATGCTGCGGCCAATGGAAGCGGCGGCGTCCATCGCCCCGGTGGGCTTGACCTACAAGCTCCATGTATTCCTGGGTCTGACCCTGTTCGTGTTGTTCCCGTTCACCCGTCTGGTGCACATCGTCAGCGCGCCGGTCTGGTACCTGGGGCGTCGTTATCAAATCGTTCGGCAGAAATTCTGAGGAGGTCATCATGTCAGGTTGTGGATGTGGCGGCGGTGGTGGGGGCGGCGGTGGCTGCGGTTCTTCAAGGGTGACCGAGGAAGTGCTCGAGGTCGCACCGGTGGCCGCGGCGCAGTTCGAAGCGCTCGCGGCAGAACCGGCGGCGGTCGAAGAGGCTCCGGCGCAGTTGATTGCCAGCAGTGAGCAGGAATGGCCGATCATCAGCGTCAACGAGGTGCTGATCACCCCGCAAGCGATGGCCCAGGAGCTGCAATATCACCCGGCGCAGAGTCGCGAAGAGGCGGTGTACCTGGCCGCCAGGGCGTTGGTCATCCGTGAATTGTTGCAGCAGCGCATCGCCGAGCTCGGGCTGTCGCTCGAGATCGGTGCCGGCGAGAACGAAGAGGAGGCGGCCACGCGGCTGTTGCTCGAGCGCGAGGTTCAGGTGCCCGAGCTGGATGAGGTGACCAGTCGGCGCTACTACGAAAGCAATCGGGCGCGTTTTCACAGCGCGCCGTTGCTGGCGGTGCGGCACATCCTGCTCGAATGCGCGCCGGACGATGCCGAGGCCCGGGGCATTGCCCATGATCAGGCCGACGTGCTGTTGCAGCGGCTGCAGGATTTCCCCGGCAGCTTCGCCGAGCTGGCCTTGAAGTATTCGGCCTGTCCGTCGAAGGAGCAGGGCGGTTCGCTGGGCCAGATCAGCAAGGGCCAGACCGTGCCCGAGCTGGAGCGTCAGTTGTTCACCCTGGCGCCGGGGCTGGCGGGCAAACCGCTGGAAAGCCGTTATGGCTGGCACGTGATCAGCGTCGATCAGCGCATTGAAGGCCAGCCGCTGCCTTATGAGGCGGTGGCGACGGCGATTCGCACGCAGTTGCAACAGGGGGTCTGGCAAAAAGCCCTGGTGCAGTACCTGCAAACCCTGATCGGCGCGGCCGATGTACGCGGTATTCACTTGCAGGGTGCCGACTCACCACTGGTGCAGTAAGCATCGAGGCAAACCGGGAGACGTGATGAACGCTGTGATGCAGGATGGTTTTGGGCGGCAGATCGATTATCTGCGGATGTCGGTGACGGACCGGTGTGATTTTCGCTGTGTGTATTGCATGGCGAAAACCATGACCTTCCTGCCGCGCCAGCAGGTGCTCACGCTGGAGGAGTTGCAGCGCCTGGCCAGGTTGTTCGTGGGCATGGGCGTGCGCAAGATCCGCCTCACCGGCGGCGAGCCGCTGATCCGTCCGGGCATCGTCGACCTGTGCCGCAACATCGCTGCGTTGCCCGGTTTGCGCGAACTGGTGATGACCAGCAACGGCTCGCAACTGGGTCGGCTGGCGCGGCCCTTGGCGGAGGCGGGGGTGAAGCGCATGAACATCAGCCTCGACAGCCTGGACCCGCACAAATTTCGCGCGATCACCCGGATCGGCGACCTCGATCAGGTGCTCAACGGCATCGAAGCGGCGCGTGATGCGGGGTTCGAACGGATCAAGCTCAATTGTGTGGTGATGAAGGGGCGAAACTTCGACGAGGTGCCGGCGCTGGTGCAGTACGCCATCGACCAGCGCATCGACATCAGTTTCATCGAGGAGATGCCCCTGGGCGATGTCGGCCGCTCGCGCGGTGAATCGTTCTGTTCCAGCGAAGAGGTGAGGGCAGAGATTGCCCGCCACCATCGGCTGCTCGACAGCACGGAAAACAGTGGCGGGCCGGCGCGCTATGTACGCCTGGAGCGTCATCCCGAGACACGCATCGGTTTCATCTCGCCCAACAGCCACAACTTCTGCGGCACCTGCAATCGGGTGCGCATGACCGTGGAAGGCAAGCTGTTGCTCTGCCTCGGTCAGGACGATGCTCTGGACCTGCGCGGGCTGCTGCGCCGCTATCCGCTGGAGGACCAGCCGGTAATCAACGCCGTGCAAAAGGCCCTACGCGGCAAACCCCTGCGCCATGACTTCACCCCGCAAGGTGAGGTGCAGGTCGTGCGGTTCATGAACATGAGTGGAGGGTGAAACGACTGGCAGATATTGAGTCAGCGCGCAGGCGCTTGAAACGAACACGAAACCCTGTGGGAGCGAGCCTGCTCGCGAACAGGCCATCAGCCCCTTCACCGATGTCGCCTGGAGGCTTCCTCGCATCCTTTTCCCTCCCTTCCTCGCCGCTTTCGAGCGGCTTTTTTTTCACCGGCGAATCTTGATGTCGATCAATTGCACATCAGCGTTTTGTCCGTACCCTTCACTGCATCTTGTGTTTTTGAATGACTAAAAATCAATATGTAGTGTTTGGAGGCCGAATGCACAGCACGCTGATCTCAGTGGGATGTAACCGCTTGCACAAGCGCAATGGCGACCTGGTCGCCTTCGATGCCAACAAGATCCGTCAGGCATTGATCGCCGCGGGCAAGGCGACCGGGGAATACACCGACGTCGAAGTCGAAGGCTTGCTCGAGGCGGTTCTCGCCCGGCTGGAGGGCATGTCGAGGCTGCACGTCGAGCAGGTTCAGGACCGGGTCGAGCGGGTCCTGATGGACGCCGGTTACTTCTTCGCGATGCGCGCCTATATCGTCTACCGCGAACAGCACGGGCGTCTGCGCCGTGACCGTCGGACCATGGTCGAGGTCGCGACCTCGATGAACGAGTACCTGGACCGTGAAGACTGGCGGGTGCAGGCCAACGCCAACCAGGGCTATTCCCTGGGCGGGCTGGTGTTGAACGTGTCGGGCAAGGTCACCGCCAACTACTGGCTGGACGAGGTCTACAGCGAGGCCATCGGCCAGGCTCATCGCGAGGCGGACCTGCACGTGCACGACCTCGACATGCTCGCCGGCTACTGCGCCGGCTGGTCATTGCGCACCCTGTTGCACGAAGGCCTCAACGGCGTGCCCGGACGGGTTGAAGCCGGTCCGCCGCGGCATTTGAGCAGCGCGCTGGGGCAAATGGTCAACTTCCTCGGCACCCTGCAGAACGAATGGGCCGGCGCCCAGGCGTTCAGCTCGTTCGACACCTACCTGGCGCCCTACGTGCGCAAGGACCAACTGAGCTTCGAGGAGGTGCGCCAGGCGATCCAGGAGTTCATCTACAACCTCAACGTGCCGTCGCGCTGGGGCACCCAGACACCGTTCACCAACCTGACGTTCGACTGGGTCTGCCCGCAGGACCTCAAGGAACAGATACCGGTCATCGGTGGCGAGGAAATGCCGTTTGCCTACGGCGACCTGCAAGTCGAAATGGACCTGCTCAACCGGGCCTACATCGAGGTGATGCAGGCCGGGGATGCCAAGGGACGGGTGTTCACCTTCCCGATTCCGACCTACAACATCACCCATGACTTCCCCTGGGACAGCGAAAACGCCGACCGCCTGTTCGAGATGACTGCGCGTTACGGCCTGCCTTACTTCCAGAACTTCCTCAACTCGGACATGCAGCCCAACCAGGTGCGCTCGATGTGCTGCCGCCTGCAGCTGGATGTGCGCGAGTTGCTCAAGCGCGGTGGCGGCTTGTTCGGCTCGGCGGAACAGACCGGTTCGCTGGGGGTGGTGACGCTCAACTGTGCGCGCCTGGGGTACGTGTTCAAGGGCAACACCAGCGGCCTGTTGCAGCGTCTGGACACGCTGATGGAGCTGGCGATGGAAAGTCTGGAGGTCAAGCGCAAGGTGATCCAGCGGCACATGGACGCCGGTTTGTACCCGTACACCAAGCGTTACCTGGGCACCTTGCGCAATCATTTCTCGACCATCGGCGTGAACGGTCTGCACGAAATGCTGCGCAATTTCACCGACGACCAGGAAGGCATGCACACCGAGAAGGGCCGGCAGTTCGCGCTTAACGTGCTCGACCATGTCCGCGCCACCTTGCTGCGCTACCAGGAGGAAACCGGTCACCTCTACAACCTGGAAGCGACGCCAGCGGAGGGCACCACCTACCGCTTCGCCAAGGAAGACCTCAAGCGCTATCCGGACATTCTCCAGGCCGGCAGCCCCCAGGCGCCGTATTACACCAACTCCTCGCAACTGCCGGTGGGCTACACCGAAGACCCGTTCGAGGCCCTGGAGCTGCAAGACGAACTGCAATGCAAATACACCGGCGGCACGGTCCTGCACCTGTACATGGCCGAGCGGATTTCCTCCACCCAGGCCTGCAAGCAACTGGTGCGCAAGGCCCTGGGCCGCTTCCGCCTGCCGTACCTGACTGTGACGCCGACGTTCTCGATCTGCCCGATTCACGGCTACCTCGATGGCGAGCACGAGTTCTGCCCGAAATGCGACGAAGCCTTGCTGCTCAAGGAGCAGAAGGCCGCCAATCTTCATTGATTCCGATCCACTCAACCGCAAGGAGCTTCACCATGACTGCATCGCAAACCCTGCCACAGGCTCAACGTCAACGTTGCGAAGTCTGGACCCGCGTGATGGGCTACCACCGTCCGGTGTCGGCGTTCAATCCCGGCAAACAGTCCGAGCACCGCGAGCGGGTGCATTTCACTGAAAGCGCGTCGTTGGCCGGGCGTCAATGAGTCGAGTGATCCGGGTCGGGGGCATGGTGCCCCTGACCACCATCGACTATCCGGGGCAACTCGCCTGCGTGCTGTTTTGTCAGGGGTGCGCCTGGCGTTGTCGTTACTGCCATAACCCGCAACTGATCCCGCCCCGGGGCACCGAGGAAGTGGATTGGCGGCGGGTGATTGCGTTTCTGCAACGTCGCCAGGACCTGCTCGATGCGGTGGTGTTCAGCGGTGGCGAACCGACCTTGCAGGACAGCTTGCGCGGCGCCATGGATGAAGTGCGGGAGATGGGTTTTCGCATCGGCCTGCACAGCGCCGGGATCAAGCCGACAGCGTTTGCCAGGGCGCTGGACGGCGCGGATTGGGTGGGTTTCGACGTCAAGGCATTACCCGAGGATTGCCAGGCCATCACCGGAGTCGAGGGCAGTGGAACCGCCAACTGGCGCAGCCTCGAGCACCTGCTGGCCAGCGGTGTCGACTACGAATGCCGCACCACCGTGCACTGGCATCTTTTCGAGCCGCAACGCCTGTTGCTTCTGGCGCAGCGCTTGAGCTCACTGGGCGTGAAACGATTCGCCGTGCAACTGGTGCGCACCGAACGGATGTTCGATCCGCTGTTGTCGAGCGTCTCGGCACAAGCTTTGCTACCCGATCTCTGGGACGCGATGCGCGAGCTGTTTCCAGTCTTCGTATTGCGGGGGTGATCAGGGACAGCGCAGAACAATGCAGCACCCACCATGAAGTTCAAATGCGCTGCCCATCGGGCAGGTATCAAACGGGGAGCATTTGATATGGCTAAATTAACGACCGCACAACGTATCGTCATCGGCTTCGCCATTGCGCCGCTGGCACTGATCGGCATGGCCTTCGAGGGCTTGCGCGACATGGCAATCCTCAAGGACCAGGCGGCCATCATCGTCGAGCAGGACTGGCCGAAGATCGAGCCGCTGATGGTCATTGCCACCGGCGTGCGCGACAACGCCAAACATACCCGCGACCTGTTGATCAACGAAGACCACCAGCCCTCGTTCCAGGCAATCGACGCCACCAAGCAACGCATCACCCAGGCCTTCGAAACCCTGGCGCCGTTGTTCGACTTGCCCGAGGGCAAGGCCGCGTACCTGACCCTGAAAAAGCACCGTGAAGCCTACGTTGCGGCGTTCACCCAAGTGCAGGTCTTGATCCGCCAGGGGGCGCTCGCTGAAGCCAGGGCGCAGTTGAAGGACAAGGTCGTACCGGCCGAAGCCGAGGTGTATCGCAGCCTGGACGCGGTGATGGCGCTGCAAGGGAAAATCTTCGCCGACCGTGAGCGGGCGGCGCAGCAACTGTACAGCGACGCCCAGCGCACCATGTTCGGCTTGTTTGTGCTGTGCATGGGGCTGGTCATCACGGCGGCGGTCGTTGTCACCCGCAGTGTCACCCGACCCTTGGGAGGCGAACCGGATGCTGCGGCGCGGGTCTTGAGCCAGATAGCCGAGGGCGACCTGACGATCGACGTGCCCAGGACATCGAGTGCCGACGGCAGCGTGATGATGAACATGCACCAGATGCAGCAAAGCCTCAACGCCATGGTCCGGCACATCGCCGGCTCGGTGGACCGGGTCGCCAGTTCGTCCGAAGAGCTGAGTGCGGTCAGCAGCCAGACGTCCAGCAACCTGCAATTGCAGGGGCAGGAGATCGAGCAGGCCGCGGCCGCCGTCAACCAGATGACCGCCGCAGTGGATGAAGTGGCGCGCAATGCGGTAAGCACCTCCGAAGCCTCCCGGCAGTCTGAAATCACCGCGCACCGGGGACGTGAACAGGTGCAGGAAACGGTGGCCTCGATTGGCGAGCTGGCCCATGGCGTCTCCGACACTTCGCAGCGTATCGAACAACTGGCCGGCCGGGTCCAGGGCATCAGCAAGGTGCTCGATGTGATCCGCAGCATCGCCGAGCAGACCAACCTGTTGGCCCTCAATGCCGCCATCGAAGCCGCGCGCGCCGGGGATGCCGGGCGCGGTTTTGCGGTGGTGGCCGATGAAGTGAGGGCGCTGGCGCATCGCACCCAGGAATCGACACGGGAAATCGAGCAGATGATCGACAACGTGCGCGAGGATACCGGGCAGGCAGTGACGGCGATGCAGGGCAGCAGCGAGCGTGTTCGGGTCGCCCTGGAAGTGGCGCAACGCTCGGGCGAGGCGTTGGATGAAATCACCCGGTCCATCTCGCAGATCAATGAGCGCAACCTGATGATCGCCAGTGCCACCGAGCAACAGGCGCTGGTGGCCCGTGAGGTGGACCGCAACCTGGTGAGCATCCGCAGCTTCTCCGAACAGGTCCTGCTCGGCGCCCGCCACACCGACAGCGCCGGCCAGGAACTGGCACAGATGGCCGGCGACCTGCACCAGACCGTGGCGCGGTTCAAAGTCTGAACAAGGTGGGGGCGGGTACATCCAGCATCGGGGCGAGCGGGCTACCGGTATCGCCAGCAGGCTCGCTCCCACAGGTTTTCGGGTGTCCGCAGGTTCGTGAACGACGCCAACAGTGTGGGAGCGAGCCTGCTCGCGATGGCATTGGCACATCCAACCTGGATACAGCCTGCTCTGGCACAGGGTCAGGCCCAGCCCCAGAACTGCAACCACCAGCCGAAACCGATCAAGCCACTGGCCAGCAACAGGCAGGCCCCCGCTGCAACCCGCCTTGGCAGAGCAAGGCGTTCGCGGTTCAGTCGTTTCCATCCCAACAGCAGGCTCCAGCCCAGTGCCGCCAGCAGAAACCACGCCCTGGCCGGTTGCACCCAGTCCAGCAACAACCCCTCATAGCGCAGCAGTTTCACGGTGGTCGCCGACAGCCCAAGAAACAGTCCGGCACCACCCAGGGGCGTCAAGGTCAGCGCCAGGGGCCAAAACAGTGCGCGATCACCCGCCAAACGTGCGGCCAGGCGCATGAAGATCATCAGCGCAGTGCCGAGAACCAGCGAACTCAAACCCAGGTAAGCGATGATGCTGAAACCATCAAGCCAGCTGAAGCTGTCATTGAGCTGCGGATAATGGGTGAGCAGCCACCAGGGCGCATTGTCCTCCAGGGCCCACAGGTGATCGTGTTCCACCAGCCATTGCGCGAGGGTTTGCTTGAGGGCGATGAACCAGGGGCTGACCGTCCACTGAAACGCCCCCATCGCCAGGCCGATCACGCCAAACAGCAGCAGGCGCACATCCCAGGCCGAAACGCTTTGCGCCGTCGACTGCAGAATTTCCTGATTGCTTGAGCGGGCGATCAACTGCACCGCGCCACGTTGTCCGCTGCAGCGCCCGCAGGCATGACAGTCACTGGCGCCGCGCAGGCGGCGGATATCCAGCAGCGGTGCGCAGTTGGGCGGAGGCAGACGCGGCGCGGCGTTTTTCACCCAGCGTTGTTCATCGACATGAAAATGTACCGGTGCCAGGCGGGCGAGCAGGGCGAAGACGCCGCTGACCGGGCACAGGTAGCGGCACCAGATGCGTTTGCCCCGGGCAAACAGCAAACCGACGGCGACGGCTGCCACGGTGGATCCGCCCAGAATCAACAACGCCGCTTGCGGGTAGTCGTAGACGCTGATCAGCTGGCCATAAAGGGTGGTCAGGCAGAATGCCAGGGTGGGCCAGCCACCCCAGCGCACCCAGCGCGGCACCCCCATGCCTTTGCCGTACTGGCTGGCCCATTCGCTGAGCGAACCTTCCGGGCACAGCACGCCGCACCAGAGTCGGCCGAACAGCACGATGGACAGCAGCACGAACGGCCACCAGAGGCCCCAAAACAGAAACTGCGCGAACAGGGTCAGGTTATCGAGCATCCGCGCCTGACTGTCCGGCAGCGGCAGCAGCGCCGGAATCACCAGCAATGATCCGTAGAACAGCACGACGAACCACTGCACCACGCGGATGGCCCGCGCGTGGCGACGCATCCCGTCGCCCGCGCGCTGCAGCCATCGATTGCGCCAGGTCAGTTCAGGCATGGGAGTTTTTCCGTGCTGCGGTAGCGCAGCCAGCCACCGACGATCAGCCAGTAACCGACCCACGCCAGCACGGTCAGGGTACTGGGTGTTGCCCGGTAACCGGCAAAACTGGCGAGGAAACCGCCGAGACCGTGGCTGTCACCGAGCAAGGTGTTGCTGTCCCACAGTGCGTCGCCGGCGAGGCTGTAAACCACTTCGGGCATGTCCATGCCGAGCAGTTGGCCACCGATGCGCTCGACGGCACTGACCAGCAACGCCGCGCCAAGCATCAGCAAAATGGTCTCGCTGATGGCGAAGAAGCGTTGCCAGGAAATGAACCGACGACTGCTGTGCAGCAGGGTGATGGTCAGCGCCGATAGCACCAGCCCGAACGCACCGCCGATGGCGAACAGGCCGAGCTGGGGACCGCGCAGTTGCGCACCGGCGCCATACAGGAACACCACCGTTTCACTGCCTTCTCGGCTGACCGCCAGCAGCGCCAACAGCAACAGGCCCCAGCCACCTTGCCGGGAAATTTTGCTGCTGGCATCGCGCAGCAAATCCTGTTTGAGCGTGCGCCCGTGGCGGCGCATCCAGTGGACCATCTGCACGATCAGCAGGCTGGCGATCAGCGCAAGGGCGGCCTGGAACCACTCACTGCCGGCCCCGCTCATGGCGTTGCCCGCCCACAGGATCGCCCCGGCCAGCAGCCCCGAGACCATCAGTCCAAGCACCACGCCAGCCCAGAGAAACCGGGTCAGCCGCTGGTCCTGTTGCTGCTGGCTGATCCAGGCCTGGAGGATACCGATCACCAGCAGTGCCTCGACGCTTTCCCGCCAGACGATGAACATTGATTGATTCATGAACGCTCCGTACATGTCGGGTTATTTCGCGAGGAGGCTGCCTTCGGGCAATTGCAGGTTGAACTCGTCGAAGAACGGGTATTGACCGGGCCGTAGCGGGTGGATGACCACGAAGGTGGTCACGCCGGGCGACAGCACCTTTTCCACCCGCAACGGCGTGCTTTCGAACTCGGCGGGGCCCTGGCCGATGTTCTTCAGGATGATCTTGAAGCGTTGTCCCGCCGGCACCTCCAGCACGGCGGGGGTGAAGTGCCCATCATTGAGGCTCAGTTCATAGGTCGGCAGTTCGGCATGGGCGGCCAACGGCGCAAAGGCTGCGGCCAGCAGCCAGGCGAGCGGCAGACGCTTCATTTCAGTAGCCGCCCTTTTTACCGATGCCGGCGTAGACGAACTCGTAGTTCAGCTCGCAACGTTCGAACCACGGAGCGACGCCGGTTTCCTTGTCGGTGTGACGACCCAGGGAGGCATGACCGCCGGGCGGCAGGAGGGTGAAGGTCAGCTGGTATTTGCCCGGGCCGAGCAACTTGACGTTATCGCCATAGTGCGGACCGTCGTTGGCCACCATGGCGTGGAAGTCGCCCTTGATTTCCGGATCGCTGCCGACCTTTTTCAGTTTGAAGGACACGTTGAGGTACGGCACGAAGCTGCCTTCCTGAAAGCCGTTGCGATTGTCCGCAGTGGCACGGATGTCGGCTTCCAGGTGCACGTCGGAATCGGCAGTGGCGCGCATCATGCCGGCGGGTTCCATTTCAATCGGCTGTAAATACACCGCCCCGACTTCCAGCCCTGCACACGTCTGGGGCGAGCCGATCGGGTATTCCTTCGCATGGGCCAATGGTGCGAGCAGGAGCAGGGCGAGTGACAGCGAAAACGGAGTACGCATGATGACTTCCTGAGGACTGACGAGTAGGAACCCGAGTCTAGGAAGCTTTGCTGCGAACAATAATGATTGTTATCAAGTTTTGAGTGTTTAAGTCGCCGGCTCATCGCGACGGCGGAATCGTTCGGCGCGCTCCACGCTGTGGGTCATGTGGTCTGCGGCGTGAATGGTCAAGGGATGCTGGGTGAAACCGGGTCTTGGGGAAATGAAATCGGCCATTTCCCGAGCCACTTCACGCTGGCGCTCCGAGCCTTCGGCCAACAGGGCAATGACCAGGTTTTCCAGGGCAATCACCCGCACGCGCAGGTGCACCAGTTCGGCGTTGGTCAACGCCGGCGGCGCAGTGAACGCTTCGCTGGCGAGGGAGGCAGTGGCGTCCTTGTCGTCCCAGGTCGACGGCGTCGGGGGAGTGGAAGCGTTCGGGGCAGGATTCTTGTTAAGCATAACGACTCTCCGGTCTCTATCAGGCGAGACAAGCTTAGCCCGTGGCGGGGAAGCGTGTCAGGGGCATCGGGTGCTCTTTCTTGACAGGCATCAAGGCCGACGCAAATCCGGCGTTGTAAGGTGGGATACGCCCCTTGATGATCTGGAGATCGGCATGGCCAAGCACTTTCCCGTCAATCCCAGCCACCCCGAGCGCATTTGCTGGGGCTGTGATCGGTATTGCCCGGCGAAATCCCTGGCCTGCGGCAACGGCGCCGACCGGACGATGCATCCGGTGGAAATGTTCGGCGAGGACTGGGCCGAACCCAACGATTGGGGGATCGACGCAGTGATTACGATGGATCAGGCTGCCGAGGAACGGGTGGAGGATGATTCGGCGGTGTAGAAGCGGGTCAGCATGGAGCCCTGTCAACAATCGAAGCCCCTCAACAGGGCTTCGATATTGTTCGCTTGCTGTGAGGTTCAGCAAATCACCCGCTTCGCCGCCGTCCTGATATGCGTGCTGTACAGCGTCAGGCCGGTGAAAGCCAGGCCGCCGACCAGGTTGCCCAGTACGGTCGGGATCTCGTTCCAGATCATGTAGTCCATGATCGAAAAGTTGCCGCCCATGATCATGGCGGAGGGGAACAGGAACATGTTCACCACCGAATGCTCGAAGCCCATGAAGAAGAACAGCATGATCGGCATCCACATGGCGATCACCTTGCCGCTGACCGAGGTGGAAATCATCGCGCCCACCACGCCCATCGACACCATCCAGTTGCACAGCATGCCGCGCAGGAAAATCGAGATCCAGCCGGCGACGCCGTAATGCGCGTAGCCCAGGGTGCGCGCCTCGCCGATGCTGGCGATCTTTTCGCCGACGGCGCCCGGAGCGGTATTGAAGCCGTAGGTGAAGATGAACGCCATCATGAAGGCGACGGTCAGCGCGCCGGCGAAGTTGCCGAGAAAGACCAGTCCCCAGTTTTGCAGGACCCGGTTGACCGTGACGCCGGGGCGCTTGTCCAGCAGCGCCAGCGGCGTCAGCACGAACACGCCGGTGAGCAGGTCGAAGCCCATCAGGTAGAGCATGGAAAAGCCCACCGGAAACAGCACGGCACCGAGCAGCGCCGAGCCGGTCTGGACCGCGATGGTGACGGCGAACACGGCCGCCAGCGCGAGGATCGCGCCGGCCATGTAGGCGCGGATCAGCGTGTCCCGGGTGGACATGTGAATCTTCGATTCGCCGGCATCGAGCATCTTGGTGACGAATTCAAACGGAAGCAGATAGGACATTTGGGTGACCCCTTGGCATGCGTGGGTGGCGGCGAGTGCGATGAGGTGAAGCCGTTACCAGGATCGGTAAGGCAGGAACTTGCCGTTCAGGGTGACCAGCACGCGGTCGCCCTTGGGGTCTTCGATCTTGTCGACATGCATGGAGAAGTCGATCGCGCTCATGATGCCGTCGCCGAACTTCTCCTGAATCACGTCCTTGAGCGTAGGGCCGTACACGCCCACCAGCTCGTACAGGCGATAGATCAGCGGGTCCTGAGGAATGGCCTGGTCCCAGCCCTTGGTGGGAAATACCGTCATCGCCGCCGCCACCTCGTCACCCAGCTCCAGCGCCTGGCAAATGCGTGCGGCGACGTCCGCTGGCGCGCTGTTCATCCCGTAGCAGACCGAGGCGACCCAGACCGGCGCTTTTTGTGCGGCATCGGCGAGGCTGTCCCAGCTCAGGTTCAGGCGGGCCTTGGCAGCCATGATGGTGTGGTGCATTTCGACTTTGTTCATTGCTCAGCTCACTCTCTAGGGTCGATGAAAAATGGCGGTGATCGCCGTTTCTGAATCTACCCATAGCGAGAGTTGTGCCAATTTTGATATGACTTTTAACCTATTGATATTTAAGTGATTTAATTCATTTCGCAAAGGTGAGTTGAGTAACGATATTTCGTAAATAACGAAATTTGGTGAAATAAATAACGAAAACTCGTATTTTCCACCGGGTTCCGATGACCTTGATGAGTGACCGCAATGACCCGCGCCGGTTTTGAAGATGAAGCAGTCGAATGCGCGTCACAGGCGATGCTGGTGGTCGATCCGCAGAGCGATGCGCTGCTGCAAGCGAACCTCGCGGCATTGGCACTGCTGGGGTCGACCCGCGACGATGAAATCCCTTTGCGGTTCAGTCATTTTCTCGGCGAAGGCCTGTCCCTGTGGGTCAGTTTCAGTGATGAGACGCTGACCCAGGGACAGGCCTGGTCGGATGATCTGGTGCTGGTTGACATGAGCCGCCGTCAGCACGCGGTGGAGGTGAGCGCCAATGCGTTGGCCGATGGTCGGCGCATCCTGTTCACGATCCAGCGCCGGGACGTGCTGGAAACGCGGCGCAACCGTTCGGAAGCGCGCCGACAGCACCGGCTCGGGCATGTGGGGTGGGAGCGGATTTCCCAGGTCTTCGAGCGGATCGAACAACAGAACCGGCTGATTCTCGGCGCGGTCGGCGAGGGCATCTACGGGCTCGATGCCAAGGGCCAGACCACCTTCATCAACCCTGCCGCGGAGCGCATCCTTGGTTGGAGCGCCGCCGACATGGTGGGCCACGACGCGCACCAACTGTTCCATCACAGCCACCGCGACGGTTCCTGCTTTGCGGTCCAGGAGTGCCCCATCCATGCGTCCTTCAGCGACGGCCAGGTGCACCGGGTCGACAATGAAGTGTTCTGGCATAAAAACGGTGAAGCCATCACCGTCGAATACACCAGCACGCCGATCTTCGAGATGGGCCGTCTGGTGGGCGCGGTGGTGCTGTTTCGCGATATTCGCGAACGGCAGCGGGCCGAGCAGCGCCTGCGTGAGGCACTGAATGAAGTCGAACAGCTCAAGCAGCGCCTCGAGGTGGAAAACCAGTACCTGCAGGAAGAGATCAAGGCTGAGCGCAATCACCATGAAATCGTCGGCGAAAGCCCGGCGGTGTTGCACCTGATCCGCCAGATCGAACTGGTGGCGCCCACCGATGCCAACGTCCTGATCAATGGTGAGTCCGGCACCGGCAAGGAGCTGATCGCGCGGGCCATCCACGCCAGCAGCCGGCGCAGTGACCGGCCGCTGATTCGGGTCAATTGCGCGGCCATTCCGCGGGATTTGTTCGAGAGCGAGTTTTTCGGCCACGTCAAAGGGGCCTTTACCGGCGCCGTGAACGCACGCATGGGCCGCTTTGAACTGGCCGACGGCGGTACGCTGTTTCTCGACGAGGTGGGCGAAATTCCCCTCGAGTTGCAGAGCAAGTTGCTGCGCGTGCTCCAGGATCAGCAGTTCGAGCGGGTGGGCGACAACGTCACGCGTGTGGTGGATGTGCGGGTCATCGCTGCGACCAACCGTGACTTGCGGGCGATGATCGCCGAAGGACGGTTTCGCGAGGACCTGTATTTCCGTCTGAATGTCTTTCCCGTTCGCTCGGTGCCGCTTCGCGAGCGAATCGATGACATTCCTCTGTTGGCCGGTCATTTCCTGCGGCGGGCGTCCCTGGCCTTCAACAAGACCGGTGTGCGCCTGCCATTGGCGCAGGTGGAATTGCTCAAGCGCTATGCATGGCCGGGCAATATCCGCGAGTTGGAAAACGTGATCGAACGGCAGATGATCGTTTCCCAGGACGGCCGCCTGCGGTTCGACGATCTGCTGGTAGCCGGGGCGCGGGTGCAGGATTCGCCGCCCGTGGAACAGGCGGAGGCGGGCGAGCCTGTTGCCGACGAGTTGCTGCAACTCAAGCTGCGGTCAAATGCGCTGGCGATGCTCAAACTTACGGCGGGCAAGGTTTCCGGGGAGGGCGGGGCTGCGCAGTTGCTGGGGCTCAAGCCCACTACGCTGGCTTCGCGGCTGCGCAAGTGGGGGATCGACCCTCGGGATTACAAGCGCAAGCGATGAACAGCAATCCAGTTGCGTGACAGCAGGGCTGCACGCAACTGGAGGGTGGGACCTAGCCTCTCGTGCGTTTCTGATAAATCGGATCCCACTCCACGCTTTGTGGCGTAGGCGCGGGGACGGGGCCCGAAACATCATCATGGTGGCCGAAGATTTCCGTATTTCCCCACATCTGGTTGGCTTCGGCGCAAAGCACTACCCGGGCTGCAAAGCCCGCGATTTCCTCACCGCACGTGGAGATGTAGATAGCGGCGGGTGCGTGCCCGTGCTGCATATGGTGCTGCACGATGTCCAGGAATTGATCGGCGGTGATGTTAAGGGTCGGGCCCTCATTGCCTATGGTTTTGTTGGTGCCGTGTGCGACCACGACTATGACCGCACCTCCCGGGATGTTCAGACTCTGTGGCTGGTTGATCTGTGCCCATCGGTAGCGAGCGTTTTCGGGTTGCCAGCCGGCACTGAGTGGTGTGCCGACGATATCCTTATCGGTACTCATTTCAAAGACGATGATCATGATCCGTTCCTCATTGAACGAAGTGTTTATGGGGTAAACCCTCACGGCCCTGTGATTGATCAGCGCCTGCCCGCCCGTGCGCGGTCGAACTTCGCCTTGATGCGCTGCACGATTTCGTCGCGTTCGAACGTATCCTGCAACCCTGGTTTGAGCGGCTGGACCTCGTTCGGTGCCGAGCTGATGGCAATCTGCTGGAGTTTGTCGTCGATGGCCTTCAGACGGGTGTTCAGTACGTCGCTGATGCTGGCGAACTTGGCCAGCGAAGTCAGGAAATCATCTGCGGTGGGGTCCAGTTTCTCCACCGCGGCGTCGATTTTCGTCAGTTGGTTGCGCATGGATTGCTTCTGGTTTTCATAGGCCTGCAGGTCGCTCAGCTTGCTCATGGCCTTGCCTTCCTTGATGGAAAAACGGACCTCGAACAGAAACAGGTTCTGGATGATGGTTTCATTGCTGAAAAAGCTTTTGCTGCTATAGGCGTTCTCCACCACGGTGATGAACAGGGTCATCCCCGGCGCCAGCATCTTTTCATCACTCTTCACGGAAATGCTGGTACTGGTGGTCGAGCCGACACTGGTCAGGAGCGCCTGGACCGCGTCGAAGGCGGCGTTGGCGATCAGCATGTCCAGGTTCGTCATGGCCTGAATGGCCGCGCCGACCTCGGCGGTCGGCGTGTCCTTTTTCGCGCCATCGGGCAACTTGCCCCCGAAAATCGCCTTGCGGCATGAGTCGATCATGACGTTGATCGATTTCAGCGACCATTCGCTCGCCGTGGTCAAGTGCCGGTAACTGCTGGCAATCATCAAGGCGTCGTCGCCGTACTTGCTGTAATGCTCCTTGACTCTGGCGTTCAGGGCACTCGTTTCGGTGGCCAGGCTTTTGTCGAGGTCTTTACGCATCTGGTCGACGTAGGCCTGGAACTCCTTGTTCTTTTCCTGTTGCTGTTCGATCGTGTTTGACTGTCCCATGTCTGGCTCCAAGTGTGAGGTGGTATCGACCTTTCTTGTGCGCTACTGCCACTTCCGTTTTCCTTGAACACATCGAAAAAAGGCGACAGCCAGAACATGATCCCGAGTGAGGTTTGAATCAATACGTTCAGGTGGAGCGCGGTGCAAGATTTCACCGATTCGCTTGCGCAGCGCTCAAGACCGATGCGATTCGATAGCCGCCAGGAAGTGCTCCAGATGCACGACCGCCGCCTCCGGGAGGCTGGCAAGGGATATTCGAACCTGCTGCGACCGCATGGGTTGGGTGCCGCGATGCATGTCCATCGTGCCCCGGCCCAGCAGCAGCCAGTCGCTGGACACATCCAGCAACTCGCACAACGCGATGGTGTTCTCAACCGTCAGGCGACCGCTCTTTCTCCAGCGGCTCACCGCGCTTTCCGTCACGTTGAGCGCGACGGCGACGGCGTACAGTTTCGACAGGTTGCGTTGCTCCATCGCTTCACAGATTCTGACTCCGAGTGTCGATTGCATAGGTCCATCCATTGAACGGGAAAATGGAAAATTGACTGTATGCAATGCAGCGCCTGGCGCTGTGAACGCCGGTAAATTGTTGTATCCGCCGGTTGGCGCCCAACCGTTCGTCCATGGCCGGGCACTTGCGAGGCGCCACTGTCTCTCAGGTTTTAAGGGCGGATATCCCGCGCTTCAGAACGGAGAGCCAGCATGGACATCGATGAAGATGCACCCGGCAACAGGTCGCAGCAGGAGGTGACGCGCACGACGGACAATGAGGCCGGGCATGATCCCAAACGCAAGGAGCCGGAGGTTCCGCTGCCCGCCGATGACGAAGCTCCGGTGGATGAGGACATGTCGGACGTAGAGGCCAACAACTCAGTCTCCAGCGAGCATCCTGAACCGCGGTAAACCTCGGGGTGGGCTGGCGAAACGTCGAGTTTCGCCTGCTCCATACCTGGCGGAATTTCAGGTCAGAGACATCCCGCCATCCACCAACAGCTCGATGCCATTGACGAATGCGCTGTCAGCCGAGGCCAGGTACAGCGCGGCGCGCGCCAGTTCGTCCGCTTCGCCCAGGCGCCCGGCGGGGATCATGTCCCCCAGCATTTTCAGGAAGTCCGGTCGCTGTTCATCCGAGATACCCAATTTACCGATGATCGCGGTGTCGACCGGGCCCGGGCTCAGCACGTTGACCCGGATGCGGCGTGCGCGCAGCTCCAGTGCCCAGCTGCGAGCGAACGCCGCGATGGCCGCCTTGCTGCCGGCGTAGACCGCGTGATTCTGCAGAACCTTGGTGGCGGCCAGGGAGCTGGTCAGTATCACACTGGCACCGTCATGCAGCAGCGGGGTGATCGACTGCACGCCAAAGAACACGCCGCGTGTGTTGATGTTGAACTGCGCGTCATAATCGTCCGGCGACACCTGCGCCGAGGGCTGCAGGGTGATGACCCCGGCGTTGGCCATGTAGATGTCGAGTCCGCCGAAGCGCGCTTTCACCTGTGCGGCGACATTGTCCTGATGTTCCAGACTGGCCACGTCGCCTTCGATGGCAATGGCGCCGTGGCCGATGGTCTCGATGGCCTGGTCCAGGATTGCTTTACGCCGGCCCGTGATGATCACCTGGGCGCCTTCCCGGGCGAACAGGCAGGCGCAGGCCAGGCCGATCCCACTGTTGCCACCGGTGATGACGGCTGTTTTACCTTCGAGACGCTTCATTCGCTGACTCCGATCATTGATGATTCGACGTATTATCCGGCGCGTCATTTCGCTAACCAGTCCTGAACAAGGCACATCAGTTGTGCTTCGGAGTCACAAGATGTCCAGCCTGTTGAGTCAGTCGAGCAGCCTTATTGCCTTTGTCCGGGTGGTGGAGGCCGGCTCCTTCAGTGGCGCGGCGCGCCACCTCGGCACGACGCCTTCGGCGATTTCCAAGGGCATTGCACGCCTGGAAAAACAGCTCAATGTCACGCTGTTTCGGCGCTCGACCCGGACCCTCAGCCTGACGCCCGACGGGCACCTGTTTTTCGAGCGCGTGGCGCCGCTGTTGCGAGCACTCGAAGACTCCGGAGATGCGATCAGGCCCACCGGAAGCGTGCGCGGGCATCTGCGGGCGAGCATGCCCAGCGAGCTGGGACGCTTGTTGTTGCCGGGGATTGGCTCGTCGTTTCTGCTGGAGCATCCGGACCTGGAGGTCGATCTCAACCTCCAGGACCATCACGTTGACTTGATCACTGAAGGCTATGACGTGATTTTCCGGGTGGGATCGCTGGGCGACAGCAACCTGCGAGCACGTACGCTGGCCCGGATGGCCATGGTGCTGGTAGCGTCTCCCGAGTTTCTTCAGGCGCAAGGACGCCCTGAGACCATCAGTGAACTGCGCAACCTGCCATTCGCACGTTACCAGTTGGGCGGAAGAACCCTGCCGATCGTTTTCGCCAGCGGTGAAACGTTGTTGCCGAAGGGGCGGATCGGCCTGGATTCGGGCTTCGGCCTGCGCACGGCGGCCCTCGACGGCATGGGCGTTGCTTACCTGATGCATTGCATCGTCCAGCAGGACCTGGAGGAAGGCCGCCTGATCCGACTCCTGCCGGAACAGACGTTGCCTTCGCTGGAACTGCATGCGATACACGGTTTTGGAGTGAACACACCGATCAGGGTAAAACTGTTCACGGATTTCGTGCAGAAGGAGATTCAGCGCCTTCTGGGGTGAATGCGCCCGTTGCTGATGCGTTCGATGCTATCAAGGGGCATCGGGTCAGCGATTTCCCCCACGCGATTTATCGGGGCGGCGACCTGGGGGATTTAGCCGAGTACCCGAATACCGGCCTGTGGATTCTGGAAATCCAGATCGCCCATCCTGATCGTCCGTTCGGGGCGTTTCATGAAGACTTGCTGATCTGACAGGTGTGCGTGCCCGAGCCTGGGGTGCGCCATGGCCGGCATGCTGGCGCGATACGGGCATGATTACGCCACGGTGCAGAACCAGCGATGATCATGCCGGTACGGCGCGCGGATGAAGGCGACATCCGCTACCAGCAGCATGCCGCGCTGTTGCAGCGCTTCGGTCAGTTGTACCAGTGTGTCTGCTTCGAACGTCATGGCGGTTGCCTCGTCGGATTGCCTGCGCCGATGATTGTCGATCGGGCGGGGCGGTCGCCAATTCAATTTCCCTAAGGGTGCGATTGAAGCGTGACATGCCCCCGGTCGCGCCGGGTCAGGCCGGCTGCTCCGAACGGGTCAGCGGCAGGTTCAACCAGCGCCGCCCGGTGGCGTTCGCCACGGCATTGCCGATGGCGGCGGCCATCGGTCCCTGGACGATTTCGGCGGCACCGAGAAACGGCTGCCCGGGTTGGTCGAGCAGGTGGATGTCGACCTTTTTCGGCAGTTGCGTAAAACGCAGGATCGGGTAGCCGCTCCAGTCGTAGCTGCGGATGCCGGCGGCGTCATAGGCGACTTTTTCGTAGAGCGTCCAACTGGTGGACTGCACGATCCCGCCTTCCACCTGGTTGCGCAGGCCGTCGGGGTTGACGATCTGTCCGACGTCGACTGCCGTGACGACCTGATCGATTTGCACCTCGCCGGTCTGCGGATGGACGCGCAGGCGTACTGCAATCGCGCAATAGCCCATGATGTTCTTGTAGCGGGCGAACGCCAGGCCGATCCCCGCGCCAGGCTCGACACTCTTTTGCGGCCATCCGATGGCGTCGCGTACACGCTCGATCACCGCCCGAGCCCGTGGGTCCGTCAGGTGAGCCAGACGCAAGGCGAGGGGATCGATCCCGGCTTTGGCGGCCAATTCATCCAGGCAGGACTCGATGGCAAAAATGTTGATGTGCGCGCCCAGCGAACGCATGGCCGAGGTGCGAAACGGCATCTGGGTCACGAAGTTCATGTCGATGCGCGTGGAGGCCAGCGTGTACAGCGGCACGGCATTGCGATCGCCGTCGCCTTCAGGCTGGGCGATGGGCACCGAGGGCGCGGAGGCAAAGGGGCGCGCCAGCAATCGCGCCGGCAGCAGCCGGCCGGCATTGACGATGCGCTCGTTGTGCGGCGTCGTCCACAGCTCGTAGTTCCAGTCCTGCAATCGACCCTGCGCATCCAGATTGGCCTGCACTTCGCTGACCATCGCCGAGCTGTAGGGCTCCCAGAGATTTTCCTGTTCGCGCATCCACTGCACCCGCACCGGCGTGCCTGGCATGCGCATGGCAATCAGCGCTGCGTCCGCCGCTGCATCGTCGGCGCCGTTGTGGCCGTAGCAGCCGGAACCTTCGGCGTGGATACAGCGAACTCGCTCGGGCGGCAGCCGGACCATTTCGGCGATGCCGGCGCGCAGCGGGTAGACGCCCTGGCTGTGGGTCCAGACCGTCAGGCTGCCGTCCTTGAACCAGGCCACCGCGCAGGACGGGCCGATGGAACCGTGCATCAGGTATTGCTTGGTCACCCGGGCCCGATAGCCCAGGTCGGTTGCCGCCTGAGGTGTGCCTTCATGGCTGATCGGGTAGCGGCGTGAAGGCAGGCGTTCGAGCAAGGCATGAATGTCCCGGGACTCAGGGATTGCCTGGCCACCGCTCCATTGCGCCGACGCGTATCCCTCGCGCATGGCCTTGATGGCTTGCCACTCGTCACGGGCGACGACGGCCAGATAATTGCCGTCACGCATGACGTGCACCACGCCGGACAACGCCTCGATCGCTTGCGTGTCGAATGCCAGCAGTGTGCAGCCGGGACGAGGCGGGCGGATGACCCGGGCATGCAGCATGTCCGGCAGGCGAATGTCCTGAACGAAGGCGGGACCGCCGCTGACCTTGGCCGGGATATCCAGCCGTTGCAGCGAGTGGCCGATGAGCTTGAACGCGGTCGGCGGCATACTCGGCGACTCGGCCTTGGCGTAAAGGTGCAGGTCGACGTTTTTGACCGCGTCGGCGTAGGCCATCCGTTGCCCGCCGGGGCCGTGTATGACGCCTTCGGCAGTGCTCAACAAGGCCAGTGCGACGCCCCAGGTGCGTCCGGCGGAATCCATCAGCAACTCACGCACCTGGGCCGCCGCGTTGAACAACGCCGTTCCGCTGTCGAAGATGCTGTGGCTGCCGGCGGTGTAGCCTTCGTTGGGCGTCAGGGCGGTGTCGGCCGTCAGCAGGGTGATGGCTGTCGGGGACACTTCCAGGCGTTCGGCGGCGATTTGCAGCAATGCGGTTTTGACACCGGTACCCAATTCGACCTTGCCGGTATAGACGGTGATGCCGTCAGGATCCACGCGAATCCAGGCATCGAGGTAGGGATTGGTGCGCAGGCTGCCGGGCAGGTCCGGCGCCAGCACGACGGTGCCGAGGGTATCGACTTCGCTGTCGGCCCATGCCCGACGCGCCGCCGGTACCAGGGTAAACGCCATCAGCAGGGCGCTGCCGCGCAGGAAAGCCCGGCGACTGGGGTTGAGTGCTGGCGCCTGGGTCATGCTGCACTCCCGGTGTGGCCGGCCACGAGGCTGATCGCCTCGATGATCCGCAGGTGGGTGCCGCAACGGCACAGGTTGACGGCCATGTGTTGGCGAATGGTCTGTTCGTCCGGGTGCGGGTTCTGTTCCAGCAATGCCTGGGCCCGCATCAGCATGCCGGCGATGCAGTAGCCGCACTGGGCGGCCTGCTTGTCGATAAAGGCTTGCTGCAACGGGCCGGGCCGCTCGGCGGAGCCGAGACTTTCAACGGTTCGAACCTGCTTGCCTTCCAGGCCCGCGCAGGGTGTCACGCAGGAAAAAACCGGTTGGCCATCGACCATGACGGTGCAGGCGCCGCACTGGCCCAGGCCGCAACCGTACTTGGCACCGTTGAGGCCCAGGTGATTGCGCAGGGCATAGAGCAGCGGCATGTCCGGTTCCAGCTCCAGGGCCTTGGCCGAGCCGTTGACGTTGAGCGTGAGTTGAGTCATTTCGCCTCCTGACGCATTGCTTCAATCGTGGAAGAAAGATCGGTCCATGGCTGGCCGGGGGTGGCTTGCTGACGCAGGTACGACGCCAGGGCCGTGAGCTGTTGGTTGTCCAGGCTGGCTGCAAATGGCGGCATGACCGGGCCGGGCTCGCCCGGGAGGGCGGGTATGCCTTCGAGCACGGTTTTCAGGAAGTTGCGCGCGCTCGGGCTTTGCAATGCCGACGTGTGAGCCAGCGCGGGGCGGCCGTCGATCACGCGCATGGGCGCTGCCGAGGCATGGCAGCCGGCGCATGAACTGCTGAACAGCAGGGCGCCAGGGCTCTGGTCGGTGGCGGCAACGTTCGTGGCATCGGCGTGGATTTCCGTCACCGTCGCCACGGATTGCAGGCTCAGCAGGTACTCGGCAATGGCCTGTGCATCACTGACCGGCAGGCGCGCCAGGCCGAGGCTGACGGGACGCATCGGCCCCGCCGCGGTGCCGTGCCCCTCGACCACCTCCGCCCGCAGATAGCGGACCAGCTGATCCTGGCGCCATGGGTTTGCCCGACGGGCCATACCCAGCAACGAAGGCGCATCCCAGCCATCGACGCTGCCGCCTGCGAGGTATTCGCCGGATTGTTCGGCACCGATCAGGTTCAGCGGCGAATGGCAGCCGGCACAGTGCCCGGGGCCGTCGACCAGGTAACGGCCGCGATTCCAGGCCGAGGGCTGTTGCGCCGCCGGCGTCAGAACGTCGCCATGGAGGAACAGCAGGTTCCAGAACGACACCAGCGGGCGAATGTTCATCGGGAAGTTCATGTGGTTCTGTTGCGCGGGTGAGTCCACGGCCGGGCCGCTCATCAAGTACGCGTAGGCATCGGCGATGTCGGCGTCGGTCATGCGCCGGTAGTGCACGTAGGGAAAGGCCGGGTAGAGGAAATGGCCATCGCGGGAGATCCCTTCACGCATCGCGCGTTCAAACGCCGGCAGCGACCATGAACCGATGCCGGTCTGCGGGTCTGGGGTGATGTTGGTGCTGTAGAGCGTGCCGAACGGCGTCACCAGCGGCAGCCCTCCCGCCAGGTATTGGCCACCGGGTCGCGTATGGCACACCGCGCAATCGCCGGCCTCGACCACACGCGCACCGCGTTGCACTTGCGCGGCGTCGAACCGCTGCGGGCGCTCGATGGGCGCGATTGCCGGGCGCCATATCAGCATCGCCGCGCCGGTTGCACCCATGAGCGCGAGGGCGGCGACGCCAGTCCACAGCCGCCTGGACTTCATCAGGTGGCCCTTCATGTGAGTTTGAAGCGCGGGAGTGAAGCGGCTGGCAACGTCATGATCGGCTCCTCGAGCGGTCGGGTCAGGGCGCCGGTGGAAAGCCCTGCGCCAGTTGCCCAAAGGTAGAGGAGGCGGCAGCGCCGGAGTATTGCCAGGTCGCGCAACAGCGCTTTGCGCCAACAGCAACGCCGGCACCGTTGCGGATGGCGCATCACTGCCTTGCTCCAGGCACCCATTCTCGGTGTCGAGCGGGGCCCGTAGCCTTGCCCTCACTTTCCCCACTCAATGAGGTGTCATCATGCATACGGGCAACCCTGCAGCAGCGGTCAAGGCCGAACAGCCTGCTTCGCTCTCCGGTCTGATGGTCGCGTTCCTGGCGTTTTGCTGTGGCGCGGTCGTGGCCAACCTGTATTACGCACAACCGATCGTCGAACTGATCGCGCCACAGATCGGCCTGTCCAGTGCCAACGCCAGCCTGATCGTGTCACTGACCCAGTTTGGCTACGCGCTGGGCCTGTTGCTGCTGGTGCCGCTGGCCGACCTGATGGAGAACCGCCGTCTGGTGGTGGGCTTCACCCTCGCCGCGAGCGTGACGCTGCTGTGCGCCGGGCTGACCCATTCACCGTCGATGTTCCTGGTGTTCTCCCTGTTGATCGGCCTCACCTCGGTGGCGGTGCAGATCCTGGTGCCGCTGGCGGCGCACCTGGCGCCTGAAGCTACCCGTGGTCGTGTGGTCGGCAACATCATGAGCGGCCTGTTGCTGGGCATTCTGTTGTCACGGCCGTTGTCCAGCCTGCTGGTGGAAGCGTTCGGCTGGCGCGGGGTGTTTTTCAGCGCGGCGGCATTGATGACACTCATTGCCCTGATCACTGCCCTTGCATTGCCACGCCGTGTGCCGACGCACCAGGCGACCTACACAGCGCTGATCGGCTCGGTGTTTGCGCTGGTGCGTCGTCATTCGCTGCTGCGTCAACGCTCGTTGTACCAAGGACTGTTGTTCGCAAGCTTCAGTCTGTTCTGGACGCTTGCGCCCATCGAGTTGATGCGTCACCACGGCTTCAGCCAGTCGCAGGTGGCGCTGTTCGCCCTGGTCGGCGCGGTGGGGGCTGTCGCTGCGCCGATTGCCGGTCGCCTGGCGGATGCCGGTCACGGCCGTCTCGGGACGCTGGTCGCCCTGTTGCTGGCACCGGCCTCGTTGTTGATCGGAGCCTTGCCGGGCAGCAGTTACCTCTGGCTGGTGGTGTGTGCGGTGCTGCTGGATTTCGCCGTGCAACTGAACATGGTGCTGGGCCAACGTGAGGTGTACGCCATCGACCCGCACAGCCGCGCTCGACTCAACGCCGTGTACATGACCAGCATCTTCGTCGGCGGCGCACTGGGGTCGCTGGTGGCCAGCCCGCTGTACGAACACGTCGGCTGGCAGCTGTCGGCCATGGCCGTGGCATTGCTTCCGGCGCTGGCGCTGGTGATGTTCCTGGGGCGCAAGGCCGATGCCTGATTGTCTGGCGGTCAAGCACGGTCGTACAAGACGTCCGGCGAACGGTGATGCACAATCAGCACCGTTCCCTATCGACCGGACCCCGCTGATGGACAAGTTGCTGGCACTGAAGATGTTTGTTGAAACCGTACGTTGCGGCGGTTATTCCTCGGCGGCGCGCAAGCTCGGTATCTCGACCTCTTCGGTCACGCGCCAGGTGGCGGGGCTGGAGCACGAACTGGGTGCCAGCCTGCTCAACCGCACGACCCGCAACACCAGCGTCACCGTTGCCGGGCAAGCCTATTTCGAGAAGGCCGTGGCCATTCTCGAAGCCATCGACGAAGCCGATGCCGTGGTCGCCGACCGCGGCAGCGATGCGCAGGGACGCCTGCGCATCAGCGTCCCGGTCGAGTTCGGTCGTCGCATCATCGCTCCACACCTGGACCGATTGCTCGACCGTCACCCCGGGCTGGAAATCAGCGTGTCGTTGAGCGATCAGGTCGGCGACCTGCTGAGTGAGCAGATTGACGTGTCGGTGCGTCTCGGTTCCTCGGTAGTCAGCGAGGACATCGTCAGCAAGCGGGTCGGGGCCTTCCAGCGCTGGGTGGTGGCCAGCCCGGATTACCTGAGCCGCCATACGACCCCCTGTCATCCGCGCGATTTGCTCGAGCATCAATGCCTGCGTTTCGACTACGGCGGTTCACATCAGCACTGGACGTTCCAGGGGGGCGAGGACACCATTCAGCTCAATGTCCAGGGCCGTCTGCAAAGCAACAATGCCGACATCCTGCGTGAGGCGGCCATCAAAGGGGGCGGGGTGACCCTGCTCGCCGACTGGCTGGTGCGCGACGACGTTGCCGCAGGGCGCTTGACGCGGTTGCTGGAGCACTACGAAGTCAACCCCGGCAGTGCGAGCAGTTGCATCAACGCGCTGTATTTGCCCAATCACCGGGGTTCCAGTCGGATCAATGTGTTCATCGACTTCCTCGAGGAAATTCTTGCGCCTGATGCGGCGTTTGAAAAAGAGGCACCGTAGGTTGTCGCCACCGGTTCGTTGGCTGCCGGTGATAAGGTTTTGCGGTGCACCCGGGAAGAATGGCTGGCGGGCATCAGGGAATGGCTGATATACGAGGAGGCCGGACAGGCATAAGGTTCAATCGTTCGCCCTGCCAGCTGTTTCAGAGAAATGCTGAGTGGCCGCAACTGGTCAGGGTGGGCTTGTTTCTTTGATCGCAGAGGTATCGGCCTTTGCCGTCTCGCGCCGTTATTCATTCCGGCGCCATTACCACCGCAAGCGCCAGCTTGATGAACTCTTCATTCCTGTCGATGACGTCCAGGGCGACATGCACGTTCTCGGCAATGTCCTTGGCACCGTGTTGCTCAGCCCAGTTCGCCAGCTCCATGACGGCCGCTTCCAGGGCGAGCTGGTTCTCGTTGATCTTGAACAGCAGGGTCGGCAGCAGGTCGGAATTTGGCATTGAAAATCCTCGGTTATCAGGACAGCCTAGCACCGTGTTTGCTGAATGGCTGGCAGATGCAAAAGGAGCGCGCAAAGAATTGCTGATTCACCGCCACGCCCTGAAACCGGGCGTGGAAGGGTTCGTTTACGTTACTGCCACTGAGCCAGCAAGCGTCGATGTTGCTCTTGCGCAACGTCTTGGACCACAGGTGATAACCGCAGTTCGGTGCCTGGCAGGCACTGCGCCAGGCGAGCCAGTGAGCCTGGGGTGAGGGCGCCCAGGCGCGGGTAGCCGCCGATGGTCTGGCGATCGTTGAGCAGGATGATCGGCTGGCCGTCCGGCGGAACCTGAATGGCCCCCAGGGGGATGCCCTCGGAGATCAGCGGCTTGCCCTGATAATGCAGGGGCGTGCCGAGCAGGCGCACGCCCATGCGATCGGCCCTCGAGTCGACTTGCCAGGGACTGTTGAACGCATCGAACAGGCTTTGTCCGGCGAAATCGGCGATTTGCGCGCCCAGTACGGTTTCCAGGGGCCTGGTCGCGCTCAGGTCGGGTATCCGGTCGGCGTCCAGTTTGCGCGGTGCCGGCGAGGTCCCGGACCAGTTGAGCCGTTGGCCCGCCGCCAGCGCAAGCCCCGAGCCGTCGAGACCGCCCAGGCCCTCCCGGCAGACGGTGGACTTGCTGCCCATGACCGGCGTCGCATCGAAACCACCGGGGGCCGCCAGGTAGGCGCGCGCGCCCTGGACCGGCTGGTTGAACACCAGGTGTTGGCCACGGCGCACGAGGAAACTGCTCCAGGGTTGCAGTGGCTGGTCGTCGAGCTTGGCGCCAAGGTCGGCCCCGGCCAGGGCCAGGCAGGCATCCTGCTCGGCAATCAGGCTGAGGCCGCCGAGGGTGATTTCGATCACGGCGGCGTCCAGTGCATTGCCGAGCAGCCAATTGGCCCAGGACATGGAGATCCAGTCGGTGGCGCCGCCCTGGGTGACGCCCAGATGGCGAATCCCGAAGCGGCCGCCGTCCTGCAACAGGACCAAAGGGGTGCTGCGCTCTACCAGCAGGCCACTCATGGCTGTGCCTCCAAAGGTGTGTCGTCGCCGCCCAGGCGGATGAATTCGTCATGGCTGACCGCTTCGAAACGTACCCGATCACCCGGATGCAGCAGGCTGTAACCTTCCAGGGCGTGATCGAACAGCCGAACCGGCGTGCGCCCGATCAGGTTCCAGCCGCCGGGCGAAACCTGTGGGTAGGCAGCGGTCTGGCGTTCGGCAATGCCGACGCTGCCGGCGGCCACTCGTTTGCGCGGGGTGTTCAGGCGCGGGCTGGCGAGGATTTCATCGACCAGGCCCATGAAGGCAAAACCGGGGACGAAGCCCAGGGCAAACACCTGGTATTCGTGGCCGCTGTGGCGTTCGATGACCTGATTGATCGACAGCCCGCTGCGGTCTGCCAGCAATTTCAGCTCGGGACCCACCCGAGGGTCGTACCAAGTGGGCAGGCTGTGGGTGCGGCCACTGCCACGCGTATCCGGTTGCAGGTCGTCGAGGGCCTGGGCGATCAGTTGCCGGGCCTCGCTCGCCTGAAGTTGCTGCAGATCGTAATGCACCATCAAGGTGGTGTAGGAGGGCACCAGGTCGATCAGCCGCTGGCCAAAACATTCGTGCAGACGCCGGGAAGCGGCCAGCAACCAAGGCATGTGGGCTTCGTCGATGCTGTCGAACAAGCGCACCATCAGGCAGTCGACCGCGACGATTTCGATGCGGATCTTCATGCGTCTTGCAGCTCCTGGAGGGCCAGGCGAATACGCTGTACGGCGGCAATCGAGCTGTCGTTGTCACCGTGCACGCAAATGGTATCGGCTTGCAGATGCAGGGCGCTGCCATCAGTGGCAATCAGCGCTTCGCCACGTGCCAGGGTCAGCGCCTGGTCGATCACGGTATTCGCGTCGTGGTGGACGGCGCCGGGCAGGCTGCGCGACACCAGGTGCCCGGCCGGGTCGTAGGCGCGATCGGCAAAAGCTTCGAACCACAACGGTACGCCGAACTCGGCGCTCAGGGTCAGGGCCGTGGTGTTGTCGCGCTGGGCCATCAGCATCAGCCGCAAATCGCCGCCGTAGGCGGCCACGGCCTTGAACACCGCACGCAGTTGCGCGGCGTCGCGCATCATGTCGTTGTACAACGCGCCGTGTGGCTTGACGTACTGCACGCGCCCGCCCTGTGCGCGGCAAATGCCCTCCAGCGCACCGATCTGGTAAAGGATCAGGTCTTCAACTTCCTGTGGCGTGCAGCTCATGGAGCGGCGACCGAAGCCGACCAGGTCCGGGTAGGCCGGATGGGCGCCAATGCAGACGTCGTGGGCCAGGGCCAGGGCAACCGTCTTGCGCATGGTGCCGGGGTCCGAGGCGTGGAAGCCGCAGGCAATGTTGGCGCAATCGATAAAGGGCATGATGTCGGCGTCGCGGCCGGTGGTCCAGGCGCCGAAGCTTTCGCCGATATCGCAGTTCAGTAAAGGTGTGTTCATGGTGTTTGACTCCTGCCTGGGTTGTGCAGCCAGGCTGCGAGATACCCGGGGCCGGTGGGCGCCCCGAGTGTCAATTTAACCTGTCGTTACTTTTCCCACTCGGCTTTTGGAATCAGCAGGCCGTGGTTGCCGTTGTAGGCGGCGCGCTCGGGTTGTTTCCAGCCTTCGAGCAGTGACGCGTCGAGGCGGTAGATTTCCACGCCCAGTGGGCGGCAGACCTTCAGCGGATCCTCGGCATCCGGGCCCCACATCGGCAGTGAGAGGTCGCCACCCGGGCAGGTCGAGAGCGCGCACAGCAGATCGATTTCGGCGAAGAACTCCAGGTAGTCGCCCTGTTTCGCCGGGCACGCCTTCATGAAGTACATGTCGTCGTGGTTGAGGCCGGTGCACTGGAAGATATTCAGCACGTCATGCACGTCGAACTCGGTCAGGCCGTGGGGCAATACGGCGCGGGTCAGGTTCGAATGGCAGTGGTGGTGAAAGTCTTCGCCGGTGAGCATCTTGTTCACATAAGGGTCGCAGCGGGTGCCGAGCAAGTCATGCAGGCGGCCGCCGTGTTCGTCGATGCCGTAGTGGGCCAGGCTGTCATCGGTGATGGTGACCATCGGCCGCAGGAAGGGCAGGTTAGACCACAGGCGATCGTAGGTGCTGACGTGGGCGCCTTGCAGCTGGCGGGTACGGGCCGCCCACATGCGTTCGCGAGGGTCGTTGGCGCTCCACACGTTGAAGTCGCCAACCTGCGGACCGACCGGGGTGGTGACGCGAAAGACATGGCCGGCCGGCACCTTCCAGGCGCGACCGGTACGGATCGGCACTTCGAACTGCTCGACCAGGGTGCGGTTGTCCCTGGATTCGCGCACGCGATCATAGAAGGCTTTGTCGACTTGCAGTGCCGCGCCCTTGCTGACCTGGTAGGCCGCTGGATAATCCTTGTACATGGGGTGTCCTCTCTTTCAGTGTTTTGGGATGCTGCTCAGAATGTCCAGCAGCACGAGTTCGGAGTCGTTGAGGTAGCTGCTCATGGCTTCCTCGGCTTCTTTCTTGCGGCCTTCGCCCAGCAGGTCGTGAATATGCCGGTCACGTTCGAGCCAGGGTTTCTGGAAGGCTTCCTCGCTGGGCGCACTGGAAAACACCAGGCGCATCTGGGCCGCGACATGGGTGAAAAATTCATCGAAGAGCGGGCTGCGCATCAGGCCCACGATATGTTGGTGAAAGCGCAGGCTGTGGGTGCCGAAGGCTTGCCAGTTCTCGCGGTCCTGGGCCAGTTGCGCCGCCTCGATGGCTTCCAGCATCAGGTCGGACTGGTATTCGCGCAGCGGCTTGCTCGCGACGATGGCTTGCAATTCGAGGGTGCGACGGACCTTGAAGATGTCGCGCACGTCGTCGATGCCCATGCGGCGCACCATCACGCCCTTGTTGCGCACGTAGCTGGTCAGGCCTTCCCGACCCAGTTGGTGCAACGCTTCGCGCACGGTATTGCGCGAGGCGTTGTAGGCATTGACCAGATCGCTTTCCACCAGCGGCGTGCCTGGCAAGAGGCGGCCGTTGATGATGTCTTCACGCAGCTCGATGGCGACCTGATCCGACAGCGACAGGCTTTTTTCCTTGGGTTGACTCACCGTTTTGTCCCCTCGGCTCACGCCAGTTGTACGTCTTTGAGGAACTTGGTCATGCGCTCGCTGCGCTGCTCCAGCATTTCACGCGGCGCGGCGTTCTGGATAATCTCGCCGCCTTCCATGAACACCACCCGATCGGAGAGCTTGAAGGCGAAGTTCATTTCGTGGGTGACGATCACCATGGTCATGCCTTCGCGGGCCAGCTCCTCGATCACCGCCAGTACGTCGCCGACCAGTTCCGGGTCCAGGGCCGAGGTCGGCTCGTCGAAGAGCATCACCGAAGGGCGCATTGCCAGCGCCCGGGCAATCGCAACGCGCTGCTGTTGGCCGCCGGAAAGCTGGTGCGGGTATTTGCCGGCATGTTCAAGCATGCCGACCTTGCGCAGCAGGGCCAGGCTCAACAGGCGCAGCTCTTCGCCATCGCCATGGGCGTGATAGACCGGGGCGAGCATGACGTTTTCCAGGGCGGTCTTGTGCGGGAACAGATTGAAGCCCTGGAAGACCATCCCGACGTGCACGATGCCCTGCATATGCACCTTGTTGCCCAACGCACCCTCTGGCGATTTCGTGCCGCGCAGGAACGGTTGGCCTTGCAGGGTGATTTCGCCGTGATCCAGGCTTTCCAGGCCATTCATGGTGCGGATCAGCGTGGTTTTGCCCGAGCCCGACGGGCCGATAATCGACACGACTTCGCCCCAACGGACATTCAGCTCCACACCCTTGAGCACTTCCAGCTGGCCGTAGGCCTTGCGCACGCCCCGCGCCTGCAGGGCAAACTCGCCCGGCTCGGATTGGCCGGCGGCACGACGGGTCGCTACCTGTCCGAGTTCGACCGGGGCGACGCGCTTCGGTTGGCGCCGCGTCACGTCCAGGTGGTTTTCCAGCAGGCGCAACAGGCGGCTGAACACGGTGACGATAAACACATAATAGAAGGCCACCGCGAACATGGTCTCCATGACCAGGAAGTTCTGGGTGTAGAGCTGCTGGCCGACCAGGAGGATTTCCGACAGCGAGATCACCGAGACCAGCGAGGTCAGTTTGACGATGGTGATGTACTCGTTGGCCAGCGTCGGCAGGGCCACCCGCAGCGCCTGGGGCACCACGATCAACCGCTGCACGCCGCGATAGCGGATGCCCAGGGCCTTGCCCGCTTCCAGTTGACCCTTGGCCACCGCCAGCAGGCCGCCGCGATGAATCTCGGCGATGTACGCCGCTTCACTGAGCACCAGGGCAATCAGGCCGGCCGAATAGGGATTGGACAGCAGCGCACTGGTCGACGGAAACACCTGGGGCAGGTTGTAGACGAAGATCAGCAGCACCAGCAGCGGCAGGCTACGGAAAAACCAGATATAGAGGCCGGCCGCATCCCGCAGCAAACGCCGCTGCGACTGTCGCGCCAGGGCCAGGAAAAAGCCCAGGACGATGCCCAGCAGCCAGGTTTCCAGGCTCAGTTCGACCACGGTTGCCACGGCTCGCCAGAAATCGCCGTTCCACAACAGGCCCAGGGTGTAATACCAATCGAATTGCATGTACTTACTCCGCGTTGCTGTGATTTTTCCGCACGCCGGAAAGAATCGGTAAATCCGCTACTGGATGCGCTCGGCGCCGGTATTCAGGGGGTGGTGGTGCCCAGCGCCGCATTGATTTCCCCGGCATTGGGCTCGTCCAGGTTGTAGCGGGCCAGCAGTTCGCCATAGCTGCCGTCCTGTTTGATCTGCGCAAGCGCCGAGTTCAGTTCATCCAGCAGCGCCTGATTGCCCTTGCGCACCGCCAGTCCGATGACCACCGGGTAGATCAACTCGCTGGAGCTGATCACGGTTTTGCCCTGCAGTTTCTCCACGGTGATCTTGGCGACGGCGGGGTCTTCCATCTGCACATCCACGGCCTTGGCCAACAGCGCTTGAGCTGCCTCGGGGGAAGTCGGGAACTCGCGGGACTGGATCGCCGGCTTGCCGGAGGCAACGCAATACTCGGCGGAAACCTTGTTGAGCTTGGGCACCCAGGAAGCGCCCTTGATCGAGCCCACGCGCTTGCCGCAAAGGTCTTCCGGGCGCTGCGGGCGGAAGTCGCTGGCGCTGAGCACCATCAGCGAGGAGCCGGTCTTCAGGTAACTGATGAAATCCACCTGCTTGGCGCGCTCCGGGGTGACATACAGCGCCGAGGCGACCACGTCGAAGCGCTGGGCATTGACGCCCAGGATCAGGTTGGCAAAGCGGGTATCGAGGAAGCGCGGCTCCAGCCCCAATTGCTTGCCCATCAACTGCATGAACTCGGGATCAAAGCCGCTGGGCTGCTTTTGCTCCAGATAGGTGTAGGGCGGATAGGTCAGGTCGGAACCGATCGACAGCTCTCCGGGCTTGAGCGTGCCCTTGCTCTCTGCCGCCGACAGCAGCGGCGCCACGCAAGACAGGGCGATCGCCAATGCGAAGCTGGTTTTTTTGCCCATCAGACCTTTTTGCATGTTCGTATCCTCGGTTTCTCAACGCAGTTGAAGTGAGCATGATTGTTCAACAATCCTGTATTTATAATTAACCTAAAATCGTGCCAACTATGTGTTTTGGCGCTCGATTGATGGTTTTTTGTTGTGGGAATGTGTTTTTTCAGGAGTCGAGCGCACTGAAGGGGAGCGATTCGTTACCGAATGCCACAGGGTGGGGCGCAGGGGGCGGGTTTTGTGTGGGGGAGGTTGGGGGCTGTTACTGGGCGGTGCTTGCACTTAATGGCGGGTAGCCGCGACGTTTGGGTCGCCGCTGAAAGTTGTGAGTAGGTTGCGTCAGATTGACGCGTTCTTTTTGGCTCCCGAAAACGCCTCGACCCACGGAGGCCTCTATTTCAAGCATTTGAGTCTTGTTTATTCGAGAAAGGAGCCGGCAGGGCTTGCCTGTAGGGCACTCATCTAATTGACGTCAGAATAATGGCTAAATAATATCGCGCCACTATTCTGCTATCACTTTGGTTCTCGAGGGATCGAACATGCGCTCACCCGCCTTATCGGTGAGATGGGGCCTGGCGTTTCTGTGCTTTGTTGCGCTGGATGTCAACGCTGCTCCCACGCCCGGTGAAACCGACTTGATCCGTGAACGCCAGGATCGGCTGCTCGAAGAACAACGCCGGCGTCTGGAAGAACTCAAGGATTTACCGGGCACGCCAGCGAAATCCGAAATTCCGACGGCGCCGACCGAAACACGCTGTTTCCCCATCAAGGACATCGAGCTGAAGGGCGCCGACAGCCTTTCGGATCGCGAGAAAAGCCGCCTGCTGGCGCCCTACATGGACCGATGCCTGGGCGTCCCCCAGCTCAATGAATTGCTCAAGGTCATCACCGACCACTACATCGAAAAAGGTCTGGTCACCAGTCGCGCTTACCTGCCGCAGCAGGATCTGTCGGATGGGCGGCTACAGGTGCTGGTGGTCGAGGGCCGGCTCGAAGGGTTGAAAGGCGCGGATGGCAGCCAGCTGTCGGATCGCGAGCTGGCGATGGCCTTTCCCGGCAAGGCGGGTGAGCTGGTCAACCTGCGCGAGATCGAGCAGATGGTCGACCAACTCAATCGCTTGCCATCGAATCAGGCGCAGATGGAACTGGCGCCCGGCGAGCAGGTGGGGGGCAGCGAAATTCTGGTTAAAAACAGCCCGCAGAAGCCTTGGCGTATTGGGTTATCGCGTAACAATGGCGGCCAGCGCAGCACTGGCGAGCAGCAGTGGAACACCACGCTGGATTGGGACAATCCGCTGGGTCTGGCCGATCAGTTGATGCTGCGCGGCGGTCACGATGCGATGACCGATCACCAGCACACCTCCAATAGCCCAGCAGATTGCTACGCAACAAGGTGGAACAACCCTCGAAGCATTGATGGCCCAACGTGGTATACAAATGCCTAAATGGGACGCTACAAATCCTGTTGTTGTGAAAGCATGGCAAGAAATCTCTGCTCAGTATGCAAATGGGGTTTCTGGGACGGTGCGTGCAGTAATCGGGCAGAGTTTGCGTCCCGGAAATGTTTGGGAAACAGCAGAGCTGCCTGCGTTGATGAAAAATCCTAACGTAGATAAAATTATTACTATTGATCCTGTAACAATGGCTCAGAAAGTCATTTATATTAGGGGTGAGCTGTGATTCTTGAAGTTTCTCGAGGTCATATCAAAGTAAAAGTTGGAGATAGAACAGTTACCGCTCAAGGCGAGATGTTCTTTCCTGGCAACGATAAAATGGGTTTTGTGTTGTACAAAAAATCCATGAGATTTTGGGATGCACCTAATCAGAATCAAATTATGACTATTGACGATATTGATATGGTTGTCGCCGATATTCAGACTGATTTTTCCACGGGGGGGCATACCTTAGAAGTTGAGAGTTAAGATATGCAAAAGGTGGAAGTTCGGTCGCAAATGATTTTTTTGCAGTACGAAATACAGAGATAAAGTCTTAGGCGTCGGAGCAGATTGATTTCATTCTGAGTTCTGGGGTTTCCCTAGAGTATGTAGGAATAAGAAACTTGGCATATCTCGCGATTTGATCTTGGTCGCAGTTGCTACCGGCCTCATTTACGAAGTGCTCAACGGTGCCTTTGATTAAGGCGCGAATGCTTCAGTGAGCTTGTCACGCCGGTCGGCATTCGGAATCATGCCGGCGTGACAGAGCACCTCGTCATGAAAGTGCCCATCGGCGGTGAAGCCGCTGTCGCCCCAGTACTGGATGTAGTTGCCCATCCGTTCATAGCGGGCAGATCCGCCTGTGCTGCTCAGCCCGCCGTGACGGTCATGCCGCCGTCGGCCATGACGACTGAACCCACCAAAAAACTGGCCCGATCCGAGGCGATGAAGGCGACCACTTCGGCGATTTCCTGTGGTTGCGCTGCGCGGCCGATAGGCGCGGCTTCGCCGTGTTTGGCCAGAAATGCAGGGCCATCATCGACCACGTCATTGAGGATGTTGGTGACCACATCCCCCACGCCGACGGCATTGACACGAATGCCATGGGCGATGACTTCGAGCGCCAGGGTGCGCGTCAGTTGGGCAAGCGCACCCTTGGAGGCGGTGTAGGCCGCGATGGTAGGAAAGGCGAAGTAGGATGCGTAGGACGCGATGTTGACTATCGAACCGGATTTGTTCGGCATCATCGCCTTGACCGCTTCCCGGCTGTGCAGGAAAGCCGCCGTGGCATTGACCGCTTGTATGCGCTCCCAGTCCTCGCGGGTCATGTCGATGACCAGCTTGTTAATGATGATGCCGGCGTTATTGACCAGGATGTCCAGTCGACCGAACTGCTCCACGGCCAACGCGACCGCACGCTCGGCGGCACCGTCCTGGGTGATGTCGGCGACCAGTGGCACCAGGCCCGGGCGAGCCAGTTCCTCGACCGCAGGGTTCAGATCTTCGGCAACGACCTTGGCTCCGCGGGCGTGCAGCAAAAGCGCGATCGCCCTGCCAATGCCACTGGCTGCGCCTGTGACCAGGGCGACTTTACCGGCGACTTCGTTTGGCGTGCTGTTCTTGATATCGGTCATGATGTTCTCCAGTGTTGGGATCCCGTCAGGGATAGGCCGGCCGGCGCCCGCAAGGCGCTGTTGCCGGCGACAGGTTGACTGTCTCGCAACACGGGAGAGGTGGCTTTCGGAGGCTTGCCTGAACTGTCGGAGTTTTGCGTTGCATGTGGCAGGAGGAGTGTTTGACGCTTCGTTCAACGACGAGAAAAGCCCGATATCATCCATCCAGCCACCTTGCGCAAGCGTCACTCAGGCGCCTGTAGAAGGAGTCCTGTCTGGCTTTGCACAACCGAATACGGAAAAGGATACGTTCATGGCAAGTAACAGGTTCAAGCCTTTGGAGCGAGTTTCGACCTCCTGTGCAGGCTTGCGCATCACCGCTGAGTCGATGGGTGAGTACCTGCCAGGCGAGCCGCAGGCTGTGCCGCCGCATCCGGAACTCAAGGACATCGTGATTCAGCTGTTTACCCATCGCAGCGTCATTGATCCGATCCTGGTACCTGCAGTGGTGGAGCCGCTGCTCGTACTGGTCCTGGCAGGGGCGGCGAAAGTCGAGGAGCGCGCCCTGGGTGGGGAATGGGAAGCGGCAGATGTCAGGGCAGGCGACTTCTTCCTGACCAGTACCGATGAGCCCTATGAAATGCGCTGGCAGACTCAGGGGGGCGAGACCTTCGACGTCATGCACCTTTACCTGGGCTTGCCACTGATCGAGCAGGCGTCGAGGGAACTGCTGGGGCATCACGCCGGGGCAGTGCATTTGCGCGATGTCTCAGGTGCTCGGGATGAGCGAGTCGCGTTTGTCATGGAGCAGTTGCGCGTGGAATGGGTTGAAGAACGCTCACCCAGCAGCCTTTTCGCCCGCTCGCTGGCACAGGCGCTGGCCGTGCATCTCGTGCGCACCTATCTGGCGGACATTCAAGCAGGGCGCCGGGTCAACGCGTTACAGGCGTACAAGCTGCGCAAGGTCATCGATGCAATGAGCGCGGAGCTGGGCGATGAGTTCAGCCTGGCCAGGCTGGCAGGGCTTGCCGAACTCAGCGAGTACCATTTCAGCCGTATGTTCAAGCGCGCGACGGGGCTGTCGCCGTCCCAGTATTTCATCCGCCTGCGCATGGCGCGCGCACGGCAACTGTTGCTCGAAACCGGCCGCAGCGTCATCGAAGTCGGGTTGGAGGTCGGCTATTCGAGTCCCAGTCATTTCTCCCAGGTGTTTCGTCGCGAAGTGGGCGTAACACCCAGCGAGTTTCGCGGCGCTCGAAGTCGTTGACGTCCCGAGCGGCAAGCTGCCGTGGCAGAGTAAAGGCCCGAAGGCTCAGCGCGAAGTGGCGATCGCCAGGGCCAGTTGATGATCTGACATCAGGGGCGGGCGATAGGTCGCGCGGTAGTACCGGGAGGCCTGCTCGAACTCCGCTCCACGGATCTCGCCCTCTGAGCCGATGAATGCCAGGGCATCGCTTTTGGCGGACTTGAGTTTATCTGGAATTTCCGAGGTGAGCGCCGTGGCACCCGATACGATCACCGACGGTACGATGGTGGTGATCATCAACGCGGCCTCGAAAGGGTTGTTGTTTTCGGCTGCCACGGCCTGATGGGTTATCGATGCCAGAAGGGCCATCACTAGCGAGTTCCGCACTTCCATTTTCTTTGCTTCCTTGCGCCTGAATGGTCGCCACCCTAGCAGAGCAACCCAGAACGGCACGAGTGGAATGCCATGCATTGAGCGGGTCGACACACTCCAAACCCCAGAAACGACAAAGCCCTGAGTAATCAGGGCTTTGTCGTATAAAGATGGCGGAGGCGATGGGATTCGAACTCATGGACCTGTTACAGTCGACGGTTTTCAAGACCGTTGCCTTAAACCACTCGGCCACACCTCCGTTTGCGTTGCGGGCGCCATAATACCTGAATGAAACACACTGTCAAACTCTCCCCATAGCTTGTTACAGAGCGTCTGTTATGATCTTTGCGACTGAACGTTTCAAACCAACAGGAGTGTCGCCATGCGCGAACAGGATTACGCAGTGAATAACAGCGTGCAGGCTGAGCAGCTAGAGGTTAGCCGCGTCCTGCGCAACACGTACGGCCTACTGGCGCTGACCCTCGCTTTCAGCGGCGTGATGGCGTTTGTCGCCCAGCAGATGCGTGTCGGCTACCCGAACATTTTCGTGGTGCTGATCGGTTTCTACGGCCTTTTCTTCCTGACCAACAAACTCCGTGATTCCGCGTGGGGCCTGGTGTCGGCGTTTGCCCTGACCGGTTTCATGGGTTTCATTCTCGGCCCGATCCTCAACCGTTACCTGGGCATGCAGGGCGGTGCTGAAGTCGTCAGTTCGGCGTTCGCGATGACGGCGCTGGTGTTCGGTGGCCTGTCGGCCTACGTGCTGATCAGCCGCAAGGACATGAGTTTCCTCAGTGGCTTCATCACAGCAGGCTTCTTCGTGTTGCTGGCTGCGGTGGTGGCGGGCTTCTTCTTCCAGATCAGCGGCCTGCAACTGGCGATCAGCGCAGGTTTCGTGCTGTTCTCCTCGGCCTGCATCCTGTTCCAGACCAGCGCCATCATTCACGGCGGCGAACGTAACTACATCATGGCGACCATCAGCCTGTATGTATCGATCTACAACCTGTTCATCAGCCTGTTGCAGATCTTCGGCATCATGGGCCGCGACGACTGATCTCAGCCTTCAATGAAAAACCCGCTTCGGCGGGTTTTTTATTGCCCGGGATTTGTGCAAGGGCTCAGGCCATGGGGGGCAGGCGACGTTTGACCGGGGTTTTCTTGACGATGGCGGTGTTGGTTTCGGCGTGGCTGTTGAGGCGGTCGAGCAGGGTGTCCAGCTGTTCCATCGAGCGCACATGCAGGCGGGCGATGAAGCAGTCATCGCCGGTGACCTTGTCGCATTCGGTGAACTCGGGAATCGCCTGGATCTGCCGCTCCACTTCATGCAACTGCCCCGGCAGCGGGCGGATCCGCACAATGGCCTGGAGTTGATAGCCAAAGCACTTGGGATCGATTTCGACGGTGTAGCCCTTGAGCACGCCACGCTCTTCGAGGCGGCGCAAACGCTCGGCGACGCTGGGTGAAGAAAGGCCACTGAGGTTCGCCAGGGCCTTGAGCGAGCGTCGTGAGTCCTCCATCAGCGCGGTAATCAGTACTTGGTCGATATCGTCGGTCATGGCGGAATCCCCGTTAGGCAATTTGGCGAAACTGCCTTGATAAAAAAGGCAGATGCCGATTTTAGCCTGCTTTTTGCGCTGGAGAAGCCCCGGCAGGGATTGCCATAATTTGCGCTCAAACACAGGAGTCTGATGATGGACAAAACCCTACGTCGCGGATCATTTGAAATGACCGCCGCCATGCTGATTTCCGGGACCATCGGCTGGTTCGTGCTGGTGTCCGGTCAACCGGTGCTCGATGTGGTGTTCTGGCGCTGCGTGTTCGGCGCCGGCACGTTGTTGCTGATCTGCGCGGCGTTCGGTTTCCTGCGCCCGGGTATTCTGACCCGCACCACCTTCCTGCTGGCAGTGCTCAGCGGCGTGGCGATTGTCGGTAACTGGGTGCTGTTGTTCGCCTCCTACTCGCGCGCCTCGATTGCCATCGGCACGGCGGTGTACAACGTCCAGCCGTTCATGCTGGTCGGCTTGGCGGCGCTGTTTCTCAACGAAAAAATCACCCTGCAGAAACTGTTCTGGCTGGGCATTTCGTTTCTCGGGATGCTGGCGATCGTCAGTGCCCACGGCGAGCAGGGCGAAGCCGGCAATGACTATCTGCTGGGCATCTTGCTGGCGCTGGGCGCGGCGTTCCTGTATGCGATTGCGGCGCTGATCATCAAACGGCTGACCGGCACGCCGCCGCACCTGATCGCGCTGATCCAGGTCAGCACCGGCGTGTTGCTGCTCGCACCCTTTGCGCATTTTTCAACGTTGCCGCAAGCGCCGGGTGCCTGGGCCAGCCTGGTGACCCTGGGCATCGTTCACACCGGTGTGATGTATGTGTTGCTGTACGGCGCGATTCAGAAATTGCCGACTGCGCTGACCGGCGCGTTGTCGTTCATCTACCCGATTGCGGCGATTTTCGTCGACTGGTTTGCCTTCGGCCATCGCCTGGAGGTGCTGCAATGGGTGGGGGTCGCGGCGATTCTGCTGGCCGCCGCCGGCATGCAGCAAGGTTGGAGCCTGAAGTTCCGGCGCACCGTCGCACCCTGATCAAATGCTCCAGCGCGGCGCAGTCTTGGCCAGGCGCTGGCGCATCTCGCCGATGTTATTGGCCAACTGGCGGATCAATAATCGATAGCCGTCGAGCGGGTGATAGACCGGTTCATCCAGGCTCGATTCCACGGGCGGCTCAATGGACCGGGTCAGGCGCTGGAACGCCCCGGACTTCAGCGCCCGCGCCATGCCCACCAGTTGCACGCGGATCAACCGGTGCTCGGCTTTCAAGGCCGATTGCAGGTGAGCCATGGCGTCGGGATCGTTGGCATCGGGTCGGGTGTTGGCAAGGATCTCCAGGGTGCTCACGCACATGCGCAAATGACGCTGGATCGCGTCGAGTTCGGTCATGGAGATCTTCACTTCCTTGGACACCGAGGGCATCAGGGAGCGCAATTGCACCATCACCACGTTCAGGCGATTGATCAGCTTCACGTGCTCGTCGTCGGTGACCGGTTGGCCACTGATGATCCGCCCGTAAATGGCCGCGCAATCACGCAGCGCATCGGCCAGGTTGTAACGCCAGGAATAAACCGCATACAGGGGCAGGGCGAAGGAGAAAGCCAACGCCAGCCCAATCCCGATCAGGATGTCCACACCGCGCCACAACCCGTCCGAGACCGGGTTGTCACCGTGCCCGGCGACGATGAAGACAGTGATGCCGGCCAGCAGTGCGGTGTATCCGCCTTTGCCGATGGCGTGGTAGGAGAAGAACCCGCAGATCACGGCCATCGCGAAATAGGTCAGCCACGGCAGGCCGAGCCAGGCCTGTTGCACCACCAGCAGCAGACCGATCGAAGCGCCGAGCAAGGTGCCGATGGCGCGCTCGGCGGCTTTCTTGCCGATGTTGCCGTGATGTTGCAAACCGCCGATCACCACCAGCATCGTCACCGACGCCCACTCGCCGTGGGGCAGGTTGATGCCGGTGGTCAGCAGGATGGTCGCCAGCAACCCCAGCGACACGCGCACCGCGTGGATCAATTTGGCATGACGGTAGCGCCGGTACGGGTCCAGCAAGGGACGCAATACGCGACGCACCAGGGATGGCAGTCGTTGGCTTTTGAACGTACTCAGACGGGTGTTCCTCAGAAAATGTAATCGGTGGTCAGGAAACTCGAGTTGCGCCCGCTGATGATCTCGCTGATCAGTTCCTTGTTGTTCTCCTGGAACTTGGTCGCGACCAGCGTACGGATCGAAAACACCCGCAGCGCATCATGCACCGACAACGTGCCTTCGGCCGAGTTCTTGCGTCCGTTGAACGGGTAGGTGTCCGGCCCGCGCTGGCACTGGGCGTTGAGGTTGATCCGCCCGACCTGATTGGCGAAGGTGTCCACCAGCCGGCCGACGGCCACCGGGTTGGTGCCGAAGATACTCAATTGCTGGCCGAAGTCCGATTCCAGGACGTAGTCGATCACCGTGTCCAGATGCTTGTACGGCACGATCGGCACCACCGGGCCGAACTGCTCCTCCTGGTAGACGCGCATTTGCGGGGTCACCGGGTACAGCACCGCCGGATAGAAGAACGAGGCGCGGGCTTCACCGCCGTTGGGGTTGACCACGCGGGCGCCTTTGGCGACGGCATCGGCGACCAGCGAATGCAGGTAATCGACCTTGCCCGATTCCGGCAACGGCGTCAGGGCTACGCCGTTTTCCCAGGGCATGCCGGGCTTGAGGGTCGCGAGCTTGGCGTTGAACTTGTCGATGAAGGCGTCGACCACGTCCTCGTGAACGAAGAGGATTTTCAGCGCGGTGCACCGCTGGCCATTGAACGACAACGAACCGGTGACGGCCTCGTTCACCGCATTGTCCAGGTCCACCTCGGGCAGAACGATGCCGGGGTTCTTCGCATCCAGCCCCAGCGCGGCGCGCAGGCGGTGTGGCTTGGGGTGGAGTTTTTTCAGGTCGCTGGCAGCCTTGTTGGTGCCGATGAACGCGAAGATGTCGATCTTGCCGCTGGCCATCAGTGCGCTGACGGTCTCGCGGCCGCTGCCGTAGATCACGTTGATCACCCCGGCCGGGAAGCTGTCGCGGAACGCTTCCAGCAGCGGACGAATCAGCAGTACGCCCAGCTTGGCCGGTTTGAACACCACCGTGTTGCCCATGATCAGCGCCGGAATCAGCGTGGTGAAGGTTTCGTTCAGCGGGTAATTGTAGGGGCCCATGCACAACGCAACGCCCAGCGGCACGCGACGGATCTGGCCCAGCGTGTCCTGCTCCAGTTCGAAGCGGCTGGAGCGGCGATCGAGCTCCTTGAGCGCGTTGATGGTGTCGACGATGTAATCGCAGGTGCGGTCGAATTCCTTTTCCGAGTCCTTGAGGTTCTTGCCGATTTCCCACATCAGCAACTTGACCACGGCCTCGCGCTGTTCACGCATGCGGGCGAGGAAGCTTTCGACATGCTGGATGCGCTCGGCCACGCGCATGGTCGGCCACAGGCCCTGGCCACGGTCATAGGCGCGCACGGCGGCGTCGAGGGCGGTCAGTGCGGTGTCGGCATCGAGCAGCGGGGTGCTGCCGAGAATCACTTGTTCATCGCCGTTTTCACCCGTCAGGTACACCGGGCTGCGTACCTGGGCGAGGGCGCCCGACCAGGTTTTCAACTGGCCATCGACCAGGTATTCGCGCTGCTCGGTCGGGCCATCGAGGCGATACTTTTCCGGGATGTCGCTGGAGTCTGGAAACAGAGTGCCAAGGATATGTGCTGTGGTCATGTTGCTACTCCATGTGAGCCCAGTCATGTGCTGGCGGCTTGCCGTTCAAATTCACTTCAGAGGTTATACGCCTTATTGGTCCGATTTTTTAAGCGCCGATTTCATGTTCCCGCGATCTTTTGCCTTGATCGCCCACAACCGCCAACGCTGCGGGTAAACTTCGCGCTCTTTCTTAAGGAGTTGATATGAGCTACTACCAGCCGGGCATTCTCGCCACCCCCGTGCCACTTCAGGCCCGTCACATGTTCTTTGCGCTGGCGTCGGTCGATGCACTGCCGGCCGCGCTCGACAGGCTGATGGGACTGGTGGACGGCAAGTCGGCAGTGGTCGGTTTCGGTGAGTCCCTGGTCAAGGCGCTGAGCGGGCAGATCGAAGGCCTGCGGCCTTTTCCGGCGCTGACCGGCGTTGGCGTCGACAACCCCTCGACCCAGCACGCGCTGTGGTGCTGGTTGCACGGCGTCGACCGTGGCGAGCTGCTCAACCGCAGCAGCGCCATCGAAGCCGCGCTGGCGCCCGCGCTGCGCCTGGTGCAGATGAACGAAACCTTCCGCCACCTGACCGGCCACGACCTGACCGGCTACGAAGATGGCACTGAAAACCCCCACGACGAAGCGGCGGTGGCTGCGGCGCTGGCGAATGAGGGCGGTGAAGGTCTGGTCGGTGGCAGCTTTGCCGCCATCCAGCAGTGGCAGCACGACCTCAAGGGCTTCCATGCCCTGGCGGCCAATGAAAAGGACGACATCATGGGCCGTCGCCTGATCGATAACGAAGAGATTGACGACGCGCCAATTTCCGCCCACGTCAAGCGCACCGCCCAGGAAAGCTTCGCCCCCGAAGCCTTTGTCGTACGCCGCTCGATGCCATGGATCGAAGGCGATCGTGCGGGCCTGATGTTCCTGGCGTTCGGCTTTTCCCTCGATGCCTTCGAAGCGCAACTGCGGCGCATGAGCGGACTTGAAGACGGCATCACCGACGGCTTGTATCGCATTAGCCGGCCGATCACCGGTGGCTACTACTGGTGCCCGCCGCTCAAGGACGGTCACCTCGACCTGCGTGCGTTGCGCATCAATTGATGCACGGCCAGCACCTGTAGGCGCGAGCCTGCTCGCGATGACGCGGAGCGCCTGACACCCATCGGCGCTCGTATGTCCATCGCGAGCAGGCTCGCGCCCGCAGGATGTGCGCGGCGGCTCTAACCTTATTCTCAAACAGTATTTCTCAACGCTTCGGTTAGAACTCTAAGATCACGTCATAACTCGTTATAACAAGTGATCAGCCATGTCCGATAACGTTCTATCCCTGAGCAGCGTCCCGCTGCACACCCAACTGCGGGACGTGCTGCGTGCACGCATCCTCGATGGCGAATACCCGCAGGACAGCCAGATGCCGTCCGAAAGCGAGCTTGGCGCCTTGTTCAAGGTCAGCCGCATCACCGTGCGCCAGGCGTTGGGTGACCTGCAAAAAGAAGGGCTGATCTTCAAGATCCACGGCAAGGGCACGTTCGTCGCCAAGCCGAAAACCTTCCAGAACGTCAGCACCCTGCAAGGCCTCGCCGAGTCCATGACCGGTCGTGGCTATGAGGTGATCAACCGCCTGCGCAGTTTCAAGTTCATCGCCGCCGACAAGCTGGTGGCCGAGCGCTTGCAGGTGGCCGAAGGCGAGACCGTGGCGCAGATCAAGCGGGTCCGGTTGATCAACCGTGAGCCGATCTCGCTGGAAATCACCTACCTGCCCAAAGTCATTGGCGAGCGGCTGGAGAAGGCCGACCTGGTCACCCGCGACATCTTCCTGATCCTGGAAAACGACTGCGGTTTGGCCCTCGGTCATGCCGACCTGGCAATCGATGCCGTGCTGGCCGACAGCGACCTGACCCAGGCGCTGAGCGTCGAGGCGGGCTCGCCGATCATGCGCATCGAGCGTCTGACCCATGACGCCAGCGGCCAGCCCCTGGACTTCGAACACCTTTACTACCGTGGCGATGCGTTCCAGTACCGCCTGCGCATCGACCGACAGAAAGGGGATCAGGCATGAGACAAACCCTGGAACAGGAATACGACATCGTTGTGATCGGCGGTGGCACCGCCGGCCCCATGGCGGCGATCAAGGCCAAGGAGCGCAACCGCGATTTGCGCGTGCTGTTGATCGACAAGGCCAACGTCAAGCGCAGCGGCGCGATCAGCATGGGCATGGACGGCCTGAACAACGCGATCATTCCCGGCCACTCGACGCCGGAGCAGTACACCAAGGAAATCACCATCGCCAACGACGGCATCGTCAATCAGGCAGCGGTGTACGCCTATGCGAGCCACAGTTTCGAGACGATCGAGCAACTGGACCGCTGGGGGGTGAAGTTCGAGAAGGACGAGACCGGCGACTACGCCGTGAAGAAGGTCCACCACATGGGCGCCTATGTGTTGCCGATGCCGGAGGGGCACGACATCAAGAAAGTCCTGTACCGCCAGTTGAAACGGGCGCGGGTCAGTATCACCAACCGCGTGGTCTGCACCCGTCTGCTTAAGGACGAGGAGGGCACGGTCAATGGCGTGATGGGCTTCGATTGCCGCACCGCCGATTTCCACGTGATCAAAGCCAAGGCGGTGATTCTCGCCTGTGGCGCCGCCGGGCGCCTGGGCCTGCCGTCCTCGGGTTACCTGATGGGCACCTACGAAAACCCGACCAACGCTGGCGACGGCTACGCCATGGCCTATCACGCCGGAGCGGAACTGGCGAACCTGGAATGCTTCCAGATCAACCCGCTGATCAAGGATTACAACGGCCCGGCCTGCGCCTACGTCACCGGTCCGCTGGGTGGCTACACCGCCAACAACAAGGGTGAGCGTTTCATCGAATGCGACTACTGGAGCGGCCAGATGATGTGGGAGTTCCACCAGGAACTCGAAAGCGGCAACGGCCCGGTGTTCCTCAAGCTCGATCACCTGGCCGAGGAAACCATCCAGAACATCGAGGAGATCCTGCACAGCAACGAACGCCCGAGTCGCGGCCAGTTCCACGCCAATCGCGGCACCGATTACCGCACGCAGATGGTCGAGATGCACATTTCCGAAATCGGCTTTTGCAGCGGGCATTCGGCGTCCGGGGTGTGGGTCAACGAGAAGGCGGAAACCTCGGTCAAGGGGTTGTACTCGGCGGGGGACATGGCCGCCGTGCCGCACAACTACATGCTGGGGGCGTTCACCTACGGCTGGTTTGCCGGCAGCAACGCTGCGGACTTCGTGGCCGGGCGTGAGTTTTCTGCGGTGGATGCCGGGCAGGTCGAGGCGGAAAAGCAAAGGGTCTATGCCCCGCTGGATCGTGAGCATGGCTTGCCGCCGGCCCAGGTCGAATACAAGTTGCGCCGCTTCGTGAACGACTATCTGCAACCGCCGAAAGTGACCAAAAAGATGCAGATCGGCCTGCAACGCTTCAGCGATATCCAGCGCGACCTCGACCAGATCAAGGCGCACAACCCCCACGAACTGATGCGCGCCATGGAAGTCAGCATGATCCGCGACTGCGCGGAAATGGCTGCCCGCGCCTCGTTGTTCCGCGCTGAGAGTCGCTGGGGGCTTTACCACTATCGGGTCGATCACCCGCAGCGCAACGACAGCGACTGGTTCTGTCATTGCCATCTGAAAAAGGATGAAAACGGCCAGATGAGCAGTTTCAAGAAAGCCGTCGAGCCTTACATCATTCCGCTGGATGCCGAGGAAATGCAGGCCTACGACCGGCTGCGCGTCGGTGCCTTTGCGGCCTGAGCCCCTAACAAGAGAGACCGTGCAATGGCCTATCAACCGCAGGAAATCTTCTTTCGCTCCAACGCGCCGGTGACGGTCGATGAAGACCTGTGCATCGCCCACAAGGGCTGCACGGTGTGCGTCGACGTCTGCCCGATGGATCTGCTGGCGATCAATCCGGCCACGCAGAAGGCCTACATGGCGTTCGATGAGTGCTGGTATTGCATGCCGTGTGAAAAGGACTGCCCGACGGGGGCGGTGAAAGTCGACATTCCTTATTTACTGCGGTGACCGTACCGGCTTTATCGCGAGCAGGCTCGCTCCGAGTACCGCACAAACACCCCAAAACGCCATCCGGTCACCCCGGACGCTTGCTTCAAGACACCCCTCGTTTCCCACCACGCCCTGATCGTGGCGGAGACGAACACCTAAAATGATTCGAGGGGACACACCCATGTTATTGCGTGCAGCATTCGCCGGTCTGGTACTGGCTTCGTTCACCCTGTCGGCTTCGGCCGAAACCATCCGCATTGCCATCGGCACCCAGGACACGACGATCAACTGCGCCGCCGGCGGTCTGTTGATCCGCGAACTCGGCCTGCTGGACAAATACCTGCCCCATGACGGCCAGTACAAGGACGCCAAGTACGAGGTGGAGTGGAAGAACTTCACCAGTGGTGCGCCGCTGACCAACGAGATGGTCGCCGGCAAACTCGACTTTGGTGCCATGGCCGACTTCCCCGGCTCCTTCAATGGCGTCGCCTTCGAGACGGCGGGCAAGCACAGCCTGTTCACCAACGTGCTGTCGGGCAGCATCAAGGGCAGTGGCAACGGTATCGTGGTGCCGGGCGCTTCGAGCGTGCAGTCCCTGGCCGAGTTGAAGGGCAAGACCATTTCCGTGCCGTTCGCCTCGACGGCCCACGGCATGTTGTTGCGCGCCGTGGCCGACCAGGGCTGGGACCCGCTCAAGGACGTGAACATCATTGCCCAGGCGCCGGAAGTCGCCGGTTCGGCGTTGCAGGCCGGTAAGATCGATGCCCACGCCGATTTCGTCCCCTTCGCCGAACTCTTCACCAGCCGTGGTTTTGCCCGCAAGATCTTCGACGGTTCCCAGGCCAACGCGCCGACGTTCCATGGTGCGCTGGTGGATCAGGCGTACGCGAAAAAGTACCCGGAAATCGTCGTCGCCTACTTGCGTGCCAGCATCGAAGCCAACCAGCTGCTGGCCGATGAACCGGAGAAATACAGCGAGTTGATCGCCAAGGTCACCGGCGTCGATGCCGAGGTCAACTACCTGTTCCACGGCCCGCTCGGCGTGCAGACCCGCGACCTGAGCTGGAAGCCGGAATACCGCCAGGCGGTCGGCACCGCGATCGACACCCTGAAGCTGTTGAAGAAGGCCGACCGGGGCCTGGACCTGAATACCTTCATCGACGACCAATACATCCGTGCCGCGTTCAAGGCTTCGAACCTCGATTACACCGCGCAACTGGCCAACTACGCCCAGACCCCGCTCAAGGCAGTGGATGCCACGAGCGGAAAACCCATCACCGACTTCAAGCATGTGGCCGAAATCTGGGTGCGTGGCGAGCCGAAAGTCCGTCAGTACGCGTCGGCGGAATCGGCGTTCAACGCCTTGGCCAGCCTCAAGCAGGAAGGCAGGAACATCCGCGCGGTGTATGCCCAGGCCAGCGACAGCGGGATCAAGCTGCTGGCGGATCAGGCGTGGTTTGCCAGTGATGCGAAAGGGCGCTTGAGCGCGTTCCTGCTCAAGGGCCAGGCCCAGCAGTACGCCACGGCCCAGGGCGGCAAGGTGTTCGACTTCACCGATGCCACCACCCAGGCGGTGGCTGTTCGCTAACCGCCAAACGCCACGGCCACCCACCTCTGTGGGAGTGTGCCTGCTCGCGAAGGAGTGTCAGCCAGGCAGGTGTCGCCTGACCCACCATCGCGAGCAGGCTCGCTCCCACAGGATGTGGCTACGTTGAGAGGAACAATCGTGTCCCGATCCTGTTTACGCTGGCTCCCCCGAGCCGCCTCACTGTTGCTGTGCGTACTGTTCTGGCAGCTCGCCGCCAGTCACCACTGGAACCTCGGCCTGGTCACCTTTGCCAATGTGCCCACGCCCTGGTCGGTCATCGAAGCTGCGCTGGGCCTGGGCGACTCGGGCAAACTGGTCCAGCACCTGGGCAGCAGCCTCAGCCGGGTGTTCGCCGGTTACCTCGCGGCGCTGGTCATCGGCATCGGCCTGGGCCTGGCCATCGGCCGTTCGAAATGGGCGGAGGACCTGTTGCTGCCACCGCTCGAAGTGTTGCGTCCGATCCCGGCCGTGGCCTGGATTCCGCTGGCGATCCTGATGTTTCCCTCGTCGGAACTGTCGATGGTGTTCATCACTTTCACCGGCGCCTTGTTCCCGATCCTGCTCAACACCGTGCACGGCGTCGAAGGCGTCGACCCGCGTCTGATCGCTTCGGCCAAAAGCCTCGGGGCAGGGCGCCGGGCGATGTTGTTGGAGGTGATCGTGCCGGGCGCTGCGCCGAGCATCATCACCGGGCTGGCCATCGGCATGGGCACGTCGTGGTTCTGCCTGGTGACGGCGGAAATGATCTCCGGCCAGTTCGGCATCGGTTATTACACCTGGGAGTCCTACACCATTCAGAACTACCCCGACATCGTGGTCGGCATGTTGCTGATCGGCGTACTGGGGATGGGCAGCAGTCTGCTGATCAAACGCCTTGGTGGGCTGTTCACGCCTTGGCATCGACCACGAGGAAAAGCCTGATGAGCATCTTTCAACAACCTGAGGGGCGTATCGACATTCGCGGTCTGTCGATCAGCCTGGGCGAAGGGCCTGCGGCATTCGAAGCGCTGCAGGGCCTTGATTGTCAGATCGAACCGGGGCAGTTCGTGTGCATCCTCGGGCCGTCCGGCTGCGGCAAATCCACCTTGCTCGGCGCGTTGGCCGGTCACCTGCAACCCCGTGCCGGCAGCCTCAAGGTCGATGGCGCCGACGTGTCGACCCCTTCACCGCAGCGCGGCATGGTGTTCCAGCAGCACACGCTGTTTCCCTGGCGCACGGTGCGTGACAACGTGGCGTTCGGCCTGAAGATGCGCGGCATCGGCAAGGCCGAGCGGCACCGGGCGGCGGATGAAATCCTCGCGCTGGTCGGCCTTGAAGGCTTCGCCGAGCGCTGGCCGGATCAGCTTTCCGGCGGCATGCAACAACGGGTGGAGATCGCCCGGGTGCTGATCAACCGGCCGCGCCTGCTCCTGATGGATGAGCCCTTTGGTGCCCTCGATGCCCTGACCCGATTGAACATGCAGGCGTTGCTCCTGGACATCTGGACGCGGATTCGCACCACCGTGGTCTTCGTCACCCACGACATCGACGAGGCGCTGTTTCTCGCCGACCGGCTGCTGGTGATGAGTTCGCGCCCCGGTCGGATCATCGAGGACCTGCGCCTGGACTTTCCCCGGCCGCGCACCACCGAACTGGTGACCAGCCACGCGTTTTCCCGCTTGAAGCGCCATTGCCTCGAGTTGCTGCATCACCAGGAGGGTCGGCAATTACCGCGCTTGAACCCTCTCGGACTTCCCCCTGAAACCAGACTGCCGCGATTTGCCCTATGACCTCTCTATTCGATGTAACCGATAACGACGACATCCTTGCCCTGCAACCGCGCCTGACCGATGAAGACCCCGGTGTGCGGCGCATTGCCCTGATCGAACTGGCCGACCTCGAAGAGCCGGATGGCTTGCAGTGGCTGGTCGATCGACTGACCGAGGACCCGACCGAAGAAGTGCGCGCCGAAGCGGCGCGTTTGCTGGAAGCCTGGGAGGATGAGCCGGTCGTTGCGGCGCTGTGCCAGGCCCTGACCGATCCAGCGCTGACGGTGCAGGCCGCTGCCGCGCAGAGCTTGAGCCTGCTCAAGAGTGAAGCGGCGGGGCGGGTGATCCTGCCGTGGACCGGGCATGCCGATATCAGCGTGCGCATCGCTGCGTTCCGCGCCTTGCGTGAATTGCGCTTTGCCGAGGCGGCACCGGCGGCACTGCGGGCCTTGAACGACCAGGACGCCAATGTCCGGCGTGAAGCGGTCGGTGTGCTGGGCTGGCTCAAGCAGCTCGACGCATTGCCGGCGTTGGCGCGACTGGCCAGCGATGATCCAGACACCGAAGTACGGCGCGCCGCCACCGGGGCGCTGGGCGTGGCCTCGGATGCCCAGGTCCTGCCGGCGCTGCGCCAAGCCTTGCAGGACCAGGCCTGGCAGGTGCGTGAGGAAGCCGCAACCACCCTGGGCAAGGTCGGACACAGCGATGCCGGCCCGGCCTTGATTGCCGCCTTGGCCGACGATTACTGGCAAGTGCGCCTGCGCGCGACCCGCAGCCTTGGCCGCTTGCGCTACGCCCCGGCGCTGGAGCCGTTGATCGAAACCCTCGCCCATCGCATCAGCAACCTGCGCAAGGAAGCCGCGCTGGCTCTGGGTGAACTCAACGAAAAAGGGGCCATCGCCGCCTTGCTGGCCGCGCAGGACGACGGCGACCCGGAAGTGCGCAAGGCCGTGCGCATTGCCTTGAGTCAGTTGCAATGAACCCGCTGGCGATCGGCAATTCGCGCAGCCGGCAGCAACTGCGCCTGAACTGGCCGGACGGGCGTGAGCAGGTGTTGACCCACGCCGATTTGCGCCGCCAGTGCCCATGCTCGCAATGCCGGGCATTTCGGTTGCAGGGAATGACGGTGAAGGTCGATCCGCGTATCCGCGTGGTCGAACTCAACGCCCAGGGCTACGGCCTGCAACTGGTCTTCAGCGACGGCCATGAACGTGGCATCTACCCATGGAGCTACCTGGAAAACCTGACGTCGGCAACGTCTTGATTCATCTGGGGAACGGTTGTGCCGGACTGAAACACCGCCATCGCGAGCAGGCTCGCTCCCAGCATCGACGGATGTAAACACAGGCTTTGTGTCCACTGCCGATCCTCTGTGGGAGCCTGCTCGCGATGGACGTCAACGATGATGTTGGCCACCTGAACACCGGCGTCCTACATCTCGTCTGTAAATCCTTGTCAGAAAAATCCCGAAAGAGTACAAATGTACTCCATGACCAATCTGACTCCCCGCCGTACCGCCATCCTGACCTTCATCCGCGAGCGCATCGCCGAGCACGGTCAGTCCCCGAGCCTCGCTGAAATCAGCGAGGCCTTTGGTTTCGCCTCGCGCAGCGTGGCGCGCAAGCATGTGCTGGCGCTGACCGAAGCCGGTTTTATCGAGGTCAACCCGCATCAGGCCCGGGGCATTCGCCTGCTCGGGCAGCCAGCGCGCCCCGAACTGCTGGACATTCCGGTCCTGGGCCGGGTGGCCGCCGGTGCGCCGATGGGTGCCGATGCCGATGTCCATGGCCGCTTGCTGCTCGACCCATCGATTTTCTCCAAGACCCCGGACTATATGTTGCGGGTTCGCGGCGACTCGATGATCGAGGACGGCATTCTCGATGGCGATCTGGTGGGCGTGCACCGCAGTCCCGAGGCGATCAACGGCCAGATCGTCGTCGCGCGCCTGGAAGGCGAAGTGACCATCAAGCGTTTCGAGCGGGTGGGCGACAGGGTACGCCTGTTGCCGCGCAACCCGGCTTATCAGCCGATCATCGTTGAAGCCGGTCAGGACCTCGCGATCGAAGGGGTGTTCTGCGGTCTGGTGAGGCAAGGCTGATGGGTGCCGTCGTTGCGCTGGACACGCTGTTCAATGGCGGCCAGGTCTGGAAGGGCCGACCGGCGCCGCCGAGCGTCAGCCCGCAACCCACCGGGCATGCCGCGCTGGACGCAGCGTTGCCCAGCGGCGGCTGGCCGGAAGCGGCGCTGAGCGAAATCCTCCTGGCCGGACAGGGCATCGGCGAGTTGCAACTGGTGTGGCCGACACTGGCCCGGCTGTCGGCGGCGGGCGAGCGCATCGTGCTGGTGGCGCCGCCTTTCGTGCCGTACCCCCAGGCCTGGGAAAACGCCGGGATCGACCTGCGCCAGCTGTCGATCATCCAGGCCAGCGAGCGCGATGCCCTGTGGGCGGCGGAACAATGCCTGCGCTCGGGCAGTTGCGGCGCGGTGCTGTGCTGGCCGCTCAAGGCCGATGACCGGGCGTTGCGCCGCTTGCAGGTGGCGGCGGAAACCGGTTCGACCCTGGCGTTTGCCTACCGCTCGATCCAGGAAGCGATCAACCCTTCGCCTGCGGCCCTGCGCATCGCCATCGATGCCCGGCCTGCGCAATTGCGCGTGCTCAAGTGCCGGGGCGGGCTGGCCCGGTCGGCACCGATTGCCTTTACCGTGGGGCATTGAGGTTGCCATGCGTTGGGTGTGCATTGTTTTCCCGCAATTGGCGCTGGACGCGGTACTGCGCCAGCGTACCGACCCCGAGGAGCCGCTGGCGCTGCTGACCGGCCCGGCGCAGCGTCGGGTGTTGCAGGCGGTCAATGCGTCGGCACGAGCCCTGGGCCTGCGCCCGGGCCAGTCGATGACCGCCGCCCAGGCGTTGAGCAAAGGTTTCGTCACGGCGGAATACGACGTCGCCGGGATCGAACACTGGCAACAGTTCCTGGCCGCCTGGGCCTATCGCTTCAGCGCCCAGGTCAGTGTGCATTACCCGCGGGCGGTGGTGTTTGAAATCGAGTCCAGCCTGGGCTTGTTCGGCAACTGGGCGCAACTGGAAGCGCGCTTGCGCGGCGAACTCGACGAACTGGGGTTTCGCCATCGAATCGTCGCCGCGCCCAACCCGGTGGCGGCGCGGATTCTGGCCAACGCCCATGACGGCCTGGTGGTACCCGACGATCAAGCCCTGCAGCATCACCTGGGGCCATTGCCCGTCGACCGCATCGGGCTCGAGGCCAGCGTCGCCACGGCGTTGTCGCGCATGGGGCTGCGCACCTTGAGCCAGGTGCAGGCGTTGCCCCGGCAGACCCTGGCCCGGCGTTTCGAGGCCCAGGTGCTCAAGCATCTGGACGCCTTGTTCGGCAGGCGGCGACTGGCGCTGGCGTTCTACTTGCCACCGGACCGTTTCGATGTGCGCATCGAGCTTAACTTCGACGTGCAATCCCATCAGGCGCTGCTGTTTCCGCTGCGCCGTCTGACCAGTGACCTGTCAGCGTTCCTCTGCGGGCGTGACAGTGGCGTGCAGCGGTTCGACCTGCACCTGGAGCACGCCGGCTTGCCGGACAGTGTGATCAAGGTGGGCCTGCTCAGCGCCGAGCGCGATCCGGCGATGCTCTTTGAACTGGCCCGTGGACGACTGGAACAGGTACAGGTCGAGGCCCCGGTGCGCGGTTTCCGTCTGCGCGCCGAAGACTTGCCGGCCTTCGTGCCGCAGGCTCAGGCGCTGTTCGACGACCGCCCACAGCAATCGTTGCCCTGGGAGCAATTGCGCGAACGCCTGCGCGCCCGACTGGGCGACGACGCGGTGCATGGCTTGCGGTTCCAGGCCGATCACCGGCCGGAGTGTGCGTGGCAGGCCCGTGACGATAACCAACGTTGCCCGGGCCTGCCGGGTGTGCAGCGTCCGGGCTGGCTGCTGACTGAACCGCAGGCGGTCCATGAAGCTTCGACGCGCATCCTCATGGGGCCAGAACGCATCGAGTCCGGCTGGTGGGACGGCGACGACGTGCGCCGCGATTACTACCTGATCGAGACCCGCACCGGCCAGCATGGCTGGGCCTATCGCGCGGTCGGTGAGGACGGCCCGTTGTGGTTGCAGGGCTGGTTCGCATGAGCCTCGACTACGCCGAACTGCATTGCCTGTCGAACTTCAGTTTCCAGCGCGGTGCTTCCAGCGCCCTGGAACTGTTCCAGCGGGCGAAAAAACACGGTTATCAAGCCCTGGCGATCACCGACGAATGCACGCTGGCGGGGATTGTCCGCGCCTGGCAAGCGGCCAGATCGGTGGAGCTGCCGCTGATCATCGGCAGCGAAGTGCGGATCGAGGACGGTCCGAAGCTGGTGCTGCTGGTGGAGAACCTTGAAGGCTATCAGCACCTGTGCCGGCTGATCACCCGGGCGCGAAGGCGGACGCAGAAAGGCCAGTATCAGGTATTGCGTGAGGATTTCAGCGAACCGTTGCCGGGGTTGCTGGTGTTGTGGGTGCCGGATTCGGTCGATGACCTGGAACAGGGCCGCTGGCTCAGGCAGCTGTTTGCCGAGCGCCTGTGGCTGGCGGTGCAGTTGCATCGCGGCCAGGACGACCAGCGACGGCTGAATCAGTTGCTGGCGTTGGCAGGGGCGCTGGACATCCCCGCCGTGGCCAGCGGCGATGTGCACATGCACTGCCGTGGTCGGCGGGCCCTGCAGGACACCATGACCGCGATCCGTCATCACCTGCCTGTGGCCGACGCCGGGTTGCGCCTGCACCCCAACGGCGAACGGCATCTGCGCAGCCCCGAGCTGTTGCGCGAGCTGTACCCGCCCGTGTTGTTACAGGCGTCGGTGAACCTGGCCCGGCGCTGCACGTTCGACCTGGGGCAGTTGCGTTATCAATACCCCAGGGAGCTGGTGCCCGAGGGATACACCGCCAGTGCCTGGCTGCGGCAACTGACCAGGCAGGGGATCGCCTGGCGCTGGAAAAAAGGTGCCCCGATCAAAGTGCTGAGGCAAATCAACAAGGAGCTGAGGCTGATTGCCGAGCTCGGTTATGAAAGCTATTTCCTCACCGTCCACGACGTGGTGCGTTTCGCCCGTGAGCAGCACATCCTCTGTCAGGGGCGCGGTTCGGCGGCCAACTCGGCGGTCTGCTACGCCCTGGGCATCACCGAGATCGACCCGGATCGCACCACGCTGCTGTTCGAGCGTTTCATGTCCAAGGAGCGCAACGAGCCGCCAGACATCGACGTGGATTTCGAACACGAGCGCCGCGAGGAAGTCCTGCAATACGTCTTCCGTCGTTATGGCCGGGGTCGCGCCGCGTTGACGGCCGTTGTCAGCACCTACCATGCCGCCGGTGCGGTGCGCGATGTGGCCAAGGCCCTGGGCCTGCCGCCGGATCAGATCAATGCGCTGGCTGACTGTTGTGGCCACTGGAGCGATGAAACCCCTCCGCTGGAACGCTTGCTCGAAGGCGGCTTCGACCCTGAAAGCCCGGTGCTGCGCCGCGTATTGAGCCTGACCGGGCAACTGATCGGCTTTCCCCGGCACCTGTCGCAGCATCCCGGCGGCTTCGTGATTTCCGAACAGCCACTGGACACCCTGGTGCCGGTGGAAAACGCCGCCATGGCGGACCGTACGATCATTCAGTGGGACAAGGACGACCTCGACGCGGTCGGTCTGCTCAAGGTCGACATCCTCGCGTTGGGCATGCTCAGTGCGATTCGCCGCTGTTTCGACCTACTGCGCCGGCATCGCGACCTGGACCTGAGCCTGGCCACGATCCCGCCCGAAGACCGGCCGACCTATGAAATGATCAGTCGTGCCGACACCATCGGCGTGTTCCAGATCGAGTCTCGGGCGCAGATGTCGATGCTGCCCCGGCTCAAGCCGAAAACCTTCTACGACCTGGTGATCGAAGTGGCCATCGTCCGGCCGGGACCGATTCAGGGCGGCATGGTGCACCCGTACCTGCGGCGGCGTAACAAGGAAGAGCCCGAGACGTACCCGTCGCCAGCGCTGGAGGTGGTGCTCAAGCGCACGCTCGGCGTACCGCTGTTCCAGGAGCAGGTGATGCAGATCGCCATTGTCGCCGCCGACTACGGCCCCGGCGAGGCCGACCAGTTGCGCCGCTCCATGGCCGCGTGGAAACGTCACGGCGGGCTCGAACCGCACAAGGAGCGCCTGGCCGCCGGCATGAAGAAAAACGGCTACACCGCCGAGTTCGCCGCGCAGATCTTCGAACAGATCAAAGGTTTCGGCAGCTACGGGTTTCCCGAGTCCCACGCCGCCAGTTTTGCCTTGTTGACCTACGCCAGTTGCTGGTTGAAATGCCATGAACCGGCGGCCTTCGCCTGTGCGCTGATCAACAGCTGGCCCATGGGGTTCTACAGCCCGGACCAGATTCTGCAGGATGCGCGCCGGCATCACCTGCAGGTTCGTCCGGTGGACGTGCGCGCCAGTGACTGGGATTGCAGCCTGGAGCCGGTCAGCGGCGCGCAACCGGCGATTCGCCTGGGCCTGCGCATGATCAAGGGGTTTCGCGAGGACGATGCCCGTCGTATCGAAGCCGCGAGGTCGAAGGGGGCGTTTATCGACATCGCCGACCTGGGCGAGCGGGCGCGCCTGGAGGCCCGGGCGCAGGAACAACTGGCCGATGCCGGCGCCTTGCGCGGTTTGGCGGGCGATCGTCATCGAGCGCGCTGGGAAGTGGCGGGGGTGCAGAAGCAATTGGGGTTGTTCGCCGGTTTGCCGAGCCAGGAAGAACCGGTGGTGTCACTGCCCAAACCCACGGTGGGCGAGAACCTGCTGGCCGACTACAACAGCCTCGGCACCACACTGGGCCCGCACCCGCTGGCCCTGTTGCGCGGCGAATTGAAAGCCCGGCGCTGCCGCAGTTCCAGGGAGTTGCTGGCGCTCGAACATGGCCGCCCGGTCAGCGTCGCCGGGCTGGTGACCGGGCGACAGCGCCCGGGCACCGCCAGTGGCGTGACATTCGTGACGCTGGAGGACGAGTTCGGCAACGTCAACGTGGTGGTCTGGCGCGACCTGGCCGAACGCCAGCGCAAGGTTCTGGTCGGGTCGCAGTTGCTCAAGGTCGATGGCCGCTGGGAGAGGGAAGGCGAAGTGCGCCACCTGATTGCCGGACGCTTGAGCGACCTGAGCCCGTTGCTGGACGGCATCAGCGTGCGCAGCCGGGATTTCCACTGATCCGCAGAGCCCATGTGGGAGCGAGCCTGCTCGCGATGGTCGTAAAAACGCCAAGGAGTGTCAGTTTTTCAGCGTTATCATTGACGACCATCGCGAGCAGGCTCGCTCCCACAGGGAAACGCGAGCATATCCGGAAATTCGCAAGCCGCTTAAATCAGCTATATCTCTATGAAACCATTGGCGTGCACGATGCTCGAAACAAACGGGCGTCAATTACAGGACTCAAAACCAGTCGATGCAATTTCTAGACGATAGCCACGGGTGTGCCGGATGGCGCGGCGAAATGGCCGGTCGAATCCGTACGTTCGACTGGAGTCATACCGAGTTGGGGGCGCTCGACACTTGGCCCGCCAGCCTGTGCAGCGCGGTGCAGATGTTGCTGGCTTCGCCGGTGCCGATCGTGATGCTGTGGGGGCGCCTGGGGTACATGATCTACAACGACGCCTATTCGGTATTTGCCGGTGGCCGTCATCCTTACCTGCTGGGGGCGCCGGTCGAGCTGGGCTGGCCGGAAGTCGCCGAGTTCAACCGCAACGTGCTCGACACCTGCCTGGCCGGCGGCACCTTGTCCTATCACAACAAGGCGCTGGTGCTGTTGCGCGATGGCGTTCCCGAAGACGTGTGGATGGACCTCTATTACAGCCCGGTGGCCGATGACCAGGGAACACCCGCCGGGGTCATGGCGATCGTGGTCGAGACCACTGATCATGTGATTTCCGAGCGCCGGCGCCAGGAAGCCGAGGCCGCCTACCGCGCCGACAATGAACGGGTACGCCTGGCGTTGAACGCCGGCGCCTTGCTCGGCTCGTTCGTCTGGGACCTCAAGGCTGACCGGCTCTCGGGCGATGAACGTTTTGCCCGGACCTTTTCCTATCCGCTCGGCCAGAATCTCGGTGACTTGCCGACGGACCATGCCGAATCACGGATTCATCCCGACGACGTTGGCTGGGTCAATGAACAGGTCAATCGCAGTGTCGCCACGGGTGAGCCTTTCAACGCCGAATACCGGGTCATGCGTGCCGACGACAGTTATCTGTGGGTACAAGCCAGCGGTTGTTGCGAGTTTGACGAACAGGGCAAGCCGTTTCGCTTTCCCGGCGTGTTGATCGACATCCACGAGCGCAAGACCGCCGAAGAGTCGCTGTTGAAATTCACCCGAAACCTCGAACAGCGTGTCGCCGACGAAGTGGGGGCGCGGCTGGCAGCGGAAGAGCAGTTGCGCCAATCGCAGAAACTCGAAGCCATCGGTGGCCTGACGGGCGGCGTGGCCCATGACTTCAACAACCTGCTGCAAGTGATTGCCGGCAACCTGCACTTGCTGGCGCGGCATGAGCCGGAAAACGCCAATGTGCAGCGCCGGGTCACCGCGTCGATCGCTGCGGTCGAGCGCGGCGCGAAGCTGTCGTCGCAACTGCTTGCATTTGCCCGTCGCCAGCCGCTGTCGCCGACGGTCTGTGACCCCCGGCAGGTTTTCGAGGGGCTGGGCGAATTGCTGCAACGGACGCTGGGTGAAACCATTCGGATCGATGTCCGGCTGCCTCAGGCCTCCTGGTTCATTCACGTCGACCGCAATCAACTGGAAAACGCCATCCTCAACCTGGCGATCAATGCCCGCGACGCCATGCGCGGCGATGGGGTCATCGAACTGCATGCGCAAAACGTCACACTCGACCGGCGCTTCTGCGCGGGCAAGGGCATTGTCGAGGGCGATTATGTGCAAGTTGGCCTGAGCGATACCGGCGTCGGCATGTCCCCGCAGGTGTTGGCCCAGGCCTTCGAGCCGTTTTTCACCACCAAGGCCGATGGCAAGGGCACGGGGCTGGGCCTGAGCATGGTCTTCGGCTTCGTCAAGCAGAGCGGTGGCCACATCGAGATGGCGAGTGTCGAAGGCGAGGGCACCCGGGTGCACCTGTACTTTCCGCGAAGCCGGCGGACCTTGCCCAGTGAGACGGACGCCCATGACACCCAGCATCACGGTGGTCATGAAACGATCCTGGTGGTCGAGGACAATGAGGCTGTGCGCACGTCGGTGGTGGAACTGCTGACCGAGGAAGGCTACCAGGTCCTGACGGCCGCCAACGCCGATGCTGCCATGCAGATGCTGCTGGAGGGGGTGGCGGTCCAGCTGATTTTCACCGACGTGGTCATGCCCGGCCTGATCAAGAGCACGGACCTGGCCGCCTGGGCCAAGGTCCAGACGCCTCCGGTGGCGGTGCTGTTCACCTCCGGCCACACCCGTGACATGATCTCGCGCAACCATCAGCTGAGTCCCGACACGTTCCTGCTGAGCAAACCCTACCGCCCCGAAGCGCTCACCCGGATGGTCCGGACCGTGCTCAATGGCTGAACACATGAAAATGTGGGAGCGGGCTTGCTCGCTCGCCCCTACGGCGATCGGTGTTTTCTTCAATTCAATCAAGGCCGCACAATGACCTCCAAACGCACCTCCAATCCTCCCTCAGGCATGGTCAGAGTGCGCGGGGCCCGTGAGCACAACCTCAAGAACGTCGACGTCGACATCCCCCGCGATGCCCTGGTGGTGTTTACCGGCGTGTCCGGTTCGGGCAAGTCGTCACTGGCGTTTTCGACCCTGTATGCCGAAGCGCAGCGACGCTATTTCGAGTCCGTGGCCCCGTATGCGCGGCGCCTGATCGATCAGGTCGGGGTGCCGGACGTCGATTCCATCGAAGGCCTGCCACCGGCAGTGGCCTTGCAACAGCAGCGCGGCACGCCCAGCACGCGGTCCTCGGTGGGCAGCGTGACCACCTTGTCGAGCCTGATCCGCATGCTGTATTCCCGCGCCGGCAGTTATCCGGCGGGTCAGCCGATGCTGTACGCCGAGGACTTTTCGCCGAACACGCCCCAGGGCGCGTGTCCTGAATGCCATGGATTGGGGCGGGTGTATGAAGTCACCGAAGCGCTCATGGTCCCGGACCCGAGCCTGACCATCCGCCAGCGCGCCGTCGCCTCCTGGCCCATGGCGTGGCAGGGCCAGAACCTGCGCGACATCCTCGTGACTCTGGGTTATGACGTCGATAAACCCTGGCGCGACCTGCCGAAGAAGCAGCGCGACTGGATCCTCTTCACCGAGGAAACCCCGACCGTTCCGGTGTACGCCGGGCTCACCCCCGAAGAAACCCGCGTCGCCCTCAAGCGCAAGATGGAGCCGAGTTACCAAGGCACCTTCACCGGCGCCCGGCGCTACATTCTGCACACGTTCAGCCATTCCCAAAGTGCGTTGATGAAGAAACGCGTCTCGCAATTCATGATCGGCAGCTCGTGCCCGCTGTGCGCCGGCAAACGACTCAAGCGCGAGGCGCTGTCGGTGACGTTCGCCGGCTACGACATCGGCGAGTTGTCGCAGATGCCGTTGCTGCAAGTGGCCGAAGTCCTGAAGCCGGTCGCCGCGCACAGCTACCTCGAACAGGCCGATGAAGCCGGCGCCGTCATGACCCATGAACAGACTCGCCAAGCCCGGGAGGACCGCGCGGCCCATGGCGCCAGCGCCCACGCCAATGCCCCGGACGTGCGCCACACGCCGAACCTGTCGGTGGAAAAACGCCTGGCCGCGCAACGCATCGCCCAGGATCTTTTGGAACGGGTCAGCATCCTGACCGACCTGGGGCTCGGTTACCTGGCGCTGGAGCGCAGCACGCCGACCCTGTCATCCGGCGAGTTGCAGCGCCTGCGCCTGGCGACGCAACTGGGGTCGCAGTTGTTCGGGGTGATCTACGTGCTCGATGAGCCCTCGGCCGGCCTGCACCCGGCGGATGGCGAAGCGCTGTTCGACGCCCTGCAAGGTTTGAAAGCCGCGGGCAACACGGTGTTCGTGGTCGAACACGACCTGGAAACCATGCGCCGGGCCGATTGGCTGATCGATGTCGGCCCGGCCGCCGGCGAGCACGGCGGGCAAGTGCTGTACAGCGGGCCGCCCCAGGGCCTGGCTGGCGTGGAGAATTCGCAGACACGAGCCTATCTGTTCGCCGATCAGGTCAGTCAAACGTCCGCCCGGCGCAAGCCGACGGACTGGCTTAGACTGGAGGGCATCACCCGCAACAACCTGGATAACCTGAGCGTCGAGTTCCCGTTGGGCTGCTTCACTGCCGTCACCGGTGTCTCGGGCTCCGGAAAGTCCAGCCTGGTCAGTCAGGCGCTGCTGGAGTTGGTGGGCGCGCATTTCGGGCGCGGAGTGGCGGAGGGCGAAGCGACCGAGTTGAGCCTGGAGGATGATGCGCCGCAGGCCAGTGGTGGCCAGGTCAGCGCCGGGCTGGAGTCGATCAAGCGCCTGGTGCAGGTTGACCAGAAACCCATCGGCCGTACGCCACGCTCGAACCTGGCGACCTACACCGGGCTGTTCGACAACGTGCGCAAGCTCTACGCGGCCACGGCCGAGGCGCAGGCCGCGGGTTACGACGCCGGCCAGTTCTCCTTCAACGTGGCCAAGGGCCGTTGCGCGACCTGCGAAGGCGAAGGCTTTGTCAGCGTCGAGTTGCTGTTCATGCCCAGCGTCTACGCACCTTGCCCGACGTGCCACGGCGCACGCTACAACCCCGAGACCCTGGCGATTACCTGGCAGGGCCTGAACATCGCCCAGGTGTTGCAGTTGACCGTGGACCAGGCGGTCGAGGTGTTCAGCGAGCAAGCCGGCATCCGGCGTTCGCTGGAAGTGCTGCGCGACATCGGCCTGGGGTATCTGCGGCTTGGCCAACCGGCGACCGAACTCTCCGGCGGTGAAGCCCAGCGCATCAAGCTGGCCACCGAACTGCAGCGCAATCAACGCGGGGCCACGCTGTATGTGCTCGACGAGCCCACCACCGGGCTGCATCCGCGGGATGTGGACCGCTTGCTGGAGCAACTGAACCATCTGGTGGCGGCGGGGCACACAGTGATTGTGGTCGAGCACGAAATGCGCGTGGTGGCGCAGAGTGACTGGGTGATCGACATCGGGCCGGGGGCCGGAGACCGGGGCGGGAAGGTCGTGGTGGCCGGGACGCCGCAGAAGGTGGCGGGCAGCAGGAAGAGTCGGACGGCGCCGTTTTTGGCCAGGGTTTTGGGTTGAAGCGTCTGGCTTCATCGCGAGCAGGCTCGCTCCCACAGATGATGCGGCGTACACAAAACACTGTGGGAGCGGGCCTGCTCGCGATTCACTGATCTATCCGGCGCCATCCAGGCTGCGGCGAACCTTGTCCAGCAGCTCGCTGATCTGAAACGGCTTGATCAGCATGTCCATGCCATCGCCGAGAAACACCTGGCGATTGAGGGCGTTTTCCGCGTAGCCGGTCATGAACAGGATCGGCAAGCCATCGCGCCAGCCCCGGGCGACGTCCGCCAGTTCCCGGCCGTTCATGCGCGGCAATCCCACGTCCGTCAGCATCAGGTCGATCGACGCGTCGTTCTGCAAGCGCTCGAGCGCGCCTTCGACATCTTCCACCTGGGTGCAGCGATAGCCGGCATCCACCAGCACCTCGGCAACGAACATGCGCACCGATGGCATGTCCTCGACAATCAGCACGTGCTCGCCAGTGCCTTGCGCGTCCACCACCGGCACTTGCTCCTGCTCGGTGGTCGGCTCGGTGCTGGCGGGTAGCATGATGGTCACTTCGGTGCCGCGTCGGGCCACGCTGCGAATGTGCGCGTCGCCCCCGGATTGCCGGGCGAAGCCGTAGATGCTCGACAGGCCCAGGCCCGTGCCCTGGCCCAGCGGCTTGGTGGTGAAAAACGGGTCGAAGACCTTGTCGATCACGCTGTGCTCGATGCCGGTGCCGTCGTCGCGTACCGCCAGTGCAACGTAGGCCCCGTCCACCAGTTTCGGGTCGCCGTGGGAGTACGCCGCATACGTGCTGACCCAGATATTGCCGCCCAGGGGCAAGGCATCGCGGGCGTTGATCACCAGGTTCAGCACGGCACTTTCCAGTTGAATCGGATCGACCAGGGCAATGGCTGCCTTGGACGTCAGTTCGAGTCTCAGGGTGATGTGCTCGCCGATGGTGCGCACCAGCAGCTCTTCCAGTGAGCGGACGTGTTCGTTGATGTCCACCGGCCGGGTATTGAGCGGTTGCTGACGAGCGAAGGCCAGCAAACGATGAGTCAGCGAAGCCGCGCTCATTGCCGAGTTCAAGGCCGCTTCGGCATAGAACCGGACCTTGTCGGGACGCGAATCGGCCATGCGCTTCTGGATCAGCTCCAGGCTGGTGATGATGCCGGTCAGCAGGTTGTTGAAGTCATGGGCGATACCGCCGGTCAACTTGCCCAGTGCATCCATTTTCTGCACCTGCAGCAACTGGGCTTCGGTGCGCACCCGCGAGGCGATTTCATGTTCCAGCTGCGAGGTGGCGTCATCCAGCCTGGCCAGGTGCGAACGCTCGCGGTGCCGATGCTCGGTGACGTCTTCGACGAACACCAGGCTCAACTCCGGCGTGCGGTAAGGCGAGATCTGCCACTCGGTTTCGCGCAGCTGATCCTCGACCCGCATGGTCAGCGTGCCTTTCCAGCGCTCGCCGACGCTCAGGCGCAGGCTCAGTTCATCGAGAATGGCGTCCTGTTCGTCGGCGAAGCATTCGCGCAGGGCGTTGGGGCCGTGATTGTTCTGGATCAGCCGGGAGAAGGCATGGTTGCATTCGTGCACCTTGAACTGTGCATCGAGTACCGCAATGGGCGCCGACACGTTGACGAAAATCTCGCGGAAGCGAGCCTCGCTTTCACGCAGGGCCTTCTCAGTGTCGCGTACCCGCAACAGGGTGCGCAGGGTCGCCAGCAACACATCGGCGTCCACCGGATGGATCAGGTAGGCATCGGCGCCGGCGTCCAGGCCGGTGATGATATCGCCGGACTGGATCGACGCCGCTGACACATGGATCACCGGGAGCAGGGCGGTGTCGGCTTCCGAGCGCAGTTTGCGCACGATGTCGAAGCCGCTCATGTCCGGCAGGTTGACGTCCAGAATCAGCGCGTCGAAGGTTTCACTGGCGATCAGTGCGAGCCCTTCACCCCCGGTGCCGGCTTCGAGCACCACGTAGCCGTGCCGTTCCAGGCGGCGCCGCAGGGCATAACGCGTGGCGACGTTGTCATCGACGATCAGCAGGCGGATATCACGTTTCATCGGCGGGCTCCGTGGCAATCGCCAGCGGGATGATCACGAAAAAGGTCGAACCGACCCCCGGCGTACTCTCGACCCCGACTTCACCGCCCAGCAAGGCGGCGAAGCGTTTGCACAGTGAGAGTCCCAGGCCCGTACCGCGCAAGCGTTTTTGCAACGGCGAGTCGACCTGGGAGAAGTCTTCGAACAATGCACCAAGCAGCTCGGGAGCGATACCGATTCCGGTGTCCGTGACGGCAAAACGCACCCGGTCGCTGCCCTCCAGGCTGGCCGAGACGCGGACTTCGCCGCGCGTGGTGAATTTCAACGAGTTGGAGATGAAGTTGCGCAGAATCTGCCCGAGCTTCTTGTCATCGGTGTACAGCCTGGGCAGGCCGACCGGTTCCTCGAAGATCAGGTCCACCGCGCTGGCATCGACAATTGGCCGGAACATGCCGCGCAGGGCGGCGAACAGGTCGAACATATCGAACCAGGCGGGCGATATGCTGATGCGCCCGGCTTCGATCTTGGCCAGGTCGAGCAAGTCGTCGACCATGTCGCTCAATTCCCGCGCGGCGTTGCTGACGAAGCTCACCTGCTTGTGCTGTTCGGGACTCAGTGGCCCGTCGAGCTCATCGGCCAGCAGGCTGGTGATGCTCAGGATCGAGCCCAGTGGCGTGCGGAACTCATGGCTCATGTAGGACAGAAAGCGGCTTTTGAGGTCCGAGGCCTGGCGCAGTTGCTCGGCCTGGGTGTCCAGTTCGGCGTACAGCGCCAGGACACCCTGGTTGGTTTCGTCCAGTTCCTCGCGCAGGGCGTCGGCTTCGCTTTGCAACCGGGCCACCAGGGCGGTGTGTTCGTCCATTGGACTGAGGGGCGTATCAGTCATGGGCCGTCTCCAGAGCAATGACCAACACCGTGACGTCGTCCCGTCCACGGCAGAAATCGCGGTGCAGGACAGCCGCGATCACGGCAGGGTGGCGATGCACCAGGCCGGGGTAATCTTGCAGGTTCCAACGCGATTGCAGGCCGTCGCTGTACATGATCAACAGATGTCCGTTCGCGTGAGCATAGTCAAAGGGTTGGGCTTTGCGGTATTGCCCACCGACGATGCCGGGGTGAGAGGCCAGGCCACGGGATGTATCCGGCGCGATCAGGCAGGCACCGATGTTGCCGATGCCCACGAATCGCAGCCCCTCGCCATCGAATTGAGCGATGGCGAGTGCGCCGCCACGGGTGCCGGTCATGGCGACATGGATGTCGTCGAGCAACAGCAGAGGGGACGCGAAGGGCGACTGGGCAAAGGTTGTTTCGCCAGCGCGGGCAGCCCGCTCTGCCTCTATACCGTGCCCGAGACCGTCGATCACCAACGCGCTGATGCGCGGCCCGTCGAACGCCAGGTGCCAGACGTCGCCGCAGGCCGGATCGTTATGCAACGCGTGCTGGCTGACGCCGATCCGCCGGTCCGGGGCCTTGTCGTTGCGCGGGTACATGCGCGTCAACAGCACCGCCCCGCGCGCATCGGCGTAGACGTCGAACACCTCGGTCTGGCGCGACACGGCGCCCAGGCCGATACCCTGGGTGCCTCGGGTAGAAAATCCGTCGGTCAGGCACGCCTGCAAGTCAAAGCCCTGGGCGCGGTCGATGGCGAGGATTTCGATTCCCGCACCGCAGGCCCGTGGCAACAGCCTCAGATGCAGTTCACCGTGGGTGGCGTGCTTGAGAATATTGCTGGCCAGTTCGGTCGCCACCAGCGCCACGCGTCCGGCGTCCGTGGCGTCAAAACCGTTGTTTTCCGCGAGCTGTTGAGCGATGCGACGTGCGTGACCGATCTGGCTGCTGTCTTCGATCGGCAGCACCTGGGTCATTGACCCTTTGATATTCATGTCCATCGGGTGATCGTTATGCGAGTGCCCTTGCCAGGCTCTGTATCGAGCTCGAATTCCTCCACCAGGCGCTTGGCCCCGGTCAGGCCCAGGCCCAGGCCGCTGCCGGAGGTCCAGCCGTCGGTCATGGCCAGTTTGAGGTCGGGAATGCCCGGGCCTTCATCGCGAAACACCAGGCGGACACCGGTGCGTCCGTTTTCCTCGAGGATCTGCCAGTCCATGTTGCCGCCACCGCCATACACCATGGTGTTGCGCGCCAGCTCGCTGACGGCCGTCACCAGTTTGGTCAGGTCGATCAGGCGCATGCCGCATTCGGTGGCCAGCTTGCGCGTCAGTTGCCGGGCCAGCACCACGTCCTGCTCTATATTGATCGGTTGAGTGCCGCTGTCGCGCACGGTCATTGGTCGCGTACTCGATCCTGAAGCAGTTTCATGCCGCGCTCGACGTTCAGCGCGGTACTCACACCGGGCAGGGTCAGGCCGAGCTCGACCAAAGTGATTGCCACCGCGGGTTGCATGCCGACCAGCACGGTTTCGGCATCCATGATTTTCGACAGGCCGGAGATGGTGCCGATCATGCGCCCGATGAATGAATCGACCATGTCCAGCGCCGAGATGTCGATCAACACGCCACGCGCCGATGTCTGGCTGATCCGTTCGGACAAGTCGTCCTGCAAGGTCAGGGCGAGCTGGTCGTGCATGTCGACCTGAATGGTCACCAGCAGGAAATCGCCCATTTTCAAGATAGGAATGCGTTCCATCGGCTTACACCGACTTGCTGACGGTAACGCCCAATCGCGTCAGCGCCAGCTTCAATGCATCCGCGAGGTTGGCTTTGGTCACGACGCCTTGCAGGTCCAGGCCCAGGTGCACGATGGTCTGGGCGATCTGCGGCCGCACGCCGCTGATGATGCAGTCGGCACCCATCAGGCGAATGGCGGTGACGGTCTTGAGCAGGTGCTGTGCCACCAGGGTGTCGACGGTCGGCACGCCGGTGATGTCGATGATGGCGATTTCCGAGCCGGTATCGACGATGCGTTGCAACAGCGACTCCATCACCACCTGGGTACGTTGCGAATCGAGCGTGCCGATCATGGGCAGCGCCAGCACGCCATCCCACAGTTTGACCACTGGAGTCGACAGTTCGAGCAGCTCTTCCTGCTGGCGCTTGATCACTTCCTCGCGGGACTTCTGGAACGTGCGGATGGTGTGCATGCCCAGGGTGTCGAGCAATTCCGAGACTTCCAACAGCTGTTCGGCCAGCAGCGCCGGATTATCCTGATGGTGGTTTTGCAGCACGGCGAACAATGGGCCCTTCAACGCGAAGATGAAGCTGGCGGTCTGTTGCGAGTCCTGGCCGAGCAAGGCGCGGCTGCGGGACAGTTTTTCCAGGTACAGGCGAATCTCGTCCCAACCGGCCGAGGCCAGGTTCTGTCCATTGCCGGCTTCAAGACCGGCGATGATCAACTGCAGGAATTCCGCCGTCTGCTGTTTGACCTCCTGATCCTTGAGGTTGCGCGTGGCACCGCTGGTTTCAAGGCCTCCGAGCCAGTCGGCAATCAATTTGGTCTGGTTGTTCTTAATTGCTTCGAGTGTGCTGGTTTGCAGTGCAGCCATTGTGTGTCGACTCCTTGTAGGGTGCGCCGACTCCCCTGAATATGACCGGCGCACTTCAGTGACATTTGCCTACTGAAATAGTTGTTCGCCCCGCGAGGTTTATTTGCGTGGCGCAGGACTACTTTAGTCGGCACCGGCTGAAACTGCCGTCTTTTGCCCGCATTCAGTCATTGGATGGAACCCTGAACGGAGGGTGGCTTCGAAACTACAGGGCTGCCGTGTCAAGGCAGTGACGAACGAGGTAGGTATGAAAGAGCCATCGAAGACCCAGGACCAGGGACAGACTGCAGAACCGGAGATCGCCGACCCGGCGGTCGACCAGAAGAACCGGCACACAGACAATGACAACGAATTCAGCCCCGGCTTCAAACCGAATCCGGACCGTCCGAAACCCAGTGATAACACCGATGCCGATATCGATACGGATGGGGGTTAGCGGTTGACGTTGAAAAAAGGTCCGCCTTCATTGATTGAAGGCGGACCTTTTTTATCGGTAGCAGATGACGAGGGCGGGAGCTGATTACTTGCTCGGATGCGCCGCCTGCAGTTTCTTCGCCATTTCCAGGTGTTTCTCCAAGCCTGGCAGCATTTTCTGCGCGAAGCCTTTGAGCTCGGTCGCCCCTTTGACCTTGTCATCGGTCACGGTATTGGCTTGCTTCTTGAACAGTTCGATGGTGTCTTCGTGGGCCTTGACCTGATTGTTGGCATAGGCCGCATCGAACGACTCGTCACGCATGTCGAGGATCTTTTCCTTGGCCTGTTTGACCAGGGTCGTGGTGTCCGGCACCTCGATATCATTTTTCTGGGCAATCGCGGCCAGTTCGTCGTTCGCCTTCGAGTGATCGGTGATCATCATATTGGCGAAAGCCTTGATGTCCGCTGACTGGCTTTTTTCCAGGGCGAGCCGGCTGGTTTCGATTTCGGCGATGCCGCCTTCGGCGGCCTTGTCGACGAAGTCGTTGGAAGTGGCCGCGTAAGCCGCGCCCATGCTGGTGCTCAGGGCAACGGCCAGAGCGAGGTTGCGAAAAGTAAATCCGTCCATTGGTCATTCTCCACGCTGGGTTTCAGGCGATCAGGCGATCGTTACTCAGTGGAGGCTGACGAGCGGTCAAAGGTTTACTCGGGTTTGCCAAAGGGCGACGAACGGACGCCGCTGGTCTGATAGGCGGTCGACAGAACCCGTCGACCGAGGCCATTCTGATCATTGGCGAGCGCAATTGACCGCGTTTGTCACTGATCAACTAACGGAGGTGTTCCATGCCGGTGCCACACAATCTTTATCAGGACTTGCATTGTTCAAAGGAAGATATCCAGCAAAGACGCACCAAGGATCCGTTACTGGATTCACTGCTCAACAAGTATCAGCAAGTGGACGCCGATGTGGTGAAGGCTGAAACGGCCCAATCGGATGCGCCCAGTGATGAAGCGCTGAAGAAGCTCAAGGAGAAGCGGCTGCAGGTCAAGGACAAGATCGTCCAGCAACTCCAGGCACCCTCCTGAAAGGGCCTTTCAGCCACCGACGAGCGGTGACTGAACATTTGGAACGGCGGTAAATCCCGGCACCTCGAATGGTAAGAGTCCGATTTTCCGGCTCCATGCGAGGTGCCCCATGAACGACCCCAAATTCCCGAGCGAAGAACAGGGCGGCTACGACCCTATCCCCACCGATCCCCAGCCCCTGAGCCCGGGGCGCACCACCGTCCATCCCGAAGACGAACCGGGCATCGACGAACTGCCGAACAACGAAGGTGCGATTCCCCTCAGGCAGGACGATGGCACCGACCTTGACCCTGAACGGGTGCGGGAGGAAACCGACAATGCCGAGCGCGATGGGCAGGACAATCCCCGCTGAACCCGGCGCGCGCAGCACAATGTGAGAGCGGGCTTGCTCGCTCCCACAGGGGACAGTGTCAATCCTGCAACGCCGTGCTCAACGGCAACCGCGCCAGGTGCTTTTCCTTCAACGAGCCGACATACAACCACTCCCCATACTCACGCACCGTGGTGATCGGCGAATAATTGCCGCTGGTGCCATCCTGCAGGTTGGCGATCACCTTGCCCTCGAGGTCCAGGCCCAGCGCAAAACCGCGTTTCTCCACCGGTTTGGGGAGCACGGTCAGCGCCCGTGTGATCATCTTGCGCACGAACGGGTGTGGCGCCGTGGCGTCAAGCAAGGCATTGCGCGGCGCGTACAGCGCCAACCAAAAGCGATCCCGGCCATTGAACGACAGGTTGTCGGGCAGCCCCGGCAAATTGTCGATGAACAGGTCGTGGGTGCCGGCCTTTGGTCCGCTGAGCCAATAACGGCTGATGCGGTAGGCCCCGGTTTCGTTGACCAGGACAAAGGCCTCGTCCGGCCCCAGGCTCACGCCGTTGGCAAACTCCAGCTTGTCCAGCAGGAGGGCGGTTTTACCGGTCTGGAAGTCATAGCGCAGCAAGCGGCCATCACCGCTGTGTTCGATGATCGCCTCGCCGTCGTGGCCGTAGCCGAAGCGGCTGGAGGCATCGGTGAAATAGGCGTAGTGGCCGGACTTGTCGATGACCACGTCGTCGGTGAAACCGAAGGGCACGCCATTGGCCGCCGTGGACAGTGCAATCAGGCGACCCTGGGCGTCCAGTGACAGCAGGCCCTTGACCGCATCGGCGATCACCAGCAACCCGTTGGGGTGACGCGCCAATCCCAGGGGACGGCCACCGGTATCGGCCAGCATCTTGGTGGTCTTGCCATCGAGACTGCTGCGGATCAGCCGGCCGTCATGCAAGCCGGTGATGAGCACGTCGTTCTCCAGCAGCAAGGCTTCCGGACCGTCGATATCGTCAGGTCCGACGCGTTCCAGGCTTTTCAGGCGCTGGTTGTCGGCATAGGGGCCGCTGGCCAGTGAAGGCGCCGGCAGCGGCGTCCAGGCCACCGGTTGCACCCTGGTCGGCATGAGCAACAGGAAGGCGGCCATGGCGACGATGACGGACAGAACCAGATGATGAAACCTGACGCTTCGCCTCACGCGGTGACTCCTGTGCCCGCCAGGTTCCGTTCGGCCCTCTCACGCAAGGCCCGCATCGAGGCGGCCGACTCCCGATCGATGCGGCGCTTGAGCAGCAGGCGATTGGCGATACGCATGGCCAGGCCACTGAACTGATACTCGAGGGTACGGATAAATCGCGTGCCGTCGTCTTCGGCAGAGCATTCGTAAGTGAGCACCAGCGACAGGCCATTGTCACCATAAGCCTGGGCGCTCCAGCGCCGGCCGGGCAGAAACTCGGTGACCATCCAGCGCAGGTGTCCGTCGCGCCCACCCGCCCGGATGTCCTCCTCGAAGCGTGCACCGGCATGCAGTGCACCGCCCTGGCCCTCGATCCTGAGCGACGAGGGGTGCCACTCCGGCCAACGGGTGACGGTGCTGGCGTAGGCGAGCACATCAATCGGATTGCCGGCAATCTTGATCTGATGCTGCATGCGGGTCATGGGCGTTCTCGTCATGTCCAGGCGGGTGGGCTCGGGCTCCCAGTAGAGGGTGCCGAACAGGTAGTCCATCAGAGGGAAAACGATGTTGAAATTGCATTCCTGCATCAGTTCACGTCGGTGATGCAGCTCATGCAGACGGCGCATCTGCCGAATCCACGGCCAACGTGTCAGGGGATGGGTGTGGGGCAGGTGCTCGCAAGCATGAAACACCTCATAGGCCAGGTAACCCAGGACTAGAAAGCCACCGACCAGGCCGGCGACGTTGGTGTCGAACCGTTGCAACAGCCACCAGATCGGCAGGGCGACGAGCAGCGTGTGCACGACGATCAGCCAGGCCGGGAACAGGATGACGCGCCAGTCGCGCGGCTCATCCCAGGACATGCTGCCGGGCGCGAAAAAGCTGTGGTGGTCACCGGCATGGCGCGCGTAGAACATTCGCGCAAAGCGTTTCTTGTGATGCCCCAGGTGGCGATGCACCCCGTATACGCCCAGATTGAACAGCAGCAGGGTCACGGGCACCGCCAGCCACTGCAGTGGCAGCACCTGATGCACCGTGCTCCAGAATGCCGCGATGGCCAGCAGGCCGAACAGCAGGACAAAGGCGCCATGCAGCCAAGGGTTGTAGCGGGGATGAATGGCCGCCCGGTAGCGGCGGCGAAAAGCTTCGGTGGTCTGCCTCACTGCATGCACCCGCGTTTTATCGTTATCCCAGCAGATTAGCCGATCTCGCCGCCTGCGCAGCTCGAACCAGGGGACACAAATGCCATGTTCCGGTGAAAAGCGGACTCAGGTCAGCGGGTTCCAGCGCTGCGACCAGTCATCGTCGGAGCGGATCACTTCACGCAGCAGGTCGAACGCCCGTTGCAGGGTCGCCGAATCGCGGTCACGGGAGTAGACAAGGTAGGTCGGGTAGCTGAATTCCGGTGACTTGGGCACCTGCTCCAGCATGCCGCTTTGCAGGTAGCTCTGCACGACGCGGGTACGGAAGTAACCGCTGCCGCCATTTTCCAGGATGTACTGCAACGCCAGGGGGCCAAGGTTGAAGCTTAGCGCCGCCTTGGCTTTTTCCGGCAGGGCGGCATCGTGCTGGCGCCGGAAATCCTGACCCCAGTCGATGTACACGTAGGGCGTCTCGCGACCGGGTTGGCGCACCAGAATGAGCTTTTCCTCCAGAATCTGCTCGACCTGCAAGCGCGGCCAGTATTCCGGCTGATAGACCAGGGCTGCATCCAGCACCCCCAGCTCCAGTTGTCGCAGCAGGTTTTCGCCGTCACGGATTTCCATGCGCAGCGCGTGGCTGGGAATTTTCTCCCGCAACTCACCCGCCCAACTGAGCATCAACGGGTTGCACAGGCTGACCTCGCCACCGATGTGCAGGACGTCGTGATAACCCTCCGGCAGCGGCAGATCCCGACGCGCCGCTTCCCAGGTCTCGACCAGTTGATTGGCATACACCACGAAGGCTTCGCCGTTGGGCGTGAGGCGGGCTCCGGCGCGATTGCGCACAAACAGGGTGCTGCCCAGTTGGCTCTCGAGTTTCTGCACCCGTGCAGTGATCGCGGTCTGGGTAACGTGGAGCTTTTCTGCGGCCGCGGCGAGGCTGCCGTGGCGAACGATTTCCAGAAAGGTGCGGGCGAGATCGATGTCCATGGGATAGCCGGTGCGGGAAGTGGTGGCATTGTAAGAGCACTGTGGCGAGATGTCACAGCCGCGACAGGTGGCGTTGCTCACGGTAAATCCGTGACAACGGGCGTACTGCGGGCGGCGCTCCGGCCAAGGCCATCACCGCCAGCATCATTGACACCTGAAGCGCCGCACCCGCGAGCAGGCTTGTTCTCACAATGGGCGACACCGGCCCTGAAACGACGAAACCCGCCACAAGGGCGGGTATCGTGTGCAGTCGAGGCCGTCTTACGCCGGGAACAGCTCGGACAGTTTCATCGCCAGCATCATGTCGCCTTCAGCGCGCAGTTTGCCGCCCATGAAGGCCTGCATGCCGTCGGTCTCACCGCTGACGATGCCTTCCAGGGTTTCGCCGTCCATCACCAGGGTGACCTGGGCGTCAGGGTTTTCGCCTTCTTTCAGCTTGCAGGTGCTGTCCTTGACGATCAGCGAGAAGTGCTTGGTGTCGTCGATGCGAAAACCGAAGACCAGGTCAAGACCGGCAGCAGCGGCTGGGTTGAACTTGGCTTGCATTGCTTGTACGGCATCAGCTACGGAGGTCATGGTTCGATCCTTTTTGGGTGGGTTACAGCCAGGGTCACAACAGTCCGGACTCAGCGAAACGTGATGAGTTCCGGGGCTTTCAACAGCTGCAGGTGCGCATGACTGTTGAAAGAAGCCAGTGCCACCTCGCGACCACGAAACTTCAGTTGGTTGAGCGAGGTGTTGACGATTTGCCAATTCAGTTCAAACGCCTGGCGGGCAGGCATTTGCGTAATCAGGTGGAGCAGGGCGGTGATGGTGCCGCCGGAGGTGAACACGGCGATTTTCTGGGTGTTGTCGGCGCTCTCCAGGATCCGCTGCAAGCCGGCCTGAACCCGTTCGACAAAGCCCAGCCAGCTTTCCAGGCCCGGGGTGTCATAGGTCCCGGCCAGCCAGCGCTCGATGATCAGGGCGAAGATGCGCTGGAACTCGCTGCGGTTTTGCGCGGCGTTGCGCAGGATATCCAGCGCTTCGGGCTCGTCATCGAGCATGGCCGGCAACAGGCCGCGGATCACCGCGTCGGCATCGAACTCGTTGAACGCGGAATCGGTTTCGATGATCGGCACCGGCAGCCCCACGGCGGCGAACTGTTCCAGTGCGCTGCTGGCGGTATGTTGCTGGCGACGCAGGTCGCCTGCCAGGCAACGATCAAAGCTCAGGCCCAGCCCGGCGAGGTGCTGGCCGAGGACTTGCGCCTGGCGAATGCCGGTCGGCGACAGGACGTCATAATCGTCTGCACCAAAGGAGGCCTGGCCATGTCGAATCAGATAGATACTGCCCACGTCCGCGTCTTCCCGGTACGTTGAAGGTTCGGCGAGGTTATGAGGATGAGGGTGAGCTGTCAATGAAAAAACATACGCTTGTTTGAAATGCCCGTTACAGGCCTGTTGCCAAAGGTTTCCGGCTGGCCGCAGGGCCGGCGCATGGGTATGCTGGTGCCATCCCGCGCGCGTTGTGCAGCGCATCGTATTGAAGGAGTCCCTGTGGATTTTTTGACCGATTACGCCATTTTCCTGGCTAAAACCGTGACACTGGTGATCGCCATCCTGGTGGTCCTGGCCAGTTTCGCGGCCTTGCGCAGCAAAGGGCGTCGCAAATCGAGCGGCCAGTTGCAAGTCAGCAAACTCAACGATTTCTACAAGGGACTGCGTGAACGCCTGGAGCAGACCCTGCTGGACAAGGACCAGCTCAAGGCCCTGCGCAAGGTCGAGGCCAAGAGCGATAAGAAGCAAAAGAAGAAACCGGAAGCCAAACCCCGGGTGTTCGTGCTGGATTTCGACGGCGACATCAAGGCCTCGGCCACTGAAAGCCTGCGCCACGAAATCACGGCGCTGCTGACCCTGGCCACGCCCAAGGATGAAGTGGTGTTGCGCCTGGAAAGCGGTGGCGGCATGGTCCACAGCTACGGCCTGGCGTCTTCGCAACTGGCGCGTATCCGCGATGCCGGAGTTCCGCTGACTGTCTGCATCGACAAGGTCGCGGCCAGTGGCGGCTACATGATGGCGTGCATCGGCGAGAAGATCATCAGCGCACCGTTCGCCATTCTCGGCTCGATTGGCGTGGTGGCGCAGTTGCCCAACGTCAACCGCCTGCTGAAAAAGCATGACATCGACTTTGAAGTGCTGACCGCCGGCGAGTACAAGCGCACGCTCACCGTGTTTGGTGAAAACACCGAGAAAGGTCGCGAGAAATTCCAGGAGGACCTGGACATCACCCACCAGTTGTTCAAGAACTTCGTGTCGCGCTATCGCCCGCAATTGGCCATCGACGAAGTCGCCACCGGGGAAATCTGGCTCGGTGTCGCCGCGCTGGACAAGCAGTTGGTGGACGAGCTGAAAACCAGCGATGAATACCTGGCCGAACGGGCGAAGAAGTCCGAGCTTTATCACCTGCACTACGCCGAGCGCAAAAGCCTGCAGGAACGTATCGGCATGGCGGCCAGCGGTTCGGTGGATCGCGTACTGCTGAGCTGGTGGAGTCGTCTGACCCAGCAACGCTTCTGGTAAGCCCAGGGCAGGGTCCTGTGGCCTGAATCAGCCTCAGGACCCTGCTGCATACCGAGCCCGAACGGCTGCGGTACATATCTGTTTTTACTACCCTGATTCCGGGTGTTTTAACGCCAATACCCATCGGGCAATTGCGCTTTTTTCATGAAAGGTTCGATTCTAAGCTGAGGACTCCTCTCCGCTTCAAGGTCGTTCAACATGGATGTGAACACGCACCACGCAACACCGCCCACCCTGACGCCCGCTCGACAAAGCGTTATTTTCGATCGATCAGCACAGCCAGCGCTCTCCTTGCCGGTCGCGCCTGACTCGTCACCGGCACCGCGTCTGCGTGACGAGCTGCGGGCAGCGGTCGATATTGCGCTGCCGCAAACCCCGGCCCGCTTCGCCGAACAGAAGATCCGTGAAAAGTGGGGCTTGGATCTCGACCCGCAGACTGCGCAACTGGTGACATTGCATTACGACTATTGGTTACGTGCCGGACTCGACGGTCGCCATGAAGGGCGCGTCGCGAGTTCGCAGTCCCTGGTGCATGTGCTGTTGTCCAACTACCAGACCGTGGGGGACGGTCGGTTTGGCGAGACCGGCTTCGGGCTGTACACACCGCCGGATGTCGGTCCGGCAGTGCGCATCGTCGAGGGGCCCGAGCCGACCGATGACCACCGCACCTATGAAGGCATCTACCGGCACACGGCGCCGCAAACCTATGGACCGCAGACGCAGATCAACCTGCGGCCGGCGGACTTCAAGCAATGGGTTTGGACACTGTTTTTCGACGAGTTGTACCAGGCCTACGTCGATCAGGCCTGGCCCGTTGATGAAATGATTCTCGGGCGCAAGCCCTATCCCCTGAGAACGTCGACCAAAGCTGCATTTGTCATGACGGCCTGGCTGCAGCATCACGAAAATGGCCTGACGGACAAGGGCCTGGAACTGGCAATGCAGGCGGCGGGGCTGGCACCGGACCAGACATGGGACGCCCTGACGATGGCGCAATTGCAAGCGCCGACACGGCTGTCGTCGCAGGTCGAGGCCAGCCGGCTGAGGCTCTATCGCTACACCGCCACGGATATCTGGTGCTATCGGCACCGCAGCAGCGGCCGGATGCTGATGTACGTGCCCGGCAACTCTTCGCCCCTGCACGAGTTTTCCGACCCCAGCCATTTACGCCAATGGGTCGTAAAACAGGCAAAAAGCGCTGCAACCCGACAGGCGCTGGCGGCGCACTTCGCCGAAGACGATCGTCGCGACGGCACCTTCCACGCCGGTGTCATCACCGCACTGGACGGCATGGCGCTGTATCCGTCACGGCACCGGTTGAGCAAAGAGGCCGGTTTCTTCAACAACGATGGTTACTGGGACCCTGCTGACTACATCGGATTCGACTGTCCACCTTCGGCTACCGATCCCTTTGCGCAACTGGTGCTGACCATGAAGCAAGCTGCCCAGGACAGCGTCAAAACCATCCGCAACGATGCTCAGGTCAACCGTGACAACCTGACAGCGTTCGTTGAACCGATCGTGCAATGGGTCAACCGCTTCGGCCCCCTGGCGTTGTTTGTCCCGGGCGGTGAGGGCGTGATGGCGCTGGCGGGTCTCATCGACGCCGGTTATGGGCTGGATCAGGCGCTCAACGGCGAGACGGCCAGCCAGCGCGCGCAGGGTGCCAGCCGCACGGTGTTCGGCTTGCTCAATGCGTTGCCGCTGGCCGCCGACGCAGCCTCGATCGCTCGTGATGGCGTCGAAGCGGGCGTGCTGAGCCGAGAAGTCGGCGAGGGCGAGTTGACCCCTGGACCGGTTGCCGATGTGGCGCTGAGCGCCCCCCCGAAACCGCCAATGCCCACGCGTGTGGAGCTTTTGCGCGGCATCGGCGCGCCCGCCGGGATGTTCAGTGACGAGGTGTTGGCGCAGATTGGCAGGGTCAGCGCCATCGACGATGATATGCTGCGCCTGATGCAGGCCGGGCGACCGCCGACGCCCCTGCTGGCGGACACCGTCGAGCGCTTTCGGATTGACCAGGATGTCGCCGGGCTGGCCGATTCGCGCGCCGAACGCAGCGCGTTGTTCAGCAGCCGCTACCAGCGCCTTCAGCAATCGGGGGACGAATGGGTTCGATTGTTCCAACGGCAATACCCCGGTGTGCCCAAGGCCGCCGTTGAGCAAATGCTCGACCGGTACGGCATCGACTTCACCGCGGCACCGGGCGCGGAGCAAGCCAGGCACCTGTTCCGACAGTTGGACAGCAAGGCGCGCCAGTACCAGCAGCATGTGCGCCTGAATCGGGCTTATGAAGGCCTCTATCTTCAATCTGTGTCCAGTCCCGAGTCGGACACCCTGGCCTTGCACTCGCTGAAAAACCTGTCCGGATGGCCACGAGGCGTACGGATCGAAGTGTTCGACGGTGCCAGCGGCGGTCGCCTGCTGGATCACTGCGGCCCACTGGATACGCCCGATTGCCGGCGCCTGATCAAGTCCGCAAGCGGCTATCGGGCTTACGGTTTTTCAACCGGCGCCAGCGATTTTCATGAGGCCATCGTCGGGCTGCTTTCCGAGGCTGAACACGCGGCGTTGCACTTGCCTGCGGTGGATCCCGGGGCAGCGCTGAGGCTCAGGCTCGGCGAACGGCCGATCTCCCGCTCGGAACTGGCCCTGGGACTGGGCAGGATGGACTCGCGCTTGCCGTTCGAGGCTCAGGGCCTGCGTGGCGGGGTTTTTCCGCAAACCCCTCAGGGCGCCGACTTGACGCGCGCGATGATGAGGTTGCAGGTCAGGGAAGCCTACCCGGAGTTTTCCAATGACGACGCCGAGGCCTTGTTGCAAGCGCTCGGAGACGGGGCTCAGGCGCATTTCGACAGGGCCAGACAGCAACTGCACCAGCTGTGTTTGGGCCTCGACGAATGGATTGCACAGGTCGCGCAGGATATCGAAACGATGGACATCCCCCTGCTGCAGATGGGCGACCCGGGCACTGAGACGCTCAACCTGGTTCAGCTTGGACAATTGAATGCCCAGCGGGTCCAGGCAGCGATGGCGTCCGAGGTCGAGGCCCGCGTCGAAGTGGGTGATGAGCTGGTTGCCATCCTACGCAAACAGGCGCCCCAGGAGGGCAGTCTGTATTCCGGGGATCATGTCGCTGGCTATACGCTGGACATGAGCCGCGAAGAATTTCATCGACTGCCGGTGCTCAATGTCCGCTTCAACGACGTGGTCGGGTTGAACCTGGAAAAAATCCATGTGTTTGAACGCGCGACGCTGAACGGTTTTCTGGAACACTTTGCGAACTTGCGCACCCTGAATCTCGAAGACACCGACCTGCGACTGCCCGATATCAATGGGCAACTGGAAGGGGCCTTGCCATCGACGATTACCCAGTTGCAGCACCTGACCTCGTTGAACTTGCGTTCGACCCAGTTGACGTTTGGGAACATACCGCCGCTCAATTGAGCTCGCTGGCCAATCTGCGCGATCTGGACTTGAGTCACAACCCGCTGGGGGTGCCTCCCGTGGTGGTGGGGATGGACCAGCTGCGGGTGCTGAAACTCAACGACACCGGCATCCGCGCGTGTCCGGTGGGGATCATGGAGCACCCGTATTTGACCACGCTGGACCTGCGCAACAACCAGATCCGCCGTGTCCCGCAGGCCATCCTCAATCAGGCCATCGCCAGGGACCGCGTACTGCTGTGGAACAACCCGCTGACCGATGAGGACACCCTGCAGCGATTGGTCCGGCATCGGGAGCGAACCGGTCTCAACCTGTGGCTGCGTGCGCAGGACGCGCAGTATTCGGACCCGGCCGCCTGGTTGAACGCCATTGCGCCGGGGCAGCGCGAAGCGCATTTGCAGGTCTGGCATCGGCTCGCACTCAAGCCGCGTGGCGGACGGTTTCTAGGGTCGATCAACACGTTGACGCTCACTGCGGATTTTCAGGTCAATTACCTGGATCTGCAGGCGCGGGTCTGGCGATTGTTGACCGAGGCCGATGCCTCCCAGGCATTGTGGGAGCGGCTGATCGAGAGCGGGCCTGTGCCGTCAGGGGCGCTGGATAACCCCATTGCGGTTCTCACGGTACTGGAAGGGCGTGCAAGGGTTTACAACGACTGGGTTGCCCTGGGCCGACCGTTCCCGGTGGAACAGGGCCAGCCCTGAAACGACAAGGCCCTGATCCCGTTGGGGATCAGGGCCTCGCCTGGTCAGCGCGGTGCGGCTCAGCGACGACGGAACAGCGGCAGCGGTTCGTCGGTGGCGGCCTGATAGGTCACCGAGAAGTCCTTGAGGCTTTCAAGGGCTTCGTACGGGTCTTTGTCAGCGCGCAATGCAAAGGCGTCAAACCCGCAGCGATGCAGGTAAAACAGCTGGTCGCGCAGCACATCGCCAATCGCCCGCAGCTCGCCCTTGAAACCGTAGCGGTCACGCAGCAGGCGGGCGTTGGAGTAGTTGCGACCGTCGGTGAAGGCCGGGAAGTTCAAGGCGATGACCTGGAACTGATTGGCGTCCTCACCGATTTCCTCGGCTTCTTCGTCGGCATCCAGCCACACACCCAGGCCGCCATCGCGGGCCTTGAGCATGCGGCCGTGTTCGCGCCACAGCTGCAACGGCACGATGTAGTCGTCGCAGTTGCTGATTTCGTCGATGTTGAAGTCCTTGGGCAGCAGGTGCCAGGTTTCGTCGACGACTTCGTTGTTCTTAATGATTCGCTGCATAGACGCGTTCCTTGAAGAGGTCGATGCCAATACGCTGGTAGGTGTCGATGAAACGCTCGTCTTCCGTACGTTGTTCGATGTACACGTCGATCAGTTTCGAGATCACGTCAGGCATGTCGTCCTGGGCGAAGGACGGGCCGAGGATCTTGCCCAGGCTGGCATCGCGGCTGCCGCTGCCACCCAGGGACACCTGGTAGAACTCTTCGCCTTTCTTGTCTACCCCGAGAATGCCGATGTGGCCCACGTGGTGGTGACCGCAGGCGTTCATGCACCCGGAGATGTTCAGGTCCAGTTCACCGATGTCGAACAGGTAGTCCAGGTCGTCGAAACGGCGCTGGATCGACTCGGCGATCGGGATCGACTTGGCATTGGCCAGGGAGCAGAAATCGCCGCCAGGGCAGCAGATGATGTCGGTCAGCAGGCCGATATTCGGCGTGGCAAAACCCTGCTCGCGCAGTTCGCCCCAGAGGGTGAACAGCTGGCTTTGTTCAACGTCGGCCAGAATAATGTTCTGCTCGTGGGAGCTGCGCAGTTGAGCGAAGCTGTAGCGCTCGGCCAGGTCGGCGACGGCGTCCAGCTGCTTGTCGGTGATGTCGCCCGGCGCGACGCCGGTCGGCTTCAGGGACAGGGTCACGGCCACATAACCCGGCTTCTTGTGCGCCAGGGTGTTGCGGCTGCGCCAGCGGGCAAAGCCCGGATGCTGCTGGTCGAGCTCGGCCAGTTGGGCGCTCTGGTTGTCCAGCGCCTTGTAGTCCGGGTCGACGAAGTGCTTGGCGACGCGATGCACTTCGGCCTCGGTCAACGTGGTCTGGCCACCGCGCAGGTGCTCCATTTCCGCGTCGACTTTCTGGGCGAACACTTCAGGCGTCAGGGCCTTGACCAGGATCTTGATCCGCGCCTTGTACTTGTTGTCACGACGGCCATAGCGGTTGTAGACACGCAGGATGGCGTCGAGGTAGCTCAACAGGTCTTGCCACGGCAGGAATTCATTGATGAACGCGCCGACCACCGGCGTACGTCCCAGGCCACCGCCCACCAGCACGCGGAAACCGACTTCGCCGGCCGCGTTACGTACCGGCTCCAGGCCGATGTCGTGAACTTCGATGGCCGCACGGTCGGAGGTCGATCCGTTGATGGCGATCTTGAACTTGCGTGGCAGGTAAGCGAATTCCGGGTGGAACGTGGTCCACTGACGAACGATTTCGCACCATGGGCGCGGGTCGATCAGTTCGTCGGCAGCGACACCGGCGAACTGGTCGGTGGTGACGTTGCGCAGGCAGTTGCCGCTGGTCTGGATCGCGTGCATCTGCACGGTCGCCAGCTCAGCCAGGATGTCCGGGATGTCTTCCAGCGCTGGCCAGTTGAACTGAATGTTCTGCCGGGTACTGATGTGGGCGTAGCCCTTGTCGTAGTCGCGGGCAATCTTCGCAATCATGCGCACCTGGCGCGATGTCAACTGACCATAAGGCACCGCCACCCGCAACATCGGGGCGAAACGCTGGATATAAAGCCCGTTCTGCAGGCGCAGGGGGCGAAACTCTTCCTCGCTCAGCTCGCCTGCCAGATAGCGTCGGGTCTGATCACGGAACTGCTTGACGCGGTCCTCGATGATCCGCTGATCGTACTCGTCGTATACGTACATATAAGTCCTGTTCTCAGGCTGGGCCGGTCGGATCCAGTTGCGTTTGTCGCTGGCTGAAGACTCCGATACTGCCTCGGCAATTCTGCGCGCACGGCCGCGCACTCCATACGGAGCCGGGGCAAGATACCAGTTTGGAGTTATGCGCAAAAGTGATGTTTGAGTATATGTAAAGAACCAAAACGACTAACGAGAATCGTTATTGCTATACCCGCATTTGTGGTATGGGCAATCGTCGTCTTTACTCTGCTCGAGTCTTCGTGCAATCACCGATAAAACCGACAAGAGGCGATGCAATGAGCAACCCTACCAAAGCTTCAAAGCCTGACAGTACGGTCGATGCCTGGGCCATTCTGTTTCTGATCATCCTGGTCGTAGGCACGGCCGTGTTCTGGGTCAGCCATCAATAATTGACCCGGTCCGGGCCCTGGCTCCACAAATTGTCCGACAATCTGTGGAATTAGCGCCGTTCAACGGGATTCGCTGGCTATAATGCGCGGCGAATTTCCGGGGGCTCGGACGATCCATGCTGAAGTTTTTCTACACCTTCCTGCTGGTGCTGGGCGCAGGTTACGGTTCTGCCGCGCGTGCGGAGTCGGTGCTGTTCCTCAATCCCGGGGATGTGGACGAAGCGTTCTGGGTCAGTTACTCGCAGTTCATGCAGGCGGCCGCCCGTGATCTGGGCATCGACCTGCGCATTCTCTATTCCCGGCGCATGCCGGAACTGACGGTGGCGCAGGCCCGCCAGGCGTTGCAAGGTCCTGATCGTCCGGACTACCTGCTCTTCGCCAACGAACAGTACATCGCCCCGCAAGTGCTGCGGCTGGCGCAGGGCAGCGGTGTGAAACTGTTCATGGTCAACGCGTCGCTGACGGCCAATCAGATGAGCATGCTCGGTGAGCGTCCGGATCGCCTGGGCAGCCTGGTGCCCAACGACGAGGAGGGTGGTTACCTGATGCTCAAGGAGCTGGTTCGCCAGCATCCGCCAGTCGCGCCCGGTGATTCGATTGAATTGCTCGCGTTCTCCGGCCTGAAGATCACCCCGTCGGCGCAACTGCGCGAGAAAGGCATGATGCGGGCACTGGCCGAGCACCCCGAAGTGCGCTTGCGGCAATTGGTCTACGGTGGCTGGACGCGCAAACGGGCCTACGAACAGGCGAAACTGCTGCGCCACCGTTACCCGAATGTTTCGCTGGTGTGGTCAGCCAATGACGAAATGGCCTTTGGTGCCATGCAGGCGTATGCCGAGGCGGGTAGCGTGCCCGGAAAGGATGTGTTGTTCAGCGCGGTCAATACTTCCGCCGCGGCGTTGCAGGCAAAAGTGCAGGGGCGCCTGAGCGTGCTGTTGGGTGGGCATTTCACCCTGGGTGGCTGGGCGTTGGTGCAATTGCACGACATCGACCGGGGCGTGGACATCAGCCGTTACGGCGGGCGGGATCGACAGATCCCGTTGCTGCAATTGATCGACACGGCTACCGCGAAGCGAATGCTGGCCATGGGCGATTCACCGGGCTACGAGGTGAACTTCCGTCGCCTGTCCGCAAAGGGCCGGCCGTCGTCCTATCGCTACCCGTTCAACTTGCAGACCCTGATGCGCTAGACCCCGGCCAGCAGCAGCACCAGTTGCACGATGCCGTAGAGCGACAGGGCGAACACCGCTGTGAACAGAATCCCCAGGATCACAAAATGACTGGGCTTGCCGTGGGTGAAGTCTCGGGCACGGTTCTTCCCGCTCTGCACCCCGAACGCCGCAGCCATGACACTGTGCAGCATTTGCCAGAAGGTCGGCGGCTTGTTGTCGATTGGATCGTCCATAAACCCCTCGTCTTGACGTAAGCCCATTGAGCATAGCCAATCCTGCGATCCCTGGCGTGCTCTCTGTGGGGACGGGGTTGGGAGGCCGGCTGTTTGCGCGGCAACCGAGCCCGTTGTGGGAGCGAGCCTGCTCGCGAAGACGGCGGTACAGCCGACGATGATGTCGACGGGACTACCGCTATCGCGAGCAAGGCCGCTCCCACAGGGGCAGGGCAAGACTCAGGTCAGGACCCTTCAGTCGTCATAACCCAGGTTCGGCGCCAGCCAGCGCTCGGTCACGCTCAATTCCTGGCCTTTGCGCGAGGTGTAGCTCTGCACCTGGTCCTTGTCGATCTTGCCCACGGCGAAGTATTGCGCCTGCGGGTGGGCGAAGTACCAGCCGCTGACCGCTGCCGCCGGGAACATGGCGTAGTGTTCGGTGAGGAACACGCCGCTGCGGCCGGCGCGCATTTCGGCGGCTTCGGGGTCGAGCAGGGCGAAGAGCGTGGCTTTCTCGGTGTGATCCGGGCAGGCCGGGTAACCCGGAGCAGGGCGGATGCCGCTGTATTGCTCCTTGATCAACGCCTCGTTGTTCAATGCTTCGTCCTTGGCGTAACCCCAGTATTCCTTGCGGACCTGCTGGTGCAGCCACTCGGCGCAGGCTTCGGCGAGGCGGTCGGCCAGGGCCTTGACCATGATCGAGTTGTAGTCGTCGCCCGCATCCTGATAGGCCTTGGCCACTTCCTCGGCACCGATGCCGGCGGTGGTGATGAAGCCGCCCACGTAGTCGGTGAGCTCGCTGTCCTTCGGTGCAACGAAGTCGGCCAGGGAGAAGTTAGGCTTGCCGTCGGTCTTGATGATCTGTTGGCGCAGGTGATGCAACTTGGCCAGCGGCTTGCCATGATCGTCGTAGAGCTCGATGTCATCGTCGCGTACCTGGTTGGCCGGCCAGAAACCGAACACCGCACGGGCACTGATCAATTTCTCGTCAATCAGCTTGGCGAGCATTTCCTGGGCATCGGCGTACAGGGCAGTCGCGGCTTCACCGACCACTTCGTCCTGCAGGATGCGCGGGAACTTGCCGGCCAGGTCCCACGAGATGAAGAACGGCGTCCAGTCGATGTACTCGGCCAGCACTTTCAGGTCGATATCATCCAGCACCTTGGTCCCGGTGAAAGTCGGCTTGACCGGGGTGTAGGTGCTCCAGTCGAATTGCGGCTTTTTCGCGATCGAGGCCGCATAGCTCAGGCGTTCGGTGCGGGCGCTGCGGTTGGCGGTGCGCTCGCGCACCTCGATGTATTCCTCGCGGGTCTTCTCGACGAAACCGGCCTTGAGTTCCTTGGACAGCAACTGCGTGGCGACGCCCACGGCGCGGGAGGCATCCGTGACATACACCACCGCATCGTTGCTGTACTTGGGCTCGATCTTCACCGCCGTGTGCGCCTTGGAGGTGGTGGCGCCCCCGATCATCAACGGCAGGTGGAAATCCTGGCGCTGCATCTCGCGCGCCACGTGGACCATTTCGTCCAGCGACGGCGTAATCAGGCCGGACAGGCCGATGATGTCGCACTTCTCTTCCTTGGCCACCTGCAGGATTTTTTCCGCCGGCACCATCACGCCCAGGTCGACGATGTCATAGCCGTTACAGCCCAGCACCACGCCGACGATGTTCTTGCCGATGTCGTGCACGTCGCCCTTGACCGTGGCCATCAGGATCTTGCCCTTGGCTTCAGGCTTGTCGCCTTTTTCCAGTTCGATGAACGGGATCAGGTGGGCAACGGCCTGCTTCATCACGCGGGCGGATTTCACCACTTGCGGCAGGAACATTTTGCCGGCGCCGAACAGGTCGCCGACGATGTTCATGCCGGACATCAGCGGGCCTTCGATCACTTCGATCGGGCGCGCGAACGACTGGCGCGACTCTTCGGTATCTTCGACGATGTGGGTGGTGATGCCCTTGACCAGCGCGTGTTCCAGGCGCTTGTTGACGTCCCAGTTGCGCCATTCCTCGGTCTCGGCTTCCTTGACGCTGCCATCGCCCTTGTACTTGTCGGCGATGGCGAGGAGGGCGTCGGTGCCCTCCGGCGTGCGGTTGAGGATCACGTCTTCCACGGCGTCGCGCAGTTCCGCCGGGATCTGGTCGTAGATCTCCAGCTGGCCGGCGTTGACGATGCCCATGGTCAGGCCGTTGCGGATCGCATACAGCAGGAACACCGAGTGAATCGCTTCGCGCACCGGGTTGTTGCCCCGGAACGAGAACGACACGTTGGACACGCCGCCGGAGGTCAGCGCATAGGGCAGCTCGTCGCGGATGTAGGCGCAGGCGTTGATGAAATCGACGGCGTAGTTGTTGTGCTCTTCGATACCGGTGGCCACGGCGAAGATGTTCGGGTCGAAGATGATGTCTTCCGGTGGGAAGCCGACTTCGTTGACCAGGATGTCATAGGAGCGTTTGCAGATCTCTTTCTTGCGTGCCTCGGTGTCGGCCTGTCCGGCTTCGTCGAACGCCATGACGACCACGGCCGCGCCATAGCGCTTGCACAGTTTGGCGTGATGAATGAACTGCTCGACGCCTTCCTTCATGCTGATCGAGTTGACGATGCCCTTGCCCTGGATGCACTTGAGGCCGGCTTCGATCACCTCCCATTTTGAGGAGTCGATCATGATCGGTACGCGGGAGATGTCCGGTTCGCCGGCAATCAGATTGAGGAAGGTCACCATGGCCTTCTTCGAATCGAGCATCCCTTCGTCCATGTTGATGTCGATGACCTGGGCGCCGGCCTCGACCTGCTGCAGGGCGACTTCCAGGGCTTCGGTGTAGTTGTCTTCACGGATCAGTCGGGCGAACTTGGCGGAACCGGTGATGTTGGTGCGTTCGCCGACGTTGACGAACAGCGAGTTGCGATCGATGGTGAACGGTTCCAGGCCCGACAGGCGGCAGGCTTTGGGGATGTCCGGGATCTCGCGCGGCGCATAGCCGGCCACCGCCTTGGCGATGGCTTCGATGTGCCCAGGCGTGGTGCCGCAGCAGCCGCCGACGATATTCAGGAAGCCGCTCTGGGCGAACTCTTCGATGACCTTGGCGGTTTGCGACGGCAGTTCGTCGTACTCGCCGAATTCGTTGGGCAGGCCAGCGTTCGGGTGCGCGGAAACGTGGGTGCTGGCCTTGTTCGACAGCTCTTCCAGGTACGGGCGCAACTCACTGGCGCCAAGGGCGCAGTTCAGGCCGACCGAGATCGGCTTGGCGTGAGCCACCGAGTTCCAGAACGCTTCGGTGGTCTGGCCGGAAAGAGTCCGGCCGGAGGCATCGGTGATGGTGCCGGAGATCATGATCGGCAGCTCGATGCCCAGCTCTTCGAAAACGCCTTGCACGGCGAAGATCGCCGCCTTGGCGTTGAGGGTGTCGAAGATGGTTTCGATCAGGATCAGGTCGGCGCCGCCTTCGATCAGGCCCTTGGTCGACTCGGTGTAGTTCTCCACCAATTCGTCGAAGGTCACGTTGCGGTAGCCCGGGTTGTTCACGTCCGGTGACAGCGAACAGGTCCGGCTGGTCGGGCCCAGCACGCCGGCGACGAAGCGCGGCTTGTCCGGGGTCTCGAGGGTTTTCGCATCGGCGACCTTGCGTGCGAGGCGAGCGCCTTCTACGTTCAATTCGTAGGTCAGGGCTTCCATGCCGTAGTCGGCCATGGAAATCCGGGTGGCGTTGAAGGTGTTGGTTTCCAGGATGTCGGCACCGGCATCCAGGTAGGCTTTCTCGATACCCCCGATCACGTCCGGGCGTGTCAGCACCAACAGGTCGTTGTTGCCTTTGACGTCGCTCGGCCAATCGGCGAAGCGTTTGCCACGGTAATCCTGTTCCTCGAGCTTGTAGCTCTGGATCATCGTGCCCATGCCGCCATCGAGAATCAGAATGCGCTCCTTGAGGGCGTGCTTGAGAGCTTGAAGGCGAAGGCTGCGATCGGACATGTGGACTACTCGGAAAGACCATTACGAAGGGGCGGAATCATAGCAAACCTGCGTGCTTTTAGAGCATGTCGTGCTTTTGCATGAATATCGCTCATGTTGGTGGGGCCGCTGCGTCTGTACAATCGCGGCGTTTTTTCAAGGATCGGGACCAGGAACATGTCGTATCGCGTCGTCATCAGCAGTGTGTTGCTGCTTTTAAGTGGGGGCGCCGTTGCGCAAGGCCTGGCCACAGCTCCTGACATTTCCTACACACGCGATATCCAGCCGATCTTCACCGAAAAGTGCGTGGCCTGCCATGCCTGCTACGACTCTGCCTGTCAGCTCAACCTGGGCAGCGGCGAAGGCGCGGCGCGCGGCGCGAGCAAGTTGCCGGTGTATGACGGCGAGCGCACCCAGGCCGCGACGCCCACCCGGCTGTTTTATGACGCCAGCGGCAAGCGTGCCTGGCAGCAGAAGGGCTTTTATTCGGTGCTTGACGCCCAGGGCAGCCAGGCGGCGCTGATGGCGCGGATGCTTGAGTTCGGGCACCGCACGCCGCTGCAACCCAATGCGAAGTTGCCGGAAGACATCGTGTTGGGCCTGAACCGCGAAAACGCCTGCGCGATGCCGGCAGAGTTCGACACCTATGCCAGCACCCATCCGAAACAGGGCATGCCCCTGGCGGTGACCGGCCTGACCGATCAGCAATACCAGACCCTGCAGCGCTGGCTTGCTTCCGGAGCGCCGATTGACGAGACAGGCCTGGTGCCGAGCGCGCAGGAAGCGTTGCAGGTGGTGCAATGGGAAAACCTGCTCAACGCGCCGGGCGCCCGGCAAAGCCTGGTGGGACGTTGGCTGTTCGAGCACTGGTTCCTCGCGCACATTTATTTCAAGGACGGCGAGCCGGGGCATTTCTTCCAGTGGGTTCGCTCACGCACGCCGACCGGCCAACCCATCGACGTGATCAACACCCGTCGCCCGAACGATGATCCAGGCTCCGAGTATTACTACCGCCTGTGGCCGGTGCAGGGGGTGATCGTGCACAAGACGCACATCACCTACCCGTTGAGCGCGGCGAAAATGGCGCGGATCAAAAGCCTGTTCTACAACGGCAACTGGCAGGTCAATGCGTTGCCGGGCTATGGGCCGGAGCGCCGGGCGAACCCGTTTACCACGTTCGAGGCCATCCCGGCCCAGGCGCGCTATCAGTTCATGCTCGATAACGCCGAATACTTCGTGCGCACCTTCATCCGCGGCCCGGTGTGCCGTGGGCAGATTGCCACGGACGTGATCCGCGACAACTTCTGGGCATTGTTCCAGGCCCCGGAGCACGACCTGTACATCACCGACCCCAATTATCGTGGCCAGGCCACGCCATTGCTGGCGATGCCGGGGCAGAACGATGACGTCGGCAGCGTCCTCAGCCTGTGGCGCGACTACCGTGACAAGCGCAACGAATACGAAGCCTTGCGCCGTGACAGCTACGCCGACTTGCCGGCACCGAGCTGGTCGACCCTGTGGGCCGGCAACGACAACGCGTTGTTGAGTATTTTCCGCCATTTCGACAGCGCCGCCGTGACCAAGGGCCTGATTGGCGAAGTGCCGCAGACCCTGTGGTTGTTCGATTTTCCGCTGCTGGAACGCACGTACTACCAGTTGGCGGTGAACTTCGACGTGTTCGGCAATGTGTCCCATCAGGCCCAGACACGCCTGTATTTCGACCTGATACGCAACGGCGCCGAGCTGAATTTCCTGCGCTTGATGCCGGCCGACTCGCGAGAGGGTTACCTGGATGACTGGTACCAGGACGGCGGCAAATTCAAAATGTGGATGGACTATGAAGACATCGACGACGACAAGCCCACCGCGTTGAAACTCGACGAAAAGGACCCAAAACGCGATTTCGCCCTGCAGCTACTGGCGCGCTACGGCGAGCTCAATGCCAAGCCAGACCCGATCAACCGCTGCGAAGGGGCGTATTGCTCGCGCCCCAACATCGACCGCGACCTGCAGAGTGCCGAGCAGGTCTTGAGCCGCCTGACGTCGCGTCCTGCCGCCGGGCTGAAAGTGATCGACCAGTTGCCGGAGGCGACGATGCTGCGGATCGAGGCGGCCAGTGGCAAGCGCGAGGTCTACAGCCTGTTGCGCAACCGTGCCCACAGCAATGTCGCGTTCCTGCTCGGCGAATCGCTGCGTTATCAACCAGGGCTCGATACGCTGACTATCTTCCCCGGGGTGCTCAGCAGCTACCCGAATTTCATGTTCAACATACCCGCAGGCCAAGTGCCGGCCTTCGTCGAGGCCATGGAGAACGCCAAGGACGCCAACCGCTTCGAGAAGATCGTCGAGCGTTGGGGTATCCGACGCAGCCACCCGCAGTTCTGGTTCTACTTCCATGACCTGAGCCGGTACATCCACGAGACTGATCCGGTGGAAGAGGGCGTGCTGGACATGAACCGCTACGAGAATCTTTGATCGACCTTTGAATGGCTACCGGTGTCGGATTGTATAAGGCGCCGCCGATCCCTTCTGTGGCAGCGAGCCTGTTCGCGATGGTGTGTCAGTCCACCCAACAGTGGCTGATACCCCATCGCGAGAGGGCTCGCTTTCACAAAGGATCAACAGCTATCCGGAGAACCGTCGATGTTGATTTCAGTGCAGGCACTGCGTGCCCTCGCGGCCTGGGCGGTGGTTTGCCACCACTTCATGCAGATATTCTTTGACTTCCAGGCCCGTGGCCCCATCGGTCAGTTGTTCATCGACAAAGGCGCTGTGGGGGTGGACGTGTTTTTTGTCATCAGTGGCCTGGTGATATTCCTGTCCACCGAAGGCAAATCGCTGCCGCCGGGGCGCTTTCTGCTGTACCGGCTGTTTCGCATCGTGCCGGCGTATTGGCTGTATACGGTGCTGATGGCGTTGATCGTGGTCTTCGCCCAGCCGGTGTTGCCGGATCAGACGGTCGACTGGTCGCACCTGTTGCTGTCCTTGCTGTTTATCCCGACGCAAAACCCCGGCGGTTACGGGATCTACCCGACGCTGAATGTCGGCTGGACCCTCAACTACGAGGTGCTCTTCTACTTGCTGTTCGCCTGGGCGCTGTTGTTCCGCCTGCAACTTCGGCTGCTGATCGTCGCGGCGCTGCTGTTTGCAGTGTGCCAGGCGTGGACCGGCTATGGCTGGATCAGCGAATTTTACCGTTCGGACATTGTTTACGAATTCCTGCTCGGCATGGCCATCGGCATGGCGTATCGACAGGGCTGGATCAAGCCCGGCCTTTACCTGCCTTTGCTGGGGATTGTGGGGGCGCTGCTGGCGATTTATCTGCTGCCGCCGCAACCGCGATTCTTCGCCTGGGGCTTGCCCAGCGCGGTATTGGTGATGGCAGGCATGGCGCTGGAGCGTTTTTTCGAGAACCAGCGGCTGTTGAAGTGGCTCGGCGACTGCTCCTATTCGGTGTATCTGATGCACGTGCTGGTATTGTCGGCGGGCGGGTTTGTGGCGCAACGCTATGGCATAAACCCCTATCTGATGTTCGTCGTTTGCGTGCTGGCCATTGCTGTGGGGTCGTGGGCAAGCTATGAATGGGTGGAAAAATGCAGCTATCGGTGGCTAAAGCAACGGATTGACGGCGAACCTCCGGGCCAGGATGGCCCTGCGCTTTCCCGACAAAAATACTAGGACTTTGTGCGGCGCGTTGATTGGCGTAAACTGCGCCCAAGCCTGTGAGGAGTTTCCATGACTGCTATTACTATCACCGACGCCGCCCACGATTACCTGGCCGATCTGCTCTCCAAGCAGAACACCCCGGGCATCGGCATCCGCGTCTTCATCACCCAGCCTGGCACCCAGTACGCCGAGACCTGCATTGCCTACTGCAAGCCGGGCGAAGAAAAACCCGAAGACACCGCGCTGGGGCTCAAAAGCTTCACCGCTTACATCGATTCGTTCAGCGAAGCGTTCCTCGACGACGCGGTGGTCGACTATGCCACCGACCGCATGGGTGGCCAGCTGACCATCAAGGCGCCGAATGCCAAGGTGCCGATGGTCAACGCCGACAGCCCGGTCAACGAGCGCATCAACTACTACCTGCAAACCGAGATCAACCCGGGGCTGGCCAGCCATGGCGGCCAGGTCAGCCTGATCGACGTGGTTGAGGACGGTATCGCCGTGCTGCAATTCGGCGGCGGTTGCCAGGGCTGCGGCCAGGCCGACGTAACCTTGAAGGAAGGCATCGAGCGCACCTTGCTCGAACGCATTCCCGAACTCAAGGGCGTTCGTGATGTGACCGACCACACGCAGAAAGAAAACGCCTACTACTAAGGTGTTCGCTGCGGCATGAAAAAACGGCGCCCCGTGAGCGCCGTTTTTTTATGGGTGTAATTCGAGGGCCCTTTCGCGAGCAAGCCCGCTCCCACAATAGATCTGAGTCCACAAATTCAATGTGGGAGCGGGCTTGCTCGCGAAGGCGTCCTCAAGGCCTGTAAAGATGCGCGTGCCCGGCCCGGTACAGCGACGACTCGCTGAACTGATCACTGCCCAGCACCCGACCCACCAGAATCAACGCCGTGCGCCTGAACCCCTTGGCTTCGACCTTCCCGGCAATGTCTTCAATTGTCCCTACCACCCAATCCTGATCCGGCCAAGTCGCCCGGTGAATGACTGCAATAGGGCAGTCTGCGCCGTAGTGCGGCAGCAATTCGGCGAGGATCTTCTGCAAGTGGTTGACCCCCAGGTGGATCGCCATGGTCGCCCCGTGCTGGGCCAGGCTGCCCAGTTCCTCGCCGGCCGGCATCGCGGTCTTGTCGGCATAGCGGGTCAGAATCACGCTCTGTGACACGTCGGGCAAGGTCAGTTCTGCACCCAGCAACGCGGCGCAGGCAGCCGTCGCCGTGACGCCGGGGACGATTTCGAACGGGATATCCAGCTCACGCAGATAGCGAATCTGCTCGCCGATGGCGCCATACAGCCCGGGATCGCCGGAGTGCACTCGCGCCACATCCTGGCCGTTGGCATGGGCCGTCTTGATCAGCTCGATGATCTGTTCCAGGTGCAGTTCTGCGCTATTGACCACCTGTGCGGCGCTGTGACCTTGCAGCACGGCGGCGGGCACCAGTGAGCCGGCGTAGATGATTACAGGGCAACTGCGGATCAGGCGTTGGCCTTTGACGGTGATCAGTTCCGGGTCGCCGGGACCTGCGCCAATGAAATAGACGGTCATCGTCGTTTCCTGTCAAAAAAGGGCTGGGCCAACCTTCAGATGAAGATCGCTCATGATCAAGGGTGGGATTATCGGGGATTCTACGTCGAACGGGCCAGCGCCAAGGTCGCCTGGGCATATTTCTGGCGGCTGATCAGCAAGGTGGCAGGCGCCGCGGCGAGTTGTTCGGCGAGGGCGAGGGCGGCACTTTCCGCCACGCCGTAGCAACCGGTGCGTTCGAAGGCGATCTGGGAACGGTGGCTGAGGCGCGATTGATAAGCGGCCAGTTGTTCACTGCTGAAAAACGTCAGCGGCAGTGCCAGTTGCGCGGCCAGTTCGAGCAGGCCCGGCTCTTCGCGCTTCAGGTCGATGCTGGCCAGGGCGTTGATCTGGTGCAATTCGACTTGATGGGCTTGTAATGCCTGATCGAGCAAGGCTCGCAGCGTGCTGAGGGGACAGCCGCGCTGACAGCCCAGGCCGACCACCAGGGTCGGCGCTGTGCTATCCACGGTCATGCGTGGTATTGACCATCATGCTTGCGACGGAACAACCAGGCGCTGATCAGTCCCAGGGCCAGCCAGAACGCGACGTTGGTCAACTGCGAAGCGATCTTGAACTGCGCTTCCAGGGCCTCGGGGGCGAGCATGGAATGCACTTCCGGTTGCGGGGCGCCGATCACGTGAGGCACGGCGATAATCGCCACGCCCAGCAGCTTCATCAGCCAGTGACGGCTGAAGACGATCAGGGCAATGCCGACGGCGGTGGAAGCTGCAGTGCCGATCCACCAGAGTTGCCGCTGTGCCAGGTCCGCTGCAGCGGTGCCTGGCAATTCCGGCGGCAGACCGAGGGTCGGTGCCAGCACGAAGGTGGCGTAACCGGCCAGGCCCCAGAGCAGGCCCTGGGAGGTTTTGGTCGGGGCGCGCAAGGTGTAGAGGCCGGCGAGCATCAGGGCGAAACCGACAGCCACCACCAGATTGCCACCGGTGGTCGACACCACGCGCTGCCAGCCGTCTTCCGGCTCCCAGGCTTCGGCATCGTGGGCGTGCGCGGCGGTGCCGGCGGCATGTTCATGCACTTCAACAGCGGCCGGTTCGGCCTTTTCGTAGGTTTCCGCCTGCAGAATCAGCGGCGAAACCCAGAAGCTTTGCAGCAGGGTGAGCAGCAGGGCGGCCAGCAGCCCGGAGAAACCTGCGGTTTGCGCGATACGCTTGATCATGTCGGCAGGTCTCAATGGCACGGGAAGGCGGCGCTGTGGCGGGTATCGTGGGCGGCGTTGTGCACCGCTTCGATGTGCGAGAAACCGGCGAAGTAAACCAGGCAGGCACCCAGGATCGAGGCGCAGACAGCGGCGGTCAGGCGTTGGCTCAGGGTGGTCGTGGTGGTGCTGGTGGAGCTCTGGTGGGTGCTGCTGATGATCGACATGGCGCTTCCCTCTGTTCTGTCAACGGGTGAAGGCAGCGCATGCAAGCCTCCTGCGCATCGGGCACGCAGAAGTCCAAACAGCGCCCGCCCACCGCGGGTTTGTTATTTCAGTGAACGTATCGTCACTTTGTGTTGCGGGCCGGTCTCCGGGCTCGCGAGGGGCTTGGGCGTACGCCGAAACCTGCAAGAATCGCCTTCCCATGCCGAATGGCCGGCACAGTGGCTATGATTCTTCGCTCGCTTACCGTTGCGGGGGCAGCACCGGACTGACATGGCCTTGAGTAAAGCACATGATTCACCGGTTTCCCGTTTCACCCTGTGAAGGGCACCCGTAACAAGGTGTGTAGGAGAGCATGGGCGGGGGCAGGGCGTCAATTGGCAGCGGTTCTCAACTCGGAATCGAGCGCGGCTATCGCAAGCCAGCCCGCTCCCGCCCATAGGCGACATTTGCAAACCCGCTGTGGGAGCGGGCCTGCTCGCGATGGGGCGGGTCCCGTCGCTACAACTCATTGACCCGCCCCAGTACGATGCGTAGCCTTGTCCGTTCGAGGTTCTTCGCCATTGTCGAAGCTAAGAAGGGAACGCGGTCGATGCCGCGGCTGCCCCCGCAACTGTGAACGGTGATGTTCGCTGCCACGCCACTGCAAGCCCGCTGCACCGGGTTCGCGGGAAGGCGCAGCGGATGCCGGGCCAACCGCCCGGCACACTGTCAGCCAGGAGACCTGCCTCGAACCAGATTCTCACTACAACCGGGCGGGGTGATCCGGTGGCGAAACTCTTGCGCGCGCCTTCGTCGCAGCGCTTGTCGTCCCGTATGCCCGCCACCTTGCCAAAGGGCATCCGATGAAAACACTGGCCAAACTTCCCGTCACCATCGTTACCGGCTTTCTTGGCTCGGGCAAAACCACCTTGCTGCGCCACATGCTCGACAACGCCCAGGGCCGCCGCATCGCCGTGATCGTCAACGAGTTCGGCGAACTGGGCATCGATGGCGAAATTCTCAAGCAGTGCTCCATCGGTTGCACCGAGGAAGAGGCCGTCGGTCGCGTGTTCGAACTGGCCAACGGCTGCCTGTGCTGCACCGTCCAGGAAGAGTTCTTCCCGGTCATGCGCGAACTGGTTGCGCGCCGGGGCGACCTCGACCACATCCTCATCGAAACCTCCGGCCTGGCGCTGCCAAAACCCCTGGTGCAAGCGTTCCAGTGGCCGGAAATCCGCAGTGCCTGCACGGTTGACGCGGTGATTACCGTCGTCGACAGCCCGGCCGTTGCCGCCGGCACCTTTGCCGCGTTCCCGGACCAGGTCGATGCCCAGCGCAAACTCGACCCGAACCTGGACCACGAATCGCCCCTGCACGAACTGTTCGCCGACCAATTGGCCAGCGCTGACCTGGTGATCCTCAACAAGGCCGACCTGATCAGCCCTGAAGACCTGGCCCGCGTGCGCCTGGAAGTGGCCGAAGAACTGCCGCCAGCGGTCAAGGTCATCGAAGCGAGCAGCGGTCGCCTGCCCCTCGACGTCCTGATCGGCCTCGGTGCCGGTTCCGAGGAACACATCGACAGCCGTCACAGCCACCACGATCACCACCATGAAGGTGAGGACGATCACGACCACGATGCGTTCGACTCCATCTCCATCGAACTGCCGCCCGCCGACGAGAGCCTGCTGCTGGACGCACTGACCCAGTTGGTGGTCAAGCACGACATCCTGCGGGTCAAGGGTTTCGCGGCGATCCCGAACAAACCGATGCGCCTGCTGATCCAGGGCGTCGGGACGCGATTCGACAAACACTTCGACCGCCAGTGGGGCGCCGATGAAGCGCGCACCACGCGCCTGGTGCTGATCGGCCAGGCGCTGGACGCCGTGCAACTCGAAGCCCAACTGCGCGCCGCGCTCAGCGCCTGACCCATGCACCTGCTCAGGACCCAGCCCGGCGGTTTCGTGTCGGATGACAACATCGCCGACCTTGGACAAACCCCCGCCGAGCTGGTGATCCTGTGCAGCGGTGATTCCAGCCTGGCGTTGCTCGCCGAAGCGGCGCAGCAGTTGCCCGATGACTACCCGAGCGTGCGCCTGGCCAACCCGATGCAGGTGCAGAACCATGCTTCGGTCGACCTGTATGTCGACGAAGTACTGCGTCATGCCAGGGTGATTCTGGTCTCGCTGCATGGCGGCATCGCCTATTGGCGTTATGGCGTCGAGCAACTGATCGAGCTTTCCCGCCGTGGCGTGCAGCTGATTCTGGTGCCGGGTGACGACCGCCCGGACCCGGAGCTCAGCGACCTGAGCACGGTGACGGCCGAGGATCGTGACCGGCTCTGGCATTACTTGCGTCAAGGCGGCATGGCCAACGCCCTGGATCTGTTTCGTTGCCTTGCCAATCGCTGGCTGGATCGCGACTACCCGTGGGGCGAGCCGCAAACTTTGCCGCGCACGGCGATTTATCACCCGCGCAAAAGCCCGGCGCAGTTGAGCGACTGGCAAGCCGACTGGCAGGCTGATCAACCGGTGGCGGCGGTGCTGTTTTACCGCTCGCACCTGCAGGCGGCGAACACTGCGTTCATCGATGTGTTCTGTCAGCGCCTGCAAGCGGCGGGGCTCAATCCCTTGCCGGTGGCCGTGGCCAGCCTGAAAGAGCCTGGCTGTCTGACGGTGGTCGAGGACTGGCTGGACGATGTCGACGCCTCGGTGATCCTCAATACCACCGGTTTCGCCCAGTCCAGCCCGGAAGCGCCGCACCTGCGCCCGTTTCGTCGCAACATCCCGGTGATCCAGGCCATCTGCGCCCAGGACAACGAACCCGGCTGGCGCGCCAGCGAGCAGGGTCTCGGTCCACGGGATCTGGCGATGCATATTGCGCTGCCGGAACTGGACGGCCGGATCATCAGCCGCCCGATCAGTTTCAAGGACCTGGCCTGGCGCAGCGAGCGCAGTCAGTCCGATGTGGTGTGCTACCGGGCCGCGCCCGAGCGCATGGATTTCGTCGCCGAACTGGCCAGGCGCTGGGTCGAACTGGGCCGCGTGCCGAACAGCGAAAAACGCATCGCCCTGGTGCTTGCCAACTACCCGACCCGGGACGGGCGCATTGGCAACGGCGTCGGCCTCGACACACCGGCTGCTGCCTTGAATATCCTGCGGGCCTTGCAGCAACAGGGGTATCCGTTGACGGCGCCGCTGCCGGACAGCGGCACCGCGTTGATCCAGCAATTGCTCGGCGGTGTCAGCAATGACCTTGACCACCTCGACCTGCGCCCGTGCAAGCAGAGCCTGGCACTGCAGGATTACCAGCACCTGTTCAGCGCCTTGCCCGAGGCCAATCGCCAGGCGGTGCTGGAGCGCTGGGGCGCACCGGACAACGACCCGATGTGCCGTGACGGGCGGATGATGATCGCCGGCCTGCGCTTTGGCCTGAGCTTCGTGGGCATTCAGCCCGCGCGCGGCTACCAAGTGGACCCGAGTGCGGTGTACCACGACCCTGACCTGGTGCCGCCGCACGGTTACCTGGCGTTCTATTTCTGGCTGCGCCATGCCTACGGTGCCCACGGGGTGATCCACGTCGGCAAGCACGGCAACCTCGAATGGCTGCCGGGCAAGGGCGTCGGCCTGTCGCAAAACTGCTGGCCCGATGCGCTGCTCGGTCCGCTGCCGAACATCTATCCGTTCATCGTCAACGACCCGGGCGAGGGCGCCCAGGCCAAGCGGCGCACGCAAGCGGTGATCATCGACCACTTGATGCCGCCGCTGACCCGGGCCGAGACCTACGGTCCGCTGCGCAACCTGGAGTTGCTGGCCGACGAATACTACGAAGCGCAGTTGCTCGATCCACGCCGAGCGCGGGAGTTGCAGCGCGACATCCTGCAACTGGTGCGCGAGACCCATATCGACCGCGAATTGCAGTTGGGCGAACAGCTCGACAGCGACGCGGATGCGGCGATCTGGCTGCCGCGCCTGGACACCTACCTGTGCGACCTGAAGGAGTCGCAGATCCGCGATGGCCTGCACATCTTTGGCGAGTCGCCGGTCGGGCGCTTGCGCACTGACACCCTGCTGGCGCTGTTGCGCATTCCCCGTGGCGATGGACGCGGTGCGCAGTCGAGTCTGTTGCGGGCGCTGGCCGAGGCGTTCGCGTTGGGCTTCGATCCGCTGGACTGCGCATTGGCCGAGCCGTGGACCGGGGCGCGCCCCGAGGCGTTGCAGGCGCTGAGCGACGAGCTCTGGCGCACGGCGGGCGACACCCGCGAGCGCCTGGAGTTGTTTGCCATGCAGCTGATTGCCCAGACGCTGGATACCCCCTGTGGGAGCGAGCTTGCTCGCGATAGTGTGTCAGTCGATTCCACTGTGTCTGATACTCCATCGCGAGCAAGCTCGCTGCTACAGGAGGGGGCGCGGTGGGACGACGTCCGCGCGATTATCGACAATCTGCGCGACGTGGTCGCCCCGCGCCTCGATGCCTGCGGCCCGGCTGAAATGCGCGGGTTGCTCGACGCCCTCGGTGGCCGTTTCGTTCCGGCCGGGCCGAGCGGCGCACCGAGTCGCGGTCGCCTGGACGTGCTGCCCACCGGGCGCAACTTCTACTCGGTGGACGTTCGCAACCTGCCCACCACCACGGCGTGGCGCATCGGTTTCCAGTCCGCCACCCTGATTCTCGAACGGCACTTGCAGGATCACGGCGACCACCTGCGTCAGCTTGGCCTGTCCGTCTGGGGCACCGCGACCATGCGCACGGGCGGTGACGACATCGCCCAGGCCATGGCGCTGATGGGCGTGCGGCCGGTGTGGGCGACGGGCAGTCAGCGGGTCGACGATTTCGAGATCCTGCCGCTGAGCCTGCTCGACCGTCCTCGGGTCGACGTGACCCTGCGCGTTTCCGGGTTCTTTCGTGACGCGTTTGCCAACCTGATTCGCCTGTTCGACGCGGCCGTGCAAGCGGTGGCCGCGCTCGACGAGCCGGACGATCTCAACCCCCTGGCCGCCAAAGTCCGCGCTGAACAGGCCAGCCTGTTGCAGGCAGGGCTGGATGAAGAGGCGGCTCGGCGCCAGGCCGGCTGGCGCATTTTCGGGGCCAAGCCCGGTGCCTATGGTGCCGGCGTGCAGGGCGCCATCGACGGCCGTCTGTGGCAAAGCCGCGAGGACCTGGCCGAGGTGTACCTGAACTGGGGTGGCTACGCCTACGGCGGTTCCGACGAAGGCACCGCCGCCCGCGAACCGTTCGCGCGGCGCCTGAGCCAGGTTCAGGCGGTGCTGCAAAACCAGGACAATCGCGAGCATGACTTGCTCGATTCCAATGATTATTACCAGTTCCAAGGGGGCATGCTGGCTGCCGTGGAAAGCCTCGGCGGCGCTGCAGCGGCCAGCTACCATGGCGATCACAGCCAGCCGGACCTGCCGAAGATCCGCACGCTGAAGGAAGAACTGAACCGGGTCATCCGCTCCCGGGCGGCGAATCCCAAGTGGCTCGAGGGCGTCAAGCGCCACGGCTATAAAGGCGCGTTCGAAATGGCGGCGACGATCGATAATCTGTTCGCGTTCGATGCGACCACGCAGTTGATCGACGATCACCAGTACGCATTGCTGGCCGATGCCTACCTGCTCGACCCGGCGACCCGTGATTTCGTCCGCGAGCACAACCCGCACGCCTTGCGCGACATGACCGAACGCATGCTTGAAGCACAGCAGCGGGGAATGTGGAAAGACCCCGGGGAGTACCGCGAGGCGCTGGAAAACCTGTTGCTGGATATCGAAGAAGATGGCTGAGTACCCTGACGCTTGCACAATGACTGGATTGGCCTGCCACCGACCATGACCGAGATTGAATAATGACCGACACCCCACATTTCCCGCTTTCCGCCGTGGTCGGCGCCGACGACTTGAAGCTGGCGCTGTACCTCACCGCGATCGACCCGAAGATCGGCGGGGTGTTGATCGAAGGTCCGCGCGGCATGGCCAAGTCGACGTTGGCCCGTGGCCTGGCGGACCTGCTGGCCAGCGGGCAGTTCGTCACCTTGCCTTTGGGCGCCACGGAAGAGCGGCTGGTCGGCACCCTCGACCTGGATGCGGCCCTGAGCGAAGGGCGTGCGCAGTTTTCCCCGGGCGTGCTGGCCAAGGCGGACGGCGGCGTGCTCTATGTCGATGAAGTGAATTTGCTCCCGGACCACCTGGTGGACCTGCTGCTCGACGTCGCCGCCAGCGGCACCAACCTGATCGAGCGCGACGGCATTTCCCATCGGCACTCGGCAAAGTTCGTGCTGATCGGCACGATGAACCCGGAAGAGGGCGAGTTGCGCCCGCAATTGCTCGACCGCTTTGGTCTGAACGTCGCCCTCGGCGGCCATACCGCGCCGGAACAACGTGGCCAGATCATTCGCCGGCGCCTGGACTTCGACAGCGATCCGCAAGGCTTCTGCGCCGAGTGGGAGCATCGGCAGCAATCGTTGCGCGAACGCTGCGAGCAGGCGCGCCGTGCATTGGCCAGCATCCCGCTGGACGATGCCGCCCTGGCGCAGATCACCGAGCGCTGCTTTGCCGCTGGCGTCGACGGCCTGCGGGCGGATCTGGTCTGGTTGCGCGCGGCCCGTGCCCATGCCGCCTGGCGTGGGGCAGGTGCGATTGCCGGGGAAGACATCGACGCCGTGGCCGATTTCGCCCTGCGCCATCGGCGTCGCGAGCCATCGCCACCCCGGCCGCAGCAACCCGCGCCAGCCCCGGCCGGGCCAGACGCCAGCCCCGGTGCAGGCCAGGGACAATGGGGCGAAATGCCCGCCCAGGCCTTGCCGGTCGGTGCCCGTCGTGAAGTGCCGAGCTGGCCAAAAAAGCCCTAGGCATTCGCCCTCGATCTGTTGCGGGGGCGAATGCCAAACCCCGCGCCGGATGCCTGGAGCAGGGCAGACAGGGCAAACGACGGGTCGCGCGCGATGGCTCGGTCAACTGGCCCGGCACTTTGCTCAACGGCCGGCCGCGCCAGCGCCAGGACCTGCAGTTTCAGTTGCGCACCCGCTCGCCCCATGAGCTGTGGCTGGTGATCGTCGACGCCTCGGCATCGACTCGCCGGCACCGAGCCCTGAGCGATGCCAAGGGGCTGCTGGCGCAATTGTTCGATGACGCTTACCGCCAGCGTGCACGCCTGGCGTTGCTGACGGCCAGCGGAGCCGCGCCGAAGTGGCAGGTGCAAGGCTTGAAAGCGTCCAGTTCAATGGGTCGCTGGCTCGACAGCCTCGGCGCGGGTGGCGGCACACCATTATTCGCGGCCCTGAACGAAGCGGGGCGCTGGCTGGCGGTTCGGCGCAAACGCTTCCCGGCAGAACAGCAGCGCGTGCTGGTGGTGACCGACGGACGCCTGAAAGACTGGGCGGCCTTGCCATCGCTGGACTGCCCGGGATTGCTCATCGACATCGAGCGCGGCCCGATTCGACTGGGTCGGGCGAAACAACTGGCCGCGCAGTTGCAGGCAGATTATCGGCATATCGATGAGCCGGTTGCAGGCTGAGATTGACCTGTCCTGCCCCGGCCCTTCGCGGGCAAGCCCGGGTAATTCCCACATCCCTGTGGGAGTGAGTCTTCAACGAAACCAGTTGGTCCGCGCCAATTCGATCACCTCATCCCCGCGCCCACTCATAACGGCTTTGAGCATGTACAAACTGAAGCCCTTGGCCTGTTCCAGCTTGATGGTCGGTGGCATCGCCAGTTCCTGGGTCGCGGTGACCACATCCACCAGAACCGGCCCGTCGTGCGCCATCGCCCGGCGCAAGGCAGGTTCGAGGTCTGCCGATTCCTCGACGCGAATGCCCAATATGCCCATGGCATTGGCCATCGCCGCAAAGTCCGGATTGTGCAGGTCCGTGCCGGTATCGAGCAGCCCGCTGGATTTCATTTCCATGGCGACAAAGCCCAGGGATGCGTTGTCATAGACGATGATTTTCACTGGCAACTTCAACTGCGCCAAGGAAATGAAGTCGCCCATCAACATGCTGAAACCGCCGTCGCCGGACAGCGAAATAACCTGCCGCTCGGGGTAGGCGGCCTGGGCGCCGATTGCCTGGGGCATGGCGTTGGCCATCGAGCCGTGGTTGAACGAACCGAGCAGGCGCCGTTTGCCGTTCATTTTCAGATAGCGCGCCGCCCACACTGTTGGCGTGCCAACGTCGGCGGTGAAGATCGCGTCGTCATCGGCCAGTTCGCTGAGCAGGCGTGTGAGGTATTGCGGATGGATCGGCCGACCGGGCGCCGAGGGTTGGGCCAGGTCATCCAGCCCCTGACGAGCCTTTTCATAGTGCTTGAGTGAGGCGTCGAGAAAGCTGCGGTCGCTCTTGTACGGCAAGCGCGGCAACAGCGCCGCGAGGGTTTCGCCGACGTCGGCAACGATACCCAGGTCCAGCGAAGTACGACGTCCCAGCGCTTGCGGGTCGTGATCGATCTGAATGATGGTCGCGTCCGTGGGGTAGAACTGGCGATAGGGGAAGTCCGTGCCCAGCATCAGCAGTGTGTCGCAGTTGAGCATGGCGTGGTAACCCGAACTGAAACCGATCAACCCCGTCATGCCGACGTCGAACGGGTTGTCCCACTCGACGTGTTCCTTGCCGCGCAGCGCATGCACCACCGGCGCGCCAAGGGCGTCGGCCAGCGCCACCACTTGATCATGGGCACCCGCGCAACCGGCGCCGCACATCAGTGTCACGGCTTTGCTCTGACTCAAGCGCTCGGCCAGTCGATCCAGATCCAGCGGGGCGGGCAGGGTGCGCGGCCGGGAAAGCGCCGGCCACGATTTTTGCTGGTCGTCGACTTCCAACAAGGCGACGTCGCCGGGAATCACCACCACTGCCACGCCACGGTTGAGGATGGCGCTGCGCATTGCGCGGTGCAGGACCTGCGGCATCTGTGCCGGACTGCTCACCAGTTCGACGAAATGGCTGCATTCCTTGAACAACTCCTGCGGATGGGTCTCCTGAAAGTAATTCAGGCCCACTTCGGAAGACGGGATCTGTGCGGCAATCGCCAGCACCGGCACATGGTTCCTGTGGCAATCGAACAGCCCGTTGATTAAGTGCAGGTTTCCCGGCCCGCAACTGCCGGCGCACACCGCCAGTTCACCCGTCAATGCGGCATCGGCGCCCGCGGCAAACGCCGCGACCTCTTCGTGGCGCACGTGCATCCATTCGATGCTCTCCATGGTCCGCAGCGCTTCGGTCAAGCCGTTGAGGCTGTCGCCGGTCAGGCCCCAGATACGTTTGACGCCGGCCTGTTCCAGGGTGTTTGCCAGTTGCCGGGCAAGGGTGATTTTCGCCATGGGTCCTCCAGTGAGCAATGAGTTGTCCTCGGGATTAAAAGAGGACAACACAACGCTCGACATGACTCACGCCGATTTGCGCCAACTTGCCGCAGGGGCACGCGTCAGGCACGCGCCCTGCGCGTGGCAGCCACTGCCGGTGCGCTGCCGGCCAGTGGAATCGGATGGCGCATCAACGTCCCCACCACCAGCGCACCCAGCAGGCCCAGTCCACCCGCCACCGCCAGCAGCAACGTGAATCCGCCGACGAAGGCCTGGCGGGCCAGGGGCTCGATCAGCGGTTGGGCGTTGTCCGGCAGCAGGCTCATGGCCGCCGCCATATCGCCGGCCACCACGCGTGAGGCAATGCCCTGGGCGAGGTCGAGCCACTGCGTACCCTGTGCCGACAAACTGCCGCGCAGCAAGTGTTCGGTGTGACTGGACAGCAACGCACCGTACACGCCGATGGCCAGTACGATGGCGCTGAAGCGCATGGTGGTGCTCATGCCTGACGCCATGCCGGTCCGCTCGCGAGGCACGCAGGCCATGATGTTCTTCTGCGTGTCGCCATTGAGCAAGCCGGCCCCGGCACCGGTCACGGCGATCGCCAGGGCGAACGGCAGGTAACCGCCGCTGCCGACCGCCCAGGCGCTGAGCAGGTTGCCGCAGCCGACCAGGGCCAAGCCGCTCGCCATCATCGTCGCCGGCGCGAACCGGCTGGCCAGGCGCACGCCAATGCGTGGGCAGATCAGCATGGTCAGGGCAAACGGCAACATGCCCAGGCCCGATGCAATCGCGGAGAAACCCAGGCCGTTCTGCAGGTAGAACGGCAGCAGCGTCATCATCACCTGGGCGCAACCGGCGTAGGCGAACATGCCCAGCAGCGCGCCGATGAAGCGCGGGTGACGGAACAATTGCAGGTCGACCATCGGCCGTTGTTGCAGGCGTTCGATGACCACGAACAGGCCGAGCAGGAGGGCGCCGCCGATCAGCCTGGCGTAGGTGATCGGGTTGCTCCAGCCAATCCGGTTGGCCTCGATCAGGCCCCAGATCAGGCACAGCAAGCTGCCACTGAATGCCAGACTGCCCCATGGATCGAGGCGTGCAGACTGCGGATCGCGGGATTCCGGCACGGCCCGCCAGACCATGGCCATCAGCAACAGGCCGACGGGCAGGTTGAGGTAGAAAATCCAGCGCCAGCCGATGTACTCGGTGATCAGCCCGCCAAGGGTCGGCGCGGCGGTCATCGCCACCCCCATGCAAGCGCCCCAGAACGCCCAGGCCTTGGCCCGTTCCGCTTCATCGTGGAAGGTGTGGCCGATAGAGGCCAGGGCCGAGGTCAGCAGCAGGGCGGCACCCACGCCTTTGATCGCCCGGGCAATGTCGAGAAACAGCGCATTGGGCGCCGCGCCGCAGCCAATCGATGCCAGGATGAACAGACTCAGGCCGCAGAGCAGGGTTTTCTGCCGGCCAAATCGGTCGGCGATGCTGCCGGCCGGCAACAGCAGGGCGGCGAACGCCAGCATGTAGGCGCTGACCACCCATTCAATGTCGGCAAAGTTGGCGCCCAGGTCGCGGGCGATGGTCGGCAAGGTGACGGCGACGATGTTGGTGTCCAGGACAATCAACGAACAGACGCCGGAGGCGGTCAGCAAGGTCAGGCGTGGATTGACCCGGTTCATGATGTGATTGCCTTTTGGGCAAGGGCGCAGGCAATGGCCGGCTGAATGAGTTTGACGTGCATGGCGTGGGCTCTCTACTGTGTTTGCAGAGGGAGCTTATCGCGGCCCGTCAGTGGCTTCGTTAGCCCGGCTCCGACACTTCATTACCTTTGAGCTAATGCAACCATGGATATCCGGCATTTCCGCTATTTTCTGGCTGTTGCGCGGCAGGGCAACTTCACCCGGGCCGCTGAGCAACTCGGTATCGCGCCGCCGACACTTACCCGGCAGATCCAGGACATGGAAAACGAGCTCGGCACCCGGTTGTTCGTGCGCCAGACCCGGGAAGTCAGCCTGACCGAGGCGGGCGCGGCCCTGATGGTCGAAGCCGAGGCGACCGTGCGCCAATTCGAATACGCCCAGCAAAACGCCCAGCGCGCCGGACGCGGGGAGATCGGGCACATCGAATTGGGCTACGTGGCTTCGGCGGTGTATTCAGGATTGTTGCAAAAGCAGGTGCAGGTGTTCAGTCGCGAGTGCCCGGACGTCAGTCTCAACGTGCGCGAATATCCCATGGCGTCGTTGCCGGCAATGGTGCTCGAGGGACGCTTCGATATCGGTTATGTCCGGTCGCCCATGACCTTGCCCGAAGGCCTTGAAGCCATCCGCCTGGATGCCGAAGGCTTTGTGTTGGCGCTGCCGGGCGAGTCCTGGTTGTGCCGTTTGAGCGAGATTGGGCCCGAGCATCTGCAAGGCGAGACTTTCATCCTGCCGGAGCAGATCAGCGGCACCCTGCAAGTGGCCGCCCAGGGCGGATTCGCGCCGAAGTTGGGGGCGCAACCGGGTGGGCTGGTGGCGGTGCTGGCACTGGTGTCCCTGGGGCAAGGCGTGGCGGTGGTGCCTGAGTCGGTGGTTGGCCATGTGGGCTTGCCCGGTGTGGTGTACCGGCCGATCAAGGGGAGCGAGGCCAGTTCGTGGCTGTCGTTGATTCATCGGCGGTTCGAGAAGTCAGCGGCGGTGGTGCGGTATATCCAGCGGGTGAGTCATCGCTGAAGGCATTGCGAGCAGATTCACTGTGAGAGCGAGCCTGCTCGCGATAGTCCCTGCTCAAGCCGGTACTTCTACAGATTTTGTAATGATTTCCAGCTGTGGGAAAAGTCGGTTTCCCTTGTACGCTTCAAGGCCTTTTTCCTTTCAGGATCTGCATGAACACCCTCTCGGAGCCTCCCAGTTACCCTTTCCCTTCGCGCCAATGCGCGCGCGTCACGTACGTGAAACACCCGGTCTTTCGACGACTCAATACCTTTGACATGACAACTCCACGGCCCTTGCGCCGCACCTTGCCGTGCCCGGCATTCTGAACTGACGAACGGATCGAGAGATTTTTATGGAATGGATCGCTGACCCCACCGCCTGGCTGGGCCTGTTGACTTTGATCGTGCTGGAGCTGGTGCTCGGCATCGACAACCTGGTGTTTATCGCCATCCTTGCGGACAAACTGCCCCCCGAGCAGCGCGACCGTGCGCGCATCATCGGTTTGTCCCTGGCGCTGATCATGCGGCTCGGCCTGCTGGCGAGTATTTCCTGGCTGGTGACCCTGACCCAGCCGTTGTTCGAGGTGTTCGACAAGAGCTTCTCCGGACGTGACCTGATCATGCTGTTCGGCGGCGTATTCCTGCTGTTCAAGGCCACGATGGAATTGCACGAACGCCTCGAGGGCCATGTCGGCGAGCGCTCGGCCAGCACCACTTATGCCTTGTTCTGGCCCATCGTGGCGCAGATCGTGGTGCTCGATGCGGTGTTCTCCCTGGATGCGGTGATCACCGCCGTGGGCATGGTCGATGAGCTGGCGGTGATGATGATCGCGGTGATCATTTCCATCGGCCTGATGATCGTTGCCAGCAAACCGCTGACGCGCTTCGTCAATGCGCACCCGACGGTGATCATGTTGTGCCTGGGCTTCCTGATGATGATCGGCTTTGCGCTGACCGCCGAAGGCCTGGGTTTCCACATTCCCAAAGGCTACCTGTACGCGGCCATCGGTTTCTCGATCCTGATCGAGGTGTTCAACCAGATTGCCCGCGCCAGGCGCAAGCGCTCCATGCAAGGCCTGCGACCCCTGCGCGAACGAACCGCCCATGCGGTGATGCGCTTGCTCGGCGGACGCAAACTGGCGGTGGAAGAGGTGGGCGAGGAAATCGCCGATATGCTCGACAACGGCGAGGCACCGACCGAAGAGCTGTTCGACCGCCGGGAACGGGTGATGATCAGTGGCGTTCTGCAATTGGCGGAGCGCCCGATCCGTACGTTGATGACCGTGCGCGCGGATGTCGATCACATTGATCTGGCCGATGATGCTGAGGCGATTCGTACCCGCTTGATGCATTCGTCCTACTCACGCTTGCCGCTGATCCGTGAGGGCGCAGTGGATGAGCCATTGGGCTTCGTGCACAAAAAGGAGCTGCTCAAGGAGTACCTGGCGGGTAACGAACCGGACCTGGCCCATCTGGCGCGCCAGGCCATCAACCTGCTGGACAGTTATTCGATACTCAATGCCCTGGAGCAGATGCGCAAGGCGTCGACCCACATTGCCTTCGTGGTCAATGAATTCGGCGACTTCGTCGGGGTGCTGACCATGACCGACATCCTCGAATCGATTGCCGGCGAGCTACCGGATGCCAGCGAAATCGAAGGCCCGGACGTGGTCGAAGAGCAGGGCGGTTTCGTCGTCAGCGGTGCGATGAACCTGGCCCGGGTGCGCCAGCGCACCGGTTTTGCCGCAGAACCGACCGACGACTACCAGACCCTCGCCGGGCTGGTGGTGAGCCTGCTGGACCGCTTGCCGATGATCGGCGACAGCCATGAATGGGAAGGCTGGCGGATGACCGTGCTGTCGGTGGAGGAGCGCCGGGTGACGCGGGTGTTACTGGCGCGAGTGGACGCCTGACACACCGCCATCGCGAGCAAGCTCGCTCCTGCAGGGAATTTGTGAACGACACAGATCCACTGTGGGAGCGGGCTTGCTCGCGAAGAGGCCGTACATTCAATATCTGCAGCGCCTGACACTCCGCTTTCGCGAGCAAGCCCGCTCCCACAAGGTCCATTGTGGTGCAAATACCCGTCCTCTGTAGCCAACGGTAGCGCTACGCCATCGCTGCCTCGGGTAACACCGATTTTTCTTGTCCGCCCATCTCCCTGATTCCAAACACTTTTCAAATTCCCCTCCCGGCTGGCAGCAACCTGTGGCACACTTTCTGCTGTCTATTCCGTTGTTACATACCAAGTTCCGGTATAACGGAATAGCCATTCTTCAGGAGTGCTTGCCATGCGTCGCCGACCTTCCTTGTTCAAAGCATGTGTTTTTCTTTTTGCAGCTTCGGCTGCTGCCATGGGCGTGGCCCAGGCGGCAGACAGCAAGCTGGACAGTGTGCTGGCCCGCGGAAAACTGATCGTCGGGACGGGCAGTACCAACGCGCCGTGGCACTTCCAGGGGGCGGATGGCAAGTTGCAGGGTTTTGATATCGACATCGGGCACATCATCGCCAAGGGCCTGTTCAACGATCCGGACAAGGTCGAGTACGTGGTGCAGTCCTCCGATGCCCGGATTCCCAACCTGCTGACCGACAAGGTCGACATCAGTTGCCAGTTCATCACCGTCACCGCCAGTCGTGCCCAGCAAGTGGCATTCACCTTGCCGTACTACCGCGAAGGTGTCGGTCTGCTGCTGCCGGCCAACAGCAAGTACAAGGAAATCGAAGACCTCAAAGCCGCCGGGGACAGCGTTACCGTGGCCGTGCTGCAAAACGTCTACGCCGAAGAGCTGGTGCATCAGGCGTTGCCCAAGGCCAAGGTCGACCAGTACGACAGCGTTGACCTGATGTACCAGGCGGTGAACTCCGGCCGTGCCGACGCGGCGGCCACCGACCAGTCATCGGTCAAGTACCTGATGGTGCAGAACCCTGGCCGTTATCGCAGCCCGGCCTACGCCTGGAGCCCGCAGACCTATGCCTGTGCGGTCAAGCGCGGCGACCAGGACTGGCTGAACTTCGTCAACACCGCGCTGCATGAAGCCATGACCGGTGTCGAGTTCCCGATGTACGCCGAGTCCTTCAAGAAGTGGTTCGGTGTCGAATTGCCGACCCCAGCCATTGGTTTCCCCGTCGAATATAAATGACCCCATGACAGTGGGGCGGTGACCAGCCGCCCCGCTCAAGGTACTGCTGACCATGAACTATCAGTTGAACTTTGCTGCCGTGTGGCGCGACTTCGACACCTTGCTGGTGGGGCTCGGCCTGGGCTTGCAGCTGGCACTGCTGTCGATCGCCATCGGCTGCGTGATCGGCCTGATGATGGCGTTTGCCTTGTTGTCCAGGCATCGCGTGCTTCGGGTGCTGGCGTCGGTGTATGTGACGGTGATCCGCAACACGCCGATTCTGGTGTTGATCCTGTTGATCTACTTCGCCTTGCCGAGCCTGGGCATTCGCCTGGACAAGATTCCGTCGTTCATCATCACCTTGTCGCTGTATGCCGGGGCGTACCTGACCGAGGTGTTTCGCGGTGGGTTGCTGAGCATTCCCAAGGGCCAGCGCGAAGCCGGCCTGGCCATCGGCCTGGGGGAGTGGCAGGTCAAGGCTTACGTCACCGTGCCGGTGATGCTGCGCAATGTGTTGCCGGCGCTGTCGAACAACTTCATTTCGCTGTTCAAGGACACCTCGCTGGCAGCGGCGATCGCCGTGCCGGAGCTGACCTATTACGCGCGCAAGATCAATGTCGAGAGCTACCGGGTGATTGAAACCTGGCTGGTGACCACAGCGCTCTATGTTGCGGCCTGTTACCTCATTGCCATGATGCTGCGTTACCTCGAGCAGCGCCTGGCGATCCGCCGTTAGGAGGCCCCATGTACGAATCACCCAGTTGGTTGCATGAGTTATGGGTTGCCCGCGAACCGTTGTGGCAAGGCTTTCTGACCAGCGTGCAGGTCTCGGCCCTGGCGATCCTGTTGGGCACGATGGTTGGCATCGTCGCCGGCCTGGTGCTGACCTACGGCAAATTCTGGATGCGCGCGCCGTTTCGGTTCTACGTTGACCTGATTCGCGGCACGCCGGTGTTCGTGCTGGTGCTGGCCTGCTTCTACATGGCGCCGGCCCTGGGTTGGAAGATCAGCGCGTTCCAGGCGGGGGCGCTGGGGCTGACGTTGTTCTGCGGTTCCCACGTCGCCGAGATCGTGCGCGGCGCGCTGCAAGCCTTGCCCAGCGGGCAGATGGAGGCGAGCAAGGCCATCGGCCTGACGTTTTATCAGGCCCTGGGCTACGTGCTGTTGCCCCAGGCCTTGCGGCAGATCCTGCCGACCTGGGTCAACTCCTCGACCGAGATCGTCAAGGCCTCGACCCTGTTGTCGGTGATCGGCGTCGCCGAGCTGCTGCTCAGCACCCAGCAGATCATTGCCCGGACCTTCATGACCCTGGAGTTTTACCTGTTCGCCGGATTTCTGTTCTTCGTCATCAACTACGCCATCGAATTACTCGGCCGGCACATTGAAAAGCGGGTGGCCTTGCCATGACTCAACCTTCAACCAACCCTCAAAACGGCCAACCGTTGCTGGACATCCGTGGCCTGCACAAGCAGTACGGCAAGCTCGAAGTGCTCAAGGGCGTGGACCTGACCCTGCAGCGCGGCAATGTCGTGACGCTGATCGGCTCCAGCGGCTCAGGCAAGACCACGTTGCTGCGCTGCGTGAACATGCTCGAAGAGTTCCAGGGTGGGCAGATCGTGCTCGATGGCGAATCCATCGGCTATGACGAGGTCAACGGCAAGCGCGTCAGGCACCCGGAAAAAGTCATCGCCCGCCATCGGGCCATGACCGGCATGGCGTTCCAGCAGTTCAACCTGTTCCCGCACCTCACCGCGCTGCAGAACGTCACGCTGGGGCTGTTGAAAGTCAAGAAGCTGCACAAGGACGAGGCCGTGGCGCTGGCGGAGAAATGGCTGGAGCGTGTCGGCCTGCTGGAGCGGCGCAATCACTTTCCCGGTCAGTTGTCGGGTGGTCAGCAACAGCGCGTGGCGATTGCCCGGGCCATTGCGATGAACCCCAGCCTGATGCTGTTCGACGAAGTCACCTCGGCCCTCGACCCGGAACTGGTCGGCGAGGTGCTGAACGTGATCAAGGGGCTGGCCGATGAAGGCATGACCATGCTGCTGGTGACCCACGAGATGCGTTTCGCGTTCGAGGTTTCGGACAAGATCGTGTTCATGAATCAGGGGCGTATCGAAGAGCAGGGCCCACCCAAGGAGTTGTTCGAACGCCCGCAATCCCCGCGTCTGGCCGAGTTTCTCAAAAACACACGGTTTTGACCGTCAGAACTTATTCACTTTTCAATCAGGAGAAACACTCATGAGCATTACCCGTTACGGCACCGGCAGCAGCGCCGGTGGCGGCCAGCCCCGTCCTTTCGCCCGCGCCGTTGAAGCCGATGGCTGGCTGCATGTGTCCGGGCAAGTGCCGGCGGTGGATGGCGAAATCATTGTGGGGGGCATTGTCGAGCAGACTCACCAGACCATGAAAAACCTGATTGCCATTCTCGAAGAGGCCGGTTATGGCCTGGAAGACGTCGTGCGCGCCGGCGTCTGGCTGGAGGACCCGCGGGATTTCTGGAGTTTCAACAAAGTGTTCTCCGAGTACTTCAAACCCGAGCACGCCCCGGCGCGGGCCTGTGTGCAGGCGAGCATGATGGTGGACTGCAAGGTCGAGATCGACTGCATCGCCTACAAGAAAAAAGCCTGAGCACGGCGCCCATCGCCGCGACGACGGCCTAACAGTCGTCACCGCACTCTGGTTAAACTCCCGGCATTTTGAAGGGGATCCACTGACATGACCGAAGACACCATCAAACGCCGGGCCCGGGGTCTGGACCGGGCGTTCGATATTCTCGATTTCCTCAAGGAGATCGGCCAGCCGCTGCGCCCCAATGACATCGCCAGCGGCATCGGCAGCCCCAAGTCCACGGTCTACGAACTGGTGGCCTCGCTGCTGGAACGGCGGATCCTCGAGCCCGTGGGCAAGGAAGGTCACGTCTACCTCGGCCGTCAGCTGTATTTTCTCGGGCAGGCGCATCTGCGTCATTTCGACCTGACCCGCGAGGCCGACCATGCCTTGCAGGAAATCGTCAGCCAGACCCGCGAAACCGCGCAGATGTGCCTGCTCAACGGGCGCAAATACACGGTGGCCCTGATGAAAGAGGGCGAGCGGCATTTCCGCATCTCCTCGGACATTGGTGAAAATGCGCCGATTCCCTGGACCGCGTCCGGTCGCCTGTTGCTGGCGCACCTCAGCGACCAGGCCATCGTCGACCTGATCGACCCCGACGACTTCATCCTGCCGGACGGCGAACGTCTGCCGCTGGAGCAGTTCCTCGGTGAAATCCGCCAGGCCGGCATCGATGGCTTTTTCTCCTTCGACAGCGTCGCCGACACCTTCACCCATTGCTTTGCCGCGCCGGTCAGGGACGCCAACGGCGTCGCCATTGCGACCCTGTGCATCGTCGCGCCCCGGGCCGATGCGAAGAACAATTACAACGACTATCGCCGGGTGCTGATCGACAGCGCCAACAGCCTCGCCCGGCGTATCAACGAATAACAGCGGCTGCCTGCGGCCGCGAATGCGAGGAGCTCGACCATGCCTACTGCCCGAAACACTGCCGCCGTGGAAAAAGGCTTTGCCCACATCGGCGACCATCTGGTGCGCGACGTCAGCCTGCCGGCGCTGGTGCTGCACCGTGAAGCGCTGGAACACAACATCCACTGGATGCAGAGCTTCGTCAGCAACAGCGGTGCGCAGCTTGCGCCCCACGGCAAGACCAGCATGACCCCGGCGCTGTTTCGCCGCCAACTGGACGCCGGCGCCTGGGGCATCACCCTGGCCAGCGCCACGCAAACCCGTGCGGCGTATGCCCATGGCGTGCGCCGGGTGTTGATGGCCAACCAACTGGTCGGTACCGCCAACATGGCCTTGATTGCAGACCTGCTGGCCGACCCGACCTTCGACTTCTACTGCATGGTCGATCACCCGGACAACGTCGCGGACCTGGGGGCGTATTTCGCTTCCCGTGGCGTTCGCCTGAACGTCATGATCGAGTACGGCGTGGTCGGCGGTCGTTGCGGCTGCCGCACCGAGCAGGAAGTCCTCGACCTGGCCAAGGCCATCGACGCCCAGCCATCCCTGGCCTTGACCGGGATCGAAGGCTACGAAGGGGTGATTCACGGCGATCACGCCGTTAGCGGCATTCGTCAATTCGCAGCTTCGCTGGTACGCCTGGCGGTGCAGTTGCAGGACAGCGGCGCCTTCTCCGTTGCCAAGCCGATCATCACCGCGTCGGGTTCGGCCTGGTACGACCTGATCGCGGAGTCCTTCGAAGCGCAGAACGCTGGCGGGCGCTTCCTCAGCGTGTTGCGTCCCGGCAGCTACGTGGCGCACGACCATGGCATCTACAAGGAAGCGCAATGCTGCGTGCTCGACCGCCGCAGCGACCTGCACGAAGGCCTGCGCCCGGCCCTGGAAATCTGGGCGCACGTGCAATCGTTGCCGGAGCCGGGGTTTGCCGTGGTGGCCCTGGGCAAGCGCGACGTGGCCTATGACGCCGGCCTGCCGGTTCCGCTGCTGCGCTACAAGGCCGGCGTAGTGCCGGCGAAGGGCGATGACGTCAGCGCCTGCAAGGTGACGGCGGTGATGGACCAGCATGCGTTCATGAGCGTGGCGCCGGGCGTGGAATTGCGCGTGGGGGACATTGTGTCCTTCGGCACCTCGCACCCGTGCCTGACGTTCGACAAGTGGCGCATCGGCTGCCTGGTGGATGACCAACTGACCGTGATCGAGACCATGGAAACCTGTTTCTAGAAACTTGAGACCGCAGTGCGGCCCTCGTCGGAACGCCGCCCGGAGCAAGCTCGCTCCCACAGGGTCGTATGGAAACCTGTGGGCGCGAGCCTGCTCGCGATAGGTCCAGACCAGACAACGCAGCAACAGGAACATGTCCACCCATGAACACTCCAAACACCCCGCGCATCGCCCTGATCGGCGAGTGCATGATCGAACTGCAACACCGCGCCGATGGCAGCCTGCAACAGAGTTTTGGCGGCGACACGCTGAACACGGCGGTGTATCTGGCCCGCGAACTGGGCGAGCGCGGTGCGGTGGATTATGTCACCGCTCTGGGCGATGACAGTTTCAGCGACGCCATGTGCCGGAGCTGGGCCGAGGAAAACATCGGCCTGGACAGGGTGCAGCGCCTGCCGGGTCGCCTGCCGGGGCTGTACTGCATCCAGACCGATGCCAGCGGCGAGCGACGCTTCCTATACTGGCGCAACGAAGCGGCTGTCCGCGACTGCTTCACCACCCCGTCGGCGGTGCCGATCCTGAAGGCGCTGCCGGATTACGATGTGCTCTATTTCAGCGGCATCACGCTGGCGGTGCTCGGGGCGCAAGGACGGGCGAAATTGCTGGAGGTCCTGATCGACGCACGGCTGCGGGATGCGCGGATCGTCTTCGACAACAATTACCGGCCTCGGCTTTGGGCGTCGATTGAAGAGGCCCGGGCCGCGTATCGCAGCGTGCTGCCGTACATCGACCTGGCGTTGCTGACCGTGGATGACGAACAGGCGCTGTTCCACTTTGCCGATTGCGACGCGGTGTTCGCCGCCTATGAGCAGATCGGCACGCCCGAGGTGGTGCTCAAGCGCGGCGCCGAGGCGTGCCTGATTCGCTGTGGCGGCGAGTCGTTCGAGGTGCCGGCGCAGAAGGTGGCGAGGGTGGTGGACACGACGGCGGCGGGGGATTCCTTCAGTGCGGCGTACCTGGCCAGTCGGCTGATGGGGGGAAGTCCGGTGGAGGCGGCCGAGGCAGGGCATGGGTTGGCGAGTCAAGTGATTCAGGTGCCGGGGGCACTGATCCCAAGGTCAGTGTTGAATGGACGCCCGCCCACCGATCAATCCCGATAAAACACCTGCACCAGGTGATAGCCGAACTTGCTTTTGATCGGCCCGTGCACCACCCGTAGCGGCTTTTTGAAGATCACCGCATCGATCGCCCCGACCATCTGACCTGGCCGGACTTCGCCCAGATCGCCGCCGCGCTTGCCCGACGGGCAAGTGGAGTGCTTCTTGGCCAGCACATCGAAGGCTTCGCCCTTGGCGATGCGTTGTTTGAGTTGCTCGGCTTCTTCCGAGGTTTTCACCAGGATATGGCGGGCTTGAGCTTTCATCGGCAGTACCTTGTAACGGTGATGACTCTGTGGGTGACGGCGAGGGCGGAGGATTATGCCCTAACGCCGTCGGCTTAGCCGATCATCGTGCGAATCTTGTTGGCCAGCAGGTCGATGGAAAACGGCTTGGCCACCATGTCCATGCCTTCTTCGAGGAAACCCTGGCGTTCGGCGGCCTTCTCCGCGTAACCGGTCATGAACAGCACTTTCAATTGTGGTCGGTGCTGGCGGGCGATTTCCGCCAGTTGCCGACCGTTCATGCCCGGCAGCCCGACATCGGTGACCAGCAGGTCGATGCGCAAATCGGACTCCAGCAAGGGCAGGGCGGTCTTCGCATCTTCGGCTTCGTGGGCGTGGTAACCCAGTTCCTTCAACAGGTCGAACACCAGCATGCGCACCGCCGGATCGTCCTCGACCAGCACCACGGTTTCGCCGGCAATGGCCGCCGGTGCCGCGCCACTGAACGGCTGCAGGGTGTTTTCCGCCACCGGGTCTTGCAATCGCGGCAAATACAGACGCACGCAAGTGCCCTGGCCCGGCAGGCTGTCGAGGCTGACGTGCCCCCCGGACTGCTGGGCGAAACCGTAGATCATCGAAAGCCCAAGGCCCGTGCCCTGGCCGATGGGTTTGGTGGTGAAGAACGGGTCGAACGCCTTGGCCCGCACGGACGGCGTCATCCCGGTGCCGTTGTCGCTGACGGCAATCATCACGTATTCACCGGCCTTGACCGACTCCAGGGGGCCGATTTCCTGGCTGTCCAGTTGCACGTTGGCGGTCTGGATCAACAATTCGCCGCCGTCGGGCATGGCATCACGGGCGTTGATCACCAGGTTGAGCAGGGCGTTTTCCAGTTGGCTGACGTCGGTGCTGACCGGCCAGATATCGTCGGCCAGGTCCAGTTTCAATTCGATGTGATCGCCCTTGGTGCGGCTGAACAGATCTTCCAATGAAAGAATCAGTGTGTTGGCGATCAGCGGTTTGCGATCCAGCGACTGGCGCCGGGAAAAGGCGAGCAGGCGATGGGTGAGGGCTGCGGCGCGGTTGGCCGAGGACACCGCCGCTTCGGTAAACCGGCCAATCTCGGCGGCGCGCCCCTCGGCGATGTAGCGCTGCATCAGGTCGAGGCTGCCGATGATCCCCGTGAGCATGTTGTTGAAGTCATGGGCGATCCCGCCGGTGAGCTGGCCGACCGCTTCCATTTTCTGCGCGTGGCGCAGGGCGTCCTCGGCGCGCTCGCGTTCGAACATTTCGTTTTGCAGGCGCTGGTTGGCCTCGGCCAATTGCTGGGTGCGCGAAGCCACGCGCTCCTCAAGGGTTTCGTTGAGGTTGCGCAAGGCTTCTTCGGTCTGTTTGCGCTCGGTTTCGTCGATCACGAAAATGTAGAAGCCGTTGACCGCGCCATCGGCACCGTGGCGAGGCAAGTAGTTCATCAGGGCCTGGCGCGTGCTGCCGTCACCATGGGGTGTGCTGATGCTGAAACAACAGGGCTTGCCCCGCAGCGCTTCGGCGATGTATTTGGCCCGCAGGGCGTAGGCCGTTTCGCCGAGCACCTCGCGAATGGTCCGTCCGTAAAGTTCCTGCGGCGTCAGGCCGTACCAGTTCAGGTACGCCGCGTTGTTCAGGCGAAAGCGTTCCTCGCTGTCGACATAACTGATCAGGATCGGCATGGCATTGATGATCAGTTGCAGTTCGGTCTGGCTCTGGCGCAGGGCCTGTTCGGTCTGCTTGCGCTCGGTGAGGTCCAGGGCAGCGCCGAGGAAACGCACCGGCCGGCCATGGTGATCCTTGTAGCAGCGACCCCGGGCGAACACCCAGCGCAACTGGCCATCGGCTAGCAGCAGGCGATACTCCACGGCGTATTCGCTGCCCTGGCTGATGCACTGCTTGATGCTGCGCGTGATCAGTGCCCGGTCTTCCGGGTGCACGCCCTCAAGGTAGGCACTGATCGGCAGTTGGCTGGCGAGCTGCGGGTCGACGCCGTGCAATTGAGCGAAGTGACTGTCGACGATGAAGCGATCTTCGCTGATGTCCCAGTCCCAGGTGCCCACCGCGTCGGTGGCGGCCAGCGCCAGTTGCAGACGCTCCTCGGTCTCGCGCTGGGCCTTTAGGCTCGCGGCCGAGCGCTGTTCCAGTTCAAGGGCGATGCGCCGGCGTTCGTTGGTTTGGATGGCGGTGACCAGGATCCCGGCGACCTCGGCGCTTTCATCCCGGATCGGGCTGTAAGTCAAGTCCAGCCAGAGATCGACATCCTTGCCGTCGCGGTGCAGGGTGAAGCGCTGTTCGCTGTAGGTCCGCACCTGGCCTTGCAGGACTGCGCTGTAAATCGGGCCGGTAAAATCCCTGAGTTCCGGCCACATCTGGTGGGTCGATTGTCCGAACGCCTGCGGATGCAGGTTGCCGGTGAGCAGGGCGAAGCCATCGTTGTAGATCTGCGTGAGCTGCGGCCCCCACAGCAACAGCATTGGCATGGGCGAGTGAATGACGATGTCCACCGCCGTGCGCAGGCTCTGTGGCCAGGTACTGGCAGCGCCCAGCGGGGTGCGCGTCCAGTCCAGTCTGGCGATCAAGGCCTGGGCATCGCTGCCGATGGGTGATGGGTTCATCAAAAATATCCTGCACGTCTGCCAGCGTGTCGCGGTCTACTATCCTAGAGCGGTACACGCTGCATGACCCGTCTTCGGGTCATTTCTGTTCATTGAATGCTTCGCGGGTGTTTTTTGCCATGGAAATCGATGCACTGTTGAAGATCCTGGCCAGCCAGGATGGATCCGATCTGTACCTGTCCACTGGCGCGCCGCCCTGCGCACGATTCGATGGCGTGCTCAAGCCCTTGACCCACCAGCCGTTCAAGCCGGGGGAAATCGCGACCATCGCTCTGTCCATCATGGACGCCGAGCAGCGGCTGGAGTTCGATCGGGAACTGGAGATGAACCTGGCGATCTCGTTGGCGGGGGTCGGGCGCTTTCGGGTCAATATTTTCAAACAACGCAACGACGTGTCGATCGTCGCGCGCAACATTAAACTGGACATCCCGCGTTTTGAAGACCTCGGGTTGCCGCCGGTGCTGCTGGACATGGTCATGCTCAAGCAAGGCCTGATGCTGGTCGTCGGCGCCACCGGCTCGGGCAAGTCTACCTCACTGGCCGCATTGATCGATTATCGCAACCGGCACAGCAGCGGGCACATCATCACCATTGAAGACCCGGTGGAATTCATCCATCGCCACCGCAAATCGATCATCAACCAGCGCGAGGTTGGCGTCGATACCCGCAGTTTTCACGCGGCCCTGAAAAATACCCTGCGCCAGGCGCCGGACGTGGTGCTGATCGGCGAGATCCGCGACCGCGAAACCATGGAGCATGCACTGGCTTTCGCCGATACCGGGCACTTGGTGATTTCCACCTTGCACGCCCACAACGCCCATCAGGCCCTGGATCGCATCGTCAATTTCTTTCCGGAGGAGCGGCACACGCAACTGCTGCATGACCTGGGCAACAACTTGAAGGCGTGTGTTTCCCAGCGCCTGGTGCGCACCCGCGACGGACAACGACGTGCGGCGGTGGAAGTCATGATCGGCACCCCGACCATCGGCGACCTGATCCGTCGCAATGAAATCGGTGAACTCAAGGGCATCATGGAAAAGTCTTCGGAGTCGGGCATGCAGACCTACGACGGCGCACTGTTCGACCTGGTTGCGGAGGGCGCGATCAGCGAGGAAGAGGCGCTGAAATACGCCGATTCGGTGAACAATCTGCGCCTGCGCCTCAAACTGCACGCCGAGTCGACAGCCGGGACCCAGTCGCCAGCGGGGGATTGGGGGCTGATGGACTGACCCTGCCACACCCCTGTGGGAGCGAGCCTGCTCGCGATGGCGGCGGCACATCCTGCATCGCGTTGTCTGAACTGACGCTATCGCGAGCAGGCTCGCTCCCACAAATGTGCTGCAGCGCTGCGGCGCCTGCCAAACCCCCAACCTGTGTCTACGCTTGCTTGAGAATCCCTGAAGAGCACCCCCATGCAAGCGCTGCTGCAGTACTTCAAGGCCATCGTGCATCCGGGCCCCGGCGTTGTGCTGTTCGGTCTGAGAACCATCGCTGCCGGGCTGTTGACCCTGTACCTCGCCTTTGTGTTCGACCTGGAACAGCCCAAGTGGTCGATCATGGCCGTGGTCATCGTCAGCCAGCCGTCGGCCGGCATGACCCTGGCTCGCAGTTTTGGCCAGGTCATCGGCACCACTGTCGGCGCGGTGGTGGCGGTGATCATCATGGCGCTGTTTCCCCAGGCGCCGCTGCCGTTCCTGGTCACGCTGGCGCTGTGGCTGGCCCTGTGCACGGCGGGCGGCACCTTGCTGCGCTACACCAGTTCCGGCGCCTTCGTGCTCAGCGGCTACACGGCGGTGGTGGTCGGGCTGCTGGCGGTGCCCGATCAGGATGGCACCTTCATGCTGGCCGTGACCCGCGTCACCGAAACGCTGCTGGCGGTGGCGTGCGTGTGCGTGGTCAGCCTGCTGACGGCGCGTCCGGAAAACGTCGCCCGTGACTATTTCAACAAGATCGATCAGATCATCCGGTTGCTGGCCACCCATGCCAGCGCGGTGATTCGCACCGAAGAGAGCGAGGCCGACTTCCAGCAACGACAAATGCAGTTGCTCGGGCAGATCGGCGCGCTGGAAGGCGTGCGCCGGCACCTGTATTACGACGCGCCGCGCCTGCGCAGTGCCGACGACCTGGTGCAATTGCTCGGCAATCAACTGGTGCTGCTGACCGCGCGGCTTACCGCGTTGCGTCATCAGCGCGAGTTGTTGCTCGAACGCTGGGAGGGCGATCTCCCGACTGAAATCCTGCAGTTGCTTGCCGAGGAGGTTCAACTGCTCGATGAGCTGGCACGACTGGGGCGGACGATGCCCACTGAACAGCGGCGTCAGTTCGCCGTGCTGCAAAAGCGTTTCGACGAGCTGGCCTACCGCGCCGAGCAACTGGTCGAGCCGCTGCAGGCGACCCTGCGCTCGCTGTCGTGGTCGTTGCGCTGGGAGCAGGCGCGGCTGGTTCAGCAGTTTGAAACGATCCTGGAATTGAGCGATGCGATCCAGAGCGGGCGCCGGGCCAGCAGCCTTTATCGCGGGCAGAAAAACACCCTACACATGGACTACACGCTGGCGGCGATGAATGCGATCCGGGCCTTTTGTGCGCTGATGGTGGCCGGCCTGATCTGGATCGAAACCGGTTGGGACGGCGCCCGGGGCGGCATGATCGTCACCGGCATTCTGTGTTCGCTGATGGCGACGTTTCCCCGGCCGCTGCTGGCGGCCCAGGGTTTCGCCCGGGGCCTGGGCCTCGCGCTGGTGGTGTCGGCAGTCTTGCAGTTCGCCCTGGTGCCGATGGTCAGCACGTTCGAACTCCTGGCCTTGTTGCTGGCACCGGTGCTGTATGCGGTGGCGGTGGGGTTGTCGAGCCCGCCGACGACGGGTACCGGGATTGCCCTCGGGCTGATCACGCTGTTGATGCTGGGGCCGCAAAACACCGGGTTGGGGCAAAACACCGCGATCCAGTGGTTCGAGTTTGCTGGCGCCTATGTCTGCGCCACCGCCCTGGCCTTGAGTGTCTACGCGCTGATCTTTCCCTTCAGGCCGGGGCTGCGCATCCGGCGCTTGCACAGGGAGAACCGCGAGCAGGTCCACGCCTTGATGAAAATCCCCGCCACCGACGAAAACCAGTTTGCCTTCGAGAGCCGCATGGTCGACCGCCTGACCGCCATGCTGGGCCTGTTGCCGGCGATCCAGGACCGATCCGCGCGCGAGCTGTTCGACGTCAGCCTGGGCTGCATGGCCGTGGGCATTGCGCTGAACCAGCTCCGACAACAGGGGCAGAACAACCCCTTGCTCGACCCGCAGACGCAGGGCCGGTTGTTCGCGACGATTCGGCAAACCGGGCGCTTGGTCGCCGGCCGCCCGGACGTCGCCGTGGACGCGGTGCTCGACAGCCTGCAGGCCCTGGGCGATGAGCTGGACGCGCTGCATTGCAGCGTGCATGAACAACTGTGGTCGGTGTTCCGCCTGCGCGTCGCGCTGTTGATCGTGGTGTCGTTCCTGCAACGCCACCGTCACCACTTCGAATCGGCAACCCCACAAGGAGTGCCAGCCCTTGCCCATTGATCTGGAAGTAGGCGGGGTCTACCTGCCGCCCATTGCTCAGGCGCTGTTGCTCGGCCTGCCGGTTTTCCTGTTGCTGGACTGGCTGCTGCGACGCCTCGGCGTGTTGCAGTTCGTCTGGCACGAAGCCTTGTTCGAGGGCGCGTTGTACGCCTGTGTGTGTGCCACTCTGATTCTGTTGATGGGAGCGTGATGCATTGAAGAAGATACTTGCCCGACTCACGACGGTGGTGATGGTGATCCTGGCTTTTGTGCTCGGCTGGTTCGCCTGGGAGCATTACACCCGTGCGCCCTGGACCCGCGATGCCCGGGTGCGGGCCGACGTGGTGACCTTGTCTGCCGATGTGGCGGGGCGCATCGTCAAGCTCGCCGTGCAGGACAACCAGCATGTGCAGAAGGGCCAGCTATTGCTGGAAATCGATCCGTCGCGCTATGCCCTGGCGGTGGAACATGCCAAGCGTTCGGTGGAAGTGTCGAAGGCCTCGCTGGGTCAGTCCGAGGCCGCCATCGTCGCCAGCCAGGCCTTGCTCAAACAGCGTCAAAGCGAGGAGCGCCGGCGTCGAACGCTCAAGGAGCGTGCGGCGATTTCCGGCGAAGAGTGGGAAAAGTCCAGCACTGATGTCTCGGTGGCCCAGGCTGACCTGCTGCGTAACCAGGCCAACCTGAGCTTTGCCCAGGCCAACGTGCAACTGGCCATTGCCGCACTGGCCGAGGCTGAACACGACCTGGAGCGTACGCGGGTGGAATCGCCGGTCAGCGGCTACGTCACCAACCTGCTGACCCGCCAGGGCGACTATGCCACGGCGGGCGGTCCGTTGGTGGCGCTGGTGGACAGCGACTCGTTCTACGTCAGCGGTTATTTCGAGGAAACCAAGTTGCCGCGGATTGTCGAGGGCGACCGGGTCGATATCGAATTGATGAGCGGCGAGCGCTTTGGTGGCACCGTGCAAAGCATCGCCTTCGCCATCGCCGATCGGGAAAACCTGCCCGGCGGACGCCTTCTGGCCAACATCAACCCCAGCTACACCTGGGTCAAACTGGCGCAACGGGTGCCGGTGCGCATTCGCATCGACGCCGACTATGCCGGCAAGGACCAACTGCGGGCCGGGACGACGGCCACCGTGAGCGTGGAGGAAAACCGCAGGGGGCACGACTGACCCGAGCCCCCTCTGTGGGAGCGAGCCTGCTCGCGAAGGTGGTCCGGGCGCCGCAGGCATTCAGATAGCCCGTGTCATCGTTGGCGCTCATCGCGAGCAGGCTCGCTGCCACAGGGGGGCGTGCTTTTCGAGCGGGCAAAAAAAAGCCCCGCGACCGAATGAGGCGCGGGGCAAAAATCTGGTTGGTGGTGCCAACCAAAAGAGCTCGTTGATGCGTTACTGGCTGGCGACGGTCTCCGGTTGCCAGCCACCGCCGAGGGCCTTGTAGATCGCGACGATGCCGCGATACAGGTCAATTTCCGCCTGGGCCTGGCTGTCTTCTGCTGCCAGCCGCTCGCGTTGTGCGTCGAGCAGGACGAGGAAGTCGGCCGTGCCTTCGCGGTAGCGAATCTGCGCCAGGTCAGCCGCCGCACGGCTGGATTCGCTTTGACGAATCAGTGATATCAGGCGTTGCTGGCGTTTGCCGTAGTCGCTGAACGCGTTCTCCGATTCTTCCAGCGCCAGCAGCACTTGCTGTTCGTAGGTCGCCAGGGCGCCTTCGGCCTCGGCATCGGCGCCACGCAAACGGGCGCGCACGCTGCCCAGGTCAAACGCGGCCCAGGTAATGCTCGGGCCCAGGGCCCAGGCATTGGCCGCCGAAGAACCGATCTGCGAACCGCGTCCGGCGGTCCAGCCCAGGAAACCGCTGAGGCTGACCCGTGGGAACAGGTCGGCCTTGGCCACACCGATGCGCGCGGTGGCCGAGGCCAGTTGGCGTTCGGCGCTGAGGATGTCCGGGCGACGTTGCAGCAGTTCACCCGGATCGCCGATCGGCAAGGCCTTGGCAATCGCCGGCAGGTCCTTGGGGCTCAGGTCGACGGCCAGTTTGTCCGGGCGCTGACCCAGCAGGGTGGCGATACGATTTTTCTGCCGCACCTGCTCGGCCTGCAATTGCGGCACGCTGGCTTCGACCGCTGCCAGGCGCGCATCGGCGCGCTCGACATCCAACTGATCGCCGACACCGGCGTCACGCAGGCTGATGGTGATCTTGCGCGACTCTTGCTGGTTGTTCAGGTTGGCCAGGGCGATTTTTTCACGCAGTTGCGCACCGCGCAGTTGACCGTAGGCGTCGACCAGCTCGGCAATCATGGTGACTTGCAGTTGGTACAGATCGGCTTCGGCCGCCTGCTGCTCGGCGTCGCTGGATTCCAGGTTGCGCTGGATGCGTCCGAACAGGTCCAGTTCCCAGGCCATGTCCAGCCCCAGGTCATAGCGTTCACTGTTGACCCGGCGGGTGGTCTGGCCTGGAATCTGGCCCTTGCCCAGGTCGCTGCTGGCGCGGCTGGTGATGGTCGGCATGGCGTCATTGCTGACGTCATCGCGAATCGCCCGGGCCGCTTTCCAGCGGGCGAAGGCGACGCGCAGGTCACGGTTGCCTTGCAGGGACTGGGTCACCAACTGGTTGAGGGTCGGATCGTCGAACTGCTGCCACCAGATGCCTTCGAAACGCGAGCGGTCGAAGTTCTTCTGACCGGCAGCGCCGTCGGTGGCGGTGGTGATGTTGGCGCGTTCGGTCGCCGGAGTCTGATAGTCCGGGCCTACGGCACAGGCGCTCAGGGCCAGTACCAGCAGGCTGGGCAGGAAGGCTTTCAGGCTCATTGTTGCGCCTCCAGTTTCAGGGCCTTGGCCGCTTTGCGTTGTTCGCCGCGCTCCACGAAATTACGGATCAACACATAGAAGACTGGCGTCAGCAACAGGCCGAAGAAGGTCACCCCGAGCATCCCGGAGAACACCGCCACACCCATGGCGTGACGCATTTCGGCACCGGCACCGCTGGAGAACACCAGGGGCACCACACCCATGATGAACGCGAAGGAGGTCATCAGGATCGGACGCAGACGCAGGCGGCAGGCTTCCAGCACCGCAGCCAGCGGGTTGAGGCCTTCGAGCTGTTTGTCCTTGGCGAACTCGACGATCAGGATCGCGTTCTTGCACGCAAGCCCCACCAGTACGATCAAGCCGATCTGGGTGAAGATGTTGTTGTCGCCGCCCGACGCAATCACACCGGTGATGGCCGACAGCAGGGTCATCGGTACGATCAGGATCACCGCCAGCGGCAGGCTCCAGCTTTCGTATTGCGCGGCGAGCACCAGGAACGCCAGCAGTACGCAGAGCGGGAACACGAACAGCGCGGTGTTGCCGGACAGAATCTGCTGGTAGGTCAGATCGGTCCACTCGTAGGTCATGCCGTTGGGCAGTTCTTCCTTGAGCAGTTTCTCGATGGCGGCTTCGGCCTGGCCGGAGCTGTAGCCAGGGGCGGCGGCGCCGTTGATTTCAGCCGTGATGAAGCCGTTGTAGTGCATCACGCGGTCCGGGCCCGAGGTGTCACTGACCTTGATGAAGGTCGCCAGCGGGATCATCTCGCCCTTGTTGTTGCGCACTTTCAGTTGGCCGATCTGGTCGGACTCAAGGCGGAACTGTTGCTCGGCCTGAACGTTGACCTGATAGGTGCGACCGAAGCGGTTGAAGTCGTTGGCATACAGCGAACCCAGGTAGATCTGCAGGGTGTCGAAGATGTCGCTGACGGCCACGCCGTGGGTCTTGGCTTTTTCCCGGTCGATGGCGGCATCGACCTGCGGCACGTTCACGGTGTAGCTGGTGAACAGGTTGGCCAGTTCCGGAACCGTGTGACTCTTGGCAATGATGTTCATGGTCTGCTTGTACAGCTCGTCGTAGCCCAGGTTGCCCCGGTCTTCGATTTGCAGGCGGAAACCACCGATGGTGCCCAGGCCTTGTACCGGCGGCGGCGGGAAGATCGCCATGTAGGCTTCCTGGATCCCGGCGTACTGGCCGTTCAGGGCACCGGCGATGGCGCCGGCCGACATGCTCGGGTCTTTACGCTCGTCGAACGGTTTGAGGGTCACGAATACGATGCCGGCGTTCGGGCTGTTGGTGAACCCGTTGATCGACAGGCCCGGGAACGCCACGGCGCTTTCCACGCCTGGCTGTTTGAGTGCCAGGTCGGACATGCGCTTGATCACGTCTTCGGTGCGGTCCAGGCTCGCGGCGTCCGGCAGTTGCGCGAAGGCCACCAGGTATTGCTTGTCCTGGCCGGGTACAAAACCGGTCGGTGTGCTGGAGAAACCGAAGAAGGTCAGCACCATCAGGCCTGCGTACAACAGCAGCGCGATGCCACTGCTGCGAATCACGCGGGCCACTGTGCCAACGTAACCATGGCTGGCTTTTTCGAAGAAGCGGTTGAAGGGGCGGAACAACCAGCCACCGAACAACTTGTCCAGAATCCGGGAGAAGCGGTCCTTGGGTGCGTCATGCCCCTTGAGCAGCACGGCGGCCAGCGCTGGCGACAGGGTCAGCGAGTTGAAGGCCGAAATCACGGTGGAGATCGCGATGGTCAAGGCGAACTGCTTGTAGAACTGCCCGGTGAGGCCGGAGATGAACGCGGCAGGGACGAACACGGCGCACAGCACCAGTGCCGTGGCAATGATCGGACCGGTCACTTCGCTCATGGCTTTTTTGGTGGCCTCGAACGGTTCCAGGCCCAGCTCGATATTACGTTCGACGTTCTCCACCACCACGATGGCGTCGTCCACCACGATACCGATGGCCAGTACCAAACCGAAGAGCGACAGGGCATTGAGCGAGAAGCCGAACAGGTGCATCACCGCAAACGTACCGATCAACGAGACCGGCACCGCCACCAGCGGAATGATCGAGGCGCGCCAGGTTTGCAGGAACAGGATCACCACCAGTACCACGAGGATCAGCGCTTCGAAGAGGGTGTGAACCACTGCTTCGATGGAGCCGCGCACGAAGATCGTCGGGTCATAGACGATGCTGTAGTCCATGCCTTGCGGGAAGTTCTTCTTCAACTCGTCCATTTTTCCGCGGACCTGGTTCGAAATATCGATCGCGTTCGAACCTGGGCGCTGGAAGATCGGGATGGCCACGGCCGGCTGGTTGTTCAGCAACGAACGCAGGGCGTATTGGCTGGAGCCGAGCTCGACCCGGGCGATGTCCCGCAGGCGTGTGATTTCACCGTCGTCGCCAGCGCGGATGATGATGTTCTCGAACTCTTCCTCAGTGACCAGTCGGCCCTGGGTGTTGATCGACAGCTGAAAGCTCTGGGCATTCGGGGCAGGGGGCGAACCCAGTTGGCCGGCGGCCACCTGACGGTTCTGCTCGCGGATCGCGGCCACCACGTCAGTGGCGGTCAGGTTGCGCGAAGCGGTCTTGTTAGGATCGAGCCAGACCCGCAGCGAGTAATCACCCATGCCGAACAGCTGCACGTCACCGACACCACCCAGGCGCGCCAACTCGTCCTTGATGTTGAGGAGCGCGTAGTTGGACAGGTAAAGCATGTCGTAGCGTTTGTCCGGCGAGGTCAAGTGCACCACCATGGTCAGGTCGGGCGACGCCTTGTCCACGGTGATACCGATGCGCGTCACTTCCTCTGGCAGCTTCGGCTCGGTCCGGGTCACGCGGTTCTGCACCTGCACCTGCGCGTTGTCCAGGTCGGTGCCCAGGGCGAAGGTGATGGTCAGGGTGATCTTGCCGTCAGCGGTGGATTGCGAGGACATGTACAGCATGTTCTCGACGCCGGTGATGGCTTGCTCCAGGGGAGCGGCCACGGTTTCACCGATGACTTTCGGGTTGGCGCCCGGGAAGTTGGCACGCACCACCACAGTCGGTGGCACCACTTCCGGGTATTCGCTGATGGGTAACTGGAACAGCGAGATGGAACCGGCGATCAGGATCAGCAGCGACAGCACCGCAGCGAAGATCGGCCGGGAAATGAAGAACTGGGAAAAATTCATCGGAGTCGTTATCCCTTAACCGCGTGGAGACGCAGCAGCCAGTTTCACAGCCGGACCCGGTGCAGCCTTGGAGGGCGCGACGCGGGGCAGGTTGCTGGCTTCCAGCGCTTGTCGTTGTTGAGCCAGGGCCGCGAGGGTTTGCTCGCTGGCCATCGGGATCACTTCAGGGGTGACCGGCGAGCCCGGACGGACGCGCTGCAAGCCCTTGACGATGATGGTGTCATCCTTGTTCAGGCCGCTGCGCACGATGCGCAAGCCTTCGATTTTCGGACCCAGCTCAACCGAGCGATAAACCGTCTTGTTCTCGGCGTCCATCACCAGCACGAACTTCTTGCCCAGGTCGGTGCCGACGGCTTCGTCGTTGATCAGCATGGCGTTGTAGGTGCCGCTGCCCACCAGTTTCAGGCGTGCATAGAGGCCCGGGGTGTAGTTGCCATCGCTGTTGTCGAACACCGCGCGACCACGGATGGTGCCGGTTTTCGGGTTGACCTGGTTATCGACGAAGTTCATCTGGCCCAGGTGCGGGTTGCCTTCTTCGTTGGACAAGCCGAGGTAAACCGGAGTGGTCGCCCCGCGTTTGCCCTGGCGAGCGAGCTGGGTGTACTTGAGGAACACACGCTCGTCGGCGTCGAAGTAGGCGTAGACCTTGTCGGTGGAGACCACGCTGGTCAGGGCAGTGGTATCGGCGGTCACCAGGTTGCCCGCGGTGATTTCGGCACGGCTGACGCGGCCGCTGATCGGGGCGGTGACGCGGGTGAAGCTCAGGTTCAGTTTTGCCAGGTCCAGTTGTGCCTGAAGCGCGCCGACGGCGGCACGGGCTTCCTGGGCTGCGCTGGTGCGCGAGTCGGCCAGCTCGGCGGAGATCGCGTTGCTGGTGCGCAGGCGCTCACCGCGCTGGGCTTCATTCTCGCTGCGGGTGGCGCTGGCGCGGGCTTGGGCAACCAGGGATTCGAGGCGGCGGACCTCAGCCTGGAACGGGCGAGGGTCGATCTGGAACAGCAGGTCGCCTTTCTTGACCAGTGCGCCTTCGGTGAACGCGACGTCGTCGATCTGGCCGGAAACCCGTGGACGGATTTCTACGGTTTCCGGCGCTTCGAGGCGCCCGGTGAATTCATCCCACTCGTTGACCGGTTGTTCCAGCACCTTGGCGACGCTGACTTTCGCTGCGGGCATGCTCGCCGCAGTTTCGGGGGCCTTGCCGCAGGCGCTCATCACCAGCACGGCCAACACGGCCAGGGGGAAGCGCAAATGTTTGAGTGATTGTTCCATGGATGCATCCGCCAATGTATTGAGAATGGGCGGATGATGAGTGGCGGGGGGCTATCGCACGAATCGAACGAAGCGAAGGTAACTATCATTCGGAATGATATAAGAATGCACCTAGCCCTCTAGCATGCACCTCGCATCGGTAGGCATCAATGCGCTCGATGTAAATTCTGTATTGCGTGAAGTGCAAAGGTCGGCCCTGACCGCGCCGTGCAGTCTAGCGAAGTGGACCAGTGCGATATCGGCGTAATGGATCAATACTTTGGTCCAGTCAGCGGGGATCATCCGGATTCTTCCAACGTTCAAGGATTATTCGATGTCTCAGTCCCCGAGAGACCTGCCAGCACACACACTGGAGCGATCCTCAGTGACCGCCCGCACCGATTGGTATGTGGGGCCCATGATCGCGCTTGTGTACCCTTACCTGTTGATGGGCTACGACGCCATGCGTGTCTCGATTTCCCAGGGGGGCGGCTTTTGGAGCTGGCTGGGTGCCGGACTGATGTTGCTGATCGCCATTGGATTACCCCTGTGGGGGCTGCTGACGGCGACGCGATTGGGCAAGCTGCACCAGCCAAGCGCAGCCGATGTACTGGCTCGCCGGGTCGCCTTTGTTTCCGTGGCCGTTGCGCCCATGTTCACCCTGACGGGGGTGCTGTTTCTTTTGTTGGGCAAACCCGCCTGGGATGTCGGCTTCCTGACGTTCATGTGGGCCGCGTTGATGGTCATGATCTCGTTCGCCGATCGCACGCCCTTGCCGCGTCAGCCCGAACCGCAATCGTCCCATGCCAACATGCGACGCTGGCATGGCGTGGCGGCCGCCCTGGCGGTGGTCTACCTGTGCTTCCACTTCAGCAACCATCTGGTGGGGCTGATTGGCGCCGATGCTCATCTGGCCGTCATGAAGGTGCTGCGGGTCGTTTACCGCTCTCCCTTGATCGAGCCACTGCTGATTGCCACTTTTCTGTTCCTGGTGGGTAGCGGGGCTTACATGGCCTGGCGCATGACCCGGCGGCCGGCGGACGCTATCCGGTCCTTTCAGATTGCCGGCGGCGTGTTCCTGATCTTTGCGGTGATCAGCCATGTCAATGCCGTGCTTTACCTGGCGCGCAGCTACTTCAACATCGAAACCGATTGGGGCTTCGCGGTGGGTGCGCCGGCCGGCTTGTTGCACGACGCCTGGAACATTCGCCTGCTGCCGTACTACCTGCTGGCGGTGTTCTTTGTCATCGCCCATGCATTCTGCGGGTTGCGCGGGGTCATGATTGCTCACCGGGTGAATGAAACAACCGCCACTCGCGTATTGGTCGCGGGTATCGTGTTCTCGGCATTGGTGGCGGTGACGATCATCCTTGCCATGGCGGGGCTGCGCATCCATTTCGAGTGACCCACAGGACAGCGATGGCGGCAGCAAATCCGCCGTCGCCAGCAGGCTGGCTCCCTCCAATGGATTGTCGCGACCGCAAATTCTTTGGTCGCCGAAGCCCACAGAGGGGTTGGGTTTCAGCGATCAATGATTCAGCCGCTGGGCAATCGCGCTCATTTGTTGGGTGATCTGGTCTTCGGTGTAGGCCGCGAACCCCATCACCAGCCCTGGCGGTACGTGTGGGCCTCGGCCGTAGCGGCTCAGTGCGAACGCGCTGACGTTGGCGGCATCGAGTACTGCGAGTGCCTGCGCTTCGGGCATGGATTTCAACCGGGCAGTGACATCCAGCCCGGCGAGAATCGGCGGGACCTCGATGAAGTCATGCAGGTGTTGCCTGGCCGCGTCCTCGAACACCCGGGCGCGGGTGGCGTAGACCTTGCGCATCCGGCGGATATGCCGACCGAAGTGCCCCTGCGCCATGAAGTCCGCCAGCACCGCCTGCGCCAGGCCGTTCGCACTGCGTGAGGTCAACGACAATGCCCGCGTAAAGGGCTCTACCAGTTGCGGCGGCAGGACCACGTACGCCAGGCCCATGGCGGGGAACAGCAACTTGCTGAAGGTGCCGGTCATGATGACGTGACTGTCTGCCTGGGGCATGCCCCTGAGCGCGGGGATTGGCTTGGCGATAAACCGATACTCGCTGTCGTAGTCATCTTCAAACAGGTAAGCGCCGTGTTCCCTGGCCCAGCTCAATAACATGAGACGCCGTTCCGCCGACAGGGCAACGCCCGTGGGCGCCTGGCGGCAGGGTGTCACGTAGGCCAGCCGCGCATCTGGCGCCAGGCGCATTCCTGCGCTCACATCCATTCCCGCCGCATCGACCGCCACGTCGATGATGTCCGCACCGACGCCTTGCATGATCTGTCGGGCTCCGGGGTAACCGGGGTTTTCCATCCACACGGACTGCCCAGGGTTGATGATCAGGCGCAGGCAAATATCCAGCGCCTGCTGGACGCTGCTGACGATGACCACCGTGTCCGCCGAAGTGGCGACGCCCCGGGCAATCGCCAGGTGCTCGACGATGGCCTGGCGCAGCGCGGGCAACCCTTGTGCCGGTCGAGCCGACAGGACCGGTGGCAGCACGGATCCCAGGTGCCTCATGTGCAGGCGCCGCCAGGTGTCGACAGGAAATTGCGCAACATCACAGGTGTGGGGCGCGAAGGGCAGTTTTTTCGGTGATGAAAGGGGAAACGCCGGGTCCTGTTCGATGAGTTGCGCAGCCCACCGGGTCAGCGGTATCGGGGATGCGGCAGGGGGCGGGGGAGTGTCTGGCGCAACGGGCCCGGCCTTGACCAACTGATCGTCGGGCAGGCTCAGGCTGACCTTGGTGCCGCTGCCCTGAGCGGTGACCAGATAACCCTCGCTGAGCAACTGGGCGTAGGCGGCCTGCACCGTGCCCCGGGCCAGGCCATATTGCGCGGCGAGAAAACGCGTGCTGGGAAGGACAAAGTTGCGTGCCAGGCGGCCGTCGAGAATGTCCTGCCTCAGGGTTCTGTAAAGCCAGTCCTGCAGTGTTTCGTCAGGTTTTCGGGCGGCGAGCGTCAGTGACCAGGTGACCTGAGCGGAGGACGTTTTATTCACGGTTGGCACTCGAAGGTGGATCAGTCAGATAGTGCAAGAATGGATCAATACTTTGGTCCAGTTCAAGGCAAGAATACAGCCTCTTCCACGTATCGAGGCTTGAAAGATGACACGGACCATGACGGGTTTTGCTGGAATCGAGGGTGTCAGGGAGTTTTCCAACGACGCCGCAATACGGGCGGCGTTCGACTTGATCCGGCAACTGCGGCCGCGCCTGACCAGCGCCGAGCAATGGCTGAGCGCGTACAAGCGCCAGGCCGCGAGTGGATACCGCGTGCTGCTGGTCGTCAATGACGACATCCCCCGGGCCCTGGCCGGGTTTCGCCTTCAGGAAAACCTGATCCACGGCAAGTTTCTCTACGTGGACGACCTGGTGACGGATGCAACGCTGCGCGGTGCCGGGTTGGGCAAACAATTGCTGGAGGCATTGATGGGCGTGGCGCGGGATTCGCAGTGCGACCACCTGGTGCTCGACACCGCCCTGGTCAATCACGATGCACAACGGTTCTACACGCGCTGTGGAATGACCAACCTGGCCACACGCTTTGTCAAACCGGTAGGGGATCACTCATGAAGGCGTCCGCCTACCTGTTGCACGTCACGGCGAGCCCGCGGGCCGAGTTGTCCACCAGCACTGCCATGGGTCGTGCCCTGACCGAACAGATCACCCACAAATTCAGCCATCTCTCGGTGGTCGAGCGGGACATCGCAAGCCATGCGCCACCGATGCCCAGTCCTCAGTTTGCAGCGGACAATCTGCTGCCCCTCGACTCGCGCTCGGCCAGTGCCGAGTCGGACGCCTACATCGAGGAGCTGGAGGCGGCAAAAGCGCTCGTCATCTCGACACCGATGCACAACTTCGGCGTGCCGGCCGTACTCAAGGCCTGGATCGACCAGATCCTGCGACCGCAGCGCACCTTTGCGCGATCCAGCACTGGCAAGCAGGGGCTGTTGGCGGACCGGCCGGTGTTCATCATCGTCACGAGCGGAGGACCGGTGACCGGACCCTACGCCCAGCAGGATTTCCTGACGCCTTACCTGGAATATGTCTTGCCCACCATCGGCCTGACCAATATCCAGGTCATCCGGCTGGACAGCATGTTGCGCAACCCGGAACACACCGCCTTGCAGATTGAACAATGCAAGGCGTGGATCGCCACTCAAGTGGCCAACTTGAGCGAACTGCCCTAAACGTGGCTGACAACTTTCGAGACACTCGGCAATGATCTGTCAATAAAGCGAAAGTGCCCTGTTTAATGGCTCTGGTAAGGTAAGTTTTTTATCCCTCCAGAGAAACCCTATGAGTTGTTTGATACTGCCGAAAGCCCTTGAGCGTGGAAGTAAGATAGCCATCGTATCGCCAGCGGGTTATTTGACCAATCCAGCGTTTCTGGATCACGTTATTCCAATGATCAAAGGGCAGGGCTACGTACCCGTCTTATCCAGAAATTGTCTGGAGAAGTATGACAATCATTATGCCTATGCAGGGACGCCAGCCCAAAGACTGGAAGACTTGCAATGGGCGTGCGATGAACCGGATATCGACGCGATCTGGGTGACCCGTGGCGGTTATGGAAGTGTGCAGTTGTTGGGTGGTTTGAATATGAATGCCATTTGCAATAACCCCAAGTGGCTGATCGGTTATTCCGATATCACTTATCTGCACAGCTTTTTCAATGGTCACGCTATCGCCACGATCCATGGGCCCAATGTCGTGCGGACCCTGAGCATGGGCGTTGCGCCGCCACCATCGAGCTACGACAAAGTGTTTGATATTTTGAAGGGCGCGATGCCGCAATATTCGGTCACTTCGCATGCCTTGAATAAAAGGGGCAAGGCCAAGGGGCGATTGGTCGGCGGTAATCAAACCATTGTCGGGGCCGTTTCAGGAACGCGCTACGACTACGATTATGAAGGCGCCATATTGTTTATCGAGGACATTGGCGAAAATGCTTACTACAGAATCGATCGACAGATGCAAACGTTGGAAACGGCAGGGGCCCTGGCAAAAATAAAGGGCGTCATCGTGGGTTCAATGCGTGATATAGGCGGGGTCAAGTCAAATTTTGACGAGACGGCTTATCGTGTGATCAGTCAGGTGTTATCAAAATATCAAATCCCCCGAATATTCGCTTTTCCTGCTGGGCATATTCCCGATCATTACCCATTGATTATGGGCGCTGAAGTTGAAATCGACGTTCAGGCGGATCAAAGTCATGTGAGGTATTCCTAAGTCAGCAAGTGCGCGTCATCAGTGGCATACCAACGATTGCGTCCGCTTTGTTTCGCTGCGTACAGGCAGGCGTCTGCCGATTTGAGCAGGCTGGCCGGCGTGACATCCTCGATGCCCGGCAGCTGGGTGGCGATGCCGGCGCTGGCCGTGACCTTGCCCAACGGATGCTCGGAATGTTCGATGTTCAGGGATCGAATTGCACGCAGTATGTCTTCCGCGACCTGGGCGGCACCGGCGCTGTCGGTGTTGGGGAGCAGCACCGTGAATTCTTCCCCGCCGTACCTGACCGCGAGGTCACCGGGTCGTTTGACCGCCTGCTGGATGGCGCCGCCGACCGCGCTCAGGCAGTCGTCGCCGCCCGCATGTCCGTACCGGTCGTTGTAGCGCTTGAAGTAATCGACATCGATCATGATCAGCGAGAGCGGCGAACCTTGCCGTTGCGCCAGGCGTATTTCATGCGGCAGCGCATTGTCCAGGCGTCGCCGGTTGCCCAATCCCGTGAGGCTGTCGGTCAATGCCATCTCGCGCATGGACTGGTGGGCGCGACGCAGCTCCCTGGACATGACCATCCGTTGCCGCAGCTGACTCAGGACGATCAGGCCAAAAACGGTGAACACCGCCATCAGGAAAAACAGCACCAACCCGGTTTTGATCAGGTCCCGGCGCCAGGGGGCGATGATGGACTCCCTGGACAGCCCGGCCTCCACCACCAGCGGGTAGGTGGTCAATGCCCGGTAGCCGTAAAGGCGTTCGGTGTCGTCCACGACGGCCTTCACTTCGGCGATGCCTTCATCGGAATTTGGCAAATAGCGTTTGTAGATCTCGCTGTTCGCCAGGCTCTGACCCACCACCGAGGCAATGAAAGGGCGGCGTACCAGGATGGTGCCGTCGCGCGTCGCCAGAACCAGCGCGCCCTTGTCGTCGATCTTGAAGTCGCCGTAGTAGTCGACGAAGTAGCTGACCTTGATCGTGCCCAGCAGGACGCCGGCAAAAGAGCCGTCGGGGTTATTCAGCCGCCGGGATATGGGAATGATCAAGTCCTGGGTGGACCGGCTTCTGACCACATCGCCGATGCGCACGTTACGATCGGTGTGCGTGCGGTGATACTGGAAATAATCGCGGTCGGCGTTGTTCGCCGGGTCTGGCGTGACCTCCTTGTCCGTGACGATCCATTGGCCATCCGGGCCGTAAATGAACAGGCCGTGCAACTGCGGCATGATCTTCGATTGCTGGACCAGCAACTTGTGGATGCGCGCCGCATCGAGACTCTGCAGACCGTCGCCTTCCACTCGTTCAGCCAGCGCTGTGGTCAGCACGTCGACCTGGCGTATGGCGTCCTCGGCATGCTGCGCCGTTGCTCGCGCCAGGTTGGTCACAGAGTCGCGGGCGGAGGCAAACGCCGAGCGATAGTCACGCCATGTCCGCCAGCCCTCAACGGTCAAAAACGCCAGGATGACCGCGAGCATGAAACTGACGATGAGGCGGAAAGTCGCTCCGGCGCTCACGGATTTCATCGAAGAGCCTTCAGTGAACACATCCGCCTTGGGCTCTGGTTTGCTGCGTCCGAGCATTTGGGTTTCCCTTTGCACTGACCGCACACGCCTGTGAACGGGCCATTGTTGGCAGTACTGAAGCATCGTGCGGGTGAAAAACTGATTCTAGATCACCGACCGATGCGCCTGGGCAAAACACCGTAAAGGTAAGACACGAGGGTCCGGGGATAGTGCTCCGGGGTTTTGCCCTGTACTCGATGCTTCGAATGCCATCCCTGCGTTCCCTCACACCGCTAGAAACGGTAATCCTGCGGCACCTCCCGGGCGATGAAGTCCTGCATGTGCTCCAGAAAAGCCACCTGTAGCTTCGACGCCGGCCCCTGGACGGGCAGCAGCATGCTGAAATCCATTTCAATCGCCGGCTCGAACGCCCTGAACACCACGCCACTGCCCCGGTACTCGACAGCGCTGATGGCGTCGACCAGCGCCACTCCCAGGCCTTGTTCGACAAAGGCGCACATCGGTAAGGAGAGCTGGGTTTCCAGGCGCAGTTCGCGCTCCACGCCGTAAGCGGCGAAGATCGAGTCGATGTGCTGGCGCGAGCCGATGGATTGCGGGTAGGAAATGAACGCTTCGCCCTCAAGGTCTTCCGGGCGGATCGTGGTCTTTTCCCGCAGGCGATGGTTGGCCGGCAGGGCGCAGAGCATGCGTGTGGCCAGGAGTTTCTCCGCTCGCGGGCTGGGGTAGGTGTTGGGCAGGACGATGATGCCCAGGTCGCAGCGCTGGCCGACCACCAGGTCCACCACTTCGCGGGATGCCAGCACCAGCAGCGATATCTGCACCTGTTCATGTTCGGCCATGAAGGCCGCGATGGCCCGGGGCAGGAACGAAAGACCCATGGCCGGCGCGCAGGCGATGAGCAATGAGCCGCGCTTGAGGCTGCGGATTTCCTGGGCCGTTCGCGCGATGCGTTCGACGCCGAGCAGTGAGCGCTGCACTTCCTGATACAGCGTCATGGCCTCGGCGGTGGGTTGCAGCCGGCCCTTGGCGCGGACGAACAGGTTGAAGCCGATGTCCTCCTCGAGGCTGGCGATCAAGCGCGTCGCCGCCGGTTGGGAAATGTGCAGCATTTCGGCGGCGCGGGTGACGGTCTGGCCAAGAATGACGGCGCGGAAGGCCTCCAGCTGGCGAAGATTCATGGTGATGTCCTTCGGGAAAAGCCATAACAAAAAGACATGGCCTTGCCAAAATAAAGCATTTTTCAAGCACCTGTCAGCTCTTTAGCATCGACTGCATCAAGATCATCCAGGCGAAATGCCTGCGCCGTGGCGGAATGCTTGGCGTTGAAAGGGCGACAGTGGAGTTCATGCAAAAAACTGATGTCATGATCGTTGGCGGTGGCCTGGTGGGCTTGTCCATCGCGTATGGGCTGGCCTTGCAGGGTCGCCAAGTCAGCGTCCTGGACGAAGGCGACGATGCCTTGCGCGCGGCCCGTGGCAACTTCGGTCTGCTGTGGGTTCAGGGCAAGGGCTACGGCATGAGTCCCTATGCGCAATGGACACGTGAAGCGGTGGCGCTGTGGCCACGCTTTGCCGCTTCGTTGCAGGCCGACACCGGCATCGACCTTCATCTGCGTCAGCCAGGTGGTTTCCAACTGTGCCTGAGTGACGAGGAAATGGCCGAGGAAAGCCGTCGGCTGCTCTGGTTGCGCGACGCGTTGCACGGTGACTATCCCTTCGAGTTGCTGGATGGCGAACAACTGCGGGCTCGTCTGCCGGGTGTCGGGCCGACCGTCGTGGGCGGTTGCTATTCGCCCATGGACGGGCACGTCAATCCGCTCAAGCTGCTGCGTTCGCTGTACGCCGCCTGCCGGGCCCGCGGGGTCAGGATCATCAATGGTCATCGGGTCAGCGCCATCGGCCAGCATGCATCGGGCTTCGAGCTGCAGGCTGGCGACCAACGCTGGTACGCCGCACGGTTAGTCCTGGCCGCCGGCCTTGGCAATCGCGAGCTGGGCGCGCAGTTGGGGATCGAGGTGCCCGTGAGCCCCAATCGCGGGCAGATACTGGTCACCGAGCGGCTCAAGCCTTTTCTGCATTACCCCACTACCTATGTACGCCAGACCGACGAGGGCACGGTGCAACTGGGGGATTCCCATGAGTCCACCGGGTTGGATGACGGCACCGGCAGTGAAGTCATGGCAACCATCGCCGCGCGCGCGGTGCGCTGTTTTCCCCGGTTGGGGCAGGTGCGGCTGGTGCGCGCCTGGGGCGCACTGCGGGTGATGAGCGCTGACGGCTATCCCATTTATGAAGCCTCGCCAACCTGCCCCGGGGCCGTGGTGGTCAGTTGCCACAGCGGCGTGACCCTGGCGGCGATCCACGCCTTGCGCCTGGCGCCGTGGATTGACGGTGAGTTCGACGACCCGGCGGTGGCGGCTTTCAGCCTTGCGCGTTTCAACGGCAAAAACGAGGTGCGCCATGTCGGCTGACCGTTTGTTCCGGGCCTTGGGCCCTGCACAGAACACCGTGCAAATCGAATTCGAAGGCGCGTCGTTGTCAGTGCCGGCCGGTGTGTCACTGGCGGCGGCATTGCTGGGCAGCGGCGTCACCCATACCCGCGAAAGCGCGGTCAACGGCCGGCCCGGCGCCCCTTTTTGCATGATGGGCGTGTGCTTCGAGTGCCTGGTCGAGGTCGATGGGCAAGCCAACTGCCAGGCCTGCCTGCTGCCGGTGCGAGCGGGCATGCGGGTGCAGCGCCAGCGCGGGGCTCGCGATGTGCTGGGCACAGATGAGGAAGTGGCTGATGAATGAGCAAGCGGTCGATCTCATCGTGATCGGCGCCGGACCGGCGGGACTGAGTGCGGCCATCGAGGCTGCGGAGCGCGGTCTGTCGGTGGTGGTGCTGGATGAACAGGGCAGCCCGGGTGGGCAGATCTATCGCAACATCCAGGAAGCCGACGCACGCAGCCGCCAGGTATTGGGTGGCGACTATGAAGCGGGCGCCCCTCTGGTCGCGAAGTTCCTGCAATGCGCGGCCCGATACCTGCCCGGCGCGGCGATCTGGCAAGTGACACCGCAGCGTCAGGTGCATTTCCTGCTCGAGGGCCGTGCTCACATCCTCCAGGGCCGGCAGGTATTGATCGCTACCGGGGCGTTCGAGCGCCCGATGCCGATTCCAGGCTGGACCTTGCCGGGCGTGATGACGGCTGGCGCCGGACAGATCCTGCTGAAAAATGCTGCACTGGTGCCGCAAGGTCCGGTGGTGCTGGCCGGTTGCGGACCGCTGCTGTACCTGCTGGCGGTGCAATACCTGCGCGCCGGCGTCGCGATCGAAGCGCTGGTGGACACCAGTGGCCGCGGCGATCTGCTGCGGGCCTGGCGCACGATTCCGGGCGCCTTGCGCGGCTGGCGCGACTTGCTCAAGGGCCTGCAGCTGTTGGCCGAACTGAAGCGTGCCGGCGTCAGGCATTTTCGTGCCGCGCGGGATTTGCGTATCGAGGGGCAGGCGCGAGCCAGCGCTTTGAGTTTCGTCACGGGCGGGCGGGACTGGACCGTGCCTGCATCGCTGATCCTGCTGCATCAAGGCGTGGTGCCCAACACGCAGATCAGTTGGTCGCTGCGCCTGGAGCATGACTGGAGCGAACAGCAATTGTGCTGGATCGCCCGCCGTGACCACCTGGGGGAAACCCGCCTGCCGGGCATTTACATCGCCGGTGACGGTGGCGCTATCGGCGGGGCGCAGGTGGCGCGGCTGGAAGGCCGACTGGTCGGGCTGGCAATTGCCGAGCGCTCGGGAAAACTCGACGCGCAACAGGCGCAGCGACTCGCCGCACCTTATCGCCAGGCGTTGCGTCGCCAACGCGCCGCGCGGCCACTGATCGATGCCTTGTACCGCCCGCAGCGGCAAAACCGCATTCCCGCCGACGAGGTGATTGTCTGTCGCTGCGAAGAAGTCAGCGCCGGTTCGATTCGCCAATACGTCGAGCTGGGGTGCCTGGGCCCCAATCAGGCCAAAGCCTTCGGGCGCTGCGGCATGGGGCCTTGCCAGGGCCGCCAGTGTGGTTTGAGCGTCACCGAAATCATTGCCGCGCAGCGCCAGGTGCCGGCCGCAGACGTCGGCTACTACCGCATTCGATCCCCCCTCAAACCCATCACCCTTGCCGAACTGTCAACCGAGACACCTTTGAACCAGGAGCCTGTATGAGCCTTATCCAACGCATCGAAAGCAACCCACGCCTGAGCCGTAGCGTCGTGCACAACGGGGTCGCCTGGCTGAGCGGCATCGTCGCCGCCGATTGCAGCCAGGACATCCGTGGCCAGACGCGCCAAGTGCTGCAGCGGGTGGACGAACTGCTGGCGCTGTCCGGCAGTGACAAGAGCCGATTGCTCAGTGTGCAGATCTGGATGAAAGACATGAGCGCCGATTTTGCCGGTATGAATGAAACCTGGAGTGCCTGGGTCGATGCCGCGCAGACGCCGGCCCGCGCCACCGCCCAGGTGATGTTCGATGACCCGCAGATCCTCTTGGAGTTGATCGTCACCGCCGCCGTCTGATTGTGCTCGACCCCGTTGCACCGGGCCCTGCCTGGCGCAACGACGGAGCAGGGGGCCATCAGAGTCGCCATCTCCGCCTGTTCACATTGCCGCTGCCATAACGGGTGTCTTCCTTTGCGGAGCGCCCGACAGAAACAACATCGCATCTGGAGCCATGAATGAACGTGAAAAATGCTGTATTGAAGGCTGGTCTCATCTCGCTGCTGGCCCTGGCCGGCAACCTGCACGCGGCAGAACAGCCGCTGCGCCTGGGCATCGAAGCGGCTTATCCGCCGTTCGCTTCGAAAACCCCCGATAACCAGATCGTCGGTTTCGACTACGACATCGGCCAGGCCTTGTGCGCGCAAATGAAAGTCCAGTGCGAGTGGAAGGAGCAAGAGTTCGACGGCCTGATTCCCGCGCTCAAGGTGAAGAAAGTCGACGCGGTGATCTCTTCGATGTCCATGACCCCGGAACGCCTGAAATCGGTGGACTTCAGCAATCGCTACTACCGCATTCCGGCACGTCTGGTGTTCAAGAAGGGCAGCGGCATCAGCGACATTCCGGCGCAGCTCAAGGGCAAGCGCATTGGCGTTCAGCGCGCCACCAACTTCGATCGCTACGTCACCGATAAATTCGCCCCGGCGGGTGCCGAAGTGGTGCGCTACGGCTCGCAGAATGAAATCTTCCTCGACCTGCTGGGCGGGCGCCTCGACGCGACCATGGCCAGTTCGGTGGTGATCGATGAAAGCCTGCTGAAGCGGCCGGAAGGCAAGGATTACGAGTTCGTCGGTCCGAACTTCACCGAAGAGCAATTCTTTGGTACCGGCATTGGCATTGCCGTGCGCAAGAACGATCCGCTGGCGGGCCGTTTCAATCAGGCCCTGGCAGCGATTCGGGCCGATGGCACCTACGACAGGATTCGCCAGAAGTACTTTGACTTCGACATCTACGGCGATTAAGCCGCGACGTTCTCTCGGCACGCCGGCTTGAGCGGGCGTGCCGTTCTTTTTTGATCAGGAGGCTGGATGCACACCAAGGCTTTTCTCAGTGAACACGAGGTTTCACACCTGTTGGCGACGGCCAGGGAGCTGGCACAGGCGAACCACTGGGCTGTAGCGATTGCGGTCGTCGACGACGGCGGCCATCCGCTGGGGCTGTTGCGCCTGGACGGGGCCGCGCCGATCGCCGGCTACATCGCCAGCGAAAAGGCCCGCACCGCAGCGCTGGGGCGTCGCGACAGCAAGGCCTATGAAGACATGATCAACGCGGGGCGCCAGGCGTTTCTCAGCGCGCCGAACCTGCAGGGCATGCTTGAGGGCGGCGTGGCCATCTGGCACGAAGGCCACTGCATCGGCGCTGTCGGTGTGTCGGGTGTGAAGGCGGAGCAGGATGCGCAAGTGGCGCGACTGGCGATCGAGGCCTTGCTGCGCGCGGGCAACAACGAAGGTTCGGCGCCTTAGGCCTGCGCGTCTGCTGTGTTGGTCAAACCGGCGATTGCTCTTCAACACTCTGGCCACCTTGTTCGCCAGTTCGGGACCCAGATCGCTTTCGACGATCCCCGGCGCCAGGTCCATGGCCGCCGTGAGGCCCGCGGAGGTCCAGGCGCCTCGGTCATCAATGAAGATCCTGTCCATGTCCACCCGAGCCGGGGGAAAGCGCTCGCGTGTCATGCGCGATTCCGCACGTGCCAGCCGCCGCTGCTGGCGTGGACTCACGCGCGGGCGAACAACAGCTTTATCCCCGCAGCCCCGAAGACGAACGCCAAGGTGCCTTCGATCCAGCGGCGTGCCCGACGATACCCCCTTACCATCGGTGCGGTAGAGAAGACGATGGCGTAGCCGCAGAAGATCGTCACGCTCAGGACGGCGCAGCCCGCCAGGATGATCACCACTGTTTCAGACGTTGCTTGCGGCCCCAGCCCAAGGGTCATCGTCGCGACCCAGCCCAACAGTGCCTTCGGATTGGTGAGGTGCATCAGCAAGCCACGCCGGTAGAGGTCGAAGCCCGAGACGACCGACGCTGCAGCCAGTTCCTTTTTCAGGCGTTCATCAGAAACGAGGGCCGAACGGCCCGCCTTGACGGCGAGAAAAATCAGGTAGAGGCCGCCGATGATCTTGAGGGCGACGAGTGCCTGAGCGAATTCGGCCAGCACCGCGGATACCCCCGTGGCAGCCATCGATCCCCAGAAGAAAGAACCGCTGATGACACCGGCTGCCAGCATCAACGCCGGCTTTCTGCCCTGGTGCATGGCCACGCCCATGATGCGCATGTTACTGGGACCCGGACTGGCCGCACCCACGATGTAGGCGGTGAATACAAGCAGGAGGTGGTGAAGATCAAATGCCATTTGTCGTTCCTTGACGATACGTCCGGCTAACTCGGTTTGAAGGCAATGCTGCAGTCCTTTACAAAGACTGTCAGGATCCCCGAACAACATTCTGACTGGGCGCGAGCCAGGCTCTTCAGGTCGATGGAGCACGTTTCAGCCCAGATTTTTACCCCCATTCGCACCGTGCGAGTGATCGCGAATGGCGATCTCGGACGGACTCGGTGACGGGTATTCAGTGCGCCTCCGTATATTGGATGAGCAGCTCCCTATCAGGCAATCCCGGCTCTTTCGGAAGAAGACATGGGGCGGTGAGTCGATGAAATTGACTGCTGTCGTGATCGCTGTGACGTCGCTCGGCCTGTTGAAGAGTGTTTTTAACTGAAGTCGCCTTTCTGCGTTATTTGAGAGTCTTGTTAGTTCTAGATAGCTGAATCGTCCTCGGTTTCTGACACTCTCCAGGCTTGCTGTGGAACGCTTTTCAAACGCTACCGGTGACAGCTGATTATTGTTCTTGGGTTGTCGCACAGACAACTATCGGATTTCAACGGGCATTGAACATCTCGCGGATCAGGTTGGGCGTGCTGCCGGTCCAGCGCTTGAACGAGCGCCGAAAGTTCGCCGCGTCGTTGAATCTCAAGTAGTCCGCCACGGCTTCGTTACTGAATCCCTTGATCTGATACAGGTAAAGCGCCACGTGCTTGCGCACCAAATCCACCTGTTGTTGGAATCCGGTGTCGTGTTTTTGCAATTTGCGCTTGAACGTGGCGGGGCTCATGGCGAAGGCCTGGGCCGCCTGTTCGAGGTTGGGGGCTTGGCGCACATGGGTTTGCAGGTAGCGGTAAACACAGTCGATGAAGCTTGAGGCAAAACCCAGTTGTTCGATTTGTCGATGGGCTTCCTGGCGGGCGACCTGGCCAGCGGTGGCCGAGGCGTCGGGCCAGGATTGGGCGAGAAATTCCCGGGGGAGGCGCATGAGGTCCAGCGGCCGTTCGAACTGCGTGTGCTCGCCCAGATGCACCCAGTATTGCTCGATATAACGCGGTTCGGCATGGCTGAAACTGCATTCCCACGGCAGGCGCTGGCCACTCTGCGATCGGCTCATGGCCACGATCGAGGTCATGCTGGCCTCCAGCAAAAAACGCCAATGCTCGCCGGCGCCACAGCTGTCCAGCCAATAGATGTAGGCGTGTTTTTCATCCAGCACCAGACGCGGCGCGGCCAGCGGGCTGAGCAACGCCTGTTGTTGCACCAGCGTGTCGAGGGCCTGATGCAGGTTCTGCGCGTGGCGCAGGGCATGGCTGGCGGGACCGTAATGCCCGGGGAGCAGGCGCTGGCCGAACAGAAAACTGCTGTCGTCGGTATCCAGCAAGCGCCGGCTGTTGCCAATCAATCCGAGGAACTGCTGTGGGCTGAGACGAGTCTCGCCGGCCAGGATGTCGTCATGAAACAGCCCAGTTCCGCGCAGCAGACGGTGGCTGTCAATGTCTCGGGAAAGCGCCAGGTCAATCAGGGTCGCGGGTTGGTAATGCCCGGGAATGAAACGGCTGTCGGTTTCGAACCAGGTGTTTTTCAGGGTCATGGACAGGCCTCAAGCAGTTTTGGCCAAGGGCTGTTTGGCCCGGGCCAGTGCCAGGTTGAGGCGTTTGAGCAGGGCATCCGGCGCCTCTTCCATGGCCATGACCACCGCAGTGCTGGCCGACAGGTGGATGCGTTCGCCGTGTTGCCGGCTTTTGTGGGCTAGGCCCTGAACGGCCTGTTGCAGTTCCAGCGCCAACAGGCGTGCCTGGCTTTCACCGGTGTTGGGCAGCAACACCACGAAGCGGTCGCCGGCCAGTCGGCAGAGCAGGTCTTGCCGGCGCAGGTTGAGCAGCAGCAAATGACTGAGCGCCTGCAACACGGCATCGCCCTCGGCATGCCCGAAGGCCTGATTGATCGCCGCGAAGTTATCGACGTCCAGCGCCAGCAATGACAAGGGTTGCGCTTGAGCTCGACTGTCCTCAAGGCTGCCGATCAACTGGCGCTTGAGGTAATCGGCGCCCCCCAAAGGCGTGAGTTTGTCGAACAACCGATGTTCGCGAAAAAGCTTTTCGCGTTTCTCCATTTGCACGCTGATCGCCAGTTGTTCGCGGTGCCAGTGATAGATGCCGAGGGTCAGCAGAATCATGCCCACCGGCATCGGCCCGGACTCCAGCCAGTGGTCCCAGGTGATGCTGTCGGGCAGGCGGATGAACTCGTCGAGGCTGTCGATCCACCACGAGAAAAAGATGCAGCTCAAGCCCAGCACCAGGTAATGGGTGACGCGCCCGGCCGGGCGACTCTTGAGTACTAGCCCCAGCCAGACCAACGCGAGCAACGCGGAACCGCCTTCACCGGCGATGTCCAGCCAGACCCATTCGCTGACACTTTTCAGCTCACCGCACGCCAGGTGCAGCAGCAATCCCATGTTCGCCGCCAACAGCAGCAAAGCGAGTTTCCAACGATGGGGTTTGAGCACTGAAAACATGGCCGTGGTCCTTTGGCAAAGAGGTCATGCGCGTCAGCACAGCAGATGTTTGTGACAGTGGGGTGACGGGGCTGTGAGGTCGAATCAGCTCACCCGGTTATGCGGATTTTCTGGCGCAACTGCGTATGAGCGGGCTTGCTGGCGATCAGTCTTCAGCGTTGCGCGGGTGCCGGGACGCCTTCGCTGGCAAGCCAGCGCCTGCAGGGCGCGTTGACGACAGGTCAAATCAGCTCAGTTTGCGTCGCAATCGCGGCAAAACCCCGGTTTGAAGCGCGTTCCGCCAATCGATGTCACAGGACTGTCATCCCCCGACCCTAGCGTGCCCTCCCAGTTGCCGGGCCACTTGCCTGGCGTTATCGGACTCTTGGGGAGGACCACCATGTACCAGCGCAGCCGCACTGCCGGGCTCGTCAGCTTCACGCTCACCGCTTTGGCCATGGCGATGGCCAGCGAGCGCTTGAGCGCCGCCCAAACCACCCCCGACACTGAACACGTCGAAGTGGTCGGGCAGGCAGCGAGTATCGACCAGGCGCTGAAGGAACAGCGCAACGCCGACAGCATCAAGAGCGTGGTGCATGCCGACGGCGTGGCGCAACTGCCGGACGAAAACGTCGCCGAGGCGGTGCAGCGATTGCCGGGGATCAGCGTCGAGCGTGATCAGGGCGAAGGGCGGTTTGTCAGCGTGCGTGGCCTGGGGCCGGACCTCAACAGCGTGACCATCAACGGCACGCTGGTGCCATCGCCGGAAAGCGAACGCCGCGCCGTGGCCCTCGACGTGTTGCCTTCGGAACTGGTGCAGTCGTTGTCGGTGATCAAGACCCTGACCCCGGACATGGACGCCAACTCGCTGGGCGGCACCGTGGATGTGAAAAGCCTCTCGGCCTTCGATCACGCCGGCCTGTTCTACACCGGCAGCAGCGAGGCCAGCTATGACAAGAACACCCACCAGACCAGCCCGAAGTTTTCCGGCGCGGTCAGTGACCGTTTCAGCCTCGGCGATGGCATCGACAACTTTGGTGTCGCCGCCGCGCTGAGCTGGCAGAAGCGCGACTTCGGTTCGGACAACGTCGAAACCGGTGGTGCGTGGGATTTTGAGCAAGGCGCCAGACTCGAGGAGTTCGAGCAACGCGACTACGACATCAGCCGCGAACGCGCCGGCGGGGGGCTGAACTTCGATTACAAGCCCGATGACTTCAGCAGCTATTACCTGCGCACCCTTTACAGCCGCTACAAGGACAGCGAAACACGCAACTCGACCAGCCTCGAATTCGCCGACCCGCTGGCCGCAGGCGAACTGGGTAACGCCGAAGGTTCGCGTAAACTCAAGCAGCGCGAAGAGACCCAGGAAATCCAGTCTTACGTTTTCGGCGGCGAGCGCATGTTTGGCCTCTGGACCCTCAGCGGCCAGGCCGGTTACAGCCGTTCCAGCGAGGACAGTCCGGGCCACATCGCCAATGCCGAATTCGCCGGCATCGATGACTTTGCCGACAGCGGTTTCTACGACAACGACAAGCCAAGACCGATCATTGGCCAGGCGTTCTACGACCCGAGCAACTTCAGCCTCGACAAAGTCGACTGGGAACAACAGAAAACCACCGACACCGAGAAAAACCTGCGCCTGGACCTCGCTCGCGACTACGACTTCAACGGCTATGCGTCCCAGGTCAAGTTCGGCGGCAAGGTCAGCCGGCGCAACAAGGACAACGACCTCGACGCCTGGGTCTATGAAGACTTCGACGACCTGGGTTTCAGTGATGAGCAACTCAATCTGACGCAATTCAAGAAGGGCACGGTCGACTACCGTCTCGGCCAGTTCGGGCCGGGTATCAGTGGCAGTGCGGTCAAGCAGTTGATCGGCGGCCTGAACAAGGCGGACTTCTATGACGAGACCGAATCGCGGGTCAACGACTTCAAGATCAGCGAGGACATCAACGCCGGTTACCTGATGAACACCCTCGACATCGACGACTGGCGGTTCATCGCCGGCCTGCGCTACGAGGGCACCGAATTCGAAGCCAAGGGCACCGGCGTGACCGATGGCGAATTCCAGTCCACCGAGACCAAGCGCCGTTATCACCATTGGTTGCCGGGGCTGCATGCGCGCTATCAACTGGACAGGAACACTCAGGTTCGCGCGGCCTGGACCAAGTCCGTGGTGCGCCCGACCTTCGGTCAACTGGCGCCGGGTTTTGTCATCGACGATGACGAGGCGACCTTCGGCAACCCGGAGCTCAAGCCGCTGGAATCGAGCAACCTCGACCTCGGTATCGAACACTACATGGGCCGCGCCGGCACCGTCTCGGCGTTCGTGTTCTACAAGGACATCAAGAACTTCGTCTACAACACCGACCTCGCCGGCACCGGTGCCTGGGTCGATTTCACCGAGGCCCACTCGTTCGCCAACGGCGACAGCGCCAAGCTGTATGGCCTGGAACTGGCCTACTCGCAGAAATTCGACTGGCTGCCCGCGCCCTGGAACGGCCTGCTGATCGGCGCCAACACGACGTTCAGCCGCTCGGATGCCGAGATCGAGGGCTTCGACGCTGCCAGTGGCACCCACCGCAAACGCGGCATCGATTTGCCCAATCAGTCCGACACGGTCGGCAACCTGATGCTCGGTTGGGAAGACGACAAGCTGAGCCTGCGCCTGTCGGCCAACTACAAATCGGATTATCTCTACGAGTTGGCCTCGATCAACGACAAGGCCCACGACCTGCACGTCGACGCCCAGACCTTTGTCGACTTCAGCGCGCGCTACTCGCTGACCAAGAACCTGCAGGTCAGTTTCGAGGCGCAGAACCTCACCGATGAGCCGTATTTCGTCTACACCGGCCACCGCGCCTACAACGGTCAGTACGAAGAATACGGCCCGACCTACAAAGTCGGCCTGACCTTCACCCACTTCTAAGCCCCGATGCCGCTGCCCTACGACAAGGACTTTGCCTGTTCATGAGTATTTCGTTTCTACCCACGCGCCCTATGCTGGCTGCACTGATTTGCCTGGCCGCCGGCCAGGTGTTGGCGGCCGCACCGGCCCTGACTCTCAAGCCCTGGGCCCCGAACCTGTCGGTCGATGCCGTGACGTTTCTGCCCGCCAGCCCTGAAGGCGAGCGCCTCGCCGCGAGCGAGCGTGATGGTTTACTTTTGCTGGATGCGCAAGGCAAGGAGCTGGCGCGCTTAAAGGGATCGTTCAACGCCGTGGACAGCCGCGCCGCCGGCCAACGGGTATGGGTCGCGAGCCTCGACAGCAGTCGCCAGCAAGCGCTGCTCGTCAGCCTCGATCCGCGCAAGCGCACGTGGGGTCAACCGGTGTATCTGCCGACGCGGGATTACCCGGTCAACGGCCTGTGCCTGTACCGCGACGAAGCGAGCAACCTGTTCCTGTTTCTGGTGGGCGAGGAGGGCAAGGGCGAGCAATGGCTGGTGGGCGATGGCGCGACGCTCAGCGTGCAGCCGCAACGTGTGCGCGGTTTGCCGCTGCCGCCTTCGGCCAAGGATTGTCAGGTCGACGATGGCGCCAACCAGTTGGTGGTCAACGAGGAGAACGTCGGTTGGTGGGCCTACCCGGCGCACCCGGAAGCCGATGTCACGCGCAGTCCAGTGGCCATGCGTGAACCGTTCGGCGAGATCGAAAAAACCGCCGGTGCCATGGCGTTGGTGTCGGGTGGCATCGTCGCGCTCGACCCGAAAGCCGCGCACTTGCACCTCTATCAGCAGCAGGGCGAACGCTGGTCCGCACAGGCAACCCTGACACTGCCAGGCTTGAAGGAACCGGAAAACCTCGCACTGCGCCCAACCGATAAAGGCCTGCAGATACTCCTGCGTGACGATGACGACGGCCGACTGTATCAAGGCGAACTCGACTGGCAGCCCATGCCGGTGCCGGTGCCCTCCGTGCTGCCGAACGTAAAGGCGCTGAGCCAAAGTGATCCGGTCGGGCGTCAGGGCGATGCGGCGGACGATCCGGCGATCTGGATTCACCCGCAGCAACCGTCGCTGAGCCGCGTGTTGGGCACCAATAAAAAGCAGGGGCTGCTGGCGTACGACCTGCAAGGCAAGTTGCTGCAGGACTTGCCGGTCGGCCGTCTGAACAACGTCGACGTGCGACCGAATTTCAAACTCGGCCAGCAGACAGTGGACCTCGCCGTGGCGAGCAATCGCGATCACAACAGCCTCAGCCTGTTCAGCATCGACCGCCGTAGCGGCGAGCTGCGCGAAGCCGGCGAGATCGCCACGCCACTCAAGGACATTTACGGCATCTGCCTGTTTCAGCCAGCCAGTGGCGAGCTCTACGCCATTGCCAACGATAAGGACGGCACCTTCCTGCAATACCGACTGAGCGCGCCGAACGGCACGGTGCACGGTGAGTTGGTGCGCCAGTTCAACGTCGATAGCCAACCCGAAGGGTGCGTGGCCGATGACCAGCGCCAACGACTGTTTCTCGGCGAAGAGGATGTCGGCGTCTGGGCGGTGGATGCCCGCGCCGATCAACCGGCGACATTGAGCAGCGTGATCAAGGTCGGGCCGCAACTGCATGCGGATGTGGAAGGGTTGGCGCTCTATCAAAGTGCGGGGCACGACTACCTGGTGATCTCCAGCCAAGGCAACGACAGCTACCTGGTGCTGGACGCCGAGCCACCGTTTGCTTCGCGCGGCGCCTTTCGAGTCGGTCTGAACGCCGGGCTCGGCATCGACGGCGCGTCGGAAACCGACGGCCTGGAAGTCACCTCGGTGAACCTCGGCGGCCCCTGGAGCCAAGGTCTGCTGGTGGTGCAGGACGGCCGCAAGCGCATGCCCGAACAGACACAGAACTTCAAATTTGTGCCGTGGGCCGAAGTCAGCCAGGCCCTGAAGTTGCCTTGACCGGGCCTGTCATCAACGCGTCATCGGATTTTCATCGAATAGCTCAACGGCCGTCGCTCATCGGCGGTCCGCGAGCATCAGACAAGGAGTTTCACCATGCAGGCCACGCTCGAACACATGACGATCTGGGGACTGATCAGCGACGCCAGTCTGTTGGTCAAGGCGGTCATGCTGACCCTGTTGCTGGCTTCGTTGCTCAGCTGGTTCCTGATCATCCAGCGCAGTTGCGTGCTGCGACAGCGCGAACGGCAGATGAACTCGTTTGTGCAGCGCTTTCGCGGCGCCTCGGACCTGCTGCCCCTGTACCGGGAAACGACTGACAGCGAGAAGGGCATCGAGCCGATTTTTCACGCCGGGCTCCACGCGTTCAATCATCTGCACCCGCACACCGGCAGTGCCGCCGACGTGGTGCTCGAAGGTGTGGAGCGGGCGTTGTACGTCGCCATCAGCGAGCAGGAAGTGCAGCTGGAGAAAGGCTTGCAGTTCCTCGCGACCGTCGGTTCGGTGAGCCCTTACATCGGCCTGTTCGGCACCGTCTGGGGGATCATGAATTCGTTTATCGGCCTGTCTCAGGTGCAGCAGGCCACGTTGTCGACCGTGGCGCCAGGCATCGCCGAAGCGCTGATCGCCACGGCCATTGGTCTGTTCGCGGCGATTCCGGCAGTGATTGCCTACAACCGCTTTTCCTCGCGCAGCCAGACCTTGCTGACCCGTTACTACGCCTTCGGCAATGAGCTTCAAATGCGTCTGCATCGCACCTTGCACGGCAAGCCGTTGAACCTGGCCGCTGCAGCCTGAGAGGAGAATCGAGATGCTGGTCAGACTGCAACGCAAGCACGGGCCCAAGGCCGAAATGAACGTGGTGCCGTACATCGACGTGATGCTGGTGCTGCTGGTGATTTTCATGGTCACCGCGCCGATGCTGACTCAGGGTGTAAAGATCGAGCTGCCCAAGGTGGCCAGTGAAGCCCTGGCCACGGACACGCGCCAGCAGATACTGACCCTGTCGGTGAAGGCCGAGGGCGGTTACTACTGGAACCTCGGCGGTGAACTCGATACCCGGCACCAGACTGACAGCGCGGTGACGCTCGACGACATGCGAGCGAAAGTCACGCAGATCGTGACCGAGCGGCATGACACACAGGTCTTCATCCGCGCCGACAAGGACGCCGGTTATGGGCGTGTGGTCGCGGCGATGGCGGCGTTGCAGCAGGGCGGGGTCAGCAACCTCGGGCTGGTGACCGAGGCCCCGCAATGACGGCGATGATCACGCACACTCCGACCCTGACGTTGCAGCGCAGTGTTCGCAGCGGGTTCTGGCAGAACAGTCTGGCGGCGGGCCTGGCCGTGGCGCTGCATGTCATCGTCCTGGCCTTGTTGGTACACGGCTGGTCGCCGCAAACAACGCCCGCCACGCAACCGACGGTGTTGCGAACCCAGTTGGTGATGCTGCCACCCGCCGCTCAGCCGCAGGCTCCTGAGCCGGTACCGGCATCAACGCCACCAGCACCTCCCGAGCCCGTTGCTGCCGCCCCCGTCGAGCCGGTCAAACCGACTGTCGACCCTCAGCTCCAGGTCCAAAAGAAGCTCGAACAGGCAGTCCTGGCGCGCAAACGGGTCGAAGAAAAAAAACGCGAGCAGCAAGCCGAGCAACAACGCGAGCGACTGGAGACGCAACGGCTCAACCGTGAGGCCGAGCAGCAGCAACTCGCCCAGCAACAAGCACAGCAAGCACAACGCGCCGAACAGGCCCGGTTGGCCGGCGAACGCGCACGCCAACTGGCCGCCCAGATGGCTGCCGACAGCCGTCAGTACTTGCCCCTGAGCAAGCAGGCACCGGACTATCCGCAGCGGGCGCTGGACAAAAACATCGAGGGTGATTGCACGGTGGAATACACCGTCAACCCACAAGGCAAAGTCGAAAACCCAAGCGTGCTCGAGGGTTGCCATCCGCTGTTCATTCGGCCATCGCTGGCCGCCGCCAACACCTTCCGTTACCAACCGCGAATCGTCGACGGCCAAGCCGTTGCGGTGCCGGCCGTGCGCAATACGTTCCATTATCGGATCAAGTGAGGAGGGCACCACGTGAGCGCCAAGTCGCGTACGTCTTTATTCGGGGGTTGCTGGCCCGGATTAGCCAGCGCAGGGCCAAGGTTGAAGATACCTGGACCCAGGATTTGAGCCGATTCCAGGCGGAGCTGGAAGAGTGGAAGCCGCTGACGCTGATGTGAGGGCTCCCTGAGTGACGTTTTCAGTGAGTTTAGCTCTATCATGAGCTAGCGTTCATGCATGCACTTTTCCGATAACTCGCTGGATACCGTCCCTATGAGAGACCTGCCGCCCACCGCGACCTTGCGCGCTTTTGAAGTTGCGACCCGCCATCCGACGTTTACAGCCGCGGCACAGGAGCTACATGTTACTCAAAGCGCGGTCAGTCACCAGCTCAAGCATCTTGAGGCGCTTTGGGGCGTGCAGTTGTTCGAGCGTGGCAAGGCGTTACGCCTCACGGCAGCGGGGGCAACGCTGGCGCCTATCGTGCGGGAGTTTTTCATCAGCCTGGAGGCGACTTTGGGTGACCTGCGCGAGCAAAAGGGCAGGGTTCGACTCAGCGTCAGCACCACCTACTCCTTCGCGCTCAAATGGCTGCTGCCACGCTTGCCGCGTCTTTCTCGCCAGCACCCCGAGCTGCTGGTCTCGCTGGACACTACGGATAAAATCATTCACTTCTCTCACGGCCAGGCTGATGTCGCGATCAGGCTCGGCAAGGGCAATTACCCAGGTCTGCATTCGGAGTTCTTGTTTGGAGAGCAGGTATTTCCGGTGGCCAGCCCCGAACTGCTGCGGCGCGTAGGGACGCCGCAGAGCCCCGCAGAATTGTTGCATTTCCCGCTGTTGACGCGCGATGGTGCCGAAATGGTGCCAAAGTGGGAAGTGTGGTTTCAGGCCGTTGGGCTGGCCTATTTGCCGCTCAAGGAAAGCGTCAGATTTGGCGATACCAACATGACGGTGGAGGCAGCCTTGCTCGGCCAGGGCGTTGCATTGGTGCGCAGCGGGCATGTCGAGAACGAAATCAGCGATGGCCGTTTGGTGCGGCTGTTTGATGTGCCGCTTCCATCGCCGCTGGCTTACTACTTCGTCTGCCCCAAGGGCATCGAATCGCAACCGCACATCGCCAGCTTTCGCCAATGGTTAGCCGGTGAGGCGCTGAAAGTGCAAGGCATAGAACAGTGAGTTATGAGTATCCGTTCATGCTGCGATGAGGAGACTTCGCTTTAGTCCCGGCGCCGGCTTGCCTAAAGTGGCGCATGCCTATTCATCTTATCTTCCTCGTGCTTTTCGCCGCGCTCCTGCATGCCAGCTGGAACGCGCTGCTGCGTAGCGGCGCCGACCGGCTGTGGTCCATGACGGTGATGTGCATTGCCATCGCCATCACCAGTGTCGTTGCCGCAGCCTTCATGGTGCCCCCCGCGATTGAAAGCTGGGGCTACGCGGTGCTTTCGGCGTTGCTGCATGTGGGCTACAACCTGTTTCTGGTGCGCAGTTACCGGGTCGGCGACCTGGGGCAGGTCTATCCGATTTCACGTGGATCGTCGCCGGTGCTGATCACCTTGGGAGCCGCCGTGTTTGCCGGAGAACGCATCACGCCGGGCGAGTTGCTGGGTATCGCGCTGGTGTCAGGTGGGATTATTTCGCTGGCCTTCAGAGGGCGCAGTCTGTCGATTCCCAGCCTGCCCTATGCGCTGGGAACAGGCGGCTTTATCGCCGCCTACAGCGTGGTCGACGGCATCGGTGCGAGGCTCTCCGGCGCGCCGCTGGCCTACACGGTCTGGATGTGCGCCCTGTGGGGCGTGCTGATGCCGCTGGTCTACATCCGCCTGCGTGACGCCCGCAGCTTGTTCTGCGTCCGGCCCGGAACAGTGACTGCGTTGGCCGGCGGGCTGGTCTCTTTGCTCGCCTATGGAATGGTCATCTACGCCATGAACGAAGCGCCTTTGGGCGCGGTATCCGCATTGCGCGAAACCAGCGTGCTGTTTGCGGTGTTGATCGGCTATGTGTTCCTCGGCGAGACGCTCACCGCACGCCGAATACTGGCGTGCGTGGTGATCGCCAGCGGCACCCTCATCATCGGCTGATACAGCCAACGGCTAAGGAGTTTTGTTCAATGGTCAACGTCTCGCAGGCACCGCTGATTCTGATCACGGGTGGAAGTCGTGGAGTGGGGGCCGCAACCGCCCGGCTGGCCGCCGAAAGAGGTTATGACGTCGCTATCAGCTACGTTGCCAACGAGTCCGCAGCGCTGGCCGTGGTTGCGGACGTGCAAGCATTGGGGCGCAGGGCGTTAGCGATGCGGGCCGACAGTGCGGACCCGCAACAGGTGGCCGATCTGTTCGCTGCGATCGACCGGTCGTTCGGACGCATCGACGTACTGGTCAATAACGCCGCAATGCTGGCGCCTCAGTCTCGCCTGGAAGACCTCGGCTTCGAGCGGATGCAGCGCATCTTTGCGGTCAATGCCATTGGGCCAATGCTCTGCGCCCAACAGGCGGTGAAGCGCATGGCTTACCGTCACAACGGCCCGGGCGGAGTGGTGATCAACGTCTCATCAGCCTCAGCGCGCCTCGGCAGCCCCAATGAGTATGTCGACTATGCGGCGTCGAAGGGCGCGTTGGAGACTTTCACCATTGGGTTTGCCAAGGAGGTGGCTCGGGAAGGGATACGCGTCAACTGTATTCGCCCCGGACATATCTATACCGACATGCATGCCAGTGGCGGAGAGCCAGGGCGGGTCGATCGCGTCAAGGATTCGATCCCCATGGGGCGCGGCGGCCAGCCCGAGGAAGTGGCACGGGCGATTCTATGGCTGGCGAGCGCGGAGGCATCCTTCGTTACCGGTACATTCCTCGACGTCACGGGCGGTAAATGAGCCAGAGGCACGAATCATCGAAAGCTTGCGCTCGGTTTCAAGTAACAGCGGGCTGCCTCACCTTGCGACTCAATCCCGGTGTCTGGCCGGTAATGCGCTTGAATGCACGACTGAAAGCGGCCTGGGATGTATAGCCCAAGCGCTGCGCCACCTCTTCAATCGGCAGCCTTTCGAGGGTCAGCCACTGGCTTGCAAGCCGCATTCGCAGTTCGGTGACGTAGCGCAGCGGGGTCATGCCAATCGTCACCTGGAAGCGCTCCGCGAACACCGAGCGCGAGGTATTGCAGTGCTCTGCCAGCTGCGCAACAGTCCAGTCGCGGCCCGGTTGTTGATGGAGCGCAAGCAGTGCACCGGCCAAGCGTGGATCGCGCAAGGCAGCGACCAGCCCGGAAGCGTTGCCGCAGGCGCACTCCACCCAGCCGCGAACGACCATGGCGGCCACCACGTCGGCCAACCGCGCGAGGATACCGGCGAAACCCACTCGGGCGGCGCTGACTTCGCGCTCCATGGTGGTCAGGATCGGCACCAGCCCGGGGTAACGCTGGCCGCCGGCATCAATCAGCATCAGGCCCGGCATCAGCCGGCCAAGGCCATGGATACTGCCCAGTTCGAACTCCATGCAACCACTGAACAAAATAGTGCTCGGCGTGGCGCTGGCATCGGTTCCGGTATGCACCGCGCTGACGGTGTCACCTAAAGGCGCGCCGTCCAGTCGGTCGATGTCTTGAACGGGCGCCTCCGGATCAGAAAACAGTTGATGGGCCGCGCCATGGGAGATGAACACGGCGTTGCCGGCGGACAGCGCGTAGGTGCTGCCGTCCTGCATTTTCAGCACCGCATGACCGACCGCCATGAAGTGGAACCAGGCATGCCCGGGTTTTTCCGCGAAGCCCAAGCCGAAGGTTGGACCCGCCTGAATACGCCGGTATTCGACGCCACGCAGGCGCATGCCGCGCAACAGCTCGTTGATGAGGTCCGAGGAGAGGGCAAACTGATCATCAGGCATCGTTCAGGTGTTTTGATCAAAAAGTAGAGATTTTCGATCATAGATCATCCAGCTTCCGGCGCCTAGACTTCGGCTCGCCATGAAGATTGGGAGATCCGTGCAATGACTGATTGTGTATGTAACGCCGTGTCCGACCGCCATCCCGGCGTCGGCGCGGACGTAGAACCTGCGACGCCCGCGTGGATGGCCGTCTTCTCGTTGGCAATGGGGGTGTTCGGATTACTGACCGCTGAATACCTTCCGGCCAGCTTGTTGACGCTGATGTCTGCCGACCTGGGCGTGTCCGAAGCGCTGGCTGGCCAGGCGGTAACGGTGACCGCAGTGGTCGCGCTGTTCGCTGGCTTGTTGGTGCCAGGCCTGACCCGCGGGATCGACCGACGTTGGGTGTTGTTGGGTTTTTCCACGTTGATGGTCGCCTCCAATCTGTTGGTCGCCGTTTCCTCCAGCTTCGCGGTGCTGTTGTTGATGCGCATCTTGCTGGGCATTGCACTTGGCGGGTTCTGGAGCATGGCGGCGGCGGTGGCGATGCGCTTGGTACCGAGTGCTCTGTTGCCCCGGGCGCTGTCGATCATTTTCAGCGGCATTGCCATCGGCACGGTGGTGGCAGTGCCGCTGGGCAGTTATCTGGGCGGGCTGTATGGCTGGCGCAGCGCGTTCTTTGCAGCGGCGGCGGTCGGTATGGTGACCCTGGCTTTCCAGTCGTTCACTCTGCCGCGCCTGGCGCCGCGTCGGCCGGCACGTCTGCGCACCGTTCTCGAGGTGTTGCAGCGTCCGGGCATCGCCATGGGAATGTTCGGTTGTGTGCTGGTGCACAGCGGCCACTTCGCGATGTTCACCTATGTTCGACCGTTCCTCGAAGGAACGACCGGCATCGGCCCGCAAGGGCTGTCACTGATGCTGCTGGGTTTTGGTGTGGCGAACTTCGTCGGCACGCTGTTGGCCGGCAGGCTGCTGGAGCGTCACCCGCTGGCCACGCTGGTGCTGATGCCCGCGCTGGTCGGCGTTGCAGCACTGGCGTTGGTGCTGTTGCCGGCCTCGGTGCCGGGGCAGGCGGTACTGCTGGCGGTCTGGGGCTTGGCCTTTGGTGGTGTGCCGGTGGCGTGGTCGAACTGGGTCGCCAGCGCGGTACCTGATCAGGCGGAAAGCGCCGGAGGCATGGTAGTGGCGTCTGTGCAGTCAGCCATTGCCACCGGCGCCGCCGCTGGCGGTGCGATGTTCAGCCTCAGTGGCAGCGCAGGCGTATTCATAGCCGCGGCGGTGCTGATGCTGCTCGCCGCGTTGCTGATTGCGTTGCGTGTCCGCGTCCCTTCTGCCCATGGCGTTCGCCAGCCCGCGTTGCACCTTTGATCCGGTTTGCCACAGCGCCTCGATCCGTCCGTAATCAGGAGATACCCCATGAACAATACGACGTCTCACCAAGGACGCCTCAAATCGTTGCGCGCAGCAAGTATCGGCAATGCGCTTGAATGGTTTGACTGGACCCTGTACGCAACCTTTTCGGTGTACCTGGCAAGCAACCTGTTCGACAAGACCGATGCGCGCTCGGCGATGCTCGCGACGCTTGCTGTGTTTGCGGTTGGCTTTGTCGCACGCCCTGTGGGCGGCTGGTTGTTTGGCCGACTGAGCGACCGACTGGGGCGCCGGACCATCATGGTGCTCACCATGCTGCTGCTTGCGCTCAGCAGTCTGGGCATTGCGCTGATCCCTGATTACCAGAGCATCGGCCTGTATGCCTCGGTCGCGCTGCTGTTTTTCCGCCTGATGCAGGGGCTCGCCCATGGTGGCGAGACAGGGGTTTCCTACACCTATGTCGCCGAGATAGCCCCAAGCGAGCACCGTGGCTTATGGTCCAGTTCCGTGTATGTGGGGGTGACGCTGGGGGTGATGGCGGCAACGGCCGTGGCGGCACTGCTGACCTGGCTGCTGGGCGCGCAGGCCATGGCCGACTACGGCTGGAGGATCGGCTTCGCCATGGGTGGAGTGCTCGGCATTTACGCGCTGGTTTTGCGCCGCGGTGCGCAGGAATCTCATGTGTTCGTGGAACAGCAGGGGCAAGCGCGACCGCCGCGCAAGCTGTCGACGGGGGAGATCCTGCGAGTGGCGCGTAACATCGTCATGCTTGCAGCGGCCGCCAATGTCACTTACTACGCCTGGGTCACGTTCGGCGCTTCGACGGCGATTGCCCAGGGCATGGACGCCAATGGTGCCTATGTGGCGAGTCTTTTGGCGCAGATCCTCTGCGTGTGCTGGTTGCCGGTCTGCGGAATGTTGTCCGATCGGGTAGGGCGCCGGCCCATGGTCATCGCCTGGGGCCTGGGTGTGATCCTGCTGACCTATCCCATTTCGATCATGGTGACCACTGAGCCCTACACGCTGTTTCTGGCCCAGGTGCTGGGGCTCGGCGCCTGGTCGTTGATCGCGGCGATTTTCCCCGCTGTGCTCTCCGAGCAGGTGCCGACTCAGGCACGGGCACAGGGCGTCGGATTGGTCTCGTCGGTTTCAGTGGCGATCTTTGGCGGCACCGCCCCTTATCTGCACAACTATCTCAGCGGCGCCGACCTTGGCTATCTGTACGTCAGCTATGTCATCGGGTTGGGCGTAGTCACTGTCCTGGCAGGGTTTCTTATCGACGAAACGGCGGGCATCGACCTTGCGCACATCGAGGCGCCGGGCGCTCGAGTCAGCGGAAATGCATTGGCGGGTCGAGCCACAGAATCAGCCGATCAAAGGAGTACGAGTCAATGAATTCCCCAGACCTGAAAACCCCTGCTGCGCGAGGCGAACGACCGGGCGCCAACGTGACCGTGAGCCAGACTTCGGGCCCGCGTCAGGCCGCACGCGAGACTTGGGTCGAAGTCCCTTCCGAGTCTGGCCCGGCGGCCGCCTGGTGCTACTCGGACCGTCGTGCCTATAACCCGGGTGATTCGGTTTGCCTGTATCTGTCGTCAAACCGTCCGCAAGTGAGACTCAGGATCTATCGTGATGGCGCCATCGCCCGCACGTTGCATACCACCGACAGCCTTGACGCGCGGTTCCACCCCATACCCGAACGTGCCTATGAGCAGGGCTGCCAATGGCCCGTTTTCATGCAATGGTCAATCCCGGCGGATGCCGAGCCGGGTGGCTACATAGTGGAAGTGCGCGATGGTGCCGACTGCGTCCTCGGGCATCATCTGTTCATCGTCAAGGCGCTGCGCAAGCGTGCCGATGCCTTGGTGCTCGTCGCGGCCACATCGACATGGGCCGCTTATAACGACTGGGGGGGTGCCAATCATTACTTTGGTATCCACCCCGGCACGCCGCGTGGCCGCTCACCGTTGCTGTCAGCGCAGCGCCCCTGGGCGCGAGGGCAGGTGTGGCTGCCGGAAGGTGCACCACGTTGCATCAACGCGACCCGGCCCCGCACGCCAGGCCCGGCGCGCTATGAGTTCATCGAATGGGCCAGCCTTAACGGCTACTCCAAGTACTACGCGCTGGCGGGGTGGGCCTCTTACGAGAGACCTTTTGTGGTTTGGGCCGAGCAGCAAGGTTATACGGTGCATATCCTGACTCAGGACGATTTGCATCACGACCCGCACGCACTCGAGGGCTACGCCTGCGCCGTCTTCATCGGCCACGACGAGTACTGGACGCGGGAAATGCGTGACCATGTCGACGCCTTTGTCGAGGAGGGCGGCAAGGTCGCGCGCTTCGCCGGCAACTTCATGTGGCAGATTCGCCTGGAGGATGAGGGCCGGCGGCAGGTGGCCTACAAGTACGATGCCGGTGCGCTCGATCCTGTGGCGGCTACCGAGCCTCACCGGCTAACGGGAGCCTGGGAAGACCCGAGGGTGAATCACCCAGGGGCAAGGACGTTCGGGGTGAATGCTCTGCGCGGGATCTATGCCAGCTTTGGGGGAATGGCTCCGCGTGGCCCTCGCGGGTATACCGTCTTCAGGCCTGAGCACTGGGCGTTCATGGGGACCGGCCTGGGTTACGCGGACATGTTCGCAGACGAAGCCAACATCTTCGGCTATGAGGTGGACGGCCTGGAATACACGTTCGTCGACGGCCTCCCGGAACCGCTCGGCACCGACGGTGCGCCCTACGGATTGCAAATCCTCGCAATGGGCTTTGCAACCAATGCCGAGCACGGCCGCGCCGAGGATGCCTATTCATTCATGCTCGGCGATGGCGATGCGCGGTTTCGTGCTTCCATCCTGGCGCCCGAGCTTAGCGACGCCAACATAGAGTTGCATAGCCGCGGGGCCGGCATGGTGGTGCACTTCCACAAAGGTCAAGGTGAGGTCTTTACCGCCGCCACGTGCGAATGGGTACATGGGCTGATGCAGGCAGACATTTACACCGTGATGATCACAAAAAATGTGCTTGAGCGTTTCTTGCGCAATACGCAGGAGGATCGCTGATTTTATGGAGCGCTATTACAGGCTATCTGGATCTCCGAAAAACATTTTGACTGGGCCCTAGAACGGCAGTTTCAGGCAGAGAAAATTGAAATTTGCCCCCATTATTGCCCCCAACCGCACTGGATATGCGAGCGACCGCGAATGGCGATTCCTGACAATTTCCAGTATGGCTCCGGGTGGCTTTCGGTGTACGCCCAAAATGGGGAAGGGCAGGAACTGGAACGCCCAGACGTTCTCCCTCGGTGACCTAGAACCAAAGCAGGTTATACGTAGCCCAGTTCTTGTTCGGCCCCGCTAACGCAAAGTGGCCGGTGCGGTTTGGACATGTGTCGGATAGCTAGGCGCAGCACGCGGGCGGTCGAATGTGAGTGCCCGCGTGCTGTAGAGTCGATTCATCCAAGTCTGCAAATTAATCAAACCTTGCTCATCCAGCTAAGGTGTAAGCGTTTGAGTATCCGATCGAACGTTCTGTGGGTTCGCCAGCCCCAGAACCGTTGATACACTGTTGACCATGGGCCGAAGCGGTCTGGCATATCTCGCCAAGCAGCGCCGGTGCATAGCACCCAGAGCAAGCCATCGAGCACAGGGCATCTTGGCTTGAAAAATACCCTACTCGACGACGGCGCCGGCCTTGACAGTGATAGTGGCAAAATGCAATTTTTCGGGCCGTGTTGGATCCAGCCAGCTTCTACGGCGGATACAAAGGGATTGTCCGTTTTAGAGGTATCCGGGTGTGTTGCTAGATGCTTTTCTGACCGAGTACGACGAAAGCCTCGGTAATGAACTGAATATCGACCCCTTGGGGTTGCAGGTGATCTGGTCTGGGTTTGGCCAGCAGATTTTCCAGAACCGGATCAGTTCCATTTCCAACGATATCCGCAATTTCACCCTGAACCTGTTCAATCACTTCTTGATCAAGAGCCTGGTCGAGGACGACTCGATTGCGCTAGGCATCGGGTTGAGGAAGATCTACAACGGCAAACACGACCTCAAGTTCAAGCATGCCTGTTTGGTGTACTTGGAAAACCTCAACGTCTACAGCGTCATCTCCCATGAAAATACCGCGGGTCTCGAAACCACTGGCGTGCTGGGGATCAGCAAGGCGCGAAGAGGCTGGTTCGACAGTACAGGGAACCCTTCGCTCACCTTCAGCCATGTCCCTGAAGCGCAGGTGCTGGTTCGGCAAACCCTGCTGGGCGTGAGCGGCCGCTACAAGACGCCGTTGGTGGAAATGGGCTTCTTCGACCGTCACTATCGCTACAACCTGCCCACGGCCACGCTGCTGTGGAAAGACGTAGATGCGTTGATCAGCAACACTCCAACGCTTTTTCGTCTCTACAACCTCCTGCATCCTCACTTGAAAGACCTGCTGGCAAGCAGTCGCAGCCAGCCTAAGACTGACTTCCAGGACATACCAGCAACGCTTCCCAAGGCTATGGTCGAGGCCTTTACGTCATCGGCGGCGGTAGGTGCCAGAACATGCGATTTCTGGTTGTCCATCACAGGCCTAGATCGGGGGGCCCCGGGAGCCTTGTATAACGTGTTGAGTTCGCCCAAGCAGGGCGACGGGTCTGCTGCGAATGTCTTCGAGGAGGCGATGAAGCAGCCGCTGGCGAAAGACGCACAGCGAAAGCTCGCGCATGTACGCTTGCTGGAACCGCTGCTCAGCGAGGTGGACCTGTTGTTCCACCTGATGCTGGCCGAGAAGTCTCAGCCCGTCAGAAGGGTCTGGCAGCGCTGGAAAGCCTTGGGGCGTAATACCTCGACCCTCGCCACCTGTGCGGCTGCCATCAATGCAGACACGTCCATGACGACGGTGCTTTCCACTACCGGGCAAGCACGTCTGCAAAGTTTGTTGAACGTGGCAGGGCAGGGCGGTGCCGACGCACAGATGGATGCATTGTTGAGCTATCACGCGTTCATTATGGAAAGTCGTGGCCAGTCGCCGTGGGTGACCCGGGCAGATGGTAACCAGCTAAAGATTCATGTGCGGCCCCGCAGTGAGCCGACCCCTGCCGAGCGACCGTTGGGTGGCTGGGTGCACCAGTACTACATTCCCCAGTTTCGGCACTTGCTTGCGGGCTTGCACGGGGTGGCCGCATGAAACTGATCGAGGCCTTCAAGCAGCAACTGAAGGAAATGGGCGAGCTCAAACGAGTCTGGCTGACCACCTTCAACCTCAATCTGGGTTTTGTCGAATCCCATCTGCTGCCGGCAGTGCTGAATATGGACCCGCCGCGCAACCGCCTGGACTTCGAAGGCTTCCAGGCACACCTGGTTGAGAAAGACATTGACTTCCGGGTGTTCTGCGACAAGCGAATGATGGGGGCCGACCAGTACAAGCGCACGGCCATCAACGTTCACTGTGTATCTGCTCGCGCCCTGAACACTCACCCTGTTTTTACCGAGCACACGTTGTTTCATCCCAAGCTCATCTTTCTGGAGAGTAAGAAAGGGGACATGGTGTTGGGTGCGGGCAGCGCGAACCTGAGCGTCGGAGGCTGGGGGCGCAATCAGGAGGTGTTCACCTTCCAGCGCGTCTGCAATAACGAGCAATACAGGCAGATTCAGAAGTTCTTCGATGCCTTGGCCGAGCCTCTGGAACTTGAGCTCCGCTGGCGCACCCAGCCTCGTCTGGCCGAGGGGCCTGATTGGCAATTCGTGCACAGTTTCGACAAACGCACCTTCCTTGAGCATCTCATGGAGCAGGACCGCATCACCTCGCTGCAGGTCTGGTCCCCCTATCTGGCGGCCGACATGCCCGACTTGCTGGAGCGACTCCGGGCGCAATCAGGTAATCCTGATCTGAAGGTGGCTCTGGTCGCAGACCGCTTGGAGGGCCGGTACTTCCGGACGCCCTGGAGCGAGGCGTTGGCGGCCTGCATCGAGACGGACGCGCTCGCGTTCCACAAAAGCCCGTCTGCGCCTGATCCGCTCACCGAAATCACCCATGCCAAGGCCTGGCTCTCTCACTCCCCTCAGGGGGGGCGCCTGGCGATCGGCTCGTGGAACTTCACCCATGCCGGGACCAGCAGTTTTGATCAGCGCAATATCGAAGCCGGTATCGTGCTGAACGTCAAACGCAACGCAGACATGCTGGGGGCGCGCATTGACGTCACCGAGGCCGATTTTGCCAGCGACCAGTTGTTGGCGGAGGATCGCCTGGATGTGCCGCAAGAGCTGCCCTTCGACCTGCAAGTGCACTACGACTGGAAGCGTGCCTGTTTTTCGGTATCAGGCAACTGGTGGGTAGACAAACCCGGCAATGTTTATTGGCTGAAGTTGCCGGGTGTAAGCGAACCGATATCCCTGCAGTGGCGCACATGGCGCCAGCAGGGCAAGTGGTTGCTGATACCGATCGAGCAGGTGACGCCGGATAACGAGGCCATGCTCGCCGACCATAGCTACGCCATTCTTCTGCGCAAGAAGGGCCCAGCGGTGTTTAGAGGCATCATTGTCGAGCGCGACCAGTCGTTCCGGCGCGTACAAGGTTTCGAATCGCTGAAGGACCTGCTCGACAGCCTGGTGGCTGGGGTCGATCCGAACAGCGATACCAACACCGTGTTGCGTGCCTGCCTGCGCAATGGTGCCGGGCCGGATGAGGACCCAACCGCGCCTTCACCTGTCATCGAACAGGATGCGTTGTCTTACTTCCGGTTGTTCCAGGCGATCGAGCAGTATCGCGAGCGTTTGCGCGCAGCTTCCGATATCGAACAATGGGCATTCGTTCATCCGGGCTGCCTTCAGGAACTGGCGGCCAAGGCACGCCAGCAGATTAGCGGCAGCCAGCCCAGCGTGTTCAACTGGTTCCTAGCCCAGGAGGTCAATTCGCTTCACCAACTGGCCGCCGGGCTGTACCGCAAGGCCGGGCACCGTAAGCCTGGGGACGAACTGTGGTCGACACTGAGGGTGCAGACGCCGCGCTTGCCAAAGGAGCTGCAAAGAAAGCTGGCCTATGTTCGCCACGTGCAGAAGGAGTGTGGCTATGCGTGAAATCGACTGGGGTGGTTTGAAGCCGGAACAGGTCGCGAACTGGATCAACTTCGACGCAGGCAATGACGCGTGGCAGTACTCGGGCGAGGACATCTCCATGCCCGCCCGGCAAATCGAAGGTGTTGCCGGTTTGTGGAACAAGTTGTCCATGCACAATGTGGCATTGCTGGCCGATGAGGTCGGCATGGGCAAGACGTTCCAGGCATTGGGCATCATCGCGTTGCTGTGGAAGCTGAAGCCCAATGCCAAGGTGCTGGTCATGGCTCCCAGGGAAGACATCTGCCACCAGTGGGCGCGTGAGTATGCCGCGTTCCTGCGCGATCACTATAAAGGCGGTTCGCACCTGACCTGCAATGGGCCTGAGAAAAAGCCGTTGCACGAGGCGCAGATTTACAAGCGGCTTCGTGAACTGAGTGATGCGGTGAAGGAGGGCAGCGGGCAGTTTTACTTCACCACTATCCATTCCCTCAGCAACCTGGTTGAGTGGCAGGACAAGCAGTCGGGTGATGTGGCCGGCAAAGCCCAGGTTGAGGCTGCCAGGATTCACCGTGAGCTCAAGTCATCGCTGGGAAACAAGGGTTTCGACCTAGTCGTGGTGGATGAGGCTCATTATTTCCGTAATGCCGATGGCGGTTCTCAACGTGCCAAGGCCGCACGCAAGTTCTTCGGGGAAGTGGGGGGGCGGCTCGGGCAGAAAGCTTTGTTGCTTACCGCGACGCCCAGCCATTCCTCGCTTCGGGACATAGCCTCCATTCTCGGCTACTTCATCGACCCACCGGCTGACGGGTCGCAACCCGCTCCGGATAAGCTGCTGACCCAGTATGCATTGCGTCGTTTGCGCCTGATGCAGGGGGCTGAGGGTTACCGTAACAAATATAACTACCGTCATGAAAAAACGCTGCCAGCCAGTTTCCATAACAACCCCGAGGCCGAGATGTTTTTCGCGTTGTACCAGAAGAAGCTGGTGCAGCAACAAGGCCATAAGAGTGGCGGCCGCAGGTTCCTGTACGGCTATCTCGAAGGCTTCGAGTCCGTTGGTACCCAGCCAGGTAGCGCGGCCAGCGCGACCGCACCGCTGGAACAGGAACACTCCGCTCAGGCATTTTCCGGTGCCCCGGATACCGGGATCCTGACTCAGCTTACCCAGCTGCACCGTGAGTACTTCCAGAGCCACCCTGATCATCCCAAGTACGACACGTTGATGCTTGAATGCCAGCCCGAGGATGTCTTCGACACTCGAATACCGTTGCATGAGCACAAGCACCTGGTATTTGTGCGGCGGATCGCTTCGGTGCGGGAGATTACCCAGCGCATGAACGCGGACAGTGACCTGAAGCTGGCGCGGCGTATCGTCCAGGCCTGGCGTCCGGAAGACTCGGAAAGGCTGTTGAAGGGGTGGCAGAAGAAGAACTGGTCGCGGGCGTTTTTCAGCCGGTATGTCTGCCAGCAGACGGCCGAAGAATCGGACGACCAGGATTTTCTTCACGATGACGACCAGGCGCAAGCCATTGATGGCTTGGAGGGTGATGAAAAACTGGCCTCGCACATTGCTGACCTGTTCGTGGTCAAGAAACAGGGAAAGGATCGCAGTACGGATTGCTCGAACTTCAGCTTGCGCTTGCGCAAGCCGGACAGTCTGTTTTCGTTGTTGCTGGAGCCGGCAAGTGACTACCGCAAGGGCGGATACACCGGGTATGACCGCAAGCGTGTGGGCGAGCGTAATCGGGACGACTATGGCGGTGCGGCGCTGCGAGCGCGTCTTGTGCTGCACGGGGAACACGCGTCGCCAGCGGGTGAACAATACGAAGAAATGATTCCGACCTTGTGGGGCCTGATGTATGGAGGGTTGCCTGATGCCACACGCCGGCGGCTGGAGGCGTGGTTGGCGCTTGGGCCACACGGCCGAGCGATTGCAGAAAATTTCGCCAATTATGTAAAAGCGGGCTTTCTGTTTGCCAGCCCGGTCATCATTGAGCTCTACAGTTGGTTCACGGAGTTTCGTCGCCAGCATGCGGGGGGCGATGCTCAACGTCGTTATCTGGATTTCATCGATTGGCTGAGCCCGCGCCTTCACGACTCGTTGATTCGGCAGTACTTCATTGCGGCCTTGGATTGCTTCGAGCAGATCTGTGGAAAGATCACGGCCCACGGGCTGGCCGACTGGAAAAAAGACTGGCGTATCCTTACCAGCCTGCAAAGCCCTGCCTGGTACGCCAGTAGTCATTCTGGCGATCGCCGGCGCTTGATTCTCGGTTTTAACAGCCCGTTCTACCCCAACGTGCTGGTTGCGACTTCGGTCTTTCAGGAGGGTGTGAACCTGCATCTTCAATGCAGCAAGGTGCACCACTACGGAATTGCCTGGACACCCGGTGACAACGAGCAGCGTGTCGGGCGTGTGGACAGGTTGTTCGGCCGGGTGAACCGGCAATTGCAGGAGAAGGGCGAGGCTGAGCTGGCGATCCACTATCCCTATCTCGCGCAGTCGTTCGACCAGGAACAACTGGCTTCATTCGTGCTTCTCAAATACGCGGTCGAGGCGCGCATGGATGCCTGCCGACATACGTCGTTCGATGATGAAATCGACTTGCGCCATGTTGCCGATGACTGGAAGCGATACCTGCGAACGCCAGTGAAGGGGATGAATTCGGCAGACCCGTTCCCTGCGTGTTTTGGCACGGGGTCAGTTCCATTGGAGGCCTATAATCCAAGTGAGTGAGGTTGGGAAGGTAGTTGCTGAGCTGGGCATACGGACACAGCATGCCCAGCAAGCGCGGCCTTCCCGTTACTCCCGCGTACGAAGCCTTACAACGCCCATCGTCGACCACAACCTCACCAAACCCAGGCACCTTCGCCTGGGTTTGCGCTGATCATGCGTCCTGACTGTCGGAAATTCTGGTTATGTGGATCGCGTTCGCGCCATCGTCGCCGGTCAGATAAAGGCGCAGGGCAAAAAGCAGGTCCGGGGTATGATCACCTTCGGTTTTTTCGATATTGATCTGTACCCGGCAAGACAAAGCGACAGTCGATTGTGCAACGAGTTCGCTCACCCGCTCGACGCTGCGGGTCAAGGCCTTGGTGATCTGCTGATGAGGCTGGAGCAACATCCTCAGTTGCATATCCGCTGCATCTCGCGTTCGAAGCACACCCAGCAGGAGTTCAAGTAACTCGGTGGTTGTGCGCATCCAGTTGACAGCAGCTCTGTTGTCATCGGCACCTTTTATCCCCGGGCATGGATTGATCTGCCCCAACGCCAGGTTGAGAGACTTCAGCACCATTGTCATTTGGGTCGCTTCGAATTGTTCAACGAAGTGCCGGTCTCGCCAGATCGCACAAGCGAAGGTGCGCAGAACGCTTTCCGTGATGTTGCGCATGAGGCCCGAGAAAAGCGCCCGCTGCCAGGGTTGATCCAGGCGTCCCAGGGCGAAGCCAATGGCTTGTGGGTTGCGAATGCTGCCGTTCTCGAGCTGCCCGGACAGATGCTGGATGAAGCCACTTGGGACGTCCTTGTGCATGCAACACATCAGCACGAGAATTACGCTTTTCACCGACGTTGGAAAATCGTTTTCCTGCAGCAGAGAAACGAGGTAGTCGATATTGCTGCGGGCTGCTTTGGCAAAAACACCGGGGCAGTCGATATCGTCGATGGAGCGACCATCGCGCCATATCTGGATGATGGGGTAATAGACAGATTTGCGGATCTGCATAACGAGATTCTTGCTGGTTGTTTCGTCGAACCGCTTGAGTCGTTCCACCTCCTCGTGATACTCGCCGGCAACCCGACGGCCAGAGCATTTGCCGCCCTGCTCATGGCGTTCGTATGAAATGGTGTCGCCAACGCCGAAGTCCGTGTACACATGTCCGTCCAAGATATTTTTCTGATGGATGAACACTCGTTCCTGAGTGGCGCTGGTGGTAGCGAACGTGAAATAGCCTCCGTTCTTGTCAGGGCGCCACTCCTTGTTGATCACGGCCTTGGCCCTGGCCTTGGGACGGATGTAGATATCCTGGTCCAGTCGTGCGATCGCGCGGGTTATCCAGTTGAGCAAGTCAGTGGTTTCACTGCTGCCGGGTTTTGGCAAATGACGCAGATCGGCCCAGGCCATCGGAGCGGGGTACTCCGGAGCGGGGGCATCGCTGACGACCAGGTCCCTGGTACGCCGCCAGGTAGCCTGCACCTGTGCAAACGCGCCATTGCGCGGCATGAAGGTCAGCTGATAGGGGGCGTCCGCACCGTATTCGAACGTCAGGTGGAGCGCACAGTCGACATTTTCCTTGAGTGGAAACGCGCAGGAGTCCAGGCGGGCCGAGTAGCCCAAGTCTTCGCGGCTGTCGCCCAGGAAGAGGGGGAACTGGTAGAACGGCCTGTCCGCCGGGAGGGTGAAATCTTCCTTTACCTCTATGCTGACTGGCCTGCCACGGATCGGCGTGACCGTCGTGCCACGGGACACCAGTTGGAAGCGCTGAGGACGTCCGTCCTTGAACACCTTGATCGTCAGTTCAGGTATCTCGTCGCGCCACAGGGGGATATCTCCCGCACGTTGTTGCAGCGTATGAAAATGAAGGCCTCCGGATACCGGGCTTTGCGTCACGGTGATGGCGAAGGCGAAGCCGCCGATGCGCGGGTCCTGTTTCAGCACCGAGTTGTCGAGGACGGGAGGCCTGGCGGCGATAGCTGGCGGTTGCCATTGGTTCTGGCCATCGATGGACGTAATGGCGCAGCCGGGTTCCGACTCATCCGCTGGGGTGTCCGAAATGATCACCGAAGGATGCCGCTCCCAGTAGAAACCTCTCGTTTCCGGGAGTTTGTCCTTGAGGGCCGGTTCGAGCCTGGCGACCAGTTTCGTGACGCAGGTTTTGCCGCCGACATTGTCGATCACGACTATCGGATAGCCAGCGCTCACTTTCGAGTAGTCCACGTGTTGAATCGTAGCGGCAATACTGCGCGGCAGGGGCACTGCGCCCTGGAAGCGAGCATTGAGATTGCGTCGGGTGACGTCGAGTTCGAAATCATTGAGGACATCGGGCACGAGCCAGATCAGCGTGTCGTGCCTGAACATTTCCTGCAGCCTGCCGGTGAAAGCGCGTGCGGCGCGCTCCAAGTGCTCGTGCGCGGCTTGGGAGAAGAACAGGTCCGTCGGGAATAGGGTCGTCACCTGCGGGTGCCGATAGATCGCGTCGGAGGTAAACAGGCCGAGTGCTACCTCGGAATCCTCGCCTTGCCATAGTTGCCATGCAAAAGAACCAGGTAGGTGCCTGGCCATTTTGCCCGCAGCATAGCGTGGGAGTGAGGTCGCCAGATCGACGCACACCGGTGTATGGATTTCGATCCTGGCGCCGCGCTTGATCTTTTCCTGTACCGACTGCATCGCGACGCTGTTGAACCAGGGACGGATCTCGAAGGTATCGAAGTCGAAGAAAACCGGCATGTCCGCCAGGCAGTGGCGGCCCTCGCTCCATATACGGCTGTAGGTGATCCAGCGATGCCGGGTCTGGCGACGTGCGTGGACCTCGGACAGGTCGCGAGCAGTGTCATCCTCCAGGGACTGCAGCCAACGCCAGGCGTCCCATACCTGTCGGTAATCGCGATGTGACAAAAGCGTGTTGTTGGGCGGCAGGTTCTCCCAGCGGCCAATGTCCCGCGCTTCGCCGGAGCGCAGCCAGGACAGAATCGTCAACAACAGGTCGTTCTGGTGTTCATGGCGCTCTACGCACAGCTCCAGGTATTGCGCCAGACTCACCATGCATGCCTTGAACAGGCGGTTCTCCGGCAGGTCGACGGACTGGGAGCGCCGAACGCCTTGCAGATAGGGGTTGCCTGCCAGCTTTTCCCTCAGTGTGCGTCCCGGGCGATTGCTCAGCTTGATGAAGCTGTTGGCATCGAGTTCGCGTACCGCATGGGCGGGCAGTAAAGCGTGTTCCCGGCGAGGAGCCTCGTTGAGGCAGTGGACAAGCCTATCCACCGCCGCGCTGCAATGTTCGGTGATGCGCCACAGGCGGTCGCGGTACGGGGACCCGGTCTCGGGCGGTGAATAACCTTCGATCCTGGCCAGAAACACCGACAGCGATTGCGGCAGTGCCTGCCCGCTCCTGGGGTCGAAGTCGACGGCATGGCAGAACCAGTCCGACTGCTCGAGCACCTCGCTGATGGCGGTGCTGTCGTGGGCCTTGTTGCGGGGCACGGAGTCAAGGCTCGACAGGTGCTCACTGGTCATGGCCGTTTATTCCCCCTTTTCCTGGGTGTTCGAGGCTGTGGGGGCAGGGTGGTCGACCTGTGTCGGCGCTGTTGACGAACCAGGCGCGTTGAGATAGTTCGCCGATTGCCAGATGAACTGGCCGTAGCCCAGTTCGCAGGCAATATCGAAGTCCTCGGTGAGGTGGAAAGGACGGCCAGCGATGCCCCTGTCCAACTGGTGGCGGATCTTGTCGAGGCAGTCGGTCTTGCTCTTGCCGCGGGTGTCGATGCCGCGGAGCTTGGGCATGACCTTCTGTACCAGCTGGTCTTCGAACGCAGTATGCATCGCCTCGGCAAGTCGGGATGGGGAGTTGTCATTCTTCGCCGCCCGGACCTCCGGGTAGTTGGCCATGTAGTACTCGATGGATTGCCATACCCGATGGCCAAGTGCCCGGCCAGCCACGCAGAGTGCTCCATTCAACGCCTCTATGAAGGCCATGTACGGCTTGACTTCGTCTTCCGAGAAGCTACTGCCCTCTGCCAACCAGCTTTGCCAGACGGATTTGTGCAGCGCCGGGCCGCGATTGCGCTCATCGAGCGGCAGCAATCTCAGGCGGCGTTTCAATTCAGTCGGCCGCGGGAAATTGACGATGATGGAGCGGTCCAGCACCTTGTCGGAAAGAGACTTGGTGGTTTCATCCTGGTTCATCGTTCCAGTCCACAACACATTCCGGCCCAGCGGTAGTTTGTAGGCTGGCATGCCTGCGCCGACCTTCACCGGCAGCCAGGGCACGTCGCTGCCTTTCCTGCCACGGCGCAGTTCGAGCTTGCTCAGGAATTCGGCAAAGTACAGCTCCGGATGGGCAAGGTTCATCTCGTCGAGCAGGACCAGGCACATGGCCTCGGACAGGCCGGGGTAGTCCTCGCTCCAGGGCTTCTGGCTCTGTGCGAGGAAGTTCAGCACCGGTTGGGCGTCGAATTTGTTGTCGATTGAGTTAAAGAAGCCGAGCATGGACTCCTGCGAGTCCCAGTTTGGCTGCACCGACAGCGGCTCGAAGAAAATGCCGCCGAAGTGGGCGTACAGGCGCGGCAGTTCGGACTTGCCGGTACCGGAGACGCCCGAGAGCACGGTCAGGGGCGACCACTCTGCGGTCTTCAGGGCCGTGTGGAAGGCGTTGAGGATCCGTGGGTTGAAACTCAGGCCGTAGTGGCTGCACGCATTGCCGATACCTCTGAGCCAGGTCAGCTCGTCGATCTGCGCCTTCACCGGTAGCCTGGCTCGGTCCACGGCGAAATGTGGCCGTTCGATTTCCTTGTGCCGCGCCTCGACCTCGGCAGGGCGTTCATAAGCGGACCGCAGCCGGTCGAGCTCGACTTGCGCTTCGTTTGCCGCGCCTTCGAAGATCGAAGCCTTTTGCATCAATGACTGGTTTTCCGCAGTGAGCTCGGAGTTCTTCCGGCGTAGCTGACCGACCTGTTCATACTCCGCTTCCCTGATCGCGATCTGTCGCTCAAGCTCATCCGCCCGGGCCTTGTGGGCCTTGGTATCGCTTTCAAGCGCGCGGGCTCTGTCGCGCATCTCCTCGGTGGGCCGGTTGGCGAGCTCTTCGCGCAGGCGCTTCAGTTCATCGGTCTGGCTGTTCAGGTTTCGCAGGATCTCGGACGGGTCCGTGTCCCCGAGCTGGCGTTTCAGGAGCTCGAATAGGCCCAGCAGGTCGGCCTGTTTGGCAACGGTTTCACGTAGGCGCCGGTTGTCCTCGATGCAGGACTGCTTCTGCATTTCCAGCGACCGGCGCTCTTCCTCCAGGTTGCTCTCGAGTTCGTCCGCGAATTTTTCACTACGCCGCCTGGCGTGCTCCTCGAGCCGCTGCTCCTTGCGTTCCAGGTTGCGCTCGGCGGCTTCCAGTTCCATCGCTCGCCCGTGCACTTCGCCTTGCAGGGCGGTCAATGCACCCTTCTGCCTTGCCAGTTCGGACACTTCTGCATCCAGTCGCGCGCGGGCCTCGTCCTGTTGCCTGGTCCAGGCCTCACGCTGCCTGCTGAGCTCTTCGCGGATGCGCTCGCGCTCGGCGTCGGCGGCGGCCGACACTTCCGACAGGCGTTTGCCCCGGAGATTGGCAAGTTCCTCTTCCAGCGCCGATAGCTGCTGCTCGCGGATTTCCGACATCTGGCGCTCGCCCTCGGCGCGCTTCTGGCGCAATTCCGTATTCAAGGCTACGCGCTCTTCGTCATGGCTCGCTGCGCGTTGCTGTTCGACGACCTTGAGCTGTTCTACCCGCTTGCTGAGTTCGGCGGCTTTTCTGGCGAGGGCCTCTTGCTGGGAAGTCAGCCGCTGCTCTTTTTCCTCCAGGGTTTGCTGGCCCTTGGCAATAGCTGCTTCGCGGAGCGCGATTTCGGCGTCACGCAGCAGGTGCGCGGCAGCATCCTGCTTCGCGACGTCTTCCCTCTTGTCGGAGTGCTCCATTTCCTATACCTCGATCAGTGTTTTGATGATTTTGTACGATGCCTCGCGCAGCTTCGCGACATCCGTACTTGCCAGTGGCAGTGGTTCATTACCGTGCCCGCGTCTGGAGATGAGCGCGGCTACATCGTCGACAAAGGTCGGTTGGGTCGCCGCGATCGACTTTAGGGTCTGCTCGTCGGCCATCAGCAGGAAGGCGATCATGCAGGCCCCGAGCGACTGGCCGCTGCCTTGCAGCGTCTGGCGTACAACCGAAGCCCTCACGGTGTGCAGACTTGACGGCAGTCGATGGCACAGGCCGGCCGCGATGGCCTTGTCTTGCGCTACCTCGATCAGCAGCGCATCTGCCATGTCCGGTGGCAGCCAATGGTTCAACGACAGCTCGAGGACGGACTGCACAGCCGCATAGAGGTCGCGGGCGAACGCCAGGGCGTCTTCTCCCTCCTGCCAAGAGAGAAAGCCCCGTTCCGCATGGACGAGCCGCTCTTTCACGTTCGTCCCGAGGCGATTGAATACGCCGAAGCCAAACTCGTCCTGGATGCCAGCACGGGCATCCAGCAACACGTCCGCATAGGCGTCAGGGTTGCTGCTGGCGGTCGGCTCGCGGGAAAAGGCCACCTCCGGCACCATGGTCTCGATGATCTCGCGCACCAGCGGTTCTGCCAGCAACTCCGATTCCGGGGCGTCGGCACTGCCTTTCCCATGCCCCTTCTCGTCACGTGCCTTCTTGATTTCGAACAGGTGGCTGATCAGTGCGGGATCGCGCGCGGCCAGATGTCGCAAAGGATGAGAGTCATCGTCCTGCGCGCGAAGGATGCTCAGGGCGAGCAGCGTTTCCAGCTCTGCCTTTCCCTCCTGGAAGTCCCGTAGCTTGCCCTCCCGGACAGGCCTGAAACCGGCTCCCGGTGGTAGCAGCCCAACCTTGCTGGCCGCGAGGCCAAGCAGTTGTGCGTGCTCCGCCTGCGGGGTGAATTTCAAGCGCTGAATATCACCTTCGAAGGGGCGCCTGGCACACGCATGGAACAACGACCACTCCACGGCGGCATAGAGCTGGGCGATCGAGCGGAACGCGGCGTTCGGCAGCAGCCGCAAGTTGCTGAGGAGCTTGGGGTAGCGCAACTGGTTGGAAGGTGTGTCGAAGGGTTCTTTTGCACGCTGTTCGGGGGATGGCGAGCGTGGCTGACGCAGCGCTGCCTTCCACTTGCCCAGCCAGTCCGCCGTACGCTCGTCCTGCTCTAGCAACTGTTCGAATGCCCGTTCAAGTATCAGTGAAAAACCGTTGCCGAAGGGGTCTGCGATGCGGAACTCGCCGTCGCGTCTCTGAATGGCGATAGGGCAGTCCAGGTAGTACTGTTCCGGCTTGTCCATGATCACGATCTTGTGCAGTGCGGGCAATTGCTGCCCCTTCCCGAAAACTGCGGATCTGCGCTGCATCGCTCGCGCCACCTTGATCACATCGCGCTGGGTGAGCGGTGCGGATCCTGTACTGATGGATCGGATCCTGTAGGCGGCCTGCTTCTGTTCCTGCTTGCACAACGGCTGGTTCTCCAGCAGTTGCATGAAGGGCAGGACCTGCCCGCTGACCCGTTCGCGAAACAGCAGCGCGGTCACGAATGCCGGGTTGTTGGCCTCGCTTGCCGTGTTGCTGTCGGACGCTTCGAGGACGCTGTTGAGATCGTCTATCAACCCTCTGTCCCGAAGGCGCAACAGAATGCTTTGGACCAGGTCGCGCGGAATGCACGTGTCCTCGGCCAGTGCCTGTGAGGTCATCCTCCCAAGGGAGAGCAGACTGAGGATGACCTGCTCGAACGGGTTGAGGCTCAGGCCGTCTTCGTCAGGCCTGGGCAGGGTGATCCGGTAGGCATCGACGGGCCAGGACAGATTGCGGCGTCGGCCGACAATTGCCCCGAAGGGATCAGGGGTGCCGTAATCCAGAAGTTTCAACATTCCAGCACGACTCCTTGTTCGCGGCAGAGCTTATGGAAATCAACGAGCCCGGGAATGAACTCGGTTGCAAGATCGCCATCCAGCAGGCTCGGGTCGCCGACCACCACCAGCAGTTTCTTCTGGCGGCTCATCGAGACATTCAGGCGGTTGTAGAGGCAAAGGTGACCGAACAGTGATTGCGCCTGTTTTTCGCGGTCATCGGTAGCGGGTTTCCACGACTGCGACACGGTCCTCACCGTCGATAGGAACACCACGTCGAACTCCATGCCCTGGAACGAGTCAACCGTGCCGATACGCAGTCGCTTGTCATTGTCGCCGAGCGTGCCGAGCTGCTGCCTGATGTACTCGGCCTGCGCCTTGTAGAAGGAAATCACCCCGAAAGTCAGGTCTTTGCCTGCCTCGCAATTCATCCATGCGAGCAGTTGGTGCACGATCACCGTGGCCTCGATCGGGCGAATCCAGCTGGTCCCGCTGCGTCGGTGCTTGCCTTTTTCCACGGGTACCTCCAACCACGCGGCGGGTTTTCCGCCGGTATCGGGGAGGGCGTGGGCAAAATTGACTGCTGGCCTTCCTGAGCCGAACTTCTCGGAGGGGTCGAAGCGCTCGTAGAAGTTGCGGCTGATGAAGTCGCCCAGCAGCTCATGCATGCGGTACTGCCTGTCCAGCGTGACCCGGCGAGTGATGTTGTCGCCTTCCTCCAGGGTTTTCAGGCGTTCCGAGAACAGGTAGTGGAACATCGATTTCTTCAGCCAGTCGGTTTCCGACGGGCCGTTTTCGCCGTCTTCCATCCGGCGTGCGACCTCGTCATCGATAATATGCGGCAGCTGGCGGTGGTCGCCGACCAGGATGATGCGCCTGCCCTGTGCCATCGGCACCATCAGGTCACGTGGCGAGACGCGAGCGGCTTCGTCGACGATCACGTACTCGTATTCCAGGCGCTGCTGGTTCAGGTTGGTGTCGCCCCCCTTGATGCCTTTCTGGAATTGCATCCTGCGGTTGACACTTTGCTGACACGTCGCGGCGAAGGCGAAGCTGTAGTCGGATACAGCCTCCAGCATGGCGCGCGGATTGTTGTCGAGCTGGGCGAGAAACTCCGCCAGCGCGGCGGACTTCCTGTCCCGGCCCGAGTGTCCCTTGAGTTTGATCTGCTCGATTGCTACGTCTGCCAGGACGACGATCTCGTCGTTGGCTTTCTCGATGCGGAAAACCGGGGGGGCGCTGAAGCGGGTGAGCAGCGTCCTCTTCAGTGCCGCCAACCGCTGCAGGAACGGCGGAAGGCCATTTTCGTTACGCCACAGGCTGGCATCGTCGAGCAACGCAAGATCCTCGCTGTCCAGCACCTCGCCGAGATCGACCAGCGCATCGGCGGCGCGCTCGGGACCGTCGTCGGCAAAGCTTTCCGGCCGGCAGCGAAGGCGACGCACAACGTCGAGCCATTGGTGGCTGGTGTCATTGAGCTTTTCTTCCAGGCCCATTTTCTTCTGCAGGTTCTCGGCCTGACGTACCCGCTCCTCGCCCAGGACCGCAATGCCGAGCGCTGCGATCCGGGAGGCAAGGCGGGCACCGAGTACCCGTGTCGGCGTCTGGAGGTATTGCAGGTACAGGTGCCTGATCTCCGTTTCCTGTTCGATTTCGGCGATCTGCGGGTTGCGGTCACGCAATTCGGCGGCGAGCTTCCCACACCACTCATCGAGCCGCTCCTCGAATAGGCTGGCGTCATCCGTGGCTGCATTGGAGCGCTTGCCGAATTTCGGAACGGGAAGGCTATTGAGCGACAGCCGCTCGATCATGTTCTCGACCGCGTCGTGCTGAAACCCCGTCAGCAGCACCTGGCCCTTGATGGCGATGCCACGCTTGTCCGCCATTTCGTTCAAACGCTCGAGAATGGCCGCGATGACCGTAGTCTTGCCGGTTCCGGGAGGTCCCTGGATAAGGGCGATGTCTGGGGTTTCCAAGGCACAGCTGATGGCATCCAGCTGTTTTGGCGTGGGCGTGTTCTTGAAGACCTTGTCCAGGACGAACGCCGTCAGCGGCTTGACAGGTGACGGCCTGCGGGTCTGCGTAATGACGCCTTTTTCCTCGATCAGCAGGCCGAGCTGGGGATTGGCGGCCCGGCCTTCGAGAATCATCCGGCGCGCCACCAGGCGGCGCTTGATCTGGGCAACCTCGCCTGCCAGGGAGAGGATGAGCATGCCCGAATTTTCCGGTAGCCTTTCAGTCTTGAACTTGAGAGTGTTCGATGCCTTGTCGAACTCGCTCACCCCGTAATGCCTATTTCTGACCTGTGTCTCTTCCTGGGGGGGCGTGGGTTCCCGTTCCTCCGTGTGCTCGATGCTGCTGGCGAAATCCTTGAAGCGCAGGGCGGGATCCAGCAGATAGTCCGGGAGTTCCTCTACCCACCGGAGTTCGCCGACCTGGCCCTTTTCCAGGGCCTTGAGTGCGGCCTCGGAGGCTTGGGTCACGCGTACGGCCACGGTTCCGTCCCTGTTCTCGACGCTGTCGGCGACGTGCAATACCCCCACCAGGCGCGCCTTGTCCAGCAGCAGTTCACCTTCGAGATCGCCGAACTCATCCCATTTCCTCAAGTAACTGACGTGGTCCTGAGTCAAGGCTGTCATCTGCGCTTTGGCGAGGAGACGGATATGTCCGGTCCGGCTCCAGTCTGCGAAGTGAAGCTTGCCCTTGACCAGGCGTAGTGCACGGTCCGGATGCTTGCGGGCCTTGGTCAAGCGTGTGGTGAGGAAAATCGATTTGCCCTGGGGTAACGGCGTCTCTGTCGCTACGAAGCGCAATCCATTCCCGCTGATGCAGAACGAGTTGCTGCGGTTTGGTTGCTGGCTTCGAGCGGGCTGTACGGCACTGGGCGCAGCGTCCTGGCTAGCTTGCGATTCCGGATCCGGCACCAGGTCGTTAGCGTCTACTGCTTCCTCTTCCTGGACGGGGTCGGGCTTGAGCATCTCGTCGATGGCCGGACCTGCGGTCAGGAAAAAGAAGTCGATGTCGCCTTGCCGAAAGCAAAAATGGCGCTCCAGCAGCTTGTAGAGTTGTTCACCCTTAGGACCGTTTCTGCGGCGCTCGAGGTCTGCAATTGCTCGTTCGACATAGTCGTCCACGCCGATTTCCAGTTCACCCATCTCCAGGCACGGGCCGGAAAAAAAGGCGATCTGCAGTTCCATGCTGCCGTCGGCAGCACGATTGGCCAGTTGCGCGAGCAGTGCGCGGCCAATGGCGAGTTCGGCGTTCAGCCGCCGGTTATCGATAGATGTGACGGTCTGCACCGCGATCATTGCGTCCTTGAGACGCAGGTCGAACTCATTGGGGCGCGAGAGATCGTTCTCGATCGAATAGACGGCCTGGTCGCGCCACTCTACCGAGCCGTGACCAACCGGTAGGATGCGGATGGTAAGGATATCGGCTGGTATGTCCTGGAACTTCATTGCACGCCCGCCTCGAAGGTGAAGGTCAAGCTATCGGGGAAAGCAGGGGTGCCTCGGACAGGACGTGCCGTCCTGGCGGCGAAGTCAAGGTCGACTTCGTACGCCTGCGTCTCGTTATGCTCGAATGAAAAAGGATGGAAAAGTCGGTGCGGCAGGGCGAAATGCCGGGTGGTGGAGGGAATCACGATCTCGCCCCGCGATGTCTGGGCGCAGGCAAACGGCGCACGGGGTGCATCGCAATAAGGGCAGTTTGTGTGCTCGTCGAACAAGTAGCTCATCGTGCAGGCATTGCAGTGCAGCGAGCGGTCGAACGCCTTTTTCAGCTCCATCGCCCAGAGCGCCATGGTGGGGCGGCGATGCGGCTGTAGTCGCCCGGCCCCGAATGTTTCCTGGAAGAGCCGGCGAAGCTCATGCGTAGCCACCAGCGCACGCGGCAGCCCGCCAACCCCAGAGTTGGAATCATCCTTCGCGTCATCGATGAAGGGCAGACTCCCCGCGTACGCCTGTTCATCCAGGTCGGCGGTCTGGCCGTCTTCATCTGGCTCGGAGTCCCAGCCACCGTCATCTTCCTCGGGCTCGAGCACTGCCTTGCCGATGAACGGATGGCAGAGTGCAAGGGTCTTGAAGGCCATGACGGCAAATGCCCAGCAATCCGAGCGTGGGCGCGCGGTATCGATGCCCCGCACCATTTCCGGTGCACCGTAAGCCGGCGTGTAGACCGAGATACCTCCGCTGGCCAATTCAAATCGCAGGTTGTCGGCATCGATGAGCCAGACATCGTTCGATTGCGCACCGATGAAGGCGTTGTTGCTGGAGATGTCGCCATAGACGATGCCCGCACAATGCAGGCGGGCGAGGATGGCGGCGCATTCCGACAGCGCGAACAAGCGGCGGCGGGTCGAGCCCGTGCGAGCGTAATGGACGAGATGCAATGCCAAGTCCCTGTCAGGGACCTTCGCCAGCCATTCAGGAAGAATGAGCTGCTGTTCTTCGAGGACCTTTTTCGTCTTGCCGTCGAGATCGAAGACGCTGAAGGGCGTCATGTCGTTTAGCAGGCGCATCACGTACCCTGGCTGATCCCGCAGGATGGCCAGGGGTAACGACAGTGGAATGCGCGGTGGCAGGGGCAGCAGGCGGATATTCTTGAAGCGTTGAAGCAGGTCGCTGCTGGTGTCCGGCTCACCTTGGGGATTGAGCGGTTGCTTGATGGCCAGGTCCGCGTCCTTGGTGCGGAACACGACGCCTTGACCACCCCTGGCGAGCTCATCGGCAAGCGTATGGTGATTACCGTATTCGTCGCACAGCGGCGGTGTTCCTTCAGTCTTGTCCATGGTGAATCTCCTCGCGACAGAGACAGGCGATGGTCTTGTCGTCGCTGTGCTTTGGGGTGGGCCATTTCTCGAGCATCGCTTGAAGACGCCGGCTGGCGGTGACCGCAGCCAGCGAACGGTGCGCATCGATCAAGCCGGTCACGAAGCCGGGGATGTCCTCCAGGTCGTCCGCCACGCCGTCGGAGCAGAGCAGGATGGCCAGGCAATCCCGCTCCGGCAGCGAGGCGACATGCCAATCCCGCTCGGATACACGCTGGGAAAGTGCTGCCGTGATGTTGGAAAAGCCTTGCGACTTGTCGTCCGCCAGGGACATCACCGAACCATCCGACCTGATTGCGGCGACCAGGCCATCGCCCAGCATTCCCAGGTGGATCACGCCGTTTCCCGCCCGGAAGGCGAACAGGCACGTGGCGGCGCAATCACGGGGTTCGAGTGGTGCGACGAGAGACAGCCAGTTCGACGTAATGCGTTGTAGCAGGGGCGCCGGGTCGGCTTCGGTGCGGGAGCGGAAAGCCTGTGCTACAGCCTGGCAGGCTGCATTGCTGCCGAAACTGGAAAGCGGCTTCGAACCGAGGCCGTCGGAAACCACGATGCCGTCTCCTCCGTCGCGGTGGAAGGCTGCCCATGCGTCCTGGTTGGGGAGGCCGGCAGCCAGGTGCGCGGGGCCTGGAACGCTGGCACCGAAGCTCTTCCACAGCGTCATGCCGAGGGCGCTTCCAGCCATTCGTCCAGCGCAGCGAACAGGTCCTCGGCAAGGAAAACGTCCGGACCCTTGAGCTGCGGATTGGCGTCCGCACCGATCTTGATGACGCGTACCGAGTCGTCGGGAAGCCGCGACCGCCACTGTTTCAGGTGTCGGGCATCGGTGCTGGACCAGAAACCGTCGGTCAGCAGCAGTATTTTTCTGTTCGGTGAATCACCCAGCAGACGGGTCAGGGCGGTCGCGCTGGAGTTGCCGCGGCACACCAGCATGTGTCCCGGGTAGTCGTCGGTCATGGTCCAGTCGTCGAAGACCGCTTCGGTACCCCAGGCACACAACCTGATCTGTTCCTTTCTACCCGCCAGAAGCATCCACTGGGCGATAGTCGTGACCACCGTCCTCGTGATGAATGGCTTGCCTCCTTCGCTCATACTGCCGGAGGTGTCGCACACCAGAAAGAGCGTCATGCCGGCTCCCTGGCCAGCCTGGCGCGTGCGGCAATCCCGCTCATCAAGCTATCGAGCTGTTCCAGGAAGGAGCCGCCGCAACAAAGTGCCAGCTTCGCGTCGCTGATTTTCTTGCGCACTGAGTCCGACCTTGGAGGGAAGCAGCAGGCGACGATGCCGCGACCTTCGACACCACCATAAAAGCGGACGAGGTTCTGCAGTTTCATCACTTGCTCCTGCGTGACCTTGCCCGCCTTGCACTCGACGATGTAGAGCGAATGCCCGTCGGTAAAGGTAACGTCGAGCTCGTTGTGTTGCACGTCGCGATGGAATGAACCGTCCTGGTTGAGTTGCAGGGTGAGGTTGATTCGCAGGTCCCGGATGACGCCGCGCTCCTCGTAGGTTTTACACTGCAGATAGACGAACTCTTCGAACCAGCCACCGGACATGTATTTGGCGAAGCCCGCCCAATGCTTGAAGTGCAGGTTCAGGCCGTTGCCGACAACCGATGCCTCGGCTCCCCGAGTGAAGGCGAATACGAACCCGTGGCATTCGATGCGAAACGGTATCAGTGTCTCACCTCTTTGCAGGCTTCTTTCGTGTTCGTTGTTGTACCTGCACAATTCGGGGTAGGCGTCAGCGACTTTGCTCCGGTATTTCCACAGTGTCTTGGTCAGGCGGCGTCGGTCCGGCGATAACTCGTCCCGGGGCTCGACGGTCGACACTTTCAACCCATCGCCATTGAGCAGCAGGAAGGTTTCGATCGAGTCGATGGGCCGGATGGTCTCCCGACGCAGGCTATCGACATAGGTCACGCGCTGGTTGCGGCTGTCGAAGTAGAAGGGCACTGCACCCAGTGCGCGGGCTGCGGAGAGCGCGCCGGCGAACATCAGCTTGGTGCCGCCGGTAAGGTTCATGCCGATATGCGAGCCAGGCGGCAAGGTCCTGGCGTGGGCGATGATCCTTTCCTGCACGTCCATGGCGTCCCACGGGTTGACCGGGAGTTCGTCGAAGTCCGCTTCCTGGACGAACGCGCTCATGCAGGCCGCCGGGAAGTCCAGGGAGTTCACGAACACATGCCGGTCGGAGGCGAACTGGCGGATACCCAGCAGCGCTGGCATGCGTTGCTCGCCGAAGAGGTGATAGGTCACGGCGAACCCTTTGTGGGCATTGCCGATCGCGACCTGGCTGGCACCGTGGCGCTCCAGCCATTCGGCGGGCAGGGCAATGGCTTCCGGCGGTTTGCCGACAACGGGCGAGACGATGAGGCGTTTCTTCAGGTGAGGATGAGCCAGGGCCGCCAGTGCCCACATGAACGCCATGACCGGCGTGCCAGGGCTCAGGTACAGCGTTACGAGTTTCTCGCCAGCGGCCTTGGCGACAAAATCCAGGGCGCGCATGGCACAGGCGTAGATGCCTTCGGAGTCGTTCAGCTCGCGGAGTGTTTCGCTCTTCAGCGAAATGCGTGCCTGCCTGGCAAACCGTGGCAGTTGCGTCTCCAGCCAGCGGGCGAAGTGCGCGTGGGCGGCAGGCGTATTGGCGAAATTGGAGACGAAATCGTTGGTAACGCCGCGGTCCTGTTGCTGGTTGGCAGCATGGATCGCCGCCAGCCGTGTCGCCAGGTCCGCGCAGGAGGGTGTCGACACGTGATCCTGGAGGTCGTTTCGCGTGTAGCCAAGAATGACGATTTCGCTATAGTCCTCTGCCGCCAGCGCTGCGGCGATCGGACCTTCCGTGCTTTCGAATCCCAGCGACGCGCGAAAGTCCGTGATGCCATACCAGGTGAGCAAAAACTTCTTCATAGGGAACTCTTGGCGACGTAGGGGCGGAACCAGGTCGTTTCGCTGGTCATTCGGTTTACCAGAACGGCCCGGTTGGGCTTTTCGAGACCTTTGAACTTGCCGATGCCGGTGGAGACCAGCGAGCCGGCGTCATCTTCACTCATGCAATACCCCAGGCGCAGTTCGAAGTACGAAAGAAGCTCCTTGCAGGTCGATGCGCAGCGCTGCCAGCGCTCGACGAAGGCGAATACGAACACCCCCTGACGCGGGCCATCCTCGGCAATGCGCTTGAGCAGATCGCCAGGGCCGAGTGGTTCACCCGGCTTGGGGGGCCTGAACGCGGTCGGTGGGTGCAGCAGTCTTTCCGAATCGAGACCGTCGATGATCAAGGCGACGCGGCGACTACCGATGGCATCGGCTATCGCTTGCAACGGGAGTGCCGCGATGTCGTCGAACACTTGCACGGGACCGCCGGGCGCGCGCGTCCCTGAGGTGAATTCGCCTTTCGCGGCGACGCCGCGGGCGTTGAAGAAGATGATCTCGTCGAAACGGCTGGATGCCACCAGGCTGGACAGCGTTGCGTTGAGCAAACCGTCGTGGATGGCATCGTTATAGCCGCTGAACAGGACATTGAAGGCCGTGCGCTGGATGAGCGGGACCGTGAGCATGTCGGCGTCAAACGTCAGCTGTTGCCCGAGGAGCAGGGCACCGTCCCCTGAACAGACGTTCTGGTAGGTAGTGGCGCAAGGCGGCTCAGGCAGGTGGGCGCCATTGAAGATCCGGGTCTTGTCCGCCATGCCCTGACGCGAGGCATGCTGCGCCAGCGTGCTGATGTTTTCGCGGCAAGTGTCGCCGTCTGCTAGGGGTATCAGGAACTTGACGTTGCCGGACCTTGCCCCGTTGTCATTGTTGATGATGCCCTCGGGCGGGCTCTGCAGCTCCGCCGCGGCCCAGTTGTTCGCGCCCAGGATCATCGCCGAATCTTCCTGGCCGCAGGCCAGGGCGATGCGGCAGCCCAACTGGGTGATGATGCTCCCCAGGGACATGGCATTGATGCCCTTGAGAGTCTGCGTCGCGAGCAGGACATGAATGCCGAATGAGCGCCCCTGCTTCAACAGTTGCGACAGGAATTGTTCTGCCGCCTCTGCCACTGAGCGTGTGCCGGCGAAGAGCACCTGGAACTCGTCGATGACCAGGAGGACTCTGGGTAGCTGCTCACCTGTGCTGGCGCGAAAACTAGCGAAGTCAGAGACCTTGTTCTCCTTGAACATGCGCCCGCGCCTCTGCAATTCACCCACCAGGTGGTGAAGGACTGTGATGCCATATTCGGGATCGCTTTCCGTGGCGACCAACCGGGCATGGGGAAGGGGCGGGTCGGCATAGACACTGAATTCCGTCGATTCCTTGTAATCCAGCAGATAAAGGTCGACTTCCGCCGGTGAGTAGCGCTGACACAGGGAGTGGATCAGGACGTGCAGCAGGTTCGACTTGCCTGACCCTGTCTTGCCAGCGAGCAGTGCATGGTGTTCGGACGTTGTGGCACCGAGGACGAAGGAAGCGGGCGTGCCCGCGGTTGACCAGCCGATCGGGATGTCGAAGCCTATGCAGGTCGTGGCGCCCTTGGAGAAACCGGACCAGAGATCCTTCATCGACCGGCTGAAGCGCGCCTGCCGGGTACACTCTTCGGCGAGCGCCGAAAGGTAGGGGCCTAGCTGTTCTTGCCTGGGCCATTGTTCGGTCTTGCAGCTCGATGAAAGGCCGTTGCGCGCGACGGACGAGGTCGCGAACAGGGCGTCGAACGCTGCGACAGCCTGTGCTGCGGTTGCGCGGAATTTCTCGTAGCGCTGGTCCTGCAGGCGGTGCTCGTTGATCGCGATGATCGGCAGGACGCCGCAGCGCGGGCCGTTCTCGCACAATCGCTGGAGGAACCACAGACTTTTTTCGGACAGTTGCTCTGGCGCATCGAACAGCACCAGCACTTTGTACGCAAGACGGCAGTCGGGGTTCTTCGCGTTGTATGCCGACCAGTTCGCGGACTCGTCATTGAAGCGATGCTGGAGCAGTTCCTCGATGTCATCCGTCAGCCGGCCGAGCGCAGTCTCGATCTCGTCCGCGCGCGTCAGCACCCGTTGTGCCGGTACCAGTTGCTCGACCTTGAGCAGGGGCAGGAACGGCTCGACTGATTGTCCCAGTCGCAGCGGATCGATGAACGTCAACTCCAGCTGCGCCGGGGGCAGGGCAGAAAGCAAGCGCAGCAGCAGGCCGGATATCCACTGAGCATGGCCCGTGTGGCCTTGGGAAAACGCCAAGGCGCTGGAGAACGGGAAGGGGATGGCGTTTGGCGTCGAACAGCAGAGGTCCTCGAAGCCCAGTTGCAGGGAACCGAGGTACAGACGCGCAGGCATTTTTGTGACCGCCCATGATGCCGTAGGGACCAGCTCCGTCAACGCTGGCTGTTCGCGGCGAAGCCGCTCACCCGAACGCATCGCGTCCGTGGCGATACCTTCCCATTGCCGCACGAACGCCGATCGCCAGGCCGTTGTCCGCTGCGCGCGGCTGGCGTTCGTCTGTCGTTCTTCATCTGCCAGCCGCCGCAAGGCCTCTTCCGTCGAGGCAGCCAGGGGCGTTTGCAAGTCTTTGCGCAGCCCCTGAAGGGTTTGCTCTCTTCTGCTCGCGGCGGCATTGAACTCACGGTCGATGCGGGCCAGGCCTTCCTGATAGTCGGCGATGGCTTGCATGACCCTGGAGACGATTTGGTCCGGATGCTCGGGCGATCCCTTCATACATCACGCTCCCCTCGGGAAGTTCCGACGTCTTGCGCTTCCTCGAGGATGCCGTCGATGGCCGTGACCTGACGCTGGTAGTCTTCGTTGAAATTCCGCAGGCAGGCGATGTTCTCCTGGATCGGGGAGAGCACTTCGTTGGCGATGGAGATGCCGAATCCATCCCGCACCCCAGTGTTGAACCTGTTTGCGCAGGCTGCCATCAGACCCATGACATCGTCAAACATCGACATCTCCCGACTCATCGTCCATGGGGATTTCCAGGACATGCGCATCGGTGGAGATGCCTGGAAACAACGACGTACAACGCTTGCCCGGCAGCAGGTAACGGGATTCAAAGTCCGGATCCTCGCGCCTGATCTCGCTCAGGAACCTCTGCCACCGCTCCTCGGACAGTTCGATCGAGCGGCAGCCTGCGGTCAAGTTCAGCAAGTGCGCCGTGGCCTCGTCCACGTCATCCATGTCGCCGGTATCGACCGCGCGTTGCAACTGTTCCACTCCTGCCCGGACCTGTTCAAGGATGGCAGGCTCCACTATGGCGAATCGCACTTTCATGGCTGTTCCTCCTGGCTCTGGCGGATGAAATCAAGGCAGGACCGGTCTATCTCGTTCTTGCTCGGCAGCATGCCTATCAGAGGCGAGCCCGCCTCGCGCAAGGCATCGCGCAATTCTTTTTCTTTCTCGGGCGAAAGGTCCTTGATGTCCCGCGAGCAGAGCGTGCATTGCGCATCCGCTCGCTTGTGTCCTTCGGCCTGGAACACCATGTGGTCCTTCTGCGCGAAGAGGTACTGGGCCTTGCCGCATTTCACCTCCAACGCCAGCGAGCCGCCCACCGGTGCCCCCATGCCCGGCCCACGCCCCAGTACGACTGGGACACGCAGGTCGGTTATCAGCAGGTCGGTCTTGGTGTAGCGGCCGTTGTCGCCAACGAACGTCCGCCCTTGTGTCTCGATGCGACCACCCAGTGGCGCCAGGGCGTGGCGAGCCAGTTGCTCACCGAATTCGCCGCACAGCTCGATGCGGACCTTGCGCACGACCCCGTTGCGCTCGACATCGCCTTTCGCGGCAACCCATTGCTCGCGGAACCTGTCGACCTTCGCCCGATACTCGGGATTTCGTTCGTACAGGTACTCCTGGAGCATCTGCCGATGCTCCGCCGACAGGTTCATTCGATCCCGCAGTACATCTGGTGTGACGACGCCACCCTGTTTTACCGGGTCCCACTTCAGCCAGGAATGGAAGTCCGCAGCGACGGGATGGGTCGCCAGGTAGGCCTCCAGCGCTTGTTGGGCAGCAGAAAGGCGTGCAACACCTAGAGCGATGGCCTGGCCGACGCCGAGAAGCCGTGCATTGCACTCTTGCTGCGCTTGCGCCAGTGCCTGCGCGGCCATCGAGGCCGCTTGCCTGGTCATTTCCAGGCGACGTTCCATGGCCATGCGGTTCTCCATGGCCCGTTCGTGATCGACCCGTGCCTGCTCCAGTGCGTTGCAGGCCTGGTCCACTTCGGCTCTGGCCTGCTCAGCGCAGTCGTGCTCCCAGGAGCAATCAGGATTCGACCCGTCTTCGGCGAGCGGTTGGGCGATGCAACTGGACAGCGAGCTCTCGGCAGCGTCGAGACTGGCGTATGCAGTGTCCACGGCCTGTCGGGCATCCACGGAGGCCTGGCTGGCGTCCAGCTCCAGCTGCATGGCGATGTCCAGCAAGCCCTCGCTTTGCTGTGAGGCGTTTCGAGCGTCTTCGTACTTGTGCTCTGCCAAGGCAACCTGTGCTCGGCAGGATAACTCCAGGGCCTCATGGATGGCCTGCAGATCGCGTACGAGGTCTTCGAGATTTTCCACTTGCCCTATGGATACGAGTGCCATTGCCCTTGCGACGTCCTCAGCTCTGAAGGTAATCGCGCAGGCGTGACGCCAGGGCGATCAAGTAGGGCACCTGCTCAGTCGCATTCGCGTTGAACTGATGGAGTTGCTGGACGAGCATGTTGAACTCGTCTTCGAACTGCGAGCGCTTCTCGTCCTGCCAGGTGTCACCGAGCGACAGGAATGCGCCATCCAGGGTGCCAACACTGTCGTTCAGCGCGTCGGTGAATCTTTGCAGTGCATACGCAAAGCGCTCTAGTTCTTCCGGATCGCCAATTGCCTGTGCCATTACCAGTAGCCTCCATCATCTGCATCGGGTGCCGTCGGCACCGCTGACTCCTGTCGGGCGCCAATGGTCGTTGGCTGGACATCGATCGAGCTCGCTGGCGGTATGGCGTTAGGTGTCTGCGATTTGGTGCGGAGGGTCACCGACATGGTCACAAACTTGAAGAAGTCTTTCATTTGCCTGGCATTTTCTGCGTAGAAAAGCGGGTTTTGCGTGCCCTCGATGAATGCTCCAAGAACCGCCTCGTCGGCATCGGCACCGATGGCCATGGCCATACGATCGCATTTCGCGGAGCGTCCTTCGTTTACGAAGTCACGCAACGCGCCTTTCCAGCCATCGTTCGGTTGTCCGTCCGAGACCAGCACCACGGTCGGGCGATAAGCGCGCGATGGCACAACGTCCTTGTCTTCAATCATCGCCTTGGCCATTTCAAGCGCGACACCCAGCGGGGTCATGCCGCTGGCTGCAAGTGGCTGCCACTGAATGTTGTTGGCACTGGCCAGGGGTTGATGCAGCGTGACCTCTGAGCCGAACGTGATGATCGAGACCCAGATTTCGGTCTCGCTGGTCTCGTTGCCACGGAACACGTCGAGCATGTCGCGCACCGCTTCATTCATGTTGTCGATCTTTTCTCCGCCCATGCTGCCGCTGACATCAAGCAAAAGGATAACGGGCAGTGGCTTGGCTTTTGGAGCCGTAAATTTCGATGGGTCAAAGGGAGTGTTCATGCGCGATACTCCTTGGAAATGATGATGAATAGGCCGGTGTGCAGGCCGAGCTGGTCGCACGAGTTCATTGAAAAACGGAAAGTGCTAACGAAGAGTGGAAAGGACGCATAGGGGCTGATGGCCGCCAGTGATGTCGGGAAGGCTTAGAGAAAGGAGTAAGGGGGCTAAAGGAGGAGAAACAGCCCGGGCAGCGTGTGACCATCTGGCGCATAAGACTTCCTTGTTCTTAACCGTCGTCTATCGACATCAGGTTGCGAGAGATTAGGCCATGCTACCCATATAGATAGCAAAGCGCCACTTCTCTGCGGGACACAAGCACGTGGTAGATAACGAGTCCTAGGCACTGTACGAAAAGAGGTGTCGCAAGCACCGCCGGCAGCAGGCCAATGTGACCATTGCTGCATAACTTGTTGCGAGTTCGCAGTAGCGATTTGCCAGGCGGCGGTGCTCCTTCGTAAGGTGTGTTCGCCGGCTCCTTACGGTTGAACATGGTGGCATGGTCCATTGAAGGAGTGACGCCATGGTCAGTGGAGTTGATTTGACCCGAGCCTGTCTCAGTTTATTGTAAATGGCCGGCGTAAGCCGGCCCTACACTACGGGGCTATCAGGTAACGGAAAGGAAAACCTGGGTGTTCTCATCGCTGGCAGCTACAACTCTGCACCGGATATGTTCCAGAATTTCCTCTCCAAGTTGACTCGTTGCGAAGTCGAACTTGAGCATATAGGACTTCTCGCTACGGTCGGCCTCCCAATACGAAAGTCCCTGATCAAGCTGGACCGTCAGTTTTTTGCCGGAGCGGAGTTGCAGGTGCAACTGGCGGAAGTGCGGCAAGGACGGAAGGCTGAGCACCTCGCCACTAAGGCCGCAGTATTCCAATGCTTGGCAGATGGCATCGTCGCGCTCGCGAGATGAGTGCCAGTCATGCCGGCATTGCCATCGCGCCCGGTTGTCATCCTTTTGGTACTGGCGACCCTGGATGCGGATGGCGAAGTTGGTAGCACTGACTCGTCCAAGCTCATGAATCACGTTGACCAACTGATTCACGACCAGCGGGCTGCATACATATCGATCACTGTAGACCAGCTCTGTAATAGGGTCATCGCCTGATAGTGCCTCATCTAGGATGCTACCTGCCTCATTTCTGAGATGTTCCCAGAAGCGCTTGGCAAAGCCGCTGAGCGAACCATCCAACTGACCTCCGATCTCAACCTTGATCAGGCCGGGGGTTGTGGTCGGCATCAGGTCAGATGCATTCAGTATTCGATCTGATGGCAGCGCGGGTGGTGCTCCCCGAACAATCCGCGCACCAGCCGCAGCCAGATCCCAAGTATGGCCCGGGATAGTCAGGTGCACATTGTCGCAGGCCCAAGCGGTGTTGCATCGCGGCCCCTGCAGGGTGATGTTCAGCGCTAGAGCACCAAGATCCGGCATGACCTCATGGAGGCAGATCTGGATGCCGCTGAAAGTGAGTCTTACAAGCCATTCCTTCTGGTCAGCTGGCAGGGCTGCATAGGTGCTATCCAGTATGTGCAATTGCACCTGATGCCCGGCTGCTTCCCAGCTTTGCAGTTGATGTCGCAGGCGGCGTGCGACGGCCAGATCCCAGTCTTCGGCTGGAGCCGAGAGATAAACAGCAAGGGTCTTCGCAGTGTCGTCCTGGGTGAGAGCCTGCTCGACGGCTTCCTGTAGGGTGGAAATTTCCGCCCGGCTTTGCGGGCCGAAGACCGCGAGCTCGGTTGGTAGTGCCAGCCCGGCAAGCCAGGCCTGATTGATCCATGCCAGTGCGGCATGGCGATCGAGGCGATCAGCCTCAAAGCGAGTGTCGAAGCTGAGTAAGCAACGCTGGCAGGCATGCGTGCAGTTGCAGCTGTCGAGACGGCTGATAACCCGCTGCCACAGGCTGGACTCATTCAGTCGCTCTGCTGCCTGTGTGGTGTACCCACCGCTACGCAGGTCGAAGACTCGGATGGCACTGGTAGGATAGCCATCAACCCTGATCGGGCGGCAGTCACAACCCAACTCCTCAGTTTGCACGCCCAGTTCCGCTGCGATCGCTTCCCGAAGTGCTACCGCAATCGAATAGCCAGAGACATCATCGTACAAGAGCTCACCGCTGGAGGGATTGCGTAGTACCAACTCAAGCGCATCGGTGAGACTGTCATGGCCTAGGTGGATACCTTGCTTGATTTTCCAGTTGTTGTGGCTGCCGGGGCAGATATTCTCCCCATCGTCACTCTTCCCGCCGCGCAGGCGTTTGTGTTCCGCCTTCTGCCGGAAGATGGCTGGCAGATGTTGTTCGTTGGCTGGAGCAGCCGTATCGGGATGGCTTAGCATGGGCTCTGCTTTCCCGCATTCAAGACAGATGGCGAAACCCTTCTGGCTGGCTCCTGAGGTGTAGTGGAACAGGTGGGCCTGCTGACTGAAGCGGAACTGACCGAATGCCGGGTTGGCCAGGCAGATCCAGTTAGCAGGTACATTCAGCCACGGAGCCTGGACAGGCACATATTGCAGCTGGCTAATGTCATTGTGCGGTTCGTCGAAGAAGTCCACGGCAAAGCCTGCAGGCACCAGATACTCCCGGATATCCTCCCGTCCGATAGGGGCACCGCATTCCTGGCAGTTGATTTCCAGTCCTGGGTTGATTGCGGTGTCGCTGGCCCCACAATGACGGCAGAACCAAGCTTTTTTGAAGAGCTGCAGCTCCTTAACGTTTTCGGCAGATGCCGGGGCGTGCCAGTTCAGTGTGATGCCGGATGATTTGTAGACCAGACCGTCCATGACCAGTTCGGCTCCTGGTGCATATTCGCGTAGCCCGGTAATACGGTCTCGAGATGCCAGCGAGCGATAGCGGGCGCGGTTGTCCTCGCGTTTGTCAGTTTCTTCCTGCTTCAGGGTCTGCATACAGCGATTGTCGAAGCTGACGATGTCCGTCGGGAAGCCATACCCGGGCAGGAAGCGCCGGTTAGCCAGCTCGCTGAGTAAGTATTCCTTCTCGATGCGACTGAGCTGGGCTTCCATGGCGCGGGAGGCTGCGGCTTTCTTGTCGTCAATCTGCTGCAGTTGCGCGTAGCTGGACGAGTGCTCCTGTTGCCATGCCTGCGTGATTCCGCTCAGGTTGGTGCTGGTGCGCTTAAGCAATGCAGGCTGCGGAGTTGAATCAAGTATGCTGCGACAAGTGATGTCTTTGAGGGCCTGAGCCACCAGTGGCTCCACTTTGCTTGCCTGATTGTTGCACCACAGACAGAAACGAGTCGCCAGCGACATGGGCATTTCGCCTTCGAGGAAGAACGTACCAGCAGTCATCGACTTGATTTCCTGGGCTGTGACAACGTGCTTCAGCCAGTGCGAGAGCAACCAGGCATTGACGTGACGCTGGACCAGATCGGGGCTTTGCAGAGACACCTTGGGCATGCGCATGGGGGTGTTGAAGGGCCAGAGTGGGCTATTGAAAACGCTCTGGTCATGCGGGGTATTCTTGCAGACGGCCAAGGCCAGAGAGCGTCCTTCGCGGCGGCGGCCTGCACGGCCAGCCCGCTGCAGGTAGTTGGCTGGGTGCGGTGGGACGTTATTCATGGCCACCACGCTAATGCCGCCGATGTCTACCCCCATCTCCATTGTGGTCGAACAGCTAAGCAGGTTCAGCTTGCCTGTCTTGAACAGGGCTTCGTAAACATCCAGTTTGCTTTTGGATTGTTGGGCCGAGTGCTCGGCTGCACGGAAATAGTTTCCGCCCTCAATGACCAGATCCATAACGTCCGACCAGAGAGCAGCTTTACGAAGCTGCTGAATATCAGGATGCTGATTTAGCCATTCGCGGATCGCCAGCAGTCCATCATCGCCGGAAATATGCAGAAGGGCTTCCGGCGGGCGGGGCAAGGTGTAGGGCAACACATTTACGACCATGTTACGGTCGGTACGGGGGGTGTAAGGGCTGAGCTGCTCAAACGGCGTGTCGATGAAGCGCCGAGATACAGGGCAGAGATAGACCTCGTTGGGCAGACGAAAGCTCACGTCCTTGAGATCAAGCTGATAGCCGTCGCCGGACGAAATCAGCAGCTTCGTCTGCTGGGTAAGTGCATGCCATGCCTCCCTCAGGATCGAGTCAATTTGATCCCTGTGTGTAGACGTGGAGTAGTTGAAAGCCTTGCAGAGCATCAGGATTGCGCGTGATTGAATGCCATTGACGGTATTGACTGCCGGCCAGCGCGTGTAACGCCGGGAAAGCTTGTCCGCCTTACCATCGTAAATAGGCTCTACCACCCACTTGGGACTGATTTTGGCGCCGATCAGCGATTGCCACCGCTTGTCGATATTCAGAGCGGTGTTTTCACGAACGAAGAAGTCCAACAGCACCTTCAGATAAGAGCGCCAGGACTCGACCGTCTGGTGCGCAGGCCAGGCCATGGGCTTGCTGCCGATGCTTGCCAGCTTGGGATAGCAAACCTGCACCAGTCCCAGTGTTTCCAGGCTATTGGCACGTTTTGGTCGGCGATAGAACTCGCGTGCGAGAAGCATACTGGCTAGGGCGATGCTGTCTTGCTTGCCAAAAGTCTTCGGGGCGAGGCTGTGATAATAGTCCAGCATGGCCATCTGCAGCTCCGGCGTGCCGGCCAGATGGTTGACCATATCGGTCCAGCTGATTTCTGCACCTTTGGCGTACTCAGCCTGCTTTTCCAGCAACTGTTGTAAGTACTTTTGCTCGAAGCGCCCCAATTTCTCCGCTGCCTCAAGTTCCAGCAACTCAAGGAGTTCGTGCTGTTCCTCCCCTGATAGAGTGCAGGCGGGCTGCGCTTGCAAAAGGTGGTGATAAACCAGTCCTCGAACTCTGTTGCGCTCGGAGTCCTGCTGCAGCTTGACCGCAATACGAGCGGTACCTTGGCGGCTATCAGTGAAGGAGATTAGCTTGCGGCCCTGGAACGGCTTGCCTGTCGGTATCGAGTCTGGCGTGCAGAACTCCAGCAGGGTTCCAATCACTGTGCTCAGGGTGAAGGGGGTGCCAATACGTGCGGGGCGCAATAGGCTGCGCCCTTGAATGGTTGCACCACAGCATGGGCATTCATTTTTGTTGCTGCTGAACAGCTGCAGCCCAATGTATCCGTCCTTGGGGCCGTCGAACATCAGCTTCTGGCTGGTAGGATCCAGAAACTCCGGGTAGCTGTAGTTGACTGGTCGGTTGGTTATCAGGGTTTGGGTTAGTGAGATGCGGTCTTCAGTCGGATCATTTGTATCGGCAGTTTCCTCGTCCAAGGAGAATTCATCGACCTGCTGTTGTGATGGATCGATCAGTTTCCCATGGCTGGTAGCAACAGCCTGCAAGAAACTCTCGTTGCACTCTTCACAGGAAACTAGCGGCATGAGCGGCGCGCCGCAGTTGCAATGGGTTCGCTCCTCCGTATACACCACGCCAAATGGCCAGTCGGCATGGTTGAGTGCGGTGCTGGCCTTGTGTGTACAGTTACGGTCCACGCATGCTCGGATCGCTGGGATCACGTTATGGAAGAGATGGGCACGTAATGGCAGGAAGGAAATGCCAGCGGCATTCTTGGTGCCTGACATCAAATCCAGCCAGGCCAGCAGTTGGACAGGACTTAGATCGGACTCCCGGGTCATCCCTTTTAGGCTTTGTGGTTTCACTTGTCCCGCAGGAATGAACAAGGAACGTAGACGCCTGGCTGTCGGGCTGGACTCGAGGCGCTGGTAGCGCGGAGCGGATTGTTCCTGCTCGGCATCGATGGCTGCAATGGCGGCAGGCTGGTCGTGCTTGGCATCGGGCGTCACATCCAACAGGCCGGGGATATCCCTATGGCCCTGCACTACCTCTACCTGTTCCGGAGCAACTCCGCCTATGTCAGCGAGGAATTTGCGCAGGCTTTCGATGGTCTTTTCATCCGAGCCAAAGGTGGCCGAAGTCGCAACAAAACGCACATCCTTCGCTTCAACCTTGAAGGCAAGCATCACACGCCGTAGCAATAGTGCCATCTCGGCAGCTTGGGACCCGATATGGGTGTGCGCCTCGTCAAGAATGATCCACCGCAGTTTGCCCGCAGATTTCTTCAGGATGGGCTCATCGTCTTTGCGTATGAGCATATATTCCAGCATGGTGGCATTGGTTACGAGCATCTGTGGCGGACGTTCGCGCAGGCTCTTACGGTCGATTACCTGACCTTTGTACTGCTGGTCCGAAGCCTTACGTTCATTTTCCAAGGCGCCGGTGTACAGACAGTGTCGAATCTGGCCGCCAAAACCATCGGTCCAGGCATCCAAGCGGTTTTGCTGCGAGTTGATCAGCGCGTTCAGCGGGTAGATAAACAGGGCGCGAACACCTTCTATGTCTTCACCAGCCTCGATCTCTTTTGCCAAATGGTTGAGGACGGGCACCAGAAAGCATTCGGTCTTTCCCGAACCGGTGCCGCTGGTCACCACCAGAGATTTCCGCTCCGGACTGTTGAGGATTTTCCAGGCCGCCAATTGATGGGTGAATAGATGGCGGTCTCCGGGGAAGGAGTACTCCTGGGCAAGATCCTTGGGCGGGGAAGCCATGGCCTCGGCAAGTCGTCGGTGCAGCAAGCTGCCTCCTGCCAGAGAACTCATGGTTTCATCGCTTTCATCCCAGCCAAAGGTCGGCTCGAAAACCGGATCCGCAAGCCAGGCACCCGGAGTTCCGGGAGATGCGGTCAGCTGATCATGTAGGAACTGACGCAGATGGGGATTGCCAAGGCTGAGCAGGCCCTGAGCCGCACGTTCACTGCGGGTGCTGAGGTTGGTGGTCAGGGCGGAAAAATAATTCTTTTGATAGAGCATGGGATTCATCACTTCTGGATCGAGTCGACTTGTGCCATGACTAGGCCTAGCTGATAGGCCAAATCAAACCAGACCGTATCGAACTGGCGAGCGTTTCTGAGACTAAACAGGCGCGTCGGGTCGGCTTGCCATTGTTGGCCATGACCGGCATGGGTATCGAAGGCAGCCATGAAAGGCAGCATCACTACGGCCAACTTGAAGTCGTTGGCAGGAAGCTTGCTGCGGCGGAGTAGTATTTGGCCGTGAGTAGTTTTCAAGAATGCCCCGATATCTGTATTCCCTGCGCCAGGATATTGATGGGTTTCAGCAGGATTACGGTGGAACATCTGCTGCATGGCAGATTTCTCTCCATCGTCAAAAAGTCGATCTAACCAAATTCCCGTGAGCATTAAGGGATTTCTCAGGAAGAACCCAACATCCGGACTTTCGAGATCGAAGTAGCGGTGAAAGCCCTGCTCGAAAATGAATCGCAGTGCGGGTTGCCAGCGGGACAGGTACTGGCTCTTGCTCTGGATGTCGTTGTGAATGACCGACAAGAGGCGGGCATCGCTGGCGGCAAACTGCTTGCGAATTTTCGCGAAGGTGTCGAACCAGTGGTTTGGTGCGATAAGCAACCACTCGAAGGGCAACTCGGAGGGTAGGCGTTCAGCCAGGCGGGTGGAGAAACCGTCCAGCAGCAGTGTTGCCATGGCAAGAGCCTGCGGCTCACGTATCAGCGCCTGGCAAATATCCAAGCTGGCCAGCGGCAGGTGGTGCAGTCGGTCCAACAGCAGCTCCAACCTTTGCCAATCCGCGGCCTGCGGATCAGCGGTCATCGAGTGTAGGGCCGATCTGAGCAGGAGCATGCGCTCTTTATCATCCGCCTCGCAGAGCGCCTGGGTCAGCGGGGTAAATGCCTTCGAAAGGTCGCTTGTGGTCGGAGGGACAACGGTCGGGCGACTGTGCAACAGTGAGTCGTCGGGGGTGTACAGCAGCCAGGGGCCTACTACATCTGTCGGCAGTCTAACTAGCCAGCTGCCGGTGAACACTTGCTCGGAGAAATGTAGTGGCAGTTTGACCGGCTCATGGTCTGGCTTCGCCAGTGGCAAACCCAGCATCAGGCCTTCGGCCTGGGTCTGTTCAAGCAGAAGATCGCGACCACCATCGCTCAGGGACGCCATCTCTCTTTGGCTGTGTAGGCGGATACGTGTCGAATAGCGTCCTACTTGCAGGCGAGCACGTGTCTGGTGAGCATGCATAAGCTCCAACTGGACAGCATGATCGAGTCCTGGGCGACAGGAAAGCATCTGCTGGATCGCCGGGATCAGCTCGAACAGGCGAATTTCGCGAATCCCGGTGTAGCGAATTTCCTGGGACAGAGTGGAGCGGGCGTCGATTCCACTGGACGTTAGGCGAACCTGCCAGTGTTCAGCGCCCTGTGACGAAATCAGTACAGCGCGACAACCAATCAACTCCTCAATGGTCAAGGCCTGATTCGGCTTGAGAGGGGTACTGTTGCGCAGCAGAGTGATCCCATTGCCAGGGAATGGCAGCGTGATCCTTTGCTCGCCATCGGGCCATTGCAGGCATAGCGGCACCGAGGTTTTGGGCCGGGCGCTCGAACTTTTTAGTATGAGAATCAGGTCTTTGCCATCATGGCGGCTTTTCAGCTCAATCTCTACGTTCTCGCAGCGTACGGGCAAGTCAGGCCAGTTGGTGAGACGAATACTTCCTTCAAGGGCGCAGGCACCTGGCACGTAGGTGATGGACGCGCCCTCTGGGAGGAGCACGGCACGGGTGTTTAGCAGGCGCTGGCCATTCCTGCGCCAAATTAGCCGACATAGCCCCGGTGACTGGGCCTGGGCGAGCGGTAATTCCTTGCCTTGCGTGCGAACAAACAGCTCATGGGCAGGTGCGAAGTTGGATAAGCCTGCACCTTGTTCTACTCGAAGGCGCGGTGTGCCGTGGTACAGCAGGCCCGGTATGGAGAGTGCCTCCAAGCTGTTGCCTTGCCAGTAGGCTTCAGGGTGGTGGGGAGCGTTGGCGCTTATGGTGACAATGAAAGGTTGTTTGCGGTAAGTGAGCCGGGTTGTGCCGGCCGGAAGTTCCATCAGCATTTGCCCATCGGAAAGGCAATCGTGAAGCTCGCGAACCTCGCCATCCTCTGTAAACACTATGGTTTTTGCCGGCATGACTGCCAGCGCCGATTCTCCCTTGACCAGCGCATCGCCTTGAGCGAGCAATCGAGCAAAGGGATAGGCATTCTCGAATATCAACGGCTCGTCTGGGCTCAGCGCTTCGCCTCCAGGCAGGTCGGCGATGTGCAGTGTCGCGCCCCAGCGGCTGACGATCAATTGCGCGGCCTCATGTAGGTTGTGAATGGCCGGCAGTTGCCTGGCTATCAGCTGATACTCGTCATCCCTGAGCAGGGCTTCGCCGACCAGGTATTCCCGCTCGCCGATGCGTAGCAGCATCTGGAAGTGTGGTGGCAGTCGATCAGAAGCCAGCCCCAGTGATGCGGCAACCTGATCTCGTTTGGCTTGTGCCTGCATTGCAAAGGTAAGCTCGTAGACGGGTTTGGAGCCGTCGGAGCTGAAGCGTAGGCCACGCTGAATCTGGAAAGGGGGACGTCTGGAATTGGGCGTGATGGTGACAATGCCCCGGACCAGACCCTTGATGAGGCTGGCTGCGGCCTGACTGTCGAGCGCGATGGGAAAGAGCTCTTCCCACTGAGGGCATTCCTCCTGCAGCTTTGCAATCGGATCATCGGCACCTTGCAGGGCATAGGTCCTGCGGATATGAAGCACCGCCTTAACCAGATTGTCCAGCAACTCATAAACCGGCGCCTGCTGGTAGCAGGCGGGCAAAAGCGCTGCCTGAGCCTCGATCGCCTGACGTAGTTGCTCATCGTGCAGGCCGTAGCCCAGCGCCTGCTCGGTGACCATGCGCAGCAGGCCGGATAGCGCGCCCTGCGCCGATTCGACCAGGCGCATGGGCAAACCGCCATTCACCGCGACCAGGCCAATGAAACGCTTACCTTCATCCTTTATGTCGGTCTGCAGGCGCCACAAGCAGCGCCCATCAATGACCAGCTTGCGAGTCTTATCGTGGGTCATTACCCGCTGGCCGGCGGCCTCGCACAGCGGCCCCCAGCGCCATGCGCCACCGGGATATTCTCGTTTCCACCACTCAGCGGCGAACAGCAGCCAAGCTTGAGGGTAGCAAGGATTGATGTTTTGCCCTGCGGGAAGCTTCTGCAGGAGTTGGCGTAGTACCTCAAACTCTTCAAAAGAAGTTTTGTAAGCGAAAAGGGGGCGTCCATCTGGCTCTTTCAGCCCACGACCGGACAGAAAGTCCGAGATCCATTGATCAAGTGGCACGTAGAATTCCCTTTTTCGTGAGCAATGCACCACGGGTGCTTGCGCTGACAGGATTTTGATCAAGATTGATGATTGTGACTGTCCCATGAATCAGCGCCCACGCGCGTTCCTTAGATAGCACTTCACTATCCTCTTCCATGTCTGCAACTGATCCTTAGATCATGAACCATTCTGATGGCTAAGGGCTGCCATCAAGCATAATCCGGGATCCAATCTGAAGGGAAGGTCGAGAGCCAGAAACGGTCGTGGACGCTGCACGAACTGGCTGTTCGCTGGCACGCTACGCAGGGCAAACGAGCAACAGCAATCGTGAGTCTGATCTAGCGTGCGTAGAAAAGGGCCATGATCCATATGACTGCCTGAAGGATATGCTGCAGTGGCTGCCGACGTAGCCGGCGAGTGAGATCGGCCAACTGCTGCGGCATCAGGGGGCTTGGCACCAGCAGCGCCCCAGGTGCTCCAGGCTACTATGGGGCTGATCGCCGATCGAGTGTGCGGTGACCATGCAGAAGGGATACTGGACGCATTGAATATTAGAGACCTGCTTTATGGTGCTTCGCGCGATGAGCTGATCCGCGATGATGTTATCGGCAACGCACGAATCGCCCCTAGTTTCCTAGGAACTCTCACATTTATAGTCTCGACGTGCGGATCATAAGCTCTCAGGCAAGCCGAAGAACATTTTGACTTGGCTCAAGGACGGTAGTTTCAGGATGGATTCTTAAAACTGTGCCCCCAATTTTGCCCCCAGTCCCAACCGGTACGCGGGCGATCGTGATTGGCGATTTCTGACACGGATCAGGATAGTCGTCGGCGGCTTTTAGTGTACGTCACTCCCGGCTTGCTCAGAGGTTGCCGGGATAATTGGTTGTCAGGACCGGCTTTTTTCAGATTTCCCAATCAAGAGGGATCATCGAAAATCAGCGCGGTTTTGACAAAGCCTGGGTCCGAAGCTGGCGGTCGTGGAGGGCAGCAAACGCACTGGTTTCTCCAACGCCGAAACTGTTGATACACCGTTGACCCAGGGCCGAATCACTCCAGCATATCTCCCCATGCAGCGCCCGAGCAGAGCACCCTCAGCACGCCGTCGAGCATCAGGCGATATCGTTCATGCGGTCGCCCCTCTGCATGGATTTCGGTGATGAGGTAGGTAACCACAGTCCAGGCTTCGCCAGTAGTCTGCTACTGACGAGGCGTGCGGCAATCGCTCAAGTACGTGGCGCAGCCACGTATAGGGATCTTGGCCGTTGATCTTGTGATTGACAAATGACCAGCTCCACGTCCAATTTCGACAGGTTGCACCATGCGACTCAATGAACGCTTTCGGCTAACTCCACGACCCATGATGCACCTTGTTCAATAAGAAGTTAAAAAATCAGAACCTATAGGTTGTCCGGGGCTGGTAGAGGCTCGGGTATGCCGAAAATTTTCACTTCACCCGCTTGCAACCATTGTGTCTGCAAAATGCTTTTTCTTGCTGCCTCAGGATCGGCTGAATAGTAAACGATGGCCAGGCTTTTTTGTGCACGGCTGCATGTCACATACAACAACCTGCGCGTACGCGTCAGCGGATTATCATCTCCGTCAGCTTGCTTTTGCAGGTCACTTGCCGATGGAGGCGTTACGCCCAAGGCCTTGTCATAGCTCCACATAAAACCGGCTGCTTCCTTGTCACTGAGAATTACCATCACACGTGGGAACTCAAGCCCTTTGACGCCTTGATGGGTTCCATATGGAGAGAGCTCGCTACAGTAGTCCGCATAGGCCCTTAATTCAGAAAATCGGTTTCCCAGCATCTGACGGTACGCATGAGTTTCTAGAACGCCTCGTTCACCAGATTCGGGAGCAGGTTCAGAGGTAGCGCCCAGACGGAAAGCGGCCTCAAGACGCTCGGGAACAGGCAGAAGGTGGGTAGCCAGCAATACATCAACTACGTCGCAAATCAGCGGATCTGCATCATTGAAAATCGCGAGCAATGCCTGAGTAGCACTGCCGACACGCTCGACAGCTGCGTACTGGTCTGTAAGCGTTTGGAGGTACGCCCGATCAAGCAGCGGAGAGCGAAGCCTTACGGCCTCCATAAGCCTGAATGAGTCGATAGCGGCAGCATCAAGAATAGGGATTACTCCTTCAACAAAGAGTTTCAGTACCGACAATGTGCCGTCCAACAGACCTGTTCTGATGTGCTCCACGGCGTAGAGAGGGGAGAAAACGCCTTCGAACCCCATTCTCCTGCCGGCCATCTTGTGCTCCAGGATCAAGGTTTTTCGATTTGAAGGGCCCTTGGCCCATTCATCGTCACCCGTTAAGTCCGCCATGAGGGTGGCGATCTCATTCTCGACTTGAAAGTCTTTTGCCTGATCATGAGAAACGCAGTACATGCGTACTGCTCCCTCAGGCGCGCCTTCTATAGGATCCTGACGATGAGTGTCTACTTGAGCGCGAATGTCGTTGATCAACGTCACGACGCGTTTTGGGCACCTCCGATTGAAGATCTTTGCTGGCTTGGCCCAGCGTTCGGGAATGGCACTCTCCAATCGCTGTTTGCCATGCCCGTAGATGCTCTGCATAGTGTCACCGATTAGCCCCAGGCAGAATCGATCTGAGGCCTGCGCTTCTGCCACGAGGAATGCATCGAGGAGTACCTCCATCGTGTCCTGACTTTCATCAATCAGCAGGACGGGATACTTGTCGACCAAGACATCCAGCAGAGGAGGGCGCTGTAGAAATGCAGCTGCCATGCCGATGACCTCGGAATGGTTCAGGGCTTGGTGGCCGCGATTGTCTCCAGTCGGGCTATAGGTGAAAGCCGGAACGAGCTCGATGTTTTCAAGCCGGCGGGTCTTGCTCTGCAGTTCTGCGCGGTTGCGCCTTAACGTCTTGTTCTCTCCGCGAGCTTTAGCAATATCGGCTTCCAGCCTGCGGATGTCCTGGGCCAGCTTTATCCGTAGCCAGGCTCGGATTTCGTCGTTAAATCCTTTGATCATCAACCAGGAAAACGCATGAATCGTAGACACCTCAACCAAAGGGTCATATTCAAGACGTCGGATAACCTCCTCGGCTGCAGCATTGGTGTAGGTGATGATGGCAATTTTCCTGCCCTCGACGAACAGTTTCTCGTTGAATCTGCTCTTGCAACTTCTGACGGCTTCAACCAACGAGTAGGTTTTTCCTGACCCTGCACCGGCATACAAGAAAAAGCTTTTGGGGTTGTTCAGGTCGAGACACTCCTGTATCACCTCATCAGCATCACGATTGAGGGGGGCGGTCGTTGTCATGATGCCACCTCCTCATCAGCAGCCGTCACAAGCAGCAGTTCAGATCGCTTCTTCATGAGGTTCAACTCAAGCCAAACCAGCCCCTCACTGATGTATTCAGGAAGCTTCAAACTTTTGAACGCTGGATCCCCAAGCACCTGCAAGGCAAATTGGGCTTTGTCACCGGTGCGCAGGGCTTCAAATAGGTCATTGCTCAGGGCATCAGTCGTTTTGGCTGAACGAAGTGCTTTATGGAAGGTACCTAGCAGGCCTCGGCCAGCGCGATTGGTGAAGTACTCGGTATTGCTCAACACCAAACTGTCTTCAAATGTGTTCGCAAGCACTTCCACATCACCGATCTCGGGCAGACTGACGGCTATCGGCGTCTGGTAAGCAATGCGTATGGCAAAGAGATCATCAATCACCTGCCACTTAGCCTCAGGCGGCATGAGCATCAGGTCATCAACCTGGGCAGACTCCCCCTTCATTCTGATCCAATGGCGCAAGGTTGGGTTGTTTGTGGTGAGACCGGCACCTAGCTTGGCAGGCTGGGCGCTCCGCTTTTTTCCGGCATCCAGATCCGTGATGACGAGTGTCAGGATCCCCAGCGCATCAATCAAAGGCCTTAAGCGGTGCGCATGACTACCACCAATATCAAGAATGGTGATGTAACACTGATCAAGGAACTCATATTTTGATCGCAAGAAATGCGGCAGTAGCATCCTTTCTGCCGCACCCTCCACCAAGATCACGGCGTCTGCAAAAAAGAGGTCTGCGTGTTGCGCTCGCAGGTAACGCGTGACGAATTCCTGAGTGTAGGTTTTATCGCCGAAGACATTGGACAGGTTGGACACGGTGGAGACGGGCACCGGGATGTTATCCATGCCGGCTGGCAGGCGCCTGAAGTAGCGCAAGTGCTGGTATTCGACCTCATGAGCAACGTGACTCGAATGAGTACTGACAACCAGCTGTGTATTGAGGTTGGGGTACTGCTTGGTCAACTCATCCCGGCACAACACTTCGTAAGCATGCTTTACGAAGACCTGCTGCACCTGGACGTGCAAGTGCGCTTCTGGCTCCTCGACCAAGACGAGATGGATGGGCTCGATCCCTGTAGCCGTTTGGACGTCGGGGTTCCGAGACCGTTTCAACCAGTCATCCCTGAAACTCATCAGGCGGAAAATCATCCAGATCAAGTTCTGATAACCCAAACCGTTCGAGGTTTCGGGCAGCTTCAGCACAGGGGTGCCTACCTGGCGTGCAAATGAGTCAACTTCGAAAAGCACCGCTGCTTCGTGATTCAATCCATCTGTAGCGGCTAGCTTCGCCTGAAGTGTGATCATTGGATCGCTGCGTCCCGGGTAACCGAGCGTCTGCACTTGCTTCAGCGCAGGCCCAAAGCTGTCACTTAAACGGGTGTTGAACGCAGATTGAGCTACCTCAATTGCTCGCAAGGCCTTGAGGTCAGCTACCAGAGGTGTATCGCCCGGGTCGAGATGCTTCTGATAGTAAGCCCTGAGTTGGTCGGAGAGCTTTTTTCCACCTTTTACGGTTTCTTCATAGCCTTCATCGCCGTGGTCACCGAACCCCCTCTGAGCATTGATTTCGTGAATTTTGATTAGACCCTCTAGCGGGTTTTTCTCCAGGGGCAAAGCTGTCGGGTTGAGTCGCTGGGGCAGGGCTCGGCGAGTATTTGTACAAGTGGTTTGCAGCTTGGCGGGGTCTAGGCGGTACGCGCGAATTTTGAAGAGGCGTCCCATCCTGCGGCTCAAGTAGTCGGTCAGCCCCTGAGGCCAAAGTGACAATTTCGCCGGCACTTCTTCGACATCGTCTTCCTGGTCGGCGGATTCATCAGCAGCGTCGAGCATTGCCTTGGCCACCTTCGGATCGGCAGCCAATGCGGCTTCGAGCAACCCAACGCGTTCACGCTGCTTTCTGTAGTCGGCATAGAGTTCTGCCATGTCATCTGGTTCCAATCGGAACCGCATGCCCACCAATCCCCCGCGCCATTCGAAGTTGGGTATCAAGTCTCGAATGAAGTGAAGCTCACCTGATTCAGCTGAGATCCAAATATCCAGATGCGGTAGCCAGTCGTCCCAATCGTTGACGTTCGGCAGAGCGTCATCGCTCCCGTCGACTTCCCATTCCTGACCAATTTCTTCGATCTTGGTGAAGTGAGCCAAGGTCAAATCTTGGAGCTTGAAGCCGGAAGCCTTACCACTGAAAAACTTGCGAAGAGCGAGCATTGCTGATGACTTACCGCTGTTGTTCGCACCTACGAGCAGTGTGGTTTCGGCGGAAAGGTCGATTCGAACGGAGAGAAGCTTACGGAAATTCGCAACTTCCAGATGTTGGATTTGCATGCGTCATCCTTGAGCTGGCGATGTCAGAGTGACATCGAATGTACAACGGATACCTTTGGAATCCAATCCATGCTCAGGTCGACTCGACCTTGAGTATGGCCATTCATGGCTTTGACCATCTCCTCTGGAGCAACGCCCCTGAGGATGCAGTCGTCGACGACCGAGGCACCAATGCAGGAAGCTAACTGTGAAGAGCCAGACGAGCTGATGCTCTCGAAAAACTCGTCTGTCTGATGACCCTAAAGTCCGTGTATACCCCACACGTATGGTGAGATATTGACTAGATATTTCCAGTTGCTTCTTGTCCCTGCCTAGTAGATCTGGGGCTCGAAGCTTATCCATCCACGCTCTCAACCTCTATCGATCCACCTGAAGCCGCTTGATCAGGGTAGCTTCCCGCTGAGAGCGTTTTCTCCGCGGCCTGCATCATCCAACCCGGGTAAACACCGGTCTTCCCACGAGCGCTGTCAGTGCCGGCAGCCTCTTGCTGCGGATGTACTCGATGCTTTCCACCAGGTACGCTTTTAAAAATGGAGGAGTTGTCATGGCCGAGTCATTTTCTCGCGGTGAAATCGAAGGCAGACTCGCTGAACTGCAGGCTCGCGTCGGCACGACGCTGGCCTCCTTTGACGAGAGATCGGCCACGCGCTGTCTGCTGGACACGCTGCGGGCTGTGGAGGAACTGATTAACCTGCACATGGTTGATTGGGGTGACGATGAATTCGAGCGGCAACTTTTTGGGTTTCCGGTCATGCGCAGCGCTGAGGACTTGCTCCTACTCACGCGGATCCGCAAGCGTCTGGGTACGCGATTGGAGCAAGCCCTCGTCGAGAGACTTACTTTGTTGATCGTCCAGGGATCGGACATCGGTGTGGCTTTTAAGCGTCATGGCGTTACTGAGGCGGCAAGTGGCTTTCGGACTTTGGCGGCAATGATTGGCTACCTACAGTCCCGGCGGCGACATCTGGTTGGATTGCTGCACTTCATTCCTAAGGCGTGCCGAGGAACGAAGCCCATCAGGCATGAGGATGCGCTCAACGTTTTCCTGCCTATTGTGGAGTTCAGCGGAGCTCCGATGATGGGGGCTCAATATGCTCTGATGGTGAAGCTTGCACAGGGGCGACTGGGCATCCCGGATGATGCCAACGCCGAGACGGCTATGTTGAATGGACTATTCCTAGAGCCAGAGCGTGCTCCAATTTTCGAGATGCCCAACTCGCCAGAGGGTAGGCAGATACTGGAGGCCATGGAGCAGGTCCGGGCCGATCGACTATTTTCGGCCGCGGAGCTGAGAAACGACATTCTCCTATGTGAAGCGGTCTACACCGAGTTTGACCTAACAAGTACCGAGTTCGCCGTCGCCGCGTCATTAATACGTCGCCTATCCAAGGAATTTATAGAGGACGACTACTGGATTCGCATCTCCCCCGAGGATCTGACCTTGATCACCCTGCAGGAAGGAGCTTCGCCGCTGCTCGCGGCGGCGTTAACCTGCGGTGCCGACACTTATATGAAATGCTTGTCGACCTACGCGCCGCTGGTGCTGTCTGGCGACCACTATTTATCTACCGTTACGCTGCTCAGCCGCTTTGCCTACAACTGGCGGGCACAAGTACTTGATCGCCAGAAACGGTATCAGATTAGGGCAGGCTTCATCTTTGAGGATGCGGTCAAGGCAGTGCTGGAGGCCCAAGGCTTCATCGTCCAGGATATTGTGCGCGTCAGTCGGCAGGAGTTTGACGTCGTGTCGCTACGCGATGGCATTATCTGGAATGTCCAGTGCAAGAACAACTTCGTCGATCTCAAGCGCGTCGACTCGGATGCGGTTGCCTTTGCCCGTTACAACCGCGGACTAGTGCGAGCATATGAGAGGGCCTTGATGAAGGAGCGAAATCGCGAGCACCTTTTGAAGATGAAACTGGACGTCGAGCTCGTGGAGCACATGCTGGTTTCGCGCTTTCCTGTAGTGACGGACAACCCGCGTATCGTGGTATTCAGCCGCATCGCCGAGTTCGCATTGCGGGCCGATGGGGTCTTGGCAGCCTCAAAGGTGAGTCAGCCCATGTCTGAGGACTGTTGGCGTTGATGCAGAATTGTCCTCCCTGCTGGGGCAAGACTGCCCCAACATGGATCGGTAGATGTCCAGCGCATGCGGCCGTAGCCTTGAAGGTTGCTTGGGTCAGCGTTTTTTCGGCAGATGGGTCAATTCCTCATCAGCGCCTACGGTTCTAGGCCTATCAGCTTTTCCTGCGGTAGTGCCTTGCCCGCCTTGCGGACGAGCTGATAAACCCTGACAAGCTCAGGGTCAGTCAAGCTATCGAGAAAGGCCAGCTTACCTGCGACCTGCTTCTGGTAACGATGCTCGGTGCTGATCTCGCCCATGAGTGCCTCAAGGCACTCGTCTGAAGGTGCAAGATACCGAGAGAAGCCGGGGAGGGTGGCAGCAATACAGATACCCTCAGGATCATAATCAGTGAAGGCTACTACTGGCAGCTTCAGCTCTGCCAACAACGCCTGGCTGCTATCCGTTTTGTAGCTTCCTGGCGCACCTCGAAATACCACTAGCGGATTGCCAGGCACCTGCTGGAGAAAGGGTGTTTCATGGGTAAGTTCAAAGTTTTCCCAGTTCTCGATAAGCAACACGCTGTCGTGCTCGCAGTGCTCAACCACCCAATGGCGATCGAGATCCAAGCTTGCACCTGGAGGGAGATTGATTGGGGTAGGGCCTAGCAGTAATGGCCGACCGGGTAGGGCCTTCACTGCTACACGCTTACCACGCAGGCGTTTGGTGGTTAGCTTCTCATCACCGCCTTTTTTTAGCGCGCCGTGTCGTGACTCCCCCTCCCACGCATTTAGCGATTGGTTTGGGTCGACCTTGGCCTCGTTCTGAAGGTAGATCGCGATCTTCGCCTTGTGGCTTGGGCTGAATCGCCAAACAGATCCGACGCGGTGGCCGACGCTGTAATCCTCACAGAACTCGTTCAGCATTTTGCTTGGGCGAAAGTCTTGCTCCTCTGACTGGAAGATAGACAGGAGCTTCTTGGTGAGGGTTAGCGTTGGCATAGCAGCACATCCTCAATGATCACGTTCCCGCTGAGCGTATCGTCCTCATTCTTGGCAACGTTTTGTATGGACAGCCGCCTGATGATCTTGGCGTTGGCATTGATCTGTTTCTCGACAAGCGTGAGGAAGCACATCATGCACGACTCCTGATCCAACACCATGGTTTCCTCGGCCTGTATGAAGTAGCCAGCAGCCGAAATCGGGGTGGGGGATTTGGCAGCTTCATTGAGAAGGCGCTGACTGACCACTACAAGTGGCGAGCCTTTGATGAGCGCCGCTTTTGGTGGCGCTTCATCGACCGGCGTGCCGGGCTTTCTGGTTTTGACGGGAACAGCCACCGCCTTTTCAATGCTCTTGGCGATATCGACCAATGAGTCTCTGATGTTTTGTGCTCCCAAGTCAGGCACCAGCTGAATCTTCAGAGGCTCGTGATGGTAGGCCCACTCCGGAATCTCAGGATACTCATCTGGAGATCGCACCTCGTACTCAGGATGCTTCTGAAGATAGAGCTGCAGCGCACGAATGCGCCGCGCGCGAGGGGCGACTGTCCTGATTTTGTAGAGATAGGTCTTAAGCACATGGATGATATCGACTGTCCTGGAGCGCCACTCTGAAAGCTTGTCCAAAATGTGGCTCTGATACAGAACCTCCAGTGTCTCGCGCTCCGGTGGCGTCAGCTCGTCTAGGATTGCTTCGCCATCGAACATACTCAGGGCCTTGAGGATCCGCTCAAGCTGGTTGAGATAGTGCTCGGTCTGCTTTTCCTTCTCCTTATAGGTCGTAACGTTGCCGAAATTGTTCTCTGCCGCTGTGCGGACATGGAGGAGGAAATCATTCATGGCCTCCGCCATCTCGTACAGGGTCGCATCGATATCACCCTGAATGAGCAGTGAGTCATCGATACGATTCTGTAGGCAGGCGTCGGTGTAGTCGTCCATCAGTTTGATGAGACGGGCCATCTGCTCACCGAAATCGGCCGAGATATCGTAATTCCGAGCACGATGGGTTGCTTCGTTCAGCAGACGATTGAGGGTAGGCGAGAGACGGTAGGTGTTCTCAACTGCGGCGTTGATACGCACTGCTCTGATCTGCTGAAGCTTCGTCAGCGCTCGAGCATTCTCATCATCCCGGGTGACATACCCGGTCGAGTACATCTGTGAGATCAGCCTGCGATATTTATGTAAGAGCTCAAGATGACTGGCCACCGACTCTTCGAGCGTGCTCATGACTCGGCTCTCTTGTCATACTCGCTATCTTCTTCAGAGATCTCGTCGTGCAGCATGAGGTACTCGATAGCTTCCATCAGCCACTCGATGCGGCCAGTGAACATGAAGATCTCGGACTCAGGATTGACGAGGAGCAGGTACCCCTCATTCTGGAAGCGCTTGACGATCTTGTTCAGGCGCTCCCGATCGGAGCCATCCTTCGTGTTGATGTCGATCGTCGTCTGCCGCAGCTGTAGGTATAGACTGGGATTTTCAGAGATCCTGGCCATCATTTGATTGAGGTTCAAAACCTGGCCGGCAGCTACAGACTCATCATCCCCAGTGATGCGCATCACCAGTTCAAGGAAAGACACCATGGGACGCAGGACATTTTTTACCTCTGTGAAGCGCTTTTTCGCATCTTTTTTCCCCTCCACGCCGATGTCAGCGTGTGCGGCAAAGAATGCACCGCCGTCTCGCGTTGTCGTCAACCTGAGATCTATGCGCCTGAGGTACTGATCAACGTCGCCTTGGTTGACCGAGTTGGCCAGGAACTGATGGCCTTCGTAGTCGGTAATCTGGCAGATGAAGCCGCCCTCCATGAGCGCAGTCGCTACCCGCGCAAAAGTGCTCATTCGCCGTCCTCCCAGGCAAGCTCAAGCTCACCGTCATCGGTTGCGTCGTTTTCCAGGGCGAGTTCGCAATGCACCAAGCGTCGTTCAGCATCCAATTTGTACTTGTGTTCAAACAGCATCAGCGTCTCAGCGTCAGGATCGGGGAAAGCGGTGCACAGAGTGATTCTGTTTTGGCCTAGGTAGTTGCAGAGCGACACGATGTTCTCGGCATCAATCGCCTTGAGCTCATCGACACACCAGGTCAGCTGTACAGGAGCGTTGCCCCGAACCTTACCAATGAACCCCAGGAACAGGATGATGAGCACCAGGTAACTGAGACCGTTCGACGAGATGTTTTCGAGTTCAGTACGATTGCGGAACTGCCGGAAGTTGCCCTGTTCCCGCACGGAGCCGCGGATACTGACCAACGATTTGAATTGAGCATTGATGCCACGATTGCCATCCCAGATCGCGAGCAACGCGTTCAGATGGGCAACGGCATCCACGCTAGGCAGGCTGTCCTCCTGCGTCCATTCCTCCCGGTCATTGGTGATTTTGTTGATCACAGACCAATAGTCGAGCTCTTCAACACCCGAGTAGATGGAGATCTTCAGTTCGGAGAGGTTGTCGAAGACCGTCGAGCTGTGCTCCAGATGCTCTTGCAGGGACGTATTGAAGCTGGAGAGTTTCTTGTTGAAGGTCTGCAGCTCACGGTGAAGGCCTTGGATTTCGCCGAAAATGGTTTTGGCATCTGCGACCAAAAGACGCCGGCTCTTATCATGCTCAGTGGCGAACCAGTCCTCGACAACTCGAAGGGTCACGCGGGCATCGACATCCTCACCAGTTTCAGTGCGGATGTTGTGGAGGCGATCTTGGAAGTAAGTCGACGGAGCAGCGTTCGGCACGTCGAGGAAAGCGTGGCGCATTTTGAAAGTAAGCTTCCGCAGCTGTGTCTCAGCTTCAGTGATCTGCTGCTGAAATGCGACCATCGCAGCCCTCAAGGGTAGGGCTTCCCATGCGGTGTCGTACGAATTATGGCGACCGGTGGATTCGTAGGCTTTGAGTCGTTCCTCAAGACAGGTAGCGACAATCATCAATTGCCCATCGATGCTTATGATAGCTGATCGACACTCTTTGATAGCGTCGAGTACCTGCTGCCGTTTTCGTAGCCAGGCCGCTGTAGTCTCTTCTAAACGAGTGGTGTCTCGTGCGAAGTCTGCCTGGCTTTGCTCCATCTTAGCCTGGAGCACCGGGATCTGCGGGAAGATCTGGTTTTTCCAGATTTGCCACATGGACAAGAGCTCGCTCCATGAGCTGATCTCATCAAGCGTCTTCCTTAGGTCATCACGCTCGCCCTCGAGGGCGGTGATCACGTTCACGTCGGCGCCTTCGCCAGCAAGTTCTTTATTCTGTTGATCCAAATAGAACTTGATGCTGGTGTCGCGGGTACTCTTGTGAGCATCAACGCCAGCTTGAATATCACGAACTCCAGAACCAAGCCGAGTGTTGACGGCCGAGATGTCCTGTTTACATTGGTGGGTGATGGCAGCCTTCTTACTTGCGATACGCTGGATCAGATCATCGTGAGCTTTCTGAGCATGACCGAGGAGGCGCTCGTATTCTGCCAATTGCGCCTGAGCAAGCTGGCGAGCTTCGTCCAGTGACTCACGAAGCTGCTTTTTAAGCTCGTCGACTTGTCTCTCCAAACCTTGGGCCGTTGATCTAGCCTTCGTCAGGCCTGAGTGCGCCAGCGATAGATCTTCGGATGCTGTCTTAACTTCTTTGCGTAGCTCGACCTGCTGATTAACGGCGCGTTCTAACTGAGCTTCAAACGCCATCAAGGCTTGGTTGGCATCCTCAAGCTTTTCACGAAGCTTCGACTCATCTGCCTCGTCAGCTGCATCGACATATTCCAGCTCAAGTGCGATCCCGTAGAGGCTTTCAGATATGGCTGTCAGCTGGGGGTGAAGATCGTTACGGTGGAGGAGATCGGGGTTTATGACTTTGGCGATGTCTTGTGACCAATCTGGACGATTGGTTCGTAGAAACGCGAGAAGGCTATCCTGTTCAGGTTCATGAGCTTGTCGGATCTGGGCAATCAGGTCATTTTGTTTGCCGATTGAGTATTTCACAGCCTCGATCGTCAGATCGTATTTGGAAGACTGGGCCTGCAGATCGTTGACGACACGCTGCTTCGCCGCGACACCTGCGTGGGCGGCACCGATGGCTTTGTTTGCGTCCCTGAGCTCGATGTCTCTCTTATCGATTTCATGCTGAATTGAGGGGTCTACGGAAGGATTGGCGACGTACGCCTGAGCTCGTCCCATGTCGCCATGGCGTTGTTGTAGCTCTAGCACAAGCCTGGCAAGCTCATCGGCTGATGAGTCGTCCAGCACTTTCAGGGCGTCTTCACATGCTTCTTCGAGCTTGGCCACGGCGTCCCGGGCCTGTTCGCGAAGAGTGTTGGTTTTCTCGATGGCAGCAGCGTGGAAATCGTTGTGTAGCTTGGTTTCCTCGTTGATCTGCTTCTCGTATTTGGCCTTGACCTCTCTCGCTGCGCCGAGGGCCAGATCCAGTTTGGTATTTACACTTCTGAGCGCGTCCTCAAAAACTGCTTTCTGAGCCGCCCGTGCGCGCTTTTCCTCGACCCCCTTGCTTTCGTAATCTTGGCGGGTACTTTCGATTTCAGTGAGATTACGATCGTAAGATTCGATATCAGCCTTGGCGCTATGAATGGCCCTGGTGATTTCCAGGGCATTCGCTTCATGGGCAACAGCTTCTTGCTCAAGATACGTTTGCTTGAGGGACTCTTCGCTCTCTCGCTGGGCTTTTGAGAAGCGAAGATGGTCTTGAAGGAAGATGAACTTTTCCTTGACCTCTCGAATGGCATCCTCAGCGGCTTCGAGTTTCGCTCGGTGCTCCCTGGCCTCATCAACCAGCGGGGTAATGTTCTTGATGCTTTGGTAGGCGTTGTAGTCTCGCGGCCAGTTTTCTACACGCTTGCGCTCTGTTTGGATGCCGGCGGAAGGTTTGCCTTCGAAAACCCAGTCGGCAACCACCTGCTGGAGATCATCAAAATTGGCCTTTCGAGAGAACATACCCTTGGTGAGCTTCTCAAGATGCCGCAAAGGACGGTTGTAGGTAGTGAATCCGTACATGTCCGACATCCCAAGCAAATAGCGCCTATGCGTAGGGTCTACGTGCGGCGGCTGCCATCCCTGAATGATGGCCCTGTAATCGATGTACGTATCCACCAGTCTGTCAGCATGGGGGATTTTCAGGTAGATCAGGCGCTGGCGGAACTCCTTATTGAGTACAAACTGGCCGTCATCGGTGACGAACATGTCACGTCGGAAATGGCTGTTCACGAACCTAAAACGGATCTTGTCGGCGGTAGAGTTGCTGAGCACGACCACGAGCCGGCGGGTACTATCGGGACGTTCATACTCATACACGAGGTAGGAAGTCTGGTTCGGTAGGTAGTAGTCGATGAACGAATCCTTACCTTGCGAAACCACGTCGCGGGGTTCAACGCCGGCGAAGAGCAGCGCCAAAGAGAGGAGGGAGGTCTTGCCTCGGCCGTTGCGCCCGGTCAGCGCCATGCCACCATCAATACCCATCGTCTGAACACGCCCGCGGGAGAGCGAATCGATGAGATGGATGTTCATCAGTCGGAAGAGCGCCTCCGGCGCGCTCTGCGGCGGTTCAATTTGCTCCCAGGCCGGCAGTGGCGGCTCCTCGGCCATTACGTCCTCTGGTACCAGGAGGTCGAGATCAGCGTTATGTGTTTCAATATTCATCGCAACTCCTTTGCCGTACCCAAGTCCTGCTAGCACCAGGCGAGTCCACACAAGTGGATGGTCGTTTGGATGGCGACCAGGTTAGGGAATGTATAAACGTGAACGAGCAGTGAGTGGGTCGTTCTATCTGAAGGGAAGCGGTGCCCACCAGCGAGCTCATTGAGGGTTTCAAGGCGCTTTGGAGGGCTTCGCGGCGCCTGCCTTAGTAGCGGTCTTTGCTTTTTTCGTCTTGATTGACGCACCTGATGTAGGTGAAATTTTCTCGATCAGCTCTTTGCCGATCTTCATACCCGTGCGTCGCAGTCGATCACAGGCTGCCATGAAGCTAACTTTGCTGAAGAACGGGATTCCCAAAGAGCCGCCTTTATAGGGTGGCCGCATGATTCCGTACACCACGGTGTAGTCACTACGATTGAAGTCAGATTTTCGCCCATCCGGGAGTGACTTCAAAAATGCGCTTCCACCCTTGGTCTTCGAGACGGTGTCCTTCAGCTTCGTGCGGAATTTGCTATCTGCCACGAAGGCCTCAGCACTGACCACACCTTGCATCCACAGGTGGCTGATGGGTCCTGATGAACCGCCATCCTTCAAATGGATGAATATCTTGTCGTTTGAGTAGAAGTCACAAGGCTCAAGGTTGCCCGCAATGACGCCCTCGGGATTGATTTTGGTACGGTCTAGCTTGATCAAGTCGGGACGCTTAGCAGTGATGTCCGCAATCAGCTCTTCTTCGTTCAGGCATGAGGTTCGACCGATGATGCTGAAATCCGGAATGCTATCGAAATGTTTTTCGACCAGATCTTTGAAGGTTGCGGAAATTTCGTACCATTTTCCTGCAAATAGCACGTAGTGCGTCCGCGTCGGCTTGGTTAGCGTGCACTCCCAGTTCAGGCAGTCATAAACCTTCCAGCCAATCGGTTCGCCAGACTTTTGGCTCACGGAACGAACCCGGTGTGAGGACTTCATGACCTCCATCGTTTGAGTGCAGGTCAGCCGATTTAGCTCGTCCACGTAATCGGTGATGGATAGCTTGGTGAACTCGCACTTGCGGCTACCAAAACCGGTGTACCCCAGTTCTGCGCCCTCTTGGTAATCAAGGATCTCTGGAGGGGACATGTGCAATAGGCTGTTGGCGCCTCCGCGGATCGCACGAATCTCGCTATAGAGCTGCCGATCCAGGATCTTCAGCCGCTCAGAACTGGTCTCCTCCCTGACGTTGTCAAACCAAGCGTAATCGCGCTTGTAAGCGATTGACTTATAAGCCTTCAGAATTTCTGCGCACTTGTCGTGAAACTCGGAAGGAGCCAGCGGTGCGTCCAGGCTTAGTGCGTCTTTGCCGGCAACAAACTTGGCAAATCCATCGTCACTGGGCTGACCGCCCGCCACCCTGGCCAAGTCTCGCAGTGTATCCATACCAAACTGGCTGAAATCTGAAAGTTTGCTAGCTTGTATCCGCTTCTGAAATGTCACAGCGTCGGGCGTGGCGAGATCGAGGCTAAGCAAGCTACCCCGCGGCACAGTGTTGAGCGCCACCTTCAGTCCAAATTGGTGAACGAAGGCATCTTCCTCCAGCGCGAGGTGGGCATAGCCAAAACAAAGGGCCATCCAGCGTTTTTGTACGTACAAAAAGAGGATGGCTGCGGAACCACTAGAGTGCAGGCTTCCGAAAGGGTCGGAGATGTGAGGCTCGAGCAGGGCCAGCCATTCAGGGGTTCGGTCATACACCTGGCCGTAGTAGAGGATGCCTTCTCCGCTACCCTCCCAGTCCTGCCCCTTCAACTCCTTAGCGCCGCTTGGCCCATATTTCGGGCTGAGGCCATCCTCTGGATCTAGGTTCGGCTTCAGTAGCCGCACCGTGATTGAGTTGACGCCAATCCTGCTCATTACCACCCCTAGCAAATGACCAATTCAGACATATTTGGATCCGATTCTTGCTTACAGTGATGTCAAATTGCAATGAGTGCCGATATTCTGGTGGCTAGACCGCAGTGACTAGGAACTGTACGAAAAGAGATGTCGTAAACACCGCCGGCAGCAGGCCAATGTGAGCATTTCCGCATAATTTGTTGCGAGCTTGCAGTCGCGAGTCGCCAGACGGCGGTACTCCTTCAGCCAGCTAATCAGGCGCTCGATGACATTCCGCTCTCGGTACTTGGGCTTGTCGAAGAGGGCGTGGGATAAGGCATAAAGTGTTATGCATCTACTGGTGATGGCGCCGTGTCACAACAAGCTGTCCCTAGGCACTTGGTCTAGGACCTGGATGCAGTAGGCAGGTACAGGGCAGGAAGGTGACCTGGTGTGGGCAGCTATTACCTGAGCGGGATAGCGAAGGCGCTGGTGGAGGATGTGGGCGCATTCGATTTCTGTTTGTAAGCGTTCGGCAAAGTCACCTTCCGAACTCCAGCATTAAGGGCGATGGTGCCCGCGTATTAAGTGAACACCATGGCCTTCGGCGGTGGAGTCGGGAAGGTGTGGTCGCCGACCCCTTACAGTTGGACCTTAGACTGGGGGCATCCTTTTCAAACCATCCAAAGCATGCCCTCAGATGTGCCCCCCCATGTAGCAATCCACTGAAAGTGAATGGAGCTCCATGGTGTGTGGAAGGGCAGAAATGATCAGCTGAACAGCCTGCCCGACGACGCCTAGAGACTCTCAGGATCTCCAAAAAACATCTGAATCCGCGACCTCAACCAGCGCTCCCCCGGATCGTTGTCCTGGGAACCCCGCCATGCCATGTGCAATTCAAAGCTGCGCGTCGGCAATGGCGGGTCTTCGGCGCGCAAGCCGCCTGCGGCGGTCAAGGCTTCGGCGGTGTAATCCGGCACGGTTGCGACGATATCGGTGCCGCTCAGCAGCGTGCCCAGGCCGTTGAACTGCGGCACGGCCAGCACGACGTGCCGTTTGCGCCCGAGTTTTTCCAGTTCTTCATCGATGAAGCCGCTGAGGTCGCCGGCGAACGACACCAGCGCGTGGGGGCGGGCGCAGAAGTCGTCCAGGCTCAAGGGGCCCGGAACGCTGTCGGCGCGCAACAACTTGGGCATACTGCGGCGCAACACTTTGCGCTTGGCATTGGCCGGCAGGTCGGTGGTGTAGCTGACACCGATGGAAATCTCGCCGGAGGCCAGCAAGCCCGGTATCAGGATGTAGTTGACCCGCCGGATCACCAGCACGATGCCGGGTGATTCGGCGCGCAGGCGTTTGAGCAGCATCGGCAGCAAGGCGAACTCGACGTCGTCCGACAGGCCGATGCGGAACACCGTGGTGCTGGTCGCCGGATCGAAATCCGCGGCACGGCTGACGGCCGTGGAGATCGAGTCCAGGGCGGGCGAGAGCAGGGCGAAGATCTCAACCGCCCGGGCCGACGGCTCCATGCTGCGGCCGGTACGCACGAACAGCGGGTCATCGAACAGCCCGCGCAGGCGCGAGAGAGCAGCGCTGATGGCCGGCTGGCCGAGGAACAGCTTCTCCGCCGCGCGGGTCACGCTGCGTTCATGCATCAGTGTTTCGAATACGATTAACAGGTTCAGGTCGACACGACGCAGGTCATTACGATTCATCTGGAGTCCTGGCAGAGTCATCAAGCTTGACGAGAGCGGCCATATGAGAACAATGGCCGGCATGAATATTACGGGGAAAGGCTGCTACTCTGCACCGAGTAATTGAGTTTTCCTACGTAGGTTTTTTCGATTTCTTACGACATTTGACGAAGTCGCCGCTGCTGCGGAATTAATGACAGGCATGTCGACTATTAATAGCCACTGATGGTCTTGGGCCCAAAGCCCGGATAGAGTTCAGGGCATTAGAGGTTCATTTGGCGAGGTTTGCGATGTCCCGCACGATCCGTTTTCACAAGTTTGGTCCAGCCGAGGTGCTCAAATGCGAAGAGCATGCGGCCGCTCTCCCTGCACCGGGCGAAGTGCAGGTGCGCGTCGAGGCGATTGGCATCAGCTGGTACGACATTCTCTGGCGTCAGAACCTGGCGTCCTCCCATGCCCGCCTGCCTTCAGGCCTGGGCCATGAAATGTCCGGCGTGGTGACCGCCGTCGGCGAGGGCGTCGATGACCTGGCGGTGGGTGACAAGGTCGCCAGCTTCCCAGCCGAGAGCCCGAACGACTACCCGGTCTACGGCGAGCAGATTGTACTGCCCCGCACGGCCCTGACTCGTTACCCGGACGTGCTCAGCCCGATCGAGGCGTCGGTGCATTACACGCCGTTGCTGATTGCCTATTTTGCCTATGCCGACCTGGCTCGGGTCAAACCCGGGCAATTTGCCCTGGTGACCGACGCCAGCCACTGTGCCGGGCCTTCTTTCGTACAACTGGGCAAGGCCCTGGGTGTACGGGTGATTGCCGCCACAAAAACCGCTGAAGAGCGTGAGTACCTGTTGTCGCTGGGTGCCGAGAAAGTGATCGTCACCGAGGAAGAAGATCTGCTCATGCGGATCAACAAAATTACCGAGAACCGTGGCGTCGATGTGGTGTTCGATGGCCTGGGCGGTCCGCAGATGTCACTGCTCGGCGACGTCCTGGCACCGCGCGGCAGCCTGGTGTTGTACGGCCTGCAAGGCGGCAACCAGACGCCATTCCCGGCCTGTGCGGCGTTCCAGAAGAACATTCAGTTTTTCGTGCACTGCATCGGCAACTTCACCGGCAAGCCGGAACTGGGCATTGTCCAGGACCAGGTCGCACTGCAACGGGCCTTGCGTGACATCAACCAGCTGACGGCCGATCGTGTCCTGGTGCCGCTCAAGACTCGGGTCTTCCCGTTTTCCGAGTTCGTCGAAGCCCACCGCTACATGGACGAATGCCCATGCCGCGAGCGGGTCGCCCTTCAGGTCGAGCCGGCGTAACATCCCACTGGAAAAGTCCGTGCCTGCACGGACTTTTTGTTGCCGGTACGGCGCCGGAATCTGGTGTCGATAAGGCCTGCTCAGCAACTGAGCTGGTTTTTGCCCTTGATCTGTATCTTCTAATCGTCCTTTAAGCCCTGATAATTGAATGATTACTTTCATCTCAAGGAAAGAGTCATGTCTGGGTATCGGGTTGATACTTCTCAATGCACTTCGTTAATACTTTTCCGACAAACCGTTGATCGTTGCGCAGCCCCCCAAACAGTCTGCGCGACTTCTTTCCTTATTTCCTGTGCTAAATGTCTGTGGGGCGCTGTAAGACATTTCCTAGGATATCTCCTTAAGTCTGAAGATCCCTCTATGACGGGGCTTTCCGGCCTGTCGCCCGTTGACGAAACAGGCACGCTGTCCCTTTACAAAAAATAATGACTCAAGGCTAAAGTGCTAGCCTTTGAATGACCTCCGACACTTCATGGGTGGCAGACAATTCGTTTGCGCACTGCTTGTCGTTGTTTGTGCATGACTGAACTTACGAGCATCAGGTAAATAAACATGACCCTTATCCATGATCAGGCGATGAACTATGTCTATCAGCAGATGCTGCAACGTTTGCTGAGCTTCTTTTCCCGGGCGGAACGCACGGCCTTGCAGTTGTTGATTCAGCGATTGGTCGTCACCGCCGGCGGCATGGAGCACATCGGCGACTACAAGGTGCTGGCGGTCCAGTCCGGGTCCCGGGACAGTTGCTACACCTTGGCGCTGCTGCGTGCCGCGCAGTTGAGCATTGCCGGCCGGGCGCCCGCCACGTTCCAGTTGCGCGTGGCGTCATTGCGCATGAACGGCGTCAGCGCGATAGCCCTGGACAATATCCACCGCAGCAACAGTGCCTTGTTCTTCTACGACGACCCCAGGGTGGAGGTGGTGACGGCCGATCATCGTGAGGTGTTACCGTTCACTCACCCGTCGCCGATTTCCGAAGCAGGCCGAGAAGCCAGCCGACTCAATCTGTTGATGGTCGGGCATCGCCGAGCCCTCGGCGCGCCGCTGGACCTGTGGGACGACGGGTACTTGGCCATGGGCGAGTTCTATGGGCAAATTGCCCGATGGGACAGGGGAGTCGATGCGTTCATCAGCAGTGACACACCGCGTCAGCAGAAACAGTTTCTCGATGGCCTGAGACGAGCAGCGGCGAAGGCGGGTCTGCCACCTCCGCGCCCTGCGGGCAGTGGCTTCGATGAGCTGTACGCAGTACTCGACGACCTGGGCAACGATTTTTACCGCTCGCTATTCGGTACGCAGGGGCAGGCGCAGTGGCGTCCGGCCGAGCAGTTCGAGGCTTGTCGCCGTACTTCCTTCATCGACATTCACGACATGCTGGTCAGCAATCGCGAGGAGCGATGGCCGTTGCTCACCGAGTTTCTGGGGTTTCAGCCTGACGAACTTTCGGCGCAGCTCGGCGAGAACGAGTTTGTCAGCCCAACGATTTCCGCTCATGTCCGGGGCCTGCAGGCGTGCTACGTACATGGCGGCAGCTATGAGTCGGGTGTCGCCGAGTACCTGCAACGAGCATTGGTGATGATGCGCCGCAAGCACCTGCCAGAGCGTCTGTGCGAACAGGCCGTTGAGGTCTTTGGCAACCCGGCGCGCCTGGCCGATCAACGGGCGCTGGCCACAGCCGAAGCGCAGAAGAGCCTGGGTTTGAGCGAGGCGCAACTGGTTTGCCTGCTGTTCGCACCTTTCGTTGAAAACGGCGCCGGTCTTGAGCGTTTCCTGCGCCAGTGCCACCCCGGCATGCTGGTGGCCATGCCCGACTTGCACCGGGCGATGCAGGGCAATCCGGTGTCGGAACAGATAACGCAGTGGATGGTCGACGTCAGCGGGCTGCCGGTCAACCTGATCGGCAAGCTGTATCGCATGGGGCCGGTGCCCAAGGCCGTGGACGGGCCGAATGATGAACTGTTCGACGGTGCGGACGGACTATCCACCGACTACGACGCAGCGGTGGCGGGTGAATGGTCAGCGGGACGTTGAAAGGCACTCGCGAGACCGATTTCGCCTATCAGGCGGTGTATCGTTACCTGACCCACCTGATCAATGAACCGACCCACGATGCAAGTGTGCGCTTGCCTTCGTTGCGCCAACTGGCCAATCGACTGAGCGTGTCGATCTCGACCATCCAGTACGCCTATTCGCTGCTGGAGAAGGAAGGGCGGGTCTATTCGGTGGCGAAGTCCGGCTACTACGCGATGCCAGTGTCTTCCCTCGGCCTGCCTGGCACCGACGGCGATTTGCTCGAAACCCTGTATGTCAGCGCCCGGCGGCCGGGCATGCTGGTGTTCAGCGCCGATGAGCCTGCCCTGTTGCAGCCGCTCGACAGCCCGCTGCTGTTGCTCGAGCGCGAGTTGCTGCGTCAGTATCCGCGTCTGCCGCAACCGCCGTCCCAGCCCTGCGGCGAACTGGAGTTGCGCACGGCCCTGGCGGCGCGCTACACCACCTCGCCGGTGCGCTGCTGGCATGCCGATGATGTCTACATCGGCGCCGACCTGCGTGGCGTCCTGGAAATACTGATCGCGGTCCTGGGCCTCAAGGAGGCTGCGGTGGTGGTGGAGGCTCCGTGCGACTGGACGATCCTGCGCCTGTTGCAGGAGGCGGATGTCCAGGTGGTCGAGTGGCCAGTGCAAACCGATGGCAGCCTGGACGCCGGGCAACTCGAGGAGCTGCTGGAAACCCGGCGGATACGGCTGGTGATGCTGTCGTCGGGGTTGAGCGTGCCGCGCGGCAGTCTGGCGCCGGACGAGAACCGGCAGGCCATTGCCCGGTTGCTGGAGCGATATGGCGTCTGGGTGCTGGAGAACGACTGTTACGCAGAGCTGGAATTCGAAACGGGTGGTTCGCGATTTCGCGATCTGCTCGACCCGCAGCGGTTGATCGTGTTTTCCACCTTCGAAAAAATCATCGGTCCGGAAGCCCCTTACGGTTATCTGCTCTCGCGGCATTTCAGCGAGCAATTGCAGCGGCATTTCCTGCTGCGTGCCTTTCGCCTGTCGCCGATTCGCCAGAAAGCGATTGCCCGCTTGTACGCAAATGGCCGGATCGACCAGCACCTGCAGGTGCTGCGCAGGTTGCTCAGGGATCGCAAGGTGCAAATGACACAGCTGTTGCACGAGCGCCTGGGCGATGCCCTGCATGTCGTCGAGCCCCGTGGCGGGGCCACGATCTGGGTCCGCTCACTGCGCCAGGTCGATATGCGGCGGGTGTTTCAGCGACTGCTCAAGCAGCACGTGGTGATTGCGCCGGGGGAATTGTTCAGCTTGCAGGGCCTGCACGCGCAGCATATGCGCCTGAATCATGCCTTCAGCGGTGATCATGACCTTGCAGCGGCGTTGAGCCTGCTCGGGGATGCCCTGCGCCTGGAGGCGATCGACTGAGTGGCGGCGAAAACATCCTTGCAGGCCGGTGGATCGATCCCATCGCGTTACGGTCAAACTGCCAGTAAACTGCGATCCATCCCCGAACCACTCTATTCCAGAGGTTTTGCATGACACTCAGTCCTTTTGCGGGCAAACCGGCACCGGCGCAACTGTTGGTCGACATCCCGCGACTGGTCACGGCCTATTACACCGGCCAGCCCGACGCCGCCATCTCCACCCAGCGCGTCGCCTTTGGCACGTCCGGGCATCGGGGCAGCTCGTTCGATCTGAGTTTCAACGAGTGGCACGTACTGGCGATCAGCCAGGCAATCTGTCTGTACCGCGAAGCCCAGGGCATCGACGGCCCGTTGTTCGTCGGCATCGACACCCATGCGCTGTCCACTCCGGCTGGCGCCAGCGCCCTCGAGGTACTGGCAGCCAACGGCGTCACGGTAATGATCGCCGAGGGTGACGAATACACCCCGACACCCGCCATCTCCCATGCCATTCTCTGCTACAACCGCGGCCGGACCACCGGGCTGGCGGACGGCATCGTCATCACGCCGTCGCACAACCCGCCGCAAAGCGGTGGCTACAAATACAACCCGACCAACGGCGGCCCGGCCGATACCCATATCACCAAGTGGATCGAAGCCAAGGCCAACGAGCTGCTGGGCAACAAGCTCGCCGGGGTCAAGCGCATCAGCTACGAGCAGGCGCTGAAGGCCAGCACAACCCACCGTCACGATTACCTCAATACCTACGTCGCCGACCTGATCAACGTGATCGACTTCGACGCCATTCGCGATGCAAAGCTGCGTCTGGGCGTCGATCCGCTGGGCGGAGCAGGGGTGCGCTACTGGTCGGCGATTGCCGAGCATTACAAGCTGGACCTCGAGGTGGTCAACAAGGAAGTCGATGCGACTTTCCGCTTCATGACCGTGGATTGGGACGGCCAGATCCGTATGGACCCATCGTCCAGCCACGCCATGCAAGGCCTGATCGGCTTGAAGGAGCGCTTCGACGTGGCGTTCGCCTGTGACCCCGATCACGACCGTCATGGCATCGTGACCCCGTCGGGTGGTTTGCTCGCGCCAAACAATTACCTGGCCGTCTCGATCGACTACCTGTTCCAGAATCGTCCACAATGGCGCGCCGACGCGGCCGTGGGCAAAACCGTGGTCAGCAGCGGCCTGATTGACCGGGTGGCCAAGCGGCTTGGGCGTCGTCTGTATGAAGTGCCGGTCGGCTTCAAGTGGTTTGCCGATGGTCTGTTTGATGGCTCGCTGGGCTTTGGTGGCGAGGAGAGCGCCGGGGCTTCGTTCCTGCGCAAGGACGGGGGTGTTTGGAGCACCGACAAGGATGGCTTGATTCCTGCGCTGCTGGCGGCGGAAATGACCGCCCGCACCGGTCGCGACCCGAGCCAGGCCTACCGCGCGCTGACCGACGAACTCGGCGAGCCGTTCTCGGTGCGGGTCGATGCCAAGGCCAATCCGCAGCAGAAAGCGCTGCTGAGCAAGTTGTCGCCGGAGCAGGTCACCTCGACCCAACTGGCGGGCGAGCCGATCCAGAGCATCCTCAGCCACGCGCCGGGTAACGACCAGGCCATTGGCGGCCTGAAAGTCATGACCGAGAACGGTTGGTTCGCGGCGCGCCCGTCGGGTACCGAAGACATCTACAAGATCTATGCCGAGAGCTTCGTCAGTGACGACCACCTCAAGCAGTTGGTCGCCGAAGCGCAGACGCTGGTGGATGGGGCGATTTCCGCCACGTAATCTCCAACCCCTTCAGGAGCGCGCTTGCTCGCGATGGAGTGCCGGTCAACGCGGGGTGTCAGACAGCCCGCGTTACCGACGCCGACCCTCTCGAGCAAGCGCGCTCCTGCAGGTGGACGCTGCATCAAGCCAGATCGACCAACACGATCTCGCTGTCCTCGATGGCCGTGACGCGCAGTACCTGCTCATCGGCCACCGCAACACCGTCTCGAGCTTGTGCGCGTAAGCCATTGACTTCAATGACGCCCGTGGCGGGAACCAGATAAGCACGACGACCATTGTCCAACCGATACTCGGCAGACTCGCCGGCCTTCAGGTTCGCGGCGACCAGGCGCGCATCGGCACGAATCCGCAGGCTCTGATCGTCACCTGACTTGCCACTGGCCAATGTCACAAAACCCTCACGATCGCCTTTGGGGAAGGGCTTGGCGCCCCAGGACGGTGCCAGTCCGGTTTCATTGGGAATGATCCAGATCTGGAAGATCTTGGTATCAGTGGCTTCCAGGTTGTACTCGCTGTGAGCGATCCCCGTGCCGGCACTCATGACCTGGACGTCGCCGGCTTCGGTACGACCCTTGTTGCCCAGGTTGTCCTGGTGGGTAATCGCGCCTTCGCGAACGTAGGTGATGATCTCCATGTCCCGGTGCGGGTGAGTCGGGAAACCGGTGCCAGCGGCGATCACGTCATCGTTCCAGACGCGCAGGTTGCCCCAGTTCATGCGTTTGGGGTCATAGTACTCGGCGAACGAAAAGTGGTGGTGGGCATCCAACCAGCCATGATGGGCGCCGCCCAAGGATTTGAAAGGTCTGAGTTCAAGCATGATCGTCTCCTGAATAGGCTTTTGATGGCGAGCATCATCCATCAGGAACCAATCGCTAAAAAGCGTAAAAAATGCCGCATTAGCATCGAATAAATCGATTTAAAATAACCTCGAAACATTCTCATCCGACCTTCACTTCATCGCATAAGCCAATGACCTATAAGCATTTCACTAGAATTGAACGGCGAATGCAGACACCATAGTCCCAACAGCCTCACACCCTGGAGTCAGCGCGTGCCGCAACACACCTCCGATCTTCCTCCTGAACTTCGTCCTCTGGCCGAGATGCCCTTGCTCAAGCGTCTGGCCGCCCGATTCTTTGGCCATGGCCTGACTCGGCTGCGCGCACAACACCGCGCCTCGTGGCTGCACGGCCAGGCCGATGGTTTTCGCAGCGGGCACAGCGCCGGTGTCGACTACGGCTATAAGGAAGGCAAGCTCGAAGGCCTGGAGGAAGGTCGGCAGGTGTTGCTGATCCGTGACTCGCGCTCGACTGAACACCGTCCGCCGAATGTCGACGACAAGCTGTTCGACGACTGGCGCCTGCCGCTGAGCGCCGACCTGAAGAAACGCATGAAGGCCGATGTGGCGCGCCTGTTGCCAGCCCATGCGCAGCCCAGCGCCGCGCAGTGGAAGATGATCTTCAGTGACACGCCGTCGACCTCGGTCATCGCCGGCGCCGGTGCAGGAAAGTCGACGACCCTGGCGCTGCGTATCGTGCTGCTGACCCAGTACCTGGGGTTTGAACTCGATTCGATGACCGTGGTGACCTTCACCCGCGAGTCGCGCAAGGACTTCATCAACAAGCTGATCGAGTTGTTGGCGCTTTGGGGGCGTGCGTTGAGCTTGAAGGAGGCGCGGGAACTGGTGCGCACCTTTCACTCGCGAATTCTGCCGATGGTGCGCAGCCTGCCTGGCTTCGAGCGTCTGCAGGCGTTCGAAAACCTCAGCAATCGCCCGCAGGGTGGCGAAGAGGATATCGACAGCAATCCTTTCGATCTGCGCATCAACGACGCTCAGCGCCAGTTGCTCAACGCCTGCTACCAGCAATTGCACGACCGCGACGAGCGATTCCGCGAGCTGATCAAGCCATTGTCCCGCCACGCCTTGCAGCTCAAGGAACTGGAACGCGATCACCCGGATGTACAGAAGCGTGTTGCCGTCACCGAGTTGGCGGCAAAGCGTGACGAAGAGCTGTGTGATTTCATCGAGGACCTGTGGTTCGGCGCCGGTGCCTGGCCGATCAAGGGTATCGAACCCATGCGGCAAACCTTCGATATCAATGGCTCGACGTTTCACTGCCATGGCTACATTCCAGCCCTGGATGCATGGGTGGTGCTGGGTTTCGATCCACGGGAAAACCCTCAGGTCAGTCGCCCGAATGCCAAGCTCAGCGTACGCGCAGAGTGGGCTGTCAAGCGCACCCTGTTTCAAGCTTTTTGCCGTAAGCCACTGATTTGGCTGGATAGTTATGATTCATCTCGACGGGTCCTGGCATCGCTGGCCGGCGATGCCAGTGCCGGGCCTGGGTTCGATTACAAGGTCAAGGGCGAGCTGAGCTCGGCACCCTTGCTCGACTGTTTCGTCGCGGCAGCCGGGTTCATCGAAAACCTGGGTCTGGACGTGCCGAACGCTGTCGGCCAGATGAGTTTCGCCAAGGACGATCCGGATCGGTTCTTCTTCGAGGCCCTGAGCCTGTACTGGCGTGCCCTGGAGGACCATCTGCTGGATCAGAAGCCGCCGGTGATGACTTACAACCGGATGTTTGCCCTGTTCAGCGAGCATTCCCTGGAAAACCAGAAGCTATTGAGCGATGAGCTTCTGCGTCCTCTGTCCCACCTGATGATCGACGAATTCCAGGACGTGTCACCGCAGATCGTTTCCTGGATTCGCGCCAGCCTGGCGGAAATCCGCAGCCGTGGGCCGTCGATGCACGTGGGGCGTGGCGCACAGCATTCGTCGTTGCTTTGCGTGGGGGATGACTGGCAATCGATTTACGGATGGCGCGGCAGTTCGCCGACCTATTTCATGGAGTTCAACAAAGAATTCCCGTCGCCAAGCACCACCAAGGTCATGCTCAGCGATAACTACCGCAGCCACCAGTACATCATCGACGCGGCCGAGCACATCGTTCGTGCGGCACCGGCCATCGCCGGCAAAAAGGCCCGGGCGAGCGGTGAGGCCGGGCCGCTGCTGCCGGTCAGCGTGCTGGATCGCGACGATCAGGCCATGGCCCAGCGCTTGATGGATCACTATGAAAAGGGTGATTCGATCTTGATGCTTTATCGAAAAAGCAGCGATAAGCTATTGATAGAAAAGCATATTCAGTCCGTAATTAATGTGGATTCTAGCTTGCCCTACGCATCGCGAAGGCTCAAGCAACTGACCTATCACAGTGCCAAGGGCCTGCAAGCCGATGCGGTGTTCCTGCTGGGCGACTGCCAACACCTGACCCGTTCGCCTTACAAGAATCAGGTGTATCGCATGGCGGGGCTTGGCAAGCCAAATGACAATGAGGCCTACGATAACGCCCAGAAGGACGAGATACTGCGCCTGGCCTATGTCGGCATCACCCGGGCGGTGAGTCATTGCTACTGGTACGTCGACGGGCAAGATACCCAAGCGGCCAATATGCCCAAGGCGTCCGACCGGATTGGCAAGGGCAAGCCGTTCTTTGCCGATCAGCGGGTGGGAAAGGTGGTGTAACCACAGAAGGCAAAAAGCCCGCATGACGCGGGCTTTCTGTTTGGAATCAGTGTGGGAGCGAGCCTCAAGCATAGCTCCTGAGGGCTACCGGTGGAATGAATGACTCAAGCTCATCTTCCACCGCTTCGATGATGCGTTCGACATCCGCCGCATTCATGACGGTTGCGCACGGAATACCGGCAATGGCGATCATGGTCTCGCCACTGGCGCGGTCAAACAGACGGGCGATCATGCTGCCCGGTGCGTCCATGCTCGCCTCGAAACCCATGGGATGAAAATGCCAGCGCATCAACTGGCAGGCGTTTGGAAATGTGACCTTGCTGAAGCCTTTATTCATAGATAGCCCGCCTTCATTCCGAGCGCTTCCTTTAGCTCATGTTAGGGGGGAGAGCCTTCATTGGCTCAACCGGTGACTGGTTAAAAGTAGCATCTGGATGTGAAAATAATGTGGAATTTTCAGGCCGATTGGCGATTGGTTCAGTTTTTTTTGATTCAGGTCACAGCACGCCGATGATTAGGCGAAGTGCCATTACCGAATCAACGTTGATGCGCTGGGTCAATTTCGGCAAGCTCACTGTTTTACCATCGAGATCTCCAATGCCCGCCGACGAAGAGGGTGCGCTGCAAACCCAGGTTACAAGCGAGACGGTCCTGCGTTATCACCTGCGCTGGAAACACCGCGACCTGGACGGCGTCATGGCGCTCTATCACCCGGATGTCCAGTACAACGACTTTTTCCAGAACCGTGTATTGGGCCTGGACGAGTTGCGTGAGTACGTGCGCAGCAGCATGCCGCGTGATCCGGATGAGGCGCTGGAGCACTCGGATCGCATTCGCCTGGATGGCGACACGGCGTTCATTCAGTACCGGATTACCTTGCGCGGCGGTGAAGGCCTGGTGTCATTCCGTGCCAGTGAAGCGATCACCGTCCGTGATGGCCTGATCTGGCGGGTCAACGAATACGCATCGCTGGTGCGTGAACAACCTTGTGGCTCATCGGGCAATGCGCCGCGACCGGCCGCCAGCCGGCTCGGGCTGTCGCCACGTCAGTTGAGTTTCATGGCGGAAGACCTGCAGCACTATTTCGAGCGCCAGCAACCCTATCTGGATCCCGAACTCGACCTGCAACGGGTGGCGAAAGAGTGCGGTTACAGTCGTAATCAAATGTCTTATCTCCTGAATCAGGTGCTGGGCCAGAGCTTCTATCGCTACGTCAACCAGGCACGGTTGCGGCATCTGCTGGCCGCGCTGGACGCCGCCACGCCACCGCTGCGCATCGACGATCTGGCATTCGCTGCCGGTTTCAATTCGCTGTCGGCGTTCTATAGCTGTTTTCGCCAGCACACCGGCCTGTCGCCCAAAGCGTACGTCAAACAAATTTCTTTGCGTGCACGCGCGCAAGACAGTCCCTGAGCCCACGCACTAGGATCAACGCCATCGAAGTTTGAGTGGCGGAGTTCTGCATGTCGGCGTGGCGCGGTATCAGTTTGTGGATGGATCAGCTCGACGAGCCTTTGGTGGCGCGCCCGGCGCTGGAGCAGGACCTGGACGTCGACGTCGCGATTATCGGCGCCGGTTACACCGGCCTCTGGACGGCGTATTACCTCAAGCGCCAGGCGCCAACGTTGAACATTGCCATTGTCGAGGCGCAGACCGCGGGTTTTGGCGCCTCAGGGCGCAACGGCGGCTGGCTGATGGGCAATATGCTCGGAGAAGACCGCTTGTTGGCCCCTCTGTCGGTCGAACAGCGCCGCGCCTCCTACGACCTGCTGCACAGCATTGCCGATGAGGTGGAGATTGTCCTTGAGCGTGAGGGCATCGACTGCGATTACCGCAAGGGTGGGGCCCTGTATTGCGCCGCGCGCTATCCCGAACAGCAAGCCAGCTTGCGCCAGTATCTGGACAACCTCTACCGGCAAGGCCTGACCGAGCGCGACTATCGCTGGCTCAGTCCCGAGCAACTGGCGCAACAGATCAGAATCGCCAAGTCCTATGGCGGCATTTATGCGCCGCACGTCGCCACCCTTCACCCGGCGAAACTGGTGCGTGGCCTGGCCAGGACCGTGGAGCGCCTGGGCGTGCGTATTTACGAGAACAGCCCGGTCACCCACTGGCAGCCCGGCAGCCTGCGCACGGCGAAAGCCTCGGTGCGTAGCCGCTGGGTCGTGCCGGCGGTGGAGGGGTACGCCGCGACCTTGCCAGAGTTGGGCCGTTACCAGCTCCCGGTGCAAAGCCTGATTGTCGCGACCGAACCGTTGTCCGCCGCGACCTGGGATGAAATCGGCCTGAGCGGCGGGCAGGCTTTCGGCGAAAGCAGTCGCCAGGTCACTTACGGCCAGCGCACAGCGGATAACCGCCTGGTGTTCGGTGCGCGGGGCGGTTATCAGTTTGCCGGCAAGCTGCGCAATAACTTCGACTTGACCCGCGATGAAGTGGAGCTGCGCCGTTATCTGTTCGGTGAGCTTTTCCCGCAGTTGAAGAATGTGCGCATCACCCATGGCTGGGGCGGCAACCTGGGCATGTCCCGGCGCTTCCAGCCGCACATGCTGTGTGATCCGGCCAGCGGCATCGCCTTGTCCGGCGGTTATGGCGGGGAGGGTGTGGGCGCCAGCAACCTGGGTGGTCGAACCCTGGCCGACTTGATCCTGCAACGCGATACCGAGTTGACTCGCCAGCCCTGGGTGATCCCGCAGGGCGGTCTCCACGCGCTGAAGGCCTGGGAGCCGGAACCCTGCCGCTGGCTCGGGTACAACGCCATCATCCGCAGCTTCGTCCACGAAGACCAGGTGCTCGCCAACCCGGCGACCGCGCCCTGGCGGCGCAAGCTGGCCAGCGCTATCGCCGGCTTCATGGAAGGCTTCATGCACTGACTTTTACATCGACAGGTATCCCCATGAGCATCACGCAATTCAAGCACACCGCAACCCTGCAACTGGACGAATCGAACCCGGTGGCCGTGCCGCTGGGCACCCCCGTAGCGGTGGCTTCCACCACCAGCGTCGAGCGCGACGATGGCGTCGAGACCGGCGTCTGGGAGTGCACGCCCGGCCGCTGGCGTCGGCAGATCGTGGCGCAGGAGTTCTGTCATTTCATCCAGGGCCGCTGCACCTTCACCCCGGATGACGGTGAAACCCTTCACATAGAAGCCGGCGATGCACTGATGTTGCCAGCCAACACGCTCGGTATCTGGGACATCCAGGAAACCGTGCGCAAGACCTACGTCTTGATTTTTTGAATGTTGATTTTTTGATTGCCTGCCAATAACAAAAGCCCATACACAGGAATCGACTCATGCTCCGAAAGACACTGACACTGGCGCCCCTGGCACTCGTTGCGACACTCAGCCAGGCGGCTGAAACCGTCAAGATTTTCAACTGGTCGGATTACATCGCGCCGGACACCACGAAAAACTTCCAGGCCGAAACCGGCATCGGCTTCACCTATGACGTCTACGACAGCAACGAAACCCTGGACGGCAAGCTGATGACCGGCAAATCCGGTTACGACGTGGTGTTTCCGTCCAACCACTTCATGGCCCGGCAGATCCAGGGCGGGGCCCTGAAAAAGCTCGACAAGAGCCAGCTGCCGAATTGGAAGAACCTCAATCCGGTGCTGCTCAAGGCCCTGCAAACCAATGATCCGGGCAACGAGCACGGTTTCCCGTACCTGTGGGGCAGCACCGGCATTGGCTACAACATTGCCAAGGTCAAAGCGGTGCTGGGCGACAATGCGCCCGTGGACTCCTGGGACCTGATCTTCAAGCCGGAAAACATGGCCAAGTTGCAGAAGTGCGGCGTGGCAATCCTCGACAACGGTCCGGAACTGCTTCCGGCCGCCTTGAACTACCTGGGCCTGCCGCATCACAGCAAGAATCCGGAAGACTATAAAAAGGCCGAAGCGCTGCTGATGAAGGTGCGCCCGTATGTCAGTTACTTCCACTCGTCCAAGTACACCAGCGACCTGGCCAATGGCGATATCTGTGTGGCGGTGGGCTTCTCCGGCGACATCCTGCAGGCGGAAACCCGCGCCAGGGAAGCGAAAAACGGCATCGAAATCGGCTACGCGATTCCCAGGGAAGGCGCCGCGATCTGGTTCGACATGGTGGCGATGCCGGCCGATGCCCCGGACGAGAAGGCCGGTTATGCGTTCATGAACTACCTGCTGCGCCCGGACGTCATGGCCAGCATCAGCAACTACGTGCACTACGCCAACGGCAACGAACAGGCCGACAGCCTGATTGATCCGGCGATCAAGAACGACACCAAGGTGTACCCGAGCCCGGAAATGATGGGGAAACTGTTTGCGCTGGAAGCGATGCCGCTGAACATCGACCGCATTCGCACGCGGGTGTGGAACAAGATCCGCACCGGCAGTTGAAGGTGTTTGGCCTGTAAGGGCCTCTTCGCGAGCAGGCTTGCTCCCACAGGGATAACGCCGGATCTGTGGGAACGAGCCTGCTCGCGAAGGTCATCAACGATGACGCAGGGTGACTGATGCCCGGCGGCGGCCTAGGGTTCACGCGAGCAGGTTCGCTACCACAGGGTTTCAGTCTTCTTTGCGAACGGTCGCCACCTCATCCGCCTTGACCCGTACCTTGGCGCCGGAAATATCCTCGAATTCGTAGAAACCGTCCGCGGTGTCGGTGTCCGGCATGTCCTTGGTCAAATACTGGGTGCCGTTCTGCAGTGTCACCACGGTCGGCGTCGAGCAACCGGCCAGGGCCAGGAAAGCGGCGACGGCCAAGGGTAAACCCAGGTTCTTGATGTTCATGAGCACCTCTCTATATTTTCTGCGATGACACAGTGACCACGGTGAGACCGGCCACCGCCGTCAATCCTCTAACGCGGTTGGTTCGGTGGATCGGCAGAAAGTTCGACCGAACCGAAAAAAAACGGCCAGGCCGTCGCCGCTGATCCTTTTCCATTTGCACCGCACCGGTCGTTGCTGGTATCTGTACGCATAACCAGTATTTCCAGCCATGGCCGTGTTTTCCCGTGACCCAGAATCCCTTAGACGATCCGTTCTATTACCTGAACAACTTCACGCAAGTGCTTGATTGGCTGGATCAACGCTATGCCGATGTACTCAGTGTCGACGAACAGGCGTTCATTCGCGACTTCAATCGATTGCCCCGTGAATCCCGCGCGCTGCTCGTGCGGATGGTGATGCGCAAGGGCATTCATTTCCGGGCGAACAAACTGCATTACCTCGAGATCGGCGATATCGCCAACGCTGCAGGCCCGTTGCTGGCACTGGGCTGGATCGACGATCAGGCGCCGCTGACCCTGGAAACCCTGTTCGAGATGCTGCTCAAGGCGGAAATCGTGCAGTGTTTCGGCGCCTTCATCGATCAGCCCAAAGGCAGGAAGACCGATTGGCTGCCGGTATTGGCCGAACAGTTCCCCCAGGCCCAGGCGTTCAACCATTGGTGCGGGGCCCTGCAGGACCGCGTGTTCAGCCTGACCATCATGGGCCTGTGCGACCGCCTGCGCTTGATGTTTTTCGGCAATCTGTATCAGGACTGGTCGGAGTTCGTGTTGGCCGACCTCGGCATCTTTACCTACGAAAAGGTCGAGTTCTGCGCCGAATCCCGTGGTTTGCGCACTCGCGACGACGTGGATACCTGCCTGTTGCTTCATCAGTATCAGGAGGATTTCGCAGCCGGTGAAGCGCTGGCCACCGTCGTAGAGCGGATCAACGCCCTGACATTGACCAATCCGTGGCTGCACAAGCGCCGCGCCAAGCTGTTGTTCCAGATCGGCCAGCACTGTGAACGCGTGGCCGATTTCGCCAATGCGCTGGGCATTTACCGTGACTGCGACTGGCCCGGTGCGCGGGGGCGGATGATTCGAGTGCTGGAGCGTTGCGGTGAGTACCAACTGGCGTTGGACCTGGCCACGGTTGCCGAGCAAGCGCCGCAAAGCGCTGCCGAGCAACAGCAGTTGCTGCGTGTCCTGCCAAGGTTGCGCCGCAAGCTGGGCGGCCCGCCGAACAAAAGGCCGGTGCCCAGGGCTATGCAGCGCCTGGACCTGCAATTGCCCAGAATAGATCCCGAACTGCCGGTGGAGTATTACGTTCAGGCCCATCTGGCGCAGGAATCGGCGCCGGTGCACTACGTGGAAAACAGCCTGATCAACTCGCTGTTCGGCCTGCTGTGCTGGCCAGCGATCTTCGCGCCGTTGCCGGGCGCATTTTTCCACCCGTTCCAGCGCGGACCGGTGGATCTGCACAACGAGGATTTCCATGCGCGCCGGGCGGATCTGTTCCAGGCCTGCCTTGCCGAACTCGATGACGGGCGCTACCGGCAGACGATCCGCGAACGTTATGCCAGCAAGTGGAACGTTCAATCGCCTTTCGTCTTCTGGGGTGCATTGAGCGGCGAACTGCTGGACCAGGCGCTGGATTGCCTGCCGGCCGCGCACCTCAAGCACTGGTTCAGCCGGTTGTTGCTGGACATCAAGGCCAACCGTGCCGGCATGCCGGACCTGATCCAGTTCTGGCCGCAGGACAGGACCTATCGCATGATCGAAGTCAAAGGCCCCGGCGATCGCCTGCAGGACAACCAGTTGCGCTGGCTCGAGTTCTGCCATGAACACCAGATGCCCATCGCCGTGTGCTATGTGCAATGGGCGGAGCAGAGCGCTTGAGCTACAGCATAGCGGTGCGGGCATTGTGTGAGTTCACCGCCAAGGTCGGCGACCTCGACCTGCGTTTCACGCCATCGCCGACAGCCCTGGAAGGCATCGTCGGTCACCGCACGGTCGCGTCCCGGCGCGGTGACGGTTATCAGAGCGAAGTCGCGCTGGAAGGCCTGTACCGGACGTTGAAGGTCAGGGGCAGGGCGGACGGCTACGACCCGACGCAAAACTGTCTCGAAGAAGTCAAAACCTACCGCGGCGACCTGAGCAGGCAGCCGGCCAACCATCGGCAACTGCACTGGGCACAGGCCAAGGTCTACGGCTGGCTGATGTGCCGGAAACTCGACCTGGCGCAGATCAATGTGGCGCTGGTGTACTTCGACATCGCCAGCGAAAGGGAAACCTGCCTGGTCGAAACTTTCAGCGCCGAAACGCTGAAAGGGTTCTTCGAGCACCATTGCCAGTTGTTCCTGCGCTGGGCCGAACAGGAAATGGCCCATCGCCAGGCGCGCAACGACGCGGCGCAACGACTGGCGTTTCCCCATGCCGGGTTTCGCCCGGGCCAACGGCATCTGGCGGAGTCGGTGTTCAAGGCCGTCAGCACTGGCCGGTGCCTGATGGCCCAGGCGCCGACCGGCATTGGCAAGACCGTTGGCACGCTGTTCCCGATGCTCAAGGCCCTGGCGCCGCAGCAACTGGACAAGGTGTTGTTCCTGACGGCGAAGACCCCGGGACGCAAGCTGGCGCTCGATGCGGCGCAGGTCATTCTCGACAGCGCCACCGCTCCACCGCTGCGGGTGCTGGAAATGATCGCCCGGGACAAGGCCTGCGAGCATCCGGACAAGGCTTGCCACGGCGAATCCTGTCCGTTGGCCCAGGGGTTCTACGACCGCTTGCCCGCCGCACGCCAGGCGGCCAGTGAGCGGCGGCTGCTCGACCAGGCTGCCCTGCGTGAGGTGGCCCTGGAGCACGAGGTCTGCCCCTATTACCTGAGCCAGGAAATGGCGCGCTGGGCCGACGTGGTGGTCGCCGACTACAACTACTATTTCGATTTCAGCGCGCTGCTGTTCGGGCTGGCCCAGACCAACCAATGGAAAGTCGCGGTGCTGGTGGACGAAGCGCACAACCTGGTGGAGCGCGGGCGGCAGATGTACAGCGCCAGCCTCGACCAGTCGACCCTCGATGGCGTGCGCAAAACCGCACCGCAACCGTTGAAGAAATCCCTGCAGCGGGTCAATCGTGAATGGAATGCCTTGCATAACCCGCAACTGGCGCCGTACCAGGCCTACGACAAGCCTCCGGAAAAACTGCTCCAGGCCCTGTTTTCCTGTGGCGCCAGCATCGGCGATTACCTCAACGATCACCCGCAGGGCCTGGACAGCGCCCTGCAGAACTTCTACTTCGACCTGCTGCAGTTCTGCCGGGTGGCTGAGCTTTTCGACGAGCAGTACCTGTTCGACATCAGCAAGCGCGACCTCGATCGCAAGCGCCCGTTGTCGCAGCTGTGCCTGCGCAACGTGGTACCCGCCGGTTTCATCGGCCCGCGTCTGACGGCGGCGCGCAGCACCGTGCTGTTTTCCGCGACCTTGAGTCCCCGGCATTACTACGCCGATCTGCTCGGTACGCCGGCCAATACGGTATGGATCGATGTCGAGTCGCCGTTCCATGCGGATCAGTTGCAAGTGCGGATCGTCAGCCAGATCTCCACCCGCTTCGTGCATCGACAGTCTTCCCTGGCGCCTATCGTGGCGCTGATCGCCCGGCAGTTCAGCGAGCGCCCGGGCAACTACCTGGCGTTTTTCAGCAGCTTCGATTACTTGCAGCAGGTGGCGCAATTGCTGGCCGAAACCCATCCGCACATCCACCTCTGGTCACAATCGCGGGGCATGGCCGAAGGGCAACGCCAGGCTTTTCTCGATCAGTTCAGTGCTGAGGGCCAGGGCATCGGCTTCGCCGTACTGGGCGGGGCCTTTGGCGAAGGCATCGATCTGCCGGGAGCGCGGTTGATCGGCGCCTTTATCGCCACCCTGGGACTTGCACAGCTGAACCCGGTCAATGAACAACTGAAACACCGGATGGCCGCGATTTTCGGTGCCGGTTACGACTACACCTATTTGTTTCCCGGCGTGCAGAAGGTGGTGCAGGCGGCGGGACGGGTGATTCGCACCCAGCAGGACCGCGGGGTGGTGATGTTGATCGATGACCGGTTTGGCGAAAACAAGGTCAGGCAATTGCTGCCGCGCTGGTGGTCGGTGGGTGACGCCTCGGGTGCAATGCCGACCGCTTGAACCTGAAACAAACTGATCAGGATTGGTTTTCCTGCTGTCCAATTTTTACGTTTGTCCCATACTTCAGCAAAACCCTCTTGCCGTGAGCGCTTAATGAACGAAGATCGACCCCAGACCAGCGTCATCGAGGACGGGCGTTTTCGCCTGTTGATCGATGCGGTGATTGACTATGCGATCTACATGATTGATCCCGACGGCGTCATCACCAGCTGGAACGCTGGCGCCAGACGCTTCAAAGGCTACGAAGAGGCCGAAATTCTCGGTCAGCACTTTTCTGATTTCTACACCGAAGAGGACCGCGCCAAAGGGCTACCCCAGCGAGCGCTGGACACGGCCATTCGTGAAGGGCGTTTTGAAGGCGAAGGCTGGCGGGTCCGCAAGGACGGTTCGCGGTTCTGGTGTCACGTGGTGATCGACCCGATCTACGAGCCGAGCGGCCGGCTGCTGGGCTTTGCCAAGATCACCCGCGACCTGACCGAACGCAAGATGGCCGAGGAAGTCCTCAAGCAAAGCGAGCAGCAATTTCGGCTGCTGGTGCAGAGCGTCACGGACTACGCGATCTACATGCTCGACCCACAGGGGCGTGTGACCAACTGGAATGCCGGCGCCCAGCGCATCAAGGGTTACTCGCCCCTTGAAGTGATCGGCGAGCATTTTTCGATGTTCTACACCCCGGAAGATCGCGATGCCGGTGAACCGCAACGCACGCTGAGCGTTGCCATCAATGAAGGGCGCTTCGAGAACAAGGGATGGCGATTGCGCAAGGACGGTACGCGCTTCATGGCTCACGTGGTGGTCGACCCGATCTGGGGTGACACCGGCACGTTACTCGGGTTTGCCAAGATCACCCGGGACATCACCGAAGCGACACTGGCCCAGCAAACCCTCGAGCAAACCCGCGAAGCGCTGTTCCAGGCGCAGAAAATGCAGGCCATCGGCCAACTCAGCGGCGGGATCGCCCATGACTTCAATAACCTGTTGACGGTGATCCTGGGCAATCTGGAAATCGTGCGCAAACGGGTGGACGGTGATTCGAAACTCACCCGCTTGCTGGATAACGCCACCCAGGGCGCCATGCGCGGGGTGTCGCTGACCCAGCGCATGCTGGCATTCGCCAGGCGCCAGGAGCTCAAGACCGAGCCTGTCGACATACCCGCCCTGGTGGAAGGCATCAGCAGCCTGCTGCGCAGTTCCCTCGGGCCTTCGGTGTTGCTCGAAACCCGTTTTCCCCCGGAGATCGAGGCGGTGCTGGCCGACGTCAACCAGTTGGAGCTGGCCATCCTCAACCTGGTGACCAACGCCCGAGATGCCATGCCCCATGGGGGCAAGATCCTGGTCAGCGCGAGATCGGAAGACGCGGCGGAACAGGTCACGCTGACGCCGATGTCCGGCCGTTTTGTCTGCCTGAGTATCAGTGACACCGGGGAGGGCATGGATGACGAGACCCTTGCCATGGCAATGGACCCGTTCTTCACCACCAAGGGGGTCGGTAAAGGCACGGGGCTGGGGTTGTCGATGGTCCACGGCTACATTGAGCAACTCGGTGGACGCTTCATTCTCAAAAGCCGCAAGGACCACGGCACCACGGCCGAATTGTGGATTCCGGTGGCGACTCAGGGCTCGGTGGCCCTGTCCGTTCAGGAGGAAGCGATACCGGGGGTGTCCCGTCTGTGCGTACTGGTGGTGGACGACGACAGTCTGGTCCTGACCAGTACCTGTCTGTTGCTTGAGGACCTGGGGCATCGGGTGCTCAGCGCGGTGTCCGGGGCCCAGGCGCTGGAGGTATTCGACAACGAGAAGGGCATTGACCTGGTCATTACCGACATGGCCATGCCGCAAATGAATGGTGCACAGCTTGCGCACGCCATCCGTTCGATCAGACCGAACCTGCCGATCATCCTCGCCACCGGCTACGCCGAACGGCTGGAAGGTTTTGCGCTCAAGCTGCCGCGCCTGTCCAAGCCGTTCACTCAACTCAACCTGATCGAGATCATTGCCGCCACCCTGAAATGATCACCCGGGATCCAGCTGAACTTGTGGGAGGGCGCATCTTCTAAACGGTTTGCCTCCTGCGCGTGACACCCTATGCCGAGAATACTGACGCAACCCACTGCTGAAGAAGCGTTGACCGAACACAATGCGAAGATGTTCGGCTCGCCCAAGGAACGGCTGGATTTCTATCGCCGGGAAATCCAGTACGAAACCAGCATCCTGGCCAATCGCACCGATGCCTACCTGGCGGCGCAGTCGTTTCTGGTGATTGCGTTTGCTTCGTGCATGGCCAATCTCAATCCCGAGTGGGGCAAGCTGTTCACCCTGGTGGTTCCGCCGTTCCTGGCGCTGTTGGGTGGGCTGAGTTCACTCAATGCCTGGCCAGGCATTCGCGCGGCCTATGACATCATCGATCACTGGCATTACAAACAGAGTGAGTTGCTGCGCAGCGAGCCGCTGATGGGCCTGGCTTATGATGAGTCGCCGCTGTTCAGCGAGATGGAGTCGTCCCACAAGGGGTACCGCAAGTCGTTGCTGTTCTCGGTGCGTACACCCTGGATTTTCGCCACATTCTGGGTGCTGCTGGGGAGTTACGCGGTATACATCCAAGTCACCAACCCCGGCGCCTGATCCCGAAAATACCCGTCCTCTGCAGGCGCCAGCTTGCTCCTGCAGGTGTTCGGGGATTCAGGCGATGGATTCGTGCCGGATCACTTCGCGAGGTACGCTGGCCGCCTGGTGGATCGGTGGGAAGTTCTCGTTGAGCACGCGCAAATGTTCGATGGCTTCGGCGAACTTCAGGTCGGCTTTCCTGCGCAGCGCCTGATAGCGATCGAACAGCTCCCCATCCAGATCGCCGGCTTCCAGCAAGTCGAAGGCGTTGCGACTCAGCGCCTGGGCTTCTTCGAACATCTGGTGGTTGCGCTCCAGGGCAAAGGCCCGGCAGGCCTTGATTTCATCGCGGGTGGAATACTGGATCATGACCGGCACCTTGATTGTGTGGGTTAAGCTTGTGACCCCTCACGCCGCGCCAGGATTTCAATTTTATGAACATGAAAATTGGATAATTCCTGACAGAAAGTTGCAGGCATCCAATCAAGGAATTTGCTCTTTGCGCCGTTCGTACCACGCCAGCAGCGGTTGCGTGCTGAAACCATGGATCAGAATACTCAGCGCGACCACCGACAAGGTCAGGTCGGTGCAAAGCGCGGCAATCGAAGGCGCCAAGCCATGGTTCAAGGCATAAAACAGGTAGTACAGGCTGCCGATGCCGCGAATGCCGAACCAGCCGATCAACAGGCGCTGACGACCGTTCAGCAGGCGGCGCCAGGGCAGGGCGGCGACGCTCAGCGGCCTGATCAGGCAAAACAGTGCGGCGCCGATCCACAGTGCGCGCCAATCCCAGTGCGCAATCAGCACGACACCGAGCAAGGTGACCAGGAACACCTCCATGGCCCGCTCCACCAGACCGCCGAAAGCGAGCATGTCACCCATCATGATGCCTGCGGCCACCTGACTGTCTTCCATGCGCCGGGTGTCACCGTGCACGGCATGTTGCGGTTCCACGTTCTGGTGGCCGACCACCGGCTGGACCAGATGCTCGGCGGGCAGCTCATCGTCGCCAGTGGAGTTGACCTCCTCATGGCGCAGGCCAAGGCCGGCGGCAAACACCGAGAGAAAGCCGTAGCCATGCAGCGCCTCGGCGCCGACGTACGCCAGGGCGATCAAGGCGAGGGCCAGGTAGTCGTTGGGTGAGAGGGTGCTGTCCTCGTTCCTGATCCGTAGCGCCAGGGTCAGGCGACCGATCCCGCGCCCCATGCCGTAACCGATCAGCAGACCGGCGGGAACGGCCCACAGTACGCTTTGCAGCGCCCAGTCGCCAAGAAAGCCGGGGTTTTCGTCCTGGCGCATCAGCAATAGACCGAGGATCACGAACGGGAATGCGATGCCGTCATTGAGACCGGCTTCTCCGGAGAGCCCGAAGCGCACGCTGTCGTCATCCCGCGCGTCGTTGACCTGCACCAGCGCGGCGAGCACCGGGTCGGTGGGCGCCAGGATCGAGCCAATCAGCACCGCGACGCCCCAGGGCAGTTCAAAGCCGTAATGCAGCAGCAACCCTGTGCCGGCGATGGTCAACAGCATCACTGGACCGGCCAGGCTCACAGCAATGCGCCAGTTCTTGTTCCTGAAGGGGGAACGCAGCTTCAAACCGCAGACAAACAAAGAAAAGAGCACCGCGACTTCCGTCAGGTGCTCCATCCAGGTGCTGGCGTCGTCCAGGTTCAATTGCAAAAACCCGAGCGCCGCAGGTCCGATGGCGACGCCCAGCACCAGGCACACTGCCGATGTGGTCACCGGCATCCAGCGCAAGTACGACGAGGTCAACGCCAGCGTCAACAGCACCGCCCCGAGCACCGCCACCCAGTGAATGAAGCTCATGCGCTGTACTCGCCCGAGGCCGGGATCGGAGGCTTAACCCACTGTCGCGCGCAGATACTCCGGCGACAGGACGTTGAACCACACCAGGATCATTTCGACCAGGATAGTCACCAGCACCAGCAGGCCGACACCCCAGACATAGGCAGCGTTCAACAGCCCCTGTTCCTTGCGCTCATGCATGAAGGTCGGCAGCCCGACGAACAACAGAAAGGTCGAGTACACCGAGGCGGCGCCCAGCACGATGATCGCCAGCCAGCGGCTCGGGTAAAGGGCGGCAAAACCTGCGATGAAGAACGGGGTCACGGTGTAGGCGGCAAATCCGATGCACTGGTTGAGTGTGGGACGTGCCTCGAACGTACGCGACATCCAGCGGATGAACAGCCCCATCAGCGCCACGCCGGCGACGATGGTCACGTACAGCAGCACGCATAATTGCAGCGCGCTGGCGCTGCTGAGTTTCACCGTTTCATTCTCGGCCAGGCTCCAGCCGACGTAGGTTGTGCCAATGAACAGACACACGGCGGGGATCAGGGCGAGCAACAGCAAATGAGCGAGGTAGTGGCGCGGATGCGCTTCCTCCTCCTTGCGGATATCCGTCCAGGCGAAATTCGGCTGGGTGAACAGTTTGACGAGGGGGGCGGACATGACAACCTCCTGAAGGGGAGCGGCCCGCGTTGGGGCCCTTAAAGCTATTGAGGGGCAGGATTTGTCAGGGGTTCAGTTTTTCTCGGCGACGGTGCCGCTGCCGGAAACCCGCAGCGGCACGGTGGGTTACAGCATCGGCTTGCCGCCCGTGATGCCGTAGCGTTGACCGGTGATGTAGCTGGCCTCATCCGACGCCAGCAGCACGTAGATCGGTGCCACCTCCACCGGTTGCCCCGGTCGCCCCAACGGGGTTTGCCCGCCAAAGTTCTGCACTTCCTCATCCGGCATGGTCGAGACGATCAGCGGCGTCCAGATCGGCCCCGGCGCCACGCAGTTCACCCGTATGTTTTTCTCGCCGAGCATCTGTCCCAGCCCGGCGGTGAAGTTGGCTATCGCCCCCTTGGTGGTGGCGTAGGGCAGCAGGGTCGGCTTGGGCATGTCCGAATTCACCGAGCTGGTGTTGATGATCGAGCTGCCGGGCTTCATGTGTTTCAATGCGGCCTGGCAGATGCGGAAAATGGCGGTGATATTGACGTCGAAGGTCATCACCCATTCTTCGTCGGGAATGTCCTCGAAGTTTTCATGGGTCATCTGGTAAGCGGCGTTGTTGACGAGGACGTCGATGCGGCCAAAACGCTCGACGGTCTTGTCGACGAGGGCCTGGCACTGGGCCTTTTGCGCGATGTCCCCGGGCAGCAGCAGGCTCTGGCGCCCGGCCTGTTCGACCCAGCGTGCGGTTTCCTGCGCGTCTTCGTGTTCATTGAGGTAGGCAATCGCGACGTCCGCGCCTTCACGGGCGAAGGCGATGGCGACGGCGCGACCGATACCACTGTCGGCACCGGTGATCAGTGCGATCTTGCCCTGCAGGCGCCCCGAGCCTTTATAGCTTTGTTCGCCGCAATCGGGGTACGGGTCCATCTTCTTCTGGCTGCCGGGGACCGGCTGGGCCTGTTTCCTGAAGGGCGGTTTGGGATAGTCGGTCATCGGAAATCTCCGTTCTCAAGGTGGAAGAGTCAAAGGGTGGACCCGGCTCTTTTGCGTTGAGTTCGGTTGGATTGATGACGGGTCGGCATTGACCAATGCACGGTGGGCGCGAGACTGGCTTGCCGGCGATGGCGGGCGTGTCGGCCTCTATTGAGTCGACTGACACGCCGCCATCGCGAGCGGGCTCGCTCCCACAGGAGGAAGGGGAATTCGGCCGTCCTGTCAGCGCTGGCGTTCGATCAGGCTGCGTTCCATCCGCGCAATGCCTTCTTCGAGCAATGCGCGCGGGCAGCCGAAGTTGAGGCGCACGAACTGTTGATGGTCATCGCCGAAGTCCAGGCCAGGGCTCAAGCCGACCTTGGCCTGTTCGAGGAAGAACCGTTGCGGGTTCTCCAGCCCCAGCGCCGTGCAATCGAGCCAGGCCAGGTAGGTGCTTTGCGGCACGTGCATGCTGACGCCCGGCAGGCGCGTGCGAACGGCGTCGACCAGGTAATCACGGTTGGCTTGCAGGTAGCCCCGCAACTCGGTCAGCCACGGCGCGCCCTCGGCATAAGCCACCCGGGTGGCTTCCATGCCCAGCGGGTTGACGCTGTCGACCATGCCACAACGGGCATGGTTGACCCGTTCGCGCAGGGCGCGGTCCTGGATGATCATGAACGAGGTCTTCAGGCCTGCGATGTTGTAGGCCTTGCTCGCCGACATCAGGGTGATGGTGCGTCGGGCGACATCCGGACCCAGGGATGCGGTCGGAATGTGCCGGCGCCCGTCGAAGCACAACTCGGCGTGGATTTCGTCGGAGATGATCCAGGCGTCCTGCGCCAGGCAGATATCGGCCACCGCTTGCAGCTCCTCCCGGGGGAAGGCCTTGCCCAGCGGGTTGTGCGGGTTGCTCAGCAGCAAGGCACCGCCACCGGCCAATGACTGACGCAGGGTCTCGAGCGGCGTGCTGTAAGTGCCATCGGCCTGGGTGTCGAAACTCAGTTCGACCTTGTTCAGCCCCCAATGGGTCGGCGCGTGGCGCAGCGGCGGATAGTTGGGGACCTGCACGACAACGTTCTGTTGCGCCTGCACCAGGGCGTGCAGCGCCATGTTGAACCCGGACTCCACGCCCGGCAGGAAAATCAGTTCCTGCGGCTCGACCCGCCATTGGTACTTGTTCCACAGGTCGGCGACGATGGCGTCGCGCAAGTCATCCTGGGCCACGCTGTAGCCGAGCAACGGGTGTTGCAGGCGTTTTTGCAGGGCCTGGATGATCACCGGCGGTGCGGCGAAATCCATGTCGGCGACCCACATCGGCAACACATCGGCCGGGTAGCGACTCCACTTGGTGCTGCCGGTGTGGTGGCGATCGAACACCTGATCAAAATCGAAAGTCATGCTTATCTCATAAAGGGCCGGGATGGATTCGGCAGACATGATAAGCGCCAATGTTTGCGGGGGCGAGGGCGGTGTCGAGGGAGCAGGGCGAAGCCTGCGCAAAACGGCCCGGGCGTCTATGCTGGGCTAACCACTGCGCAACGCTGCCGTGACCGACAAGGAGACATCCATGGAGCCGACGTCCTTCAACGAAAAAACGCTGACGCGCACGTTGCTCGATGTCTTCATCCGGGCCGGGCTGATCGCGGTGCTGGTGTTGTTCTGCTTCGATATCTTCAGTCCGTTCCGCGACCTGATGCTGTGGGCGCTGATCCTGGCAATCACCCTTTACCCGCTGCAAAAACGCCTGCGAGGGCCCCTGGGGCACAATGACGGACGGATTGCGACGCTGATCATCCTGATCGCCATTGTCATCCTGATGGTGCCGGTCTACCTGTTGGGTACCTCGATTGCCGACTCGGTCGAGCGCGCCATGGCGGTGATCAAGGCTGACAATCTGCACATTCCGCCACCTGCCGAGGCTGTAGCCAGTTGGCCGGTGATTGGTCAGAAGCTGTCTGCCGTCTGGCTGGATGCCTCGACCAACCTTCCGGACCTGGCCGCCAGATACCTTCCACAGATCAAGGTCGCCAGCCTGACGGTACTGAGCAAACTGGCCGGGATTGGCATGGGGTTCCTGATCTTCATTTTTGCCTTGATCATCGCCGGGATCATCATGGCCCATGGCGAAGCAGGCAGCCGCAGCGCGGTGCTGATTACCTCGCGGGTCAGCGGACCGGCCAGAGGTCCGAAAATCGCTGCGCTGTGCACGGCGACTATCCGTGCCGTGGCGTTGGGCGTGGTGGGCATTGCGTTCATCCAGATGCTGCTGGTGGGCCTCGGGTTTGTCTTCAAGGGCATTCCCGGTGCCGGTTTGCTGGCTTTGGCCGTGCTGTTGCTGGGCATCATGCAATTGCCGGTGACGTTGATCACTATCCCGGTGATTGCCTTTGTGTTCGCCACCGAAGGCGCCAGCAGTGCCACGATCATCTTCGCCATCTATGTCTTCGTCGCCGGTCTGGTGGACAACGTGCTCAAACCCCTGTTGTTGGGGCGCGGTGTCGATGTGCCAATGCCCGTGGTGCTGATCGGCGCACTCGGTGGCATGGTGACCAGCGGCATCATCGGGCTGTTCATCGGGCCGGTGGTGTTGGCGGTGGGTTATCAGTTGTTCTGGCAGTGGGTGCAAGATCAGCCGGACCCTGCACCGCCTGAGATTTGAAGCACGTCGATTCAACGTTCGCCGTCGCGCAACCTCGCCAGAGCGACGAGATCCATGCCTGCCTGGCCAGGCGACATCGCGTCTTGCAGGTGGTTGGTGGCCAGCTTCATGGCGTTGGCGCTCGAGGCTTTTTTGCCCATGCGCCAGGTGTTGCGTGCAATCAGATCGAGCAGCGACTGGACACGATCGATGGCGGTTTCCGGCCCGGCGACCAGTATGTTGAGCTGGCGCGCCATCGCGACGTCGGGACCACCCAACACCGGCGCGGCGATGTAATCGATGCCTTGCGCCGCATGCAAGACCGCCAGCTCGTCGGCGAAGGTGACGGCGATGGTGGACAGGTTGACGTGAATCAGCGGACCGTTGAGCCGTGCCAGCAACCCGGAGTCGAGCAGCACTGCGCGCAGGGCCTTGTCGTCGGCGAGCATGCTGAACACCACATCGGCGTCGAATGCCTGTGCTGCAGTCGCGGCAGCCTTCGCGCCAAGCCCAAGCATTTTTTGTGTCGGGTGCGGGGAGCGATTCCACACCCATAGGTCGTGGCCGCTTTTAAAAAGGTTGGTTGCAATCGCCTGCCCCATGTTGCCCAAACCGAGAAAACCGATTTTCATGAGCTGTGTTCCCTTGTCTGCGCGCTAAAGCGCTAAAACAAAGCCCGGAATATCCGGGCTTGAGGTGTCGCGGGTCAGGCCGCCATTAATAGCGCTGATATTTCGAACCGAATTCCGCCCGGTTTTCCGCGACAATCACTCCCTTTTGCACGGCATTGCCCGGGGCGGCCTGTGCGACCCGTTCACGCAGCTCTTGCAGACGATCCGCACCCCCTTCGGCCACGCGGCGTTCGATCAGGCGATCGGAACCGCCTTCAGCCACACGCTCACGCAGTTCCTGCAGACGATCCGCACCTCCTTCGGCCACACGGCGTTCGATCAGGCGATCGGAGCCGCCTTCAGCCACGCGCTCACGCAGTTCCTGCAGACGATCCGCGCCACCTTCCACCAAAAGTGGTTGGGCCAGGCTGTGTGAGGCGAAGCTTGCGGTGTTGGCCGAGGCCAGGTTCGACAGGCTCAAGCCGCCGACCAGTGCCAGGCCGAGAACGAGGGAGGAAACTTTCGAGAAATTGATCATGGTGATGCTCCGTGCGTTTGGTTTGAGTGAGTCGGTAGCTGTTGCTATCCGGTGAACACAGTTAAACGCTCGGGTGTATCGCCGATGTGTGCTTGAACACTTTGAAATCGAGGTCTGCGTATCTGTCCAAGGTTCATATACAAACAGATACAAAGACTCGGGAAACCGCCGTCGCCGGGACGGCGGTTTCGGGCCGAAAAGACGCGTGGAGCGCGTCCGTTTACTGGGCGTCGTTGAACTGGTCGGTGTAGCTGCCTTCGTCCATGAGCGCGGAGGCGACCCGATCCGAACCTATGCCGTTGCGGGAGTACGCGAGACGAGCCGCGCCAACGTGATCGGCGCCATCAGCCGCCAGCCTGTTGGCCCCGACTTTGTCCGCACCGTCAGCCGCCAGCCTGTTGGCACCGACCTTGTCCGCGCCATCAGCCGCAAGCCTGTTGGCGCCGACCTTGTCCGCGCCGTCAGCCGCCAGCTTGTTGGCGCCGACCTTGTCGGAACCGTCAGCCGCAAGCCTGTTGGCGCCGACCTTGTCCGCACCGTCAGCTGCAAGTTTGTTGGCCCCGACCTTGTCCGCACCGTCCGCCGCCAGCTTGTTGGCCCCGACCTTGTCCGCGCCGTCCGCCGCGAGCTTATTGGCGCCGACCTTGTCCGCACCGTCAGACGCCAGCCTGTTGGCCCCGACCTTATTCGCGCCGTCCGCCGCGAGTTTATTGGCACCGACTTTGTCCGCGCCATCCGCCGCAAGCTTATTGGCGCCGACCTTGTCCGCACCGTCAGACGCCAGCCTGTTGGCCCCGACCTTATCCGCGCCGTCCGCCGCGAGTTTATTGGCACCGACCTTGTCCGCGCCATCCGCCGCAAGCTTATTGGCGCCGACCTTGTCCGCACCGTCCGCCGCGAGCTTATTGGCCCCGACCTTGTCCGCACCGTCCGCCGCGAGTTTATTGGCACCGACCTTGTCCGCGCCATCCGCCGCAAGCTTATTGGCGCCGACCTTGTCCGCGCCGTCCGCCGCGAGTTTATTGGCACCGACTTTGTCTGCGCCGTCCGCCGCGAGTTTATTGGCACCGACTTTGTCCGCGCCATCCGCCGCAAGCTTGTTGGCGCCGACTTTGTCCGCACCGTCCGCCGCGAGCTTATTGGCGCCGACCTTGTCAGCGCCGTCCGCCGCGAGTTTATTGGCACCGACCTTGTCCGCGCCGTCCGCCGCGAGTTTGTTGGCACCGACCTTGTCCGCACCATCCGCCGCAACGGCCCCTGCGCCCACATGATCCGCGCCATCTGATGCCAGCGCCCGTACTTCCGCAGCCCAACCCGGTATTGCCACCGTTGCCGAGACGACCAAAACAACGCCTGAAAGAAGTTTGTATTTCATTGGTGTTCTCCACGACCCATCAGCCACAAAGCGATCGAGCATGTCCGAAAAAGACGCAGACTCTTGGCTGTTAACGTTGGCGATTGGCACGGGTGCCGAAGGGCACGCGTGTCGATGTGTTGCATGAAACCGGAAAGAAAACCTGATCAGTATAGATCGTCAGGGAAAAGGCGGGAGGGGATTGCGAACTGTTTGCAGTTCAGGGGCCGTTCGGGGTGTTCGCTGCAGGTTTATCGAGGCGGGGAGCGGTGGCTGGGCACCACTCCCTTCCAGCAACGGATCAATGCATCTTGCTGTGGTCCATCATGTTCAGCGCGCGCACCGGCGCCTCGATGTTGATCACTTCTTTTTTGCCGTCATCGTGCTCGACGGTCAGCACCATCGGCACTTTGTCGCCTTCCTTTACCTGAGCGACCAGGTCGATCAGCATCACGTGATAGCTGTCGGAGTTGAACGCGACCGCTTTGCCGGCGGGCAAGGGGACAAACTCCACGGCTTGCATGCTCATCACGTCGTTTTTCATGGTCGACTGATGGATCTGCACGGTTTTGGCCGCTGGCGATTGAGCGCTGATCAGCTTGCCGTCGCTGCTCGACGTGACGGTCATGAATGCGCCGGTGGATTGTTGTCCCGCGACGGTGGCGCGAACCCAGGCGTCTTCGACCTGGGTCTGGGCGCAAGCGTGAGCCGCCAGGCTGAGCATGGACAGGCCCAGCACCAGTTGTCCCACCCGCGCATTGAAGCGGGATTTAAGGGTGATCGAGTTCATCAGCAGACCTCCATGACGGTCAGTAAGTCTTCCGTACACTCTTGTGCCGAAAGCGAGTGAGACAACCCAAGGCGCAGCGTGCCCCGCGTGTCATAAACGTAGCTGGTCGCCGTGTGGGAAATGGTATAGGTGGAGCCGCTCGGGACTTTTTCGTAGAACACGTCGAACTCTTTGGCCGTCGCTGCGGTTTCTTCCAGTGTCCCGTGAAGCGCGACAAAGGTGGGGTCAAAGGTCTTGACGTAGGCGTCCAGCATTGACGGGGTATCCCGTTCGGGGTCCAGGGTGATGAAGACGACTTGCAGCAGGTCACCGTCCTTGCCCATCAATTTCTTGATCTGAGCCGCGCGGGCGAGGGTGGTCGGGCACACCGCCGGGCATTGGGTGAAGCCGAAGAACACCATCGGCATCATGCCGCGGAAGCTCGAAAGCGTCGTCAGGTTGCCTTCCGAGTCTTTCAACTTGAATGTGCGCCCCAGAATCTTGTCGCTCAGGTCCTTGCCGTACTTGTACGACAGGCGGACGCTGTTGTCGCAGCCTGTCAGCAGGCCCAGACCGAGTAAACCGATACCTGCAACCACCTTGCGGCGGGTCAACAAAACAGTCATTTCTACAGCCTTTCTGATCAGCCCGGTCCCGGGGCTCATAGCGGATGATTGACGCCGGCAGGGGCGCAATCCTTCGTGCGGGTCATACAGGCGCAATTCTACCGTTTTCCGGGGGCTTCCAAAGCTTGCGACAGGCTGCCACAGGCAAGGCAATCTCCCTGAGGGCGGGTGTTTCGGAGTGTTTGTGCGACGTACTGTCGCAGGTCTTTTTGGCGTGAAGCACTTTCGTGCCAAAAACCTGGGTATATGGCCTCGCAAGCGCTTGCCTGAATCGAATCAGCTGAACTAGAGTCGGCACATTGATTTCACAGTGCCACCAGCGTGGATAGCACGGCATAAAAACAGAAATCTCGCAAAAACAGACCAGGGCACACTGGCTGAATAACTAGAAAATCATTGAGTCTGCCGTGCATCTCATTGCATGGGTACGGCTCATCCAAAGCTTCAACTTGATAAGGCTGCCGCCGACCAACACCTCTTTGAAGCACAAAGAAAATGATCGAACCAGAACGAATTGTCACGTTGTCGCGGGAAGTCGAAGCGTTGGCAAACCGTGGCATCAGCGACATCCAGATGATCACTCGCCAGACCCGCCTGCTTGCAATCAATGCCTTGATCGAGGCCGCCCACGCAGGCAAGGCCGGCCAGGGGTTTGCCGTGGTGGCTGAAGAGGTCAAGGTGATCTCCGAGCGTATCTCGAGGATCGCCGGCACCATGACCGAAGACCTCCAGGCATCCGTCAATGAGTTGACCGCACTGGGGGAGGGCATGTGCTTTGACGTGCGCGGACAGCGCTTGGCCGACCTGTCGCTGAACATGATCGAAATCATGGATCGCAATCTCTACGAGCGGACCTGCGATGTCCGCTGGTGGGCGACCGATGCCTCGCTGGTCGATGCCCTCAAGTCTGCCGACGAACAGGCCTGCGCCTACGCCTGTGAACGCCTGGGCATCATTCTCGACAGCTATACGGTTTATCTGGATATCTGGCTTGCGGACACCCGTGGCCGTGTCATTGCCACCGGCCGTTCCAGTGTTTATGGCAAGACCGTCGGCGCCGATGTCAGCGACGCGCCCTGGTTCCGGATGGCGCTGCAACACACCCGCAGCGACCAGTATCATGCCGGCAATGTCTGCGTCGAACCGTTGCTCAATGGTGCACAAACCTGCGCCTTCAGCGCGGCAGTGCGCAGCAATGCCCAAGGCCCGGTGATGGGTGTGATCGGCATTTTCTTCGACTGGGAGAACCAGGCCAGGTCCATCATCAACGGCGTGCGATTGACCGAGGAAGAACGTTCGCGCAGTTGCGTCATGATGGTCGATGCCAGCAATAACATCCTGGCCAGCTCCAATCCTCAGGCCTCGCTCGGGCAACGCATCGCCCTGACGACCAAAGCGGGCCAGGCCTCTGGCTACAGCGTACAACCCAATAACGCCCTGCAGGGCTATTCACTCACGCCCGGCTTTGAGACCTATCCCGGCATGGGCTGGTACGGGGTGATCGAGCAGCAATTGCCCGAATGACCTGACCGCCCCTCTGCAGGCGCGAGCTTGTTCGCTCCTGCAGATCCAGCGCAGCCTCTCATGGGAGCGTGCCTGCTCACGACCCCCCCCCCGGCAGCCAACGCTTTCGTGGGCGCCCATCGCGAGCGAGCCCGCTCCCGCGGGATGTCAGCGGACGGTATAGCCTTTGTCGACGACCCAATCCTGGCCATACACACTTCTGGCGCCGTTGCTCAGCTGGAACAGGACGACGTCGGCCACCGCACCGGCTTCGAGGAACTCACCGCCAATAAGGCGCTTGTTCACCTGAGTGGCGACATTGGCCAGGTCCTGATGATTGAGGCCCAGAGTCGACCAGATCGGTGTAGCGGTCGGGCCCGGGGACACCATGTTGATGCGGATTCCCTGGGGCGCCAACTCGACGGCCAGTGTGCGGGCATGCGCCTGCAGGGCGGCCTTGGACGCAATGTAGGCGGCCAGGCCTGGGAAGGTCACACCGGTCAGGAACGTGGTGATGAACACCACCGATGCCGGGTTGGCCAGGTTCCCGCGCAGGTGGGCCAAGGTATTCAGCGCGCCGGCGCCGTTGACGGCCCACTGCCGATCGAAGGCTTGCAGGTCGAGGCAGTCGGCCAGCTCGGCGATGCCGGCATTCGGCACCAGATAATGCACCGGGCCCAGGCGCAAAGCGTGTTGTGCCAGTTGTTCCAGGTCTTGTGCCTTCGTGACATCGCCAGACACCCAGGTCAATTGCCCGGCAAAGTGTCGAGCCAGTTCTTCCAGCCCACCCATTTTCCGCGACATGGCCAGAACCCTGGCACCCTGTGCAAGAAGTCGGGCCGTGACGGCCAGACCGATACCGGAGCTGGCACCGGTGACAACCGCCAGGCGTCCTTCGAAATCGTTACTCATCGCTATTTATCCTGAATGAACATGAGTTGGTGTTAAGTCCGAACCCGACTATTCAAGATGTGGGCCAGATGCCAGGGCCCCGTAAGACAAGGGCTTCAGCCCGGATGCAGTCTTTATGACAGCAGGAATGCGGGGTTATAAAGACCCTTTGCAGTCAATAAGACGCGCCCTGTCGAGCGATGCGCCTGATCGTTTGGATTTGAATTGCGCCGCGATGCCCGACAGAATCGCGGCCCTGCCTGGCCGAGGGAGCCAGTCATTCGTCGTGAAGAGGGTAGTCGTTGAAGCAACAGACTTTATCCAGGCGCCTGGAGCGGGTGGCAGCACATGTGCCGGCGGGTGCACGCCTGGCCGATATCGGCTCGGATCACGGTTACCTGCCGGTGGCACTGATACGCCGTGGCGCCATCACGGCGGCGGTGGCCGGCGAAGTGGCCGTGACGCCGTTTCGTGCCGCCGAACGCACCGTGCGCGAGAACGATCTGGAGCCGTGGATCAGCGTGCGCCTGGCCAATGGCCTGGCGGCGATCGAGCCGGCGGATGCCATCACCGTCATCACCCTCTGCGGCATGGGCGGTGAAACGATCCGCGACATCCTCGACAGCGGCAAGGCCTGTCTCAGTGGCCTGGAGCGTCTGATCCTGCAGCCCAATGGCGGGGAGCAACCTCTGCGCCAATGGCTGATGAACCATGGCTACCGCATCCTGTTCGAGGAAGTGCTGCGGGAAAACCGCTTCGACTACGAAATCATCGTGGCCGAACGCGGCGAGGCGGTGCACTACACCGCCGAGCAACTGTACTTCGGCCCAGTGCAGCTGCAGGCTCGCAGCCCGGCGTTCCTTGACAAGTGGCAACGACTGTTGCGCGAGAAACAGCGGACGCTGGCGCAATTTCAGCGCGCGCGGCAAGTCGTGCCTGAGGAAAAAGTGCAGGAGATACGCCAGCAGACCCGGTGGATCGACGACCTGCTGGCTTGATCCTGCTTCGCATGCGGCTGACACCATTTCATTTCCTGAAATAGTGGATTGCAATTCATGCCCATTCCGCCGCAGACACTTCAAGGTGAAGATGAGCGCTCACCCAGTCCCCTCCGCCCAGGAGGGGGCACTCATCACCCTGGCCGCTGACGTGATGGTTGACGCTGCGGGCGCGAGGAGAGCCGCTATGGACGAAGTCTCGAAAGCACCATCCTCCCCCTGGCACGAGGGTGAGCTGACCTTGCAACGCACAGTGGGCGCTGTCGACATGATGGTGGGGGTCGGCGAGCGGCAACTGTCCCGTACCTGGATGCCGGATCAACACCGCGAGTTCTACCACCAGTTGCCTTTCGTGGTGCTGGGCGCCGTGGATCGGCAGGGCGATGTCTGGGCCACCCTTCGCACCGGCGAGCCCGGCTTCATGCGTTCCCCGACGCCGCAAATCCTGCACATCGATCTGCAGCCACAACCCAACGACCCGGCCGAGGCGGGGATGAAGGCCGGCGATGCCATTGGCATGCTCGGTATCGAGTTGCACACCCGCCGGCGCAACCGCATGAATGGCAACGTGCTGCGCGAGCGGAGTGAAGGCATCGAAATCGAGGTTACCCAGGCCTACGGCAATTGCCCGCGCTACATCAACCTGCGTCAGTATGGTTTCGTCGACGACGTCGCCGACACCTTGCTTGAACTGACCCTGGCGGATTCGCAGGTGCAGCGCATGATCACCGGCGCCGATTCGTTTTATGTCGCCACCTACGTCGAGCGCGATGGCCACAATCAGGTCGATGCCTCCCATCGCGGCGGCAAGCCCGGTTTTGTGCGAATGGACGCGGACGGCACACTGACCATCCCGGATTTCTCCGGCAACCTGTTTTTCAACACCTTGGGCAACATCCTGCTCAACCCCCGCGCCGGGCTGCTGTTCATCGATTTCCAGAGCGGTGACCTGCTGCAAATGAGCGGTAGCGCCGAGGTGCTGCTGGACGATCCCGAGATTGCCGCGTTCCAGGGCGCCGAACGCCTGTGGCGTTTCAAGCCGCAACGCATTGTTTACCGCCAGGCGGCAATCCCGCTGCGTTGGGTGGACGAGGATGAAGGCGAGTCGCCCAATTCGTTGATGACCGGCAGCTGGGAGCAGGCGGCCGAGCGCTTGCGCGCTGAATCCCTGCGCAACCACTGGCGGCCCCTGCGGGTGGCGCGCGTCGTCGATGAAAGCCGCAGCATTCGCTCGTTCTACCTGGAACCCAATGACGGGCTTGGCCTGCCAGGGTTCGAGCCGGGGCAACACTTGCCGATACGGCTCTCGCTGGACGGGCAGCCGGCGCCGTCCATTCGTACCTACAGCGTTTCCAGCGCCTCCTCGGATGAATTCCTGCGCATCAGCGTCAAGCGCGATGGCCTGATCTCTTCGCACCTGCATGATCGCATCCAGGTCGGCGACTGGATCGAGGCGAGGGCGCCCCAGGGGCATTTCACCGTCCAGGCTGCCGAGCGCCGGCCCCTGGTGCTGCTGGCGGCGGGTGTGGGGATCACGCCGCTGTTGTCGATGCTGCGTGAGGTGGTTTACCAGGGCAAACGTATCAGCCGCATGCGCCCGACATGGCTGGTGCAAAGCAGCCGCTCGGTGGCCGACCTGGCGTTCCGTGCTGAAATCGATGAGCTGGTGGCGCGGGCGGGGGGCCAGGTCCAGGTCCTGCGCGTGGTCAGCCAGCCGCCCACTTCCGGTGCCGAGGACAGTTATGACGTGGCGGGCCGGATCGATATCGACCTGCTCAAGGCCCTGCTGCCGCTCGATGACTATGACTTCTACCTGTGCGGCCCGGGCAGTTTCACCCAGGCGCTGTACGACGGCCTGCGCAGGTTGCGCATCCCCGACGATCGTATTCATGCGGAAACCTTTGGCCCGTCCACGCTGGTTCGTGATGCCGAAGTCAGTGTCCCCGCGACGCCGCAGGTGCCCATGGCCACCGAAGCGGTGAAAGTGCTGTTCGCCACCTCGGGCAAGGAAGCCCGCTGGGAACCCGGCAACGGGACCCTGCTCGAACTGGCGGAGGCACGTGGCCTGAGTCCGGAGTTCAGTTGTCGGGGGGGCTCTTGCGGCACCTGCAAGACGAAGTTGAGCAGCGGCCAGGTGCATTATCTGAATACGCCGGAGCAAGGGTTGGCGGCGGATGAAGTGTTGATCTGCTGTTCGGTGCCGGCAGAGGGTAGCGAAACGCTGATCCTGGATATTTGAAGCGCATCCATTGGCTGCCCTGTGGGAGCGAGGCTGCTCGCGATGGCGTGATTTCAGTCGCCTGTGTATCGACTGATCTACCGCCATTGCGAGCAGGCTCGCTCCCACATCTGTTTAGTGTCATTTCAAGATCTGCCCACTCACCATTCCAGAAAATGAAATGCTGGATTGTAAATGCTGGTGATTCCGCTGTTTGTTACGGGAGCGGAGGATAGCCCCATCGTCACGACCGTGCCGAGCCATCAGAAAGCCAACAAGGAGTCCGTCATGTCCCAGAAAGCGATCATGCTGTACCGTCATCCATTGTCCGGCCACTCTCACCGTGTCGAATTGATGCTGTCCCTGCTTGGGTTGCCCACCGAACTGATCGACGTGGACCTGATGAAGGGTGCGCACAAAACCCCTGAATTCCTGGCGCTCAACCGCTTTGGTCAGGTGCCGGTCATTGATGACGATGGCGTCGTGCTGGCGGATTCGAACGCCATCCTGATCTACCTCGCCGAAAAATATGACAACGACCAGTGGTTGCCCAGCGATCCGCTCGCCAGGGCCAAGGTCCAGCGCTGGCTTTCCGTGGCCGCCGGCCAGATCAACTCGGGGCCAGCCGCCGCGCGCTTGATCACCGTGTTTGGTGCCGGTTACAACGCCGTAGACGTCATTGGCCGCTCTCACGGCTTGCTCAAAGTGATGGAAGAGGAGCTGGGCCAAAGCCAATTCCTGGCCGGTGACCAACCGACCATTGCCGATGTGGCCGCTTACACCTACGTGGCCCACGCGCCGGAGGGCAATGTCTCGTTGAGCGATTACCCGAATGTCCGTGCCTGGCTGGCACGTGTCGAAGCGTTGCCACGTTTTGTCGGCATGCAGCGCACGGCGGTGGGCTTGCAACACGCCTGAGTCTGGTCGCGGGGCTGGTCGCAAGGTTTTCCGGCCAGCCCCATCCCCGTTCAAGTCGCTACCCCAGCGCACTTCTTTCATCCCCAAGCGTGCGAAAGTCGCCATCGACGACAATACTGGCAGATTGCTCAGTACGCGCCGCAGAACCTCAATCACAATCGGGTTGCCCATGGATCGCTTCCAGGAAATGCAGATTTTTATGGCCGTTGCAGAGGAAGAGGGGTTTGCTGCCGCTGCACGTTCGCTGAGGATTTCGCCACCGAGCGTGACCCGCGCCATTGCCGCAATGGAAGAACGGATCGGCACTCAGTTGTTGTCTCGAACCACTCGCAGCCTGCACCTGACCGAAGCCGGGCAACGTTACCTGGAAGACTGCCGGCGCATCCTGGGAGAACTCGACGAAGCCGAAGAGGCAGCCGCCGGCAGCTACTCGGTGCCTTGCGGGCTGCTGACCGTGACGGCATCGGTATTGTTCGGCGAGTTGTACATTGCCCCGCTGATGGCCGATTACCTGGACCAGTACCCCTCGGTGCACCTTAACGCGATGTTCGTCGATCGCGTGGTCAGCATGGCCGATGAAGGCATCGACGTGGCGATCCGCATCGGTCATTTGCGAGAGAACAACCTGAATGCGATCAAGGTCGGTGAGGTGCGCCAGGTGATCTGCGCCGCGCCCGCCTATTTCGAGCGCTATGGCCGCCCGAAGCACCCTGAGGACTTGAGTTCGGCCAACATCGTGATGTCTTCTGCCAGCCATTTGCTCAGCGATTGGGTGTTCATGAAGGATTCCAACCCCCTGAGTTTTCGTTTCAACCCGCGCCTGGTCGTCACCGCCAATCAGGCCGCGATCAATATTGCCAGCCGCGGCTGGGGCCTGACACGGGTGCTGTCCTACCAGGTGGCCAGCCGTGTCGGCGCCGGTGAACTGGAGCTGGTCCTCGAGGACTACGAACCGCCGGCGTTGCCGATTCATGTGGTGTATCAGAAGAGCAACCGGGTGGCCGCGAAAGTTCGGACCTTCGTCGACTTCCTCGTTGAACGGCTGGAGCGTGATGAAGCCCTGATCCCCAGTGCACAAGGCCCAACCTGATGGATCGCTACCATGAGATGCTGATGTTCACTGCGCTGTCCGAACGCCCCAGCCTCGCGTCGGCGGCACGGCGTCTCAACGTGTCCGGGCCGACGGTCATGCGCGCGGTCGCCCGACTGGAGGCGCGACTGGGCGTCACGTTACTGCTGCGAAGCACCCGAGGCATCACCCTGACCGAAGCCGGGGCGGCGTTCATGGCCGATGCTTCACGCATCCTCAAGGCGGTCGACGAGGCCGAGGCGTCTGCCAAAGGCCTGCATGTCCAGGCCCAGGGCAACCTGACGGTGTTGTTGCCCTTGCTGTTCAGCCGTTACGTGATGACGCCGGTGCTGACCGGCTACATGGATCTGTACCCCGAGGTCGGTATTTTCGCGCGCTACCACGACCGCTCCGCCAACCTGTACGAGGAAGGAGTGGACGTGGCGGTGCTGGTGGGGAACCTGCCCAATTCATCGTTGATTGCCCGGCCCGTGGGGCATGTCCAGTCGATCGTCTGCGCCAGCCCCGATTACTTTGCGCTGCATGGTGAGCCCGACGTTCCCGAAGACCTTTGCAACCATCGGTTGATCGCCACGCAGCCCAACCAGAACAGCGTGCAATGGCCGTTTCAGAATCGGGGCGAGCCTTTCATCGTCAAGGCACGCACGCGCCTGAGTTGCGCCACGTTACAAACAGCCATCGATGCGGCGGCCAATGGCGCCGGGGTCACCCGTTGCCTGAGCTATCCGTTGTACGACTATTTGAAGGCAGGCCGATTACGCAGGGTGCTGCACGCCTATGACCCGCCGTCGATGCCGGTGCACGTGGTCTACCGGGAAAGACGCAACGCCTCGATGCGTGTGCGCAGTTTTGTCAACTATGTCGTCGATCGGTTACGCGAGCATCCGGCGATGCGGCTCGACGGGTAATCCAACACGCTCCATTGGCGGACGCAGACGGCGCAGATCGCGGGTTCTGCACCAGTGGTCTGAAGCGGCGGTTATCGACATCGAGCGCGCTGGCCGAGCCGGGCGACGGTGGATCATTCGAGGGCATTGACCGACATGGAGCAATCAGAAAGGCTGCTGCTGGTGCCCGGTGGTTATCCGCTCTGGATCGACGTGCCTGAAGCCAGCATCGACGGGGCGGCAACAGCCATGCGCTTTGAACTGCCTTTGCACGGGCATAACCTGCCATTGATGCACCGACGAGAGAGCAAATGGGTGGTGGCCCTCAAGGGCGAGCTGGAGCTGCGCACGGGTCGCCAGCGGCAGGTCCTGCTCAGGGAGGGCGAGGCGGTGAAACTGCAGGCGGGCACTGCGCACCGAATTCACCAGCACGGTGCGCACCCGAGCACGGTGGGCATCGTGCTGTGGCCCGGCGCCGTAGAGCAGGCCTTCCGTGAGCTGGCAGCGCTGGCAGCCTCTCCCGGTTTTGCGCGGGAGGCCATGGTCGACATCCTCGACCGCTATGCCGTGGTGTGGACGAATCGTGCGCACGAGGCGGGCTCGCAACACTTTGACGTTCGTACCCTGGGGGAATGCCTGGAGACGCTTTCGCCGCAGATCGCGCAGCCCTTGATGTTGAAATGGACGACGCCGGCGCTGCTCAATCCGACAGCTTGATCTTCAGCCGCTTGAACCTCGACGCCAGGGTCGTGGGTTTTAGCCCCAGCAGCTCAGCCGCACCGCCCTTGCCGAACAGCTTGCCATCCGCTGCTTTCAACGCAGCCTGCATGTTGTTGCGTTCGAGGTCGCGAATCTGCGCATCCGTCATGATCGTGGGCGAGGGTGGCTGCGCAACGGGCGAGCCGGTTTTCGGTTCATCGGGCAGGTCCAGGTTCAGGTCCGCGCCGATCGAGGTGATCAGCGCGCGCTCGATGACATTTTGCAATTCGCGGATATTGCCCGGCCACGAGTAGCGTTGCAGGCGTTCGATGTCGCTGTTGCGCAAGCGTCTTCCCGGCATGTTCAAGCGTTTTCCGGTCTGCTTGAGGAAGTGCGCCGCCAGGGCGCCGATGTCCATCAGGCGCTCACGCAGCGCCGGCGACTGGATGGGAAAAACGTTCAGGCGAAAATACAGGTCTTCGCGAAAATGCCGGGCGGCGACCTCTTCGCGCAGATCGCGATTGGTCGCGGCAATGATCCTCACGTCGACCTTGCGCGTGCGCTCTTCGCCAACGCGCTCGAACTGTCCTTCCTGCAACACCCTCAGCAGCTTGCTCTGAAGTTCCAGGGGGATCTCGCCGATCTCATCGAGAAACAGCGTGCCGCCGTCTGCCAGTTCGAAGCGCCCGACCCGGTCGCGTACCGCGCCGGTAAAGGCGCCACGGATGTGGCCGAAGAACTCGCTTTCGAACAGCTCGGCCGGGATCGCCGCGCAGTTGACCCGGATCAGCGGGTGGGCGTTGCGTCGACTGGCCTGATGAATCGCCCGGGCGATCAATTCCTTGCCGGTGCCGGACTCGCCGTTGATCAGCACACTGGCATCCGTAGGGGCGACCACATCGATCTGGCGGATGATCTTCTTGATCGGTTCGCTGTGGCCCACGATTTCGCGGAAGTTGTGCTCGATGTGGATCTCTTCCTGCAGATAGGCGTTCTGTTCTTCAAGGCGCTGCTTGAGCACCTGGAGTTCTTCCAGGGCGCTTTGCAGCTGGTTCTCCGTACTGCGCCGCTCGGTGATGTCACGGAAGACCACCACGGCACCGACGATGCGGCCATCGGAAATCACCGGCGTACTGGTGAACTCCACCGGGAACGATGTGCCGTCACGGCGCCAGAAGATTTCCTGACGCCCCTCGTGGATGACGCCGTCGCGCACGGCTTTGTAGATCGGACACTCTTCAACCGGGTAAGGGCTGCCATCGGTGTGGGTGTGGTGATGAATGCGGTGGATGTTCTTGCCGATCATGTCCTGTGGTTCCCAGCCGAGCATGCGCGCGCAGGCGGGGTTGACGAAGGTGGCCAGGCCTTCGCTGTTGATGCTGTAGATGCCATCGCCCACGGAACTGAGCAACAGCTGATTGTCGCGCTCGTTTTCCTGGAACAGGTTGAGGATGTTGCGCCACTCGATCAGTCCGCCGCGCATGGTGCGTTCGGTTTCGGCCTGATCGCGCTGGTACTTCTCGCGACTGAGCTCGCGCATCACCAGAATCAGCTGCTGCTCGCCCCTGATCTGCAAGGTGGTGGCGGATATCTCCAGCTCGATACGTTCGCCGCTCTTGCAGTTGCAACTCAACTCGTCGCTCCAGCCGCGCCCCTTGTCCATCACCGCCTGGGTGAAAACGATCAGGTCGGCCAATTGATGACCGAACAGCCTGCTGACCGGCAGTTCGAGCAATTCCTGGCGGGGATAACCGAGCAGCTTGCAGGCGGCGACGTTGAGGTCGCCCAGGCGGTCGGCGAATGGATTGAGCAGCGCGATGGCTTCGGCGCAATGCTCGAACACCATGTGCCGCGACGAGTAGGCCAGGTCGGCCCAGCCGCTGAGAGAGTCTGCTTCATTCATGGCTACGAAATCTCGTGCTGTGGCACTACGAATATTCGTATTTCTACGGGAATGCGTGACTACGCGAAAGCATCAGTTGCCCGTCGAAAAACCGGATCAGAAGGGTATTGCTTTAAGTTTCAACAAGTTGCCTGCAAGTAAAAAACTGTTTTATTTCCTGGCACGGCGTTCGCTCTATCTCCTGCAACACGGCGGCCAGACAGGCTGGCGTTCCACTACCCAGAAACCGGAGAGCGACACTATGCCAAGCGTGGATATCCCCCATTACAAAGACGGCGACTTCCTGGTCAATTACGAAGAGAAAGTCTTCGAGGACGTCAAAGCCGAACCGGGCGAGAAAGTCCTGATCACCTTCCACACCATCGCCTTCGAAGGCTCCATCGGGCTGGTCAACATGCTTCAGGCCAAGCGCCTGCTGCGCAAGGGCTTTGAAACCAAAGTGCTGCTGTACGGGCCAGGCGTGCAACTGGGCGTGCAACGTGGTTTTCCAACCCTGGGCGCGGAAGCCTTCCCCGGACACCTGGCGGTCAACAAGCAACTGGTGCAGTTCATGGAGGAGGGCGGTGAGGTCTACGCCTGCCGTTTCGCCCTGCAAGCGCTGTACGGCCAGACCGAAAAAGCCCTGATCGAAGGCATCCGTCCGATCAACCCGCTGGACGTGATGGACCTGCGCCTGCTGATGCGCCGTGAAGGCGCAATGATCATCGACACCTGGACGGCCTGACGGCACAGCTTCTGTGGGAGGGAACACATCCGCTCCCACAGGACCGCGTCAATCTTTCGAACACTTCTGACTTCAGGACCCCATCATGGCCATCATTCGCGCAGCCGCCGTACAGATCAGCCCGGTGCTTTACAGCCGCGAAGGCACCGTGGACAAGGTCTGCCAGCAGATCATCGCCCTGGGCCGGCAAGGCGTGCAGTTTGCCGTGTTCCCGGAAACGGTGGTGCCTTACTACCCCTACTTTTCCTTCGTGCAGCCAGCGTTTGCCATGGGCGCGCAGCATCTCAAGCTGCTCGATCAATCCGTCAGCGTGCCATCGGCCGCGACCCTGGCCATCGGCGAGGCCTGCAAACAGGCGGGGATGGTCGTGTCGATCGGCGTCAATGAGCGCGACGGCGGCACGATCTACAACGCCCAGTTGCTTTTCGATGCCGACGGCAGCCTGATCCAGCATCGACGCAAGATCACCCCGACGTACCACGAACGCATGGTCTGGGGGCAAGGCGACGGCTCCGGCCTGCGGGCCATTGACAGCAGCGTCGGCCGGATCGGCTCGCTGGCGTGCTGGGAACACTACAACCCGTTGGCCCGCTACGCCCTGATGGCTGACGGTGAACAAATCCATGCAGCCATGTTCCCTGGCTCGCTGGTGGGAGACATTTTTGCCGAGCAGATCGAAGTCACCATCCGTCATCACGCGCTGGAGTCGGGTTGCTTCGTGGTCAACGCCACGGCCTGGCTGGATGCCGACCAGCAAGGGCAGATCATGCAGGACACCGGTTGCGGGCCCGGTCCGATCTCGGGCGGCTGCTTCACGGCCATTGTGTCGCCGGAGGGCAAGCTGCTCGCCGAGCCACTGCGGTGCGGTGAAGGCGTGGTGATTGCCGACCTGGATCTGTCACTGATCGACAAACGCAAGCGGATGATGGATTCGGTCGGCCATTACAGCCGCCCCGAGCTGCTCAGCCTGTTGATCGACCGCACGCCCACCGCGCATGTCCATGAGCGCACCCCGCACCCGGCGGTGGCTGTCAGCGAGGAGTTCGATCATGCAGGCCAATGAACTGCTGGCGGAGCTGCAATGCCATGGCGTGCGCTGGCCCGCCGCGCACAACGGTCTGTCGCGCCAGGGCGGCGCGGGACCATCGGATCACAAGGCGCTGAGTCTGGGTGCGCGGACGATGATGGTGCCGATCCTCAACCAAGCGTCCCAGGACTCACCTTATCAAGCACAGCCGACTGACGATGGCCGCCAGGCGCTGATTTTTCGCGAAGGGCTGCAGGTCGGGCAGGTGCAGATGCCCGGTGTGCCGAAGTTTTACGGCTTGAGTACGGCAGACGGCATTCCCTACTGGAAAATCGCCACCCTGCACAGCAGCGACGTATTGGCCACCACCGTATTGCAGCATTGCATCCGCTTCAACGATCGCGGCAGCTCCTGTCAGTTCTGTGCGATTGGCCAGTCGTTGGCGGCGGGCAAGACCATCGCGCGCAAACGTCCGCAGCAACTGGCGCAAGTGGCAAAAGCCGCAGTGGAACTCGACGGGGTCAAGCACATGGTGATGACCACCGGCACGCCACAAACCTCCGACCGTGGCGCGGCGATCCTGTGTGAGTCGGCCGCGGCAGTGACGGCAGCGGTCGATCTGCCGATTCAGGCGCAATGCGAGCCACCGGACGACGACCGCTGGTTCCGGCGCCTGGCCGACAGCGGCGTGGTGTCACTGGGCATGCACCTCGAAGCGGTCACCGACGACGTTCGCCAGCGCATCATGCCAGGCAAGGCCCAGGTGCCGCTCAGTCGCTATTTCGAAGCGTTCAGCGCTGCGGTCGAGGTGTTCGGTCGTGGCCAGGTCAGCACCTACATCCTCGCCGGGCTGGGCGACAGCGAAGCGGCGATCAGTGAGATGAGCGAGCGTTTGTGTGCGCTGGGGGTGTATCCGTTCGTGGTGCCATTCGTGCCCATCGACGGCACGCCGCTGGCCCATCACCCCAAACCCGACAGCGCGATGATGGCCCGCCTGTATCCGCAGATCGGCGCGAGCCTGCGCCGCCACGGCCTGCACTCTGATCGGATCAACGCCGGTTGCGCCAAGTGCGGCGCGTGCTCGGCCCTGAAAAGCTACGAATAAGCCGGAGAACGTCCATGCCAAATCTCGCCTATGCGTTGGTCGACAGTACGTTTGAACCGTTTCGCGCCGGTGAACTGCTGGTCAAGCCGGCCAGCGAACACTGGGAGAAACAGGCCTATTACGCGCTGCGTCGCTCGGTATTTTCCGATGAGCAACAGCTCCTGGCGCAGGACAAGGACCGCCACGATTTCCAGGCGATTGCCATCGTCGCCCTGGCCGGCAACTGCGGCATGGCCGATCAGGTGGTGGGCGCGGTGCGCATCTATCAATCGGAGCCGGGTCTCTGGTATGGCGGCCGGCTCTGTGTGGCCCCGGCGTATCGACGGCACAGCCTGATTGGCACCGCGTTGGTCAATGAAGCGGTGTCGCGCGCCAAGGACCTGGGAAGCGAGGTGTTCCGGGCCACGGTGCAGGCGCAAAACGAACGGTATTTCCATGGCCTGGGCTGGCAAACCCTAGAAACCCTGGAACTGGTCGGCCAGCCCCATTGCCTGATGCAGGCGGATCTGCCGAGCTATCCGTTGATGCCGCGCCAGGTGTCGCTGCGGGCATTGAAGGTGGCCCGACATGACTGAGTTCGTGGATCTGTCGACGCTGCTCGAGACGTTGCGCAATACCCCGGCGATGCGCGCCAAGCAGGCGATCCAGCAGCCCGCCGCCGCCATCGGAGCTGCCGGGCACTCGCTGAGCCGAGAGCAGCTCTACGCGCTGCCGGGCGATGACACGGCCGCCATCGCCTGTGGCGAGCATTTTCAGCTACTGGCCATTGAAGGCATGTTGCCGGCGTTCGTCGAGGTGGCGCCGTGGTTTGCCGGGTGGTCGGCGGTCATGGCCAATGTCAGCGATATCACCGCCATGGGCGGGCGGGCGACGGCGGTGGTCAATGCCTACTGGCATCACGACGACGCAGCGGCGCAGCAGATGCTGGCAGGTATTCGCGCTGCCTGCGCCGCCTATGGTCTGTTGCTGGCCGGTGGGCACACCAGCCTCGCCTCCGGCCATCCGGGCGCGCTGGCCGTGGCCATTACCGGCATTGCGCACACCTTGCTGTCGACCCTGCATGTCGCCCCCGGCCAGGTCATCGCCATGGCGGTGGACCTCGAAGGCGTCTGGCATGCCGACAGCCCCTATTGGAAAGCCTTCGAAGGCGTACCGGCCGAACGCCTGCGCAGCAAGCTCGACGTCCTGCCACGCCTGGCCGAGGCCCGACTGCTGCACGCCGCCAAAGACATCAGCAATGCCGGGGTGCTCGGCAGCCTGTTGATGCTGCTGGAAGCCACCGGCTGCGGTGCGACCATCGACCTGTCCGCGCTGCCGCGTCCGCCGGGTGCCGAATGGCTTCGCTGGCTGCAGGTGTTTCCCAGCTACGGGTTCCTGATGACCCTCGATGAGCGGGACTGGCCTCAGGTGCAGAGCGCATTCGCCTTCGAAGGCGTGTGTTGCGCACGCATTGGCCAGGTCACCGCCGACGGCGCATTGCGCACTCGCCTTGGCCTGCAGCAGGCGCCGTTCTGGAACTTGCGTGAGCAGGCCTTCACCGGCTTCAGCTACTCCCATCTCGACCTCAGCCCTTTAAACCTTGCACAACAGGAGCACTGACATGCCCGCCGTCAATTTCAAGATCCGCTGGCCCAATGGCCGGGAAGCCACCGGCTACTCGCCCTCGACCGTGATTTTCCAGTACCTGGAAGAGGGCGCCAGCTACGCGCTCACGGACTTCCTGCAACGCCTGGACAGTGCGTTGAACAACGCCTCGGAGCGGGTCAGGGAGGTCAAGGGGTTCTATTGCAGTTCGGCCATGGACACCTTGAACTCGCTCAAGGGCCAGGCCAGCTACCTGCCAGATCCTGGCGAAGGGCAGGTGGAGATTCTCAGCATGCGTACCGAAGGCGCCGGCCAGGTGATCGGTGCGGGCTGGGGCTCATTCTGACTGATCGATCTTTCTCTCACCCTTTCATCACCGATGACCGGAGCAGCACATGACCCGCCCACTTACCTCAATCAAACCCCTGCATTACAGCGTGATCGTCGTCGGCGGCGGTCAGGCCGGGTTGTCCGCCAGCTATTACCTGCAACGCGAGAACATCGATCACCTGGTCCTGGAAAAGCACAGCGTGACCCATACCTGGCGTAACCAGCGCTGGGACGCCTTCAGCCTGGTGACTCCGAACTGGCAATGCGCCTTGCCGGGCTACAGCTACAACGACGACTTCAAAGGCACCGACCCGCACGGTTTCATGAAGAAGGATGAAATCAACCAATACCTGGCCGGATTCGTCAAAAAGGTCAATGCGCCAGTACGTGAAGGGGTTGCCGTGCAACGGGTGATTCCTCGCGCCGAGGGCGGCTTCCAGGTACACACCTCACAGGGCGAGTTCAGCGCCGACCAGGTGATCGTGGCGTCCGGCGGTTACCACACACCGATCATTCCACGCCTGGCGGAGCGTTTGCCGGCAGAGCTCAACCAGATCCATTCCGAGCAGTACCGCAATCCCCAGGCGTTGCCCGCCGGGAATGTGCTGGTGGTCGGCTCCGGGCAATCCGGTGCGCAAATTGCCGAGGACTTGCACCTGGCCGGGCGCAAGGTCTATCTGGCGGTGGGCGATGCACCGCGTTGCGCGCGTTTCTACCGGGGCAAGGACGTGGTCGACTGGTTGGCGCAGATGGGCTACTACGATATCGGCGTCGACACCCACCCCCTGCGTGAAGGCGTGCGCGACAACACCAACCACTACGTCACGGGCCGCGACGGCGGGCGAGACATTGATCTGCGCCACTTCGCCCGCGAAGGCATGCGGCTGTTCGGTCGCCTGGACGGGTTGCAGGGTACGCGCCTGCAATTCGCCAACAACCTGGCGCAGAGCCTGGACAGCGCCGATGCCGTGTACAACCGCATCAACGCTTCGATTGACCAGTACATCGAGCAGCACGCGATCGATGCGCCACCCGGTGAGCGTTACCAGCCGGTCTGGACCCCGGAGCAGGCGTGCGACGAGCTGGATCTTGAGCAGGAAGGCATCACCAGCATCATCTGGTGCATCGGCTTCAGCCCGGATTTCACCTGGCTGGAAGCCCCGGTCTTCAACGGTCGTGGTCATCCCGCTCATCAGCGCGGTGTCACGGCCCAGCCCGGCCTGTACTTTCTGGGGTTGCCGTGGCTGTACACCTGGGGTTCCGGGCGTTTTTCCGGGGTGGCCAAGGATGCGCAGTTCCTGGTGGATCGCATCAGCGCATCGCGCGCCGAACCTGCCGAGACGAGGCGAGCGATTGCAAAGTGATCGTCTGCGCCAGCCCCGGACAGTCCGCCAACCCCCTCAAAACATGCCATGGACCATGGCGGCCAAACGGTTTGGATCTACACTGATTCCGGGGGCGACATCGGGGTTTGCATCGATAACCCGTCACTTCAATCTCGTGAGGCCCGGTCATGGCAAAAGCAAAGAACAAGCGTTCGCTCAACGCCGACTCCGCTGACAGCCCCAAGCTGAAAAACAAGGACTATCTCGGCGAACTGCGCCGCCTGCATGTGGAACTGGTCAAGTTGCAGGAATGGGTGAAGCAGGAGGGCCTCAAGGTCTGTGTCATCTTTGAAGGCCGTGACGGTGCAGGCAAGGGTGGGACGATCAAGGCGATCACCGAGCGGGTCAGTCCGCGGGTGTTTCGCGTGGTGGCGCTGCCTGCGCCAACCGACCGTGAAAAGAGCCAGATGTATTTACAGCGTTACCTGCCACACCTGCCGGCGGCGGGTGAAATCGTGATCTTCGACCGCAGCTGGTACAACCGCGCCGGGGTCGAGCGGGTCATGGGTTTCTGCACCGAAAAGCAGGCGGACAAATTCCTCAAGTCCTTGCCCCTGGTCGAGCGCGCGATTGTCGATTCGGGCGTCATCCTGCTCAAGTACTGGCTGGAGGTCAGCCCGCAGGAGCAGACCCGGCGACTCGAAGCCCGCATCGAGGACGGCCGGAAAATCTGGAAGCTGTCGCCGATGGACCTCAAATCCTACAGCCGCTGGTATGACTATTCCCGGGCGCGTGACCAGATGTTCAAGGCCACCGACACCGAGTACGCGCCCTGGCTGGTGGCCAATTCCAACGACAAGCGGCGCACGCGCCTGAACATCATTTCCGACCTGCTGAGTCGCATTCCCTACAAGGACGTGCCACGGGAGAAGGTCAAACTGCCCAAACGACAGAAACCCGGTGGCTATCGCGAACCGGATTACCCGTTCCGGCACATCCCTGAACCCTTTTGACAGGGCAATCAGCGACTGCCCGCTTGCGACCTGTCCCGTGCAATGGGCGGCTGGAGAACAGGAGGATTTCGATCAGTCGGTCGCTGCCTTTTCATGGCTGCGCGGCGCGGGTGTCAGCGGCGGTCAGTTGGTCCGCCTCGGTCACCCAGCCGCCGCCGGTGGCCTTGTACAGATCGATCATCGAGGTGAACACCGAGCCGCGGGTGCGGGTGTAGTTCAGTTCGGCGTCAAACAGGCTGCGCTCGGCGTCCAGCACTTCGATGTAGCTGGTATAGCCGTTGTCATAGCGCAGTCGCGCATAGTGGGCGTAGGTGCGCAATGCCTCGACCTGGCTGGCCTGGAAGGCCATTTGCTCGCGGGATTTGCTGGAGGCGACCAGCGCGTTCTCCACGTCGCCGAACGCCGATTGAATGGCTTTCTGATAGCTCAGCAGCGCTTCCTGCTGGAACGCTTCGGCCTGTTGGACCTGCCCGGCGATGGCGCCGCCGGTAAAGATCGGCATGTCCGCTGCGACGCCGTAGGACCAGGTCGCGGCGGGGCCGGTGAACAGGTTCGACAACTGGTTGCTCACCGAACCCAACAGCCCGGTCAGGGAAATGGTCGGGAAATACTGCGCCTTAGCGGCGCCGATCTGCGCATTTGCCGAGATCAGGTTCAGTTCGGCCTGACGCAGATCGGGCCGGCGCTCCAGCAAGTCCGAGGGCAGGCCGGCCGGTACCGCCGGCAGCGTCAGGTGTGCCAGGTCGCGACCGCGCAGGATCGGGCCGGGATTGCGTCCGAGCAGCACCGCAAGCAGGTTTTCCTGTTGCGCAACCAGGGGCTCGAACTGCGCCACCGACGCCAGGGTCCGTTGGTACTCGGATTGATTCTGCGCCAACTCCATCTCGGAGATGGTTCCGGCGCCGAAGCGCAGCTTGAAGATTTCGAAGGAATCACCGCGCACCTTGGCGGTGGTGCGGGCGATCTCCAGTTCCCGGTCCAGGTCGCGCAGCGTCACGTAACTGGTGGCCACGGAGGCCACCAGGCTGAGGATCACGCTGCGCCGGCCTTCCTCGGACGCCAGCAGATCGGCGCGGGCAGATTCGTTGAGGCGGCGCAGGCGCCCCCAGATGTCCAGTTCCCAATTGACGCTGAGCAGGGCCTGGTAATTGTTGTAGACGGGGTCGACGGTCGAACTCAGGGGAACCGGACCGTTGTCCCGCGGCGCCCGGTTGCGCTGACCCTGTGCACCCAGCCCGATCTGGGGAAAGTACAGCGAACGGGTTTCACCGTAGCGTCCCTGGAATTGCTCCACGCGTGCGGCGGCAATCTTGACGTCCTTGTTCTCGAGCAAGGCGCTTCTTATCAGCTCGTTGAGCACCGGGTCCTGAAACTGCTCCCACCACAAGGTGTTGGACAGGTTCTTCGCCTCCTTGTCCGCGTAGCGGTAGGCCGCAGGGGTTTCGATCTCGGGTGCCTGATAATCCGGGCCGACCATGCAACCGACCAGTCCCAGGCACAGCAGCAGTGCAAACGAGGGATTGGGCATGTCAATCCTCCTCGTGGCGGCGCTGTGCCGCTCCGTGGGGAACCGGGCCGGCCTCCGTGGTCTTGTGCTCGGCGTCCTTGCCCCCGAACATGCGCTCGGCCAAGTAATAGAACAGGGGGATGAAGAACACCGCGATGACCGTCGCCGCCAGCATGCCGCCGATCACCCCGGTGCCGATGGAGTGGCGGCTGTTCTCGGACGCGCCGACCGCAATCGCCAGCGGCACGCAGCCCAGGATGAAGGCCAGAGAGGTCATTACGATCGGGCGCAAACGCTCCCGGGCCGCGGTCATCGCCGCGTCGTAGGCCGACATGCCGGCTTCCCGGTTGAGCACCGCGAACTCGAAAATCAGGATGGCGTTCTTGGCGGCCAGCGCCACCAGCATGGTCAGGCCGATCTGGAAGTACACGTCGTTGCTCAGGCCGCGAATCAGCACGGCAAGCAGGGCGCCGAACAAGGCGAAGGGCACCGCCAGCAACACACCGACCGGCAACGACCATTTTTCGTACTGCGCCGCCAGGATCAGGAACACCATCACCAACCCGAAGATGAACACCTGGGAGGAGGCGCCGCCACTTTTCTTCTCTTCGAACGCTTCGCCGCTCAGGGCCAGCGCGTAGTCATTGCTCATGATCGCGGCGCTGATCTGTTCCAGCGCGGCCAGCGCCTGGCCGGAACTGTAGCCGGGGGCGGCGTTGGCGGTGAGCTTGACCGCCGGGAAATTGTTGAAGCGGGTCAGCAGGTCGGGGCCGGTGACGTAACGGGTGGACAGCACCGCCTTGAGCGGCACCATGTCCAGATTCTTGTTGCGCACGTAGATCTGCTGCAGGTCTTCGGCCTTGAGACGATAGGACGGCTCGGCCTGCAGAATCACCTGCCACAAGCGGCTGAATTTGTTGAACTGGGAAACGTACAGCGAACCGAACATGGTCTGCATGGCGCTGTAGACGTCTTCGACGGGCACCCCCAGCGACTCTGCCTTTTCCCTGTCGACATCGACCATCAGTTGCCGGGAGTGAACGTTGAAGGTCGAGGTAATGGCGCCCAGTTCCGGGCGTTCCTTGGCTTTTGCGATCAGGGTGCCGACCACCTCCGCCAGTTGATCGACGCCACCATCGCCCTTGCTTTGCACCCACACCTCCATGCCGCCCGTGGTGCCCAGGCCAGGAATGGACGGAGGATTGACCGGCAGGATGATGCCTTCCTGGACGGTGGAAAAGGCATGGGCGGCTTTCTGGATCACCGCCGGGGCGCTTTGCTGCCTGATGGTGTCCGAGTCCTTGTAACGCGCCTCGAAATCCTTGAAACCGACAAAAAATGCTGCCGCGTTGTTCTTGTTCTGGCCGTCCAGCAGGCTGTAGCCGTTGACGATGGCGACGCCTTCGACGGACGCATCGTTCATGAAGAAATCACTGGCCACCTGACCGACCGCGCCGGTGCGATCCAGGCTGGCGGCGTCGGGCATGATCACCGCGCCCAGCAGATAGCCCTGGTCCTCCGGCGGCAGGAAGGCACTGGGTATGCGCTGGGCCATCAGCAGGATCAGCACGATCATGCCGGCGAACAGCAACAGCGCAACCACGAAACGCTTGATCATGAACGCCACCGCGCGCGAATAGCCCTCGGTCATGCGCTCGAAGTTGCGTTCGAACCAGCGGAAGAACGCATTTTTTTCTCCGTGCTGCGGCTTGAGCAGCAATGCCGCGAGAGCCGGTGACAGGGTCAGGGCGACGAGGCCGGATATCACCACGGAAATGGCGATGGTGATCGCGAACTGTTTATACAGCTGGCCGGTGATACCGCCCATGAAGGCCACCGGGATAAACACCGCGCACAACACCAGCACGATGGCGACCACGGGGCCGGCCACTTCGTCCATCGCCCGTTTGGCCGCATCCTTGGGCGTCATCTTGTGCACCTGCATGTTGCGCTCGACGTTCTCGATCACCACGATCGCGTCATCGACCACAATGCCGATGGCCAGCACCATCCCGAACAGCGTCAGCATGTTCACCGAGAAGCCCAGGGCCAGCATGCCGATGAAGGTGCCGACAATCGACACCGGCACCGCTATCACCGGTATCAGGGTGGCACGCAGGCTCTGCAGGAAGATGAACACCACGATCACCACCAGCACCAGCGCCTCGAAGAAGGTGTGGATGACCTCGGAAATCGAGGCGCGGGTGAAGGCGGTGGTGTCCATCACGATCTTGTATTCGATGCCCTCGGGAAAGGTCGCTTTCATGTCGGCCAGGGTCTTGGTCACCGCAGCCGAGACGTCCAGCGCATTGGCGCCGGGTTGCTGGTAGACGGCGATCAGGGTCGCGGGTTTGCCCTGGTAGGTGCTGCGCAGCGAATAGTCCTTTTGCCCCAGCTCGGCACGGCCGACGTCCTTGAGGCGAACGATGGCCGCGCCCTGATTGCTGGCGCGCAGGATGATGTTCTCGAACTCGGCCGGTTCGGTCAGGCGGCCCTTGGTGGTCACGGCAAACGACTGTTCCACGGGGGCGCCCGTGGGTGACTGGCCGACACGGCCCACCGCGAACTGCTGGTTCTGGTTGGCCACGGCCCTTTGCACATCGGCGGCGGTAATGCCCAACTGGGCCATGCGATCGGGCTTGAGCCAGATGCGCATGGCGTAGTCCGGCGTGCCGAAGATACTGGCCTGGTTGGCGCCGGGAATGCGCTTGAGCGCGTCCAGCACATAGAGGTTGGCGTAGTTGGCGACGTAGGTGCTGTCGTAACGGTCACCGGCGGAGTACACCGCCAGCACCATCATGAACGCCGATGATTTCTTCTGTACCTGAATACCCTGGCTCTGCACGGCGGAGGGCAGTTGCGGCAACGCCAGGTTGACCCGGTTCTGCACATCCACCTGGGCCAGCGACGGGTCGGTGCCGATCTCGAAGAACACGTTGAGCGTCATGTTGCCCGTCGCCGAGCTCGACGAGTTCATGTAGATCATGTTGTCGGCGCCGTTGACCTGCTGCTCGATGGGGGCGGCGACGTTATTGGCCACCACCTGCGCATCCGCGCCGGGGTAGGTCGCCGCCACGGTGATCTGCGGCGGCGTGATGTCGGGGTATTGGGCGACGGGCAGCGCCAGCATGGCCACGGCACCGGCCAGGGTGATGACGATGGAAATCACCGAGGCGAAGATCGGCCGGTCGATGCAATAGTGGGAGAGGCTCATGGGCTTTTACCGCCCGTTGCCGCCCCGGCTTTTATCGTCTGCCCGGCTTCAGCGGGGACCGGCGCAGTCACGGGTGCGTCGTTGATTTTCAGCGACCCTCCGGGTGTCACCCGCAGTGCACCATCGACCACGATGCGTTCGCCGGCGCGCAGGCCTTTGCTGATAAACCAGTTATCACCTTGCCATTCGCCCACCTCGACCACCCGCTGCTCGGGTTTGCCTTCGCCGTTGATGACCCAGACGAAGTGACTCCTGGCGCCTTCCAGCACGGCTTTTTGCGGAACCAGAATCGCATCGGGCCGGGACGCGCCCTTGGCCAGCGCGCGCACGAACTGTCCGGGACGCAGCAGCCCGTCGGGATTGGCGAGCACGGCGCGGACCAGAAAGGTGCCCGTGTCCTGGCTGTAGGAGGGCGCGAGGAAATTCACTTTGCCGCGTTCAGGCACCACCGTGCCGTCGGCCAATACCACCTCGACGACAAAGTCGCTGCGTGACGGGAACTTCAGGCGTCCGGCGGCGATTTCATCGCGGTACTTGAGGTTTTCGTTTTCCGAAAGACTGAAGTTGACGTACATCGGATCCATCTGCGAAACGGACGTCAGCAGCCCCGATTCGCCGGGCGTTACGTAGCTGCCTTCCTGTTTTTTCGCATCACTGGAAAGACCGTTGAGCGGCGAGGTGATGGTGGTGTAGCTCAAGTTCAACTGCGCGGTGCGCACGGCGCCTTCCGCCGCGAGCACCGCGGCTTTGGTCTCGCGTTCGGCGCCGACGGCGTTATCCAGGTCCATCTTGCTCACGGCATTCTGCGCCGCCAGTGGACGGACGCGGGCGAGGGTGGCCTTGGCCACTTCCCAGCGCGCCTGTTGCTGGGCCATCTGCCCCTGGGCCGACGCCAGTGCCGCCTCGAACGGCTTGCGGTCCATCTGGAACAGGACCTGGCCGGTTTTCACCAGGTCGCCTTCCGTGTATTGGCGTTTGTCGAGGAAGCCGGCGACCCGCGCGCGTATTTCCACTTCGCGGGAACTCTGGGTCTGGGCGACGAATTCGAAGGTCACCGGGGTGTCGCGGGCCGTCACGGTCATGACGGTCACCTCGGGTGCCTGGCGGGCAGGGGCGACAGGTTCTTTTCCGCAGCCGCCCAACAAGGTCGAGAGGCCCGTGAGAAGGACAATCGGCACGCTCAAGCGCTGCCTGACAACGAATGAATCCACACTCATGTCCTGCTCCCTCAAGGTCTCCCGCACAGAGAGCGTAGCTACTAATGTGGCGCAGCGCTAACGGCTGGAAACCCACCTCGTCATGGTGGTCCGGTGCGGCGAGCGCACTTGGAGAATGCACGCTATTTCGGATCGGCGCTCACCACCGTCCAGCTGTCATCCGGATCAAAGCGCTTCATGGACTGGGCCACTTTGGCGCCATCAGGGCCCAGGTCTTTTTCGAACACCTGGCCGTCATGGCTGATCATGAAACTCATCACCCCGGTGTCGTTGTATTTGACAGGCCAGGCGATCATGGCGAAACCGCGGCTCATCTTGTCGCCGATCAGGTAGCTGTAGGCACCACCGGGCGCCGATGGGCCCTGGCCCTCGAGGATGCGGAAGTGGTAGCCGTGCCAGCCTTCGCCTGCGGTGTTCTTGCCGAACAAGGGGCCCAGCGGACTGATCTGTCCGCTGTCATCGTCGGCCCAGTAGAGGCCATCGTGCTTGCCCGGGGTGCTGAAGATCTTCTGCGCGTACTCCAGCGCGCCGTCGCCGTCGCGATCCACCGATGCATAGTCCATCTGCGCATCGTGGTAAGTCAGCACGGCCTGCTGTGCATCCAGCTCGTTGCGGCCAATCCGGCGGGCGCGAAGCTCGGCATTGCCCGCCTTGATGTCGAACCGCCAACCGTTGTCGCCCTTGATCAAAGGGATCGGCAACGTCCAATTGTCCTTGCCAACGGCCAGGGTCGCCTGGCGCTCACCGGTTTTCTCGATGTGATGCTGCTCGCGGTACTGCTTGAGAAACGCTTCCACGTCGGCGCGCTGCGAACCTTTGCGCGGGATATAGCTTTGCCATTCCTGCCCCAGCAGCTCGGTCAGGCGGGCCTGATCGGCGCGTTCCGTCCCGAGTGCCTCGACAAAGGCCTCGGCCGCTTTGTCCGGGGTCGGGAATGCTTGCTGGGCCATGACGAAGCACGAGCATGCCATGCCGGCCATGATCGCCAGGGCCCGAGGGAGCGCTTTCAGCCTGGGATGCTGGTTCATCGACGACCCCCTCTGGAACGTGCCGGCGCGCTGGATGGACGACTGATCGGATGGCCGACGGCACGCGCGCCGCCGGGGCGCTGGGCAGAAGCCTGGCTGGCCCGGCCACGCAGGGCCTGCGCATTGGATTGCGACGGCGAGCGCACACCCGCGAAAGCGTTGTCGCGGGCAGCTCCACGTTGCTGCGCGCCTTGACGGTTTGGCGAGACTTCCTGTCGGCGCTGGCTGGTCTGGGCAGGCTCCCGGCGAGGCTGTGGGTTTTCCCGAGCGTTGCGGTTCTGGCCCTGGCTTCGGTCGGATGCCCGCGAAGTGTCCCTGCCAGGCTGCATCCGGTTGCCGATCGAGCCTTCGGACTGTGCCATGCGCGCCTGGTCACGTGCCTGGCGATTGCTGGTGGCCGGGCGTTCAATGCCAAACTTGTCCATGGAGTTGCGCGCTTTTTCACGGGCCTGGGCACGCTGGGCATTGTCCCCGCGAAACGCCTCACGCTGCCGGGCGCCGTCCAGTTGCCGGCCGTATTGTTCACGACTGCGGGCGTCCCGATAGGGCACACCGTCGCGATTGGCCGGGTTGTGCTGCCATTTGTTGCTGGTGATCCGGTTGTTGGCATTGATGTTGTTGTAGCGGTTGACGTCAATGTCGATGTCGTTATGGCCCCAATCACAATCACCCCACAGCGAGGCAACGATCGCCACACCCGTGCCGAACGCCAGCCCGGCCACCAACGCCGAGCCGGGATAATAGGCGGGCGGCGGCGGATAATACGTGGGCGGCGACGCCGGATAAGGCCAGGTGCCATAAGTGGTGGTCGGGTTGTACGTGGGGACGTACACCACCTGCGGATCAGCGGGCTGGATGATGATGGTCGAGGGGCTGCTGGCGGCTGGCGCAGCCTCCTGGGCGGGCGTCGGCGCTGGAGCGGGAGTTGCCACTTCCACTTTCACGTTCTGATATTGGTTGCTCTGCAGGTTGCCCGCTGCCTGCGCCTGGCGACGCAGGTTTTGCACGCTGGCCATGACATCATCGGGTTGTGCGAGAAAGGCATCGCCCAGGCGCTGAACCCAGACGGGATCCTGGCCTAGGGTGGCCAACACCTGAGGGAAGGCGACCAGCGCCTGCACGCTCGGGTCCCAGGGCTCGCTGGCCACCTGCTTGACGGCGTCGTCACCCTTGGCTTGTGGATGGGCCTTGGACCAGGTGACCGCCTCGGCGATTTCCCCCGGATAGGTGCTGGCCATCAACACCTGAGCCAGCAACGGGTCAGGGTAGAGCGCGATGGGGGCGAGCATTTGCTCCAGCTGTTCCTGGGAAAACACCGGGTCTTTGGCCGATGCCGTGACAGGCGCCGTGTCGGTGGCGTTTGCCGGCGCATCCGCTGTTTGCGCCTGAACCAGAGGTCCACTCAGACACACAACGACCGACATGGCATAAAAGAATGATCCACGCATCGCCTTACCCCTGCATGACCCATGGCGCCAACAGAAGAGAAGGGCTGAAAAGGCGGCGTAATGCGCCCCTTCAACCCGCGACAATCAAAATCCCGCCAGTGCTGAGGCTGGCTAGCGTGAGGTTTTGACGTTCAGGACTTCGGTGAAGATAGCGTCGACCGTCTGCCCGACCTTGAGTTTGCTCATCCGCGCCTGAAGCTCGGGGTCTTCGACTTTCACGACCCGCACGGGGCCTTCGGGTGGGAGCAAGGTCACTTCATGCTTTTTCAGATCGATCGCGGTGATCTTCGACGTGACCTTGACCTGGCGAACCGCCTCGCCGCCGGGGTTGGGGTTGTCCTTGGTGGCGCGCACCACCATCGATTCATTAGTGACGCCCGGTTGGTCGCCGACGTTGGTTTCGAGCACATAGGCGACCGAACGAACCACCTGGATATCGACTTTGTCACCGACTTTCAAATTGTGCAGATTCTTGGCCTGGTCGGTGAGCTGGAGGGTCACCGGTTTGCCTTGGACGTCTTCGATGGTCACCTGATAGTTGGCCGGGTCAACGGCCAATACCTGGGTGGTGATTTGACCTTCCAGTGTCTTGGATCCCAACGGGATTTCGGCGGCATGGACAGATTGGCCGGCAGCGGTCATGAAGGAGGCGAGCGCACCAGCGTAGGCAAGAAAACGGATGGGTTTCATAGACCTGCATTTCCATATGATGTTGGACAAGGCTGCGCGATGGAAGGCAGGACGCATGACGCAGTCGCCAAAGCATAGTCCCTGATTGCCAACGTGCCCGGTCACGACGTCGCATTTGTGGAGGCGGTCTTTTCGCGAGCTGGCTCGCTCCTGCAGGTTCAGTGGTGCCCTTGTGGGAGCGAGGGTGGTTAACGATAGCGCGGAGAGCCTGATACCCTTCGCTGCTTTCAGGTTTCTCGCGAGCAGAAGGCTCGCTCTCACAGGCCGACTATTTATGAGCAAAATTGAAGCGGGCGCCCAACTCCCGCTGGAAATCATCCAACAACTCGACGAATCCTACCGGCGCTGGACCGGGCACCGACTGCCTTGCCCGGCCTCCATCGATGCTTCGCGCGAAGCGTGGATACACCATCACGCGCCCTACAGCCTGGTGGCCCATAACGATGACGCTGACCCGCATTTCATTTATGCCAATGAGTGCGCGCTGAGTTGCTTCAAATACAGTCGTGAAGTTTTTTGCGCCATGCCTTCGCGGTTCAGCGCTTCAAGCCTGGACAGGGCCGCGCGCCAGGCGTTGCTGGAAGTGGTAACGGCCAAAGGCATTGCGTCTGGGTACACAGGTTATCGTGTCGACCGCCATGGCCAGCCGTTCATGATCTACGACGGGATCGTCTGGGAAGTGCTGGACGCAGAAGGGCTGCGAAAGGGCCAGGCGGCGTTGTTCTGGCCTCAACCTGCACCCGTTGGCAGGTTTTGATTTACAAGGATAGATAAGTGGCAAAAGAGAAATGCCCGATGTACGGCCTGGGGTACCTACGCATCCTTCCAGATATGTTTATAAGTTTGGTAGGGGTAGGAAAACCCGACAATAGCGAAAAGGCATAGGCCTGTGACAATTGCATCTGTCGTGGTACTACGCAGGGCAACCAGCGGGAAGTGCTGGATAGTAAGGTGATAGATGTCACCTGTGTAATTCAAGGCAAGCATTATAAGTGGCCACACAATCAGTATTATTAAACCTGCGCGAGTTTTGATCTTCTTAATGAAATACAGACATAGCGCCGTCCAGTAAAACGCTCCAAAAATAGAACTGGCTATGGCCCCCCATATGCTCAGTAATGAAGCAATGGGCTGGCTCGATACGTCCGTGTCGGCAAGCCAGGTGTAAATAATGATATTAAGGAATACCACCAGGATGGATAGGAATGCTCCCCCGTAATATGTCTGGGCAGAAATGACCTGGTTCGCGGTTTTTTTAGGACCGGCTGGACACACGACTAACAAAATGAAAAGCGCGACTACTAACCCAATACAGGCTTCCCATGAAAATCCGAACATACTGGGTTCCTTACGATGCGAAGACGAGCCAGTCGATGGCTTGGTCTCAGCGTAACGGCAGGAGGGCTGCGTTCTTGAATTGAGCTCTGAAATCCCAGACTGGATGCGGCGATACAGTGCCTTTGCAGGGAGCGCACTTTGAAACGCGCTTGATCAGATTTCTCGGCTTATAGAGTGTTGAACAGCCAACCTCCCGAATGAACCTTCCGCATCGACGTACCGCAACGCGGACTTCACATCCTTCCAGCCCACATAGCTCATCAAGCCCTTGATGTCCCAGCCATTCGCTGATGCCCAGGTCGCAAAGCCGCGACGCATCGAGTGGCTGCTGTAGAGGTCGGCCGAGACGCCCGCCTGCTTGAAAATGCGCCGAAGCAGGGGAATCAGGCTGTTGGCGTTGATAGCGTCCTCGGCGAGATTGCCCCAGCGATCAATTTTTCTGAACACCGGCCCCCGTGCAATGCCGGCGGCGGTGATCCAGTTGATATAGGCCTGAACGGGGCATAGCGTCTTCAATGCCGGGGTCTGGTAAGTCGCCCCCAGGTGTTGTCGATCGCCCTTGGAGTGCGGCAGGTAGAAGGTAATGCCGGCCCCGGCCTGCGCCTGGGTGTGTTCGACCTGCAGGCGTGCCAGTTCGTCACCCCGGAAGCCGCGCCAGAATCCGATCAGCACCAGCGCGATGTCGCGACGATGACGCATCACGCTGGGCCACTGCCCGCGCTCAGCCGCCAGTGCCGCCTCTCGCTCCAGCCACGCCACGGCTTGTTCCAGGTGAATCAGCAGCAGTGGGGCGGCCTGTTTTTCCTGGGCGGGGTGCAATGCCCGGATGCCCTTGATCATCTGTTTGACGGTGGGCGTCTTCGTCGGATCCGGAAAGCCCTGGGTGATATGCCACTGGGCCAGCGCCGCCAGGCGCTGCTTCAACGTGCTGATAGCCAACTTGTCCGCGTACTCGGCGAGGTAGCGCACGATGCCATCGCCGGTGGCCGGCAGGAACCCGCCCCACGTCACCTCGAAGTGCTCCACCGCGGCATGGTAGCTGCGCCGAGTGTTCTCCCGGGTGCCGGCGTGGAGGTAGCGATCAATCTTGTTCATTTCGACCTGCCTGCGCTGAGCCTGCCTTTTGGTGGATGTTGAAAGGCGGAAAACGCCTCTTTGATGCGATAACGCTCAATTATTTTATCAAAGTCACAGGGAATCTTTGTGCTAATTTCATACGTATTGTAGTATGTTTATACATGTTACGTAATACAGTACGAAATCGTAGGGGTGATCGATGGCGCGTGGCGGCGTGAATAAGGCAATCGTCCAAAAGGCGCGGGAATCGTTGCTTGCGCGCGGCGAGAACCCGAGCATCGACGCCGTACGCATCGAGCTGGGTAATACCGGCTCAAAAACCACCATTCATCGCTACCTGAAGGAAATCGAGGATGCCGATCCTCGACCTTCTACCTCCGAGGCGCGCTTGAGCGAGGAACTGACCGCGCTGGTCGCCCGCTTGCTGGAACGCCTGACGGAGGAAGGGCGGGAAGCGATCGCCCGGGCCCAGGCGGGTTTTGATGAGCAACGCGCCGCGCTGGAGCAGCAACTCGACGCCTCAGCGTCCCAACTGACTGCACTGCAACGCCAATTCGATATCCAGCACAGCGCACTGGAGTCTCAGTCCCAGGAGCTGCAGCTCTGCCAGGCCAGCCTCCAGGCTGAAATCACGCGCAATGCTGGCCTGAGTCAACACGGCATCGACCTGGAGTTGCGAGTGCAGGAGAAGGACGAGCAGATCCGTTCCCTGGAAGAAAAGCACCTGCACTCCCGGGAGGCGCTGGAGCATTACCGCACTGCGGTGAGGGAGCAGCGTGATCAGGAACAGCGCCGGCACGAAGGGCAATTGCAGCAGGTGCAGGTCGAATTGCGCCAATTGCAGCAGAGCCAGATCCTCAAGCAGGAGGAGCTCACCCGACTGAACCGGGACAACGAGCGCCTGCTGAGCGAAGCCAGGCAGCAGGCAAAGGCCATGGCCACTCAGGCAGATTCATTGCAGCGCCTGGCGGACGACAATGCCGACTTGAAAACCACGGCCGCGAGGGCGCAAGGCGCCAGGGACCTGCTGCAAGAGCAAATCGGTGTATCGCGGGACGAAATCAAACGGCTCGAAGGCGCGGTGGCGCAGGCCAGTCAACAGCTGTCGGAGGCCGAGCGAGCGCTGGAGCAATCCTGTGCCGAGGTCGACGCACTGCAGCAGCTCATGAATCAATCTCAAACAGGTGAAGCCAATGACGGATAAAAGTGTGCAACGTGGCGGTGTGTCGGTGGAGCGATCGAGTCTGAAATCCGCTCATGAGCGCATCGTTGAAATGCTCTCGAGCGGCGCCATGATCAACCCTCTCTCGTCATCGCGGCCAGCGCTACCGAAGTTGCAGCCGTCCGTGTCTCCACACCCAGCTTGATGTAGATATGCTCAAGGTGTTTGTTCACGTGACGTGGGCCACCCGTCAGGACTAAGAGCAAAGTGTCGGGCAGGCCCTGTTTGAACAGGCATTGAGGCTGTTGCTGTTTCAGCAGGTCGTAACCTCAACCTCTCGGCAGCATCCGGCGCAAGGTGTTGTCGCCAACAAAATAATGGTGAAACAACCCAGCCGCCGCGTGCAGACCGATCAGCCAGTATCCGGTACTGCCGAGCAGTTCGTGCCAATACTTGAGCTGCTTGGCCAAATCCGGGTCAAGCGCTATCGGTGCCGGCAGGCTGAAGCCGAAGTAGGGCACCGGTTTGCCCCCGGCGGCCAGCATCAACCAGGCCAGCACCGGTGTGCCGATCATCAGACCATAGAGCGCCAGGTGCATCAGGTGCGAAACACCGGTCTGCCAGGCGGGTGGCTTCGGCGTGATGGGGGGACGCGGCGTCAGGCGCCCGAGCAAACGCAGCCACACCAGGGCAAAAATGCCCAGGCCGAACACACCGTGCAGCCCAAGGAAAAGGCTCCTCGTGCTATCGCCTCGCGGCAGCAGTCCTTTTATTTCAATACAGCCATACACACCGACAAACAGTGCCAGCATCAGCCAGTGCAGGGTTATCGAGAGTTTCCCGTAGTGCTGCGGGGTGTTGTCGCGGGTCATTGGGGGCCTCTTGCGGTCGTTGGCTGCCGACTCATTCGGACAGCCGGGTCCGGTTGTCTCTGAACCGGCGCCGGCCACATTGCCCGCCGAGCCTTAAGCGAATCTGAAGATCAGCGATGCCCCTGTTTTTCCCCACCTTCAGACTTCGTTAAGAAATCCCTTTGATACTTCTCCCCAATTGATCCGGGGAGGTGTTTTCCAATGTCCGACTACAACTGGAACGTGCAGCTGCCGCTGCAGTTTGGCCAGGCCGAAGCACCGCAGCTGCAGCTTGTCAGAGCATTGCCGGGCGACGCCGAGCGCGGCGTCTTCGAATCCTTTATCCAGCAACGGTTTCGGACGGCTCACGGTGCGGACATTCGCCATTTCATGCCGCAGCTGTTCGGCATGAGCGATGCGTCCGGGGCGCTGAGCGCCGTGGTGGGCGTACGCCTGGCCAGTTCCGGGCCCTTGTTTCTGGAAGGTTACCTGGACGAGGCGATCGATCCGCTGATCAGTGCGGCCGCCGGCCAGTCCGTGGCGCGGTCTGCCGTCGTGGAGGTCGGCAATCTGGCGGCCAGCGATACCGGGAGTGCACGGATGAGCATCATTGCCATGACGTACCTGCTGGCCATGGGCGGGCTGGAGTGGGTGGCCTTTACCGGGAACCTGGGATTGGTGAACAGCTTTCATCGCCTGGGGTTGAAGCCGGTTTCCCTGTGCGCCGCCGACCCCGCGCGCCTGGGCGAGGATCGCCATGCCTGGGGCAGCTATTACGAAAGCAAGCCTTGGGTGCACGTGGGCAATATCCGCGCTGGATTCCTCCATCTGGGCAACATCGGCCTGTTCGGCCGCCTGGGCCTGGCGACGTCCATCGAGGGGACCTGCCATGTCGCCTGAACTGGAAGGATTCAAGCAGGCACTGCGCAACCACGCTGAGCGCAAAACCAATGCCGTGGCGTTGTGGGGCGATCGACTCAAGGTGGATTACGCAGCGCTGCATGCCGAAGTGAGCTATCGCCAACAACGCCTGCGCGATGAGCAGGTCAGGGTGGTTGCGCTGGCGTTGGACAATGGTGTCGAAGCCATGCTCTGGGACCTGGCCGCCTTGTTCGAAGGCCTGGCCTGTGTGACCTTGCCGCCGTTTTTCAGTCCGGCGCAACGTCAGCACTGCCTGGAACAGAGCCAGGCCGAGCGGGTGATCGCCGAGCCAGCGTTGCACGATGAGTTGCAAACGGCGGGTTATGAGTGGAACGGCGGGTTCTGGTGCCGCACCTTCAGTGGCACGAGCCGGATGCCGGAGGGCACCGCCAAGTTGACCTTCACCTCGGGCACCACGGGGACGCCCAAGGGGGTCTGCCTGAGTGCCGACAGCCTCTTGCGTGTCACCCGCGAGTTGTTTCTGGCCAGTGAGCCCACCCAGCCGCAACACCATCTGGCGCTGCTGCCCCTGGCAATCCTGCTGGAGAACATTGGGTGTTATGCCGCGCTGTATGCCGGCGCTACCCTGAGCCTGCCCAGTCAGAACACCTTGGGGATTCAAGGTGCCAGCAGCGTGAATGTGCCGCAATTGCTGGGCTGTCTGGCCAGTCGGGCACCCCAGAGCCTGATCCTGGTGCCGCAGTTATTGCTGATGCTGGTCAGCGCGGCCGAACACCAGGCCTTCGATCCACGGAGCCTGCGCTTTGCCGCTGTGGGCGGCGCCCGGGTGTCCGAAGACTTGCTGCATCGCGCAGAACGGGTCGGGCTGCCGGTTTTCGAGGGGTACGGCCTGTCGGAGTGCGCCTCGGTGGTGTGCCTCAATCGTCCGCAGGCGCAGCGCCCCGGCAGTGTCGGACGGCCGTTGCCCCATCTTGAGGTGCGCCTGGCGCCGGACGGTGAAGTGCTGATCAAGGGCTCGATCCTGCTGGGCTACCTGGGTGAGCCGCCAACCGCCGATCCATGGTGGCCCAGCGGTGACATCGGTGAGTTCGATGCCGAGGGTTTTCTCTACCTCAAGGGGCGCAAGAAACATCAGTTCGTGACCAGTTTCGGGCGCAACGTGAACCCGGAGTGGGTGGAGGCCGAACTGACCCAGCGCGACCACATCGCTCAGGCTTTCGTTTACGGCGAGGCGATGCCACACAACCATGCGCTGCTCTGGCCGCACCGCGCGGACTGCACGGACCAACAGTTGGCCGACGCCATCCGCCAGGCCAACAAGGCGTTGCCAGACTATGCCCAGGTCCATCACTGGACCCGGCTCGATCAACCCTTCACCTCCGCCAACGGTTTGCTGACCGCCAATGGGCGACCGCGCCGTGACGCCATTATCGAGCGCTATCGGGCGCCACTGACCGCCTCCCCACTTCCCGAGGAAACCGCACCATGAGTTTTTTTGACAGGCTGCAAGCGGCTACGCAACAGGAACGCATCGAGTTGTTCAACTTGCCGGTCATCCGCGATGCGCTGGCAGGCGATGTCAGCCTGGACAGCTATCGCGCATTCCTGGCGCAGGCCTATTACCACGTCCGCCATACCGTGCCGTTGATGATGGCCTGCGGTGCTCGCCTGCCATCGCGCCTGGAATGGTTGCGCAAGGCGGTGTGCGAATACATCGAAGACGAATATGGCCACGAACAATGGATCCTCAACGACATCGAGGCCTGCGGCGGTGAGCGGGCGAGTGTGCGCGACGGTCAGCCGTGCCTGCCCATCGAGTTGATGGTCAGCTACCTCTATGACCTGATTGCCAGGGGCAACCCGGTGGGCCTGTTCGGCATGGTCAACGTGCTGGAAGGCACCAGCATTGCCCTGGCGACCCACGCCGCTGGCAGCATTCGCGAGCGTCTGGCACTGCCGGAAACCGCCTTCAGTTACCTCAGCTCCCATGGTTCGCTGGATATCGAGCACATGCAGACCTACCGCGCCCTGATGGACAAGCTCGACAACCCGGACGATCAAGCTGCGGTCATCCATGCGTCCAAGGTGGTGTACCGGCTATACAGCGACATGTTCCGCGAGCTGCCGCGCAGCGGGGGGATCGCGCATGCGCCTGTCTGACGCGCGTGTGGTGTTGACCGGCGCCAGCGGAGGCATCGGTCTGGCCATCGCCACCGCCCTGTGCGCCAGTGGTGCCCGGGTGCTGGCTGTGGCCCGGCATCGAGAGCCGTTGACGCCGCTGCTCGAGCGCTATCCACAGCACCTGAGCTGGATTGGCGCCGACTTGACGGTGGCCGCCGAGCGTCGCGCAGTGTTCGCTCAGGCCAACACCCTCGGCGGCATCAACCTGCTGATCAATGCCGCCGGGGTCAATCATTTCGCCATGCTCGAACAGCTGGACGACAGTGAGATCAACGCTTTGCTGGCCGTGAACATCGGTGCGCCAATCTGCCTGACCCGGTTGCTGCTGCCCCTGCTCAAACAGGCGGACAGTGCCATGGTGGTCAATGTCGGCTCGACGTATGGCTCGATTGGCTACCCCGGCTATGCCAGTTATTGCGCCAGCAAATTCGCCCTGCGCGGGTTTTCCGAGGCCCTGCGCCGCGAGTTGGCGGACACCCGGGTCAGTGTGCTCTATGTCGCCCCGCGTGCCACCCGCACCACCATGAACAGCGCGGCGGCCCAGGCCCTGAACGACGCATTGAAGGCGAATGTCGACGATCCGCACACCGTGGCCAGCGCTGTGATTCACGCGATTGCCGGCGATCGACGCGATGTGTACCTGGGCTGGCCGGAGCGCTTTTTCGTGCGCCTCAACAGCCTGCTGCCCCATCTGGTGGACCGTGGCTTGCGTAAACAACTGCCACTGATCCGCCGCCTGAGCCAGAAAACCGACCCGGAGAAACCCAAGCCATGAAGAAGATCGCCGCTTTCCTGTTGTTGGGGGCCCTGGGGCAGGGCGCCTGGGCACTGGACGCCGCTGACCAGCAACGCCTCAGTGCCATCCAGCAGAGCTGGGCACACATCCAGTACGAATTGCCTGAGGGGCAACGCACCGCAGCCTTCGAAAAACTGGCCGCCCAGGCCTCAAGTTTCACCCAGGAACGCCAGAACGTGGCGGAGGCCTGGATCTGGGCCGGTATCGTCAACAGCAGCTGGGCCGGTGCACAGGGCGGCCTCGGTGCGCTGGGCAAGGTCAAGGCGGCCCGGGCTGACCTGGAAAAAGCCCTGGCCCTGGACCCCAGGGCCCTGCAAGGTTCTGCCTACACCAGTCTCGCCGCGTTGTATGATCGCGTGCCCGGCTGGCCTATCGGCTTCGGTGACTCGGACAAGGCCGAGCAGTTGCTCAAGGAGGCCTTGCAAATAAACCCCGACGGCATCGACAGCCTGTACTTCTGGGGCGATCACCTCTACCGCCAGAAGCGCTACGCTGAAGCCAGGACGGCGCTGCAAAAAGCCCTGACGGCCGCCCCTCGTCCCGGTCGCGAAACGGCCGATGCCGGTCGCCGCAAGGAGATCGAGACGTTGCTGGTGGATGTGAACAAAAAACTCGGCTGACAGGAGTCCGTGTGCGCTTACTACTGATAGAGGATGACACGGCACTGGGCGAGGGCATTCATCAGGCCCTCAACCGTGAAGGCTATACCGTCGACTGGTTGCTGGACGGCAGCAGCGCCCTGCATTCGTTGCTCAGTGAAATATTTGATCTGGCGGTCCTCGATCTGGGCCTGCCGCGCATGGACGGCCTTGACGTGCTGAGGCGCCTGCGCAGCAGCGGCTCCACTCTGCCGGTGCTGATCCTGACCGCGCGCGATGCCACCGAAGACCGCATTGCCGGCCTGGACGCCGGGGCCGATGACTACCTGATCAAACCGTTCGACCTGGCCGAGCTGAAGGCCCGCATCCGCGCGCTCCTGCGGCGCAGCGCCGGGCGCGCCCAGGCGCTGATCGAACACGCCGGGATCCGCCTCAACCCCGGCACACAGCAGGTCAGCTACAACGGCGAACCGGTGGCGCTGACGCCCAAGGAGTACCAGTTGCTGCACGAGCTGCTGTCGCCACCGGGCAGGATCATGACCCGCGATCATCTGATGCAATTGCTGTACGGCTGGAGCGAGGAGGCCGAGAGCAACACCCTGGAGGTGCACATCCACCACCTGCGCAAGAAATTTTCCGCTGACCTCATCCGTACCGTTCGCGGGGTCGGATACCTGGTGGAGGAGCGCCATTGACCTCGATCAGACGCCGCACGCTGACCCTGATCATCGGCCTGATGCTGGTCGGACTGACCCTCATCAGTGTCCTTAACCTGCACGACAGCAACCACGAAATCGCCGAAGTCTATGACGCGCAACTGGCGCAGAACGCGCGCCTGTTGCAAGGCATCATGCGCATGCCCCTGACCGGCAAGGAACACGCCGACCTGTATCAGGCCTTCAACCAGGCCCTGAGCGAAGCGGAGCCCAAGGTTGACGGGCATCCCTATGAAACGAAGATCGCGTTCCAGGTCTGGGATCCCAAGGATGAAGTGCTGGTGCACACCGCGAGTGCGCCTTCGTTCAAGACCCCGCCGCGAACGGCAGGTTTCAGCGACCTCGTCGACCTGAACAATCGTCATTGGCGGGCCTTCCTCCTCGAAGACCGGCACAACGGCCTGCGCATCTGGGTAGGGGAGCGCGACGATGTGCGCGCCGACCTGGTGGACCGGATCGTGCGTCACACCCTGTGGCCCAACATTCTGGGCAGCTTGCTGCTGGCGGCAATGATCTGGCTGGCCATCGGCCTGGGGTTGAAACCCTTGGTCAATATGGCCGCTACGTTGCGGGCCAGGCCTCCCGGCTCCCTCGAACCCCTGCAGTTGACGCCACTGCCTACCGAGCTTGAACCCATGCAGGCAGCGCTCAACCGGATGCTGGCGCAAATCCAGGAGGTGATGGGTCGTGAGCGGCGCTTCATCGCCGATGCCGCCCATGAAATGCGAACGCCCCTGGCCGTGCTCCGGGTGCATGCCCAGAACCTGTTGGAGCAGGGCAGTGAACAGGACCGTCGGGCATCGCTTGAACACTTGATTGCCGGCGTGGACCGGACCACCCGGCTGGTCAACCAGTTGCTCACCATGGCGCGCATCGAACCCCGGGCGGACAGCAAGCCGCCTGAGCCCATTGACCTGGCCGCGACGGTTCGCGGCAGCCTGATTCAGCTGACGCCCTGGTTGTTGAGCAAGGACATCGAGCCGGTGCTCGATGTCGCTGACGACATCGGCCTTGTCAGGGTCGACCCGGCAGCCATCGATATTGCGTTGAACAACCTTGTCACCAACGCGGCCAACTTCTCTCCCGCCCACGGGGTCATCACCATCAGGCTGGCCCGCACAGAAAGAGGCTACGAGCTGATCGTCGAGGACGAGGGGCCGGGCATCGATGAGCAGGACCGCGACCGGCTGTTCGAGCGCTTCTACAGCCGAGGCAATGACCACGGCGCGGGACTGGGCCTGACCATCGTGCAGACCATCGCCGAGCGTTTCGGTGGGCAGGTCAGGCTGGAAAACCGTTCGCCTCGCGGGTTGCGTGCGTCGTTGGAAATCGGTCGCTCATGATGCCTTGAGCGACCGCCGTGGCGGCTCAGGACGGCTCCGGGGAAACCACCCACACGCTGCAGGGCAGCTTGTACAACAAATGTTCCACCGTGCTGCCCACCAGCCGTTCCACGCCACGGTGGCCAACGCGGCCCATGACAATCACATCGGTGTCATGGGCTGCGGCGTAGCTGGACAGTACCCTCGCCGGACTGCCCATGATCATGTGCCGGCGTTCCGACGGGATGCCGTTGCGCTCGGCCAGTTCGTGAAAGGCCTCGGCCTGCGCGTCGTACAGGGTGCTGGCGGCCGTCGAGGTGAAAAATGCCGAGCCATTGCCGAAGCCGATTTCATCCGCACTGATGCTGGAAAGATCGTGGGCGTGGATCACATCCAGTTCTGCATCACAGGTGCTCGCCAGTTTGCAGGCTTCGCGCAGGATCCTGTCGTTGAGGTCCTCGTATTGGCCATAGGCATGGAACGGATCGACTGCGGCAACGACCTTGCGTGGCAGGGCGTTGTGCAGGTGGCTGACAAAATGCACGGGCACCGGGCATTCGCGCAGCAGGTGGATATCCAGGGGCGTGAAAAACAGGCGGGAGAGCCTTGATTCGTGCTCCAGCGCCTTGATCAGGGCCGCCATCGGCTGTTCCTGGAGGTGGATGAGTATTTCCTGCAACGGCGCTTCCACCCACACCACTTCCGTGGTGACCATGACACCGATCTTGCGCAACGGCCTGGCCTGGTCTTCGAGCCATCGGCGATGACGCTCGACGTATCCCAGCCGCATCTGTTCCAGCGCCTGCTCGTTGACCAGTGCGGCCGTTGCCAGGCCTTCCAGATAATCAAACGCCACGATGTGCAGGGCAGCACCCGCCGCCTTGGCCAGGGCGGCCGCCCGATCGAAGGCGGGGCTGTTTTCCATCAGGGGTGAGACGACCAACATGAAACGTGGTTGAACAGACATGATTCATCTCCGCTAGGTGACCGTGCAATCACAGGCTCAAATGGTCCCGGCATTCCCGGGTCTTGAAGCCTCGTCTTCAGCCTGTCCCTGTGGGCGTCGCCGGGCTTGATCCGTGTCAAGCCGGTGAGGGAATCACCTGGCTGTCCGACGTGCGGTTGTTCGCAGGCCAGCCAGTCACGCATTTGTTGACCATTATCAATCCTTCGTCCGGGTCCACGGCGCAGTCTGCGGATTCGTGCCGAACGCTGGTTTACGCACGCTAAAAGGAGTGAGCACCATGGCAACCATGAGAGCGGCTGTTTTTGTCGAAAAGAACCGGATCGTGCTGGAAGACAAACCCATTCCTGAAGTCGGACCGCTGGATGCACTGGTCCGGATCACCACCACGACCATTTGCGGCACCGATGTGCATATCCTGCGTGGCGAGTACCCGGTGGCCAAGGGGCTGACCGTGGGCCACGAGCCGGTGGGGGTGATAGAACGCCTGGGCTCGCAGGTGCGGGGGGTTGTCGAGGGGCAGCGGGTGATTGCCGGGGCCATCACGCCCAGCGGGCAAAGCTATGCCTGCCTGTGTGGCTGTGGTTCCCAGGACGGGCCCGACACGCGCCATGGCTTTCGTGCCACCGGTGGCTGGAAGTTCGGCAACATCATTGACGGCTGCCAGGCCGAGTACGTGCTGGTGCCGGACGCCCTGGCCAATTTGTGCCCGATACCCGACGGGCTCAGTGACGAGCAGGTGCTGATGTGCCCGGACATCATGTCCACCGGGTTCTCCGGGGCCGAGCGCGGCGAGGTGAACATCGGCGATACCGTGGTCGTGTTCGCCCTGGGCCCCATCGGACTGTGCGCGGTCGCTGGGGCGCGACTCAAGGGCGCGACCATGATCATCGGCGTGGATGCCGTGGCCGAGCGCATGAACGTGGCTCGCCGGCTGGGTGCGACCCATGTCGTCAACTTCAAGGACGGCGACGTGGTGGAGCAGATCATGGCGCTCACCGATGGCCGTGGCGTCGATGTGTCCATCGAGGCACTGGGCACCCAGGGTACGTTCGAATCTGCGCTGCGGGTGCTGCGCCCGGGCGGTCGCCTGTCCAGCCTTGGCGTCTACTCCAGCGACCTGCGCATTCCCCTGGATGCCTTCGCCGCCGGCCTGGGCGACTACAGCATCGTTTCCACCCTGTGCCCGGGTGGCAAGGAGCGCATGCGGCGCCTGATGGCGGTGGTCCAGAGTGGAGGCGTGGACCTGTCGCCACTGGTGACCCACCGTTTCAAACTCGACGATATTGAAGCGGCCTACGAGTTGTTCGCGCATCAACGCGATGGCGTGATGAAGATCGCGATTACACCGTGAGGCGATAAGCCAGGGCCTACAGCGTCAACTTCCGGCTGAATTTGGTTTCCATCACGATGTGCGAGGCGGTGTGCGCCACGCCCTTGATCATGTTGATCCGGGTCAGCTCGGCGTTGAGTTCGCTCAGGGTCGCCGTGACCAGGTGGATGATGAAATCCGACTCGCCCGAGACCGCGTACACGGCCTGCACCGCCTCCATCTTGCGCAGCGAGGTCATGACATCGGTGTAGCTCTTGTTGGTGCAGGACGTCATGGTGAAGCAGTTGATGGTCTGCTGCAGCCGGTCCTGATCGATGCGTACGCTGTAGCCGGTGATGACGCCGGCTTTTTCCAGACGCGTGATTCGCTCCTGCACCGCCGAGCGCGACACCCCGAGCTTGCGCGCCAGCGAAGCGGTGGGCTCCCGGGCGTTGGCGTGCAAGAGGCCGAGCAATTGCCTGTCCTTGTCGGTCAGATTGAACAGGGGACCGGAACGCTGCACATCCATGGACACTGGCTTGACCTCGCGGGGCTTCAGTTTTTAACGGCCGCTCGGCGTTGCGAACGGGTTTCCTGGAACATATCCATCATCTTCAGGCCGGCGTAAACCGTTTGTGCGGCTGCCGGGCCGAGCGGGCCACCGTTCCATTGCAGGCCATAGGCATCGAACAGGCGGTAGCGATCGGTCTCGCCGCAGATGGCTTCGGCAATGACGCGTGCGCCAATCGGCGCGGTGTTCATACCATGGCCGCCAAACGATGTACATGACCACAGGCCCTTGCCCAGGGGGCCGATGTGCGGCATTTTGTGCCGCGCATAGCCCATCAGCCCGGACCAGGCCTTATCGATCCGGATGCCGCGCAACTGCGGATAGACATCGAGAATGTCGTCGGTCAGCAACTGGCCCAGGCGCTTTTCATCCTGCAGGTTGCGGGTGGTGATCCGGCCGCCCCAGAGCAGGCGGTCACCGTCGACAATCCGGTAATAGTCCGAGGCCCGGCGATTGTCACCCACCGCGTCGGTGGTCGCGACTGTGTCCGCCAGGCGCTCGCCCAGGCGTTCGGTGAGAACGGCGTAGGTCGCAATCGGCAGGAAGGCGCGGCGCAGCTTGCCGAACTCGGGGCCACCGTAGCCACCGCAGCAATACACGACATGGGCGCAATCGACGCTGCCTTGATCGGTGATCACCCGGTGTCGTCCGCGCTCGCTCTGCACCCGGACCATGGCTGAATGCTCATGGATCCTGCCGCCGTTGCGCGCAATTAGCTGGGCCAGGCCCAGGCAATAATTCAACGGGTGGAAATGAAAGCCGTGGACATCGCGCAGCGCCTGGAAATAGCGGTCGGTCTTCAAGCGCTCGCGCACGGCCTGGCGATCCAGGTACTCGAGGTGGAAATCGAAGTCGGTGGCCATTTTGTCGCGCAGTCGCTGCAGGTTGTCGCCATCCTCATAGCGCACGACGCTGAGTTTTCCAGGCGTTGGCGCGCAGCCCGGGAATTGATGCCGGGCGATCATGTCGCGAACCGTGTCGACCCCTTCCAGGGACAGTTTGAACAGCGCTGCGGCGGTCGCCTTGCCGCACCGACGCTCGATCGACGATAGGCCCTCGGACCAACCCTGCAGGACGAAACCGCCGTTGCGCCCGGAAGCCCCCCAGGCCACGCGACCGGCGTCGAGCAGCACCACGGATTTGCCACGCGAGAGCAGTTCCCAGGCGGTGCTGAGACCGGCCAGTCCGGCGCCGACGATGCACACGTCGGCTTGCGCAGCACCTGTCAGCGCCGCGTGCTCGGTCGCGTATTGCATGGTGGCGGTGTAATAGTTGTTGATGTACATGAAGTGCGTTGTCCTTATCTTCACGGCACAGGCAAGCCGCGCGCCGCGTTCAAGACGGGCGCCCGGCAACGCATGGAGGGTTATTGCACCTGGGTGAGGTCGGCGCCGTACCATTTTTCCGACAGTTGCTTGAGGGTGCCGTCGGTTTTCATGTCCGCGACGATCTTGGTCAGCGCACTATTGAAGGCGTCGTCACCCTTGTCGACGGCGATGGCCAGCGGTTCGTAGTAGGCGGGCTTGCCCTCGACCTGCACGATCGGATAGCCATTCTTGACGGCGGCGACGATGGTCGGCAGCGCGGACAAGGTGGCATTCAGGCGAACCCCGTTACCCATGCGCAGGTCATCCAGCGGGCCCATGCTGTCGCCGTAGGTCTGGATTTCACCGGGCGTGACGTCGTAGGTAAAGGCCGGCACATCGGCCGCGTCGATTTTCAGGCGACGGTTGATGTAATCCTCCGACGTCGTCCCGGCTTCGACGCCGATCACCTTGCCGTTCAGGTCCGCCGGTTTGGCCCCGGCGGCATCCTTGTGCACCGCGAAGACATAAGGCGTGTAGTAATAGATCGCCGGGAAATCGAGGACCCGACTGCGCTCGGTCGTGGGGGTCATGGAGCCGACCGACAGGTCCCAGCGATTCGACCAGCGTCCGGCGGTGATGATGCCGTATTCGGGCGTGACGAAGGTGACCTTGCTTCCCAGGCGCTTGCCGATTTCGGTGGCGACATCTATATCGAAGCCCTGCAGCTTGTTGTCCGGACCGAGGAACGACTGCGGTGGCCAGTTCGCCGCAGTGGCGACTTTTATCACTTTGGTGTCATGCACGCGGTCGAGGGTCGCGCCGGCCCAGGCGGCGCCTGCGGTAGTCGTGACGGCGGTGGCGACAGCAGCGGCTGCGAAGAAACGGGTAAGCGAGATCATGGGTAAGCCTCCAGGGGCGCGGGTTTTGTTGTTGTTTTTGTCGATGACTTGGGGCGGTACGGCTGATGCTTCTCAGTGGCTGAGAATCTGCGATAGAAACTCCCGGGCGCGTTCGTGCTGCGGGTTGTCGAAAAACTCCTTGGGTTTGGCCTGTTCGATGATGCAGCCCTGGTCCATGAAGATGATCCGGTCGGCGACGCGCCGGGCGAATCCCATCTCGTGGGTGACGCACACCATCGTGATGCCGTCCTGGGCGAGCTCGCCCATCACATCCAGCACTTCCTTGACCATTTCCGGGTCCAGCGCCGAGGTCGGTTCGTCGAACAGCATGATGCGCGGGCGCATGCACAGGGCGCGGGCGATGGCCACACGTTGCTGCTGGCCCCCGGAGAGTTGGCCGGGATACTTGTCTGCCTGGTTGCCGATGCGGACCCGGGCGAGGTATTCGCAGGCCAGTTCACGGGCCTGGGCCTCACTGAGCTTGCTCACCAGGCGCGGCCCGAGCATAAGGTTTTCCAGCACGGTCATGTGCGGAAACAGGTTGAACTGCTGGAACACCATGCCGACCTGACGCCTGACGTCGGCCACGCGGGTGGCTTCCCGGGTCAACTCGACGCCCTCGATGAACACGCTGCCTTTCTGGAAGTCTTCCAGCAGGTTCAGGCAGCGAATCAAGGTGGACTTGCCGGAACCGGACGGCCCGCAGACCACCACGATTTCGCCGCTGGCAATGTGCAGGTCAATGCCCTTGAGCACATGAAATTCCCCATACCACTTGTGCATGTCGTTGATCGAAACGGCAGGGCAGAGCGCGGTTGCAAGCTGATTCATCCTAAGGCTCCTGACTCAGCGGTGGGCACGATTGAAGTGCTTTTCCAGGCGCGCCTGGACGGTTTCCAACACGATCGACAGCAGCCAATAAAGCACGGCGGCGGTGATGAGCATTTCCAGGTGACGAAACTCGGCGCGGCCTTGTGTCCGTGCCAGAAACATCAGCTCCCAGACCCCGATCACCGACACCAGCGAACTGTCCTTGAGCATCGAGATGAACTGGTTGCCCGTCGGCGGAATGATCAGGCGCATGGATTGCGGGAGAATCACCCGGGTCATGGCCTGGAACGGGTTGAGTCCGATCGCCCGTGAGGCTTCCCACTGGCCGCGCGGAATACTGCTGATGCCGGCACGGAAAATCTCCGTCATGTAGGCGCCATAGCACAGCGAGAGCGCGAGGATCCCGGCGGGCACTGCCCCGACCACATAGCCGAGCTGAGGAATGCCCAGGTAGATCAGGTAGATCTGGATCAGCAATGGAACACCACGGAAGAACGAGGTGTAGAAGCTGGCGATGGCAATGGCGAAACCGTTGGAAGACAACCGCGCCGTCGCCCCCAGCAACGCCAGGACAAACGCGATGGCAATCGAGATCGCAGACACGTAGACCGTGGTGAATACCCCTTGGGTAATCATGAAGCCGACTTTGGTGGCGATGAAGCTGTAGGAGAGGTTGAAGGTGTCGAAGAACAACAGGAACAGTGCCAGCAATTCGCACCAGACCGTGATGATCTGCGTGCGCAACGGCAGCCGGCCGAGAATGAACAGGTTCAACACCACCGTGAGGGTGAAGGTGAAGCCAACGGCGATGTCACGCGCCAGCGGGGCCTGCAGATCCAGCACGATGGGCCCCATCAACTGGGACAGGCGACCCTCGCCCAAACCGCAGGCCAGCGTGATGACGAAAATCACGACAGCGACCGATCCCATGAATACTGCGCTATCGGTCCTGCGTGGTTTGACGACAAGGTCTTTGTACATGGCTAACACGCCTTAGGGAGATCCCCTTTATTGTTGTAAGTCCATTATGTGCGCGCAGAATGCCGGGCGGGACCCGGCGAAATGGTGGGGTAGCGGGTTAATTGATACAGATGTAGGGGTCAAGCCTCTACAAATGGGGGAAAGAGTCGACAGCCTGCACTTTGCGTGTTGCTCGCCATGCGTTGCCGCGTGACGTCCAGCGCGGGCAGGTATTGACCCTGTGGGCCGCGAGCCTGCCCCCGATGGAAGCCCAGACACCCTACGAAGCGTTGATCCAGATGGTCTTCAGCTCGGTGTACTGATCGTGGGCCCAGATCGATTTGTCACGTCCACCAAAGCCCGATTCCTTGTAGCCTCCGAACGGTGTCGAGGCATCGCCTTCGCCGAAGCAGTTGACCGTGACCACGCCGGCGCGGATCTCCCGCGACAGACGCAGGGCATTGCGCAGGCTGCCGGTGTAGGCGGAGGCGGCCAGGCCATAGACCGTGTCGTTGGCCAGTTCGATGGCTTCATCGAGGGTCGAGAACGTTGTCACGCTCAGCACCGGACCGAAGATCTCCTCGATGAACAGCCGATCATCGCGGCCCACACCGTCGATGATGGTCGGTTGCACGAACACCCCCGCTTCGGTCGCGCCCCCCTGGACCACCTTGAGTTTGCCATCGACAGCGTGCTGCAGGTACGAAGTCACCTTATCGAAATGCGCCTTGCTGACCATGGCCCCCAGGCGATTGTCCGGGTCCAGCGGGTCACCCAGTTTCCAGTCCTTGAGGTGCTTGGCAATCAGCCCGAGCAGGTCGTCCTTCACATCCTTGTGAACGATCAGGCGCGAGGAGGCCGAGCAGTTTTCGCCCATGTTCCAGAAGGCGCCGGCGGTGACGAACTGGGCCACTTCGTCCAGGTCCTCACAGTCGTTCATGACCACGGCCGGGTTCTTGCCACCCAGCTCCAGCACCACGCGCTTGAGGTTGGAGTCGGCGGCATACCGGAGGAACAGACGCCCGGTCTCGGTAGACCCGGTGAAGCTGACCATGGACACGTCCATGTGCCGGCCAATGGCTTCGCCGGCCTCGCGACCGCCACCAGGCACGATGTTGAACACGCCCGGCGGGATCCCGGCCTGGTGCGCCAGTTCGACCACGCGCAGGGCGCTGAGGGTGGTTTCCCTGGCCGGTTTGACCACGATGGAGCAACCGGCGGCCAGCGACGGCGCAATCTTCCACGCCAGCATCAACAGGGGGAAGTTCCACGGCAGCACCAGGCCCACCACGCCAATGGCTTCGCGTACCACCAGGGTCACCGCCGCTGAACCCGTAGGCGCGGTGCTGTCGTAGATCTTGTCGATCAGCTCGGCATGCCAGCGCAGGGTGTGGATGGTTTCCGGTACATCGACGTTCTGGCATTCACTGACCGGTTTGCCGCTGTCCAGGCTTTCCAGCACGGCCAGTTCATGGGCGTTCTCTTCCAGCAGGCGGGCGAAGTCCAGCAGGATATGTTTGCGCTCGCCCGGCGACAGTTTTGCCCAGCGGCCATCTTCGAAAGCCTGTTTTGCCGCCGCCACGGCGACATCGACATCCTGGACGTCGCAGGCGGCGACGTCGGCCAGCTTCTGGCCGGTGGCCGGGTTGGTGGTGACGAAGGTGTTGCCCGAGATCGCATCGCGAAACTCACCGTCAATGAAGGCCTGGGTACGGAATTTCAGTTGGTAGGCCAACGCCGCGTATTGTTCCTTGCTCAACAATTCAGCCATTTCATGCACCTCCGGTGATCTGGGCGATATTGCGCTTGAGGGTGGTGATCACGTCCTTGAGTTCGGCTTTTTCACGGTCGTTCAGGCCCTGCAGCGGGGCGCGTACGCCACCGCTGCGCAGGCCCTGAAGCTCACTGCCGTACTTGATCGACTGCACGAACTTGCCGCCTTCGAGGTAGTCCATCAGCGGCATCAGCTCGGCCATGATCCGACGGCCCTTGGCAAAGTCCTGCTCGATCACGCAGGCCTCGTACAGGGCGATGTGTTCCCGTGGAATGAAGTTGGAGCCGGCACAGGTCCAGCTCGTGGCACCCCAGGCGAAGAATTCCAGGGCCTGGTCGTCCCAGCCGCAGGACAGGGCGATGTTCGGGCGCTGGATGGCCAGGCGGTGCAACTGGGCCATGTCACCGGAGCTTTCCTTGATGGCCGCAATGTTCTTCACGTCGGCGACCGCATCGAAGAACGCTTCGCCCATGCTCACGCTCATGCGGCCCGGGTAGTTGTAGAGCATGATCGGCAGGCCGCCGGCGCGATCCACGGCTTTGACGTGGAGGGCGATTTCCTCCTGGGTCGGCAGCGCGTACGGCGGGGTGCCGACCAGCAGGGCATCGGCCTTGATCTCCCGGGCGGCAGCGGCATAGGCCACGGAGTCCTCGGTGCGGATGGCACCGGTGCCGACGATCAGCGGCAGGCGGCCGTTGAGCACATCTTTGGCCTGGGCGGCCAGTTCGAAGCGCTCCTGGGCGGTGTGGGCGTAGTACTCGCCGGTGGAGCCGCCGATGATCACGCCGTGGACCCTGGACTCGACCAGGTACTCCAGAACGTTGGCGAACGCGGCCTTGTCGATGCTGCCATCGGCCGCCAAGGGGGTGATGGCCGGGGTGTAGATACCTTCGAATTTCATGGGTGAGCCTCAGTGCAGTGATTGTGGTTCCGCGACGTGCAATCAACCTTCCTTGCCGGCGCGCATTTGCCCCCAGGCCAGGTTCAGGTTGACGCCTATCGAGAGCAGGGGTTGCGGTGGATTGGCATTGGGGCCTGGCGAGTTCAACAGAAACTCGATCAGCTCGTTGCGCTCGCCGGCCAGCCAGTCGGCCAGCAACTGGCCGGTGGCGGTGCCGCGCGTCACGCCCAGGCCGTTGCAGCACAGCGCGCCGTAGACGTTTGGGCCGAGCTCGCCGAAATAGCCTTCATGGTTGCGCGACAGCGCCAGGGCACCGCCCCAGGTGTATTCGAAGGCCAGGTCGGCAAGCATCGGAAAGCGCCGGTCGAACGAGGCGCGATGACGCGTGGCGAAGCGTTCCAGGTACTTGGGGTTGCTGCGTCCATCCGGGTTGAAACTGAAACTGTTGCGGATCAGCAGCCGATTGTCCGGCGTGCGCCGCACCGTGGTGCCGAACGGATCGGCCGGGATCACTCCCCAGTACGGCTTGCCACCCAGGCGTGCCTGCTCCTGCGCGGTCATCGGCCGGGTCAGGCTGGCGTAGGTGAACACCGGCAGCATGCGGCCCTTGAGGAAGCCGAAGTGTTGGCCGAAGGCGTTGTTGGTCAGCAGCAACTTGTCGGCGGTGATCGAACCGCCGGCGTGGCGCAGCACGGTGCGGTTGCCGTATTCGACATCGGTGATGACGGTGTTTTCGTGCAGCGTCACATTGGCCGGCAGGCTGTCGGCCAGCCCCTTGACCAGCGCGGCGGGCTGCAACAGCGAAGTGCCCGGCGTGAACAATGCCTTGCGGTAGAACGAAGTGCCGATGTGCTCCGGCAGATCGCCGCCGTCGATCATTTCGTAAGGTTGGTCGAGCTTGTCCAGGCCACGGCGGTAAGCATCGAGCACGGCAATGCCACGGGGCTCGATGGCCGCCTGGTACTTGCCGCAGTGCATCATCTGGCAGTCGATGGCGAAGCGCTGGACCAGCGCTTTGAGGGCGTTCTTGCCACTCAGGTTGAGCTTCATGGTCTTGCGCGCCAGAGTGATGTCGCCGATGTAATCCTCGGCGCCGATGTCATGGGGCAGGTCGATGGCGAAGCCGGCGTTGCGTCCCGAGGTGCCGAAACCGACCTGCTGCGCATCCAGCAGGATGATCTGCTCGTCGGGAAAATGGCTGGCCAGTTGACGCGCGGCGGCCAGACCCGTGAAGCCGGCGCCGACGATGACCCAGCGCGCCGCCGTGTGGCCCTGATGGGCAGGGGCAGGGGTGCGCGGCCTGCTGGTGAGAAACCAGCCACAGCTGTCATCATCGGCAGGCAATGAAGTTATTTTTGTCATGGTTCGAATCCTGATTGGCAATGCAAGCGTGCAAGCGGTCGTCGCGCATCGCGGACAACTGCGCAGGGTTGGGGCCGAGAGGGATCGTCTGAGCGGGTGGACAACCCGGTCCAGGGCTTGAGCCCCAACCCTCCACAGGTGCCCGCCGTGCTTTACCAGCGATGCGGGCGCCTGCGGGTGATCAGGAAACAGCGCGAGTGGCTGCCATCAATTGCTGGCCTGCACCGCTGCCGCCCGCGAAGCCTTCAGCCACTCGTCAAACTGTGCACGGTGCGCCTGCACCCATTCCTTGGCATGGCGGGTGATGTCCTTGGGTTTCTTCTCGCCTTCCTGCATCTTCAGGTTTTGCTGACTCTCGTCGTCCGAGGTGATCTGCACCAGCGAGAGGAACTTCAAGGCCGCCGGGTTCTTCTGGGCGAAGTCCCTGTTGAGCACCGCCTCGACCTTGTCCACGGCAAAGCCCAGGTTCTTGCCCTTGTACATCGTGTTGACGTCGTTCTTACCGCCCGGCAGGTCGGTCTTCGGTACCTCCAGCCAGACCACGTCCTTGTCCTCGACCAACACGCTGGCGATCCATTGCGGCACCCAGGTGAAGTAGAAGATCGGCTTGCCTTCCTTGTAGCGGGCGATGGTGTCGGCCATCAGCGCGAAGTACGAGCCCTGGTTGACGTTGATGGCATTTCCCAGGTCATAGGCTTTCATGTGGTGGGCGATCACCAGTTCGCAGCCCCAGCCCGGGTTGCAACCGGTCATGTCGGCCTTGCCGTCGCCATCGGTGTCGAACAGCTTGGCGATCTCCGGCTTTTTCATGTCGGTGATGTACTTGATGTTGTATTTTTCGGCGGTTTTCTTGTCGATCAGGTAGCCCTGCAGCACGCCCGGCAGGATGTCGCCGGCCTTGACCATGGTCTTGTCGCCACCGGCCTTCTGATAGAACTCGTCATGCAACTGGTCCCACAGGTGAACGGTGAAGTCTGCATCGCCACCGGACAGCGCCATCATCATCACGCCGTATTCGGTTTCTTTCGGCTCCTGGACCTTGTAGCCCAGCTCGCGCAGGCCCTCCATCGCCACCTCGCCACGGAAACGTTCCTCAGCGATCGAAGGAAAAATCGGCGTCACCTTGATACCTTCGCCGGGCTTGTCGGGCGAGGCGAGGGCGGCCAGCGAGGCCAGGGTGAAAGTGACGGCGCCAGCGCACTGGAGCAGGTTGCGGGTGAAATTGCTGTTCAACATCATCACGTACCTTTAATGGTTGTTATGGGTGTACGGCAGATTCAAAAGTGGACATTCAAGCGGTCTTGCCGGGCACGCTGGCCGGCTTGTTGCCGAACACGCGCATCAGCACGCCTACGGGACCGGTCTGGTACCAGCGCCGGCTCGGGTCGGCATTGGTGCGGGCGCCCATGGCCTGGGTCAGGCGGTCGAGGAAGATGGCCAGCAGCACCAGGCCGACACCGCCCACGGTGGCCAGGCCCATGTCCAGACGGCCAATGCCGCGCAGGACCATCTGGCCCAGGCCGCCCACGGAAATCATCGAAGCGATCACCACCATCGACAGCGACAGCATCAGGGTCTGGTTGAGGCCGGCCATGATGGTCGAGGTGGCCAGCGGCAGTTGCACGCGGGTCAGCATCTGCCGAGGGGTGCAGCCAAACGCACGGGCGGCCTCGATCTTGTCTTCGGGCACCTGGCGGATCCCCAGGTTGGTCAGGCGCACCAGCGGCGGCAGGGCGAACACGATGGTCACCAGCACGCCGGGAACGTTGCCGATGCCAAACAGCATCACCACCGGGACCAGGTAGACGAATGCCGGCAAGGTTTGCATGGCGTCGAGCACCGGCCGGATCACCCGCTCGAGGCGGTCGCTGCGGGCGCAGACGATGCCCAGCGGAATGCCGATCACCGCGCAGAAGAACACCGAGGTCAGCACCAGGGCCAGGGTGGTCATGGATTCGGACCAGACCCCGATCAAACCGAGCAAGGTCAGGGTCACGAAGCACAGCAGCGCCATGCGCTTGCCGGCCAGCTGCCAGCCGAGCAGCGAGGACAACAGGATGCCGATGCTCGGCGGGATGCTCTGCAAGGTGAACTCGATGCCATTGAGCACCTGGTCGATCGGCCAGCGGATCGCGCGGAACACCTCGCGAAAGTTCTGCACCATGTAGTTGAGCACCACTTCCACCCAATCCCCCAAGGGGATGGTGAGGGTCTGGAAGGGGTCGAGGAAGCTGAAATCGGACATTGCGAGTACCTCTTCAAAGGAACGCTGGCGCTCAGTGGCGGCTCAGGGTCTGCAGCAACTGGTTCTTCGACACGGTGCCCTTGAACGAACCATCACGGCCGAGCACCGGCACCGGGTACGGCAGTGTGGCGGCGATATCGAGCACCTCATGCAGCGGGGTGTCGACGTACACCGGTTGCTGTTCGTGCTGGCAATAGCGGTCACTGGCCGAAGCGCCGCTTTCGTCGGTATCGACCACGCCCAGCAACCGCCCCTTGTCGTCGATCAGGTAGCCGAAGGCGGTGCACGCCTTGAACTGCGGCGCCTTGCCGTTGACCCGGCACACCGTCTGCGGATCGAGCTGCGCGACATCACCCGCCTTGAGCACCCGTGAGCTATCGAAGCCCTTGAAGAACGTCCTCACGTACTCGTTCGCCGGCTGGTTGATCAATTCCTGCGGCGTACCGATCTGCACCACGCGCCCGCCCTCCATGATCGCGATGCGATGGCCGATGCGGATGGCTTCCTCGATGTCGTGGGAAATGAAGATGATGGTGCGCTGCTGCTCGGCCTGCAGGCGGATCAGCTCGCCTTGCATCTCGCTGCGGATCAGCGGGTCAAGGGCGGAAAACGCTTCGTCCATCAGCAGGATGGTCGGGTCGTTGGCCAGCGCACGAGCCAGGCCGACACGTTGCTGCATGCCGCCGGAGAGCTGGTGCGGATAGCTGTGTTCATGGCCGGCCAGGCCAACCTGGGCCAACGCTTCCTTCGCCCGGCAGTGCCGCTCGCTTTCATTGACGCCGGAGATTTCCAGGCCAAAGGCGGCGTTCTCCAGCACGCTCATGTGTGGCATCAGGGCGAAGGACTGGAACACCATGCCCATTTCCTTGCGCCGCACATCCAGCAACGCCTTGTCGCTCAGGCCGGTGATTTCCTTGCCATTGAGGTGGATGGTGCCCGAGGTGGGTTCGATCAGGCGGTTGAACAGTCGCACCATGGTCGATTTGCCCGAGCCGGACAGGCCCATGATCACGAAGATCTCGCCGCGCTTGACCGAGAAACTGGCGTCGAACACGCCGACCACATGGCCGGTCTTCTTGAAGATCTCGTTCTTGTCGGCACCGTTGTTCAACATTTTCATGGCCAGGTCCGGATTCGGACCAAAGACCTTGAAGATGTTCTTTACCGAAAGAATCTCTTCGGAATGGCTCATACGACCCTCTTCTTATGGTTTTATCCAACTGTTAACCCTGACCGCCAGGCGCTGGCGTTCAGGGTGTGCATTGGCAGTCCGTTCGAAATCCGAACGCGAGTCAGTCCTTGAAGCGTGCCACCTGTTTCTGACGATGCGCTGTGTGGCGGCCTAGTTCAATGGGTGGGCCTGCCGGCATTCGCGCCGAACAGGTGGGCTCATGCATTTTCTTGTGTGCGCCCGGAGAAAAGGCGGTTGTTGCATTTGCTTTGGCTTGCGGACAGTCTAGAGCCGGGCCTCCCGCCCAGAAATCGACATTTTTTGCGGGCTATTGATTACCTGGTGTTATGGTTAAACATACTGAACCCGATCAGACGCTGATCAAGATGCCCTCCCTGCGCGCCGTGAAAGCCTTCGTCGCGGCGGCGCGCTACCAGAATTTCACTCGTGCGGCCGAGGCACTGTGCGTCACCCAGCCGCCATCAGCCGGCAGATCCGCGAGCTGGAGGAGCACCTCGGCGCAGAATTGTTCAACCGCGCCGGGCGGGCAGTCGAGCTGACGTCCGCGGGGTCGATTTTCTACGATGCGGTGCAGTTATCCTTCACCAACATCGCCCAGGCGGCGGAGCGCATCAGCAGCAACAGCAACTCAAAACACGTGGTGACCCTGTGTTGCTCGCAGGCGTTCGCCAACCTGTTGCTGATGCCCAAGCTGCCAACGTTCTTCGAAGCACACCCCGAGATCGACCTGAACCTGGTGGTGACCCAGAACTTCCTGACCATGGAGAACGGTGTGCACCCGGACTTCATCATCTGCAAGATGATGAAAAGCCACGACGGCTACCACAGCCAGGCGTTGATGCATGACCAGATCTACCCGGTGTGCTCGCCGCTGTACCTTGAACGCCATCCGCAACTGCGCAAGGTCCAGGACCTGCGCGACGGCGCCTTGCTCAATCTCAGCCCGTTCGGGCGCTCGCAGGTCGCCGAGCACGTCGATTGGAGCGTGTGGTTCGCGTACCACGACATTGACCTCAAGACCCGACCGACCGACACCCCGCACTTTTTCAATGCCAATGACTACAACCTGTTGATCCAGCTGGCCTTGAATCATCAAGGCGTGGTGCTGGGCTGGCACCATCTGGTGGGGCCGATGGTGGAAGAGGGGGTGCTGGTCAGGCCGGTCAGGGAAGTGCTGGTACTGCAGGATTCCAAGCACTACCTGAGCTTCAATGAGGACAAGCAGAACGACGCCAGTTGCCGCCGCCTGTACCAATGGTTGCTTGCCGAATTCGGCCCTGATGGCGCTGCCGCGCAAGACTGATAACGGCAGATCATCGTGCACATGCAACGGTGGGAACGAGCCTGCTCGCGATGGTCGCCAACGATGACGCACGCCACCTCATGCCCCCCGCACGCTCCCACACAGGGGGTTACGCCGTACGGATCTTCCTGGTCGCGTCCTGGCGGGCAACGAAAGCATTGATGTTGTCCACTGCACTGTCCATCAACTGCTGCATGGCGTCCTCGCTGCTCCAGGCGATGTGCGGGTTGAGCAGGAAATCATCGCGGTCGATCAGGGTGAACAGCGGGTTGTCCGGATGCAGCGGCTCATGTTCGACCACATCCAGTGCCACTCCGCCAAGTCGACCATTCTCCAGCGCAGCGATCAGTGCGGCCTCGTTGACCACGCCACCTCGACCGGTATTGACCACCACCGCATCGGGCTTCATCAAGGCCAGCCGCTCGGCATCGATCAGGTTGTAGGTCTCGGGCGTCAGCGGGCAGTTGATCGACAGCACGTCACAGTTGCCGAGCAGTTCATTCAGCGGGCGGCAGTCCGGCCCCCGACGCTTGCCGCCACGATCCTCGAACAACACCTGCATGCCAAAGGCTCTGGCCAGATGCGCCAGGCGCAGGGCAATCGGCCCGCTGCCGATGATCGCCAGGTGTTTGTCGCGCACATCGCGGATGCGGTGATTGAAGTAGATGTTCTGGTACGCCGCCTCACCGGCATGCACCTGGCGCATCAGCCGGGTGAACGCCGCCGGACGGCGGAACAGCTCCAGGATCATCGCCAGGCTGTGCTCCGCCACGGTGTTGGCGGCGTAGCCCGGGACGCTGGTGACCTGGATGCCATGGGCATCGCAATAGTCGACATCGACGATGTCGCGCCCGGTCAGGGCCAGGGAAATCATCTTCAGCTTCGGCAATTGGCGCAGGTGCTCCTCTCGCAGCGGCACACTGCAGGTCATGGCAATCGTCGCCTCTTGCAGATGCTCGATGACCTGCTCGGGGCGGGTATAGGCATACTGTTTCCAGCTGTGCTTGCAGTCCGGGCGTTTCAGACGGGTCGACGGCGCCAGGCCATCGTCGTCGAGAAAAACGATCTGTTCAGTCACGATCAAATCCTTATTTCTTCTGCGCCGGCACGTAGCCGGCCGGGGCCATGGCAACCAGCTGGCGGGTGACGAAACCCGCATCCTGGTCGTGATCTTCGAGGGATTCCTTGCGCACCAGGGCATCGCGCACCAGGTGTGCGCCAAAGAAGCGCAACGGTTCCGGCGGCAACAGTTTCATGCGTTGGTTGACCAGGCCGCAGTTGGCCCACTCGTCATTGGCATGCTCGACCAGCGACTTGATGATGCGGCTGGCAAACACCGTGGTCGCCACGCCATTGCCGGAGAAGCCGATGCCGTAGGCGATGTTCTGGTGATGGTCGAGGTAGCCGAAGTTCGGCAGGCCCTTCATCGCGCGGTCGATGGGGCCGGTCCAACTGCTGACGATCGGCACGCCGGACAGTTGCGGGTAGAGGCGACGCAACTCGGCGGTGACCTTGTCGGCCGCCGGCGAGGGTTTCTCGTACAGATTGCCGATGCGCCCGGCAAAGGCGAACTGGCCCAGCGGCTTGCCGAACACCACACGACCGTCCGGGGTGTTGCGCCAGTAGTTGAGCACGGTACGCGAGTCGGTCATGCATTCGCCGCCACTGAAACCGATGGCGTCCAGCCTGGCCTTGACCGGTGCGGTGGCGACCATGTCGCTGGACATGATCGCGATCATCCGGCGCAGCTCCGGGAACCGCGCCCCCCAGGCGTTCATCGCCAGCACCACGCGATCGGCACGCACGGCGCCGCGCTCGGTATGCACCACCGGATGCTTGCCTTGCTCCAGGCGCGTGAGCGGGCTCTTTTCGTAGATGTTCACCCCCAGCTTCAGCGCCACACGGCGCAGGCCTCGGGCGAGCATGGCCGGCTGCACAGTGGCGGCGTTCGGGTCGTAGATGCCGCCGAGCACCAGCGGCGAACCGACACGGTTCTGCATGGTATGGCGATCCATCTCCTGAAACGGGTTGACGCCCAGGTTCTGCAGGCCTTCGGTAAGCACGCGCCAGGAATTCATCTGCCGTTGATTGGTGGCGGTCCACAGCCAGCCGTGCTTGCGGTATTGGGCGTCGATGCCGTGTTCCTGGCAGAAGCTGCCGATTTCGTCGATGGCCGATTCCGCCGCTTCGCAAATACGCCGGGCCTCGACGTCGCCGCAGATAGTGCGCAACGACAGGTACTTGCCCCACCAGTTGGTGGCAACGCCGCCGTTGCGGCCGCTGGCCCCCGCACCGCAGCGGTCGCGTTCGACGATGACAATGGTCTTTTCCGGGTTGGCCTGTTTCAGCCGGATGGCCGACCACAGGCCAAGGTAGCCACCGCCGACGATACACACGTCGGCTTGAATCGAATCCTGCAGGGCAGGGGCCAGGTCGTTATCCAGGTCAAGCGCCTGGGCATACCAGAATCCACGGTACATAAGGGTGCCTTCAGCCAATGTTGTCTTGTGGTCACATGATGCGGAGGGCGGGCAGTGGCGCACTATGATGCGGGGGACAATTGATAGAAGAACGCTGCGCGAATCGGCTAAATCCAATGGCGTCGCGTTGCCTTCTGTGGGAGCGAGCCTGCTCGCGATGGCGGAGTGTCAGACGCCGCAGAGGGTGGCTGTGCGGGCGAATCGCGAGCAGGCTCGCTCCCACAGATGCACAGTTCCGTATCAGGGCGGGGTTCAGAGCTGCCCGAAGGCCTGGATCTCTATGCGGTATTCGGGGGCTGCCAGCGCGGCTCCGACGCAGGCGCGCACGGGAGGCTGGTCACCGACCCAGGCGTCGTACACCTCGTTCATGGCGGAAAATTCGCCCATGTCCGCCAACCAGATCTGCAGGCGGGTCAGATGGTTCTTGCCGGCGCCGACCTGTGCCAGCCACTGCTCCAGTTGCGCCAGGACGCAGCGGGTCTGCGTGGCGATATCGCCCGGCGCCAGCGCGACGATGCCGGAGGTCTCGATGCGGCCGTCCACCAGCACCAATTGACTGGCACGCGGGCCGGGGTTGATTCGTTCGATCATGTTCCGGCTCCTTAGAACAGCACGTAGGTTTTGCGCAGGGTTTCGCGGACGTCCCATACGCCTTCGCAGTTCTCGGGAAACAGCACCGCGTCACCCGCGCGCAGTTCCACCGGTTCGCCACCGTCCGGGGTGAAGGTGCACCAGCCGCTGACGATATGGCTGAACTCGCGGTTCTTCAGGTGACGGCGGAACAGCCCCGGGCTGCTTTCCCAGACGCCGATGCTGGCGCCGACAGCATCATCGGTCTGGGCCTGGCCTGTGGCGGCGACGGCAATGGGGGCGCCGATCGGCAGGCGTGCCGGCGAGTGCTCTCCCAGGGGGGAGGCGGCGGCGTTGCGAACGACGGTCAGGACTTGGCTCATGAATGTTTCCTTTGTTTAGGGGCCTTTCGGCAAGCGGTCGGTACTTTTGCACCGCCCCGGTCGAGGCGCATATAACAGAACGGACCAGTCATCGAACGCCACGCAGCGGCCTGCCGTTTTCGGTGCCGCGATAATACAAATTGACCGGCTCATACAATTCAGGGGCAGGCCAGCGGGATAGAGTTCAGCCTGTTCGATCAATAAATATAAAAAGAGGGTCGTATGAGCCAGACCGATGAAATTCTCTCGGTGAAGAACATCTTCAAGGTGTTCGGTCCCCACCCGGACCAGGCCATGAAGATGTTGGACAACGGTGCCGACAAGAATGAAATCTTCAAGAAGACCGGTCATGTGGTCGGCGTGTTCGACGCCAGTTTTTCCGTCAAGCGCGGTGAGATCTTCGTGATCATGGGCCTGTCCGGCTCGGGCAAGTCGACCATGGTGCGACTGTTCAATCGCCTGATCGAGCCGACCTCGGGCAGCATCCACCTCAACGGCAAGGAAATCACCGGTCTGAGCGACAAGGCGTTGCTGGACGTGCGGCGCAAGGAAATGGGCATGGTGTTCCAGTCCTTCGCCCTGATGCCGCACATGAGCGTGCTGGAAAACACCGCCTTCGGCCTGGAAATCTCCGGCGTCAAGGAAAGCGAGCGGCACTGTCGGGCGAAGGAAGCCCTGGCTCAAGTGGGCCTCGCGGGCCAGGAATACAGCTACCCCCATCAACTGTCCGGCGGTATGCAGCAGCGCGTCGGCCTGGCTCGTGCATTGGCCAACGACCCGACCATCCTGCTGATGGACGAAGCGTTTTCCGCCCTCGACCCGCTGATCCGCAGCGAGATGCAAGGCGAGTTGATCCGTCTGCAGGCCGAACAGCAGCGCACCATCATCTTCATTTCCCACGACATCGAGGAAGCCGTTCGCATCGGCCATCGCATCGCGATCATGGAAGGCGGGCGGGTGGTGCAGATCGGCACGCCACTGGAACTGATCGAGCAACCGGCCAACGACTACGTGCGGGCCTTCTTCAAGGGGTTCGACGTGTCCCGGATGTTGAAGGCCGGCGATATCGCGGCGCTGGACCCGGCGACCGTCTGTCGGGTCTGCCGCAAAGAGCTGGAACACGCCCACGCCCACCACTGAGCGCCCCGATCAAAAGAGGTAAGCCACGATGTCCGATTTCAGCTTTCTTGATCCCTTCCAGTCCATCACCATCCCCTTGGGCGACTGGGTGGAAGTGGTACTCAACTACATGGTGCAGAATTTTCGCGAGGTGTTCCGCGCGATCCGCTGGCCGATCGATCAGGTGCTCAATGGCATCGAGTTCACCTTGCAGAGCATTCCGCCGAGCATCGGCATCCTGCTGTCCTCGCTGCTCGGCTGGCAGCTGGCCGGCAAACGCATGGCGCTGCTGTGCTTCGTGACCCTGACCTTGCTCGGTTTGATCGGGGTCTGGTCCGAATCCATGACCACCCTGGCCTTGGTGCTGACCTCGGTGTTCTTCTGCGCGGTGATCGGCATTCCGCTGGGCATCGTCTGCGCCCGCAGCGACCGCCTCGAACGGGTGATCCGGCCGGTGCTCGACGCCATGCAGACCTTGCCGGCATTCGTCTACCTGGTCCCGGTGGTGATGCTGTTTGGCATCGGCAACGTTCCCGGCGTGTTGGTGACCATCGTGTTCGCCCTGCCGCCGCTGGTGCGCCTGACCAACCTGGGGATCCGCCAGGTGCCCGAAGACAAGATCGAGGCCGCCCGTGCCTTTGGCTGCACCCCTCGGCAGATGCTGACCCGCGTGCAATTGCCGCTGGCCACCTCGACCATCATGGCCGGTCTCAACCAGACCCTGATGCTGTCGCTGTCGATGGTGGTGATCGCCTCGATGATTTCCGTGGGTGGCCTGGGCCAGATGGTCCTGCGCGGCATTGGCCGCCTGGACATGGGCCTGGCCACCGTGGGCGGAGTCGGTCTGGTGCTGCTGGCGATTTTCCTCGACCGCCTGACCCAGGCCATGGGCGCCCGCACCAATGCCGACCCGAGCCGGCGCTGGTATCAGACCGGTCCCGTGGGCGTGCTGATGCGCCTGTTCGGCGCCGCGCAGCCTGCCGGACGGCGCGAGACTGCCTGAGATTCACCGTTCTATCTGCCGCAATCCACACAACAATCACAAAAGGTAAGCGAAGATGTACGAGTCCACATTCACCCGCCGTTTTCTGCAATGCGCCTCAGCCGTGGCGTTCAGCGTGGCCTGCCTGGGCGCCAGCGCTTCCGTGGATAAACCGGGGGAGGGGGTGAAGATCACCCCGGCGTTCCCGACCGTCGATGAAGAGCGATTCCGTGGCGAAGTGGCGTTGGCCGGTCTGCGCGAGCTGGGCTACAAGGTGCAGAAACCCAAGGAGACCGAATACGCCACCATGGTCGTGGCGGTGGGTTTCGGCGATGCGGATTTCACCGTCAACGCCTGGGACAAGCTGCACGCCGCGTTCTACCAGAAGGCCGGCGGCGACGAGAACATGATCAAGGTCGGCAATATCCTGCCCGGCGTGTTGCAGGGCTATCTGATCGACAAGAAAACCGCCGACCAGTACAACATCAAGTACATCACCGACCTGAAGAAACCGGAAATCGCCAAGCTGTTCGACACCGATGGCGACGGCAAGGCCGACATGACCGGCTGCAACCCGGGCTGGGGCTGCGAACTGGTGATTGCGCACCAGATGAAAGCCTACGACCTGGAAAAATCCATCCATGTGAACCAGGGGTCGTACTTCGCGTTGATGGCCGACACCATCACCCGTGCCAAGGAAGGCAAGCCCGTGTTCTATTACACCTGGATTCCGCAATGGGTCGCCGGGGTGCTGGTGGAAGGGCGCGACGTGGTCTGGCTGCAGGTGCCCAAGACCGATCTGCCAGGCGGCGACAACAGCCTCGATACCACCTATGAGGGCAAGAACCTGGGCTTCGCGCTGGACAAGGTTCAGGCACTGGTGAATCGCAAGTTCGCCGAGAAGAACCCGGCGGCGGTCAAGTTCCTGTCGGTGATGCAGATCCCGGCAGCGGACGAGAGCGCGCAGAACCTGAAAATGCAGCAGGGCGAGAAATCCATGGCCGATATCCAGCGTCATACCCGCGAGTGGATCGCCGCGCACCAGGCGCAGTTCGACGGCTGGGTGAAGGCTGCTCGTGAGGCGGGCGCCCAGGCCACTCAAGCCAGCAACTGATATGAGGGCCTGCCCCTGATCGCGGCGCCACGCCGCGATCAGGGTTACAAGAACAATACCGTGAGGACCGCCTGACCATGATGACCTCGCCATTCTCGATTCCTGCCGACGCCCGCCGTATCGACCCCGCCCGACGTCGCGCCGATGGATCACTGGATGACAACGACCGCACCGAAATCGGCCCGACGCCGCTGGCGTTTGCCGAATGGGCGCAACTGGGCCTGCAAGCGCCGCAGTTGGCAACGATGCGCGAATACCGCCTGCAACGACTCACGCAACAACTGGTTGCCCGTGACCTGGCGGGCATTCTGCTGTTCGACCCGCTGAACATTCGCTACGCTACCGACACCACCAACATGCAGCTGTGGACCACCCACAACCCGGCCCGGGCCTGCTTCGTCGCCGCCAGCGGGCATGTGGTGCTGTGGGACTTCCATGGCTGCGATCACCTCTCGGCACACCTGCCTTTGATCAGCGAACTGCGCAGTGGCGCGTCGTTTTTCTACTTCGAAACCGGCGACCGCACCGAGCAGCACGCCAAGCGCTTTGCCGCCCAGGTTGACGACCTGCTGCGCACCCACGGCGGCGGCAATCGGCGGCTGGCGGTGGACCGCATCGAAGTTGCCGGGTTACGGGCACTCGAAGCCCAGGGGGTACAGGTCAGCAGCGGCCAGGAAGTCACCGAACACGCCCGGGTGATCAAGGGCCCGGACGAGATCAAGGCCATGCGCTGCGCCGTGGCCTCCTGCGAAGCCTCAATTGGCGAAATGCGCCAGGCCATGCGCGCCGGTGCCACCGAAAACGACGTGTGGTCCGCGCTGCACGCCGGCAATATCCGCCGGGGTGGCGAATGGATCGAAACGCGCATCCTCAGCTCCGGCCCACGCACCAATCCCTGGTATCAGGAGTCCGGACCACGGGTGCTCAGCGACGGTGACCTGCTGTCCTTCGACACCGACCTGATCGGTGTCTACGGCAACTGCGTAGACATGTCGCGCAGCTGGATCTGCGGCGATCTGGAACCCAGCGCCGAGCAGAAACGCCTGTACCGCATCGCCCATGAGCACATCAGCTACAACACCGAACTGGTTCGTCCGGGCGTGGGCTTCACCGAGTTGACTCGCCTGGCCCACCGTCTGCCCGAATCCTGCCGCGCGCAGCGATACGGCGTGATGTTCCATGGTGTCGGCTTGTGCGACGAATACCCGTGCATCCGCTACCCGGAAGATGTCGAATCGTATGGCTACGAGGGTGTGCTGGAACCGGGCATGGCGCTGTGCGTCGAGGCGTACATCGGCGAAGTCGGCGGGCGTGACGGGATCAAGCTGGAGAATCAGTTGCTGGTGACGGAGGACGGCTGCGAGGTGCTGACCCGTTATCCGTTCGAGCAGAGCTTCCTGCTGGACTGAGTGTTGGTTTGTTGCCAAGGTCGCAGAGGGTTGTGACCGCGTCGCAGTCAATCCCGGGCAAGCCCGCTCTCACAGGTACGCTGTTGAATACAAATTTTGTGTTCACGACAAACCCTGTGGGAGCGGGCTTGCCCGCGATGGCGTCGGCACAAAAATCCGCAGGATGAGTGATCGAGCATGAGCACAGTGGCTGAGTCGATGAGTGAAGCGGGGCGCCTGAAGAGTACGCGGTTGGGCATTGTGTTGTGCCTGATGTCGATGTTCGTGTTTGCCGCCCAGGACGGGATCACCAAAATCCTGGTCAAGGACCTGCCGGTGTCGCAGCTGATCATGGTGCGCTACTGGTTTTTCCTGCTGTTTGCCCTGTGTTTCGTGCACCTGAAGGGCGGGGTGCGTCCGGCGCTGAAAAGCGCCCATCCCTGGCTGCAACTGAGCCGTTCGCTGATCGCCGTGTTCGACATCATGGTGTTCGGCCTGGCGCTGCGCTTTCTCGGCCTGGCCGAGACCCACGCCATCTACGCGATCTTTCCGTTGCTGACCATGGGGTTGGCGGCGCTGATGCTCGGTGAACGCATCACGCCACGGCAATGCGTGGCGGGTGTGATCGGTTTCGCCGGCACGCTGATCATTCTTCAGCCGGGCATGGGCGTGTTCAGCCTGACGTCGCTTATCCCCCTGGCGGGCGCCGTGATGTTTGCGTTTTTCAGTGTACTGACGCGCAAGATCAGCGCAGTCGACAGCTTTGGCACCAACATGCTGTACATGGCGTTCTGGGGCGCGTTGGCGTCGACCCTGATGGCTGCGCCGCAATGGGTGACACCGTCATCGACCGAGTGGGGGTTGCTGCTGGTGCTGTCGATCAGCGGGGTGATCGCCCAATTGTTGCTGCTGCAATCGTTGAAATATGCGGCGGCCGTGACCCTGCAACCATTCAACTACTCACTGCTGTTGTTTGCGTCGGTGTTCGGCGTGACGTGGTTTGGCGAGACCTTGCAGACGTCCCTGGTGGTGGGCGCGCTGTTGGTGGTGCTGGGCGGGATCTACGCGTTCCGGCGCTAGAGTGCAAAGGCCGGAGAAACCCCCTCCATAGGGTTTCTCCGATGGCCGTCAGGTCGGTTCGACGATGCGCGGTTGTGCGGCCAGTGGTTCGGGGGCGGGGATCAGGGCGGCGTTCGAGTTCAGGGCGCGGATCAGCCCGTAGCTGGTCACCAGCATGTACACGGCGATCGGAAGGCCGATCACGATACTGGCCATCTGTATCGCCACCAGTCCCCCCGCGATGATCAGGCTGGCGGCAATTGCGCCTTCCAGCACGCACCACAACACCCTCAGCCAGTTCGGCGGGTTGAGGCTGCCGAGCGAGTTGAGCATGCACAGCACCTGGGTCCCGGCATCGGCGGCGGTGACGAAATGCACCGCCAGCAAAAGGCAGACGATGACGCTGAGGATGGCGCCCAGGGTTTTGCCGTCCAGGCGTTCGAGCAAGGTGAACATCGCGGTGGTGGTCTCCGTGCGGGTGGCCTCGAGGATCGGGCCGCCGGTGAACGGGCCGGCTTCAACCTGTTGCGCCACGGGCAGGCTGTTGTAGGCCTGACGGGTTTTCTGCTCGTCCTTGAGCGCCGTGCCGCCGAACACGGCCATCCACAGAATGGTCACCAGCGTCGGCACCAGCAGGGCGCCGACCACCAGTTCGCGGACGGTGCGCCCACGGGAAATTCGGGCAATGAACAGCCCCACGAACGGCCCCCAGGTCATCCACCAGGGCAGGTAGAACGCGGTCCAGCTTTTCTGCCAACTGGTGTCGTTCTGGGTGTCGGTCCACAGGCTCAGGCCGATGATGTTCTGCAGGTAGTCGCCGGTCGATTCGAACAACAGGTTCATGATGTAGTGGGTCGGACCGAGGGCCAATACCACCAGCATCAGCCCCAGGGAGATGAACATGTTGAGGGTGGACAGGCGTTTCATGCCCCGGGAGACCCCGGCCACCAGGGAAATCGAAGCGATCACCGTCACCACCGCGATCAATCCCAGTTTGAACGACAGGCTCACCGGCACGCCGAACACCTGGTTGAGGCCGGTGTTGATCTGCTCTACGCCCATGCCCAGCGACTGCGACACGCCAAACGCGGTCACCGCCGCGCCGATGATGTCGACGGTGTGGCCGATCGGGCCATAGATGCGCTGGCCGATCAGCGGGTAGAGCACCGAACGCAGCGCCAGCGGCAGGCCTTCGCGGTAGGCGAAATAGGCCAGGCCCAGGCCGATGATGGTGAAGATCGCCCAGGGGTGCAGGCCCCAGTGGAACAGGGTAATGCGCATCGCCATCGACGCCGCCTGATCGGTCAGGCCGGGGCTGAAGGGGTTGCTGGCGTAATGCAAAACGGGTTCGGCCACCGACCAGAAGATCAGCCCAACGCCCATGCCGGCACTGAACAACATGGAAATCCACGCGGCGAAGCTGAACTCGGGTTTTTCATCGGGGCGGCCCAATTTGAGGGTGCCGTGACGGCTGAAGGCGACGAACAACAGCACGCAGAGCACGCCGCTGACCAAGGCGATGTAGAACCATTTGAGGTTATCGAGAATAGCGTCCGAAGCACGCTTGAACACGCCCGCAGCCTGGTCGCCCTGGGAGGCGCACAGGATCACGAAGGCGATCACGATCAGCAGCGACCCGACGGTCACCACGGGATTCAGGCCCTTGAACAGGCCAGTTTTTGCACGCATCGGCTTTCCTTATTATTTTTACAAGGCCGTATGGCGGGGGGGAGTTGGCTGGTTAGCCAGATGTCGAGAACACATACGGCCCCTGTGGGAGCGGGCTTGCTCGCGAAAGCAATGTGTCGGCCAGCACTGTTCTGACTGACACACCGCTTTCGCGAGCAAGCCCGCTCCCACAGGGGGGCGAGGTGTTCTCAGATTTCACTCAGAGGTCAATCACCAGATCCGAAGTGGGCCGGCTGCAGCACAGCAGTCGCAGGCCCTTGTCGATTTCGCGCTGACGAATGCCGCCGTTGTGTTTCATGTCCACGCTGCCTTCGAGCAAGGCGGTCTTGCAGGTGCCGCACACGCCTTGGCTGCAGGAGGAGGGGACCACGGCGCCGGCTTTTTTCGCCGCCGACAGTACCGTCTGATCGGCGTTCATGGTGAACACCTTGCCCGAGCGGGCCAGGCGTACGGTGAAGGTGTCCTGAGCCTGGCCGGGTTCGACGCTCGGCGCGGGCTCCACCACCACTTCGGCATTGATGTCGAAACTTTCCTGGTGGTAGCGCGCCAGGTCGAAACCGGCGGTTTCCAGCAGGCCCCGGGCCGCATCCATGTAGCCTTTCGGGCCGCAGGTAAACACGGAGCGCTCGAGGAAATCGGGGATGCGCTGTTGCAGTTCGGCAATCGACAGGCGTCCGATCGGCCCGCTCCAGTCCGGCTCGTCCCCCAGTCCTTCGCAAAAGAACAGGGTGCGCAGGCGCGGCATCTGGCGTTCGAGGCGGGCCAGCTCCTCGCGGAAAATGATGTCCTTGGGTGTACGGGCGCTGTGCACGAACACGATGTCGAGGTCGGCATGCAGGTCGGCCGCCGCGCGAGTCATCGCCATCAAGGGCGTGATTCCAGAACCGGCGGACAGGTACAACAGCTTGCGCGAAGGACCTGCCACGGGGGTGAAGACGCCGGCCGGCCCCGAGGCGCTCATGGCATCGCCGGCCTTGAGGTTATCGTGCAACCAGTTGGAGACCGCACCGCCCGGCACCCGCTTGACGGTGATCGAGAAGGTGAACGGCCGGGTCGGGGTCGACGACAGGGTGTAGCAGCGTGACACGCTCTGCTGGCCGATCACTGGCGAAATGGTGAGGAACTGGCCCGGTTCATAGGCCAGGGCAGGGTAGTCCGGGCTGTGAAATGTGAAGGTCTTGACGTCGTGGGTTTCGGCCACGACGCTCAGGCATTCGATGCGTTTGGTGTCGCCACTGGCCCATTGGGCGCCGTGGGCGGCCCAGTGGTCGGTGTCGGCGAAACGCTGGTCGGCCCGCAGGCTGGCGATATTTTCAAAGACGGTCATCACCTTAAACCCCATGAACGGCGAGGCGATCGCTGTACCAGCGCAGGAACTGGTCAACGTAGGGCTCGGTGAATTCGGAGTACGGACCGGGAATGTAAGCCGGATCCTGGGTACCGCTATGGGTGATGGCCACCAGGTCTGCATCCTGCCGGGTGGTGGCGACCCAGACTTCGGTCAGGCGCTGCAAGTCGTAGTCGACGCCTTCCACGGCATCCGCGTGCACCAGCCACTTGGTGCGCACCAGGGTCCGGTCCGGCGACAACGGGATGATCCAGCTGATCATCGCATGGTCGCTCATGACGTGGGCCCATGAATTGTTGCCCCACAGGTGGGTGTCGCCCAGGTCCTTGCGCGTCAGGTTGCCCAGCAGCCGGGTGCAGGCGACCTTGCTGTCCAGGGTCTGGGATTCGCCACTGCCGGCAATGATCATGCGCTGGGTGCGAAACTGGGTGGCGGCATCGCCGTCCAGGTACTCGAACGTCTCATACAAATGACCTTCACGGGCCCAATCGGCTTCGATGCCGGCCTTGCGAATCTGATAGGCGTCAAAGGAGGCGCGCGACTCTTCGCTCATTTCTTCGAAACTTACGCCCAGGTCTTCGGCATGGTAGGAAACCATCAGTTCCGGGTGAGTTCCCGCGCAGTGATAACACTCGCGGTTATTTTCCATCACCAACTTCCAATTACCGTTCTCGATATAGTCAAGTTCATAGGCGATGCGGGTATTGGCCAGGTCATACGGTGCGAAGCGCGCGCCCATGACTTCTTCCTGGATGGCAATGTCCTGGGGCGCCTCGTCACTCAGGCAAACGAATACATGGGCGCCGATGACCTTGCAATGAACCGGAATCAGGCTGCGGCACTTGGGGTCGAACCCCTTGCCCATGTTGGCCGCGTGCTTGAGGCTGCCATCCAGGTCGTAGGTCCATTGGTGATAGGGGCAAACCAGCATGCCAACCGTTGATTTTCCGGGCTCCTTGAGGCGGGCGCCGCGGTGACGGCAGACATTGCGATAGGCACGAATCTGTTCGTCGTCATCGCGCAGCACCATGATCGACGACTTGCCGATATCGGTGGTGAACACATCGCCAGGCTCGGCGACATCCGCCGTCACGGCCACCAATATCCAATGCCGGGTGAAAAATACATCGACATCGGTTTCGAAAATGTCCTGGCGACTGAATACTTCGCCTGGCATGCCAAAACCAGGTTGCCGGGAAGTTATAACTTCGCGGTGAGACTTGATAGACGCAATGCTCATTATTATTCCTCAGGCACTATTATTGTAATCTGTGTATTAACTAATACACGTGCTGTAAGGATTATCTGAGTGGGTCAAAATACCGTCAATGCGCCTATTTTTACACTTCGCATTACATCAAGTTATAAGTTCACTTTCGACAAGGCCGACAGTGGCGCACGGTCCTGCAACCAGCGAATGATTGCCCAGGACTCCGGCGTTGCAGCACGCCCGTAGGGGATGATTGCGTAATAGGCATCGGTGGGGCGCACGGTAAACGGTTCGAGTCTGACCAGTTCACCGCTGGCCAGCAGATGCTCCACCACCCGACCCCAGCCCAGCCCGATACCGTGGCCGTGCAGCGCTGCATGGACGACGTCGGCGTGCAGGTTCCCGCGCAAGGTGAAGTGAAACTTCTGTGTGCTCAACCCCAATTGCTTGAACCAGCCCTGCCAGTTCATCCAGCCTTCGGAGGTCGAGTCGGAGTCCAGCAAGCCGGCCGCCGCCAGTTGCTCCAGGGTCGTGGGCGCAGGATTGCGCGCGAGCCAGGCGGGGGAGCACACCGGGAAGATCTCTTCTTCGAACAGCAGGATCGCCTCGCCATCCTCCCAATGGCCATTGCCATAGCGGATGGACAGGTCGGATTCCTGGGTGCGCAGGTCACCGGTGAACATCTGCGTTGCCAGACGCAACTGGATGTCGGGCAGGGTTTCGCGCAGCGCCGCCAGCCGGGGCATGATCTGGAACTGGGAGAACGAGGCGGTGACCCCCAGGGTCAATTCCCGGTGGCCGCCCGCCTGGTTGATCTGGTCGAACACCGTGGCGATTTTCTGCAAGGATTCGGAAATGATCGCGAACAGCGCCTGGCCTTCGTGGGTCAGGTCGATGCTGCGGTGCAGGCGATGAAACAGCTGGGCGCCGACGTTCTCCTCGAGCATCTTGACCTGCTTGCTGACCGCCGCCTGGGTGACGCCCAATTCGCTCGCGGCCTGGGTGAAGCTTTTCAGGCGCGCCACGGATTCGAACTGCAGCAGGGCAGTCATCGAGGGGATGATGCGTCGGTAACCCTTGTGGCGGGTGCCGGCTTCCGGGGTTTTCATTGTTGTTCTCGAAGGGTACGAACTGAAAACGACACCACCCCTGTAGGAGCAAGCTCGCTCCTACAGGGAATGTGGGGTGGGATTACACCGCCAAACTCCGCTCACGCAACTCGGTATTGAGGATGCGATCATTCTCGCTGTAGTCCACCGGGCAGTCGATGACATGCACGCCGGGTGTCTTGATGCAGTGTTCGAGCAGCGACAGGAAGCTGTCGGCGCTGTCCACGCGATGGCCGTTGGCACCGTAGGCCTGGGCATACTTGACGAAATCCGGGTTGCCGTAGTCCAGGCCGAAATCGGTGAAGCCCATGTTGGCCTGCTTCCAGCGGATCATGCCGTAGCCGTCATCGCGAAGGATCACCACCGTCAGGTGCATGCCCAGCCTCACCGCCGTTTCCAGCTCCTGGCTGTTCATCATGAAACCGCCATCGCCACACACCGCGACCACCGGACGGTCCGGGTAGACCAGGTGCGCCGCCATCGCCGACGGCAGGCCTGCGCCCATGGTCGCCAGGGCGTTGTCCAGCAGCACGGTATTGGGTTTGTGCGCCTTGTAGTTGCGGGCGAACCAGATCTTGTAGATGCCGTTGTCCAGGGCCACGATGCCTTCGGACGGCAGGGCACGGCGGACGTCGGCGACCAGGCGTTGCGGGTAGACCGGGAATCGGTCGTCGTCGGCCCCTTCGGCGATCTGCGTTTCGTTGGCTTCGCGGATCGCCAGCAGACGCGTGAAATCCCAGTGCGAGGTGTCGCTCAGGGCTTCGCCGATCTGCCACACCGCGTTGGCGATGTCGCCGATCACCTCGATCTGCGGGAAATACACCGCATCCACCTCGGCGGAACGGAAGTTGATGTGGATGACCTCCGTGCCACCGCGCACCATGAAGAAGGGCGGTTTCTCGATGACGTCGTGGCCGATGTTGACGATCAGGTCGGCGGCCTCGATGGCCCGGTGCACGAAATCACCGGCCGACAGCGCGGCGTTGCCGAGGAAACACGGATGACGCTCATCGACCACACCCTTGCCCATCTGAGTGGTGATGAACGGGATGCCGGTCTTGTCGATCAGTTGCTTGAGCACCTTGGCGGTCATCTTGCGGTTGGCGCCGGCGCCGATCACCAGGATCGGGCTGCGTGCGGTGCGCAGCTTGTCGACGGCGGCCTGCACCGCCTTGTGCTCGGCCAGCGGACGACGGTGCAGGCTCGGCGGGATCGGCGTGCTGTCGGTCTGCTCGGCGGCGATGTCTTCCGGCAACTCCAGGTGCACGGCACCGGGTTTTTCCTCTTCGGCGAGACGGAAGGCTTCGCGCATGCGCGCCGGGATGTTATCGGCGGAAGCGAACTGGTGCGTGTACTTGGTGATGGGGGCCATCATGCCGCACACGTCGATGATCTGGAATCGACCCTGCTTGGACTTCTTGATCGGCTTCTGCCCGGTGATCATCATCATGGGCATTCCGCCCAGGTAGGCATAGGCGCTGGCTGTCACCAGGTTGGTGGCACCGGGGCCGAGGGTGGAGAGGCTGACGCCGGTCTTGCCGGTCAGGCGGCCGTAGGTGGCCGCCATGAATCCCGCGGACTGCTCGTGACGGGTCAGCACCAGCCTGATCTTCGACTTGCGCAGCGACTCCAGCAGGTCGAGGTTTTCCTCACCGGGAATGCCGAATACATACTCGACACCTTCGTTTTCCAGGCATTGCACAACGACATCGGCGGCCTTGGCCATTTCGTCACCTTCATCGGGTTATTCGGGGGAGGATCGCTGCCCGGCAGCTTATCGCGACGCGAGCGTTCGCGGGCATCAAAAAACGACACCCGGAATGAGCGCAACGGCGTTGCGACCCGCCTCAGGCCAACTGGTAAGTGGTCTTCACCCGGGTGAAGAACTGCCGCGCATGGGTCCCTTGCTCCCGCGAACCCAGGCTGGAAGCGCCGTTGCCGCCAAACGGCACGTGATAGTCGACCCCGGCCGTCGGCAGGTTGACCATGACCATGCCCGCCGAACTGTTGCGCTTGAAGTGTTCGGCATGGCGCAGCGAGGTGGTGACGATGCCGGCCGACAAGCCAAACGCGGTGTCTTCGGCGGCGGCAAAGGCCTGCTCGTAATCACGCACCTTGAGCACGCTCAACACCGGGCCGAAGATCTCTTCGCGGTAGATGCGCATGTCGGGCTGTACGTTGCTGAACAAGGCCGGGGTGAACAAGTACGCCCCCGCCGGGTTGTCGATCCGTTCGCCGCCGCAGACCAGGGTCGCGCCTTGCTCGACACCACTGGCGACGTAGGACAGGTTCTGCTCCAACTGTCGGGCATCAACCACCGGCCCGATATCGGTCGAGGCCTGGAGCGCATCGCCAACCTTCAGTGCACGGGTCCGTTCGGCCAGGCGCGCCACGAACGCGTCATGGATGCCCTCGGTGACGATCACCCTGGAACTGGCGGTGCAACGCTGGCCGGTGCTGTAGAACGAACCATTGAGCGCCACCTCGACCGCCTGTTCCAGATTGGCATCATCGAGCACGATCAGGGGATTCTTGCCGCCCATTTCCAGCTGCACCTTTTTCATGCCCTCGGCGGCGAGGCGGGCAATCTGCCGACCGGTCTGCTCGGAGCCGGTGAAGCTGATGCCATCGACCTGTGGCGAGCGAATCAGCGTATCGCCGACGCTGCGGCCGGGACCGATCAGCAGGTTGAACACGCCCGCCGGCAAGCCAGCGCGGGAGATGATCTCCGCCAGTGCCCACGCCGAAGACGGCACCAGTTCGGCCGGTTTGAAGACCACACAGTTGCCGAAACACAACGCCGGGGCGATCTTCCAGGCCGGAATGGCCATCGGGAAGTTCCACGGTGCGATGATGCCTATCACCCCCAGTGGCTGGGTGAACACGTCGATGCCGACGTCCTGGCGCACCGACGCGTATTTCTCGCCTTCGGCGCGCAAGGCTTCCTGGGCGTAGAACTTGAACGAACGCCCGGCACGCTCGACCTCACCCAAGGCTTCGCGCACGACTTTGCCTTCTTCGCGAGCGAGCAGGACGGCCAGCGTTTCGCGACGGGCCAGGATCTCGCTGCCAATGAAGTCCAGTGCATCGGCACGTTGCTGCGGATTGCTCCGCGCCCAGCCCGGCTGAGCACGGCGCGCAGCGGCGATCGCCTGTTCGGTCAGCGCCTGATCGGCACGCACGAAGCGCTCGATCACGTCCTGCGGGTTGGAGGGGTTGCGGTTGTCCAGCAGGTCAGTGCCGTCTGCAGGAAGGAAGGCGCCATCGACGTAGCTGCTCTTGGTGACGGGGGTCATGCGCTGCGAATCCTTTAGGGTGGGGTTTGCCGGCCATGATGCTCAGCGCCGCAACGCGCCTGCTATTACGGGGATGACAATTGATAGGACGCCGGGGCCGGGAAACGCCGGGTTTGTCCGGGAAATACGATATAGCGGTCTTTATATGATAGGCCGGACGCCCGGCGAGGCTTAGAATGACCCCGTGCCGGATTTCCCGGCGGCCCTGGAGAGCGACCTTGAACGCACTGCCCGCAGAGGTAAAACCGGACCTTCGAGTCGGTTTCGTGCTGATGAACCAGTTCACCCTGGTGCCGGTCGCAGGGCTGGTCGACTCCCTGCGTTTTGCCGCCGACAAGTCGTTCCGCAGCCAGCAGGTGTACTGCCAATGGGACTGGATGACCTGCAATGACCAACCCATCAGCGCCAGTTGCGGCATGCCGATTTCCCCCACGCGGCCATTGAACCTGTGGGCCCAGTACGACTACATCGTGATTGCCGGCGGCCTGCTGGGCGAAACGCGCAATCCCCCCGAATGGCTGCTCGACGCGCTGCGCGATGTGCACGCGGCGAACATCCCGATCATCGCCCTGTGTTCGGCGTCCTTCGTGCTGGGCAAGGCCGGGCTGCTCGACGGACGCCGGTGCGCCGTGCATTTCACCATCCGCGAGGAATTCGAGGAACTGTTCCCCAACGCGACGGCGGTGATCGACAAGAGCTACGTCGATGATCGCGGCATCATCACCTGCCCGGGCGGTACGGCCATCGACCTCGCCGCCAGCCTGATCCGCCGCCACTGTGGCGAAGTTAGGGCGCAGAAAGGGCTGGAATACCTGCTGGTGGAAGAGCGGGCGGATGACAAGGAACAGGCGGGCAAGGTCTACCAGAATGATCGGGTGGAGCGCGCCATTGCTTTCATGCGCGACAACCTGGACGTGTCGCTGTCACTCAAGGCGGTGGCTGAAGCGGTCGGCACGCACCCGCGCCAACTGCACCGCGAGTTTGTCGCCAATACCCAGGAACCACCCGCCAACTACTGGCGCAAACTGCGCCTGGACCATGCCCGGCGGCTGTTGGTGAACACCAGCCAGAACATCACCACCATCGCCCTGGCCAGCGGCTTTTCCGACGCGTCGCACTTCATCCTGTGGTTCCGCAAGCAGTTCGGCGAGACCCCGTACAGCTTCCGCAAGCGCCGCCATGAAGTGGAACGCTTCAATGGCGAACGTCTGGCGGAACGGGTGGGGCTGGACCCCGAGCTTTAACGCGGGGCGCGGTTGAGCAGGGCGTCGAACACCACTTCACAGGCGGCCGCCCAGGTTGCGCTGCCCGGTTGGTGGTGAAGCACGTCGAGGCCGGTGGCCGTGAAGGTGCCCGGTGTGGCAATGGCTTCGCCCAGGGCTTTGAGGGTTTGATCGGGCCGGGCGCGGGCACTGGCGACACAATCCTGCAGATTGCCCAGCACCAGGGTCCGCGCCTGCTCGGCGGGCAGGCCCTTGTCCACCAGCCAGTGCTGCAGATCGTGCAGCAGGAAATAGAACCAGCCGTTCATGCACGCGGCCACGGTCGCCAGTTCGAACGCCGCTTCGTCGTCCATCACCACCAGTGAACCGAGCGGGCCAAGCAGCGACTGGGTGGTTGGGTCAGGCGGATAGACGACCACGGTGGTCTGGTTGAATTGCGCGGCGCAGGACAGCATGACCCGCACGCAACGGGCGCCGGGGAAGGTTTCCTGCAACGTACGCAAATGCAGGCCGGCGACCAGTGACAGCAGGCGCTGGTCGTCTTTCAAACGGATTTCGCGCGCCAGCTCCGGCACTTTGTCGGGGCGCACCCCCAGCAGCAGCATGTCGGCGTTGTCGACCACCGCCTGATTGTCCGGCATCACTTCGCAGGCCAGCTCGGCCGCCAGCGCCCGGGCTTTGGCGGCGTTGCGCGGTGACAGCAAGATCGGCCCATCGAAGCCACTACGGCGCAAACCACGGACGATGCCCTCGGTCAGTTCGCCAACGCCCAGAATGCCCAGACTTTGCATGTCGCTACCTCAGGCTTCGAGCCCAGCACGACGCTGGCCCCAGTTCAGATTCAGGTTCACACCGACGCTCAGCAGCGGCTCCGGCGGGTTGCGGTTGGGGCCGGGCGAGGAGAGGAGGAAGTCGCTCAGTTCGTGACGCTCGCCCGTGAGCCAGTTGGCCAGCAAAGTACCGGTGGCAGTGCCCCGGGTGATGCCCAGGCCGTTGCAGCACAACGCGGCGTGGACCCGGGGTGCCAGGCTGCCAAAGTAGGATAGGTGGTTGCGCGACAGGCACATTGCGCCTCCCCAGGTGTAGTCGAACGGCATGTCCGGGAGCATCGGAAACCGTCGTTCGAACGAGGTGCGATGCTGGCGTGCCGCGCGATCCAGGTACTTTTGCTGCGCCTGGCCGCTGGCGTTGAAGCTGAAACTGTTGCGCACCAGCAGGCGCTGATCCGGCGTGCGACGCAAGGTGGTGCCGAACGGGTCGGCGGGGATGATGCCCCAGGTTGACTTGCCACCCAGGCGCGCCTGTTCCGCCTCGGTCAATGGCCGGGTCATGCTGGCGTAGGTGAAGATCGGCAGCAGGCGCCCCGGCAGGAAGCCGAAATGCGAGGCGAAGGCGTTGTTGCACAGCAGCAGTTCGTCGGCAACGATTTCGCCGTTGGCGTGGTGCAGGGTGATCTTGTCACCCTGTTCCAGGCGGGTGATGACGGTGTGCTCGTAGAGGCTGACGTTGGCCGGCAGGCTGTCGGCCAGGCCGCGGGCCAGGGCGGCCGGTTGCAGCAGCAAGGTGCCCGGGGTGTAAAGTGCCTGACGATAGAACGAGGTGCCCAGATGCCCGGGCAGGTCACGGGCGTCGATCATTTCATAGGGTTGATCGAGCTTGTCCAGGCCGCTTCGGTAGGCGGCCAGCACGGCCAGGCCCTTGTCTTCGACCGCCGCCTGGTATTTGCCGTCCGGGCGAATCTGGCAGTCGATGCCATGCTCGGCCACCAGGGCGCGGATCTGCGCCTGGGCGAAGTGGTTCATCTTCAGGTTCATGCGCGCCGTCGCCAGATCGCCGATGTAGTCCGGCGCACCGATGTCGTGGGGCAGGTCGATGGCAAAGCCCGAGTTGCGCCCTGAAGCGCCGAAGCCGACTTCCTGGCCCTCGATCAGCACGACTTCATCGTCGGGGAATTTCAATGCCAGCTGACGCGCGGCGGCCAGGCCGGTAAACCCGGCACCGAGCACTGCCCAGCGCGCCTGAGTGCGGCCGCTGTGAGCAGGGCGCGGTGTGCGCGCCGGGCTCAAGTGGAACCAGGCACAACCGTTGTCGTCTGCTGGGGTGGATGTGTTTCTGTACATGCGGCCGGTTCCCTGTTTTTTCAGCACTATCGCATCGGCGCAGGGCCGGCAATATAACGATCGGGACAACTCATGGAAGGTTTGGACGCCAGCGCAAGATAGCGCGGGACAGCGGCAATTTTCGCGTCTAGGCTGCGCTTGCCTACCCACTCGGTTGCTCTGCTGAACCGACCCCGCATGAGGTTTGAAGCGATGTCCGATTTCCCGTTTGCCGGCCTGAACCTTGCCATCACTACGCCGTTCGACCACCAGGGCAAAATTGATCTCGTGCGTTTTGGTCAATTGATCGAGCGCTATCTGGAGGCCGGTGTCGACGGCTTCGTGCTGAGCTCGGGGACGGGCATGCATGTGTACCTGTCGAAGGAGGAATCAAGTGAACTGATTGCCTACGGCGCGAACATCATTCGCGGTCGGGCGCGGATCATTGCACAGACTTCGGCGCTGCTGGTCGACGACGTGATCGAGCGCACCCAACGCGCTGCGGATGCAGGCGCCGATGGGGTGATGGTCTTGCCGCCGTTTTTCGAGGGGCCGACCGATGATCAGGGCATCCTCGATTTCTATACCGCCGTAGCGGGTGCAGGCCTGCCGGTGATCGGCTACAACGTGCCGCAGGCCGTGGGGGTGGAAATCACGCCGGCGTTGCTGCAACAGCTGTGCGAGATCGAGCATGTCGTGGCGGTCAAGGACAGCAGCGGTGACCTCTGCGCGCAGGCGTCGTTGATTCGTACCGGGTTACCGGTGATCAATGGGGCTGATCCACTGGTGCCGTATGCGTTGTTTGCCGGTTGCGCGGGCCTGATCTGGGGCGGTGCCAACCTGGCACCAAAAACCTGCGTGGCGCTAGTCCGCGCCGCCCGTGAGAAGCGCTGGGACCAAACGCGGGAAATCTGGAAGCAGCTGGAACCGGTGATGTCATTGATCTGGCAGGGCGATTACGTGCAGTCGGTTTACGCCGGCGCCCAATTGACCGGTTACGACGCCGGGCAGCCCCGTCGTCCGCTGGCGCGTTTGTCTGAGGAGAAAACCCGGGCACTGCGAACGGCCCTCGGCTCGCTCGTTGACGCCGAAGCCCTGTAACGCTGATGACAGGGGCCGTCCGAAGGTCAGCGGTGGCTGCAAGCTCGCTCCAACGGTATTTGGGGCGTTCACATCATTCGTGGAACACCTCGATACCTCTAGGAGCGGGCTTGCCCGCGATGGTCGTCAACGATGACGCGGCCGTCAGACGAACCGCCACGCGTCAAAACGTATAGGCAATCCCCATCTGCACGGTCCGTGGTTCGCCGGGATAGGCGTAGGTATTGAACGCACCTTCGTCATAACCCTTGTTGAAGACATTCTTCACGTCCAGGTTCAGACGCACGTGCTCGTTGACCTTATAGAAGCTGAGCAGGTCGACGACGCTGTAGCGGTCCATGGTGTAGGTCTGGGTTTCAGTCTGTCCGTTGCGGTCGTCCACGTACTTGAGCCCGGCACCCAGCCCCAGACCTTTGGCCAGGCCATCCTGGAACTCATAGGTGTTGAGCAGGCTGAAACTGTTGCGGGGGATATTGGCCAGGCGCGTGCCGTTGGGCAGGCGGTTGTCCTCGATCACTTCGGCATCGACATAGGCATAACCACCGATCACGCGCCATTCGGGTGTGATATTGCCCGCGACGTTGATGTCCAGGCCACGGCTGCGCATCTTTCCGGCGGCCAGGCTGTAGTTGGTGTTCACCGGATCGAGGGTCAGCACGTTTTCCTTGACGATGTGGTACACCGCCGCATCGACGCTCAGCTGACGCTCAAGGGCTTCCCACTTCACGCCCAGCTCGTAGGACTTGCCTTTTTCCGGGTCGAAGCCGCCACCGGCAAACGGCGTGCCGCTGTTGGGCTTGAACGAGCGCGCGGTATTGGCGTACACGGCGACAGTGTCCGTGAGGTCGTACAGCAGGCCGAAGCGCGGGGTGGCGGCATTCTGGCCCTTGGTGAAGTCACGCGAGTCGGCGAGCTTGTCGTCGTAGTCATGCTCGAAACGCTCCAGGCGCACACCCGCCAACGCTTTCAGACGCTCGGTCAGCGCCACCTGGTCCTGGATGAAAAATGCCCAGGTCTTGAGGTTTTCCTTGTCCCAGGTGGTGGTACGGGTGAGGGCAGGGCGGGGCTGGCCAAGCACCGGGTTGTAGAGGTCGATCGGATAGGTGCCGGCGGCCGCCGACGAGCGCCGGATGATCGAGTTGTAGTCGTAGTTTTCGTACTCGATCCCGGTCAGCAGGGTATGGGCGAAACCGGCGGTGTCGAAGTGGCCGGTGAGGTTGAGCTGGAAGTCCCGATCGGTCCACTCCAGCTTGCGGTAGTTGAAGTTGCGCTGCAGCGTGCGACCGTCGGCGGGCGCGCTGTTGGCTTCGACCGCGTTGCCCTTGAGCGAGCCGTCCAGGAACTGGAAACCGCCGCCCAGGGTCCAGTCGTCGTTGAGCAGGTGCTCGAAACGCACCTGGGTCATGTTGTTGTCGTTATGCAACAGGTTGTCGCTGCCTTTTTCCCAGATGTAGGTATCGCGCGAGGCGCTGCCGGTCTGGGTGGTGTAGCGGGTCAGGCCACGGTCGAGGGGGTGGTTGTTGCGCATGTAGTCCCCCTCGAAAACGATCTTCGTGGTGTCGTTGACCTGCCAACTGATCACCGGGGCGACGTCATAGCGTTCGCTTTCGACATCGTCACGGAAACTCTCGCCGCCTTCGCCCAGAAGGTTCAGGCGATAAGCCAGGCTGCCGTCCTGATTGAGCGGACCGGTCGCATCGAGGGTGGCGCGGTGCATGCCCTGGTCATCGAACTGGCTGCCCAGGGTCACCTTGGACTCAGGCAGCGGTTGTTTGCTGACGACATTGAAGGTGCCACCGGGATCGCCACGACCATACAGGCTGGTGGCCGGGCCGCGCAGCACTTCCAGGCGCTCGATGGTATTGGCGTCCGGGGCATTCGGGTAGCCACGGTTGATCGGGAAACCGTTGCGATAGAACTCACCCGTGGTGAAGCCGCGAACGGTGAAGGTGGTCAAACCCTGGCCACCAAAGTTATTGGCACGCCCCACGCCACCGGCGTAGTCGAGCGCATCCTGCAGGCGCGTGGCACCGGTGTCTTCGATCACGTCCCGAGGCACCACGCTGACCGATTGCGGGGTTTCATGCAGGGCGGTATCGGTGCGCGTAGCGCTGGCCGAACGAGTAGCCTTGTAGCCCTCGACCGGACCGTCGGCGCGCTCATAATCGAGGGCGTCGGCGTTGATGCTCAGGGTTTCGAGCTCGATCCTGGCGGGATCGTGGGCGGTTTGTTCTGCCCAGGCTAATGTTGGGACAGCATGAAGCAGACACAGGGAAACAAGCGTGCGGCGCATCGGTAGGGTGATCCTTGCGGGGCAGGGGAGAAAAAGCGCGCCGATACTATCTGCGAATAGTTCCTATTAGCAATGTATTTTTGAGCTGATGGTATGCCGGATTGGGGCGTCGTGATTTTTCCTCGTGTTTGATCAGGGCTGGCCGATAACGGAGAACACCCATTGTTCATTTCCAGCCGTTGGTATCCCGTTGAAGACATCCATTCTGATCTGTTGCATAGCCCTGTTGACCGGCTGCGTGGGTCACTACCAGCAACCGGCATCGAGCGCACCTCACGCCACCCTCGAAGGCCAATGGGGCACGAATAATTTGATGTCCGGAGGCAGCCAGGGTTACTGGGCCTACTATGACGCGCGCTGCCAGGACACAGCCGAGACCGGCGTCCTGGGCAGCCTGTCAGTGTCCGACCCGGCGAAGAATCGATTTCTGATCCAGCCTGATCGACGGGTTTACCTGACGGCACTCAGCTCGGGTGTGATCGAGCGTCAGAGCACCGATCAAGCGCTGATTCACAGGAGTTGTTTGAGCCGCAGCAGTTTCATCCCCGAAGCTGGCGCCACGTACCAGATGACCCACTCAGCACCTGAGTCCGGCTGTGCGCTGCAGGTCATCGACAAACAGACAGGCAAAGCACCTTCGACACTGGTGGTCGAGCCCGTGGTCGAAGGGTGTGGGTTGTGACTGAGGGCCGGGGGGCTTTGGCTCGCATGCACCGGGGGCTCGAAAGCGCCTGAGCGTTGCGTTTGGCGAAAAGCACCGTTGCGCAGCCGATGGATTCTCTGGCAGGGAATGAATGCCTACCTTGGTGAGCAGACACTCAACCACGGAAATCATCATGACCCATCACTTGTTCAGCCCCATCAAACTCGGCCCATTCAGCCTCGGTCATCGCGTCGCCATGGCCCCCCTGACTCGCTCACGGGCAGGTCAGCCGGGCAACGTTCCGACCTCGATGAACGTCGAGTACTACCGTCAGCGTGCCAGCGCTGCATTGATCATTACCGAAGCGACGCAGATTTCCCAGCAGGGCCAGGGTTACGCCTGGACCCCCGGCATCCACAGCGACGAGCAGATACAGGGCTGGAAAGCGGTCAGCGAGGCCGTGCACGCAGAGGGCGGACGCATTTTCCTGCAACTGTGGCATGTGGGAAGGGTGTCGCACCCGGTGTTCCAACCCAACGGCGGGTTACCCGTGGCGCCAACGGCGCAGGCAGTGCCTGGCAAGACCTTCATCCTGAACGAGAAAGGAGAGGGCGTCTGGGGGGATGTGCCTGTTCCTCAAGAACTGGACATTCCGGGGATCGAAGCGATCGTCGCCGACTTCCGCAAGGCCGCTCGCAATGCGCTTCTGGCCGGTATGGACGGTGTGGAAATTCACGCCGGCAATGGCTATCTGCTCGACCAGTTCATCAACAGCGCGAGCAATCAGCGCAGTGATCGCTACGGTGGCAGTATCGAAAACCGTGCGCGGCTATTGCTCGAAGTCGTGGAAGCGGTGACCGCAGAAGTGGGTGCCGAACGCGTTGCTGTGCGCCTGACACCCATGGGGCGCTTCATGGGGATGGGCGACGACACCCCGGAACAGACCTTTGGCTACATTGCCTCCCGGCTCAATGACTGGAATCTCGCGTACCTGCACCTGGTCGAACCGATGATGGTCGGCACCGTACTCGACGAGACCAACGACCCACGCTGGGATGCCATCATCCAGCAGCTGCGTGCGGATTTCCGGGGTGTCCTGATGCTGGCCGGTGGCTACACCGGAGAAACCGCCGAACAGGCCATCGCCCAGGGCCGCGCCGACCTCATCGCTTTTGGTCGCCCGTTCATTGCCAACCCCGATTTGCCGGCGCGCCTGCGTGGACGCCACGCACTCAACGTGGCCGACAGCGACAGCTTTTTTGGCGGTGATGCCAAGGGGTACATCGACTATCCGCTGTTGGCTTGACGCAAGGATGTTCGTAGTCCCGACCATGGTCGAGACTTCGCCTTGACTTTTCCTCATCTCGGGAAAGAGGACTACTGCGACAGAGGCCGTCATTATCCGGGTGTGGCGCTGCTGTTGAGCTGACTCACAAAAGGCTGTCCAGGTACGTATCTCCATCATCGATACCGAACTCGATCCACATCGGCAGGTGATCGCTCATGCGGTATGTGCGCCACTCCTTGAAACTTTGTCCAGGCTTCTCAGCGCGATCCTGGGCATAGGACACCTCATCATCCGACTTGTAGACCGTGTCATAGAAATCAAAGACACCGGCCTTCCCGGTCGGTTTCAGACGGGCGAGTTGCTTGTGGTAGGCCACTTGATCGTAATGCTTGTTCTGTTCGACGTTAGAGCCCGGGATGGACTGTAACTGCGGTGGGACGATGAAGCCGGCTTTCTCGATTGCCTTCATCGTCGCGTCCGTTGTACTGAAGATATTGAAATCACCGAGCATGATCAGGTTATCCGGAGCCGGTTCGCCCCCAGGCTCATACTGGGGGGAGGCTGAGAGTTTCCTGGCATTTTTCGCAAGGGTGTTTGCAAAGGCTGTTATCTCTGCAAGTCGCCTGGTATCGACCGGTTTGCTGTCTCCATAGTAGATATGGACCGTGGCCAGGGTAATGTAGGCCCATCCCGCGCGGAATCCGGCGAGGTAGGGGGAGCGTGCCATCTGCACCGGCTCCTCTTTTTCACCCGACGCCTTCGACAGCACAAGCTCAGCCGCCAAGCCGGTAAATCTGACCTTTCGTGTGTCGTACAGATAGGCCATGCGCTCGGAGTTGCCGGCTGTGCCGAGCGTTACGTCGGTGACCAGAAAATCCCACCAGCTGCCCATCAGGCTTTTCAGGTGCTGCAGCGGATACAGGCCCGCTCGAATTTCCTGGACAGCGATCAGATCGAAACGGCTGAGAATCTCAGCGATGTAGTAGTAAGACTCATCATCGCGATAACCATACTTTCCGGAATCAAACTCGCGAATATTCCACGTAGCCAGGAGCAACGTGTCTGTCGCGGTACGCGCGGGAATCTGTTCCTTGAGCGCTGCGCGCAATCCTTTGAGGCCCTTGACGGTACGGCGACGCTTTTGATCGTCGAGCTTTTTCAGATTCGGGTAGTAAGGCATGGAAGTTCTCCGGTTGAGGGGCAATCCAGTGGCGGCCTTTGTTCACCGGTAATCCGATCGGCTACTGCACAGTCAAAGCACCTCATCCGGTGTTGAGAGGATAGGAGAGTAGGGGGGCTTTGCAACAGACGCTTCAGGCATGGATGGGCAGGGCGACGCCAAAAAGAACAAAAAAACCACCACAGACTTTATTGAAGCGCCGACCGGTTCGAGCCAACCAGGGCCTGACCCGGTGCGCAGCGCTGGCCACCAGATACTCGACAACGAACTCCACGACCGCGTAAGTCAGTGCGATGACGGCCGTCTGCGCGAGGATATTTCTGTGGGGATCGAGGAAGGGAGGGATAAACGCCGTGAACAGCAGTATTGCCTTGGGGTTTGAAAGGGCCGACACCAGCCCTTGCCGGAACAGCGACCAGGTTCGCTGGCTTGTCGTACCGACCGTATCCAGGCTGACAGGGGCAGCCCGCCACAACTCGAAGCCCAACCAGATCAGATAGAGCCCTCCGACAACCTTCAAGACCGTGAACCCGGTGGCCGAGGCCTGGATCAGCGCACCCAACCCCAATGCACACAGCGAAAGCACGAGTGCAAAACCGAGTACGCCGCCAGTAATGGTAAACAGTGTTTTCCGACGCCCGTGAAGAGCGCCATGGGTCAGCACCAATAACGCATTGGGACCTGGTACTACCGCGATGCCGCAACAGGTAAACAGATAGAGCAACCAAGTCTCAAAGGGCATGATCCAATCCACTTTTTGTTGATTCAGACCCGCATGCTGCGGATGATCAGCAATCATGAAAAGCGCATAATTCACGTATTAGCCATTCGATTAACGAATAGAGGTAAACGCGATGCCTGCCAGTGATTTGCAGATCGATTGGCTCAAATGCTTCGTGGCCGTCGTGGATGCAGGCTCGTTATCCGGCGCAGCCCATGAGATAAACCGATCACAGTCTGCCGTCAGCATGCAGATGAAAAAGCTGGAAACCGCGCTTGGACGGCAGTTGCTCAGTCGCGGTCCGAGGCACCTTCAACTGACCGATGACGGCCAGACATTGCTGGGCTACGCACGTCGCATGCTCGCACTGCACGCTGAAACCCAGGCGGCTTTTCACGGTGAAGCGTTGACCGGACGAATCCGCCTGGGTGTCGCGGAGGACTACGCGGCAGCGTATCTCACGCCGGTGCTGAAGCGCTTTTCACCGCGCTACGCCGGCGTGGAAATAGAACTGACCTGTGAACAATCGACCAGGCTGATTCCGCGGGTGCGAAGTGGCGATCTTGATCTTGCCCTGGTGTCCAGAGATTCACCTCAATGCGGCACATTTCTGTTCAAGGAACCGATGGTTTGGGTGGGCTCGGCCCAATTCGAATTGTGGAGACGAGACCCGGTGCCCATTGCCGTCTACGAAAGTGAAAGCCTGGCCCGGCATTTTGCGGTGAACTCACTGACCCAACAGGGGCGCGAATTCAAGGTGGTCTACAACAGCTCCAGCCTGGCTGGCCAGGTGGCTGCCGTCGAAGGTGGGCTCGCCATTGCGGCCATCACGCAGTGCACCGTACAAGCATCGCTTCAGGTCTTGGGCAGCGAACACGGTTTGGGGAGCATCAAGCCCATGGAAGTTTCGATTTTACGCAGCCGAGCGTCCCGCCGGTCGAAAGCGGTCAATAGCCTTCATGCGTTCATCATCAACGCGTTGAGAAGCCAGACATAGTCATGCGGTTTTTGGGATCGGTGATGTAACGGGGATGAGGTGGGGGCGGCGAAGGGCTGAATGCGCTGGAAGACTTAAACACCTCGTTTAACATAATATACATTACACGTAACAACGTATTTCAATATCCCCCCGGTTACCCACGGCTTTTCACACAGCAAATTGTCCCCTCAGCCTTGGTAGTCCGCCGAAGCAATCTTGACCCCAAACCTGGAAGTAATCGCGTTTTCTTGAGGTCTCCACTCCATAGGGTTCACATTACTTCTCGCTTCATACCTTTTTCTCGGGATCACTTTGGCAAGTTTGTCAATCGTCCAAAGCCTCTGCGTCCTCGTCCTAGATTTAAATCATCCTGTGAAAGCGCTTGGAGACGTTGAGAAAGTCATTAAGGAATCGGCGCTTGTAAATTTGATTCCATGTACCATGAAACCACGCTCCACTAAACATGCCGAAGAAATCGGACAAGTGGTTACAAAAGTTTGCTGGAAGCGAACTTAGATGCTTGGCATCAAGGAAGTAATCTGAGGTGCATGGCATCAAATCTGAAGCAAGGCGCCTTTGATGTTTAATGCATCAAGCTCCAATATATCCCGCGACACCATTAATATTTAATGCGTAAAACTTCAATATAGTCCTTAATTACCACACATTGAGTTCAGGTGGGTGATCAGGTCATCGAGGCTACATTTTTGGCCATCGCACCAAGCGGATCGACACCATTCGTTAGGCTGGACACCCTCGTACTTTTCGATTTAGCTTGCCGATATCGCCGCCGCTGCGGTCTAGACGTCATTCGCCACGTCCCGCGCCCTAGATTCTGAGAAGACCCCACGCCAACATCGATTACAGCAGCCATTTGGAGATTTCTATCGCTATTAAATGACTGCTTAGAGAATTCATAACCCAGATTTCCGTTAATCTTCGCCGCTGCTTCGCACTATCGTGGGATCCGTAGCACAGCCACCATATAACTCAACTAAATAGTCATTTAGTTGAGTTAGGCGATAATTCTTTATTGAAATAGATCTCAAGGTTTCATCTGAGGCTCAGCCCCCTCTGGCTCTGATCTTATTATCGCGCCCTCTTTGTCCTCCGCATTCAGCAGCGCAATGATTTCGCTCGGACTAAACCCGTACTGAAGCGCTAAGTGATCAAGCTCCCCTAGAAATCTTAAGCAATCCGATACTCCCGGATCCTCCATCAGCTCGCAGGACAAGCGATAACGCAGCCCGATGTCCTGATTCAGCTCGATCAGCCGGCCCAGCTTCTGATGGATCGTTTTGCCTTGGCCCTCACCCATCTTCATGCACCCCTCTCTACCCGGGCCTCACCCTCGATCAGGCTGAAGATGTACCTCAAACGCGATACGGTTAGGTTCGGTGCAAGCTCTAGATCTCCCCTCAACATCAGCAGCTCCACCACATCCTGAGAGGTAAACCCAAATTTTTGCATCAGCCCCTGAAGCTTTCCGTAGAATTCCACATCCTGCGCATAGCCTGGATCCTGCTGGAGCGAATCAATCCGCTGCCTGAGCGTTTCGATCTGCTTTTCTGCGAGGCGGATGCCGACTAAACCGTGTGGTGAGGGGCTCATAAGGACTCCGATGCTTGACCTTCGTGATCCGAATAGGGAGAGTGTACTGCACCACCCTCCCCCCTAGTACCGCCCGTCTGATTCAAAATCCAGATTGTTGCAACCTTGGTAACTCAGACCTGGCGTTAAAACGGGGCTCAATAGATTTTTACAGATCTAGGTACAATGCCAAAAATCCGTAGGCGCCTTGCAATATTTGTGGCTCCAACCAAGGACTGTTTTAAGCATATATTGAAAGAGAAAAAATGCTCAAAAATTGGCCCCCATGCAGTCGGGCCGAAAAATCAGTTCCCTCAGTGCTGACACCCCACCACACCTGAGCCGCATGTTTTGATCGCTTGCAGACCCGTGCGGTTGCGAGAGATCGACTATTTCAATAATTGACCTTTGACATCCCTGGTTGCTATGCCGAGCCGTCGTTGCACCGGCCAAACGCGACAGCGTTGGGTGTCTACCGCCCGTCCTGCACAGATTCAAATGCCCAGTCAGCCAGGCCTTCACAGCCGAGAGCCAGCAGGACGTTAAGGCAGCGGCGCTTCACAGCCTGATTTTGCAGGGGGCAAGTGCGCTGCGCCAAGCGATCATCAACCCGAATGGGAGAATGGGAGTAAATGGGTCGCGGCCCCTGCTACTCAGCCTTGATCCTCTTACTCACCGACGTAAGCCTGCGCTTAACGCCAATTTTTGGATTCAAAGCCAGCGCCTGCTCGTAGACTTGGACTGCTTCGGGGTACTGGCCCAGCTGCTCGTGTGCAAGCCCCTGGACTTTGAGCACTGTTGGCTTCCAGGCAGGGTTTTCATCTGCACCGAGCGAGCGGGCACGCTGTACAGCGGTCAGGACTTCCTGGGTGCGCTCGTCTGTCAGGTAGCCCTCCCCCAAAATCTTTTCTGCAGCGAGGATGATTCGGTCGTAACGGGAGGAGTTGAGGTTGGCATCGCCGAGCTGATCGGCATCCACGAATTGGCCATAAATGTCGTACCGGAAGCTGCCCATGTCCTTGAACAGCGCCACGAGTTCGCCCGTGCTCTCGTCCACTTCGTAGCTATCAGGCCATCCGGCCTTCGGGGTGGCACTGTACATTTCGACCCGATTGACCAGGTCAAACAGGAACACCTTGTTGCCATGATCGGTTGGGCTGTTGGCGGTAGCGCAGAATGCGTATTTCCCATGCCTAGAAATGCCGCTGGTGAGAATATTGGCCGTGAGCTCTCTGGTGAAGACCACAGAGCCACTGGGATCGTAAACGCTGAATGTCCCAGACAGGGTGCTGCCAAAATGCCAATCTTCCAGGCAGAACACGCCGGTGTCACACACGTGGCCATTGTTTGGCCTAGGCATACTCCCATGACAGGCAACGGTACCGCTGCTCGCATCTGCAAGCACGTAGGCCCCTAAACCGGATTCTCTGTGACCTCCCCGACCCGCTGACGGATCGGAGTCTCTCCAGGCGATCGCCCACTTCTTGGACTTAGACAGTTGATAGACGCCTGAGAAACTGAGCGAATCGACTCTGAGGAAATGCTTGTCACGTCGGATCTGAGGGATAGCTTGGAGATCTGGCTGAGCGACCTGGGATTGAGCCTGAGCGGGCTGGTGCTTTGCTGCGGTATTGGATTTGACGGCCTTGGGCCTGTTGAACAGCCAGCTGAAAATGCCCATCTCCTACTCCTTTGGAAATTTGAGCGTGCTGGAATGCGGACGCACATTCCGAATAGTGTACCCGATGCTCAGCAGCTAGCCACACACGACCACTGCGGGAGCTTAGGGCCTAGAGCCATAAGGCTCGCTCACTCTCCAGACGTCTCACTCAGCGCCTGCTGCAATTGCTCAGCAAGCAGAGGCTGAAAAAGCTCAGACTCCGCTATTTGCCACCAAACGTTTGTACCCTCCTCCTCGGTGACAGCCAGCAGATCGTGGGCCAGAAAAACCTCAAATCCCGCCCGGGCGACCTTGTTCTCGGCGCTGAGTTTATAAATCCCCGCTTGAGCGAGCAGCTTCTTGACGATTAGGGGCAGCAACCAGGCGGAAAAAATGAGGTGATTATGGCGGGGCCAGATACTCCCTTTTTCACCATTTGCGGGGCCATGAGCTGCGGCGTTACGAGCGGCACAGAAATCGTGAACCCAAGCGTCGACTGGGCGATTGACGTGTTTGTCCCAGTGCTCGCGCCACCGCGATTCGTCTAGGCTCCCTTTATGCCAAATGGGCGGGTTCGGTAGCTCATCGAAGTGTTCGTTAATAGCCCTGCGGAAGGCGGCTTTGTCATGTGGGACGTTGAGTAACGTGTCTATGGCAATCCTCATCAGGATCAGCTCAGATCGCTCATCCATGGATGTGGCATCGGTGTTTGCTCTGAGGAAGGAAACCACCGCCTCGTCGATGCGTTCCTTAAGCTCCCCATTAGGTAGCTTGAGTAATGCTTCGAGCAGTGGCGTGTCGAGCGAGATCTGCGTGCGATTGTCGACGTGGTAAGGCCGAATGAACTTGAGCCCCCCACTCCCCGCCAACATGTTTTGTGTTCCACCGTCACGCCGGCGCGTGGTCATACAGGAATGACCCGGTGAGGCGACATCGAACCGCTGCGCCACGACTTGGAGAGTGTCGGCGTTGTAGTACCCGAACATTGAACATAGCGAGCGGGCTGCCATGGCGGAGAATGCGAGGTAGGAGCTCTCTAGCAATCGCTGTTGGATCTGAGCGTCTGAAACCTCCAGTCCAGGTGTGTCATCATCCCAGATGATGAGTGCCGCCTGATGTATCGGTTGAGAGGGGTGAGATCCGAATCCCCGGTCGCCGTAATTGCCAAGGACACCGTCGAAAGCTATTTGCGGGATGCCCAAGACCTCACCAGGCAAACGGCCCCTTTCGTACGGGATCAGGCGCATATCTGCGATTCGCAGCTCTTCGGCAGCAGCCACCCAGGGTAGAAAGAACACTACTGCCATAGTTGCGCCTCTTAATTTTTCACACGTTGAATGATCTTAGCCCGCCGATCGGTGCTCAACGGGGCTGGTAACTGTGGAAGCAGTGAGCGCCTCAGGATCAATGTTGCGGGTCGTCCTGCTTGATGAGCGATGCTCGTGCATGAGCCATCCAATTAATGCTGACATGGCAACCTTTTGACTACGCGGTTGTAGGCGCTGAATGTTTTCAAGGCAGCTAAGATAGTCAGCTTCTCATCGCGGTGATTACCCATGGACGATTTCGCCCGTCGTTTTGCTGAGCAGGGTTATGAACCCCATGCAGACGACCGCTCTCACCTTCTGAAGGCATTGAATGAACAGCTTCGCAACCCAGGCGACTCTCCTCGTCTTCTACGCTTCTATGACTCATTGATCGATGCTGCAGATGACGGCGCCGATGAAGGTATCTTGCGGCGTGCGACGGAGCTAGCGGAATTAGTGGCTTCGCGCATCGAGCCGGAGAACGGATGCCTCGTTTTCTACTCATGTTCCAATGCATGGGCCGCGCTGAGGAAGCTGGAGGTGCAGTCATGGGAGGACGATACCCTTGACCACCCTGCTCTGCTCAAACAGCTTTATTTCTTGCGCGCATCTATACAGCACACAGGTTTTAAAGAGCTGTCACCAATCCTTCGCTCCAGAATCCACTGCAACTTAGGCAATGCGCTCAAGGTGTGTGGACGATGGATCGAGGCGCTTGGGGAATGGCGCAAGGCCTTGGAGGATAATCCGATCCTGGGTATGGCCCTGGGCAACCTTGGCCTTGGCTTGGCTCAATATGGCAAGGCGCTATACGACCCTGGTCATACGTATTGGCTCCTTGTGCATGCACGGCGCAAGCTGGGGTTCGCCATCGCGGGTGGAGTGGGCCGTGATGGCGCTACCTATCCTGAAGCGATAGAGTTTTTCAAATGGCATCACGCCAGGCTAACCGAATCCGTCGACGACGATGATGATGCAGAGCTGTTAGAGCACAGCCTCGGTTTCTCGAAGGAGGAGCGGCATTACCGGCGATGGTGCCTTGAGGAAGAGTTATTCCTCAATCCCATGAACGACCTGGGAGCGTTTCCCGCCGCCGCTCAAGACGTACTGAGGTTACCCGATCATGACGCCGACGCTGGAATCACGTACCTAGGCTTTTACAACCAGCTGAAGCAGGAGTACGGGTTCGCCCGTCATTGTCTTTACCTAGGAGAACACGCCAAACCCGGTCATGTAGCAGACAGGGGCATGGCACTTGCCTTCAATTGCGACTACGCGCTCTATGGCATGGGTCTGGAGCAGATCAAGACTGCCTATCGCAGCGCCTATTCGTTGCTGGATAAGGTTGCCTACTTTATCAATGCCTATTGGAAGCTGGGCATACCCGAAAAGGCGGTAGGCTTTCGGACTGTATGGTTCAAATCGGACAAAAATGGTCGTCTACTCCAGCCGCGGGTTGTGCGTGATGAATTCATGTTCACCCGGAATCTTCCGCTTCGCGCGCTCTATTGGGTATCCCAAGACATCTACTCCAAGGAGCTGAAGGATGTAGCTCGACCTGATGCTCAGGCGCTTGATGAATTGAGAAACCACCTTGAGCACAAGTACGCCAAAATCGTGGATTCTTGCCATTGGATTGGCGAGTCCTCAGAACTCTGGACTGATCACGTGGCATTTGTGCTCGACAGGGATGACCTCGCCGCGAAGAGCCTGTTGATGCTGAAGCTGTCCAGGGCTGCGCTGATCTATCTGTGCCTGGCAATGCACTTTGAGGAATCGCAGCATAAGCCTGACGGCCCGGTTGGCCATTTACCAGTTGAAGACTATCCGGACGACCTCAAAACCTGAGACCGGCGCCCATACGATGAAGAACCGTCTTGAGCCGCGCGCGGCCACACCAGAAAACCTAGCGAGCGGCACACCAGCTGAAGGGTTCAGCAAGCCTACGATGAGCTTTACCGCAGCCCAAAGCCCATCCGCGCCAGCTCACCCAGAAGCTCCTCACGCCCATGCAGACTCGAAACATTCCGCAGTCTGCTGACCACTTGCTCCGATCAGCCCGAGGCCTTCATGCCTTCACGCTGATAGAACGCACCCAGGCGCGCATCGTATTCCGAGAGGACGCCCTCCTCGCCGGCGATCGTATAGGTTTCATGATGCAGTACGGCTTGCTGCGGCAGCCGCGGCTTTACCTTTGCAGGACGGTCAGGTGATGGATAGCCGACGCACAGGCCGAAGACGGGATAGACCTGTGGCGGCAGCCCCAACTCTTTGGCGACACCTTCGATGTCATTACGGATGCCGCCGATGTATACGCTGCCAAGCCCCAACGACTCCAGAGCAACCACAGCGTTCTGAGCTGCCAAAGCTGCGTCGATCGTGCCGAGCAGCAAGCTTTCCAGGTACGGCAGCGCCTCCAGCTCTACCCCTGCCTGCTCCGCGATGCGCGAGACCCGAGATAGGTCTGCAAGCCATACTAGGAACAGTGGGGCTTGATGGATATAGGCCTGATTGCCGGCCAGGTCTGACAGTCGCTTCTTACGATCGACATCTTGAACGGCGACGACACTCCAGACCTGGAGATTGGAAGATGTCGATGCGGACTGGGCGGCTGCGACCAGTGTCTCGATCGTGCCTTCGGGCAGAGGTTGATCAGTGAATGCCCGGACGCTCCGGTGATCCAGCAGTTGCTCAATGACCTCATTCCATTGCGTTACCGGCGGAATGTCAGGGGCGCCGTACCGGGCGTTGAGCTTGGACTGGGCATTGGCTGTCATGAGTAGGCTCCAAAGGGCCGAAGGCTACCAAATCGATGTCCGCGCGACACGCTCAACACGCAAGGTTTCATTTACCATTCGGTCAGCCCAGGTCGGACACGGATAGACCGACAACACCCAGATACAGGTACCGTTCTTTTGGAAGCAAAACCACTGACAGCCCGCGAGGCTTACCAGATCCTGCGGGACATCGCTCTCGGGGTTCGTAGCATGCGCCGTCTAGTTCAGCAGTCGTGGACTGAGATCTACTGCGGTCTGATGACAGTGGAGGCCGATGGCTGGGTGCTCACGTTCTATAACGACTGTGACACGCTCGACTATTGCGACAGCTGCTACAGCCCAGAGGGACGTGCCTACATTTTCGACTCGCTGCAGTCGTACAGCACCGACCCTGTAGAGCTGCTGAGCACCTGGGAGCATGCGCAACTGGAAAAGCTGTTGGGCGTCGCGTAGTCCGCCATGGGAGACCGGCTGAGGCTGCGCTAGGAGGTGTTGTAGCAGCGCCGACCTGAGTTTGAACATCGGTGTTTACCATTCGCCGGCACGAGCCGTGCAAGATCGCTTCTTCCTGGCTGTATCTCAGCTCGTGGCATGAGGTGGTGCCTAGCATTGATTGTCGTCGACTGCTTTGCGACCAGATGCTGCGGATTGCGATGAGTCGGTATTGGAGCTCTTTCGCAGATAGGCGATGCTAGCAGACCGGCCAAGGCACCCGTGAACCGAAGCCAATCGTAGACCTGTAAACCTGCTTTCTATACTGTTAACCAGCTTGGTTTACAGTGTGAAAAAGTGGTTTACAGTCAATCTGACTTGCCATTCCGACAATTATCCTAGCCAGGCGCGGAGCAAGCTCGGCCGCCTGAGGGCGCCACCTATGAGCGCTCTTTCAAAAGAGCAGCGGCCCTCTGGGTTTGCTCAGTCAAGCGAGGTGGTGGCGTCTTTGCCCAGAGGGTCGAGTACATCGACATGCTCCCTCGCCCACTCCACCCACGCCTTCACATGACTCCCCTCCTTCTCGCTGACCTCGCCAATGCCAGCTGCTACGGCATCAATGAACCTTCTCAGGCGTACCGCTTGCTCCCACTTCTCCATGTTCTCCACTAAGCGCAGCTGCAGCGCTCGCTGGTGCTCTGCTTTCATGATGGCTTGGCGTCGAATGGTTTCTTCACTCTCACGCTGACGGCGCCACTCCTCCATGCTCGCCCGATACGCCCTCATCCGCTCTATTACTTTGGCGAGACCTGTGCAGAACTGATGAAGTTTGTCTTCTAGGTGGCCCGTCTTACTGTCTGTCCAGCTCCTCTGCGACCCTACGTCTGGCTTTTCTTGAGCAATCAGCGTCAATTCGGCAGTCGAGCTATAGACGTAGATTTCCCGTCGCACCAACCACATCACCCGCTCACGCATCCGGCGCCGCTTGGGCTGGGGCTCTGGGGGTGGCGGAGGTTTCACTGCTTTTGCAATACGCTCTCGCAGGGTCACATAAACCATCTCCCCGTCGAACGTTACCGTGGTTCGGTTGTGATCATCCACCTCCCAAATGCATCCGCGTTTTGAGCTGTCTTTTATCAAGGTGTCCAGAAGCAATGCAGCGCGATCAACCATGTCACGCGAAATACGGGTATACAACACCCGCTCGCGCCGTAGCTCCACCCGTCCATCAACATCCTTCGCAGCCCTGACAGCCTGGAGCCATTTACGCACCAGCGGGTGGGGGTCTATTAACTTGTCCGGCACTCTGACTTTCTCTAGCTTGGGAATGCTGGGCGGTTTGGGCGGCGCTGGAGGTAGCATCGTCCTGTCCAATACGCGAAACGTAATCAGCTCGGTAGAGTTGGGCGGAGCGGGTTTGCTGGGGCGGTTCTCGGCGGGCTTGGCCCAATGTCCACGAGGCGGCAGTGAAATGCTAGCCTTCCTGCATGCCTTGCTCAGCGCGACATCTGAAACACCAATCTCCCGCGCCAGCCTCAGAACCGGTGTAGACCAGGCTCGATCGAATAGCTCGCGGGCCGTAAAACTCACGTTCTTATACATGCGGTCTCCTGGAACGACCTGACGAGAAGGAAAGTTTCTAAGCTGGACTCGCACCAAGGTACATTCGTACCTGGCTCCTATGTCGGCTACGCTCGCGGCCGCCCTGGAGGAAGCTGCTCACTCGGATACTTCCGAACGCCAAGAATGACCTCGGTGTGCATGGGGTACATTTGTACTCCTCCGTACTCAACATTAGCTGAAGGGCTCTCTGCGTCATCCTCTGCCCAGAGGCAAAGCCTCACGGCTTTTGTACGGCCCCCATGGCCCAGTTGCCCCAGACCGATAGGCAGGTAAATCCTGGGAAAGCAGATTTTGTTCGACCAGTCCGCCGCCATCGCCCACTGCAGCTGTCGTGTTGTTGGAGCCAGCGGTAGCTTTACGCACGTGTGTGAAGCCAAGTGTCGACTGCATGCTTGGCATGGCGTTTTGCTATATTTCGCCCTCACACGATTTTGAAGCTCAGAATGAAGAGACTCATCGCTACCGCTGCTGCAGCTTTTTTGCTGACAGGGTGCGCTGGCCAGGTCTGGAAGGCCACGGGCTCAACAGACGAGTTCACTGATCAAACCACCATGATGGTTACGGTCGGTGATTACACCAATGTCCCTCTCATCGTCACCAAACCGTTTAACTACTATCCGGTCGTGCGAAAGGTGGGCAACGAGGTCTACGTAGGCCTCATGTCTGGCGGTCGCTTCAAAGTCCCAGTCGGGACAGTTCAGTTGCGTATCGACCAGCATGCGGCCTGGACTATCAGCCCTCAAGAGACGCCCGTTAGCTTGCTGCCTGAGGTGCCGCAATATGCCCTTAACCTTCCACCGGAGCAGGCAGCGCTTGTAAAAAGCGCCCAGGCGCAGGCAATGACTAGCGCGGCTCAAACCATGAGTCCTTATACGGTCACGGGCGGTGAAAAGGCTAAGTCCATCATCAAGCAGATGGCTAATGGTCACGTGTTGAAGTTCCGGACTGTAAGGCTCAATCAAGCGGCCTCTACAACCGGCGAGGTAGCGATAGACCCATCATTTGTTCAGTCGCTCAAGCAGGCTGGGATTGATCCTTCAACCTGGTGATCGCGCCAGGTTGCAACGGACACTGCAATGACCTCAAATCTCCGCTCGGGTAACCTAGATCGCAAAGCGACTCTGTAGGAATTACACCATGGTCATTAACTCTGTTGCAGAGCGGCTGCGCCAGGCGCGTCACGTGACAGTCTTCACCGGCGCCGGCGTTTCCGCTGAGAGCGGCATTCCTACCTTTCGCGATGCGTTAACAGGGCTGTGGGAGCGATTCGACCCCGCCCAATTGGCGACAGCGGAGGCGTACCGAGCAGACCCTAGCCTGTGCTGGGGCTGGTATGAATGGCGTAGATCAAAGGTGCTTCAGGCCACACCAAATGCGGCACACCTGGCTATCGCGAAGCTTGCGGATTACGTTCCAAAGCTGACCGTCGTGACTCAGAACGTCGACGACCTTCATGAGCGAGCCGGAAGTGAGGGTGTCATTCACCTTCATGGAAGTCTGCACGCACCGCGATGTCTCGACTGCGGTGCTGCATACGAGTTGACTCTGGCCGTCCAAGAGCTGTCCGAGAATGGCCAGCGCCTCGATCCTCCAAGCTGCGAAGGGTGTAACGGCCTCATTCGCCCTGGTGTTGTGTGGTTTGGCGAGATGCTTCCTGAGCGTGCTTGGAATGCTGGGCTTGCAGCAGCAGAGGACTGTGATCTGTTCTTATCGATAGGGACTTCCGGCATGGTCTTCCCCGCGGCAGAGCTGCCGCTCCGCGCATTGGGTAAGGGGGCGACGGTGGTGCACATCAATCCAGTACCGTTCGAGATCAGCGCGGATGAGCATTTCCTGCAAGGGCCGGCCACCCAGATGATGCAGCCTTTGATTTCTGCGGCTTTCGGCTGATCTAAGCTGTGCATGTGTGTTACTTGGTAGGAACCAAAAGGTGAGGACGCGGCGCGGGCTACTCTGCGCACTGCCGTATGTAGGCCTCGCTCAACCTGTGAGTTAGCTCCGCCAGGCGATTCAGTTTTTGCTCAAGCTCCTCGGTCAACCAGGGAGAGACCAAGTTGCCGTGCATCACGCTATTTCGTACGCGGCGCCAAGCCTCAAGGTGTTCTTTGTCAATGGTGCCACTGTCCACTAGCGGTTTAAGCCGCTGAACCACACCCTTTGCCCGTACGAGCCGAAGTGAGTCCATAAGCCTTTCGCGCAGCTTTCTTTCCCCTTCCCAGCTCAAAACATGGGCCTCTAAGCTTCTGATGGAGGTTTCCCATGCATCGGCTTCATCATCAGGAACCCGTACCTGTTTCGGCGCTGGGAACATCAAGTTCGTCACGCCCTCGATCGCGCTGGCCAAGGTCATACACAAAACCCAGTGCGAGCCAGTCGTCGCCTGCGCAATTTCCTGGTAGAAGTGAGTCAACGGGTGCATCTCTAGATTCGGTTCGGTCTTTTCCTGGCCGGCCCTGATGATCATCGACATAAGCAGTCGGTACATCTCCCAGAACGCTTCGCTGTGTCGTCGCTTGGATTGGCAAAGTAACGATGAAATTCTTGTGTCAGCAGCGTGCTCTGAAACATTTCTCAACGCCACCAGCGCAGTACCATCGCCCATATTTCGCGCAATCAGACGTGGGTAGACCAGCTGGCCGAGGAGAATGTTGAGGGGCTCTCCGATCCAATTTTCCAGGAAGACGCCGGGCAATGGCTCGAATCCGGAGGCGCTCACCCACAGCCGATGATCATTCCAAGTCTGACTGAAAGCTATCCTCCCGCCTTCGACTTCAACGATGTGCTGCTGACCTACGCCATCACCTGAGGAGAACATTGAGTCAGCGCGTTCACGCACTGCCTTACGCGTCAGCAACGGGATTGGCACGTCCAACCAGGCGTCGTAGACGACCTCTACACTTGCCTCGCGCCTCACCCTCGTACCTGAGGCCATTGTCATCATTGCCTGTAAGCTTCCAGAAAGACGCCAGATGCCCTGCGCCGTATCTCCCATCCGAACGTCTGCCCATCCGCAGTTCCATTCAACGCCTTCGTAGTCGATGGCAAGAACCCTAAGTTGATCCAAGTTGACGAACGGATTTTCATTGGCGTGCATGAGGCGCTTGTAAGCCTTTTGCGCGTCGGTAGGTTTCCCATGCATCACAAACTCCATCTCCGTGCGGGACGTGATGGAAATGTGGCCTGGCCCGATGAACAGTGGTTCCTCATGGTCATAGCCAATGACTTGCATAGAGGGGCATTCGATGAGCAGCGGAACCTGTAACAGCCGATGGGCCCAGTGATCGAGGCTTCGCATTCGCTTCCTTGCGCTGCAGCGCTGTAGAAAAGTTTGGCAATGGTAGCTGCAGACAATGGTTATCGCGTCCTTAGGCCACTCCACAGACAAGAACAGTTACAAATAAGATGAAGCGCGCATCATCGCGGAGGCTATGCGTGAGGCATTGCCTATCAGGCACAATCAGGTTAGCGAGTGACCAAGTTCTAATACTTTGGTCGCAGAGCGATTATCAGCACAAATGATTGTCCGGCCGCTAAGCCGCGAAGTATGCGGCGTTCCCTTTCGCGTAGTTTCAAATCAATGCTTAACCAAGGGCTGCCCCACCCACTACGCATGCTTGAGGCGACTCCCGAAAGCTGGCATTTTGCCCGCCAACTGCAAGGAAAGCCTTATGCCGATTCGCCAGTCAGATTTGCGCAACACAAGCTTTAGTCGCTCCGCCCAGGCCTACTCCAGCCGTCGTCCTGGGCAACCTACTGCCTTCTTGAGTCACAGCCATCAGGACGCACAGCTTGCCTTGGGACTGCAGGAAATGCTCAAGAAAGCGGGATGGGACGTTTACATCGATTGGCAGGACAACACGATGCCTGCGATACCGGACGGTGAAACCGCGTTCAACATCAAGGTAGCAATCGTTCAGGCTGACTGGTTTCTCTTCCTCGCGACCCAGAATTCCATGGCGTCGAGATGGTGCCCTTGGGAGATCGGTTTCGCTGATGGGAAAAAAGCTCATGAACGCATCGCAATCATTCCTACCTCGGACAACCAGGGCCACTTTCATGGCAACGAGTATCTGAGCCTTTACAACAAAATTGACGTCGACAAACACGGCTCTGGCCTTGCCCTCTTTGATACCAAGGGCAAGGGCACGTGGGTGCGAAACCTCTAACTCCAATCTGTTCGGTAGCGCAAAAGAATGAAAAGGGAACATTTGCGGCTGGTTGATACCCTCTCCAAGGAAATGGCCGAGGGTAATCTGGCCATTTTCGCTGGCGCAGGCTTCTCCCAAGGGGCCGGGTTCGTGAACTGGAAAACGCTGCTCAAACCAATTGCCGATGAGCTGGATCTGGATATCGATAGGGAAACAGATCTGGTGGCGCTGGCGCAGTACCACGCCAACGCGAATGGCGCCAACCGTTCAAAGCTAGACCAGATGCTCGTGACCGAGTTCTCGACCAAGGTGAAAGTCACAGTTAACCACGAGATCCTGGCCAGGCTGCCTATCCAGACCTACTGGACGACCAATTACGATAAGTTGATTGAAACTGCGCTTGGGGAGAACGAAAAGGTCGCTGACGTCAAACACACGGTCAAGCAGTTGGCCACGACTAAGCCCAAGCGTGACGCGGTCGTGTACAAAATGCATGGTGATGTGGAGCATGCTTCAGAAGCGGTGCTGATTCGCGATGACTATGAGCGTTATCACGTCAAGATGCAGCCTTATATCACCGCGCTCAGTGGCGATCTCATTGCCAAGACATTCTTGTTCTTGGGCTTTAGCTTCACCGACCCAAACCTCGACTACATCCTTAGCCGGGTGCGCATCCAGTATGCGAAGCACCAGCGACAGCACTACTGCATTCTGCGAAAGGTCAGCCAGGAAAAAGACGAACCCCAAGCTGATTTCGAGTATCGGGTGCGCAAGGAAGAATTGTTCAAGCAGGAGTTGCTTCGCTTCGGCATCAAGGCAGTTTACGTCGATGATTTCAAAGAAATTACAGCGATTCTGCAGGAAATTGAGCATCGCCATAAGCGCAAGACCATCTTCATTTCCGGCGCGGCCCATGACTACCGCCCATGGACAGAGAGTGAGTCCACGCACTTCGTTTACAAGCTGAGCAAGGCCATCAGCAAAGGGCAATACCGGGTGATCTCCGGATTTGGGTTGGGTATCGGCAGCGCTGTGATCTCAGGTGTTATTGAGCAGACCCTCATGAACGGCCATCGCCTGGATAGCGACCAGCTGATTCTACGGCCATTCCCGCAGAGCCAATCAGGGGAGCGGCCTCTGAAGGAGCTGTGGACAGAGTACCGGCGCGACATGCTCGCCCATACCGGCATTGCCCTCTTCCTCTTTGGGAACAAGCTGAACCCGAACGGTGACGTCGTGCTGTCGAATGGCATGCGTGAAGAGTTTGATCTGGCGGTAGCCGGCGGCGTTTTCGTCATCCCTGTAGGCATCACCGGCTCGATATCGGCAGACCTCTGGAAAGAGGTGATGGCTGCCTATGACGAGACGAAGTACGAACACGGCAAGAAAATCACCCCCCTGCTGCAGGAGTTGGGCGCGGAAGGTACCGACCTTGCGCGTGCTCACGACGTCATCCTGACCCTGCTGCCCCTCATCTAAGGACGATAACCATGGCAAGAAAAGTATTCTTCAGCTTTCAGTACGAGGATGTACACCGCGCGATGAACGTGCGTAACAGCAACGTCATCGCTTCGGATCAAAAGGTTGGCTTTATCGACAAGGCTGACTTCGAAGAAGTGGAGCGCCAGGGCGATGCCGCCATCAAGAAATGGATCAATGATCAGCTGCATGGCACCAGCGTAACCGTCCTTCTCGTTGGGGCAACCACGGACAAGAGCAAGTGGGTGAAATACGAGATCGAGCAGAGCATTGCGCGTGGCAATGGCATCCTGACCATCGACATCAGCAAGATAGCCGATCTCAAAGGCAACACGACAGCTTGCTGTGGGCTTCGCGTTCCCGGAGCGCCGCACTACCAGTGGAACAACCATGATGGCCGGGAAAACCTAGGCAAGTGGGTGGAAGCAGCTGCTAAGGCGGCCGGTAAACCGTAACACCGACGAGGCGCCGAATGGCGCCTCTCTCTTTAGAATAGGGATTGTCTGATGTACGTAGGCTTCGAGATCGAGAATTACCAGACCACCAATCCGTTATCGGGCTTGGGCGTCAGCCGCTACATTCAGGGCGCTAGAAGTCGTATCGACGACCTCGCACTGTTCATAATTGGCTCCTACAACCAGCGCATCGTCCTGGATGCTGAAGCCTTGTCGAAGAAGATCTTTCCGGAGGCGGATTACGACGTATTCCTCTCTCACTCCCATGCTGATCAGCGCCATGCCGTCGACTTGGCGTTGGCGCTAGGTGAGCATGGGTTGAAAGTATTTGTCGACTCGACGGTGTGGGGTTTCTTTGGCGATCTGGTCAACAAGATCATCGCTCAGACCCGGCCATCGGATGGAGAATCGAAGGATGATCACATCCACCGAGTTCATGCTGATGTTCACATGATGCTGGCTGGCGCCCTTCATCGCACGATCGCACGGGCTGAAATGTTCGTATTTGTGCGGTCAGAGAAATCTGTGCCATTGGTCTTTAACAACAAAGCGAGGACATTTTCACCTTGGCTCTACTCAGAGCTGCAATTCAGCTTTCAGGTGCAACATGTCATACCCAAGCGAATCTTGGAGAGGCGTGAAGGCGCCACGCTAGATAGCGTGAAAGGGGTCAATAGCTTTGGTCTTGAAAGCAGGCAGCATGTCACCGCTTTCAAGGTGTTTAATGAACATCTCCCCGAAGTTGGCGGTGAAACGTTACGCGATTGGCTTGTTAAGCAGCCGACATCAACCCAAGGTGACGCAATGCTGGATGCGCTTTACAGCCGCTTCGACCTGCCTGGCAAGTATCAACGTAAGCGTGAACTCCTGAAGATGTAGCATCTGGAGCGCTTTGTGCTCCCCTGCTCGACCTGCCTGCACATGGATTCATGTCCGTGCTGGTAGGTCGAGTTTCATTGATCCTCAATCCCAGGGTGTCGCCAGCTGGCACAGCCATAGTGCATGCCTGAGCTGGAGGCTTAGCACATTCTGACTAGGTGCAATCGGCCATTGAGCGGAGGTGTGAGGCCGGTCTGATCAACAGCCTCACCTACGAGCGAGTTCTGTAATCGCAACCTAGTCAGCTCCCCTGCGGGATGGTACTCAACTATGGTTTGTGCTCTGTCTTTCATAGCGAGCCGAGATATGCTCAGTTATCAGTCTGTCCCCCTGATGGATCCGCCAACAATGAAGTCCTTCATAGATCGAAACCCGAAGGAAAAAGCCGTGGAGGAGGCATTCGCGGTTTTGGCGCGCAACGGCTATGAAAGCGAGCGTCCGGATCCGGCAGACAATGTGTTCGTGGTCGCCGAGCAATTGAAGCGCCAGCTGGATCAAGTCAAGGCTTCACCCTCCGCTCCTGAATCACCTTGAGGTCGATCGGGGCGGGGGCTACGACAAATACTTCGGCACCATTCCAGTGATCGTTATTCGCTAGGCGTGTCTGGTCGCTGACTGCGGCAAATCTCCAGGGCCTTATTTGCAGCAGACAATTCCTCGCCAAGTGCCGCGGCTTTGGCTCGTAGCTCGGTGGCCTCGGCCGACAGCATTTCGTTGCTACTTCTCACGGCCGTGAACTGCTCCTGAAGCATTTCTTTCGCACCCTCCGCCCTGGCTGTAGCCATATTCGCCAGCCCCAGATCCCCTTCCAGCTGCTTGACCGCATCCTGGCTTTGCAGTGCCAGCTTGCTCTGCTGACGCGCCTCACCCAGCAGGCGTTCATTGTCACGATTGAGCCGAGTGAGCTCGTCCTGGCGAACCATCAGGGTCTGCTGGAGTTGCAGGGTCTCCTGCTGCATCTGCTGCAGCTGTGTTTCATGACGGCGCTGATCCTGTTCACGCTGCTCCTTGATCGCGGAGCGGTAATGCTCCATGGCATCACGGGCATGTGCGTGCTTTTCCTCCAGTGACCGCACCTGCTCATCCTTCTCTTGTATCCGTAACTCCAAATCGGCGCAGCTTTGGCTGATGCGAGCGTTTCGTGTGATCTCCGCTTGGAGGGAAGACTGGGACGTTCTCAACTCCTCAGCCTGCGCCGCCAATGCAACGTCTCGACTAGCTACGACCTGCTTGCTCTTCTTGAGCTCAGCTTCCAATTCGCTAACACGCTGATCCCTCGCCGCGATGCTTTGCTCATGAGTCAGTCTCTCCTGCGCCAGGGCCGCATTGCCCTCCTCCAGCACGCGCTTTAGAAGCTGGCTGACCATTGCAGTTAGCTCGTCACTTAGACGAGCTGGATCAGCCTGGGGGCGCACATCTGCGGACTCCAGCTCCTGCATGTACCGCGAAATAGTGGTTTTTGACCCCGTATTTCCGAGCTCGACGCGCAACGCATCGATGCTCGGATTGACGCCGCGGGCAAGCAGCGCAGCGCGTGCCTTCTGCACCAAAGCCTTGTTAATGCCCCCGCGAGCCATGTCCTCTCCTACTATTTCGTAATGTGTTACATAACACGTTTATACATGACATCTTAGCTCATTTTATGATCAATAAAAATACAAAAACCAAGAGTAAATAATGGAGAGTTATGTACTCTTATCAGCGAAAATGCTTCAGAATCGTGTTCGATAGGGGTATGAATGGTAGGTTAAGGTGATGGATAAGGCGAAGCGGTATCTGGAGGCAGGTACGCGGGACAACACCCGCAAAAGCTACAGAGCAGCCGTGGAGCACTACGAGTTGACGTGGGGCGGTTTCCTGCCCGCGACAGCGGAGGGGATCGTTCGCTACTTGGCCGAGTATGCTGAAACTCTCGCCCTCAGCACGCTCAGGCAACGGCTTGCTGCGCTGGCGCAATGGCACATCAGCCAGGGCTTCCCTGATCCGACGAAGGCTCCTCAGGTGCGGCAGATACTTAAAGGCATTCGCGCCGTTCACCCTGCACAGCAGAAGCAAGCTGCGCCACTTCAGTTGCGTCATCTGCAGAAGGTGGTGGCCTGGCTGGACAATAAAGCCGCACAGGCCATTGAGGCCGGTGATTACCAGAGCTTGATGCGGTACCGCCGCGATTCCGCCCTGTTGCTAATTGGCTTCTGGCGCGGATTTCGAAGCGATGAACTGGCGCGCCTTCGTGTTGAGACGACTCAGGCGGAAGCCGGTGTTGGCATCACCTTCTATCTGCCCTACTCCAAGACCGACCGCGACTACCAGGGCAGCACCTTCTACACCCCCGCCCTCAAGCAACTTTGCCCGGTCGAGGCCTATATCAACTGGATCACCGTGTCAGGTATCGTGGACGGGCCGATATTCCGCAAGCTCGATCGCTGGGGGAATCTTTCCGACAGTGGCTTCAGGGCCAGCAGCTTGATTCCCCTGCTGCGCCGGATTCTAGAGGCTGCGGGCATCCCTGCCGCGGCGTACAGCAGTCACTCGATGCGAAGAGGCTTTGCAACGTGGGCTTCGGCTAATGGATGGGACATCAAGGGTTTGATGACCTATGTGGGGTGGCGAGACATGAAATCTGCGTTGAAGTATGTAGACGCCAGTAACTCCTTCGGCAACTTGGCAGCTCAATCTCAATCGATCGACGTTCTTGAGAAAACCTGAATCGTCGTGGTTTCTCTATGGCGATCCAGGATGCCATCTGGATGGAAACTGTCGTAGTAGACTCCCAAACGACAGTAGGAACCTTCACGATAAGCTCGCGCGCGAGGACGCAAGGGCTACTTCACAGCGCCTCACCCGACGCGCAACCGCACTCAGCAATACTGACCACTGGTTCGGCGCCGCGTGAAGTTTCAATTCGTGCTGGATGTGGTGCAAGTTGCGTAACTGTACCAATATGATCCCCTGCTTGCTTCTATTTGATCTTTGTTTACATGGGATTAATCAATACTGTGCGGGCTCTGATTGGCAGAAATTGGCCGCTATCAGCCGATGGTGACAGTTGACTGCTTACAACCCGATGTCACACAGCAGTTTGCCAAACGCCTCAATTTTTTGCTAATTGGGAAAATTTTGCGATAGTACAACTTAATCGGGAAATGATTTGACTATGTAATCCAACCCCAGCTCATCAAGAAAAACCTCGCCAGCAGCTTCACACCCCATCATGCTCAGATACATACTTTGCCCAACAAGGCTCCTGTCATTTACTTCGATAATGTAACCGTCACCAGCGCTTGCCTTCGCGATTTTTTCACTGACAAGCGCCTGAACAAATTCGCTATGCGAGTCCCGGAGTACCAGTTCGGCCCGACCGCAGAAATCGAAATTATCCTCCGGTTCACGACAAGTTATTTGACGCACAGCCTCGTGGGCAGCAAGCCTGGAAATCTCATATACCTCCTTTGCTCTAGCAATATGTTCGTGGCTGTAAAAAACTTCACGGATGCGACTTTCAAGAGGAAATCTCAGCTCCTCAATATGCCTAACCCCTTCTCTAGCCACTCTAGAGAATGAAGTAACCTTGGTTGATCGTAATCTTTGCTTATCGAACAATATACCAAATTCATTCCTTCCGGAATCATAAAGAGATAAAAGCTTGTTCGCGACGATGGGTACTTGATGATCCGTCTCTGTCATTATGATTATTTCTGAAAATGAGTTCTCTCTTCTAGGGTCGCACTCTCGCTGCTCCAGCCATAGTTCAAGGCCTGGCGTAAAGCTGTCTGCGTGGTAATCTTTAGTCCATCGCCACTCCCGTTCGTGTGACCAGTCAACATATTTCCCACTTCCTATGTTCATTGCCACATACCGATATTGCTCATGCTCACCTAACCCGCACTCAGGTGATAGGTTCCGGCAAAAATAATAATCGTCTAAATGGCGATGCAGCTCTCTATGCTGTGCCGACAAACCTGAAATTACCTTTCGCCCGCCAGCCGCGAAAAACTCGCGTTTTTTGACGACTATCGCATATTTTTCTACATAGCCACTCCCCTCACGCTTCGACTGATAATCGATTAGCGCGTGAAGGGGCATTTCGGTAAAGCAAAGTGCTGAGCGCCGACCATAAATTGTTGGCTCCACATCACCATTAGCCTTTTCGCGAAGCGACCAAGACGTCTGTAGATAGCCATCATCAATAATTCTGAGCAACACCTCGAATGCTGATAACTCAAAATCTAGCAATGGATGTCGATATTTTTGATATTCCAGTATTATGCCGTTGCCGTGAGCATCAAAGGCCACTGGCATAGGCTCCGTATCGCCTGCCTCGTTAATCCAAGCCAACTCAGGTTTCATTCCGTGCACAAAATGCACGACCCAGTCCGACAGGTCATCTCTAGTTCGCACCACTGGTACCTTCCTACACATCAACCTACTGACTGACCATTGTTTAACTAGAGCTGCCAAGTAACGTGAGGCTCGGACAGGCCTTTTCATTAGGCATGTTGCATCTCCGTTCGAAACAGCGAGGCCTCTGGTTCTGGCTGCTACATTGGTTCTACTTATGCCTGAAGTGCCCGCCCTAGTTGCTGGTCAAAACGCCCGGACAAGTAGAACGCAAATGAATGGCCTGAGCAGCTTCCTACCGAGTCAACTCTGCTCGTCAGTAGCTCCGAACCATGGCGGTACGAGTTTCTTGTCACGCCACTCCTCGGTGAGAACGACACCAGGGATTTTCCCCCAAACCCCCTCGTCCGCGTGGTCAAGGACGATGATCTGCAGGCGTCCTTCCGAGGCGCTCACCGCAGCTGCCAAAGCCAGGAATACTTTGCGCACAGCTATACGGTCTTCATCCTTCAGTTCGTGTTCTTCATCGGCTTTCGCTGCGCGTTTTACAGGGAAATAGACCTGGCTTGGCTGGTCGAAGATGAGGAAATGCGGAACAGGGTGCTCGACTGATTTTTTGGCCATGAATAGCTTTTGCAGAGCGAGCAGCATTGCTACATGGTAAGCCAGCCAGTTGGCACCGCTTCCAATCTCCCACAAGTAATCATCTCGACCGTCATGGCGCACTTTGATGGTGAGGTCGGTGATGGACAATCCGATCCGGGCGCTTTTCCATTCTGCGTCCAGGTTCGGGGTGATTTTGGCGCACTGATCACTTAGCGCATTGAGAATTTTGCGGGTTCGCTCCCGGATCTGATCGGTAGAGACTGAGGGCGCAAGCTGGCCCAGTTTCTCTTCAACATCGGCTAGACGCTTAGCCAGGCTATCGTCCTGCTGGGCCTTTTGGTAGTTGTGTACTGCTTCCTGAAGCCTACCCAGGTACCGGTCAATGTCCGACTGACGCAGTGCTTGCCCCTTGGCTTCAGCGTCTAGCGCTTCAAGTGCTTTGATCTCTGCCCTGATCGCCTCTAGCTCTTCGGCGTCAACACGAACAGCATTTCGCAAACGAACGAGCTCATTCTCCACAGAAGCGGAGATTACCGGCGTTTCTTGAGCCTGGGCTTCAATCCCTGTCAGTGCTGTACACAGAGCATCAAGTTGCTGGGAGGCCGAGAGCTGACTGGATCTCAACGCATTGGGATTGGTGCCCTGGTCGTCTTTGATCAGGCCACGTAACCAGCTCGAAAGCGACAGACGCTCTTTCATTGTCTCTAGCGCGGTAAGGTACTCATCAGCGTCACCTTGAATGCGCGTCAGCTCTTTTAAATTCTGACGACCTGCATAGAGGTTTGCGGCGATGACATCCTCTCGCCTTTTGAGCTCCCCGATCTTGATGATGGATGCCTTGATGGCATCGTAGTTGGGCGATGCGTCACGTGAGCTCTTTTGTAGAATCGCACTAAGCTGCTGGACGGCGACAGGCCAATCATCTGACAGCATCGAATCTATCGGTACCAGCCCATATTCGCGGGCCTGGTAGTAACGACTACGAGCCTCTGAACGCAGACGAGCAGATGCATCGGCCAACGTTTTGAGTTCTGATTCCAGTTGCTTCTTCTGACGCTCAAGATCCTTGACCTCCCAGGAAGCGATCAGGGTCTGGGAGGTCACTGCACCGAGGATAAAGGGGAAGATGTCTTTGAGCTTTTCGCGATGGCCAGTGGTGTCAGCCTTGTAGAAGAGGACGTCCGGGTTAGCCACGATATTCTGCGGCTGAAACGTGAAGGCCATGAGATCTCGGAAACTGGGACGGCTTTTGAAGCCGTAGCGAATGTCCTCATCAAAGCCCATGTTAGGAAGGCCCGACAGCCTGTTGAGCATATTCTTTACGCTGTCGCGGTTTGTATTCTTACCTTGGATTTGAGTGGGAATGCTGAGCTCATCACCTTCAAGAAGGAACATGTCATCTGTCGACTTTTGCCTTCCAGGCTCTGGTCTGGCAAGCAGTTTAAGACCCTCATCGGTGTCGACGAGTAGTCCAAACCATGCACACGTGTTGCGTATAGTGCCGACAGGAATCGCACATTTCTCGGATCCTAGGCAGTAATCGATAATGGGAATAACGGCTGATTTACCTGCTTTGGACGAGCCACTGATCACGTTGACCGCGCCGGGAGTGAAAGTTACATCCCGGTAACGCCTGCCATTTTTTGGCCACAAAATCAGCTTTCTGATCTGAAGTTTCATTAAAAACCTATCCGTAGAGCAGCCTGGACTTCCTGAATAGTGAGTGCGCCACACCAGCCGCCGAGCTTATCCGCAAGCTTGCCCAGTTCTCTGATCTTCTCGCGTGTCTTATGGGGGTAACGCTTGATGGTGCAGTCGACCAAAGCACTGGCATAATCGAGCTGAAGCAACCCGCAATCAATGGCGATCGTCAGGCTAGACAGCGAAGTTGGACGCAGCATCAGCATGCGGCGCTGCAGCGTCAGGATCGCTTCCTGCTTCTTGGAAAACTTACCGATGAAGAGCCTGAGACCTGATGACGGGTTAGTGGTGCCGATGGTCGTTCTCAGCACCTCACTGAATAGGATGGGCAAGACGATAAAGAGCAGCGGGAGTGCAGGTGGTTTGCTTAGGCTCTGACGCTTGTAGCCCTTGACGAACTCCCACATGAGGATCGCCCCGAGCGCGGGGTTTTGTACCAAGTATATCTCATCAACGGAATGTTGATGTTTAATGAGCTCTGCGGTTTCCATCCTTGCCAACCTATGATTTTTTTAGCTTTCAAGCCTGTCGTGCAAGGCGACAACGCGACACGCTTTTATTCGTCCAGAAGATCGCGGTAGCGGGGATGCCAGCCTATTTCTTTGGCATTCGAAAAATCGTGATATGTCCCGCGGACAAAAAAACCAGGGGAGTCGACATCGTTGAGTTTGGCGGTCGCTGCCATGCATTTCAGATGCAATAGCTGGCCCTTATCGACCTCACTGGCTGAAGCTGATTGCAGGCGTACCTCTTTGTTGAACAATTTCCACTGGGTGAGCAGGCTTTGCTTGAACTCATCGAACTCAGGCTCATACACCAAGCCTTTCGCCCCCCAGTTCACTTTGTTGGTCTTCGAGTGCAGGAAATCAGTCATGGCCTGCAAGCCCTCCCCCTGCTCCTCGATCAGCTCCAACTGGCGGATCAGGATGTGTGCGCTGGAGCGACTCTTTTCGACCTCATCTGCTGGCGGCGCTGGCAGGGCGTACTTGAGAAGATGATTGTAGGAGAATCGAGTATTAAACGTCGACATGCGATCGCTGAATTCATCACGAGAGATCGCAGGGTATTTTCGCTGACTGATTAATCCGTCGGAGGTGTTTTTCACCCACCCCACAGCTGTGTCGCAAGCGTCATCCAAGAACTCGTTGGGTACAGTCAGGGCGAGATGATCCTTGATCCTTTCGACCAATTGATCATTGCCCGTTTCGAGCTCAAAGGCCATTACGAGTGCTGCCAATTTTTCCCTATCGTATGCAAGAAAGCGCTCAATGTAGGGCTTGCAGCCTTCATGCTGCTCGGTTTCGTAATCCTCTTTAATGCTTTGCACCACCATGTCGACTTGCGCCGGGGTGTGGGCATAGTGAAGCGCGCTGGCGTACTCCCCTTTCTTCTCTTGAAGGACGTAGATCCGGAAAAGCGTCTTGGCGGGGTCGACTACCCCAACCTCGATAGCCTCAATCCAGTTCGAGAAAGTCTTCCACAGATCGACAGAGAAATTCGCAATCGGGTTCGTGGCTAGGCCGCTTTTGGATTGTTCAAGCAGCCGCGTACCGTCGGGCAGAACTACATCGACATCATCGAGCACTTCAAGCGCCACAAATGAACCGCGGGGCGCTTCGCAGAGATGCAGGCACATCCGAGTGGCCTGCAACGAATAGCCGAGGTACGAGCCTGGCCTGCTGGACTTCAGTAGCGGACTTTGCATCTCTGCCGGAGTGGTTGGTGAACCCATTGAGTGTTTCTCATCCCTGCCTTGACGTAAGGCTCACCCTCGCGATGCTTACACCGCTTCTGGATTTGAAGCGAGACCTCCAAGCAAAGCAAGGCGCCGTGCGATTTCAAATCGCCAGCATAGTAGCGCAACTGGGAGAGAATTTGAAACCAGAACCCTTCCCCCATCATTTGCTAACAAGCGGCCAAGCCTGCATTTGCCAGATCATCTGGCATCGTATAACGATATCTAACTGTCGACCTAACACCCCACCTCAGGCAGATTACGGGTTTAGACACCTACCGTTTGCGGAACTCGACTCACACTCACTCTTTCCTGAATTAGCTGAAGACCAAAATGAGCGCGCTTCTCCTTCACGCACCTCAAAATCAAGCTTTCCTGGCAGACGTTGGCAAGTACATCGTAGAGCTTGAAGGTTGCATCAAGCGACATGCCTTTTTTACCGCTGCCCGGGCTGAGGGTCTTCTGTCAGCTCGTGATAGTTGTGCCTTTTTCACCGAGTGCATGGCGGCGTTGGAAAGCGCGTTCGCAGCCGACCTAAACTCCTATTCGACAATGCGGTGGATGTACTACCTACGTCGGTTACCACACAGGGTATTCGAAGGTGAACTGGCTTCCACTGCTCCTAATGCACGAGCATTGATCGAGGGCTATGCCAATCGCAGCGGCAAAGCCGAACCAGCGACTTATGGAAGCCGAGGCTTCGTATTTCCGGTCAACGAAAGCACCCTACGACACATCGCGCGCTTTATAGCCTTCATCACAATCATTTATGACTTGCAAGTTGGATTCCGGTTGGCGAGCAAAGGGTACGACTATGCATTCCCTGCCACTTCCTCACGAACGCCAAGGAATGGGGCGGTAAGGCCCCCCCTAACCCACAAACCAATGGCCAGCCCTGCCCCTACTGTCCTGCCTCAGCGCGTGGAAAACGCGCTGGTGGAGTCCGCAGTCCGAATCTATGATCAGCGCCACGACCGCCATCGGCGCACGTTCCTTGGCGCAGTGATGAGCCAGACAGGCCTGGCCCATGATGAATCTGCAACAGCTGATCATGCCCCAGAGCTCGACGTTTCCTGCGCTTACTGGGGGTTGCTCAGCGAAGAGGTCTCTATTTCCCCTCAGCCCTTTCTTGAGGGCCACGCCCATGCTGCTCACTTCGGTGACGATGGGAAAATCATGGTCAGGTTTGGCCCGAGCACTCTAGATCTAAGCCGCATTTTCGAACTCTATCGATTACCCGCGATGGCGGAAGTAAGCGTGGACACCCACACCTCACTGTGTTTGATCGTGCTAATGCTCGGCGGGCGCTGGCTGCAGCGCAGCCGTTACTCAGCGCTTCGTACCATGGAGCTTGGTTACTTCATTACTAAGCTTGAGCACTGGAGCACGTTTGGCGAGGAAGAGTATCCGGCAGTCTGCAGCGAAATCAGAGCGGCTCTCCCACAGTTTGTGGCGCCTGCCGACTTCAGCGTTTTCCGCAATGGTTGCGCAACATTCAAAGGAGAGGTATGGCCTACAGCACACGGAGCCCCGGCAAAAGCAACCAACGACTACATGTGCATCGATATGTGGGCTGCCTCCATGGGGTTCCTGGCATGGCTGCAGTTCCCAAAGTTGCAGGGCAACGTCGCGAACACGCGCGCAACCAGGTTCGAGGACGTTGTTCAGGATGCAATTGACCGAACGCAGTGGGGTCATAGTCAGCACCGCGTGATGAGACAACGCACGCTCCGAGCCCACGGCCAAAACCTGACCGATATCGACGCAATCGGATCGTATAAAGACGCCCTTCTCATTGTTTCGTGCAAAAGCATCCCCTACACCCGCGATTACGACCAAGGAACTCATAGAGCTATCCGGAATGCTGCGTCAACAGTGGATCAAGGCGTCGAGTTTTGGAGTGATATTGTCGATACGCTCACGGCAAATCCAACGGGCGAAAATTTCGATTTCTCGCGCTACAAGCGCATCATCGGCGTGCTCTGCACTCCATTTGCGGTCTATACAAGCGATGCGAAGGCTTTGTCCATAACAGTGGACGAGCTGCGGTGGGCGTCCTCTCTGGACGAACTCGTGACTTTTCTTGAGGGATAGTCAAGTGTTCCGGCCTGGCGAGGCAGGGCATCTCATGTGAGCGCAAGGGATCGACGGCGGTGACCAGCGGCGTTGCTCCACTGCCAAACGCAGCGACATGAATTACGCCTATTGGTTGCTGGATGATGCTCAAAGATATGCCCTAGCTACTAAAGCAAGCGCAGCACCTGACAACCGAGGCTGCGACGCTGATGAACCGCGCCATCACTGACCACAGAATCGTGATGCCGCGCTTCGACAAACGCGTGAAAACCTACGCCTTGATCATGACGCAGGTTTTCGACGCGGTGTTTGCTTCATCTCTGTGAGGTATGACTAAGGCTGGCGAGCGAGATAATGCGATCTGCTCGCGCTAGCACGGGCGCATCGATCATCCGGCCATCCATCTTGAACGCCCCCGGTTGATTCAACGGGGCCTCACGGACACGCCGCGCCCAGTCTACCTCTTCAAGAGCAGGCGCAAGGCTTTCGTGAATCACGGAGATCTGGGACGGGTGGATGCAAAGCACACCGCCGAATCCGATCCCGTGGGAGTTCTTCACTAATGCTGCTAAACCGTACACATCCGCGATAGCCGGGTAGACACCATCCAGGGGCGGCTCCAAGCCATTGAGCTTCGAGTGCAACATAACGCCGGCGCGCAGCGTATTGAGCATGCTCTGTCCGCCTTGAGTCCCCTCCTCCAAAGCCAGATCCACAGCCATGTCGATCGAACCAAAGCAAAGCCGCTCCACGCCTGGCGTTGCACTCAGCAGTGACAGTGTCGCAGCCCCGATGGCGGTTTCAATGATCAGCCAGAGCGGCTTACCGCACTCAGACAACTGCATCACGAGAGCCACTGCCGAATACCGGAAAAGCATGACTGAATCGATCTCGAACTGTTCACGACATTCGGCGTCGGGTGCAGGTTTACCAGGCGCGACTTTGTAAGGGCTGGGGTCGCGATAACGATGTCCTGCTCCTCGGTGAGCATCAGTTCGTCGTGCTGATAGATGCTGCGCCTCACCGTCACAAACAACAACGAGCCCGAGCGCCCCTCTTTCTCTTGAATGTGCTCGATTGTCGAAACACGTTTGGCGGGAACGCAGACTTTAAGCGGCTGGCTGAACGCAAGCCGGCCACCGGCCCACATCCGGGCGCGGCTACCCACATCCGGCAAGAAGCCTCCCGTTAGAGGATGGCCGTCTTCACCGATCAACTCCGCGGCCACAGCTTCTTGGAAAAACGCCCAGTGCTAAAGCAGCGGCAATGGTTCCCCATCTGACTGCCCGTCTCGCTCAGAACAAAGTCCTAGACCCTCCAAAGGGGAAGTCGGGAAGGTCAGGCAAGTCAGGGGTAAATCCTACGTCTAAAGGAAGCCCGTAAGGTCTGTGAATTCCGCGTCCCAAGGCAGGCCTAGTGTTGCTCTGCACTACCATTTCTTTTGTGACAACTGGATAGAGCCCCAGGTACTCCTGGCCTTCAAAGGGGGAGTCCGACTCATGCATTACTGGTAGAACAGATACACCGCCATTCTTATAACCGTCGAAGTATCCGAGTTCCCACGGCATCCACTTAGATTTAGGAGCGTTCTCAGTGGCGAGGTAGAGAAGAGTTTCACACTGCCGCATGCGGTGGCGCAGGAGTTCGGCGGTGTCGGCCGTAACGCGATTGCGATCCAGAGCCTGGTCATCAACCCAGTCCACATAGACCTTTTTGCCTTCCTCCTCCAGCAGAACTTTGATCCCAAGGACAAGCTCCGAATCCACCATAGCGTGGGAGAGGAAGATGTCGAATCGTTCCGTAACCTTGTAGTTCTTCTGTGCATTCTTAATGGCATCAATGGCACTACGGCCGCCACGCAGAGCCTGCTGTCCGACCTTACGGGCTTCTGCCTGTGTGAAGTACGACATTTCGATCTCCGTCCGGTAACCTGGCAGGTACTATACATAGAACATTACGGCCAATTGCTGGCGCAAGGCTAGAAATTGTACATCTTCGGGAATCTGAGTGCTTGACTGCAGGCTGGAGGCGTTCACGGATTGTGCTCTTGCCCCTGTATCCAAGCACTCTCAGCTGTTTCCACATACAGAACATTCAAATGAGGCAGGAAGACCTACCTCACTATGCAGCCCTGCTACTCCCCGCTAACCTCGATCAGCCCTGGCTTTCAAATTTTTAAATCGATCTTCGAGAGACAGGCGATCATAAATATTATTCAATGCCACCTCTGCGGGGGTAAGGTTTTTGCTCCGCTCCTGCCAAGTGTCGTACCATTCTTGCATCTCCTCACCGGTGACCTTTGGCAAGTGGCGATTAAACGCTTTAAAGGCGAGCAGCGCGTCTGATCTTACCGATGCAGTTGACTTGATAAGGCTTTGTGAACCATCGTAGGACTCAAAGGCCGGTGTCAAACGTCTTTTCGGAGTCTCATTACTCACATACGCGCTAAACTGGAGCTCCGAATAAATCCAGGGCGAAAATGTCCGGTCGAACTCTTGATAATCCTCAAGAGGAATTGACTTGGTTGTATTAAGAAAAATGAACAATTCAGACTGGTGAATCACTTTATGCAGAGCACCAGTCAGCATCATATGCACGCCAGCGGCCAAATCTATAGCATCACGGTAATTGTAGATAGTTCGATTTTCTTCGCGCTTAGGGTCTGCGTAGATTTCGCTGAGATCATGAAGGAGATCGTGGAAATAACCCCAGACGCAAGAATCAACAAAGACACGCAGCCCTCTTGCCTGCAACGAAACCGCCAATTCTATCGCCTTGTCCTCATCTGCATGTGAGTGAGAAAGAAAAACATCAGCATCCTGGAAAGGAAAGATGTGGTCGGCAATTTTTTGAGCGTCAATGACTTCCTTTTTCTCAAATACACCAACTAGATAGTTAGAGAGCTCATCATACCGCCCCTTAGCTTGCTCTCGAAACGCTTCAAGCTCATCTTCATCAGGTATCGATAGATGTGAATACCGATTTAACTCAAAACCTACGTACATCGAAATATCCTTAATCGAAGTTCATAGCTCCAAACGGAGGCGCTGTATCACAGAGGACTACAACTATCTGTCAGGCTCAATGGCCGTTTCATCGGCCGGGAAGTGAGGTTGGGATTATACTGAAAATCAAACCAAAAGTGGCACTTGGCCACTCCAAGCAAAGGTCGAGACTGCAGACCTTATGGCATCAACGCAAAAATGGAAGCAACCCAAGGGCTGCTTCCTTCTTTCATCAATCGTGTTTACTGGCCTACGGAGATGACAACCTTGCCAAAGGCGCCTTTCGAGAGGTGCTCATTAGCCTCGCGCGCATGCTCAAATGGGTAGATATGGTCAATCACCGGCGCGATCGCATGTTGGTTCAAGAACTCATTCATCCGATCGAACGAGGATCGAGGAGCAACCGCAATGCCGCGGATAGTGGTCTGACGAAAGATCAATGGAATCAAGCTGAGATTCGTGCTCTGCCCGGTCAGGAAGCCGATCTGAGCGATACGGCCAGCAGCCTTGGTCGCAGCAATCGACTGGTTGATGCCGTCGCCGCCGGCGACGTCCAGTAGTAGATCGACACCCTTCCCTTCAGTCAGATCCAACACTTCGGACTTCCAGTCAGGCGTTTTGCGGTAGTTGATACCGGCCTGCGCGCCGTGAACGATAGCACGGGTTAGATTCTCGTCGCTGCTGGAGGTAACGATGACCTTAGGGTGCCGCCTTTCAGAACAGCCGCGACAAAAATGAAGGGTGCCATTCCATTGTCATCCTTAAACACACCGCAAAAAGCGAAGAGTTTACCAGACAAGCAATGAATCAAACCGCCTCTAGGCTGGAGAGTGATCGGAGAACTCGGCGTCTCGATAGCCCTCGCCAGCATTCACTGGCAAGGGCTTAGCCAAAGCGTGAGGCAACGGGGCCAGTGTCGCCTTAAACCCTAGGGATCATTAGCCCTCGATCTGCCCCTTGTAAGCGTCCTGGGAAGTCACATTGCGATGGCCTACGAGCAAACGAGAGAGCTGTGCACGATGTCCAGTGGTAGGCAAGCCGTCACCTCACGCTCACGATATGAGAAACCTGCCAGGTAATCAGTTAGGAGAAGTCCAGGCCGCTCCAGCCCAATCGAGGCTTTCGGGGATCAGGTATTGATTACTCAACTCCGCCAGCCTCTGGTTGGCGACCTTATTGGCTGCATCATAAAGCGGACGTGACGACTCAATAGAAGCCGTCTGGGCACTGAAATGAGCCGGCTGCATCAGCCATTCACTGACTGCTCCAGTGTTGACTTTGACCCCCTCTTGGCCTGTCAGGATGGTCACAAACTCCTGACGTACGCGATTCCCTTGCGGCCCTTGCCACCTCAGCATGGCTCCAAACAGTGCGCCGCTGCCCTCACCCAAGTTCGGGGCGCAAACAGATCCCGCCAATCCCCCGAAGTCGTACAAGCATGCTTTGGCGAGAAGGTACTGCATCAGTGATGAGGTCAAGTCCAACATTCGGGTATCAGGGCGACGAGCAGCGAGCGCCCTGTCGACCGTGACGTCCATGCGCGAAGAAGATCTTTTGCTGAGTCCAAGCTCTTGCATCACCAGGTCTGGCAAGCGAATCCGTAGAAGACGAGGCTCGTTACTGGGGACGGAGATCTCAATGCCTAGCTGGCCAAACATCCCGGTGACAAAGCTCTGGAGATGATCAATGGTGACTGCCACCTGATCCCCCAGTTCATTGACGTCGTTTGTGGCGGCGTGGGCAAAAATTTCCCTCTGCAACTCCGCGGCCTTCTTGGCTTCCTCCAGCGCAGCGTCAATGCGCTCGCTGGTGCGCTCGATGCCAAGTTTCGTGGCTTGCTGGAGAATGTCTTCCACGTCGATGAGATCCGCTAACTCCCCAAGGATCTCATCTTTCAACCCTTCGTTGAATTCATGCTCCTGAACCTTTGCCAGGTCATCCACAACGCTATCAATTCGCCGGTACATCAAGTCAACGATGTCCTGATCGAGACTGTCCGATTGCTGGATGTTGAAGACTACGACTTTCAACTTCTGGCCATAGCGATACAGCCTACCGATCCGCTGGACAAGCCGCATCGGGTTCCAAGGCAGATCATAGTTGACCATCATGTGGCACTGCCTCTGCAGGTTGATACCCTCGCCACCTGCCTCGGTGGAGATAAGGAATCGACCGTGCGTTTCAAACTGAGAGATCGCCTCACGACGCTCAGCGTGCTGCATGGAGCCATTGATGAGAGCGACCTTGTCTTCACCGAATCGGGCGGCCAAGGCGTCTCTGAGATAGCGTTGCGTCGTACGGTACTCGGTAAAGATCAGCACCTTCTCTTCAGGGTTGCTCGCATTGATTGGCCCGATCACGTTGTCAATGAACACCGTGAGCTTCAAGTCATTGGCCATGAGCAACGAAGCGTCGTCAATGAGCCGTTTGAGAAGTTGAATTTCGCCTGCGAAAAACTCTTCTGCCTCGCCCCTCACCTGCTCTTCCCACTCACCGACGTAACGCTGATCAGTCGGCTCGCTGGGTAGCCTGTCGTCACCATAATCGTCCAGCAACCGCCGGAGGCGATTACGAAGGGCTTGGTGGATCGCAGCAGCACTGGACACTGCGAGTTTGCGATAAACCGTCATCACAAAACCAACGGTGTTCCCCGTCCGACCCATGGCTTCGCCTGCGGCATAGCCCTTACGCAGGTAAGCCTGCAAGGTCTGGTCGAAATCAATCGACTCCGGACTGCTTGGCACCTTAAGCGCAGAGGTGATTTTACCTTGAAAAATGAACTGGCCGTCCGCGTCGGTGACGTCCGCTTTATGGTTACGGTAAACCATGTCACGCAAAATCTCAGGCTTGAGGCTGAGCATCAGAAGCTCCTGCCGTCTTTCCGGGCGGAGCAACTCAAGTAATGCTACGAATTTGTCCTGCATGCCTTGGTGAGGCGTGGCACTGAGAAGCAGCATGTGCTGCGTGCGGCCCCGGAGCGCTTTGGCAAGATCGTAACGCTCAGAGCTGTCAAACTTCAGGCCATACTGTCGACGACTGAGTCGGTGGCCTTCGTCAAAAATGACCAAATCCCAGGGTTCTGCCTGAAGCAAGCTTTCCAGGTGATCAGGTTGCTTGAGGCGATCCAGCGAGCCAATCACACAGTCGTGCATCTTCCATTGACGAGGTTCGTTGACGGAGAAATCTTCGTGATAGATCTCAAATTCTTCGAGTTTGAACTTATGGTACAGCTCATCCTGCCATTGCTTGGTCAAGCCCGCGGGGGTGATTAGGAGGATACGTTTCACACGGTTCCGCTGGATCAGCGCGTGAAGCAGCATCCCCGTTTCGATGGTTTTGCCCAAACCCACATCATCTGCGATCAGCCAGCTCAGGTTGTCCGAGGCCAGGATGTGGTGCACCAAATTGATCTGATGAGGCAGCGGGTCAATTTCCAAGTGCGAGAGGGATCCTGTGTTCTCGTTCCATACCTTGATGGCATGGGCGAGTAACCGCAATCGCAACCGCTCGACGTCCGTGTCCTGCCCCAGGTGAGCTCTCAAAAACCGGTGTCTCACCCCTTTGACCTGGCGCAGGTATTGGTAAGGTAACCAATGCCGCTCTCGCTTATCTGGGAAGTCCACAAGCGCCTGCTCGCTGCCAGCCAACACCCTCTGCTGCATGATTACGCCCAGGCCTAGGGAACGCACACCCGTCCCAGGAGTACAGTCCAACACATCTTGGCCATTCTGAAAGCCTGAACTCACGGTGGCAGCATCAACGAAGCTTGCTCGGTCTGACCGGATCCAGTGCACCTGAACCTCCCCGGTCTCAGCGATCGCCATCTTGACTACGCCAAGCTCTTCCTGACCGCTGGGGGTCAAGCGCTTAACCCAACAACCCTGTACGTGAGCAAGTCTAAGCGGCTTCATTCAATAGTCCCTGTGATTCCAATCAACTAGTTACTGACACGCAGCGATTGGGGAGATCTTCGATCGCTGAGTCGAGTGTGGGTGCCGAGCATTGCTGCTCTGAGAAGTCAAAGTTGGTTTGCGATGCGACCTCCGCGAGTGGCACATCTGCCGCATGCTCGGCGCTATCAACGTTGCCAGTGGTTGATTCGGCTGGCTCATCATTGCCCTGTGCTTCCACCCGAGCGACCTCCTCCGCTTCCGATTTGATGGGAAGGTCACTGAAGTAGCAGCCAGGCACTTGCGGGTCTTTGATGTTGGGTACGCCATGTGACCGAAGCTCCTGGAGCTCCTGAATTCCCAGGTCATCCGGGACGCCAAGGTCGCTATACTCTTCCTTCGGCCAACGATAGGGTGAATCGAAGTCCCAAAAGACGCTTGGTGGAAGGACGCCTTCTATATCACCAAAGCGGTACCAGAGGTATCTTGCGAAAGCTTTGAACACACGGCGAAGCGTTGCGTTTTCATACCAGTACTCGAACAGCTGCTCCAACAGGACATCGATCTCTTCCACCTGCGGAATCGACTCAAAAGATCGGACAATCAGCAGCGCCGTACGCCAGGAGAGAGCGTGGTAAGACAAACGAGTACTGCCAGTGCTGTCGAAAGCGATCCAATACAGGTCATTGTCTGCCCAAATCACCTTGATGTGTGCAGCTAGGACAAGCTCCTTTGGCGTCAGTCCTTCATCAATCGCTCGCTCCAAAGCAAGCCTGGTGGCCCCCCACCCGCTCATCACGAAAATCTGTTGAATTAGGAAGCGCGTAGCGTGCGGCCAGTCATACCTGATTATGAGAGCAACGGCCTTTTGGAGAGCACGCTCCTCGCGGGTTAGCTGATACTCTGATGCAGCCTCTTTAGGTTCAACCTTGAAGTCGTCGTCCTCCAACAGCGAGTCTGGATCGAAGGCATAGATAGCAAACTCATCTTCAGAATCAGGATGGTATGCACCGCTGGCCGGAAGAATGCCTTCTAGCTCTCCCTCCGAGTCATAGAGCGCCAAATCAGAGAAGTCGTCCGCGGCGTTCGGGTCAAAGCTGGAATATTCCGAGTACGACTCGGCATCCAGCATGATGGTTTCATCGACGCCATCGATTTGGTCGAGGTGGAAAGCATCTTGGTCGCGAGGGGCCACCAACACGTCAGAGATAGGAGCATCGGTGAAGAAATCTGTAGATGAGCCATGCGTAACCCCTACGTCAACCTGAGAGTCCAGCTCCTCGGGGACGTGCGCTGCTGTATAGTCAGAAGCGTTGAGTGGAGTGGTGAATGATCGCGATGTCTTGCTGACAACCCGGGGCTGAGAGCCGTCTTCGCTGTCGGGTTTGATAGCTTTCGATGGGTTCAGGCTGAGCCTGCGCTTAGGCTCTTTTGGAGCGCCCTCCCGATGCGGCTGTGCTCCGTTTACAGTGCTGAGCACTTCAGTTCTTGGGTTGACCGCCTTATGCACCGACGAGCCTTCACCTTGATGCACGGGTTGCGGTTCGCCGGCTTCCCACTCTAGTGGCGCAAACTGGCGAGCGTTTACCTGGATGAACTCTAAGTCGTCTGCACTCAGCTGATCGTCTTGGCTAGACGAGTAGCCACGGGAGAATGCCCCTTGCTGGCGCCGGATGGCATCGGCTGTTTGCATCGCCTTGGCACCCTCAACGACGCGGTGCTGAAGCGTGAAGACCCGCCCCAGCAACATCAGATAGTCAGGGTCTTGGCCATCTTCAAGGGTGTCGAGCAGCAAACGCTCTGCTGCTGGCAGATCGGAAGCGGACACAAGGGCATTGAGCTCCCTGAGGAGTGCATCCTTGTTCCTGGGTTTTCTCGACGAGAGTTCGGCACCCTGAGTTTGCCGCTCCACGCGGAGCCTTTTGAGTCGCCCCTGGACTCGCAAAAAAGCGCCTGGGCGTGCTGAGACTTCTCTGATCACCGATCCCAGGGTTGAGTGTTCGGAAGACCGCAGATGAGCAGTGATCGCCACCAACTCATTGTCCCTTGCTAGCCCTTCAAAGAGCTCCTGGACTGCGGCCTCCAGTGACCCCGGCTCAGCAGCCACGTAGCGAAGTAGGTCGTCCAGCAGTTGATCGCAATCCATTGCTCACTTTCCAGTCTATCGCGGCACAAAAATGTGACTCGTAGCACACTTTAGCCGATCACCCATCATCAAGTTAAGCGAATATCGAGGCCGGTCGACAAGGGTGAGCGGTTGGCTGTTCCTGCTCCTCCACGACCCTCGGCGATGCCATGCCTACGCACTTTCATCCGACCTTTCAGAGAACTCGTCTTCGAGGCCGTATGCATAATACAGTGAGTCGAGATAGAAGCCGCCTCTGTGGCTTACACGCTCAAAATGATCCTTCAGCTCTTTACCACTGATTTTAGGCAGGTGCTCGGTTGGAATGTCGAATCCGAACGAGGCAGATTTGGGGCTATAAGATGCCTCCTTCATGGACATCTCATCTGCAAAAAAACGCTTAGATTTGGGGAGGCGATCTCTGCGGGGAACTCTGCTGCGAACCTGCGCGCTGAATGAAAGCTCGGAGTAAATCCAAGGCGACAAGGTCTGATTCCTACCAGCACTTCTCAGGGGCACCGATTTACTGGTATTCAAGAATAGAAAGCATTCCGCCTGGTCGATCATCCTGTGAAGCTCTGTCATCAAAATGACGTAAGCTGCCGCTGCAGCCTCATCACATTTTCTGTGCGAGTAATATTTCTGGTCGCCGACGATTTCAGATTCTGAGTACTGCTCATTCACAGCATCCAAAAGCTCGTCAACGCTACCCCAAACACACGAGTCGATGAATACCTCGACACCCCTCCTCTCCATCGCGACGGCAAATTTTATGGCGTTTTCTTCATCGCCATGGGAATGAGAGAGAAAAATGTGTGCCTGGCCAGTAGGGAATAAGATTTGAGAAATCTCTCTAGCACCTAATACGTCCTTACCTCCCAGCTGTGCGACAATGGCATTCGTGAGTTTGCTGATATTTAGCTTTCCAGAATTCGCCTTATAATTATCAATCTCTTGTCGCGTCACAGTGTCAAGTGACTTGAAGCCCTCTAACTCAAACCCTAAATACATTAATGCTCCTTCACTAAAATCTTTCGTCCTACGCCCAATTTCGATGCGCCACACTGATCGGAACGGCTTCCTCATTATCGCTCACTGGACGAATACGCCAGCCCATCCGGATGCACCTAGCTGGGAGATGTCACCTGCAACCCACTGGTTAGGCACCTGCCAAGCATGCTGACTTGGCAGCTTATCCACGGTTAATGGGCAGGCAAAAACCGGTTGAATAACGATGCAAAGTCTATGTCCTCAAGCTCGGAACCAGTGAAATAGTCTTTATCCCTGGCGAGGTTGAGCGCTGCACCTCCTGGTGCGGCAACCGGTAGAATGAAAGCGTCTGGATTGAACTGCCTGAAGATATCGTATTCGACCTCAACACCGTCCATCCCGCCAATGAACACAGCACCGATTAGATCTGGCCGAGAGAGCATCTGTTCGCGCATCAATAGCAAGCTGCCTTGGAGACTGTTTGGCACGGCATCTGTGTAGATCACGTTGTCAAATCGCTGGTTCTCTTCTGGGAAGCTCCCTTCAAAAAATCGGCTTTGATACAGAACCACAGAGCTTGCGTAATCAACACCGAGATCTTCACAAATGCTCCAGATCATTGGGGTGATTGCTGGATGGCCACCCCATACAATCTTATGCTGGCGAACGGCAGCGATGGCGAACTCGCGAACGGCACACTGGATAAGAAACGGGTCAGCAGTCTCAAAATACTGACCTCGCCCAGCCACTGGGATACTTGCCGAGAGAAAAATCGCCCCCATTTCTACGCCCTCCAGTCTGCAAATTGCCAGCCCGCTTCGCAGGCCTTAACCCATCGTGTCGCTTGGATGTGCTGGCCGAGCCAGTCCAAATGACTCAGCCACTGCGGATGCAGGCCTACATGGTCATAGAGTATGGCCACAGACTTATCAGGAGAGTTCATTGAAGCTTCGTGCATAGTCGTGGAGGTCGGCACACCCACCGTTGGATAAACCACAACCATTCGGTCATCGGGCAGACGTACCTGAATCCCGCGGCCGGCGCCCATGCCAATCACCTCGCCACCAATGGTCTCGATGCCGATTCGCAGATTGCTAACCAGGTTAACGGTTCGCACCGCATGGCTCTTGCTGCGGACTTCTTCAAGCTGGAGACAAATCCGGTCAATAGCGTGGTCAGTGATCCTTCCAGATTCGACATCTAGCTCGCTCGCATCGAGCTCTGCGAGGCTTGCGGTGGCCAGGCGCGCGGAACGCTGGGCTTCGGGCCATCCTACTCGAAGCACGCTGATGCCCTTGGCAAGCGCCCTCCCGAACTCGGCCGACGTCCATCGACTGCTGAAGTAGTCAGGCGTATCGAGCATCAATAGCACGTCAGAGTCGCAAAGCCGATGCCATAGCATGGTCTGAAAGTCTTCGGCCGGCGCAATGCTGTGGGTATCCAGGAAAACGTCGAAATGCCTGGCAGATAGCGCATCGAACATCTGCAGCGCAGCCTGCCTGGCCTCGTCTCGCCGATAGCTGACAAAAACCCGTCTCTGCTTTGGTAGCAACCCGGCACATTCCAATAGCGCCGTGGCGACACGTTTTGCCCCACCGTTGGCGTAACACAAGCAATTCAACGGGCGCAGAATGTCCGGGACTTCAGTCGACACTCGGCCCAGGTCAGACACGACTGGGACAACAGGAACACCGCCTCGCAGCAAGCTCGATAAGCTAGGATGATCCGCGCCCACCCCACCAAAAAACACTACAGCAGCTGATCGTTGCTGGTGGGGAGTGAAGGTCGCAGGAACGATTTCCCAGCCGATTTCCTGGCCCAACCTCAAGCCAAACATGGAAACCGCATCTGCTACAGCGCTTTCAAGCTCAGAAATTTGCGCTGCCGAGGGTGCTCCCAAGACAGCTAGCTGATAGATGAATGACATGACAGCCCCGCAATCGGACTCATTAAGCGCCAATAATCAAACGGACACCGGGAGGGTTAACCTCTCAGTGCCCATGCCCACTCAGAAACGCTCCCACGGATCAACATGCTGGCCATCGAAGAACCTGGAACGCACCTCCGCAAAGTGCTCTTTTGCAGCCTCATTGCCTCGTTGCGCCATGTCTTGAATTGCCTCGGCGTCATCCATCTTGATTTCAACAGGGGTCTGCTGGTTAACGCGTACGTGGCGCGTTGGGCCCAGGAAGCTCTCGGCTAGTGCCAGGGCACCATGCTCTTGGGCGGCAAAAAAGAGATCAACGCTGTGGGGGGCCCAGCCAGCCTTGCCCTTACCGAGTTGGTCGGTGAAGTCACTTTCGCTACTGAGCGTGCCGATGCTCAGCACATCGATCCTGTCTAGAGGGATTTTCAGGTAGCGAACCGCTTCCGCCAGCGCCGGGAGGATAGGGTTATTAGCCCAGACGCCTCCATCGAGGAACGTCTCCAACGCGATAGGGCCATCGAAGGTGACTTCATCGAAATAGGTAGGTGCAGCTGAGGAAGCCAAGGCGGCATCGACGGCTGAGATATCTCGGTAAGCTGTGCGATCTGGGCTATGAGGGGTAACGATTGCCTCTGCCTGCCCATGCTTGGCCCTGACAGTGGGAATCACCAGACGGCACAGGGAGTCTGCAGCCAGCGTTTTGTCACCATAAACCTCTTTTAGCAGGCCCCGGAGCGTGGCTGAGTCGTGCTTGGATTTAAGCCAGTGTCGTAGCTTACGATCTGCCGGGAAAATCTGAGGGCCCTTCTTCTCGTAAAATTCAAGGATCTCACGAGGCTTTAGCCCCATCGCGAGGCCAATGGCGAGAATCGCTCCGGTGGAGGTGCCGGCAACTAGGTCGAAATGTGAAATGAGGTCGTTTCCGCCACCGGCCTTCAGCATGTCGTCCCACTTGGCCAAGACTGCCGCGGTGAAGGTACCTCTCAGCCCTCCTCCGTCGAGCGCCAAAATGCGGAAGTTGCGGCCGCGCGAAATGTTGCGGCGAGTAAGGGGGAGGTTTTTCAACTGTTCGACAATCAGATCTACGACCTGGTCTACAGACGTGCTTTCTGCAATGACCTTATTGGCATCCTCAGACAACCCGTTGCGCAGGCGAGACAGCAACGACTGATCTTCCTTGAGATAACCTGCGATTGCCCCGCCGAAGCCCGCGACGACAAAACCAGGCTTACCGAGCTCAAGCATTGCATCGAGCTCATTGGGAACGCCCGCTTTTGCTTTGTTGACGTCCCACCATGCGCCCCCCACACAGATGACGGCGTCGGAACGATCAGCCATCCAATCACGCATCGGGGTCAGACCGTCTGCCGCTGTGCCAGTGTTATCCGCGGGCACGATCTCTACAGAAGCGAAAGCTCTCTGCTCTTCAATTTCAGTGGTGTATTCGTCGGTTGAAAAGCTTTTCGCTCGAACTAGCGTAAGCGCACCTTTGCTACCACCCGCCTGGATGAAATCCTCTGCAGCCTTCTGCAGTGGCGCAGTGAATGATGGATGACTTCCATGGACAATGGAGCCTCGTTCGCTGAAGACCTTCGCTGCGAGTTTCTGAACGAAAGCAGCAATCTCTGCTTTTGATTCTTTATTTGATCCGGACAGGTGGATCCTGACGCCGGCCAGGCGCTGTGTGACAGCCATGTGCGATACCTAAGTGATCCTAATGTCTATTGCAGCGACCAGCTACAGCTAGGGGCGCATTTCTAACGGCCAGCCAGGCCAGCCGCCGTTTCGATCCAGCCAGCAATATTGGCCCTGCCATTTTGAGCATCGAAGTCGTATCTGATGCAGTGTTTAGAAAGGGGAACTACGGTGTTGCTGGTAGGAGCATCGAACCACAGATCAGCGGCCGGGATGGCAACGGTGTAATCCTCATACTTCACCCACTTACCACCCTTGACCTCCGCGAAGAGAATTTTACCGTTGGAGAGATACAGACCCACCTGATCCAGTGGATTTGTGCCTTTCACGCCAAGCACCTGTTTATCATTCCTAAGGCCATGGATATCAACAGTGAGCAGCCCATTACCCTTCAAAACGCTGCGCACGATCTCATAACGTACCCACCGCCTGGCAGCGGTGTGCTGGCCAGCAAGCACGCACGTCACAGAGGTATTTTTGAGACCGTCACGAAGAAAATTCTTGAGCGCTTCGTCGCTTTCCCTCTTGGACGCTTCGAACACACTGCCGTCAAAAAAACCATCTGCTTCTCGATCTTTGCCGATAGCCCAGCATTTCCGGACGTTCCAAACTCGCCACACGTCTTCCTGATAATGGAAGGAGAAAAACGTTCTTCGTGCCATCCCTTGCTCCTAGTCTTTGGCACCCACCGTAGCCATCACTCCGGATGCCTGAGGATCCGGGAGGCAGTCTGCCGTAGCCTTGAAAAGTGGGGCCATCAGGCAGTGTTGGTTAAGAGAGGCAAGAAGATACCACCAAGCCCCGCGGATGACATCATCATGATGGCTACCCTGCCGGCTCGGACTGATGGGGGTGCTCAGGCGGCCACAAAGCCAGCCTGAACTTGGTTCGCGGACATCCGGTAGGACAATGGAAATCGATAGGGTTAGTTCGGCTCAGCCGAGAATCCCGTAGTCAAGGCGCATGAGGAGTCCGTAGATGTTTTGATACCCTGATGGGGAGCAAAGCAGGCTGCAGAGAGCACCACGGCCTAATCCACCCGCAGACCCTTGCAGCCAATTTTCTGCAGTCGTTTGGTTTCCGAACACTTGATGAGCGACTGCCAAAATTTGATCGTATTGGCTCTTGAAGCAACGATGCCGAGCACTCCAGCAACTGAGTGACGAGCGTGCACATGGCCCAATGATATGAAGTTCACTCATCCGACTCTCCCCATCCTCGCTTCAATCAGTAGAACACGAAGAACGCTTATGTATCGCATGATCCAGCTGTGAAACCGGGAACAGGGGCCGGCGCGACCCTCTTCGACAGAAGGCCTCTGTGGCTTATCGAACAATAATTCCGTGACCTGCAAGCTCGTCGACAAGTGTTTTCCGACGCAGCATCCCTGGAATCTTGAATACGCCCCTGTATGCATAGTAAAACGCTGCTGGAATGAACAATAAACCGATGCCATAGGTGGCGACACCGATGACCACTCCAGCAGGAACGGCAGCCAGCGCCATCAGAATTCCCTTTAGAATGCTGGACTTCGCAACTTGCCGCATATTGTCGAGATCATACTCAACCTTGCCATTGGTCTTCTCAATGGCAATAAGCGCGATTGAATTTTTGCCAAGGTGCTTGTAATACCAAGTCCGAGGACTGTCAGTTACAAGTGCTCCGTGCCGCCTCAAATAATCAACCATTGCGACTTCTTTAAAGTGAAAGGTATTGCCTTGAGCATCCTCACACCTGACCTGCTCATATAGCGCATCTAAGTCGCTATTGGCTCTAAGATTGTAGTTTTTGACAATAAGTGTCATTTTTTTGAGGTCAGACATACCTTTCCTTAAGTATTACAAGTGGTTCTTGACGGCAATAGAGGGCTAGCTCGCAGGCGTGTTAACCCACCAGGCACAACTAGCTGGTTCAAGCATCGGATACCCTAGGCATCGGCTCACGTTGATCACGTCTCTCGCGTGCTACGGGCCATCGGGGCCACGACTGAGTCGAGGTGACAACTCAGCACTGCGGCTCGTTACGCCAATGGCAGGGTCACGAGCCCCTACAGCCCTTCGGACAATTTAGACACAATCACGTAATGGTCTTGGCCCGTCAGGCTACGTACCAACGTAAATCCTCTGACCTGGCGTACAGCGCGAACCTCCGGTGTCACAACCGTCATACCGTCGTTGCTCACACCGGAAAGATCGCAGTAGACCAATGCTGTGATGCGATCACCTACTTGCGCTGCGTCCATGAGGTACGCGTCAATCTTGACGCCCCAGGCAACCCGGGTCGCCTGCTCGACTTGCTGTGGAAGCCCGATCAATTCACAAGCACTCACGCTACTCACCATTCCTCAGTCAATTTCGATAATTTTGTATGGGTCAAATTCACAGCTTTCCGAAGGATACCCACGCTGATTCGATATCAGACGGCACCCACCCAGGACAGTGTCGATGGAGAAATGGGTATGGCCGAACGCCCAGAAATCGGCTTGCTCCACCAAGGAGTGCCACCTGTTGTAGTACGCGGCGCTGACATGCCCATCGTGCTCATCGCCCGCCACTTCAGCCAGTGGGGCATGGTGAGTGACGACGAATGTTTTCCCCGCGAATGGCCGGCTCAACTCCCGGCTAAAAAACTCCCGCGTGGCGTGGTTCTTGGCAATAAGGTCGGCCGGCCGCAGGCGCCGGTAATTCGAGTCGGCCCTGATCATTTTGAAGTCGTTCATCATCCGGCCGCAGGTCATGGATGCGGCGACCGTATCGCCCGTCGAAGAAAAATCCGTCCATGCGGTACCCACCAGGAATCTCACGTTTCCCAAGGTCAAAACCTCGTTCTCCATCACATGGACGTGGGGGGCCGCCGCAGCACGCATCTTCTCGATTGTTCGATCGAGATGACCTTTGTAGCACTCATGATTCCCAGCGCAGTACACGACTGGAGTTCTGAAGGTCTCGTTTGCCCACAAAACACCCCGCGCTTGCAGGTCAATGTCGCCGGCGAGCACTACCACATCCGCCGGCACATCTGGTGGGATGAAGCGGTCGAATTCGATATGCAGATCTGAGTAAATGAGGACTTTCATGGGCTGGTGATTTTGGCCTTGCTGGTAAAATGCGCAGACTGGCTTGAGACCGACTCAGGGCTTTCCGGAGCTAAATTCGGTTTATGCATAAATTGGTAGAACCCGCTAGCCATAAGGCCCCGCTGGCGAATAGCCTACCCCAGCGTCAAGCAACGTGACTATAGACACTTGCGTATGACAAGGCAAATTCAGCATATCGTTCCGTTTGAACGGTAACGCTCATGTCGCTTCGCTCTGCCTACGCTTCTGCTTTGCAGTATCTACGCAACCATCGCGAATCCTCGAAGCAGGAACTGGCTCATGCGGCTGATCCGTCCTACCTCAGCCGACTGGAAGCAGGTACGCGCTCAGTTACCCTTGACGTCAGTCAGCAAATTGCCGAAGCCCTAGACGTGGATCCGCTGAGCCTTTTGGTACTGGCGTACGCTGCGGAACGCGGGGTGACGCCGCAGCAGATTCTGGAGCACCTGGAGAGCGACCTGAAAGCCACAGGGTTGCTCCAGTGTGAGATCCCTCCGCTGCCTTCAAAGGCTATTCATCCTGTAACCGCTGCTGCTGTAGAGTTGCGCGCGCAAATCAAGGATCTTGCGGCTCAAGGTTTAAGCCAGGCAGAGGTTGCAAGGCAGCTAGGGGTCAGCCGTCAAACCGTTAGCAACCATTTAAAGAAACTCGGCTTGCAGACCACCTGACACGCTAGTGAGTGTCAGGGTGGCTAAATGGTTTCGAAACACCCAACGGAAGCAAACTGCTGGCGAGTTTATTCATCTGCAATGGTCAGATGTAAAAATCGCACGAACCTGAGGCTCCCTTTGAAAAGTTATAAATAGCGCAGTAGATCGTGTGCCTATCGAGCGTTCGAAGTTCTACTTCATCGCTATCGATGACCAGTCGGTGCGGGCTCTGGCACTTTCTACAAACACTGGCTAGGACTTCTGGATTTTTCATAAATAAGTAGGCGCCCTCACGCACAGGAAGGCCGCGATTTCGACCGATTTCAAAGATGCCCGAGTATCTGCATGTCCGTTTGGAACAAAAGAATTGAGAACTGAACATGATGCATTCTGCGTCGATTTTTTCGTAGTTTGCTAAGCCATCGAGCACCTCATAAAAGGAACGCAATACACTGACTGCGTCCAACTCAAAGCTTGACCCAATCCCCCCATTATTCGAATTGATGGTTCGTTGCTTAAAGCCGACTGTGCAATCATAAGAGCAAGCATTTCGAAAAAAATAGTAAGGCGGAACCTGCCAATACTTTGCGCAAACCAAAGCATAAGCAAGGACGCCAGGGCATATCGCTCTTGCATCCATTCTTACCCACTCTACTTTGCCCAGTTTTTTGAGCTTTTTGAGACAGGATCGATGAGGCTTCACATATACGCGAAAAAGGTATCTGCGCAAAGCCCGGACAACCGCTCGCATTTGAGTACTCGATATCACGCGACTGCCTGCTGACATCAACTCATTATTGCAACCTGCATAAGCTGCGAATGTTTCTGAGCGCAAGGTTTTGGGGTGAGTATTTCTGAAGACAACAGTCGACTCAGACTGTCTGGCAGTGAAGCCTGGCACGCCCAGTCGTTCAACTAAGTAACCAAGCGCTACCTGGACATCTTGCAACGCACAGGCATGATTTACAGCGACTACATCATAAGCTGTCTCGCCTAACAATTCGTGACCTCGCTGAACCCACGTAAAAAACGTATTGCACCAGGTCTGTATAACGCCAGCCAGATCTGGAGGCAGCGGGTCGTTTTTTGCAACTCTTAAGATAATTGGGATGTGTTCACAGAGATTTTCAGCGTTATAAATCCCCTTCTGCATACCCCACTGCTGATCAAGAATCATTGAGCACTGTTCACATCGCTCTAGGGCATCTCCGTGCCAGGGGCAGTGGGTGACAACGCCAAAGTAAAATACTACAGAATGGTAACCGTACTTTATGCATTGAGGGCAATGTCTGATCTGAACTCGCCCCCTCTGACTTGTTAAATCATGCTCATACGGTTTAGGAACCGGAAACCAACCATCGACGAATGATGGTTTCAGCTCTACAGGTGACATTCCCAGCTCAGCGCTCAAGTAACGCAATGAGCCTGAGCAGTTCCACCATGCTTCCTGGCTTGGGTTGCCTAATACAAAAACCTGTAGAGCGTGATAGTCTGCGAGGCTATTACACCTCAGAATATCTAAGTAGACCTGCCACGAGGACGGATATGATGCAACCATGGCAGGGTAAATGAGCATATTGCCACCTGGATAATTATTTTTTAGTCAGATTAGTTGTGTAGCTTGCCAAATTTGCTTCCGCTACGGCTGCTTTAACGACATCTTGTGGAAGTTCAAATCCCGCATGATCGAGCTTTTTTGCGCGAATTAATATCAGCCTGCATACTTCTAGCACATGAGCAGTCGGAAAAAGCTTCAAGCTTGCCTCGCGAATAGCTTGCTCCATTTGTAAAAAAATAAGCTTTGCGCTATCAGCCAATCTGAAACCGCCTGCGAAGGCTAGTGGTAGAAAGAACTCCGTATATGTGCATTTACTATTCGAAGGGTAGGTCATCTTCTCGTCAAAAAATGTGAGGGTTTCCGTAAGCCATCCAACATTCGTGCAGTGCGGCAGGTCGTAGACTTCATTCAAAAACCGAACAAGTAGTTCGGGTCGCCCTTGCTCCCTCAGCAAGGTAATTGAGTCATCCACCTGTGTCTGGGCGAATCCGATCACAGTCATACCGATCCCCTGCAAGGCGAGTTCGTTCTGCAAGAACTGGAGGTGTTCATATTCCGAAATCAGCAATGCCTGCATTTCGTCGATCAACAGAACGAAATGCCTGCCATTCACCGACCTGAGCTTGTTCTCGATTGCCGCCAGAGCATCTCGGCGCAGGTTTTCGAGTTTTGGCAGATTCGGGATTGCAAGATTCAAATTCCTAACAATCGTACGGATTATATGTTCATGGCGGCGTGGATCCGCAGTGATCATTAAGCAAAAACGATCTCTGAAACTTTGCCCTTCGTCAATGGCCGCACGTGAAAGCCGGCAGGCTGTGGACTTTCCCATTTGGGGATAAGCCCGAAAGCAGATACTCCTCTTATGCAGCATGACGCTCTCTACGACAATATTTAGCACTGGGGGTATGCTGGGCGTGACAATCGTAAAGTCTTTTATGATAAGAGGATGGCTGGGGAAGTACTTAACCTGCATCGCCAAATCTGTCGGCTCATAAACTTCCATCGACCGTTCCTCGTTAAATCTTCTTGATTAATGCATCAATGTCTACACTATCCTCAGGCAACACCCATTCCCGCTCAGGAGCAGGGTGAGCAGGAACATCTGTCGTGAAGGTTGTCCCCCCACCATTTTCAACGTTCTTGCTCCATTCCATTTCATGCCTCAAGCGATCCAGTTGCGACGCAAGTTTTTTCGACTTCGACTTGGTCTGAAGGCTGTGCTCTAGCTCCGTTGCCAGCTGGTTATGAAAAACCACCACAGGACTTTGGCCCTCAACATTGCTCACAGTCTTTTTGCGTTTGCCGCTATTAACTGCTCTGCGGGTTTTCCTAGAATGTTTGACATCTCGCCAATGACCTTCAGCTTGGAGAGCTCCTAGAGAGCGCCCATCCAAGCGATACCCATAAATCGTCCGCACGTCACTCTCATTTATTCTGATGATTATTACTTGGTTGATGAGGCTACTTTCCTTTCTGAGGTTGTCATTGGAATAGCGGGCCCGCTCAAAATTTACATAGGGCCTGGTGCCATTTTCAATACTACCTCGTACTGTGCGCCTTTCTGATCTCAGCGCCAAGGCGATCGTATTCATCTTGTCAGTAGGTAGGAATCTAGGTATGAAATGATTATTTCCCTGACGTAGCCGCTGCCCAATAACTTGCAGCGGGCTTAAGAATCCTTTTCCTTCAGTTGGCTCTGCATTATGATTGGCGAAAACAGTGTAGCAGAGCTGCTCTAAATAGGAGCTTTTAATATTGTATTTCACTGCTGCTTGCCCTGCGCTGTCTCCTGAGTTGCCCCCAGGTCGAGAACCCACTGTGTTTACCGAGCGCTGAAACAATTCGCGTTCAAATTCTAAAAAAAGTCTTTCAATTCCAGGGCGTCTTTCAAAATGTCTGGGCGGGCCGTATTCCACAGCCCAACCTAGCTCTTTGCGGAGCTCGCAACTGACCTTTGTGGACAAATGTGCCAGTGCGTTGTCCAGCCGCAAAACTGATGGTATTACGCAGGCAAGTTCAGGATAAAACTCAGTGGGGAAGCCGGCGCCGGGCTTGAGCTCAAGATCTGGAATGAGCACATCAGGCTTTGGCAAATTCCGACTTAGCATCTCCCGTAACAATGAGATTACATCTTCTGCATCTGCGTCCAGACCGTACACCACATGAAACCACAATACTGCGAAGGAAGATGGTTCCAAGCCCGCAATTACGTGGAGGCGTTTAAGTTCTACTGAGCTTACCAGGCCCGACGAATTTTCGAATTCGATCACAAACTCAGAATCGATCGTATGACTATCGATCACTACAGAGTCATACAGGTTTTTCAGGTTCGCCAGCGTGGACTTACCCCTCCCTACTGCCAAATGCGCAACTGCAGACACGTCACCTATGATATGAACGGCACGATCAAAATTTTCAGCACGGACTCTGCGAGTAAATTCTGAAATCGTTTTAACACCGTAACTCTCGGTTATGTAGGGCCATGCATCTTTGGGGTGGGATTTTTTCTCCAGAAACTTTATGAAGCTATGATGAACCGCTTTTGGTTTTATTGCATCCTCATGTATGACTACATTTCCAGTACCAGGCTGAGGCTTCTCGCGCTTCAAGATCAATGCTCGTAGATAGTCCTCTAGATCGGGGTATTGTTGAAATAGGAGGCCAAGCACTCCGGAAAGGCCACTCCCACCTATTCGCGGTGTAACTGGGGCCGTTCTTTTATAGATTTTGATTTGAATATTTGGTATCAACGCCGTATATCCGTACACAACGCCACGCGCATCGACGAGAAGACATTTCGCAATGAGCTTTCTCAGATAGTTTCCGCCAATCTTGGTTTGTTGCTTTATCACTGAAAGCGAAGCACCTGCCATATACATTTCCAAGGCAGAAACCCTACGTTTGAACGTGTTCAGTGCATCCTCAGAAAACGAATCAGTGCAAACAGGCTCCCAGGGCATCGTTGACTCAAGAAGCCGTACCGTGGTCGCACGACTGTTTCGTGCTGTCATGGTAAAGACCACCGGGTATTGTTACCAAATCCATCGACGCTTGCTTCCACTTTAATGGTGCCCGATAAGATCATTTGGCACATCGCACCAAGCGCGAGCGCAGTATCTTGAATCGGAGTGCTGGCTAGGAGGGTGCGCACATCCCCGTCCTTTTGCACTGAAATCGTGGAGTGAATTAAATCCATTTCGTGTTTAAGATTGTAGCTGCGCACCTGCGAGGCAAACGCAATGACCTTTACCCAAAAGCCGAGGTTCTTACTCGCCAAATAGAAGCTTGTGCTTGGCAGGCCTACAAGCGTGCCTGTTGAAACTGCACTGCCGACCTCCTTGAACCAGACGGGAACGCGGCGCACCTCATCCTTAGCATCGTCGCTTTTGAAAATCCTGTGCAGCTCAACAGCGCCATCCACGCAAAAGACTTTAGTGCATTTGATGACTTCAAATTTATCGTCTGCCGCTGGTTCCTCTTCCGAAACCTCGACCTCTACGCCAAGTTTGAAGCTAGCCACCTTTGGATTGGGCTCCAGATTTGTAACCCAGTGCAGAACCTCACAATCACCAACCAGTGCAATATCTTCCTGCACCTTGTGGCTATAAAAAAGCCAAATGCTGTAGTTATTGCCCGTCGCCTTTCGTGAGGCTGTGAGCTGCCGTCGTAGGTGGGTTCTCGGGCTCGCCATGCTACTTACCCTGTCACGAAGGGATGTGAATTGCTTCCGAAAGCTTAGCTTTGCAGCAGGGGGGTATAGGAACTATTCGCAACAAAGTGGAGGGTTGAAATTTCAATCGGCGATGAAATCCGGGTCTTTACGGCTGTCGCTGGTGCGGATGTCTAGAAATCGTGGACTGAAGGGTAAACAGGAATGCGGCCTTAGGGTCACTTTTACTTCTTTACGCGTCCTAGGGTTCACTTTTACTGCTGGCGAGCGGAAACAACCCTAGTGGCTTACGTGCACACACGAGCGGCTGGCTTTTATCAAGCTGCTGATTTATCAGGGGGTTGTTGGAGGGTTAAAAGTGTCAGGTTTACTTCGGCGGACTTTGGTCCTCGGTCATTTGTTCAATCAACGCCCAATACTCGGGAAACGTCTCTCCAAGCTTTTCCCTGTTTCCCAATTGCATGTCCGCAAAATCAAACCCTGGCGACACCGCGTCGCTGACCAAAGCAAATCCTGCTGAACCGTCAATCAGTCGCGAAGCTTTCCAGATACCGCCGGTACGTGCGGTTGCAAACATTCACCGGTAATCACGATGGTCTTCAAGATGCTGCACGGGTCGTTCCTGGTAGCGTCATTGCCGGTGACCATACAGCCACGCTCAAGGATTGACCTGATATCCCTTGCCTTGCAAACAACCGCTGTACGCCGTCGCACTGGCGGCCTCGTTGCTGTTGCGTTGTGCCCGGCGTTCCTGGCGTTGACGTGAGCCACCGACCACGGCGCCCGCAGCGGCGGTCTGCCTGGCGCGGTCTTGGCGATAATCCTGTTGGGTGTCGTCATCCACGCGATCATAAAACTCGTCGTGCTGGCGTCCGCGTATCTGTGCGGCGGTCGCGCCGGCGGCAGCGCCTGCCGCGGCGCCCTTGATCCGGCCTCCGGACGGTGTCGATGAGGTGGTTTGGCCGGCCGCGATGTTCTGGCACTCGGTGATATCGGTCTGGGTCTGTTGCGTGCTTTGACCCTTCAGGGGCACGACCGACTGGGCCCATCCCTGAGGGGCGACAACCGCCAGCGCGACACACAGGCCAAGGGGAGACAACCTGTTCATTATGACCTCCGGGCAATGGGCAGCCATCAAGAGTGTAGATCAGGGTGACTTGCCCTCCCTCGCCAAGGGACTGACGGCCTTACTTTCGTTGCCTGCCCGTGCGCTTCAGCGTTTCACTCGGAAGCTCCTTGAACAGCGAGTAATAGCTGCTGGAAAACCGCCCCAGGTGCCAGAACGACCACTGCATCGCCACTTCAGCCACGGTGGTTTGCAGCGGCGAGCTGTTGAGCAATGCCCGGTGGGCGCTGTTGAGGCGACGCAGGCGCAGCCAGTGGGTCGGGGTCATGCCGGTGTAGGCCTTGAAGGCATGTTGCAATTGGCGCAGCGACACTCCGGCAATCTGGGAAAGCTCCAGCAGGTTGAGGGTCTCCTCGGGGGAATCGGCCGCCCATTCGCCGATGCGTTTCATCACCGCACGCTCTTCGGTGCGACGCTGCAAGCCGCCACGATCCAGGCAGATGCACGCGTTATCGAGGATGTACAGGCAGTCTTCGAGCAACTGTTGCGTCAGCGCTTCCTTGCTCGGTGGATCCAGGGTTTGTGCCAATCGGGTCAGGGTGCCGCTCAGCCAGCGGCTGAACAGCGCGTTCTGCCCTGAGTTCAGCGGCGCCATGAACAAGCCTTCCAGCCTGGCGACATTCAGGCCATGGCGCTGGACAAACGCCGGCCCGAAGACCACGGCGATTTCCTGGTAATTCTCCGGGGTGATCCAGATGTTGCGGCTTTCTTCATTGAGCACGTACAGCGCGTTGTCGCTGCGATCGAAACAGAACGCCAGCGCCCCCTCGGGCGCGCTGAAATTCTGCTCGACCCGGGTGTTCATGTGCTCTTCGTAGATCTCCACGCCCTGCAGATCGAGGTAACGCACCCGCCCGGCGAAATGCCCCGGCGACATCTGCTGGTAATGCTGGACCCAGCCCGGTGTGGCGCGGATCTGCTCGGCCACGTCGGCGGTATCGAAGGCTTGGACTTGTATGGGATTGCACGCTGTCATGGGTGACCTTACGCACTCGTTTGGTGCGTTTTGGTGCTGCTGAAAGTGGATAGATGGAACCTTGAGGCTCGCCCAAGATAGTCGTCAACGCGTCTCAGGGGAAGTGTGCGGCAGATGAAACCGCCCTCCCCGGCGTTAATAAAACCAACAACGAGGTCTTTATGAATGTCCCTTTCGATCAGCTGCTGACGTGGCTGAAAGATCACAAGATTACCGAAGTCGAGTGCGTCGTCAGCGACCTGACCGGCATTGCACGCGGCAAAATCGCGCCCACCAACAAGTTCCTGCATGAGCGAGGCATGCGCCTGCCGGAAAGTGTGCTGTTGCAAACGGTAACCGGGGACTTCGTCGACGACGACATCTACTACGACCTGCTCGACCCGGCCGACATCGACATGGTCTGCAAGCCGGTTTCCGATGCCGTGTATGTAGTGCCATGGGCCATCGAGCCGACCGCCATCGTGATTCACGACACATTCGACAAGTTCGGCAACCCCATCGAACTGTCGCCGCGCAACGTGCTGAAAAAAGTCCTGCAGCTGTACACCGATAAGGGCTGGAGGCCGATTGTCGCGCCGGAAATGGAGTTCTACCTGACCCAACGCTGCGAAGACCCGGACCTGCCGCTCAAGGCGCCGCTGGGCCGTTCGGGCCGGGCGGAAAGTGGGCGTCAGTCGTTCTCCATCGACGCCGCCAACGAGTTCGATCCGCTGTTCGAGGACGTCTACGACTGGTGCGAACTGCAAGGCCTGGACCTCGACACGCTGATCCACGAAGACGGCCCGGCACAGATGGAAATCAACTTCCGTCATGGCGACGCGCTGGACCTGGCGGACCAGATCACCGTATTCAAACGCACCATGCGTGAAGCCGCGCTCAAGCACAACGTCGCCGCCACCTTCATGGCCAAGCCGATTGGCGACGAGCCGGGCAGCGCCATGCACATTCACCAGAGCGTCGTGGACATCGCCACCGGCAAGCCGATCTTCGCCAATGCCGACGGGCAAATGAGCGAACTGTTCCTGCATTACATCGGTGGTTTGCAGAAATACATCCCCAAAGTGCTGCCGATGTTTGCGCCGAACGTGAACTCGTTCCGCCGCTTCCTGCCCGACACTTCGGCACCGGTCAACGTCGAATGGGGCGAGGAAAACCGCACCGTGGGCCTGCGTGTCCCCACGTCCAGTCCCGAGGCGATGCGCGTGGAAAACCGCTTGCCGGGTGCCGACGCCAACCCGTACCTGGCGATTGCCGCCAGCCTGTTGTGCGGCTACATCGGCATGGTCGAAGGCATCGCCCCGAGCGCGGCGGTCCAGGGTCGTGCCTATGAGCGTCGCAACCTGCGTCTGCCGATCACCATCGAAGACGCGCTGACCCAGATGGAAGAATGCGTGGCCATCGAACGTTACCTGGGGAGCAAGTTTGTCCGCGGTTATGTCGCGGTCAAACGGGCCGAACACGAGAACTTCAAGCGGGTGATCAGCTCCTGGGAACGTGAGTTCCTGTTGCTCAGCGTCTAATCCCGCGTAGCCCTCGACGGCTGCTTCGCGAACACGCTCGCTCCCACTGTTGCAATGCAGTTGCCTGTGGCAGCGAGCCTTATCGCGAAAGCGCTCACCAACACACCGAAGCACCACCTGAAAAACCCAATAACTCCAAGAGGTGTCGACATGCGTCTATTGAAATCCGTTGTTCCGGCCGCGCTGGCCGTGCTGTTCAGTGCCATTGCGCACGCCCAGCCACAGGTCAGCGTTTATAACTGGACCGATTACATCGGCGAAACCACCCTCGCCGACTTCCAGGCCAAATCCGGGATCAAGGTGATCTACGACGTCTTCGATTCCAACGAAACCCTCGAGGGCAAGCTGCTTGCCGGCCGTACCGGGTATGACGTGGTGGTGCCGTCCAATCACTTCCTCGGCCGTCAGGTCAAGGCCGGCGCGTTCCTCAAGCTGGATCGCGAACAGCTGCCGAACTTCAAGAATCTCGACCCGAAACTGCTGGCATTGCTGGAGCAGAACGACCCGGGCAATCAGCATTCGGTCCCCTACCTGTGGGGCACCAACGGCATCGGTTACAACGTGGACAAGGTCAAGCAAGTGCTGGGCATCGACCACATCGATTCCTGGGCCGTGCTGTTCGAGCCGGAAAACATCAAGAAACTCAGCCAATGCGGTGTGTCGATGATGGACTCGCCGGATGAAGTGTTCCCGGCCATCCTCAATTACATGGGCATGGACCCACGCAGCGAAAAAATCGAGGACTATAAAAAAGCCGAAGCCAAGCTGCTGAGCATTCGGCCTTACGTCACCTATTTCCACTCGTCCAAGTACGTGTCGGACCTGGCCAACGGCGACATCTGCGTGGCCTTCGGTTACTCCGGCGACGTGTTCCAGGCCGCCAACCGTGCCAAGGAAGCCAATAACGGCGTGAACATCGCCTACGCCATTCCCAAGGAAGGCAGTAACCTGTGGTTCGACCTGCTGGCCATCCCTGCCGACGCCAGCAACCCGAAAGAGGCCCACGCCTTCATCAATTACCTGCTCGACCCGCAAGTGATCGCCAAAGTCAGTGCTTCTGTCGGCTACGCCAACCCGAACCCGGCGGCCAAGCAGTACATGGACGCTGAGCTGGTCAACAATCCCGAGGTTTACCCGCCTCAGGACGTGCTCGACAAACTCTACATTTCCACCACCCCGCCCCAAGCGATCATGCGTCTGATGACCCGTTCCTGGAGCAAAGTGAAGTCGAACAAATGAATCAGTACACCCAGGAACATGCCCGCTCCTATTACGCGGCCTCGGCCAATGGACTGGCCCCCTTCCCTGCGCTGACCGACGACCTGGTGGCTGACGTCTGCGTGATTGGTGGCGGGTTCACCGGGGTCAACACCGCCATCGAGCTGGCACAACGCGGGCTCTCGGTGATCCTGCTCGAGGCCCGACGCATCGGCTGGGGCGCCAGCGGGCGTAACGGCGGGCAGTTGATTCGCGGCATCGGGCATGACGTCAGTGGGTTCGCCAAATACGTCGGCATTGATGGCGTGCGCTATCTGGAGCGCGCCGGGGTCGAATCGGTGGAACTGGTGGGCCAGCGCATCCGCGAGCACGACATCGAGTGCGACCTGCGTTGGGGCTTTTGTGAACTGGCCAATACCCAGGCTCAGTTCGCGGCATTCAAGGGCGAACAGCAACGCCTGGTCGACGCCGGTTACGCCCATGAAACCCGTTTGGTCGGGCCCGAGCAGATCCGCGAGCAGGTGGTGAACGCCGGGGTGTACGCCGGTGGCCTGGTGGACATGGGGTCCGGGCATTTGCACCCGTTGAATCTGGTGCTGGGCGAAGCGCGGGTGGCGCAGACCCTTGGCGTGCAAATCTTCGAGCAAAGCCCGGTGCTGGAACTGATCCATGGCAGCACGGTGCAGGTACGCTGTGCCTCGGGCACGGTACGTGCCGGCAGCCTGGTGCTGGGGTGCAATGCGCACCTGGACGAACTGGAGCCGAAACTCAGTGGCAAAGTGCTGCCGGCGGGCAGCTACATCATCGCCACCGAGCCCTTGGCGCCAGACGTCGCGGCCCGACTGATCCCGCAGAACCTGGCATTGTGCGATCAGAAAGTCGGCCTGGACTACTACCGGCTCTCGGCTGACCGGCGCTTGCTGTTCGGCGGTGCCTGCCACTACTCCGGGCGTGATCCGGCGGACATCGCCGCCTACATGCGTCCGCAGATGCTCAAGGTGTTCCCGCAACTGGCCGATGTGCGCATCGACTACCAGTGGGGTGGCAAGATCGGCATCACCGCCAATCGCTTTCCGCAGGTCGGTCGCCTGCGCCAGCAGCCGAACGTGTTTTACGCCCAGGGTTACTCCGGTCATGGGCTGAACGTGACCCACTGGTGCGCGAAACTGCTGGGTGAAGCGATTCACGCCGGCCACAGCCAGGGCTTCGATGTGTTCAGTGCTGTGCCGCACATGACCTTCCCCGGCGGCCCGATGCTGCGCTCTCCCCTGCTGGCGCTGGGGATGCTGTGGTATCGGTTGCGCGAAGTGCTGGGTTGAATGCAGGGACTGATCATTCTTACGCAACGAAGAGCGAGCAGTCCTACGGAAAATGAACACCGGCAGCGTATTCAGGGAAGCTTCCGACGCTCTTTTCAGGTTGTCCGTCGGAAGCACGGGGCTTAGCGTGGTGACTTTCTTCAGAGGCGAACTCATCATGAACGCTAGAGGCAACAGACCTGCCCGAAAGTCCGGACATTCACGACAAGTCACGAGTTTGCGCATAGACTGGCCGGCACCTGTCCCGGAGGTCCATATGAGCCCCCAGCATCCGCCGTTTGATTCCGACTCCGAAACCGAAGAACAGGCATCCAGCTATGACCGCTGGCTTCGCGCCAAAGTCCAAGCTTCACGAGATGATCCCAGGCCCAACTTCCCACACGATCAAGTGATGGCCGAAATGCAAGCCCTTATCGAGTCCAGGCGCCACGGGCGCGATGCAGATTGAATGGCGGCCCGAAGCACGGGCTGACTTGAAGCAAATCATCAGCTACGTCGCCGACCGCAACCTGCAAGCCGCCGTCGAATTGAATCAGGCCATCCACGCTGCCGCGTCCACTGTTTCGAAACATCCTCACCTCTACAGGACAGGTCGAGTCAGGGGCACGCGAGAAATCGTCGCGCATGCCAACTATCTGTTGGTTTATCAGGTAACGGACCAGCTAGAGATCCTCAACGTGTTGCACTCCAGGCGAAAATACCCCTGAGCCCACGGAAATAACGCCTGTATCTACGCCGGCCCCCGCCTTTCGATTTGCTCAATCGCGAGGCACTTCTATATTGAGGGGGTGCTCTGACTTTCCTGTCTCCCGGCGAGTGCCCTCTATGGTTGCGACCGATCAACTGATCATCTGCGAGCACTGCGACTGCGTGTACCGGAAAACCACGCTCGCTAAACATCAAAAAACCCTCTGTACCCGCTGCGGCGGCGTGCTTCAGCGTTACAACGGCCTGACCGTGGAGCAGCGCCTGGCGCTGACCGTCACGGCATTGATGCTGTGGATCTTCGCCAATTTCTACCCGGTCATGAGCATCAGCCTCAAAGGCTTGAAAAACAGTGCGACGCTGTGGGATTCCGTGCTGGCCCTGAGCCTGGGCCCCATCACCTTCATCGCCCTGGTGGCGGCCATCGCCATGATCATTGCGCCGGTCATTCAATTGCTGCTGTTGATCTGGGTCCTGGGCCATGCCCTCGCCGGTCGTCGCTCGCCGGGGTTCAGGTTCTGCATGCGCTGGCTGGAAACCCTCAGGCCCTGGAGCATGCTGGAAGTCTGCCTGCTGGGCGCGATGGTCGCGGTGATCAAGCTTGCCGGATTGCTCGATGTGCTGCCGGGCATCGGTCTGTTCGCCCTGGCCATTCTCAGCCTGATGATGATCCGCATCGCCGGACGCGATATCCGTGACTTGTGGGACCTGCCATGAGCACGCCACCGCTGGCCAGCGAACTCGACCTGTGCCTGTGCCACAGTTGCGGCCTGGCTTGCGACATGACCGGCGAACCCCACGAATGCGAACGCTGCGGCGCGCCGCTGCACCGACGCAAGACCAACGCATTGACCCGGACCTGGGCGTACCTGCTGACGTCCCTGGTGTTTTACATCCCGGCCAACCTGTTGCCGGTGATGAACACCAAAATGGTCGGCAACGGCGCCGACAGCACCATCATGAGTGGCGTGCTGGAGTTCTGGGAGGCCGGCGCCTGGGACATTGCCCTGATCATCTTTATCGCCAGCATCGCCGTGCCCGGCCTCAAGTTCGTGGTCCTGACCCTGTTGCTGGTGACGGTGCAACGCAACAGCGCGTGGGCACGCAAGGAGCGTTCGAAGCTGTACCGCTTCGTCGAGGTCATCGGTTACTGGTCGATGCTCGACGTGATCGTGGTCGCACTGGTCGCCTCGCTGGTGAAGTTCCAGGCCCTGGCGGACATCGAACCACGCACTGGCATTCTGTTTTTTGGCCTGGTGGTGGTGTTCACCATGCTGGCGGCGATGAGTTTCGACCCGCGGTTGATCTGGGATACACCCCATCCGAACAACGAGGAGGTCATGGATGAAATCGCAAGCCACTGACGGGCCGCAAGCCCCCGGGCAGGCCCCGATCAAGACCCGCCGCTTCAGCGTTTCGCTGGTCTGGATCGTGCCCATCGTCGCCGTGCTGGTGGGTATTTCCCTGGTGGTGCACAGCATCCTGCAGGAAGGCCCCACGATCACCGTGACCTTCAAGACCGGCAGCGGCCTGACCGCCAACAAGACCGAGGTCAAGTACCGCAATGTGGTGATCGGCCATGTCTCCGACGTCGAGCTCAGCGACGACCAGAAAAGTGTCAACGCCACCATCAAGCTGGCTAAGCAGGCAGAGAGTTTCACCCGCAAGGACTCGCAGTTCTGGGTGGTGCGTCCGCGCATCGGTGCCGGCGGCGTGTCGGGCATCGACACGCTGCTTTCCGGAGACTATATCGGCGCCGACATTGGCCAGGACAACGCCCGGGCCAAGCGTTTCACCGGCCTGGAAAACCCACCGCCCATCACCTATGGCGAGCCGGGCAAGCGCTTTACCTTGCACACCCAGGACCTGGGCTCGCTGGACATCGGCTCGCCGGTCTATTACCGCAAGATTCCGGTCGGCCAGGTGGTCGCCTACGCCCTGGACGCCGATGGCAAAGGGGTGAACATCGAGGTGTTCATTCATTCGCCCAACGACGCCTACGTCACCGACAACACCCGGTTCTGGAACGCCAGCGGCATCGATGTGAATGTCGGCGCCAACGGTTTTGCGGTGAAAACCGAGTCGCTCTCCGCTCTGCTGGTCGGTGGCATTGCCTTTCGCGCGCCCGAATACAGCCCCAATGATGCGCCGGCAGCCGAGGAAAAGACTTTCGATCTGTTCGAAGACCAGCAGACCGCCCTCGCCCCGCCCGCCGGCAAGGCGCAGTACCTGGTGCTGCGTTTCGACCAGGCTTTGCGCGGTCTGAAAGTCGGTGCGCCGGTGGAATTTCTCGGTGTCGAGTTCGGCCGGGTGGTGTCGGTCAACCTGGATTTCGATGCCGAAAAACGCAGTTTCCCGGTCAACGTCGGCATTCTGATCTACCCGCAGCGGCTCGGTCAGGCGCACACCAAGATGCTCAAGGTGTTGAACCACAACCCCGATGACGAAGCCGCCGGCATCCGGTTGATCGGCACCTTCATCGACAACGGCCTGCGCGCCCAGGCCCGCAGCGGCAACCTGCTAACCGGCCAGTTGTACATCGCCCTCGACTTCTACCCCAAGGCCGAGAAGGTCGCGTTCGACCCGACCGCCCGCCCACCGTCCATTCCAACCATCCCCGGCAGCCTCGAACAGCTGCAGGAAAAACTCGAAGGCATGGTCAACAAGATCAACCAGTTGCCCATCGAGCGCATCGCCAGCAACCTCGACAGCAACCTCGTGGAGCTGCGCAAGGGCCTGGTGCAATTCAATGCCAAAACCCTGCCCGGTGTGCAAACCACCCTGGGGGATGTCAGCAAAACCCTGCAATCGGCGACCTCGACCCTGGCCGAGGACTCGCCGCAACGAGAACAGCTGACCCAGACCCTGGACGAACTCGGACGCATGTCACGTTCGCTGCGTGAGCTTTCGGATTACCTGGGACGGCACCCCGAGTCGCTGATTCGCGGGCGGCCGGACAATGCCGCGCCGCTGGACCTGAAAGCGCCACCGCGTAACTGACTACAGGAGCCACACTCATGGTTACTCCGCTGAAGATAACGTGGGTCACGGCGTTCGTGCTGCTGACGGCCTGTCGTAGCGACCCCATTCAATTCCACACCCTGACGCCTGCGCAATTGAGCGGCACCGCGCGGGGCAATGGCGGTGAAATCCAGATCGAAGGCCTCAGCGTGCCGCCCCAGGTCGATCGCCCGCAGATCGTCATTCGCCAGGGCAACAGTGGCCTGGCGATTCTGGAAACCGAGTGGTGGGCCGCCAGCCTGGTGGATGAGCTGCGCAGCGCGTTGGTCGATCAACTGGCCAGCAGCAACCCCCAGCGCAAGGCGTCGGTGCGCCTGGAGGTGCAGCGCTTCGATTCGATTCCCGGTCAATATGCGCTGATGGACGTCAAATGGCGCCTGCGCAGCCCCGGTGACGGTGAAAGCGCGATGCTGAATTGCCGCAGCACCCTGCAGACGCCTTCAGGTCCGTCCATCGACGACCTGGTGCTCGCCCAGCAACGCAACGTCCAGCGCCTCGCCGCGCTGATCAGCCAGGCGGCAGGCCGTGCACAAAAAAGTTGTCCGCCGGCCTCCTGAGTTCACGTTTTTTTCGCATTTCGCCCCTTACATTTGTCAGCGTTTTTGACCTGCAAACGATTCGCATTGACCTATACTCATTGACGACCCTGTTGGTCTGTCCGTGTGCATGATTCCAAACATAACTGGAGCCGCCACTGCATGAACCCCCGCATCCCCGATTTCCTCAAACACGCCCTGCTTGCCACCGCCCTGCTCGGTGCCGGTCACGCCTACGCCGCCGATGGCGACGGCATCGTGGTCTACAACGCCCAGCACGAAAGCCTGACCAAGGCGTGGATCGAGGGCTTTACCCGGGAAACCGGGATCAAGGTCACGGTGCGCAATGGCGATGACACCGAGATGGGTAACCAGATCGTGCAAGAGGGTGCGGCGTCACCGGCAGACGTGTTCCTCACCGAAAACTCCCCGGCCATGGTCCTGGTCGACAACGCCGGGCTGTTTGCGCCGGTGGCCCCGTCCACCCTGGAACAGGTCGACGCTGCGTACCGCCCGGCCCATGGCAAATGGGTCGGCATCGCGGCGCGTTCCACGGTGTTTGTCTACAACCCGGGCAAACTGCCGGAAGCCGAGCTGCCGACATCGCTGATGGACCTCGCCGAGCCCAAATGGAAAGGCCGTTGGGCCGCCTCGCCGGCCGGTGCCGACTTCCAGGCAATCGTCGCGGCGGTGCTGGAGCTCAAGGGCGAAGCCGCCACCCTCGAGTGGCTCAAGGGCATGAAAACCAATTTCACCGCCTACCGGGGCAACAGCTCCGTGCTCAAGGCGGTCAATGCCGGGCAAATCGACAGCGGGGTGATTTACCACTACTACCGTTTCGGCGATCAGGCCAAAACCGGTGAAAACAGCCAGAACTCCGCCCTGCACTACTTCAAGCACAAGGATCCGGGGGCATTCGTGAGTGTCTCCGGTGGCGGCGTCCTGGCTTCGAGTCAACACAAGGAGCAGGCCCAGGCCTTCCTCAAGTGGGTGACCGGCAAGGACGGCCAGGCGATCCTCAAGACCGGCAGCTCCTACGAGTACGCTGTTGGCAAGAATGCTGAATCCAACCCCAAACTGGTGCCTTTGCAACAGCTCGACGCGCCGAAAGTCGATGCCTCCAAACTCGACAGCAAGAAAGCCGTGGAGCTGATGACCCAGGCCGGACTGCTCTGAATTGATGCCTGAAACGCTGCCGGCGGGTGTCGCTGCGCCGATTCCCGCCCCTTTGCGCCGCCGCTCCCATGGCTTGTTCGCGGGGCGTGGCGGTGCATGGGTGATCGGTTTGTCGTTACTGGTGTCATTGCTGGCCCTGCTGCCGATCGCCTTCGTCATCGGCGTGTCCTGGCAGACCGGTTGGGCTACGCTCTCGGCCCTGGTGTTTCGGCCACGGGTGGGCGAACTGCTGCTCAACACCGTGTTGCTGGTGGTGATCACCCTGCCCTTGTGCATCGTCCTCGGTGTAACACTGGCCTGGTTGACGGAGCGCAGCAATTTGCCGGGGCGACGCGGCTGGTCGTTGCTGGCGACCGCGCCGCTGGCGGTACCGGCCTTCGTCCACAGCTATGCCTGGGTCAGTCTGGTGCCGCCGATTCACGGGCTGTCTGCCGGGGTGCTGGTGTCGGTGATCGCCTATTTCCCTTTCCTTTATCTGCCGGTGGCCGCGACCCTGCGCCGTCTCGATCCGGCGATCGAGGACGTCGCGCAATCCATGGGCCTCAAGCCATGGGCGGTGTTCTTCCGGGTGGTGCTGCCGCAATTGCGCCTGGCCATCTGCGGCGGCGCCCTACTGGTGGGCCTGCATTTGCTGGCCGAGTACGGCCTGTACGCGATGATCCGGTTCGACACCTTTACCACGGCGATTTTCGATCAGTTCAAATCCACCTTCAATGGCCCTGCCGCCAACATGCTGGCCGGTGTGCTTGCCCTGTGCTGCCTGGCCATGTTGACCCTCGAGTCGACGGCGCGAGGCCATGCACGTTATGCCCGGGTGGGCTCGGGCAGTGCCCGCGAACAGCCAGTGGCGTGCCTGAAAACCGGGCAAACCGTGCTGGCCCTGGCGTTGCTGACCATCACCTGTGCCCTGGCCCTCGGCGTGCCGTTGTTCACCTTGGGCAAGTGGCTGATTGCCGGCGGCGCGCAGGTCTGGGAAATGGCCGAACTGCTGCCGGCGCTGCAACAGACCTTGCTGTTCGGGATCTGCGGGGCGGTGCTCACCACCGTCGCGGCGTTCCCGATTGCGTGGCTGTCGATACGCTCGCCAGGGCGATTGCAGCGGGTTCTGGAAAGCTGCAACTACATCACCAGTTCCTTGCCAGGCATTGTCGTGGCCCTGGCACTGGTGACGGTCACGGTGCATTACGCCCGGCCGATTTATCAGACTGCCGTCACCGTGCTGCTTGCCTATTTGCTGATGTTCCTGCCCCGGGCACTGGTCAGCCTGCGGGCCGGTATCGCCCAGGCACCGATCGAGCTGGAGAACATGGCGCGCAGCCTGGGGCGCTCGCCGGCCCGGGCGCTGTGGCTGATCACCCTGCGCCTGGCCGCGCCCGGTGCCGCGGCGGGCGCCGCCCTGGTGTTCCTGGCGATCACCAACGAATTGACCGCTACCCTGCTCCTCGCGCCGAACGGCACACGCACACTGGCGACCGGGTTCTGGGCGTTGACCAGCGAAATCGACTACGCCGCCGCAGCGCCCTATGCGTTGCTGATGATTGTGCTGTCGCTGCCCTTGACCGGCCTTCTCTACCACCAATCCAAACGCACGGCGGGCCGATGAACGCGCTTGAACTGCATTCGATCTGTAAATCCTATGGCGCACAGCGGGCCCTGCACGATGTCAGCCTGTCAGTGCCGGCGGGCAGCCGCACCGTCATCGTCGGCCCTTCGGGCTCGGGCAAGACCACCTTGTTGCGAATGATCGCCGGCTTTGAATTCCCCGACGCCGGGCGGCTTATGTTCAATGGCCAGACGCTGATCGATGAAACCCATGAAGTCCCCGCCCATCGGCGCCAGATCGGCTACGTCCCACAGGATGGCGCGCTGTTTCCGCACATGAGCGTGGCCGCCAACATTGGTTTCGGCCTGGCAACCAAAGGCCTGGAGAAACGCGAGCGTGTCGCCCAACTGATGGACAGCGTGGCCTTGCCGCTGAGCATGGCCGAGCGCTGGCCCCATGAGTTGTCCGGCGGCCAGCAACAACGGGTGGCGCTGGCCCGGGCACTGGCCCAGCAACCCCAATTGATGCTGCTGGATGAGCCGTTTTCCGCGCTCGATACCGGCTTGCGCGCCGCCATGCGCAAGCTGGTGGCGCGATTGCTGGCCGATGCCGGCGTGACCACCATCCTGGTGACCCATGACCAGAGCGAAGCGCTGTCATTCGCCGATCAACTGGCGGTCATGCGCGAGGGACGCCTGGTGCAGTCCGGCCACCCGCTGGACCTGTATCGCTACCCCGGCGACGAACAGACCGCACTGTTCCTTGGCGACGCTGTGGTCATGCCAGCCAGGATCGAAGCCGGCTGGGCCCATTGCGACCTGGGGCGGATTCCGGTCAACAACCATCGCAACAACCGCAGCGCGCAGATCATGCTGCGTCCCGAGCAGTTGCAACTGGTCGGTGTGGTTCCCAACGGCCTGGAAGCGGTCGGTTGCCGAGCCGTGGTGACCGAACGCGATTTCAGCGGAAACACTTGCACCCTGACCGTAGAGTTGGAGACCCCGACCGCCAATGATCAGCCCGGCCGATCGCTGATGGTGCGCAGTTCCGGGCTGTACGCGCCCCCGACCGGCAGTGCCGTACAGGTCACCACCATTGGCCATGCCCACGTGCTCAGCGACACCAACCCCGCGTAGGCGCGAGTTTGCGCCTGAAGAAACGACCCTCACCCTGGTGAGAGCAAGCCTGCAGAGTCGGTATAAACCAACTAACGAATGAAACACTTCATATAACGTCCGGCACTTTCGTGGGGCCTCTCCATTTCCCCGACCTCTACCTGCCGAACGCCGAATGGAACTCGGCGCGTCTGTGCTCGATCCCGTTGTCCATGCCGAAGTCGGAGGGCGGGTGATGGCTGATGCATTTCGCCAACTGCTGGCCGCTGCGCGCCAACGCCACCTCCATTTCCAACCCTTGGGCGACTTGCTGCCACCCATCCCGAGTGCATTGCCGACGGGCCGGGTCCGGCGCGGCACAGTCGACACGGGGCGTTGTACATCACGATAGACGAACTGAAATATGGCCTCGCTTATCCTGACGGCGCGCAACAGCGCATCAATCCCGAGCACGCGCCCAAGACTCAGGAGTGACCCATGAAAATCAGTGTATTTGGTAGCGGTTACGTTGGCCTGGTACAAGCCGCTGTGCTGGCTGAGGTCGGCCACGACGTGGTCTGCATGGACATCGACGAGCAAAAAGTCGAACGGCTGCAGCAGGGCCACGTGAGCATTTACGAGCCGGGGCTGGCCAGCCTGGTCCGGGAAAGCCTGGAAGCCCGGCGCCTGCAGTTCACTACCGATGAAAAACTCGCGGTGCAACACGGCCAGGTGTTGTTCATCGCGGTCGGCACGCCCTCCCGGGACGATGGCTCGGCGGACCTGCGCTACGTGCTGTCGGTGGGTGAAGCGGTGGCCCGTCATCGCGAGCAACCGGTGATTCTGGTGGAAAAATCCACCGTGCCCGTGGGCACCGGCGACACCTTGCGCGCGCACATCGACAAATGCCTGATCAAGGTGGGGCGATTGCTGCAGTTCGAGATCGTCTCCAACCCCGAGTTTTTGAAGGAAGGCTCGGCCGTGGCCGACTGCCGGCGCCCGGACCGCATCGTCATCGGCTGCGAAAGCGATGAGGTACGCGACGTCATGCGTGACCTCTATGCGCCGTTCAATCGCAACCATGACCGCATCATGTTCATGGACCTGCGCAGCGCCGAACTGACCAAATACGCCGCCAACTGCATGCTGGCGACCAAAATCAGCTTCATCAACCAGATCGCCGAGCTGGCCGAACACCTGGGCGCCGATATCGAATCGGTGCGCCTGGGCATCGGCGCCGACTCGCGCATTGGCTATCACTTCATCTACCCCGGTTGCGGCTATGGCGGCTCGTGCTTCCCCAAGGACATGCGCGCCCTGATCCACAGTGCCGAGCAAGCGCACTGTTCCAGCGACCTGCTGCAGGCGGTGGAGGCAATCAACCAGCGGCAGAAACACAAGCTGTTCGACCGCATCAACGCCTTCTTCAAGGGCGACCTGCGGGGCAAGACCTTCGCCGTGTGGGGCCTGGCGTTCAAACCCAACACCGATGACATGCGCGACGCACCCAGCCGCGTGCTGCTGGAGTCGCTGTGGGCTGCGGGCGCCAGCGTGCGGGCATTCGACCCGGAAGCGATGCAGGAAACCCAGCATCTGTATCCAGAGGAAAGCAAATTGATGCTGATGGGCACGCCGGAATCGGTGCTGGCCGGCGCCGACGCACTGATCATCTGCACCGAGTGGCAACAGTTCAAGGCACCGGATTTCAACCTGATCCGCCAACGGCTCAAGGCGCCGGTGATCTTCGACGGACGAAACCTGTACGACGCCGACCGCCTGGCGCGCAACGGTTTCACCTATTTCCCGATGGGACGCGGCGAATCGCGCAAGCTGCCGATCCCCCTTCAGCAATGGCCGGCGGCGCAGGGGGTGGCCTGAGGGGTCAGGCAGGTACTTTCAAATCCACGCCCAGGGCCAGGGCGAAAGCCTTGACCAGAGGGCTGCGTACGGTGTTGTGGCGCAGGATCAGGTTGAACGGCGTGTCGATATGGATCAGGTCCGGGCGCACCGCGCGAAACTGTCCCTGGGCGACCATGGCCGCCGCGTAGTGTTGCGGCAGGAAGCCAATGAAGCGTCCGGTCTTGATCAGCAGTGCCACGGCCTCCACTTGCGTGGCCGAGGCGGAAAAACTGTCATAGCGGGCAAAGTTGAGTTTGTCGCGGTGGATCGCATAACGATGGTTCACGCATTCGTAATCCTTGAGCAGGTGACTGCCAATGTCGCCGTCGGGAATGGCGAACAACGGATGACCGACCGCGCAATAAATCTGCGAGCGTTCTTCATACAGTTGGTAATAATCGAACTCCTCGCGCTTTTGATAGACCGGCACAATCCCTGCGACTAACCGACCCTCTACCACGCCCCTCTCCACCTCATCCAGCTGTGAAGCCTGAATTTGCAACCTGACCTTCGGCGATGACTCACCAAGTTGTTTTAGCGCAGCAACTAACGGTGAATGATCGTCGGTGATCGTATTATCAATAACACCCACACCAAGATCACCGATCAGTTCATTTTGAGCAGAACTAAGCCGGTCCCGAAAGTTATCGACCGAGGCAAACAAATCAATCGATGCCTGATACACCAGGCGACCTTCTTCGGTCAGATGAAAGCCTTCCCGACCCCGGGTGCACAGACGCATGCCGATGCGGATTTCAAGGTCGGAAATCTGCTTGCTGATGGCGGCCAGTCCCACATTCAGCTCGTTTTGAGCCGCGCTGAAGCCTCCGGCCTCGACCACCGCCTTGAACACTTTCAACAGTTTGAAATCCAGCCCGCTGAGGGCCAGCGGCGCTCGTTGCGGCGGTTTCGGCGTCGGGTTTCCGGAATTGGAAAGTGGGGTTTCCATAATGCTTATTTACCTCTGGCGCCGTATTCAACAACCTGTGCCCAACAACAAAAACATAGCTGGCCTAATAATAATGATCACAGAAAACCAGGCTTGGCAACCGCCAAAAAATCCAGAACATGCGTGCCAGATCACGGTGTTCGAATTATTAAAAGCTGACGTTTCGATCAGCCCTCGCTCCTTTCGTAACTGCGCTTTCCCCCTGCCCTAGAACATTGTTTTGGCCTGACCACGCCCGCTCGATTCCTATCGATTCCGGTAACGGTTCCAGGCCAGGCACACCGATTTCAGTTCGCTTGACCGACGAGGAAAACAACAATGTCCCAAACCACCGAACGTCTCTGGGGTGCTCGCTTCCAAAGCGGCCCGTCCGAAGCCCTGGCGGCCTTGTCCCGGTGCCCGGAGCGCTATTTCCGACTGACCCCGTACGACCTCGCCGGCTCCAAGGCCCATGCCCGTGAGCTGCAACGTGCCGGGCTGCTGAGCGAACAGGAAACCCTGACCATGCTCGACGCACTCGAGCGCATCGGTGCCGATTTCCGCGACGGCCGTATCGCCCCGACCCTGGACGACGAAGACGTCCACACCTTCATCGAACGCCTGCTGACCGAGCGCCTCGGCCCCCTCGGAGGCAAACTGCGCGCCGGCCGTTCTCGCAACGACCAGACCGCCAACGACCTGCGCCTGTTCCTGCGTGACCACGTGCGCACCCTGGCCGTTGAAGTGCTGGCGCTGCAGCAGGCACTGGTGGGCCAGGCCGAACAACACGTCGAAAGCATTTGCCCGGGTTTCACCCACCTGCAACAGGCCCAGCCGATCGTGTTTGCCCACCATTTGCTGGCCCACGCCCAGTCGATGTTGCGCGACGTGCAACGCCTGGTGGACTGGGACGCCCGCACCTCGCTGTCGCCTCTGGGCGCAGCGGCCATGGCCGGCTCGGCGATTGCGCGGCTGCCGCAGCAATCGGCGAAGGAAATGGGTTACAGCGGGGTGTGCGAAAACTCCATCGACGCCGTGGCCAGCCGCGACCACGTTGCCGAGTTCCTGTTTATCGCCAGCATGCTCGGCATCAACATTTCCCGCCTTGCTGAAGAGTTTTGCCTGTGGTCGTCCCGGCAATTTCGCTGGGTTGCCCTGGACGATGCCTACGCCACCGGCAGTTCGATCATGCCGCAGAAGAAAAATCCGGACATTGCCGAGCTGGCCCGGGGCAAGGCGGGTCGCCTGATCGGCAATCTCACCGGCCTGCTCTCGACCCTGAAATCGTTGCCGCTGTCGTACAACCGCGACCTGAGCGAAGACAAGAACGGTGTGCTCGACAGCGTCGACACCTTGCTGCTGGTGCTGCCGGCCATGGCCGGAATGGTGGCGACGATGACGGTCAACGTCGAAGAATTGCGGCGCCAGGCACCGCTCGGTTTCACCCTGGCCACCGAAGTCGCCGACTGGCTGGCGGTGCGCGGCGTGCCGTTCAAGGAAGCCCATGAAATCACCGGCGCGCTGGTCAAGGCCTGTGAGAAACACGACATCGAGTTGTGGGAAGCCTCTCCGGCGCTGTTGGCCGAAATCGATCCTCGCCTGACCCCGGAAGTGCGCGACAGCCTGACGCTGGAAGCTGCCATCGCCGCCCGCAGCGGTTGGGGCGGCACCGCGCCGCAACAGGTGCGCGAACAGATCGGTCGCCTGAAAACCGCCCTCGCCGCCCAGCAGGCGTGGACCGAGAACTATCAGGGTTTTCGCCTCTGAATCAAACACACGGCCCCTGGGGGAGCGAGCCTGCTCGCGATAGCGGTGCATCAGTAATCAAGAGGCTGGCTGACAGGATGCCATCGCGACCAGGCTCGCTCCCACGGGGCCAAGTGTTTGACCCGAAATAAAGTGTACGGAGAACCAACATGAGCCAGACCCAGGCAGAGCGACTCCAGGCGGAGCGCAAACTGGCGGAAAACCAGTTCGATATCACCCAGTACGATCATGTGCCACGGCGTTACTACGGGCGGATCTTCTTCGCCACGGTGATCGTCATCGCCCTCATCGGCCTGGTGCGCGCCTTCGCCGAGGGCAAGATCGAATGGTCGTACATCGGCCAGTTCCTCACCTCCCAGGCGATCATGTGGGGCCTGCTCAACACCATCGTCATGGCCGTGCTGGCGATGGCGCTGGGCATCGTCTTCGGGGTGATCACGGCGATCATGCGCATGTCGGCCAACCCGATCCTGCGCTACGTGGCGCTGACCTACACCTGGCTGTTCCGCGGTACGCCGCTGATCCTGCAGCTGCTGCTGTGGTTCAACCTGGCGCTGATCTTCCCCACCATCGGCATCCCCGGCCTGGTCGAAATCGACACCGTGAGCCTGATGACGCCCTTCGTCGCCGCCCTGCTCGGCCTGAGCATCAACCAGGGCGCCTACACCGCCGAAGTGGTGCGCGCCGGCCTGCTGTCGGTGGACACCGGCCAATACGAGGCCGCCAAGTCGATCGGCATGCCGCGCCTGCAAGCCCTGCGCCGGATCATCCTGCCGCAGGCCATGCGAATCATCATCCCGCCGGTCGGCAACGAGTTCATCGGCATGGTGAAAATGACCTCGCTGGCCAGCGTCATCCAGTACTCGGAGCTGCTCTACAACGCCCAGAACATCTACTACGCCAACGCCCGGGTGATGGAGTTGCTGATCGTCGCCGGCATCTGGTACCTGGCGACCGTCACCGTGCTGTCCTTCGGTCAAAGCCGCCTGGAGCGTCGTTTCGCCCGCGGCGCCGGCAAGCGTTCCTGAGGAGTCGAACATGAGAAACATCGTCAAGGCCGTGAGCCTGAACAAGTACTACGACCAGTTCCACGCGCTCAAGGACGTCAACATCGAAGTCGAGCAAGGCGAAGTCCTGTGCATCATCGGCCCGTCCGGCTCCGGCAAGAGCACCCTGCTGCGCTGCGTCAACCAGCTGGAAAAAATCGACAAAGGCGGCCTCTGGGTAGACGGCGAGCTGGTGGGTTACCGGGTGGTCGGCAACAAGCTGCATGAGCTCAACGAGACGCAGATCGCCCGGCAACGCCTGTCCACCGGCATGGTGTTCCAGCGTTTCAACCTGTTCCCGCACATGACCGTGCTGCAAAACATCATCGAAGGGCCGTGCCAGGTGCTCAAGCGTTCGCCCAAGGAGGCGCAGGAGGAAGCCCTGGAACTGCTGGCCCGCGTCGGTCTCGCCGACAAACGCAACAGCTATCCGATCGAACTCTCGGGTGGCCAGCAGCAACGTGTGGCCATCGCCCGCGCACTGGCCATGCGGCCCAAGCTGATGCTGTTCGATGAACCCACTTCGGCACTCGACCCGGAACTGGTCGGAGAGGTGCTGTCGGTGATGCGCGACCTCGCGCAGACCGGCATGACCATGATCGTCGTCACCCATGAACTGGGCTTCGCCCGGGAGGTTTCCAACCGCATGGTGTTCATGGACGGCGGACAGATCGTGGAGGCTGGAAGCCCCGAAGAAATACTAATAAGTCCACAAAACCCGCGCACCCAAAGCTTCATTTCTGCCGTTCGAACCTAAGCGCCAGCCTCGCCAACCCGCAGCGGCGTCAAAACACTCATAAGAGAACGACCATGAAGAACTTCGTAATCCCCGCAGTACTCGCCGGCCTGATGGCCTCCAGCGTCAGCTTCGCCGCCGAATTGCCGGCCAGCATCAAGGCCAAGAGCGAGATCGTCGTCGCGATCATGCCAAACTATCCGCCGATGGATTTCAAGGACCCGGCCACCAACCAGCTGACCGGCCTCGACTATGACCTGGGCAATGCGCTGGCCGAACGCCTGGGCATCAAGATCAAATGGCAGGAGACCGGTTTCGAGCAAATGATCAACGCGCTCACCACCGATCGCGTCGACATGGTGCTGTCGGGCATGACCGACACCGCCGAACGGCAGGCCAGCGTGACCTTCGTCGACTACTTCACCAGCGGTCCGCAGTTCTACACCTTGCAGAAAAACAAGGACACCCACGAAATCATCGACCTGTGCGGCAAGAAAGTCGGCACCAGCCGTCGCACCACGTTCCCGGCGGAGATCGCCGAGTGGAGCAAGGCCAACTGTGAAGCGGCGGGTAAACCGGCGATCAACGTGGTCGGCACCGAAGGTTCCGCCGACGCCCGTGCGCAACTGCGCCAGAGCCGCATCGACGCGGCGATGCAAGGCAGCGAGACCCTGCCGTACCTCAAGACCCAGGAAAAGGACATGTACAAGACTGTGGGCCTGCCGATCTCTTCGCAGTTCACCGGCCTGGGCGTCAGCAAGAAAAAACCCGAGTTGAGCGAAGCGGTGAAAGTCGCGTTGCAGAGCATGATCGACGACGGCAGCTACCTGGCGATCCTGAAGAAGTGGGACCTGGAACTGGGCGCCATCAAGACGGTGACCATCAACGCCGGGAAGTAAGCCGCCAAGCAATCCTGTCCGCTGGTGGTGGGAGCGAGCCTGCTCGCGAGGGTGTGTCAGTCGACACCGGTGCGGCTGATGCGCCATCGCGAGCAGGCTCGACCCCACAGGGATGGGGTTTGACCCATGAAACAGCTGGAGCACCACGATGTCCTCCTCACCCCGTCCCACCTGGCCGGCGCCCCACAAAGCCTGCCTGGCCCTGGCCTTCGACCTCGACGGCCCCACCGGCGATGCCATGCTCAATGGCTCGATCTGGCACAAGCCGGAGTATTTCGGCTTTGGCGGTTATGGCCCTTACCGGGCGTTGCCGCGACTGCTCGACCTGCTCGATGCGTTCCGTATCCCGACCACCTTCTTCGTCCCGGCCTGGGTCGTGGAAAACTGGCCGAAACAATGCCAGGCGATTGTCGAGCGCGGGCATGAGGTGGCGTACCACGGTTACAAGCACGAATCCTTTTACGCCCTGACGCTGGAACAGCAGAAGGACGTGATGAAGCGCTGCCGCGAGGTGTTCTGGAACCACCTGAACATCCGCGCCGAAGGTTTCCGCACGCCGTCCGGTGACTGGCACACCGAAACCCCGGCGATGCTGGTGGAGGCCGGCGTGACCTATTCCAGCAGCATGCGCGGCGACGATCGCCCTTACCTGGTCAAGGTGCCGGGCTTCGACACCCCGCTGGTGGAGATCCCCGGGCGCTGGGAAATGGACGATTACGCCTCACTGGCCTATACCCGCGCGCCGGATTTCCCTTCAGGTCTGGATCGCACCGCCAGTTATGAGCTGACCCTGGACAACTGGTGTCGCGAATACGACGGCGCGATGAATGAAGGCTTGTGCCTGACCACCCTGTTCCACCCCAAGATCACCGGCAAGCCGGGACGTATCCTGCTGCTGGAAAAACTCTTTGAACACATGCGTCGGCGTGACGACGTGTGGTTCGCCACCTGCGCCGATGTCGCGCAGTGGTGGCTGAAGGAGCACCACCATGACTGAGTCGGTTTTCTGGCCCAAAGGTTACCGTTGCGCCGTCGTGGTGACGGTCGATTACAACGACATCCACGGCATTCTGACCCAGGCCCCGGAAGTGGCCGGACGCGACAAGACCCTGTCCGTGTGGCGTTACGGCACGCAACGGGGTGTCGAGCGTCTGCTGGGGCTGTTCGACGAACTGAAGGTGTGCAGCAGCTGGTTCGTGCCCGGCATCGTTGCCGAGGAAAACCCGCAGCATCTGCAGGCCATTCAAGCGGCCGGGCACGAGATTGCCTGCGCCGGGTATCGCCATCAGAACTACGACACCCTGGACCTGGCGCAACAGCGTGACGAAGTCGCCCGAGGGTGCGCCGCGTTGCAGGCACTGACCGGCCAGCGCCCCAGCGGTTTTCGCATCCCCGCCGGCAACGGTGCGCCAGGGTTCATCGAAGCCCTGGGCGAACAAGGCATTCGCTGGTCGTCGTCGTGGCGCGGCGATGATCTGCCTTTCGCGCACCCCACGGCGCCCGGGGTCATCGAACTGCCCTTGCACTATGAGCTGGAGGACGAGCCCTACTTCGCCTTCAACCTGAGCCCGGCGGTGCCGCCGGCGCAATCGCGGATCGCTTCCTACAGCCACACCCTGGGCAATCTGCAAATGGACTTCGCCGGTTTTCACCGCTTCGGCCTGTGTTACGTGCTGCGCCTGCACCCCGAGATCATTGGCACGCCCGGGCGGATCGGCGTGTTGCGCGAACTGCTGCAGGGCATCCGGCAACACGATGATGTGTGGATTGCCCGCGGTGCCGAGGTCGCCCAATGGTGGACGGATTCGGCGCTGCCAACGGCTGGGGATCACCCCGCCTCGGTGTACGAACGGCATTATCGGGACTACCTGCCATGACTGAACGCCTGCAGCGACTGGCGCAGTTCTGCGTCGACACCCGTTTTGAAGACTTGCCAGCGGCACTGGTGATACAAGCCAAGCGGCACATCCTCGACACCTTCGGGGCGACATTGGCCGGCGCCGACAGCGAGGTCGCACGCCAGGCGCGTCAGGTGTTCGAAGGCGAAACGGGCAGCAGCCTGGTCTGGGGCACCGACCTGCGACTCGGCGCAGCCCAGGCGGCAATGCTCAACGGCGTCGCCGCCCATGCGCTGGAACTGGACGACACGGGTGGCTGTGACCACTCCGGGGCGGTGGTGTTGCCGGCGGTGATGGCCGCCGTGTCGCTGGCGCCTGGCCCGGTCAGCGGTCGTGAGCTGATCACGGCGGTGGTACTCGGTTATGAGGTCGGCCGGCGGGTGCTCGAGGCCTGCGGTGGTTACTCGGCGCACAACGGCGCCGGGTGGCACTCCACCGCCACCTGCGGGGTGTTCGGCGCGGCCGCCGCCAGTGCGCGCATCCTGCGACTGGACGCCGGGCAAATGCTCGCCGCACTCGGCATCGCCGGCAGTTTCAGCGGTGGCCTGTGGGCGTTCATCCACGACGGTTCACAAAGCAAAAAACTGCACAGCGGTCGTGCGGCCGAAGGCGGTTTGATGGCGGCCCGGTTTGCCTGGCAGGGCATCACCGGGCCGGCGAAGTTGTTCGATGATGTCTGGGGCGGTTTTCTCAAGACCCTGGCGGTGCAGACGGCAGAGCCGCCAGCGCTGGATGCGGATCTCGGATCGGTGTGGAAACTCGCGCGCTGTTCGATCAAGCCCTACGCCTCCTGCCGGGGCACCCATTCGGCGATCGACGCGCTGGGGCAACTGTTGGAACAGTTGCAAATCGACGCCGATCAGGTCGAAGACATCGAGGTGTCGTTGTGCGGGTTCCTGCTGAGCATGTGCGGTGGTCAGGATATCGCCACGCTGCCAGCGGCGCAGATGAGCCTGCCCTACGCGCTGGCCGCGCGCCTGGTGCATGGCCATTGCCGGCTTGACGCCTATGACGAGACCGCACGCCGTGACCCGCGGATTGAACGCTGGCTGTCGCGCATTCGCCTTGAAGTGGACCCGCGACTGTCGGAGGATGGCGAGCCCGTGGTTCGCGTACGGACCGTGGACGGTCGGCAGGCGCAGTTGTGCGTCGATCCTCCCCTGGGCGCGCCAGCCAATCCCTTGAGCGATGCGGCGCTGGAAGAGAAGTTTTTCAGCCTGGCGACGCGCGTGATGCCGTTGGGGCAGGCCGAGGCGTTGGCGGAGCAATTGCACCGGCTCGAGACGCTGGATTCGGTCGCGTTGCTCGAGCAGTGGCTGGGGTGATCGCTCTGGCCCCATCGCGAGCAGGCTCGCTCCCACATTGGAAGCCTGAATGCAGGCCAACGGTGGGAGCGAGCCTGCTCGCGATAGCTTCACCCCGATCATCAGACGAACATTGAATAAGGACATCTGCCCCGCCGTGGCCACTTACTCGCTTGTCATTCGCCGCCTGATGATCGTCTCGCTGACCATCGTCGTCAGCCGCGCCATCACCAGCCCGCTGCTCACCCTGTTCCTGAGCAACAAACTCGGCCTCAACCAACAGGACGTCGGCTTGCTGTTGGGCATCGCGGTGTTCATCGCCACCCTGCTCGCGCTCTACGGCGGCTATATCATCGATCGCCTGGAAAAACGCCGGTTGCTGATCCTCGCCATGCTCTCCAGCGCCATCGGCTTCGTGCTGCTGACCTTTGCCCAGAACCTGTACCTGACCACCCTGACCCTGGTGATCACCGAAACGGCATCAGCGCTGTTCCTGATCGGCTCCAAGGCGATCCTCAGCGAGAACCTGCCCGTGGGCCAGCGGGCCAAGGCGTTTTCCCTGCGCTACACCTTGACCAACATCGGCTACGCCACCGGCCCGATGCTGGGCGTGGTGATCGCCGGGGTGTACCCGATCGCGCCGTTCCTGATTGCCAGTGCCATCGCCTTTGGCAGCATCTTTTTCATGCGCGGCATTCCCGGCGATCCGACCCGCCCCCCTGCGACAGGCCAGCCACAAAGCTTTCTGAAGACCCTGATCACCCTGAAGAACGACCGCACGCTGATCATGTTCACCTGCGGCTGCCTGCTCAGCACCGTGGTCCACGGGCGTTTTACCCTGTACCTGTCGCAATACCTGCTGGTGATCGAAGACTCCCAACGCGCCCTGCAAACCATGGCCGCCCTGCTCGCCTGCAACGCGATTGCGGTGATTCTGCTGCAATACCAGATCGGTCGTTTCCTCAAGCGCGAACAACTGCGCTACTGGATTGCCGGTGGCACCAGCCTGTTCATCCTTGGCCTGATCGGCTTCAGCCTGGCCGACAGCCTGGTGTCCTGGTGCGTGGCGATGTTCATTTTCACCCTGGGTGAAATGATCATTTACCCCGCCGAATTCCTCTTCGTCGACACCCTGGCCCCGGAAGAACTGCGTGGCAGCTACTACGGCGCGCAGAACCTCGCGGCCCTGGGCGGCGCCTTGAGCCCGGTGATCTGCGGCTACCTGCTGATGCACACCCCGGCGCCGACCATGTTCTATGCCTTGAGCCTGCTCACCGCGCTGGGCGGCACCCTGTGCTTCATGAGTGGCCGGCGGGTGGTGTTACAGCAAAAATAGTGCACTCAAACAGCATTAATATGAATTAGTCAGCATCCGCAATGAGCGGCACACTGTGCCTCGTTCCTCCCCCAATAGTTGGAACTTCTTCAAGGGCTTTCTGGATATCCCAGCTAAGCCTTTTTTTTGCCTCGATTTTTGCTACGGATTGTTTACCCCATGCTTGCTCGCTGGATACCCGCCGCCATCAACACCCGTCCCTCGGAATGGAGCCGCGCTGCCATCGGCATGGCGCTCGGCACTCTGTTCAGCGTGTGGCTGTGCTCGCAGTTCTTCGGCATCGAAGTCGCACAGCACCTGATCGGACCGCTGGGCGCCTCGGCGGTCCTGCTGTTCGCGGTGTCCTCCGGGGCGCTGGCGCAACCCTGGTCGATCATCGGCGGCTACCTCACCGCCGGCGTGGTCGCGCTGCTGGCGGCGCATGTGCTTGGGCGAACCTTGAACAGCGCGTGCCTGGCCGCCGGCATGGCGCTGATCCTGATGTGCTGGCTGCGTTGCCTGCATCCACCGGCCGGCGCAGTGGCGCTGTTGATGGTCCTGGCCGATCCGGCCACCAGCGCCCTCGACTGGCAGGCCCTTGCCCCGCTGATGCTCTGCGCCGCGACCCTGCTGCTCAGCGCGATTGCGTACAACAACCTGACGCGCATCCGTTACCCGAAAAACGCCAGCGAGCCGGCGGCCAGGGTTCCGGCGGACATGCCTGTCGACAGCCAGGCCATCACCGCCCAGGACCTCAAACTCGCCTTGGCCGAGATGGAAGCCTTCATCGACGTCACGCCTGAAGACCTGGAAAAGTTGATCCACACCAGTGAGTTGCACGCGAAACGTCGCAGTATTGGTGAAGTGTTGAGCCAGAGAACCTGAGACAACAATCCCGTGGGAGCGGGTTGGCCCGCTTCCACGGTGAGTTGCACGCCTCGTGCCTGGAGTGAGATAAAAACGCAGACGGACCCTGCACATATCCCGGTTGTACATCACAAAATTGCACTGTTACGATCCCTGATCGCTCGCACGCGGGCTTTTGTATAAAAAACAATAAAAGCAGGGAGTTATCGATGACTGCTCAGGTTTCTTCTCCAGGGACTCTGTCCAAGGACGCCACGCCCAACGCAGTGCTGGCCGAGGTTCGCAACCATATAGGTCACCTGACCCTCAACCGTCCCGCCGGTCTCAACGCAATCACCCTGGACATGGTTCGCCTGCTGCAGCGCCAGCTCGATGCCTGGGCGAAGGACTCACAGATTCACGCCGTGGTCCTGCGCGGCGCAGGTGAAAAGGCCTTCTGCGCCGGTGGCGACATTCGTTCGCTCTACGACAGCTTCAAAAGCGGCGACACCCTGCACCAGGACTTCTTTGTCGAGGAGTACGCCCTCGACCTGACGATCCACCACTATCGCAAACCGGTCCTGGCCTTGATGGACGGTTTCGTCCTGGGCGGCGGCATGGGCCTGGTGCAAGGCGCCGATTTGCGTGTCGTCACCGAAAAAAGCCGCCTGGCGATGCCGGAAGTCGGCATCGGCTACTTCCCGGACGTCGGTGGCAGCTACTTCCTGTCGCGCATTCCCGGCGAGCTGGGCACCTACCTGGGCGTCAGCGGCGTGCAGGTGCGTGCCGCGGATGCCCTGTATTGCGGGCTGGCCGACTGGTACCTGGAAAGCGACAAACTGGGCACGCTGGACGAACACCTCGATCGTTTGCAATGGCGCGATACGCCGCTCAAGGACTTGCAGGGCCTGCTGGCGCAACTGGCGGTGCAGCAATTGCCCGATGCGCCGCTGAGCAGGCTGCGCCCGGCCATCGACCATTTCTTCGCCCTGCCCGACGTGCCGAGTATCGTTGAGCAACTGCGCGCAGTGACCGTCGCCGACAGCCACGAATGGGCAACGACCACGGCGGACCTGCTCGACACCCGCTCACCGCTGGCCATGGGCGTGACCCTGGAAATGCTGCGACGCGGCCGGCAGTTGAGCCTGGAAGACTGCTTCGCCCTCGAGCTGCACCTGGACCGCCAGTGGTTCGAGCGCGGCGACCTGATCGAAGGCGTGCGCGCCTTGCTGATCGACAAAGACAAGAATCCGCGTTGGAACCCGCCAACCCTGCAGGCGCTGGACGCCGGGCATGTCGCGAGTTTCTTCACGGGGTTTGACCGGAGCGGGAGCTGAGCCATGCACGATATCGAATTGAGTGAAGAACAAATCATGATCCGCGACATGGCCCGGGATTTTGCCCGCGGCGAGATCGCCCCCCACGCCCAGGCCTGGGAAAAGGCCGGTTGGATCGACGACGCCCTGGTGGCGAAGATGGGTGAGCTGGGCCTGCTGGGCATGGTGGTGCCCGAGGAATGGGGCGGCACCTACGTCGATTACGTTGCCTATGCCCTGGCAGTGGAAGAGATTTCCGCCGGCGACGGCGCGACCGGCGCGTTCATGAGCATCCACAATTCCGTCGGCTGCGGTCCTGTCCTCAATTACGGCACCGAGGAACAGAAACAGACCTGGCTGGCGGACCTCGCCAGCGGCCAGGCCATCGGCTGCTTCTGCCTGACCGAACCCCAGGCCGGTTCCGAAGCCCACAACCTGCGCACCCGCGCCGAGTTGCGTGATGGCCAGTGGGTGCTCAACGGAGCCAAGCAATTTGTCAGTAACGGCAAGCGGGCGAAGCTGGCCATCGTGTTTGCCGTGACCGATCCGGACCTGGGCAAGCGCGGTATCTCGGCCTTCCTCGTGCCCACCGGCACCGAGGGTTTCATCGTTGACCGCACCGAACACAAGATGGGCATCCGCGCGTCCGACACCTGTGCCGTGACCCTGAGCAACTGCACGATTCCCGAAGCCAACCTGCTGGGCGAGCGCGGTAAAGGCCTGGCGATCGCTCTGTCCAACCTCGAAGGCGGGCGTATCGGCATCGCGGCCCAGGCCCTCGGCATCGCCCGCGCCGCGTTCGAAGCGGCCCTGGCTTATGCCCGTGATCGCGTGCAGTTCGACAAGCCGATTATCGAGCACCAGAGCGTAGCCAATCTGCTGGCAGACATGCAGGTACAGTTGAATGCCGCACGGCTGCTGATCCTGCATGCCGCCCGCCTGCGCAGCGCCGGCAAACCGTGCCTGTCGCAAGCGTCGCAAGCCAAACTGTTCGCCTCAGAAATGGCCGAGAAGGTCTGCTCGTCGGCGATACAGATTCATGGCGGGTATGGGTATCTGGAAGACTACCCGGTGGAGAAATACTACCGGGATGCGCGGATTACCCAGATCTATGAGGGATCCAGCGAAATTCAGCGGATGGTGATTGCCCGGGAACTGAAGAACTACCTGATCTAAGCCTTTGGTCTGCACCATTCTCTGCGTGGGAGCCACCAAAAGCATCGTCGGAACGCCGCCCGGAGCCGGCTCGCTCCCACACTGGATCTCTTAACACTGGAGATCTACTGTGGGAGCGAGCCTGCTCGCGATGGTCGTCAACGATGACACGGGATGTCTGGATGTAAAGCGGACACTTGTATGAGCGAGCCTGAAAGCGCTACCTACTTCCCGACGAACTCCGCTTCCCGCTTGGCAATGAACGCCGCCATCCCCTCTTTCTGATCCTGCGTGGCAAAGGCCGCATGGAACACTCGACGCTCAAAGCGAACCCCTTCCGACAGACTCACTTCAAAGGCGCGATTCACGCTTTCCTTGACCATCATCGCAATCGGCAACGATTTTTTGGCGATCAGCGCCGCGACTTTCAAGGCTTCCTCCAGCAATTCATCGCTTGGCACGATGCGCGCGACAATCCCGCAGCGCTCCGCTTCCACCGCATCGATCAGGCGCCCGCTCAGGCACATTTCCATGGCCTTGGCCTTGCCCACCGCGCGGGTCAGGCGCTGGGTGCCGCCCATGCCCGGCAGCACACCGAGGTTGATCTCCGGCTGGCCGAACCTGGCGTTGTCACCGGCCAGGATGAAGTCGCACATCAGCGCCAGCTCGCAACCGCCGCCCAGGGCAAAACCGTTGACCGCCGCGATGATCGGCTTGCGCCGGTTGGCCACCCGGTCGCTGTCGCTGAACAGGTCGTCGAGGTAGATCTGCGGGTAGGTCAGCTCGGCCATTTCCTTGATGTCGGCGCCGGCGGCGAAGGCTTTTTTCGAGCCGGTCAGCACGATGCAACCGATGTTGGAATCCTTCTCCAGGCCGTCGAGGGCATGGTTCAGTTCACTGACGATCTGCGCGTTCAACGCATTGAGCGCCTGCGGACGGTTCAGGGTGATCAGGCCGACACGGCCGTGGGTTTCCAGCAAAATCGTTTCGTAGCTCACAATGGACTCCTTCTTAAAGATTGCGCGAAATGACCATGCGCTGAATGTCGCTGGTGCCTTCGTAGATCTGACACACCCGCACGTCGCGGTAGATCCGCTCCAGCGGGAAGTCGTTCAGGTAACCGTATCCGCCGAGGGTTTGCAACGCGGCCGAGCAGACCTTTTCGGCCATTTCCGAGGCGAACAGCTTGGCCATCGAGGCCTCGACCAGTGCCGGCTTGCCGCTGTCACGCAGCGCCGCCGCGTAGTGCACCATCTGCCGGGCGACGGCGATCTGGGTCGCCATGTCCGCCAGGCGGAAGGCAACGGCCTGGTGCTCGATGATCGGTTTGCCGAAGCTCTCGCGCTCACGGGCGTAGTCGCGGGCCGCTTCAAACGCGGCGCGGGCCATGCCCACCGATTGCGCAGCGATACCGACGCGGCCGCCCTCGAGGTTGGCCAGGGCGATTTTGTAGCCCTCGCCCTCCTCCCCCAGGCGGTTGGCCACCGGCACCTTGACGTTTTCGAAAAGAATCTGGCAGGTGTCCGAGGCATGTTGGCCGAGTTTGTCCTCGACCCGGGCCACACTGTAGCCCGGCGAATCGGTGGGCACGATCAACGCGGTGATCCCGCGCTTGCCGGCACTCGGATCGGTTACCGCAAACACGATCACCACCCCGGCGTTCTGCCCGGAGGTGATGAATTGTTTGCAGCCGTTGAGCACGTAATGATCGCCTTCCAGCCTGGCCCGGGTTTTCAGGCCGCTGGCATCGGAGCCGGCCTGGGGCTCGGTCAAGGCGAAGGCACCGAGCATCGAACCGCTGGCCAGGGGCTTGAGCAAGCGCTCCTTCTGCTCATCGTTGCCGTAGTGCAGGATCGGCACGCAACCCACCGAGTTGTGCACGCTCATGATGGTCGAGCAAGCACCGTCGCCTGCGGCGATTTCTTCCAGCGCCATGGCGTAGGCCAGGTAACCGGTGTCGCACCCGCCCCATTGTTCCGGCACCAGCATGCCGAAAAAACCCAGTTCGGCCATCTCACCAATGGCTTCTTTCGGAAAGCGGTGTTCGCGGTCCCACTCGGCGGCGAACGGCTTCAGCCGCTCCTGGGCAAACTGCCGGGCCGCGTCGCTGATTTGCAATTGTTCGTCATTGGGGATCATAAAATTGAGCCTTTATACAGTCGAAACTGTGGGAGCGGGCTTGCTCGCGAAGGGGCAGTGTCAGGCGATATTAATGTTGAATGACACACTGCATTCGCGAGCAAGCCCGCTCCCACAGGGGAAAAAGAGAGTGCCTCAGGACAGGCATTCCACCGCCATCGCCGTGGCTTCGCCGCCACCGATGCAGATGGCCGCCACGCCCCGCTTCAGGCCCTTCTGGCGCAGCGCCGAGAGCAAGGTCACGAGAATCCGCGCGCCGGACGCACCGATCGGATGCCCAAGGGCGCAGGCGCCGCCGTGCACGTTGAGTTTGTCGTGGGGAATCTCCAGCTGCGTCATCGCCGCCATGCCGACCACGGCGAAGGCTTCGTTGACTTCCACCAGGTCCACGTCAGTGAGCGACCAGCCGGTTTTCTTCATCAGCTTCTTGATCGCGCCAATCGGTGCCACGGGGAACAGGCCTGGGGTATCGGCAAAGGCCGCGTGTCCGTGAATCACCGCCAACGGCTTGAGGCCACGCTTGTCGGCCTCGGATCGACGCATCAGCACCAGCGCCGCCGCGCCGTCGGAAATCGAACTGGAGTTGGCTGCGGTCACTGTACCGCCCTCGCGGAACGCCGGTTTCAGCGAAGTGATCTTGTCCAGCCTGGCCTTGGGTGGCTGCTCGTCGTTGCTGATCAGCACCTGCTCCTTGCCGACCGTCACGCTGAGCGGGACGATTTCGTCCTTGAAGCGGCCGTCCTTGATCGCCAGCTGGGCGCGGGTGGTCGAGGCGATGGCGAACTCGTCCTGGGCCTGGCGGCTGAAACCGTGGGTCTCGGCGCAGTCCTCGGCAAAGGTGCCCATCAGGCGGCCCTTGTCGTAGGCATCTTCGAGGCCGTCGAGGAACATCGAGTCCAGTACCCGGCCGTGGCCCATGCGATAACCGCTGCGGGCGCGGTCCAGCAGGTACGGCGCGTTGGACATGCTTTCCATACCCCCGGCGACCACCACCTCGGCGCTGCCGGCGACCAGCATGTCGTGAGCCAGGATGGCGGCCTCCATGCCGGAGCCGCACATTTTGTTCAAGGTGGTGCAGCGGGTCGATTTATCCAGCCCGGCGCCCAGTGCCGCCTGACGGGCCGGGGCCTGGCCGAGTCCGGCCGGCAGTACGCAGCCCATCAGCACCTCGTCTACGGTGTCCGGCGCAACACCGGCACGCTCGACGGCGGCCCGTATCGCGGCGGCCCCCAGCTGCGGCGCGGTCAGGCTCTTGAGTTCACCCTGGAACCCGCCCATCGGGGTGCGCACAGCGCTGACGATCACAATCGGGTCATTGGCAGTAGTCATGACAAATCCTCTTACTTGGCGGCCATGCGCAAGGCGCCGTCGAGACGGATCACCTCGCCATTGAGCATGCTGTTTTCAATGATATGCCGGACCAGCGCGGCATATTCGTCCGGTTTGCCCAGGCGTGGCGGGAACGGCACGCCAGCGGCCAGCGAATCGCGAACCTGCTGGGTCATGCCGGCCATCATCGGCGTTTCGAAAATGCCCGGGGCGATGGTCATCACACGAATGCCGAAACGCGCCAGCTCACGGGCGGCGGGCAAGGTCAGGCTGACAATCGCGCCTTTGGAAGCGGCGTACGCGGCCTGGCCGATCTGGCCGTCGTAAGCCGCCGCCGAAGCGGTGTTGATGATCACTCCGCGCTCGCCATCGGCATCCGGGGCGGTTTCGGCAATCGCCGCCGAGGCCAGGCGCAGCATGTTGAAGCTGCCGATCAGGTTGACGTTGATCACCTGGCTGAAACTGCCCAGTGTGTGCGGGCCGTTCTTGCCGAGGATCTTTTCGCCACGCACGATGCCGGCGCAGTTGACCAGGCCATTGAGGCCACCAAACGCCTTCACCGTGGCCTGCACCGCAGCTTCGGCCGCGGCCTCGTTGCTGATATCGGCCACCACGCTCTGCGCGCCGAGCCTTTCAGCCTGGGCCGCGACGGCCTCGGCGTTCATGTCCACCAGCATCACCTTGGCGCCGGCGGCCACCAGCATCTGCGCCGTGGCCGCACCGAGGCCGGAAGCGCCGCCAGTGACGAGAAAAACCTTGTTTTCGATCCGCATCATTGTTTCCTTGGGTTCAAGCTGAAACGTTCTTCGCCGCGGCCTCTTGAGCCTTGGCGATTTCCTGGTTGCGCAAGATAAAGCGCTGCAATTTGCCGCTTGGGGTTTTCGGCAACTCGCTGACAAATTCGATTTCACGGGGGTAAGCGTGCGCGGCCAGGCGCTTGCGCACGTGCTGGCGCAGCTCTTCAGCCAGCTCGGGCGCGGCGCGGTACTGGGCGCTGAGCACCACGAAGGCCTTGACCAGCTCGGTGCGCTCCGGATCGGGTTTGCCGACCACTGCCGCTTCCACCACGGCCGGGTGCTCGATCAACGCGCTTTCCACGTCGAACGGACCGACGCGATAACCCGAGGTGGTGATCACGTCGTCGCTGCGCCCCACGAAGCTGATGCTGCCGTCCGGGTTCCACTCCACGGTATCGCCGCTCAAGTAGTAATTGCCGACGAAGGCCTTGGTCGGCGCACCTTCGTAGCCGGCGAACCAGCACATCGGCGACTGGGTACGGTCAATGGCCAGAATCCCGGGCTGGCCGACACCCAATTCCCGGTATTCATCGTCCAGCACCACGATGCGGTGGCCGGGCGAGGCAAAACCGGCGGCGCCGAGGTGGATCGGGTGGTCTAGGCCGTGGTGGTTGCACAGGACCATGCCCAGTTCGGTCTGACCGTAGTGGTCGTGGATCACCACGCCGAGGTTGTCGGCGAACCAGCGGATCACTTCCGGGTTCAACGGCTCGCCGGCGCTGCTGACGATGCGCAGCTTGCCCTTGATCGATTGGGCGAACGCGTTGCCGCCGGCAATCAACAGGCGGTAGGCGGTGGGCGAACCGGTGAGGTTGGTGATCCCGTATTTGTTGATCACCCGGCAGGTGCTTTCCAGGGTGAACGGGCCATCGTAGAAGGTGATCGGGTGCCCCATCGCCATCGGCCCGGTGACGCCGAAATAGATGCCATAGGCCCAGCCCGGATCGGCGACGTTCCAGAACGCGTCTTCCGGGCGCAGGTCGACGGCGTCACGGGTGTAAGCCTGGAAAGCGACGATGGCCTTGAGTGGCACCGACAGCGCTTTCGACGGCCCGGTGGTGCCCGAGGTGAACATCAGCAGGAAGGGGTCTTCGCCGGTCAGCAGCACCGGTTCGCACTCGGGGGAATAGTTGGCCAGTTCGGCCCAGAAGCTGAAATCGCCACGCACAATGCCCTGGCCTTTCGGGCCGCCGACGCTGACGATGGTCGGGCAATCGGCGACCTCGGCCAGTTTTGCCCGGTTGACCGCGTCGGTGACCACCACCCTGGCGCCAGAGCTGCCCAGGCGGTGCTCGATGGCTTTGGGGCCAAACGCAGTAAACAGCGGCTGATACACCGCACCGATACGCCAGGTGGCGAACACGGTGATCAATAATTCTATGTTGCGTGGCAGCAGGCCGGCGACCTTGTCGCCCTTCTGCACGCCCTGGGCGAGAAGGAAATTGGCGAAACGCGCAGCCTGGTCTTGCAGGTCGCTGAAGGTGTACGTCGCGCTGGTGCCGTCGCGGCCTTCCCAGAACAAAGCGATGCGCCCGGGCAAGGCGTGACGGTCGCAACATTCGACGCAGGCATTGAGCGCCTCGAGCGAGCCGCTGAGCGCGGCGTCCACGGTGTGCTGATAGTTGAACTGTGTGACGGCAGACAAGTAATCGCGCATTGCCAGAATCCCTCGGTGTTCTTATTAGGTTGGGGAACCGTAAACAACGCAGGAATACTCGCTCCGCAGCGGGTACGGGGCAATGGCCAAAGCCATCAAACTGGATGACTGGTTTGGCCAAGATTCAGCTGCTGCGGAGCCTGAATCGGCCTCTTCGCGGGGCAAGCCCGCGAAAGCGCCCGCCGCATCAATGCGGGCTCCGGATCAGTGCGCCTCGTTGAGGATCAGGCTGCGGTAGTGCCCTGGGTTTGATCCCGACCACTTGCGAAAGGCCTTGTAGAACGAGCTCGCATCGGCAAAACCCAGGCGCGTGGCGATCTCGCTGAAACTGATTGCCGGCTCCGCCAGCCAGCTGATCGCCAGTTCCTTGCGCACACTGTCCTTGAGGCCCTGGTAGGTCTGCCCTTCTTCCGCCAGACGCCGGCGCAGGGTCGAGGCCGACATGCACAACTTCTGGGCCAGCGCTTCGGTCTCCGGCCATCGCTCGGCCGGCAACTGCCGCAGGTCCTGCTTGATCCGGCTGGCGAGGCTTTGCGGGTCGCGGTATTTGACCAGAATGTTGGCCGGTGCCTGGGCCAGGAAGCGTTTGAGTTCTTCGGTGCTGCGCTTGATCGGCAGGTCCAGGCAATCGGCGGAGAAAATCATCCGCGTGCGTGGCCGGTCGAAACGCAGGTTTTCCGAGAACATCACCTGGTAATCGCCGCAAAAGTCCGGCTCGGCACAACGCAGCTCGATGGCCAGGATGGGAATGCGCCGGCCCGCCAACCAGCACGCGACACCGTGCACGATCATCCAGTAAGTGAAATAGGTGAAGGCGCGTCGTGGGTCCTGTTCGTCCTCCAACAGAACGATCTCCGCCAGGCTTTGCTGGCGGACCAGTTGCGCCGGCAGGTGTTCGAGCATCAGCGACAAAAAAGTCAACGCCGACGTCAGGCCGGCCGCAAGACTGGGCTGGACCATCGAGCAGCGGCACAGGAACGCCAGGCTCCCGGATTTGAGCTTGCGCGGGTCCATGCCAAAAAACTCATCGTCGCGCCTGCGGGCCAACAAACGCCACAGCCGTGCATAGGCCGTGGCCGGTACACGGGCGTCGGGGGACTCCAACTGTGCGGGATCGATGCCGACCTTGGTCAACACCTCATGGGTGGCCGCCCCCGGCGCGCAACTTTGCAGCAGTGCTTCACGCACCAGTTGCATGGAAATGGTGTCTTTTTCCGACATTGAGTGAGGTGGGCCCTGTTGTTTTTTGAGTGCTCGCATCTTACCGCAGCCGTGAGCCCGCCGCCGACTGACAGTGGCAGCGAGCCTGCTCGCGATTGCCTATCGCGAGCAGGCTCGCTCCCACAGATTCGTTTTCGCTGCAGGACAATATTCAGGGTTGTTCAGCTTAGGTTCAGGTAAATGTCAATGATTGCCATTTGGGAATGAGTGTCATTATGTTACAACTTAGCACCCTATCTAAATCGCCCACGGTGCTGAATGCTCGTTCCCTTTCTGATCATGTTGCGCGAGGGCATCGAAGCCGCGTTGATCGTCGGCATCATTGCCAGTTACCTCAAACAAACCGGGCGTGGCCAATGGATGCCGGCCGTGTGGATCGGCGTGTTCCTCGCCGCCGCGCTCGCGCTGCTGGTGGGGGGTGGCCTGGAGCTGGTCAGTGCCGAATTCCCGCAGAAGCAGCAAGAGCTGTTCGAAGGCGTGGTCGGTCTGGTGGCGGTCGGCATCCTCAGTTCCATGGTGTTCTGGATGCGCAAGGTGGCACGTTCGATCAAGCATTCGCTGCACGTTTCCCTCGATCATGCGCTGGCCGGGTCGCGGCACCAGGTGACCGCACTGATCGCCATGGTGTTCTTCGCTGTCGCCCGTGAAGGCCTGGAAACCGTATTTTTCCTGCTGGCCGTCTTTCAACAGAGCGAAGGCCCGGGTGCGCCGATCGGTGCCCTGCTCGGCCTGATCCTGGCAATCATCGTCGGCTTCCTGATCTACAGCGGCAGCATGCGCCTGAACCTCGCGGCGTTCTTTCGCTGGACCGGTCTGTTCATCCTCGTGGTGGCCGCCGGCATTCTTGCCAACTCGGTGCAGGCCCTGCATGAGGCCGGGATCTGGAATCACCTGCAAACCGTGCTCTTCGACTTCAGCACCGCCCTGCCCATGGACAGCGCCCTGGGTTCGGTGCTGGCCGGCATGTTCGGTTACCAGGAAGCACCGACGGTCAGCACCCTGGGTGCCTATCTGATTTATCTGGTGGTGGCGCTGGTGATGTTTTTCCTCCCCGCCGCTGCGACCGCCACAAAACCCTGTGGGACCGAGCCTGCTCGCGATGGGCGTCAACGCTGACGCCGGTCGCCTGATGCCGTGCGGTGTCTTGCGCTCATCGCGAGCAGGCTCGCTCCCACACGTGGGGCGGTGTCGAGTTCAGATTTTTTCTTTCAGTCAACAAGGGCCTCCATGCCAAGTCAAACTCCACCTCATACTTCCCCTCCCCGCGCGTTGCGCTGGGCGGTGGCCGGCTCGGTGATCCTGATGATCGCCGCCGGCGGCCTGTTCTACTACGCCTCGAAGATGGCGGCGGCCAAGCGTCAGGCCCACCCTGACGAAGTGCAAGTGACCATACACCCGCACAGCTGCGAGCCGAATGCCCTGACCGTCCCGGCCGGACGCGCCAGTTTCCGCATCGTCAACCGTTCGGACCGGGCCGTTGAATGGGAGATCCTCGACGGCGTGCTGGTGGTCGAGGAACGGGAAAACATCGCCCCCGGACTCAGCCAGGTGATCAACGCCAACCTGTTGCCCGGAGATTACGCGATCACCTGCGGTTTGCTCAGCAACCCGCGCGGCACTTTGCATGTGACGCCCACTGCCGCATCCGAGGCGGCTGCCAGGGCCAAGCCGTCCATGGTCGCCTTCGTCGGGCCGTTGTCGGAGTTCCGCGTGTACCTGAGCAGCCAGGGCAGCGCCCTGATCAAGGCGGTCACCGCGCTGGAACAAGCCATTGCGGCGGGCGACCTGGGGCAGGCGCAGGCGCTGTACATTCCGGCCCGCGCAGCCTATCAGCGCCTGGCCCCGGCCGCACAACGGCTGGCTGAACTCGACAACCGGATCAACGCGCGCGCCGATTACTTCGAACAACGCGAGCAGGACCCGGGTTTTCGTGGCTTCCATCGCCTGGAATTCGCGCTGTTCCAGCAACGCAGCCTCGACGGCCTGACCCCGGCATCCCAGCAACTGCTGGCCGACGTCACCACGCTCAAGCAACAACTGCTGGCCCAGTCGCTGCCCCCGGAACAATTGGTCAGCATCGTGGTGCGCAACCTCGACAACCTGGGCGACGTGCGTGCCACCAGCGGCGAAGAGGAACGCTACAGCCACAGCGATCTCAACGGTTTCGCCGGCAACCTCGACGCCGCCCGCAAAGTGCTCGACCTGCTACGCCCGTTGCTGGACAAATCCGCCGCCGACCTGCTGCCAACCCTGGACAACGCGCTGGCCGGCCTCGATGCCGAACTCAATCGGTTCAAGGTCGAGGAAGGTTACGCCCGCTACGACAGTGTCAGCGCCGAGCAGCGCCAACAGATCGCCGACAAGGCCAAGGCATTGGCCCACGCACTCGATGCCATCGATCCCGCCCTTGGCCTCTCCGGCCTGTAACAGAAGACCTTGCAGATGAACGAATCAGAGCCATTCAACCTCCAGCGGCGTCGCGTATTGATGGGCATGGGCGCCGCCGGCGTTGCCCTTGCCGGTTCGGCACTGAGCTGCCCGGCCATGGCCGCCAGCCCCGCGCAAGTCACCGAAGCGCCCAGCAGCGACAGGACCGAAGACCGCCACGATTTCCACGGCCTGCATCAGAGCGGCATCGTCACGCCGCGTCCGGCGTCGGGCATGCTGGTGTCATTCGACGTGCTGGCCAGCGACCGCGACGATCTGGAGCGACTGTTTCGCACGCTCGACGAACGCATCGCCTTCCTGATGAAGGGTGGCCCGGTGGCCCAGGTCGACCCGAAACTGCCGCCGGTGGATTCAGGGATCCTCGGCCCGGTGGTCACGCCGGACAACCTGACCATCACCGTGTCCGTGGGCGATTCGCTGTTCGATGAGCGCTTCGGGCTGGCCGCTGCCAAGCCGAAACGGCTGAGCCGCATGGTCGGTTTTCCCAACGATGCGCTGGAGGCCGACTGCTGCCACGGCGACCTGAGCCTGCAGTTTTGCGCCAACACCGCTGACACCAACATCCATGCCCTGCGCGACATTGTGAAAAACCTGCCGGACCTGTTGCTGGTGCGCTGGAAACAGGAAGGCAGCGTGCCGCCGCAAGCCCCCGCCAAACCCGGGGTGCCGGCCCAGAGTGCGCGCAACTTCCTCGGTTTTCGCGACGGCTCGGCCAACCCGGACTCCAACGACGGCAAGACCATGGAGCGCATTGTCTGGGTGCAGCCGGGCAGCGATGAGCCGGCCTGGGCCGCCCATGGCAGCTATCAGGCGGTGCGGATCATCCGCAATTTCGTCGAACGCTGGGACCGCACCCCGTTGCAGGAACAGGAAAGCATTCTCGGACGCGTCAAAAGCACCGGCGCGCCCATGGGTGGCGCCCATGAAACCGAAGTGCCGGACTACGCCAGGGATCCCGAAGGCAAACTCACAAAGCTCGATGCGCACATCCGCCTGGCCAACCCGCGCACCGCTGCCAGCCAGGCCAACCTGATCCTGCGCCGGCCATTCAACTACTCCAATGGCGTGAACAAGAATGGGCAGCTGGACATGGGCCTGTTGTTCATCTGCTACCAGGCCGACCTGGAGAAAGGCTTCATCACCGTGCAAACCCGACTCAACGGCGAGCCGCTGGAGGAATACCTCAAGCCGGTCGGCGGTGGGTATTTCTTCACCCTGCCGGGTGTCACGGGCGACCAGGACTTCATTGGCCGCTCGCTGCTTCAAGCCACACAACCGACAAAAACCGTCTGAACCGCACTGTGCACAACCCCCTACGGAGCCGCCCCATGAAAAAGTCGCCACTCGCTTTATTGCTGACCCTCGGTTTGCTCAACACCCCTTTTTCGGCTTTCGCGGCGACCGCGCCGCTGGAACTGGTGGGGCCGATTTCGGACTACAAGATCTACGTCACCGAGCAGTTGGACGAACTGGCCAGCCACACCCGACAGTTCACCGACGCGGTAAAAAAAGGCGACCTCGCCACCGCACAGAAACTTTACGCGCCGACCCGGGTGTACTACGAGTCGATCGAACCGATCGCCGAACTGTTCAGTGACCTCGACGCGTCCATCGACTCGCGTGTCGACGACCACGAACAAGGCGTCAAGGCCGCAGACTTCACCGGCTTCCACCGCATCGAGTACTCGCTGTTCTCCGAGAAAAGCACCAAGGGCCTGGGCGATTTGGCCGACGGTTTGAACAAAGACGTCCAGGACCTGCAAACCCGCGTGGCCGGTTTGACCTTCCCGCCTGAAAAAGTGGTGGGTGGCGCGGCAGCGCTGCTGGAAGAAGTGGCGGCGACCAAGATCTCAGGCGAGGAAGATCGCTACAGCCACACCGACCTGTATGACTTCCAGGGCAACATCGATGGCGCGAAGAAAATCGTCGACCTGTTCCGCCCGCAGATCGAGAAGCAGGACGCGGCATTCATCGCCAAGGTCGACAAGAATTTCGCCACGGTGAACAAGACCCTGGCCAAGTACAAGACCCAGGGCGGTGGTTTCGAAACCTATGACAAGGTCAAGGAAAGCGATCGCAAGGCGCTGGTCGGGCCGGTGAACACCCTGGCCGAGGACCTGTCGACGCTGCGGGGGAAACTCGGTCTGAACTGAGTTGCAGGAGCGAGCCGGCTCGCGATGGTCGTCAACGACGACGTTGGCTGTTTGAATGCCCGCGGTGTCCAGGCCTCCTTCGCGAGCAAGCTCGCTCCTGCAGTAGATTTGACGTCTACAAAATGCGGTACAGCAAGCGCTCGATCCGTACCCGACTCACCCGCTTGAGAAACTTCGCCACACCGGTCGGGTAGTCCGGCAGGGTTTCCAGCGCCTGGTAGCGCTCGATCCGTGTGGTGTGCTGGAAAATCTGCGCCAGCTCCTGACGACGCGGCGCCAGCAATTCCCCTTTCGGGTCATCGATCAGCAAGGCGTTTTCCAGGTCGAGGCGGAACGCACGCGGGTTGAGGTTGTTACCGGTCAGCAAGGTGTAGCGCTGATCGACCCACATGCCCTTCAGGTGATAGGTGTTATCGCCGTCTTTCCACAAATGCAGGTTCAACTGGCCGCTGTCGACGCTGCGATGATGACGCTTGGCGAAACGCCGCAGGCTGATCTCGTACAGGTACGGTAACGCCGAGATCACCTTGAAGGGCTCGCTGGGCGGAATGTAGAAGTCGTTGGCGGTCTTGTCGCCGACCACGATGTCGATTTTCACGCCCCGCGCCAGCGCCCGGTTGATTTCCCGGGTCACGGCCAGTGGCAGGTTGAAGTAGGGCGTGCAGATCGTCAGTTGATGCTGGGCGCTGGCGATCAACTCGCAGATCACCCGGCTCAACGGATTGTTCTTGCCCACGCCAAGCAACGGGCTGACCGACAAGCCGCCCTTGTCCGTGGAGCCCGACGTGGTGTCGTACGCCGCGTGCTTGAGACGACTGCGCAAGTCACCGATGTCGTTGCGCAGGCTGCGGGTGGTGGGCAGGTTCGGCAAATCCAGGCGATGCACCGCTTTGGAGGCCACCAGGCCGTGCTGCACCAGGTGCTGCATCGAATCAGCCAGCGCACGGTTGTGCAGCAGGTGATAGCGGTCGTAACGGTACTTGTCGAACTTGTGCAGGTACACGTTATTCAGGCTCGCGCCGCTATAGATCACGCAGTCATCGATCACGAACCCTTTCAGATGGAGCACCCCGAACAGCTCGCGGGTCTGCACCGGCACGCCGTACACCGGGACCACGCTTTCGTGGGTCCGCGTCATTTCCTGGTACCACGCCGCATTGCCCGGCTGCTTGCCGGCGCCAATCAGGCCACGCTGGGCGCGCAGCCAGTCGACGACCACCACCACGTCCAGTTCCGGACGCGCCAGCTTGGCGGCGTGCAGGGCATCGAGGATTTCCTGGCCGGCTTCGTCCTGTTGCAGGTACAGCGCGACGATGTAGATGCGTTGGGTCGCGGCGCCGATTTTGTCCAACAGGCATCGACGGAATTCTGCAGCACCACTGAGGAACGTCACCGTCTCGGCGGACAGCGGAAAACTGCGCAGTTTGGGCAGCAGGGAGCGTTTGAAAAGCGACGGCATAGGGCTCGCAAGGGGTCGAATCCAGAGAGTCGCAGAGCTTACACCATGGAGAGGCTCGGGTCTTCTTCACACCGATCACACGGTGGTTGCGAGCCTGTTGGCGAGGCCATTTCATGTCAGGCGAAAATAAAATTTGACCAAGGAGAACGATCGTTCTACTCTATGCCCCATGAACGAAATCACTCGCAACGACACACGCGACATCATTCTGGATGTCACCGAAAAGTTGATCTACAAAAGTGGGATCGCCGCCACTGGCATGGATCTTCTGGTGAAAACCGCCGGCGTCTCCAGAAAAAGCATCTACCGCTACTTCGCCAACAAGGAGGAGTTGGTGGTTGCCGCCCTGCAACGCCGCGATGAGCGCTGGATGCACTGGTACCGAAGCGCTGTCGATCAGGCCCCCACCCCGGCCGATCGCCTGCTCAACCTGTTTACCGTGCTCGGCACCTGGTTCGCCTCCGAAGGCTTCCGTGGCTGTGCGTTCATCAACACCAGCGGGGAGACCGGCGACCCGCAAGACCCGGTTCGCCTGGTGGCCAGGGAACACAAACAAAAGCTGCTCGACTACGTGCTCGAGCTCTGTACCGAACATGGTGCGAACGATCCGGAGACGCTGGCCCGACAGCTGCTGATCCTGATCGACGGTGCCATTACCGTGGCGCTTGTCATGGGTGATCACAGTGCGGCCGATAATGCGCAATGCATGGCGCGAAAGTTATTGGACCTGTAACACTTTTACCAAGCCCGACAACTTGCTTGAACTTTAATCTTTTTGGGAGATTTGACATGTCTAACGCTGAAGTTCGTCCGCCATTGCCGCCTTTTACCCGTGAATCGGCCATCGAGAAAGTTCGCCTGGCCGAAGACGGCTGGAACTCCCGCGACCCGGCGCGCGTGTCACTGGCCTATACCCTCGACACCCAATGGCGCAACCGCGCCGAATTTGCCCATAGCCGCGAAGAAGCCAAAGCGTTCCTCACCCGCAAATGGGCCAAGGAGCTGGACTACCGCCTGATCAAGGAGCTCTGGGCGTTCACCGATAACCGTATCGCCGTGCGTTACGCCTATGAATGGCGCGACGATTCAGGTAACTGGTTCCGCTCCTACGGCAACGAAAACTGGGAGTTCGACGAGAACGGTCTGATGGCTCACCGTTTCGCCTGCATCAACGACATGCCGATCAAGGAAAGCGAGCGTAAATTCCACTGGCCGTTGGGTCGCCGGCCGGATGATCATCCGAGCCTGTCCGACCTGGGTCTGTAAACACCGGGCAACGAATGTGGGAGCGAGCCTGTTCGCTCCCACAATCGCTTTACGGTTTGTCAGGCGACGGCCGCTGTTTCCACGGCGGCCTGCGCCTCCAGCTCCCGCACCAACGGCAGCACCCGCTTGCCGAAATACTCCACTTCCTCCTGGAAGTGCAGGAACCCCGCCAATACCAGGTCCACCCCCACCGCCTTCAACGCCACGATCCGTTCGGCAATCTGCCTGGGTGTGCCGATCAGGTTGGTCTTGAAGCCGTCGTTGTACTGCACCAGGTCCTCGAAGGTCGATTTGGCCCAGTTGCCCTCGCCTTCCGGTGACGCCCTGCCCGCCTGCTTCGCGGCATCGCCAAAGGCATTCACCGCTTCCGGGTCGGCCTGGTCGATGATCTGCGCGAGCACGGCGCGTGCCTCTTCCTCGGTATCGCGGGCGATGACAAAGGCGTTGACCCCGATCTTCACCGAATGATGGTTCGCTGCGGCCTTGCTGCGGATATCGTCGACCTGCGCCTTGATGCCCTCCGGGGTGTTGCCGTTGGTGAAGTACCAGTCCGACACCCGCGCCGCCATGTCCCGCGCAGCGCGGGAACTGCCGCCCTGGAAGATCTCCGGCTGGCCCAGTGGCTTGGGCTTGAGCGTGTAGTTGTCGAAGCGGTAGAAATCCCCCCGAAAGGTGAAGTTGTCCTGGCTCCAGACGCCCTTGAGCGAGCGGATGAACTCTTCGGAGCGGCGATAACGTTCGTCGTGCTCCAGCCAATGCTCGCCGATGGCCTGGAATTCCCCCTTGAACCAGCCGCTGACGATGTTCACCGCAATGCGGCCATTGGTCAGTTGATCGATGGTCGCCAGCTGTTTGGCCGCCAACGCCGGTTGCCAGGGGCCGGGCAGGATCGCCGCGATCACTTTCAATCGGCTGGTGGCGCCCAGCAGCGCGTGGCTGAACGCCACCGACTCATGCTGATACTCGGCACCGTAGCCGGCGGTGAAGCGAATCTGTGTCAGGGCGTACTCGAAACCGGCCGCCTCGGCCAGTTGCGCCAGTTTGCGGTTGTAGTCGATGCCCCAGTGGGTGCGTTGCTCGATCTTGCTGACCACCAGCCCACCGCTGACGTTCGGCACCCAGTAGGCAAATTTGACGGCTTGCTGACTCATTGGCGTGTCCTCGGGACGTTAGGGATGTATTGGGGTGAGAGCAGCAAGCGTGCCAGTGCTCCTCTTGAATCCAGCGAAACCCTGTGGGAGCGAGCCTGCCCGCGATAACGGAGTGTCAGTCCACGAAATAGAAACTGATCCGTCGCTATCGCGAGCAGTCTCGCGCCCACAACCGGACCCTGTCTGCCAGGGCAATTTGTGATTTTGCTGTTGGTGCAGCAACAGTTCGCAGGAGCTGGAGCGCCAAATGGACGAACAAACCCGGGGTGCCCCTACCCGGCATGGACCCTGCAATCCTCCCTGGCATCCACTGCCGATCCAAGGAGCTGTCCCCATGACCGAACACCAGGTAATCAACCCGCTGTCCGTTGGCGTCGACTATGAGACGCTGGCCGCGCGCTTTCGCCCGATCTTCCAGCGCATTGCCGCCGGGGCGGTGGAGCGCGAACAGTCGCGCAGCCTGCCCCATGAGCCGATCCAATGGCTCAAGCACGCCGGGTTCGGCGCCGTGCGGGTGCCCGTGGAATACGGCGGTGGCGGTGCGTCGTTGCCGCAGTTGTTCGAGTTGCTGATCGAACTGGCCGAAGCCGACTCCAATGTGCCGCAAGCCCTGCGCGGGCATTTCGCGTTCGCCGAGGACCGTTTGAATGCCACGCCGGGCCCGGCGCGTGACCTGTGGTTCAAGCGCTTCGTCGACGGTGACATCGTCGGTTGCGCCTGGACCGAAATCGGCAATGTGACCATTGGCGAAGTGATCACCAAGGTCTCGCCCCATGCCGACGGCTGGCGGCTCAACGGCGAGAAGTTCTACAGCACCGGCAGCCTGTTTTCCGACTGGATCGATGTCTACGCCCAGCGCAGCGACACCGGGGGCGATGTGATCGCCGCAGTGCGCACCCAGCAACCGGGGATCGTGCAGAGCGACGACTGGGACGGTTTCGGCCAACGCACAACGGGCAGCGGCACCTCACGGTTCATCGAGGCCGACGTCGACGCCGAAAACATCATCGACTTTGCCACGCGCTTCAAATACCAGACAGCGTTCTATCAATTGGTGCTCCTCGCCACCCTCGCCGGGATCGGTCGCGCCGCGTTGCGCGATGTGGCGCATCAGGTGCGCGAACGCAAACGCATCTACAGCCACGGCAACGCCCCGCGCGTCAGTGAAGATCCACAGATCCAGCAAGTGGTGGGCGAAGTGGCGGCGCTGGTGTACGCCGCCGAGGCCAGCGCATTGAAGGCCGCGCAACCTGCGCAGCGGGCGTACCTGGCGCGGTTCAGCGGCGATGAAGCGCTGGAACGCGCGGCCAATGCCGACGCCGAAATCCAGTCGGCGACGGCGCAAGTGGTGGTGTCGGAGCTGATCCAACGGGCCACCAGCGAGCTGTTCAACGCGCTCGGGGCGTCGGACATTCGCGAAGGCAAATCCCTGGACCGGCACTGGCGCAATGCCCGGACCGTGTCTTCACATAATCCGGTGATCTACAAGGCGCGGATTGTCGGGGATTGGGCCATCAACGGCACTGAGCCGCCGTTTGTCTGGCAGATCGGCAATGGACCGGCCTCGAAATGATGTAGCGCCCGGCCGTCAGCAATCGCGAGCAGGCTCGCTCCCACAGGGTGGAGGCATTTCAAGGGGGAGCGGGCCGGCTCCGGGCGGCGTTTCGACGCCAGGCCGGAGCAGTCGCCGCAACGTCTGGATACAGGTAACATATCGGCCTTCCCGCAGCGATGTCCTGCACCCTGCCGACTTAAGCCGATTCCATGCCTTTCGAACTCAGTGTTGACCTCACCACCCTGGCCATTCTGGCCCTTGTCGCTTTCATTGCCGGTTTCATCGACGCCATTGCCGGTGGCGGCGGCCTGTTGACCACCCCGGCGCTGTTGACCGCCGGCCTGCCACCCCACCTGGTGCTGGGCACCAACAAACTCAGCTCGACCTTCGGTTCGGCCACCGCCAGTTTCACCTTCTATCGGCGCAAGCTGTTTCATCCCCGGCAGTGGATGCATGCCATCGTCGGCACGCTGGTGGGTGCGCTGACCGGCGCCGTGGTTGCGCATTACCTGCCAGCCGAATGGCTGAACAAGATGCTGCCGGTGATCGTGTTCGCCTGCGGCATCTATCTATTGTTCGGTGGCACGCCGAAAGCACCGCTGGATGCCGACGCGCCGATCAAGAAGAAATGGCAGTCGACCCAGGGCTTCAGCCTTGGCTTCTACGACGGCGTGGCAGGCCCCGGCACCGGCGCGTTCTGGACCGTCAGCAGCCTGCTGATGTACCCCATCGATCTGGTCAAGGCCAGTGGCGTGGCGCGCAGCATGAACTTCGTCAGCAACATCGCGGCGCTGTCGGTGTTCGTGTTTTCCGGGCAGGTGGACTGGATCATCGGCCTGAGCATGGGCCTGTCGGTGATGGTTGGTGCCTTCTTTGGCGCCCGCTCCGCGATCAGCGGTGGCGCCAAATTCATTCGCCCGGTGTTCATCACCGTGGTGTTGGGCCTGACCGTGCGCCTAGCCTGGCAACACTGGTTCAGCGTGGCCTAGACGACGCGCCACATAGACGTCGATCAGGTATCGGGCAATCGAGCGTGACGCCGGCAACGGCGGCAGCGCGTGCACGTTGAACCACTGGGCGTCCTCGATCTCGTCTTCCTGGCAGACGATCTCGCCACCGGCGTACTCGGCGTGAAAGCCCAGCATCATCGAGTGCGGGAACGGCCAGCACTGGCTGCCCATGTACTGAATGTTCCTGACCTCGATCCGCACTTCCTCGCGCACCTCGCGAATCAGGCAATCCTCGGCCGACTCGCCGGGCTCGGCAAACCCCGCCAGGGTGCTGTAGACCCCGGTGACGAACCGCGGTGAACGCGCCAGCAGAATTTCATCGCCGCGGGTGATCAGTACGATCATGCTCGGCGAAATGCGTGGGTAATAACGCAAATCGCAGGGTTCGCAGTACATCGCCCGCTCAAGGGTGACCTGCTGTGTCGCCTGCCCGCAGTTACCGCAAAAGCGGTGCTCGCGGGCCCAGGTGCCGATCTGCGCGGCATAACCGAGCACCTTGTAGACCACGTGGTCGCCCTCGAGCATGAACGCCCGCAGGCCTTTCCAGTTGCAACCGGGCACTTCGCTGGCGTTGCGCAGTTCGAGCAGGAACACCGGCTCGCCATCCAGGTGGCCGATGCCATGCTCGGCAATGACCGACAGGTCCTGGCGCTTGAGCCATTCACGCGGAAACAGCGCGCCATTGTCATCGAACAGAAAGCCTTCGGGACTGCGCGCAACGGCCAGGCCGCCCGGTTGATCGGTGTCCAGTACTGCGGTGGTCCAGCGTGAAATCATTGTTCAATCAATCCGCAAAATCGGGTTTCTGTTTGCTCATGTGGGCGGCCATGGCCACGCGCAAATCGGTGGATTGCAGCATGGCAGCGTTCCACGTGGCGACGTATTCAAGGCCGTCGTCGATGCGGTGATCGCGCATGTAGCTGATCATCTCCTTGGTGCCGCTGACAGCAATCGGCGACTTGCTGGCGATCTCGCGGGCAATGCCCATGACACCGTCGAGCAGGCTGGCGCTATCGCTGTAGACACGATTGACCAGGCCGATGCTGCGCGCTTCCTCGGCACCGAACGAGCGACCAGTGTAAGCCAGTTCTCGCAGCATGCCGTCACCGATGATCCGCGGCAAGCGTTGCAGCGTGCCGACGTCGGCGGCCATGCCGATGTCGATTTCCTTGATCGAGAATTGCGCGTCCTCGGCGGCGTAGCGCATGTCGCAGGCGGCGATCAGGTCGATGGCACCGCCCAGGCAGTACCCCTGGATCGCGGCGAGCACGGGCTTGCGGCAGTTGTCGACCGCATTGAAAGACGCCTGCAGCGCCAGGATCTTGCGCCGCAGCAGGCGCGCATTGCGGCCCACGTCCTTCCCCAGCTCATTGGCCACGCCGGCCAGCATCATCAGGTCGATGCCCGAGGAGAAATGTTTGCCGGCGCCACTGAGCACCACCACGCGCACTTCATCGGTGTCGTCGACCCACTGGAAGATCTCGATGATTTCGCTCCAGAACGCGGCGTTCATCGAATTGATCTTTTCCGGGCGGTTGATTTGCACATGGGCAATTTTATCTGCCAGTTCGACGGTGAACGCGCTGTATTGGGACATGACTGTGATCCTTTCCTGCCGGCAAAAATGAGGTCCGAACTATAACAAGGCAGCCCCGCTCACCGTCAGGCAGCGCTTCGGCCAAAAACGGGACCTGCGGGTGCACCACCAGGGTGCGCGGGCACTTTTGCCCCTGCACATCCATGTGACGCCATAGTGACTTTTTGTGGCCGTTTTGCAGAAAAACATGCACTTCGTCGGAACATTTACGGCTCGATCCGGCACGTTCGTACCGCTTCGGACCGATTGTCGAACAATTTTGCTATCTGCCATTCACCGCTCTAAGTTCTGGCCTAGACTCATTTTCGCGGGGCAAAACCGGTCGGTCACAACAGGCAAAAAAAATCGAAACTTTTGCCATTCATGGCCGGTCATCTGACAGGTAGGTGCGTTGCGACTGGTGCATTCCTTGCAACGTCCACTCCAGCCAATCTGCTTGGACGCATGGCCAGCACTTGCTTGCCACTGCGCTGTGTACTTGTGCCTGGCCAGAGGAATTGGCCGCGAAGCACCGTTTGCAAGATTTGGAAATAGATCAACAACACGGGAGACTCAGATGATAAGTGCGGCATTAGATATTCAGGGAGAGCGTGCTCATCAGCCGGTCGGGGAATCGAGCACCGCGAGCACCCCGAGTGCCCAATCGATCAGCGTCCCGGGCACCCGGACACTGACACCGGTGGCCAGTCAGAATCCCAATCGAAAGAAAGTGCTGTTCGTCACCTCGGAAATCGCCGACCTGGTCAAGACCGGCGGCCTCGGCGATGTGTCCGCCGCACTGCCCCGGGCGATGGCGCATTTGCACGATGTGCGGGTGTTGATCCCCGGTTACCCGCAAGTGCTGCACAGCGAGAACCCGATCCATATCATCGGTGAGCTGGGTGGCCACGCCGCCTTGCCGCCCTGCAAGATCGGACGCATGGACATGCCCGACGGCCTGGTCATCTACGTGTTGATCTGTCCTGAGCTCTACGAGCGCGAGGGTTCGCCCTACGGCGCCAACAACGGCCGCGACTGGCCGGACAACCACATTCGTTTCGCCCGCCTGGGCCTGGCGGCTGCCGACATCGCCGCCAACCTCGCGCAGATTCACTGGTGCCCTGACCTGGTACACGCCCACGACTGGCCCGCCGGCCTGGCCCCCGCCTACATGCACTGGCGCGGGCAGCGCACGCCGACACTGTTCACCATTCACAACCTCGCCTACCAGGGCGTGACCAGCCTGGGCTCCTGCCCGGAGCTGGGGATCCCCACCCACGCCCTGCAACAGGAAGGCATGGAGTTCTACGGCAAGATGTCGTTCCTCAAGGCCGGCATGGCCTATTCGAGCCACATCACCACGGTCAGTGCCACCTACGCCCAGGAAATCACCACCCCGGCGTTCGGCTGCGGCCTCGACGGTTTTCTCGCCGCCAAGACCCAGCAAGGCCTGCTCAGCGGCATTCCCAACGGGATCGATGAGAGCTGGGACGCGGCCACCGACTCGCACCTGTTCCGCCCCTTCGCCATCGGTGACTGGGAGGGCAAGGCGGTGAACGCCGCGCACGTGCGCGAGCTGTTCGGCCTGGACGATTCCGAGGGCCCTCTGTTTGCCGTGGTCTCGCGCCTGGTCTACCAGAAAGGCCTGGACCTGACCGAAGCCGTGTCCGAATACATCGTCAAATCCGGCGGGCAGATCGCGATCATCGGTCGTGGCGAGCCGGAAGAAGAACAAGCCATGCGCGAACTGGCCCTGCGTTTTCCCGGGCAGATCGGGGTGCGCATCGGCTTCAACGAAACGGATGCCCGGCGCATGTTCGCCGGCAGCGATTTCCTGCTGATGCCTTCGCGTTACGAGCCTTGCGGCCTGAGCCAGATGTACGCCCAGCGCTTCGGGTCGTTGCCGGTGGCACGCAATACCGGCGGCCTGGCCGACACCATCGAAAACGGCGTGACCGGTTTCCTGTTCGACGAATCCACCGTGGAGAGTTACCAGGAAGCCCTGAGCCGGGCGTTCAAGGTGTTTGCCTTCCCGGGCCTGCTCAACGCCATGCGCTGCCGCGCCATGGCCGCTCCGTTCAACTGGTGCAAGGCGGTGGAACCCTACGCCGAGCTCTACGAACAACTGGTCGCCAAGGCCCTGGGGAAATCGCACAAACAGTAAGAGGTTTTCAGCAATGCCGTTACGGACCCTTGAGACCTGGCCCCACGGCGCAATCATGCTGGACGCAGAACATACGCGTTTTGCCTTGTGGGCGCCCGATGCGTTTTTTGTCAGTGTCGAACTGGAAAATGGACAATCCTTGCCGCTGCTGCCTCAGGCTGATGGCTGGTTCGTGATTAAAACCCGCTGCGAAGCGGGCACGCGTTACCGCTACAACATCGATGGCGAGATCGAAGTGCCCGACCCCGCTTCCCGGGCGCAGGAGGGTGACATTTCGGGGCGCAGCATCGTGGTCGACCCCCTCGCCTATGCCTGGCAGAACAGCCATTGGCTGGGGCGACCGTGGAACGAAGCGGTGATCTACGAATTGCATGTCGGGGCGCTGGGCGGTTTCAGCGCAGTCGAACAGCATCTGGCGCGCCTGGTGGAGATGGGGATCACCGCCATCGAATTGATGCCCATCGCGCAATTTCCCGGTGAGCGCAACTGGGGCTACGACGGCGTGCTGCCCTTTGCGCCCCAGGCCTCCTATGGCAGCCCCGAACAACTCAAGCACCTGATCGACACCGCCCACGGCCATGGCCTCGCGGTGATCCTCGACGTGGTCTACAACCACTTCGGCCCGGACGGCAATTACCTGCACCGTTACGCCAAGGGCTTCTTCAATGAGGACCGGCACACGCCCTGGGGGGCGGCCATTGACTTTCAGCAGCGCGAGGTGCGCGACTTCTTCATCGAAAACGCGCTGATGTGGTTGCTGGAATACCGTTTCGACGGCCTGCGTTTCGATGCGGTGCATGCCATCGAGAGCCCGGACTTCCTCCAGGAACTGGCCCGACAGGTGCGCGACCAGGTCGACCCGGCGCGACACGTCTGGCTCACCGTCGAGAACGAACACAACCAGGCCAGTTTGCTCGAGCAAGGCTACGACGCGCAGTGGAACGACGACGGCCACAACGCCTTGCATGTGCTGCTGACCGGGGAAACCGATGCCTATTATGCCGACTATGCCGACAACCCGACGCAGCAACTGGCCCGCTGCCTGAGCCAGGGTTTCGTGTTTCAGGGGCACATCAATCGCCATGGCGAGGCCCGTGGCGAATACAGCGCTCACTTGCCCCCCACTGCGTTCGTGCTGTTCCTGCAGAACCATGACCAGATCGGCAATCGCGCGTTTGGCGAACGCTTGCACCAACTGGCCCACCCCGACGCCCTGAAAGCCGCGACAGCGCTGTTGCTGCTGTCACCGATGATCCCGTTGCTGTTCATGGGCGATGAGTTCGCGGCCGAACAACCCTTCCTGTTTTTCACCAGCCACCACGGCGAACTGGCAAAGCTGGTGCGTGAAGGACGCCGAAACGAGTTTGCCGCGTTCAGCGCGTTTGCCGACCCACACAAACGCGAGCAGATTCCCGACCCCAATGCAGCGGAGACCTTTGAAGCCTCGCGGCCGCAACGGTCGACAGCGCACAGCTCGGATTGTGAACGGTTGTACCGCCAACTGTTGCGGATCCGCCACGAACAGATCATTGCCCACCTGCCCGGCACACAGGCACTGGGCACGGACGTCCTGGGGGTTGGAGCGGTGTCGGCGCGCTGGCGACTGGGCAACGGCAGCCAGCTGCGAATCGACCTGAACCTCGGCGACAAGCCGGTGGTCCACTCCCCACAGGCCGACGCCGTGGTGCTGTTCGAACATCCGCCACAGTCCGTCGACCTGCTGAACCAGGGCACGCTTGCCCCGTATTGCGCGCTAGTCAGTCTCACGGCCGCAGCCCCTTTGCTACCCCCGGACGGAGAGCGTCAATGAGTGATGCGCAACTTGAAATACTGGCCACCCACGCGGGCCTGGCGGTGGACTGGATCGACGCCAACGGCCGTCCGCAAAAAGTCGCGCCGGCGGTACTGCGCAACGTCCTGACCGGACTGGGACACCCCGCTGGCAGCGCCCAGGAAATCGACGCCAGCCTGCTCGAACTGCAACAGGTTCAACAGACCCGACACCTGCCGCCCCTGCTGACCGTCGACTTCGGCAGCGGCCTGGATCTGTCGCGTTACTTCCAACCTGAAACGCCTTGCGAAATCCACCTCGAAGACGGCGCCCGACTCAATCTGAAACTCAACGCCGACGCCGTGCTTCCCGGCCTGATACCGGTCGGTTATCAGCACGTCGACATCGACGGCCAGTCCTTCACGCTGGCCGTGGCACCGAACCGCTGCTACAGCGTCGGCGATGCGGTCGACAACCCGATCCCGCGCGCCTGGGGCCTGAGCGTGCAGCTGTACTCACTGCGCCGCCCCGGCGATGGCGGTTTCGGCGACACCCAGGCACTGGAAGACCTGGTCCGGGTGGCGGGCGAACGAGGGGCCGAAGCGGTGGCGATCAGTCCGCTGCATGCGATGTTCAGCAGCGACACCCAGCGTTACAGCCCTTACTCGCCCTCCAGTCGCCTGTTCCTCAACAGCCTGTATGCCGCCCCTGGCGCCATACTGGGCGAACGGGCCATGCGCGCGGCGATCGACAGCACCGGGCTGGCCGCAGAGCTCAAGCACCTCGAAGAGCTGCCACTGATCGACTGGCCCGTTGCGGCCGAAGCCAAACACCGTTTACTGCAGGCTTTGTACGAAGGCTTCGTGCAGGGTGAGCACCCTCTGCACGCCGATTTCAGCAGCTATCGGCATGCCGCCGGCGAAGCCCTGGAAAACCATTGCCGCTTCGAAGCGATCCAGGAAACCCTCGCCGCCAGGGGCGAACGCCTCGACTGGCGGGAGTGGCCCGAACAGTGGCGTGACCCGCGCAGTGCGGCCCTGGCGGCGTTTGCCGAAGAAAACGCCGGACGCATCGGTTTCTTCGCCTTCTGCCAATGGCTGATAACCCGTTGCCTGGAGCGGGCGCAGGCGGCGGCGCGCAGCAGCGGCATGAGCATAGGCCTGATCGCCGACCTGGCCGTGGGGGCCGATGGCGGTGGCAGCCAGGCCTGGAGCCGTCAGGATGAATTGTTGGCGTCCCTCACCGTAGGTGCACCGCCGGACATCCTCAATCGCACGGGCCAGGGCTGGGGGATTTCCGCATTTTCGCCCGAAGGCCTGGTGCGCAACGGTTTTCGCGCCTTCATCGAAATGCTCAGGGCCAACTTCGCCCACGCCGGCGGTCTGCGCATCGATCACGTCATGGGCCTGCAACGGCTGTGGGTGATTCCCAATGGTTCGCCGCCCGCCGATGGCGCCTATCTTTATTACCCGCTCGACGACCTGCTGCGTTTGCTGGCGCTGGAATCCCACCGTCATCAGGCCATCGTCCTCGGCGAGGACCTGGGCACGGTGCCGGATGGACTGCGCGACAAACTCACCGCCCGCTCGATCCTGGGCATGCGCGTGATGCTGTTCCAACAGGACAACGCGCACTTCAAGCCGATCCTCGACTGGCCAGACAGCGCGCTGGCCACTACCAGCACTCACGACCTGCCGACGCTCAATGGCTGGTGGCATGGCCGCGACATCGACTGGAACGCCCGGTTGGGGCTGGTCGATGCCCAAGGCGAGATCGACTGGCGCCAATACCGCGAACGCGAACGCGAAGGCCTGCGCAGGGTGCTGAGCGAGGACCCGCAAAACTTTCGCGAAGAGCATCAGGAAACCGACCAGGTGCTGGATGCGGCGATTCGTTTTCTCGGCCACACGCGTGCGCCGCTGGTCCTGCTGCCGCTGGAGGATGCCTTGGGCATCGAACAGCAGGCGAACCTGCCTGGCACCGTCAATACCCACCCGAACTGGTCGCGACGCCTGCCGGGCGACAGCGAAACACTGCTCGATGGCGAGGACGCCGCGCGGCGCCTGGAACTGCTCGCCTGTGCGCGCCTTCAAGCTGCCGAGCGTGACCGATGAGCACGCCCGACATCCGACCCTTGCGGGCGACCCTGCGCCTGCAATTTCATAAAGGCTTCACCCTCGACCAGGCGGTGCCACTGGTGCCGTATTTCGCCAGCCTCGGCATCAGCCATGTCTACGCCTCGCCCTTGCTGAGTGCCAGAGCCGGGTCGATGCACGGCTACGACGTGGTGGACCCGACCAGCGTCAACCCGGAACTGGGTGGCGAAGCGGCGCTTCGGCGTCTGGTCGAGGCGTTGCGCGCGCACGACATGGGGCTGATCCTCGACATCGTGTCCAATCACATGGCCGTCGGGGGCGGCGACAACCCATGGTGGCTGGACCTGCTGGAATGGGGCCGCTTGAGCCCCTACGGCGAGTTCTTCGACATCCAATGGCATTCGCCCGATCCGATGATGGAAGGCCAGCTGCTGCTGCCGTTTCTTGGCAGCGATTACGGCGTCGCCTTGCAAGAAGGCACCCTGCCCTTGCGCTTCGATGCGCAACGGGGAGCGTTTTACGTCGAGCATTACGAGCACCACTTTCCGATCTGCCCGATGAGCTATGGCGAACTGCTCAGAGCCGATCACGAGGGTCTCAAGGCGCTGGCCGAGCGTTTCAGCACCCTGAGCTACCAGACCGATGCCCATGGCCTGGCGAAGCCCTTGCAAAACGAGTTGCGGGAACTGGCCGGCGATCCGGCGGTGCTGCAGGTCATCGAGCAGAACCTCAAGGGCTACGATTCACTGACGCCAGAAGGTTTCCAGCGCCTGCACCGACTGCTTGAGCAGCAAAGTTACCGACTCGCCAGTTGGCGCACGGCAGCGGACGACATCAACTGGCGGCGCTTTTTCGATGTCAACGAACTCGGTGGCCTGCGTGTCGAGCGTCCGGCGGTGTTCGAAGCGACCCACGCGAAAATCTTCGAGCTGATCGCCCAGGGCCTGATCGACGGCCTGCGCATCGACCACATTGACGGCCTGGCCGATCCACGCCGTTATTGCCGCAAGCTTCGACGCCGGGTCGACAGCCTTTCTCCCGATCGGCACTTGCCGATCTATGTCGAGAAAATCCTTGGCGAAGGCGAAACCCTGCACCGTGACTGGTCGGTGGATGGCACCACCGGCTACGAATTCATGAACCAGTTGTCATTGCTGCAGCACGATCCCGCCGGGGCTCACACGCTGGGCGAACTGTGGCAGCGCTACAGCGAACGGCCGGCCGACTTCCGCCAGGAAGCGCAACTGGCGCGCCAGCAAATTCTCAACGGCTCGCTGGCCGGTGATTTCGAAAGCGTCGCCCAGGCCCTGTTGCAAGTGGCCCGGGACGACCTGATGACCCGTGACCTGACCCTCGGGGCGATTCGCCGGGCGTTGCAGGCACTGATCGTGCACTTCCCGGTTTACCGCACCTACATCAGCCCCTGTGGTCGATCCGAGCAGGACGAAAGGTTTTTCCAGCAGGCCATGGACGGCGCCCGCCAGACGCTTGGCGAAGCGGACTGGCCAGTACTCGATTGCCTGGCGCGATGGCTGGGCGGCGAGCGTTGGCGCCAACGGCCACGGGGGCGCTCGCGCAAAATTCTCAGGCATGCCTGCGTGCGCTTCCAGCAGCTGACTTCGCCAGCGGCGGCGAAAGCCGTGGAAGACACTGCGTTCTATCGTTCAGCGGTGCTGCTGTCGCGCAATGACGTGGGTTTCAGCACTGAACAGTTCAGCGCCCCGGTGGCCGACTTCCATGCCGATTGCCTCAATCGACTGCACGCGTTCCCCGACAACCTGCTGGCCACCGCGACCCACGACCACAAGCGTGGCGAAGACACCCGCGCCAGGCTGGCGGTGTTGAGCGAGCGCAGCGCCTGGTTCGCCGAACAGGTGCCGCTATGGCAAGCCCTAGCCCGGCCGTTGCGCGACGACGACCTGATGCCAACGTCCGGCGATGAACTGATTCTCTATCAAGCGTTGCTCGGCAGCTGGCCACTGGACCTGCACAGTGACGATCGCGCAGGCTTGGAGGGCTACACTCAAAGGGTCTGGCAGTGGCAGCAGAAGGCCCTGCGCGAGGCCAAATTGCAGAGCAGTTGGAGCGCGCCCAACGACGCTTACGAACAGGCGACCCGGCAATTTCTCGAACGCCTGCTGCTCAGTCCCGAAGGGGAATTGTTACGTGCGGCGCTCGGCAAGGCGGCGATGTCCATCGCCGTTCCAGGCGCCCTGAACAGTCTGGCGCAAACCTTGCTGCGCATGACCGTGCCGGGCATTGCGGACCTTTATCAGGGCAACGAGTACTGGGACTTCTCGCTGGTCGATCCGGACAACCGCCGCCCGGTGGATTACGCCAGCCGCGAGCAGTCCCTGGCCAGCCATCACTCGCTGGCCGACCTGCTGACGAACTGGCGCGACGGGCGTATCAAGCAAACCCTGATTGCGCGCACCTTGAACCTGCGCGCCGAGCATGCCGAGCTGTTTAGCCGCGGCACGTATGAAGCGCTGGAAGTGGTCGGCAGCGAGGCGCATCGGGTGCTGGCTTTTGCGCGGACACTCGGGCGTCAGCGGGTCATCGTGATCGTGCCGATCCGCTGTGCAGAGTTGCTGAAAAACGCTGCCGACCCCCGGGTTGGCGCGCTGCAGTGGGGCGATACGCGGGTCAGGTTACCGTTTACCACCCGCGAGGAAAATCTGAAGGGACTTTTTGCAAGCGTCGCAGTCACACACCACAAGGAGCTGATGATTGGCGCTGCGCTGGGAGATTTCCCGGTCAATCTCTTTATCCAATCTTTGAGTGCAGTTCAGGAGTAGAGCGATGAGTACCGACGATAAACGCATTCGCGAATTTGCCTATCAGATCTGGGAGTCGGAAGGCAAACCCGAAGGCCACGAAGCCCGGCATTGGGAAATGGCGCGCAAGCTGGCCGAAGCCGAAGCCCTGGCCCCAAAGAAAGCGCCCAAGGCCACCGGCAGCAAAACGCCGGGCACCAAGGCCGCCACGGGCAAGGTAGCCAACGGCAAGGCAGCCGAGCCAAAAACCAAAGCCAAGGCCAAGCCGGCTGCCGCAGCAAAGGTGGTCCCGCCCGGAGAAAAACCGGCGGAGAAAAAACCTCGCGCTGCGCGTAAACCGCCTGCGGTCTGACGCTTCCCGAGAATGTTGTGAATCGATCGTGGCGAGCCTACTCGCCACCGTGAACGCGTTCGTCCCGAAAAAAGAGTGTTCAACCCTGTCCGGACCCTAAGGGCTGCGTCGGGAGCCAGAAGCACATTAATGACCCGCCCTTGCAGGAGCCTCTATGAGCAGTGCAAAAAAATCCGCGCCAGAACCGCTCGCCGAGCCTTCGAGAATCCGCGAAGGCCTGCCCTTCCCGCTGGGCGCCACCTGGGATGGCCTGGGCGTCAACTTCGCGTTGTTTTCCGCCAACGCCACCCGGGTCGAACTGTGCATCTTCGATGATGCCGGCGAAGTCGAACTCGAACGCATCGAGCTGCCTGAATACACCGACGAGATCTACCACGGTTACCTGCCCGACGCCCACCCGGGGCTGATTTACGGCTACCGTGTGTACGGTCCGTACGATCCGGCGAACGGCCATCGCTTCAACCACAACAAGCTGTTGATCGACCCCTATGCCAAACAACTGGTCGGCCAATTGAAGTGGTCCGAAGCGCTGTTCGGCTACACCATCGGCCACCCGGACGCCGACCTCAGCTTCGACGAGCGCGACAGCGCGCCCTTCGTGCCCAAATGCAAGGTGATCGATCCGGCACACACCTGGGGCCACGACCACCGCGTCAGCGTGCCGTGGGACAAGACGATCATTTACGAAACCCATGTGCGCGGCATCAGCATGCGTCACCCGTCGGTGCCGGAAAACGTACGCGGCACCTTCGCCGGCTTGATGGTCGATGACGTGTTGGAACACATCCGCAAGCTGGGCGTGTCGTCCGTCGAGCTGCTGCCGATTCACGCTTTCGTCAATGACCAGCACCTGCTGCACAAGGGCATGACCAACTACTGGGGCTACAACAGCATCGCGTTCTTTGCCCCTGACCCGCGTTACCTGGCCAGCGGCAAGATCGCCGAGTTCAAGGAAATGGTCGCGCACCTGCACGAAGCCAACCTCGAAGTAATCCTCGACGTGGTCTACAACCACACCGCCGAAGGGAACGAGCAAGGGCCGACCCTGTCCATGCGCGGCATCGACAATGCCTCGTACTACCGCCTGATGCCCGACGACAAGCGCTTCTACATCAACGATTCCGGCACCGGCAATACCCTGGACCTGAGTCATCCGTGCGTACTGCAAATGGTCACCGATTCGTTGCGCTACTGGGCCACGGAAATGCACGTCGACGGTTTCCGCTTCGACCTGGCGACCATTCTGGGGCGCTATCACGATGGTTTCGATGAGCGCCACAGCTTTCTGGTCGCCTGCCGTCAGGACCCCGTGCTGCGCCAGGTGAAAATGATCGCCGAACCTTGGGATTGCGGCCCCGGCGGTTATCAGGTCGGTGGTTTCCCACCCGGCTGGGTCGAGTGGAACGACAAGTTCCGCGACACCGTGCGCGCATTCTGGAAAGGCGACGAGGGCCAATTGGCCGACTTTGCCAGCCGCATGACCGCCTCGGGCGAAATGTTCAACCAGCGCGGCCGCCGCCCGTACGCGTCGGTGAACTTCATCACGGCCCACGACGGTTTCACCCTCAACGACCTGGTGTCGTACAACGACAAGCACAACGAAGCCAACGACGAGAACAACCAGGACGGCAGCAACAACAACCTGTCCTGGAACCACGGCGTCGAAGGCCCGACCGACGACCCCGAAATCAACGCGTTGCGCCACCGGCAAATGCGCAACTTCTTCGCCACGCTGCTGCTGTCCCAGGGCACGCCGATGCTGGTAGCCGGCGACGAGTTCGCCCGCACCCAGGACGGCAACAACAACGCCTATTGCCAGGACAGCGAGATCGGTTGGGTCAACTGGGACCTGAGCGAAGACGGCAAGGCCCTGCTCAAGTTCGTCAAGCGCCTGATCAAGTTGCGCCTGGCCTACCCGATCCTGCGTCGTGGCCGCTTCCTGGTGGGCAGTTACAACGAGGACATCGGCGTCAAGGACGTCACCTGGCTGGCGCCGGATGGCAGCGAGATGAGCACCGAGCAATGGGAAGATGCCCACGGCAAATGCCTGGGCATGCTGCTCGACGGGCGCGCCCAGGAGACCGGCATCCGTCGCAAGGGCGGCGATGCGACGCTGCTGCTGGTGGTCAACGCCCACCACGACGTCGTCAACTTCACCCTGCCGCAGGTGCCCGACGGTGGCTTCTGGACCTGCATGGTCGACACCAACCAACCGTCGATCCGTGGCCAGGAGCGCTTCGAGTTCGGCCATGAGTATTCGGTGACCGGGCGTTCGCTGCTGCTGTTTGAATTGCAGCATGAGGAAGAGGAGTGAAATGGAACTTGAGGCATTTCTTCGGCGGCGGCCGCCGGAGTATCCCGACACAGAAGCGCTAGGCCGGTGCCTGCGGGCACTGGTCGAAGCGCGTCTCGACCAACTGCCGCTACCGGGCAGCGGGCGCACGCTGGAGCGTTTTCAGGGCCTGGCCAGCGTCGGCGGGCATGACCTGGGGTTGTGCAAGCTGTACGAGGGCCATACCGACGCGCTGGCGATCATGGCGCAACTGGGTGGAACGCCGACGGCCGCCAGCACCTGGGGCATGTGGGCGGCCGAGCCGCCGGACGCCAGGCTGCGGGTCTCGGCCCAGGGTCGCGGGTTGACCTTGCACGGGCGCAAGGCCTGGTGTTCCGGTGCGGCGGTCCTGAGCCACGCGCTGCTGACGGCGTGGGACGAACAGGATCGCCAGCAACTGGTTGCGGTGGCACTGAACCAACCCGGGGTCACCCTCAGCGCTCAAGGCTGGCAAGCGGTGGGCATGGGGGCTACCGGCAGCGTCGACGTGCTGTTCGACGGCGCCGAAGGCCAGGCCATCGGCAACCCGGGTGACTATCTGCGGCGCCCTGGCTTCTGGCAAGGCGGCATCGGTATTGCCGCGTGCTGGTACGGCGCGGCGCAGAGCCTCGCCGAACGTTTGCGCAGTCATTGCTCCCGGCGCGAGGAACCTCATGCCCTCGCCCACCTGGGGGCGGTCGACAGTGCCCTGCATGCGGCGGCGACGGTGTTGCGTTGCAGCGCCAACGGCATCGACGCCGCTCCGCAGGACGACGCCGAACGCCTGGCGCGACGTGTCCGCGCAGTGGTCGAGGACGCCGCAGAACAGGTGCTGCGCCATGTGGGTCACGCCCTCGGCGCCGGTCCGTATTGCAAGGATCCACAGTTCGCTCGCCTGAGCGCCGACCTGCCGGTATTCCTTCGCCAAAGCCACGCCGAACGCGACCTGGCCGCCCTCGGCCTGCACATCCTCCCGGACACATGGACGTTATGAAAGCCAATCCCATCGTCGGCCAGGGCACGCCCCTGCACCGGTGGCAAACCTCCAGCCACCTGGCACACGTGCCGGTCATCGATATCCTCGACCTGGTGCCGGCCGGCTCACGCGCGGTGATCGTGGCACCGCACCCGGACGACGAAGTGCTCGGCTGCGGCGGCTTGCTGCAACTGTTGGCCGCCGCCGACCGGCCGTTGCAACTGATCTCGGTCACCGATGGCAGCGCCAGTCACCCCGGCTCCCGGCGCTGGCCGGTGGAACGCCTGAGTGTGGTCCGCCCGCAAGAGTCGGCCGAAGCGCTGCGCCGGCTCGGCCTGCCCCTGCATCAACTCAAATGGCTGCGTGGCGGTTTTGCCGACAGTCAGGTCGCTGCACGGGAAACCCAGCTGCTCGACTTCATCGAACGACACCTTCACCCCGGGGACGTGGTGTTCACCACGTGGCGCGAGGACGGACATTGCGATCACGAAGCGGTCGGGCGCGCAACGGTTGCCGCCGCGCAACGGGTTGGCGCAACCGTGCACGAGCTGCCGGTCTGGACCTGGCACTGGGCAACGCCCGAAGACCGCCTGGTGCCCTGGCAGCGGGCGCGCAAAATTCTCCTGTCGCCGGCGCAGGTGGCACGCAAACGCCACGCGATTCACGCCTTTGCCAGCCAGTTGGAGGGCGATCCGCAGATCGGCTTGCCGCCGGTGCTGGCGCCCTATGTGATCGAGCGCTTGCTGCAACCGTTCGAGGTGGTATTTGTATGAGTGTCGAGGATCGCTATTTTGACGGCTTGTTCGCTGGCAGCGAAGACCCCTGGGCGTTCCGCCAGCGCTGGTACGAACAACGCAAACGCGCGATCACCCTCGCCGCCCTGCCCCGTGCGCGCTACCGCTCGATTTTCGAGCCAGGCTGCGCCAACGGTGAGTTGAGCGCGGAACTGGCGGGCCGCTGCGATCGCCTGCTCTGTTGCGACACCGCAGCCGCCGCCGTGACCTTGGCCCGCACCCGCCTGAGCCTGTTCGAGCATGCCGAAGTGCGCCACAGCCGCTTGCCCGGCGACTGGCCGAAAGAACAGTTCGACCTGATCGTGCTCAGCGAAATCGGCTACTACCTGGATGCCGAAGACCTCAGGCACTTGATCCAGCAGGCTACGCAATCGCTGACCGCCGATGGTCAGTTACTGGCGTGCCACTGGCGCCCTCCGATCGAGGGCTGCCCCCTGAACGCCCGGCAGGTACACGACCTTCTGCACGAACACCTGCACCTGGCGCGCCTGGTCCTGCATCAGGAAGCCGATTTCATCCTCGAACTGTGGAGTCGCGAACCGCGCTCCGTAGCTACGCTGGAGGGTTTGCGATGATTGGCATCCTGATCCCGGCGCACAACGAGGAAGCGCTGCTTGAAGACTGTCTTCGAGCGGCCCTGCGCGCCGCGCAGCACGAGTCGCTGGGCGGTGAGGCGGTCGAAGTGCTGGTGGTGCTGGACAGTTGCACCGATCGCTCCTTGGCCATCGCCGGCAGTTATCCGGTTCATTGCCTGGAAATCGAGGCACGCAATGTCGGCCAGGCCCGTGCGGCCGGGGCACGATTTCTGCTGGAACGCGGGGTGCGCTGGATTTCCTGCTCCGACGCCGACAGTCGGGTGGCCCATGACTGGCTGGTGGCACAACTGGCGCTCGACGTGGATGCGGTGTGCGGCACGGTGACCGTGGAGACGTGGGACGAGTCGTTCGACGAGTCGGCGCAGATCCGCTACCACCAGCATTATCAGCAGCGTGACGGCCACCGGCATATTCACGGGGCCAACCTGGGTATCAGCGCCGAGGCGTACCGGCGCGCCGGCGGTTTCGAGCCCCTGGCGTGCGATGAAGACGTGCAACTGGTGCGTCAGCTGGAGCGCTGCGGCGCGACGATTGCGTGGAGCCAACGTCCTCAGGTGCTCACCAGCGCACGCCTGGACAGCCGGGCCCGGGGCGGCTTTGGCGACTACCTGTCCGACCTGGCGCGCAGCGGATAAAAAACTAACTGGAACGAACAAGCACGCGACGAATAGCCTGACTTGAGCAATACTCTTGCACGCTGCAATCCAAGGTACGGAGCGCGGCACATTGCTATCAACCATAACAAGGACGTAGCCTGATGAAACCCGTATCCCTCATCGACAGTAGTCTGTCAGCCCAGATCTGGAACACTGCGCTTCAGCTGGACAATGTTCCGGTGATCAACACTCAGACGCTGGTCCCGCCCGGCGCACGCGCCGTGGTGATCGCCCCGCATCCCGGCGACGAAGTGGTGACTTGCGGTGGTCTGCTGCAGTTGCTCAGCGCCCTGGGCCACCCCCTGCAATTGATCTCGATCACCGACGGCAGCGCCAGTCATCCGGGCTCGCAGCAATGGTCGGAGAAACGTCTCAGTGTGTTTCGCCCCCAGGAAAGCGTCGAAGCCTTGCGCCGCCTCGGTTTGCCCATGCATAGCCTGAAATGGATTCGCGGAGGGTTCACCGATAACGCCCTGGCCGAACGCGAACGTCAATTGAGTGAATTCATCGCCCGCTACCTGCGTCCAGGCGACGTGGTGTTCAGCACTTGGCGCGAGGACGGCAACATCGACCACGACGCGGTGGGCCGAGCCAGCGCCCACGCCGCCGCGCTGGTGGGCGCAGTCTTCAACGAAGTGCCGGTATGGGCCTGGCACTGGCCAACACGCGACAGCAGCCTCTTCCCCTGGCACCGGGCACGCAAGCTGCGGCTCGACACCTGGACCGTGGCGCGCAAAAGCCACGCCACCCACGCCTACGCCAGCCAGCTCGACGGCGAGCCCGCGGTCGGCCTGCCGCCGTTGCTGCCGCCGGTGCTGCTGGAGCGGATGCGCCTGCCGTATGAAATCGTCTTCGTCTGAGTGCCGGTGTCCGACTGAACTGCCCGCTGCCGGATCAGTCGCATACATAGGCAACCCAGATTCAGAGGAGTGAAAGTGACCAGTGATTCCAAGCGGCAGGCCGTTGAATCGGTGCCATCGAGCACGCCCCCGGTGGTTCATCGGCTCAGGATACTGACGGTCAACACCCACAAGGGTTTCACCGCATTCAACCGGCGTTTCATCCTCCCGGAACTGCGTGAGGCGGTACGCAGCACGTCGGCGGATGTGGTGTTCCTGCAGGAGGTGGTCGGTGAGCACGAGCGCCATTCCTCGCGCTTCAACAATTGGCCACAAACGTCGCAATACGAATTCCTGGCCGACAGCATGTGGAGCGACTTCGCCTATGGGCGCAATGCGGTCTACCCCGACGGCCACCACGGCAATGCCCTGCTGTCCAAATACCCGATCCGCGAATACCGCAACCTCGATGTGTCGATCACCGGACCCGAGCGGCGTGGGTTGCTGCATTGCATTCTGGATGTGCCGGGCCATACCGAGGTTCATGCCATCTGCGTACACCTGAGCTTGCTGGAAAGCCATCGCCAGCTGCAGCTGGAGCTGTTGTGCCAGTTACTCGAATCCTTGCCGGACGACGCCCCGGTGATCATTGCCGGCGACTTCAACGACTGGCAATTGCAAGGCAACGCCACCCTGGCGCGTCGCGATTACCTGCACGAAGCCTTCGAACGTCACCACGGCCGCCCGGCCAAGACCTACCCGGCACGTTTCCCCTTGTTGCGCCTGGACCGGATTTATCTGCGCAACGCCAGCAGCCACGACCCGAAAATCCTGGGCAGCAAGCCTTGGACGCACCTGTCCGATCACCTGCCGCTGGCGGTGGAAGTGCATTTGTGACCCGGCGACCTGAGCCGCCACGATGCAAAAAAAGTTGCTCGACCTGTTATTTATGACAGTAGCCGGCCGCAAAATCTGTTGATACGGTGCAGCTGTCTGTATTCATGCCTGATACGGACGGGATCGTAGCGCAAGTTTTGCCAGGGTTTTCAGCAGGGAGCTGTATTTGTCGTCAATTCGCGCTGCCATGGGCGCCTGAGCCACTGCCACTCCAAGGGCGTGCAGAGCTCAGGCGCAAATCAATGCGGAGAGACGAACATGACCTTTTCGACGCAACGGCCAATGGGCCGTTATTCCGTCTGCGCCTTTTCCTTGCTGCTCTGTGCGGGCAGCGCCCAAACCGCCTCGGCGGCCTGTGCATTGACGCCCACCGTCGGCAACGACAACTTCACCTGTGACAGTGGCAGCAGTGGCCCGTTGACCGATAACGCGGGCGACAACAGCCTGACCTTCCCCGCCAACGGCACCGGCTCGATCAACGGCAACGTGACCTTCGGCGCCGGCGCAGACACCGTGATCATGAATTCAGGCGTCATCAACGGATCGCTCAATGTGGGCGACGGCACCAACACCATTAATATTGCGGGCGGGACCATCAGCACGGCGGTGAACCAGGGCAGTGGCATCGACCGCTTCACCATGAGTGCCGGGACCATCGGTTCCCTGGCCCAGGGCGACAGCCGTGACACGTTCCTGATGACCGGTGGCACCATCACTGGCGCTTTCGAAGACGGCGACGTGGCCAAAATGACCGGAGGGTCCATCGGCCGGGTCGACATGAAACTCGATAACAATATTTTCGACCTGTCGGGCGGCACTATCCTCGGCAATCTGGTGACCGGTTTCGGCCAGGACACCATCATCGTTTCCGGCGGATTCATTGGTGGCAACGTCAGTGTCAGCGGCGGCAACGACAGCATCACCGTCACCGGTGGCGAGATCGTCGGCGAAGTCCGTGCCAGTGTCGGCGACGACACGCTGCTGTGGGACGGTGGCGGAATTATCCGCTCGGCCGTCCTGATGGACCTGGGCAACGATCGTGTCACCCTGCGCAATCTGACCGACAGCACCCTGGCCCTCAATCCGAATATGGATGGCGGCGCCGGCAATGATCGCTTGACCTTCGACCAGACCCGCTCCTCGGGCGCCAGCCGCTACAACAACTGGGAAACGGTGAGCCTGACCAACGCTTCGCGGTTCGACCTGCTCAATGACACCTTCCGCCTGGGCGACAGCAACATTGGCACCGGCGTCTTCAACGTAGACGGCAGCAGCCTGCTGACGTCCGTCCAGGGCGGCATTGCACCGCTCACTCCCGGCCTGATGGCCACGCTGAACAACAGCGGGGTCATCGACCTCACCCGGGGCAACACCGCCACCAGCGACACCCTCACGGTCCAGGGCAACTACGCCGGCAATGGCGGTCAGTTGTTGTTGCAAAGTGCAGTGGGCGATGACGCCTCTGCCAGCGACAAACTGGTGGTCAACAACGGCACATTGACCGGCACCACGTTGATTTCCGTCAGCAACCTGGGGGGCGCGGGTGCCCTCACCCTGCAGAACGGTATACAGCTGGTGCAGGCGCAAGGCACGGCAGTCAGCGACAACGGCGCATTCGCCCTGGCAGCGCCGGTGTCGGCCGGTGTCTACGACTACAACCTGTTCAAGGGCGGCATCACCGCCGGCAGCGAAAACAGCTGGTACCTGCGCTCCTCGGTGGTCGCCCCGCCGCTGGTGGAAGTTGCCAATGCCGACCCGACGCTGCCACCCACCCTCGAGCCGCTGGTGCCGGTACCGGTGGTTGCCGCTGTTGCCGGGGTCGTTCCGGTGTTGCCCGCAGTCCAACCCGGCGCTGCACCGATCCCGATCTTCAGGCCGGAAGTCCCGGTGTGGTCGGTGATGCCTCCGGCCGCCGCACAATTGTCACTGAACGCCCTCGCCACCTTCCACGATCGCCAGGGCGATCAGGGGCTGCTCACGCAAACCGGCCCCCTGAGCGCGGGCTGGGGCCGGGTCTACGGCAAAAATTTCGACCAGACCTGGGCCGGGACCGTCACGCCCCGTGTCGATGGCTCGCTTTATGGTTTCCAGGTCGGCACCGATCTGTTCGGCTCGACACTGAGCGGCGGCCAGATCCAGCGCAGCGGTTTGTTCGTCGGCCACTCGCGCCTGCGTGGCGATGTCGACGGCTTCAATGGCGGCTTTGAAGGCAAACAGGCCGGCAAAGTGGACCTCGAAGGCGACAGCGCAGGGGTCTACTGGACCCTGACCGACTCCGCAGGCGCCTACCTCGACACCGTGGCGATGTACACCCGACTCGACGGTGACAGTCATTCCGATCGTGGCCGTAAGATCGACAATGAGGGCCACGTCGCGACCCTGTCGGCAGAAGTCGGTTACCCCATTGCCATCAGCGACAAGTGGGTGATCGAACCCCAGGCGCAAGCGATTTATCAGAAAGTCAGCCTCGACAGCCAGGATGATGGCGTGTCGCGTGTTTCATTCGACTCCGACAGCGCCTGGACCGGACGCGTCGGCGCGCGCCTCAAGGGCAGTTACCAGGTCAGCGGCCGATCGGTCGAACCCTACCTGCGTGCCAACCTGTGGCACACCTTCTCGGGGACCGACACGGTGACCTTTGCCGGCACGGACGAGATCGTCAGCGAGCAGAAATCGTCATCGCTGGACCTGGGGGTCGGCGTGATCGTGAGCCTGTCTTCGGCCGTCAGTGTGTACGCCAGCACCGATTACAGCAGCAATATTGACAGTAATCAGCTGCATGGCAGTCAGGCGAACATGGGGGTGAGAGTGAGCTGGTAAGCCGGTAGCCTGCTATGCAAACCCCTCTAGCCTGCGGCTGGCAGGACGTTTTTTTGAACAAACAATAACTTAGAGTCTCGATCAAAAACAGATAGTTGCAATCGCTAAAATTCACCTACCACTTATCGGCCATTTTCTTGACGCACGGTCGTCGGTCTTCTTAGCTTCACGTACTACCCCCGAAGTACCTGAGGGGGCACCCCACCAGACACCCGTAAAAACGGGCGGCCAGCGGCTTGCCCCCATTCCATTCGGTCGCCCCTCGTTCGGGGTAGGAGAGACGCCACAGCGAGATCCAGCATGCGATTGCAAGGTAGACCTCCATGAAAACTTCATTCACCCAACAAGAGATCAAAGTAACTTTCTGCACGGTGTCGAGTTCACTTCTACTGTGTTCATCCATGGAAGTGCAGGCCTCACCTGCAGAGGAAGAGACAGCCCCCTGGTATGACCAGCAGGTTCCTGTGCTCAGCCTGCCCGCGCTGGCTGCCAGCTATCCCGGCCGGTTCAGCGCTGCGTCGGACAGTCGAAGTACACGCTGGACCACCCAGGACGCCGCGCCCTCGGCCTGGGATCAACTCTATGGGCAGGCCGGGCGCCAGGCCCAGACCGATTATGAGTCCCAGTCAGGCGCTCTTGCCTACGCCAACCCGCACAAAGGCCCGGCGATCCTGACCCTGCAAAGCGGCAGCGGTCATGTCCAGCAAGTCGGCCTGATCGGTGGCACCAGCCAGATCCGGGGCAACGCGGACGGTCCGCTGACGCATCGCGCGCTGGCCGATCCCAATACTGACACCCTGAACCTGCAAGGCCAGAGCCTCGGCGCCTACTGGAGCCTGACCGGCCCCCAGGGCTGGCACGTCGACCTGAGCGCCAGCGGCGGGCGCGTCAACGGTTTCAGTCGCAATCAGCAAGGCGCCCGGCAAGCCACGGAAGGCAGCGCAGTCACACTCTCGGTGGAAGGGGGTTTTCCGATCGGCCTGAGCGAGAACTGGGTCGTTGAACCGCAGGCACAGTTGATCAACCAGCGCATCACCCTGGACACCCCGTACGCGGGCTCCGGCAATGCATCGTCCAGCGACCTCACCTCGTGGAGCGGCCGGGTCGGCGCCCGACTCAAAGGTAGTTACGACATCAATGGCCTGGGGTTCGAACCCTATGTGCGGACCAACTTGTGGCACACCGTCTACACCGGCAATACCGTGACCCTCGACCAGGTCGACAAAATCAGCAGCAGCCGTAAATCATCGACCGTCGAAGTGGGGTTGGGATTGGTTGCGCGGATGACACCGGCCGTCAGCCTGTACGTCAGCGCCGACTACAGCAGCGACGTCGACGATAACGACTTGAACGGGTTGATCGGCAGCCTGGGTGTGCGGATGCGTTGGTGAGGGACTGACCCAAGCCGATGCGGCGTTTGTCAGCACGCCATCGCGAGCGGGCTCGCTCCCACAAGGGTCACAGCGGACCTGTGGGAGCGAGCCTGCTCGCGATGAGTTCAACGCGGTATCAAGACGTCAGCCTTCCGGCCTCAGTATCAACACCGCCAACGGCGGCAAATTCAGCACCAATGACATGGCCTGCCCGTGGCTCGCCTCCTCCTCGGTAAACGCCCCGCCGCCGTTGCCGTAGTTCGAGCCGGCATAAGTGGCCGAATCGCTGTTGATCACTTCGCTCCAGCGCCCGGCAAACGGCACGCCGATGCGATAACCGGCCCGTGGCACCGGTGTGAAGTTGGCCACCACCAGCAGCGGTCGCCCGTCCTTGCTCCAGCGCAGGAAGGCGTAGACGCTGTTGATCGCGTCGTCGCCAATCAGCCACTGGAAGCCTTGCGGGGCGTCGTCCTGGTCGTGCAGCGCCGGCTCGGAGCGGTACAGCTGGTTGAGGTCGCCGACCAGTTTCTGCACGCCTTTGTGTTCCGAATACTGCAGCAAGTACCAATCCAGTTGCTGGTCGTGGTTCCACTCGCGCCACTGGCCGAACTCGCAGCCCATGAACAGCAGTTTCTTGCCCGGATGCGCCCACATGAAGCTCAGGTACGCCCGCAGGTTGGCGAATTTCTGCCAGCGGTCGCCCGGCATCTTGTCGATCAGCGAGTGTTTGCCGTGCACCACTTCGTCGTGGGAGATCGGCAGGATGAAGCGCTCGGACCAGGCGTACACCAGACCAAAGCTCAGTTCGTTATGGTGATGGGCACGGTAGACCGGGTCTTGCTGGATGTAATGCAGCGAGTCGTGCATCCAGCCCATGTTCCATTTGTAGTCGAACCCCAGGCCGCCCTGCTGTGTGTTCTGGCTGACACCGGGCCACGCGGTTGACTCCTCGGCGATCACCAGCGCGCCGGGGACTTCGAGATTGACCACGTCATTGAGGTGACGCAGGAAGTCGATGGCTTCCAGGTTTTCACGCCCGCCGTGACGGTTCGGCACCCACTCGCCGGCCTTGCGCGAGTAATCGCGGTACAGCATCGACGCCACGGCATCGACGCGCAGGCCATCGACGTGGAAATGCTTGAGCCAGTGCAGCGCCGACGCCAGCATGTAGCCGTGCACCTCGGTTCGGCCAAGGTTGTAGATCAGCGTGTCCCAGTCCTGGTGAAAGCCTTCCTGCGGGTTGCCGTACTCATACAGCGCGGTGCCGTCGAATTGCGCCAGGCCGTGGGTATCGGTGGGGAAATGCGCCGGCACCCAGTCGAGGATCACGCCAATGTCCGCCAGGTGGCACGCATTGACGAACGCGGCGAAATCTTGCGGTGAACCGTAACGGGCGCTCGGGGCGAATTGCGACAGCAGTTGATAGCCCCACGAACCGCCGAACGGGTGCTCCATGATCGGCATCAGCTCGATGTGGGTGAAACCCAGCTCCTTCACATACGGAATCAGACGTTCGCCCAACTCGTGCCAGGTGTACTGGCGGGCCACTTCGCCCAGGTCGTCCAGTTCGCACTGCCAGGAGCCGGCGTGCAATTCGTAGATCGACAGCGGCGCGCTTGGTTTCGAGCGTTCGAGCCGGTCCTGCATCCATTGCTGATCCTGCCAGTCGATGTTCAGCGGCGCGGCGACTTTCGAGGCGGTGTCCGGTGGCAACGTGGTGGCCAGCGCCATCGGATCGGCCTTCAAAGGCAAGATGCCATGAGCGCCGAGAATCTCGTATTTGTAGGCCTCCCCGGCCCCCAGACGCGGGATGAACAACTCCCAGACGCCGGTGGGATGCCGCAGGCGCATGGGGTGCCGACGCCCATCCCAATTATTGAAGTCGCCGACCACCGATACCCGCTTGGCATTCGGTGCCCACACGGCGAAACGTACGCCGTCGACACCCTCGACGTTTTTCAACTGCGCGCCAAAGCAACTGCTCAGGTCGCGGTGATTGCCTTCGGCAAACAGGTACAAGTCCATCTCGCCCAGCAGCGGACCAAAACTGTAGGGGTCTTCGGCGACCTGCTCGCCACCGGCCCAGCGCGTGCGCAGGACGTAGGGCTGCGCATGATCGAAGTGCCCGACGAACAGCCCGGGTGTCTCGGTGGCTTGCAGCGCACCGAGTTCTTCGCCCGTGTCCTTGCTCAGCACCTGGACGCTCAACGCATCCGGCAGATAAGCCCGAATGTACTGCCCGCCGGCGTCGTCGCCATGGGGGCCGAGAATGGCAAATGGGTCGTGGTGTTCGGCGCGTACCAGCGCCTCAATATCCCGCGATCTGGGCAGTAACGCCTCTTTGCGGTGACCCTGTTCCTTGTTCGAGAAACTCATGACTACTCTCCACCAAGATCGGAAAAGGGTTTAAGCCCACTCAATAATCCATATAAACCGTGCAACGGCACGGGCAGCCAGGTGGGCCGGTTTTCAGCCTCATAAGCCACCTCGTATGCCGCCTTTTCCAGACCGAACAACGCCAGCGCGGCGTCCTCGCCTCCCGGTTCCTGCCAAGCATGACTAAGACTAGCTGCCGCCAGCCGATACGCGTCGACAAATGCCTGTTTCGCCTCGATCAGGTAGCGCCGGGATACCCGCTCCCTGGCGGCCTGGGCATCGGCGGTGTTATCGACGTTATGCACGTTGATCGCCATCGCCGCCGCGTAATCGAAGGAACGCAGCACGCCACTGACATCCTTGTACGGACTGTGCTTGCCGCGCCGTTCGGCCAATGGCCGCGCCGGTTCGCCTTCGAAGTCGATCAGGTAGGCATCGCCCTTGATCACCAGGACCTGCCCCAGGTGCAAGTCGCCATGCACCCGAATGCGCAAGCCACCGGCCGCCTGTTTGCCCAGCGCCTGGATATGAGTGAGGATCGCCTTTTTGTTGTCCAGCATCTGACTGACCAGATTTCTGTCGCCAGGGTTCAGTTCACTTTGATGTTGCTTGAGCAATTTCAGCGCGTGCTCCACTTGCGCCGCGACATCCCTGGCCGAGGCCATGGCGTCTTTCTGCGTGGTGACTTGTGGGGCGAAGTCCGGGTTGTCGGTCGGTGCGGCCAGCACCTGGTGCATTTCGCCCAGGCGCTGACCCAGCATGCCGGCGAAGTCCTTCAATTCGCCAAGGGCGTTGTAATGCTGCTCCTGCTCGGACATGGCGTCCGCCAGTTCGTCGCGCAGCGCCCGCTCGAGGTTGTTCTGGGTCCACTCCCACGCATCGCCCTGATTGCTCAGGTAGCCCTGGGCGATCATCAGCAGGTTGTCTTGGCCCTGCGCATCGCGGCGCACCACCGAGCCCAGCAGCGGTGAGATATTGGCGAAGCCGGCCTCGGTCAGGTAGGCGCTCATTTCCAGTTCCGGGTGAACGCCAGAGGCCACCTTGCGGATCAGCTTGAGCACCAGGCTGCTGCCGATCACCACCGAACTGTTGGACTGTTCGGCGGACAGGTAGCGCACTTCGGATTCAGTGGTCAGGCCCAGCCTGGCCAGCTCGGGCGTCGGCTCGAAACGGATTTCGCCACCTTCGCACGGCAACACGCTGTTGTTCTGCATGCCCTGGAGCACCGCGCGGATGAAGTTTTCGAGGGTGAACGCATCGGTGATCAAACCGACCTGTGGCCCTCGTCGCACCCGCGACAATGCCAATTGCTGAGGCAGCGCGGGGCCCACCTGATCTTCGGCAATGAAGCCGAAGGGCAACTGGTAGCGGCTGGTCTGGCCGCCGCTGGTGACATCGATCTCACTGAGCAGCACCGGATGCTGCGCATCTCCGAAACGCACGCCGTAGGCCAGCGTCACCGCTTCGATGGCCGCGTCCTTGCCGGCGAACCAGCGACGGTTCTGCAACCAGTTCGGCAGGATGGTTTGCTCCAACGTGGCGCGGGACGGCGATTCGAGCAATTCTTCCATGCGTTTTTTCAGCACCAGCGTGGTGAAATCCGGCAGGCTTTGTGCCGGTTCCACGTGCCAGCTGGGCATCTGATTCTCGGCGGCCAATACGAACCAGTAGAAGCCATACGGCGCCAGGGTCAGGAGGAAATTCAACTGGCCGATCGGCGGGAAGGCGTTACCGCCGAGCATCTCCACCGGCACCATGCCGACGTAGGCCGAGAGGTCCAGCTCCGCTGCCTGAGCGCTGCGGGATACGTTGGCCACGCACAGAATGATTTCGTGCCGGCCATCGTCCCCGGTGAATTCACGGGTGTAGGCCAGGATCCGCCGGTTGCTCGGCGACAGCATCTTCAGCGTGCCGCGCCCGAAGGCCTTCGACTGTTTACGCACGGCAAGCATGCGCCGGGTCCAGTTCAACAGCGAATGCGGATCGCCGGCCTGGGTTTCGACGTTGACCGACAGGTAACCGTACTGCGGGTCCATGATCGGTGGCAGGACCAGGCTCGCCGGATCGGCACGGGAGAAGCCGCCGTTACGGTCGATCGACCACTGCATCGGTGTACGCACGCCGTCGCGGTCACCCAGGTAGATGTTGTCGCCCATGCCGATCTCGTCCCCGTAATACAGGGTCGGCGTCCCGGGCATCGACAGCAGCAGGCTGTTGAGCAGCTCGACACGACGCCGGTCGCGCTCCATCAACGGGGCGAGGCGCCGACGGATCCCCAGGTTGATCCGCGCGCGGCGGTCCGCCGCGTAGTAATTCCACAGGTAGTCGCGCTCCTTGTCGGTGACCATCTCCAGCGTCAGCTCATCATGATTGCGCAGGAAGATCGCCCACTGGCAGTTGGCCGGGATTTCCGGGGTCTGGCGCAGGATATCGGTAATCGGGAAGCGGTCCTCCTGGGCCAGCGCCATGTACATGCGCGGCATCAGCGGGAAATGGAACGCCATGTGACATTCGTCGCCGTTGAGCCCGGACTTGTCGGTGTCACCAAAATACAGCTGGGTGTCTTCCGGCCACTGGTTGGCTTCGGCCAGCAGCATGCGGTCGGGATAGTTGGCATCGATTTCGGCGCGGATCTGCTTGAGGACGTCGTGGGTCTCCGGCAGGTTTTCGTTGTTGGTGCCGTCGCGTTCGATCAGGTAGGGAATCGCATCCAGGCGCAGGCCGTCGATCCCCATGTCCAGCCAGTAGCGCATCACCGACAACACGGCCTTCATCACCTGCGGATTATCGAAATTCAGGTCCGGCTGGTGCGAGTAGAAACGGTGCCAGAAGTACTGGCCGGCCACCGGGTCCCAGGTCCAGTTGGATTTCTCAGTGTCGAGAAAAATGATCCGCGTGCCATCGTATTTGCCATCGTCGTCGGACCACACGTAGAAATCCCGCGCCGCCGAACCAGGCTTGGCCTTGCGTGCCCGCTGGAACCAGGGGTGCTGGTCGGAGGTGTGGTTGATGACCAGCTCGGTAATCACCCGCAGGCCACGCTTGTGGGCTTCGGCAATGAACCGCCGGGCATCGGCCAGGGTGCCGTAATCGGTATGCACGCCCCGGTATTCGGCAATGTCATAACCATCGTCGCGGCGTGGCGACGGGTAAAACGGCAGCAGCCAGATGGTGTTGACGCCGAGATCGGCGATGTAGTCAAGCTTGTCGATCAGGCCGGGAAAATCGCCGATGCCGTCGTTGTTGGAGTCGAAAAATGATTTCACGTGAACCTGGTAGATCACGGCATCCTTGTACCAGAGCGGATCCTTGATAAAGGTGGCAGCCTTGGGTTTCTTCGCCATGGGTCACTCCTGTTGAATTCGAGAAAGCCGTCATCGATGTGTGGGAGCGAGCCCGCTCGCGAAGGGGACATGTCAGTCACCCTCAGGGTGATTGCAGACCGCAATCGCGAGCAGGCTCGCTCCCACAGATGTCGTGCTTGTTAAGCCGTGATCCGCCAGATGCCGAACGGTTGATGCGCCGGGTCGATCCGCATGAACTGGTACTTGCCATGCCACGTCCAGCGATGGCCGTTCATCAAGTCTTCACCCTGGGTGCTCGCGTCATCGGGCAGGCCCAATTCCCACAGCGGCAACTCGAAATTCGCCTCCTGGACGTTATGCGGGTCGAGGCTGACCGCAACCAGGATGAAGTTGCTGCCATCGGCACTGCGCTTGCCGAAATACAGGATGTTGTCGTTCCAGGCGTTGTAGATCGTCAGGCCCAGGTGCGTGTGCAAGGCCGGGTTCTGCCGACGGATGCGATTGAGCTGGGCGATCTCGGCGATGATGTTGCCCGGCGCATTGAAATCCCTTGGACGGATCTCGTACTTCTCGGAATCGAGGTATTCCTCCTTGCCCGGCACCGCTGCCGATTCACACAACTCAAACCCTGAATACATGCCCCACAGCCCGGAACCCATGGTCGCCAGCGCCGCGCGGATCAGAAAGCCGGCGCGGCCCGACTCATGCAGGAAGGCTGGGTTGATGTCCGGCGTATTGACGAAAAAGTTCGGCCGGTAGCACTCGCGCCAAGGCGACTGGTTGAGTTCGGAAAAATAGGTCGACAATTCGTGCTTGGTGTTGCGCCAGGTGAAGTAGGTGTAGCTCTGGGAGTAACCGACCTTGCCCAGGCGCGCCATCATCGCGGGCGTGGTGAAGGCCTCAGCGAGGAAAATCACTTCAGGGTGCAGCGCCCGCACGTCGGCGATCAGCCATTGCCAGAACGGCAACGGCTTGGTGTGCGGGTTGTCGACACGAAAGATCTTCACGCCCTCTTCCACCCAGCCGATGACAATGTCGCGCAATTCTATCCAGAGGCTGGGGATCGCGTCGGCGGCATAGAAGTCGACGTTGACGATGTCCTGGTATTTTTTCGGCGGATTCTCCGCGTACTTGATCGTGCCGTCCGGCCGCCAGTTGAACCAGCCTGGATGCTGCTGCAACCACGGGTGGTCCTGGGAACACTGGATGGCGAAATCGAGGGCGATTTCCAGGCCGTGGGCGGCGGCGGCCGCGACCAGGCGACGGAAATCTTCACGGCTGCCCAGTTGCGGATGAATCGCCTCGTGCCCGCCTTCTGCGCTACCGATGGCATACGGACTGCCCGGATCATCCGGGCCCGCCGTCAGGGAGTTGTTCGGGCCTTTGCGGAAACTGCGGCCGATCGGGTGGATCGGCGGGAAGTACAGCACATCGAAGCCCATGTCCTGGATCATCGGCAGCCGTGAATGCACATCATTGAAGGTGCCATGACGGGCGGGATCGTCGGTGATCGAGCGGGGAAACAACTCATACCAACTGGCGAACTCGGCGAGTTCGCGCTCGACGTCCAGTGGATATTCGGGACTGAAGCTCAAATAAGCACGGTGATCGGCCTGGGCCATCAGGTCGGCGCTGCGCGGTTGCAGAAACAGCGCCACCTGCTCCATTTCGAGCAGTGCTGCCAGTTCATGGTGCAGCGCCGCCAGCGCTTCACTGAGTGGCCCGTCGGAGCGCTCGGCGGCGGCCTGGACCAGATGACGGCCTTCCTGCAGCTCAAGGCTCACCGGCACACCGGCGGCGTGCTTCTTCTCCAGTTCATAGCAGAAGCTGGCGAACTGATCGATCCAGGCCTCGATGCAGAACACATAGCGCCCCTGCGTCCTGACGCGAAACTGCCCCTGCCAACCGTTGTTACCCAGATCGGTCATGGATTCGCGTTGCCAGGTCTGCTCGCCCTCGGCCCGCCAGCGCACCTGCACCGCCAGCTTGTCGTGCCCGTCGGCGAACACCTTGCTGGTGACCACCACCTCCTGCCCCGCCACCGCTTTAACGGCAAACTGCCCGCCTTCGAGGGTCGGCATCGTGCTCTCGATCGCAATGCGCGGCAGCAGCAAAGCCTGCGACAGCGGCATGTGAGCGTTGTAGTCCAGCTCTGTCGGTGTTTCGGCAGTCATCGAGCATCTCTCCTTTACGCCCCATGGACGCTCAAGTGCAGGGTCGCCATTCGCGCAGGACCGTCGGCCCCGGAATGAACTCACTTAGGTTCCGAGCGGCAGGTCCGGATAAAAGTTCAGGTGAATTGTCGTGGAATCAAATCCCTCGCCCGGTGGTCAACCAACTTAAGCACGACTTACGCCATGTGCCACCGGAGGCCGTCACCATGAGCATTCCAATCCCAGCCGAAACACCCGATCCGAACATCGACTCGCCGACCATTCCGCCCACCGAGCCGGAACCGGTCCCCGAAAAGGACCCGCCCGGCACCACCCCGCCGCCACGGGAAGAACCGCCATCGACCATGCCGCCGGTGATTGTGGCGCCTGAAGAGTGACAAGAAGCCGATGATCGTTCCCTCGCAGCGCTGGGGAACGATCTCGTGCACAAAATGAATGAAGATTCCGACGACTCTGTAGTACCGCTCCTTTACTGAAAATCCCCGTTTGTCCCACGCTTTACCAGCACACCTTGCATGCTCTTAGATAAAGCGCTGTCTTTAGCCGAAAGAGTGGCCAGTCATGTCGATACTATTGTTCAACGCCAGCAAATCCCCCGAAAACATTAGCGCACGTTGCCCGGCGCTCGACCGTGAAATACTCAACGGCTGGCCATCTCTTGAAAATATTCAATTACGAACTGCAGTATTTCCTGCCCGAACAGGCATTCCCGGAAGAACACCCAAAGACCTCACTCCAACGCGACATTGAACAAAGCCAGAACATCGACTTTTCCCAAAACGAGTTGAACAGCGAAATCCGTGGGGGGTGTCAGGTTCCCCGCGTTATCGTTGACGACCATCGCGAGCAAGCGCGCGCCCACAGGGTGGGTGTGATGCTGTGGGAGTGAGCCTGCTCGGGAAAAATCGGAATTCACCACTGGAGATCCTGCCTCTCGGACCATCCCTGACCAGCCTACGAAGCCTCCTTATCGTTCTCGAACATCTTCACAATCCTCGGCATCACGCTGAACACCGCCAACGCCAGCAACGTACTGAACACCGCCGTGGCCTCTCGCCCCAGCCCGGCCGAAACACCAATGGCAGCGGTCATCCAGAGGCCGGCGGCGGTGGTCAGGCCTTTGACGTGGCCTTCGTCGCCTTCCTGGTTTTTCAGAATGGTGCCGGCGCCGAGGAACCCGATACCGGCAATCACGCCCTGCACCACGCGACTCATGGCATCCGCCTGGGCGCCGGCCGTTTGCGGCACCAGCACAAACAGCGCTGCGCCCAGTGCGACCAGCATGTGGGTGCGAACCCCGGCCGCCTTGCCCTTGTGCTCGCGCTCAAAACCCAGGATCGCGCCCAGCAGTGCCGCGATCAGCAGTCTGACGGTAATCCGCGTCAGTTGCGCGGCGTCGCCGATGTCGGCGAATTCCGCTTGCAGGGTTACCCAAACCTCATGCCACCAGGCGTCCATGGCGTAATCCTTGTTATTGATCGATAGAGGATGGACCGCACCGACCATTAATCAGTTGCACAGAACGATGGCCTTCGGTTGTGCCCTAACGCGGTATAACCCGCCGAAACAAGGACAGAGCCATGACTGTACGTATCGAGAACCAGACCTGCTTCTTCACCACCGAGAACGGCGAGGAAATTCGCCTCTGCCCTGACGTGGAGATCATCACCGACAGCGAAAAATCGATGTCGGCCGTCGAGATCAACGGGCAGCGCATCTACATCACCGAAGCAGAAGCGGATGCATTGACCGTAGCAGGTGCGGTGGACGGGCGCCGCCACTTGAAGGCCACGGACAGTGATTCGGTGATTTGACTGACGCGCATCAACACACCGCGCGGGCCCCTGATATAGGCGCCCGCGTGCCGGCAACACAAGTGCTTCAAGTTGTCGCAGGCAATGGCTGCACACTCATCTGATCCGCTTTTTATTGAAATACCTGAGTCTGTTATGCAAACAGTTCGTCGCTCATAGTGACCCGGCCTGATGGAGGCTGATGAGCGAAAGACCATGAGCGAACTAATCCCCGTCCGAACCGTAGAAACCTTCGAGCCTTCGCGTCCAAAGATGAAGGCCAAGTCCACTGACACCCTGGTCCACACCCGCAGTTTCACCGGCAGGTTTCGTAACCTGCGCCTGCTCGGTGCGGGCCTTTTGTACCTGCTGTTCTTCGGCACTGCCTGGTTGAACTGGGGGGATCGCCAGGCCGTGCTCTGGGACCTTTCCGAAAGCAAATTCCACATCTTTGGCGCAACGTTCTGGCCGCAGGACTTCATCCTGTTGTCGGGGTTGCTGATCATTGCCGCGTTCGGCCTGTTCGCGATCACCGTGTTTGCCGGACGCGTCTGGTGCGGCTACACCTGCCCACAGAGTTCCTGGACCTGGGTCTTCATGTGGTGCGAGAAGGTCATCGAAGGCGAGCGCAACCAGCGGATCAAGCTGAAGGCGGCGCCCTGGAGCCTGAACAAGCTGATACGTCGCTCGGCCAAGCACACGGCGTGGCTGGCGATCAGCCTGATCACAGGCCTGACCTTTGTCGGCTACTTCACCCCGATCCGGCCGCTGGCCGCGGAACTGCTGACCCTGCAGATCGGCGGCGTCAGCCTGTTCTGGGTGCTGTTCTTCACCGGTGCCACTTACCTTAACGCCGGTTGGCTGCGTGAGGCGGTGTGCATCCACATGTGCCCCTATGCACGGTTTCAGAGCGTGATGTTCGACAAGGACACCCTGGCCATTTCCTACGATGTCGCCCGTGGCGAAAATCGCGGCCCACGCAAACGCGAGGTCAAACCGGCCGAAGTGGGACTTGGCGATTGCATCGATTGCCAGCTCTGCGTTCAGGTCTGCCCGACCGGCATCGACATTCGCGACGGTTTGCAGATGGAATGCATCGGTTGCGCCGCCTGCATCGATGCCTGTGACTCGATCATGGACAAGATGAACTACCCGCGCGGCCTGATCCGCTACACCTCCGAACGGGAGTTGCAGGGCGGCAAGACGCACCTGCTGCGTCCACGCCTGATCGGTTATACCGTGGTGCTGGTGGCGATGATCGGCGCCCTGACCCTGGCACTGATCGAACGGCCGATGGTATCGCTGGACGTGACCAAGGACCGTGGTTTGTTCCGTGAGAACGGTCGGGGCCAGATCGAGAACATCTACAGCCTCAAGGTGATCAACAAGACCCAGCAACGTCAGAACTATCAACTGAGTCTGGTCGATGGCGACGGCTTCCAGCTGCAAGGCCGGACCGAGCTGAGTCTGGCCGCCGGGGAAATTGTCGATGTGCCGGTGTCGGTGGCGATGACCACGGACCGACCCGCCAGCAGTTCGCAGACCCTGAGCTTCAAGGTCATCGACAGCGACGAGCCCGGTATTTACGCCGTGGCAAAGAGCAGGTTTGTTGCGCCGATGAATCGCTGATCCCTTAAACTTCGGTGCGCCCATCGCGAGCAGGCTCGCTCCCACCGTGTTGCGAGCGGCTTTGTGGGAGCGACCGCTCGCGAGAAGCTCACCCCGATTTCACCGAATGACACCCAACGGGCTTTAGATGAAACGCTACGAAAAATTCGCCGATGACATCGCTGAACTGATCCGCTCCGGCGTCCTGGGCCCCGGCCAACGCGTGCCTTCGGTGCGATACGCGAGCCAGACCTACGGCGTCAGCCCGTCCACGGTGTTCCAGGCCTATTACCTGCTGGAACGCCGCGGCCTGATCCGCGCCCGCCCGCGCTCCGGTTATTTCGTCAACACCCATGCGCCAAGCCCGTTTTCCGAGCCGGTGATCAGCAGCCAGGTCAACGAGTCCACCGAAGTCGACGTCAGCGAACTGGTGTTCTCGGTCCTCGATTCGATCAAGGACCCGACCACCGTGCCCTTTGGCTCAGCGTTTCCCAGCCCGACCTTGTTCCCCCTGCAACGGCTGTCGCGCTCACTGGCCAGCGCCACCCGGGACATGGACCCGCGCATGGTCGTCACCGACATGTCGCCGGGCAACCCGCAACTGCGGCGCCAGATCGCCCTGCGCTACATGGTCGGCGGCCTGATGCTGCCCATGGAAGAGTTGCTGATCACCAATGGCGCCCTGGAAGCGCTGAACCTGTGCCTGCAAGCGGTGACCGAGCCGGGGGACCTGGTGGCCATCGAAGCCCCGGCGTTCTACGCCTGCCTGCAGATTCTGGAGCGGTTGAAACTCAAAGCCGTGGAAATCCCCGTGCACCCGCGTGACGGCATCGACCTCGGCGTACTCGCGCAAACCCTGGAACGCCACCCGATCAAGGCCTGCTGGTGCATGACCAGCTTCCAGAACCCGATGGGCTCGACCATGCCCGAGGCGAAGAAACAGGAGCTGGTGGAGCTGTTGCGCCAGCATCAGGTGCCACTGATCGAAGACGATGTGTACGCCGAGCTCTATTACGGCCAGCAGGCGCCAAAGCCGGCCAAGGCCTTCGACACCGAAGGACTGGTGATGCATTGCGGCTCGTTCGCGAAAAGCCTGGCGCCCGGTTATCGGGTGGGCTGGGTGGCGGCCGGACGCTATGCGCAGAAAATCGAACGGCTCAAACTCATGACCTCGCTGTGCGCGTCGATGCCGGCCCAGGCGGCGATTGCCGACTACCTGCAACACGGCGGCTACGACCGGCATCTGCGCAAGTTGCGTTACGCACTGGAGGAACAACAGAGCGCGATGCTGGCGGCGATAGTCCGGTATTTTCCGGCAGAAACCCGGGTCAGCCAGCCGGCTGGCGGCTACTTCCTATGGCTTGAGCTGCCGCCGCAGATGGATTCGTTGAAGCTGTTCCAGATGGCGTTGGCCCAAGGGATCAGCATTGCACCAGGACCGATCTTTTCCCCGACCCAGCGGTTCAGGAATTGTATTCGCTTGAATTACGGCAGCCCCTGGAATGAGGCGGCGGAAAGGGCGATGGAGACGCTGGGGCGGATTGTGCGGTCGTTTTGAGGTTTGCGTTCATTGCGAGCAGGCTCGCTCCCACAGTTGACTCTGGATGTTCTGCACTGTGGGAGCGAGCCTGCTCGCGATAACGCCAGGACAAACACAGGTAATCCTGGGGCTAACGCCCGCCCCCCAGATCCACAAACGTCCCCGTCGCGTAAGAAGCCTTGTCCGACAACAGCCACACAATCGCCTCCGCCACTTCATCCGGCCGGCCGCCGCGTGCCATCGGGATCGCCGACTCCAGCTTGCTGACCCGATCCGGATCTCCGCTGAGCGCGTGGAAGTCGGTGTAGATGTAGCCAGGGCGCACGGCGTTGACGCGAATACCTTCGCCCGCCACCTCCTTGGACAGGCCCAGGGTGAAGGTGTCGAGCGCGCCTTTGGACGCGGCGTAATCCACGTACTCGTTCGGCGCCCCCAGGCGCGCGGCGACCGAGGAGACGTTGACGATGCTGCCGCCCTGCCCGCCGTGCTTGGGTGACATGCGCAGGATGGCGTGCTTGGCACAGAGGATCGGCGCCAGGACATTGGTCTTGAGGGTTCTGAGGATGCGGAACTCGGACATTTCGTCGACCCGGGACTTTTGCCCCACCGTGCCCGCATTGTTGACCAGTGCCGTGACCCGGCCCAGCTCGGCGTCGACCCGGTTGAACAGGGCAATCACTTCGTCTTCGTTGCTGACATCGGCACGTACCGCAATGGCCTGGGCGCCAAGAGCGCGGACTTGCTCCAGCACGCGATGGGCGGCCTCTTCATCGGACTGGTAGTTGATGCAGATCCGATAGCCCTGTTCGGCGGCCAGTTGTGCCGTGGCGGCACCGATACCGCGGCTGCCGCCGGTGATGACAATGACTTTGTCCATGCGAGCGTTTCCCCGTTCAAGCGTATGCAGTCGGGGCCAAGAATAACCGCCATTGACCGGTTTTGCATGAGCTGTGGCAGCTTGCGCGCAGATGACCGATGACTGCGACCGGGATTTTCAGCCTGCCGCCAGTTGCTCCGCCTGGACAATGTCCGACAGGAATCGCTCCGCCGGCAGCGGATGCCCCAGCAGGTAGCCTTGCAGCGAGTCACAACCAAGCTGCGTCAGGAAATCCTGCTGCACGTCGGTTTCCACCCCTTCGGCGACGATTCGCAGGCCCAGCGCCTGCCCCAGGGCGACAATCGCCGAAACAATGGCCGCGTCGTCGCTGTCGCGCTCCAGGTCGCGGACAAACCCACGGTCGATCTTCAGCTCATTGGCCGGCAGGCGCTTGAGGTACATCAGGCTGGAATAGCCGGTGCCAAAGTCATCGATGGACAGGTCGACGCCCATCTGCGACAGCTCATTGAGCACCGTCATGCTGGCATCGGCGTCGCTCATCGCCGTGGTTTCGGTGATTTCCAGGGTCAGGCAGTTGGCTGGCAGATGGTGCGTGGCCAGGGCCCTGGCTACGCTCTGTACCAGGCCTGCGTGGCAGAACTGCAACGCGGACAGGTTCACGGCGATACGCCAATGGGTGTAGCCGAGCACAAACCACTCGCGCATCTGCCGACAGGCTTCGTTGAGCACCCAGTCGCCGATCGGGATGATCAGTCCGGTCTTCTCTGCCAGATCAATGAACTTGTCGGGCAACAACAGGCCGTGGGTCGGGTGTTCCCAACGCAACAAAGCCTCGGCGCCGACGGCGCGGCCGTTGCTGGCATCGAATTTGGGCTGGTAATGCAGCCTGAACTGCTGCTGATCCAGTGCGTTGCGCAGTTCCTGCAATAATTGCAGTTGTTTGCGCGCGTTGCTGTTCATCGAGGCATCGAAGAAGCTGTATCCGTTCTTCCCCGCCCCCTTGGCGTGATACATCGCCGCATCGGCGTTCATCAGCAATTCCTCGGCGCTGTGGCCATTGCCCGGATAAAGGGCGATGCCGACACTGGCGGAGATCTGCAAGTCATGTTCGGCGACGCGGAACGAGCGCCCGACCAGCCCGACCTGGCGCTCGGCGAGACTCAGCGCGTCATGCTCGCTGACCAACTGCACCAGCAAGACGAATTCATCGCCGCCAATCCGCGCCAGGGTGTCCTGGCTGCGCAAATCCTCGCGCAGACGCAGTGCCACTTCACGCAGCAGCAGATCGCCCATGTGGTGGCCGAACGCATCGTTGACCGGCTTGAAGCCGTCCAGGTCGATGAACATCAAGGCAAAACAGCCGCCCTGCTCCTTCACCCTCGACATGGCCTGATCGATCCGGTCGGCCAGCAATACGCGGTTGGGCAGCCCGGTCAGCGTGTCGTGCAGGGCCAACTGGGTGAGTTCGCGGTTGGCTTCGGTCAGCGAATGAGCCAGGTCGGCTGTACGGGCCTCCAGGCGTGCATCGAGAATCGACGTGAGCAGCGCGATGCTCAGCACCGCCAGCGTGGTCACCAGCACCAGGCTGTCCAGACCCTTGCCATTCAGGCCAGCGGTGGCCGCGCCACAGAAACTGCCGTCGGGAAACTGCGCGGCGGCCATGGCCGTGTAGTGCATGCCGACAATGGCAATGCCCATGATGATTGCCGCGCCGCCACGGATCAGGCTGACATAGGGTGTATGCAGGCGCAGGCGGAAGGCGATCCACAAAGCCGCACCCGACGCGCCGACGGCGATCAGCAAGGACACGGCGAACAGCATGGGGTCGTAATCGATGCCGGGCTCCATGCGCATCGCGGCCATGCCCGTGTAATGCATGGCACTGATACCGGCGCCCATCACCAACGCACCGAAGCCCAGTTGCCATAGTGGCAATCGTGACTGGCTGACCAGCCACAGGGCAAAGCCACTGGACAGGATGGCGGTCAGCAGTGAAAGGCCCGTCAGTGTGATGTCGTAGCCAAGCGCGATCGGCAGATCGAACGCCAGCATGCCGATGAAGTGCATCGACCACACGCCAATCCCCATCGCAAAGGCGCCGCCAGCCGTCCAGAAATGCACCGCCCGGCCTTTGGCCGTGGCAATGCGCCCGGTCAGATCGAGCGCCGTATAGGACGCGAGGATCGCCACGAAGAGCGAAATGACAACCAGCGAGGGGGAATAGCTACCGATGAGCATGGGGTTTCTCGAAACGACCTGACTGACTGAGTCCATTCCTGGCAGGCAAATCGGCGATTGTACTGATTGCGCAAAAGAACGCACTGACAAAATGAGCAAATGGCCAGCAAGCCGATGAAACGCTTGTTTGAGCCATCGCAGAGCCGTGTATTGCCGGTATGAATACCCCCACTGTGGGAGCGAGCCTGCTCGCGATAGCGGTGTGTCAGCCCCCACCGTTGTGGCCTTGAAACCGCATCGCGAGCAGGCTCGCTCCCACAGGAGTGATTACAGTTCGGTATTGCCATCCCACCCGCCACCGAGCGCGGCGATCAATTGCACGCTGGCAATCAACCGGCTCTGCAACAGGTCCAGCATGCTGCGCTCGTTGTTCAGCGCCGTGGCCTGGACCACCACCACATCCAGATAGGCAATCAGCCCGGCCTTGTACTGATTCTGGGTCAGGCGCAGGGACTCCCGGGCCGCATCCAGCGCTTGCTGGCGAACCTCGGACTCGTTCTCCAGGACCTTGAGCTGGACCAGATAGTTTTCCACCTCGCGGAAGCCATCGAGCACGGTCTGACGGTACTTGGCCACGGTTTCATCGTACGCCGCCTCGCTGCGGTCGACTTCCGCCGAGCGCTGACCGCCGTCGAACAGGGTCATGGCCAGTTGCGGGCCGACCGACCAGAAGCGGTTGGGCACGGTGAACAGCCCGTTTGAAGTGCTGCTGCTGTAACCGCCATTCATGCTCAGGGTCAGGTCGGGGTAATAAGCGGCCTTGGCCACGCCGATGTTGGCGTTGGCGGCGATCACCGAGCGCTCGGCGGAGGCAATGTCCGGGCGTCGCTCCAGCAATTGCGACGGCAGGCTCAGCGGCACGTCAGGTAGCTGCGGGATGTCCTGGCGTTCGGCCACGCTGAATTGCGCGGGCGGCAGGCCGATCAACACGGCGATGGCGTTCTCGAACTGGGCCCGCTGCCAGATCAGGTCGACCAGGTCCGCCTCGGTGCTCTTGAGCTGGGTTTGTGCCTGCGCCACCGCATCTTTGCCGGAAACGCCGGCGCGATACTGGTTTTCGGTCATTTTCAGCGACCGCTGATACGCCTCCACCGTCGCTTGCAGCAGGCGTTTCTGCTCGTCGATGACCCGCAATTGCAGGTAGTTCTGCACCAGTTCCGACTGCTGGCTCAGGCGCATCGCGGCCAGGTCGGCAAAACTGGCCTCGGCGTTGGCCGTGTCAGCCTCCAGCCCACGGCGCAATTTGCCCCAGACATCGGCTTCCCAACTGACCCCCGCCTGGGCGGTGTAGGTATTGCGAATACCACTGGAGGTGCTGCTCAGGCTGGAACTGCTGCTGCCGGTGCCCTGGCTTGAACGGTTCTTGCCGAGGGTCAGGTCCACCGTCGGGAAAAACGCACCACGGGCACTGCGCACCAGCGCCTGGGCCTGCCGGTACTGGGCTTCGGACTGCGCGACCGTCTGGTTGGCACTGTTGAGCTTGTCGATCAGGCCGTTGAGCTGTTGATCGCCGTACAGCTCCCACCAGGCCCCGCGAGCCAGGGAATCGCTCGGGGCGGCCTGTCGCCAGCCGGCCGCTTCCTTGTACTGCACCGGCGCAGCGGTGGCCGGGCGCTGGTAATCCGGGCCGATGGCGCAGGCACTGAGCAGCGCCACGCACAGCGACAGGCTCAGCAAACGCGAGCCCCGGGCCATCAGCAGCGGTGCGGACAGGTTGTTAAGCGAACGGTCAGTCATAGCGGAGTTTCCAGGGCAGCATCGGTGCGCACGCCGCGCCAGCGGTTGAAGCGATGGCGCAGTTTGTCGAGATAGAGGTAGACCACCGGGGTGGTGTAAAGCGTCAGCACCTGGCTGAAGATCAGCCCGCCGATGATGGTCAGGCCCAGCGGCTGGCGCATTTCCGCACCTTCGGCACGGCTCAGCAACAGCGGCAATGCGCCGAGGATGGCCGCCAGGGTGGTCATCAGGATCGGACGCAGTCGCTGCAGGCAAGCGTTGCGGATCGACTCCAGCGGCTCCAGGCCCTGGTGCCGCTCGAGTTGCAACGCCAGGTCGATCATCAGAATGGCGTTTTTCTTCACCACGCCGATCAGCAGGAACAGTCCCAACAGAGAAATCAGGCTGAACTCGGCCCCCAGCACGTAGATCGACAGCAAAGCACCGACCCCAGCCGACGGCAGGGTCGACAGAATGGTCAGCGGGTGAATGTAGCTTTCGTACAGCACACCCAGCACCAGGTAGACCGCCAGCAGCGCGCCGAGAATCATCCATGGCTGGCTCTTCTGCGTTGCGGCGAAGGCGTCGGCGGTGCCGGCCATCTTCACGATCACGTCTTCGGGCATGCCAAGCTGGGCGAGCGAGCGTTCGATCGCGGCCGTGCCCTGCTCCACCGTCACGCCTTCGGCCATGTCGAAGGAAATGCTCTCGGACGCAAACTGGCCTTCGTGGCTGACGCGGTCTTCTTCCAGGCTGCTTTCGTAATGGGCGATGGTCGACAGCGGGATCCGCGCACCGTCGGCGGTGATCACCTGGACCTGCTTGAGGGTGATCGGGTCCTGGGCGTACTTGGGATTGACCTCCATCACCACCTGGTACTGGTTGAGGCTGTCGTAGATCGTCGAAATCTGCCGCTGGCTGTAGGCGTTGTTGAGCACGGCCGTGACCATGTCCATGTCGACGCCCAGGCGCTTGGCCTGATCGCGGTCGACGATCAGCGTCACCTGCTGCGCGCCGCTGCCCTCCCGGGCATCGATAGCGGTCAGTTCCGGCAGGGCCCTGAGGGCCGCCACCACTTTCGGATACCACTTGCGCAGCTCGCTCAGGTCAGCACTCTGGATGATGTAGGAATACTGCGAGGTCGTCTGCTCACGGCCGCCCCCGAACTGCAAGTCCTGGTCCGCCATCAGCATCAACTGAGCGCCGGGCACCTTGGGCATTTCCTTGCGCATGCGCTCGATGACCTTTTGCGCGGAAAGCCCGCGTTCCTGGATCGGCTTCAGGCGCACCAGCATGAAGGCATTGTTGGTACCGTTGCTGCCACCGATGAAGCCGGCGACGCTTTGCACTGCGTCGTCCTTGAGCACGGCACGACGGAAAATTTCCATCTTCGGCTGCATGACACTGAAGGACAGACCGTCGTCCCCCCGCACGAAACCGATCAGTTGCCCCGTGTCCTGCTGCGGCATGAATGTTTTAGGAACAACCACATACAGCGCAATATTCACCCCAACTGTCACCAATAGACTGAGCAACGTTAGGCGTCGATGGCGCAGCACCCAGTCGAGGCTGGTGGCGTATTTGCCGACCATCCATTCGTTGGTGCGCTGGCTCCAGCGTTGCAGGCGATTTTCCTGCCCCGGCGTGTGCGGCTTGAGCCAACGTGCGCACAACATCGGCGTCAGGGTCAGGGACACCACCAGCGACACGACGATGGCCGCTGCCAGGGTGATGGAAAACTCACGGAACAGGCTCTCGATGATCCCGCCCATGAACAGGATCGAGAGGAACACTGCCACCAGCGACACGTTCATCGACAGCAGCGTGAAACCGACTTCCTGGGCCCCCAGGTAGGCGGCCTTCATCGGGCGCACACCGGCGTCGATGTGCCGGGAAATGTTCTCCAGCACCACGATGGCATCGTCCACCACCAGCCCGGTGGCGAGAATCAGCGCCATCAACGACAGGTTGTTCAGGGAAAAGCCGTAGAGGTACATCACCGCAAAGGTGCCCACCAGCGAGACGGGCACCGCCAGGGTCGGGATCAGCGAGGCGCGGAAGTTGCCGAGGAACAGGAACACCACCAGGATCACCAGGGCCACGGCGATCAGCAGGGTCATTTCCGCTTCGTGCAGCGTCGCCTTGATCACCGGCGAGCGGTCCATGGCCAGGTTCAGCTTGACGCTGGCGGGCAGTACGGCCTGCAAGGCCGGAAGCTGGGCCTTGATTTCGTTGACCGTCTCGATGATGTTGGCGCCGGCCTGTCGGTTGATCACCAACAGGACAGCCGCATCGTCGTTGAAGAAACCGCTGTTGTAGCGGTCCTCGACGCCGTCGCTGACCTTGGCCACATCCTTCAGGCGCAGGGCTGCACCGTCCGCGTAGTGAATGATCAGCGACTCGTAATCCTTGGCTTTTTCCAGTTGATCGTTGGCCTGCACCTGCCACAGCCGCTCGCCGTCTTCGACCGACCCCTTGGGGCGACGAACGTTGGCGTTGGCGATGGTGTTGCGCACATCGTCCAGCGCCACGCCGTACTGGTTCAGCGCCTGGGGCTCGAGCTCGATGCGCACGGCGGGCAGGGAGCTGCCGCCGATCTGTACTTCACCGACACCCTGCACCTGGGACAGGCTCTGGGACAGGATCGTCGAGGCCAGGTCGTACAGCTGGCCCTTTTGCAGCACCTCCGAGGTCAGCGACAACACCATGATCGGCGCCTGGGACGGGTTGACCTTCTTGTAGGTCGGCATGCTGCGCATCCCGCTGGGCAGCAGGTTACGCGAAGCATTGATCGCCGCCTGCACTTCCCGCGCCGCGCCGTTGATGTCGCGGTCGAGATCGAACTGCAGGATCACCCGGGTCGAGCCCTGGCTGGATCGGCTGCTCATGGTATTGACGCCCGAGATGGCGCCAAAGGAGCGTTCCAGCGGCGTGGCCACGGTCGAGGCCATCACTTCCGGGCTGGCCCCGGGCAAACTGGCCTGGACCACGATCACCGGGAAATCCATTTGTGGCAGCGGCGAGACGGGCAACAGGCCGAAGCTCACGCCGCCGAGCAGCATGATCGCCAGGCTCAACAGCAAGGTGGCGACCGGGCGCTTGATGAAAGGTCCGGAGAGGTTCATGGCTGCTCGACCGCTTCCACCGGCTCGGATGGACGGCCCCAACGCCGACCGAGACGGTCGAAGTACAGGTAAATCACGGGTGTGGTGAACAGGGTCAGCACCTGGCTCACCAGCAAGCCCCCCACCATCACCAGGCCCAGGGGTTGACGCAGCTCGGCCCCGGAGCCGGTGGCGAGCATCAACGGCACGGCACCGAACAAGGCCGCCAGCGTGGTCATCAGGATCGGCCGGAAACGCAGCAGCGCCGCCTGGTAGATCGCGGTTTGCGGGTCCATGCCCTGGTTACGCTCGGCGTCGAGGGCGAAGTCGATCATCATGATCGCGTTCTTCTTCACGATACCGATCAGCAGGATGATGCCGATGATTGCGATCATGCCCAGGTCATTGCCGCTCAACAGCAGGGCCAGCAAGGCACCGACCGCGGCCGAGGGCAAGGTCGAGAGGATGGTGATCGGGTGGATGTAGCTTTCGTACAGCACGCCCAGCACGATGTACATGGTCACCACCGCCGCCAGGATCAGCAGCAAGGTGCTCGACAGGGACGCCTGGAACGCCTGCGCCGCACCCTGGAACTGGGTCTGCACGCCGACTGGCATGCCGATGTCCTGCTGCACCTGCTCGATGATTTGCACCGCATGACCCAGCGCCACGCCAGGCGCCAGGTTGAAGGACATCATGACCGCCGGAAACTGGCCGATATGGGTGATCGCCAGTTGCGCCTGCCGCTCCTCGATGTGCGCCAGGCTGGACAGGCGCACCTGCCCGCCATCGGTGGTCTTGACGTGGATCTGGTTCAGCGCGTCCGGGCCGATTTTCTCGCCCGATTGCGATTGCAGCACCACGCGGTACTGGCTGGCCTGGGTGTAGATGGTGGAAATCTGGCGCTGGCCGAACGCGTCATACAGGGCATCGGTGATATTCGCCACCGACACCCCGACCCGCGAAGCGGCGTCACGGTCGATCACCAGATAGACCTGCAATCCCTTGTCCTGCAAATCGCTGGCGACGTCGGCCAGCTCCGGGCGCTCGCTCAGGGCTTCGACCAGGCGGCCGCTCCACAGGCTGAGCAACTCGGCATCCGGCGATGACATGCTGAACTGGTATTGCGTACGGCTGACGCGGTCTTCGATGGTCAGGTCCTGCACCGGCTGCATGAACAGGCGAATGCCGACCAGCTTGTCCACTTCCGGTTGCAGGCGGGCAATCACCTCGGAGGCACTGAGATCACGATTGCCGTGGGATTTGAGGTTGATCAACAGGCGACCGCTGTTGAGCGTCGAGTTGTCGCCATCGACACCGATGTAGGACGACAGGCTCTCGACGGCCGGGTCGGCGAGGACCACCTTGGCCAGCGCCTGCTGGCGCTCGCTCATCGCTGCAAAGGAGATCGACTGCGGCGCTTCGGAGATGCCCTGGATGACCCCGGTGTCCTGGACCGGAAAGAAGCCCTTGGGCACCACCAGGTACAGGAACACGGTCAACGCCAGCGTGCCGACAGCCACCAGCAATGTCAGCGGCTGGTGCTTGAGAACCCACGTCAACTTGCGCCCGTAAGCCTCGATCATCCAATCAATGACCGCACCGCTGGCCCGATAGAAACGGCCCTGCTCTTCCTCTTTGGGTTCACGCTTGAGCAACCGCGCGCACATCATCGGCGTCAGGGTCAGGGACACCACCAGGGAAATCAGGATCGCCACCGCCAGGGTGATCGCGAACTCGCGAAACAGACGCCCTACCACATCGGCCATGAACAGCAGCGGAATCAGTACGGCAATCAGCGACAGCGTCAGGGACACCAGGGTGAAGCCAATCTGTTTCGCGCCCTTGAGCGCCGCATTCAGCGGACTGTCGCCCTCTTCGATGAAACGGGAAATGTTCTCCAGCATCACGATCGCATCGTCCACCACGAAACCGGTGGCGATGGTCAGGGCCATCAGGGTCAGGTTGTTGACCGAGAAACCGGCGAGGTACATCACGCCAAAGGTGCCAATCAGCGAGAGCGGCACCGCCACCGACGGAATGATCGTCGCGCTGGCCCGGCGCAGGAACAGGAAGGTCACCATCACCACCAGGGCAATGGCGATCAGCAATTCGTGCTGGACGTCGGTCACGGAAGCGCGAATGGTCTGGGTGCGGTCGGTGAGGACGGTGACCTCGAGGCCGGCCGGCAGGTTATCGGTGATGCTCGGCAGCAAGGCCTTGATCCGGTCGACCACCTCGATGACGTTGGCGCCCGGCTGGCGCTGGATGTTGAGCAACACCGCCTGGCTTTCATTGGCCCAGGCGGCGAGACGTTCGTTTTCGGCGCCGTCGGCGATTTCCGCCACATCCTTGAGTCGCAAGGGTGCGCCATTGCTGTAGGCCAGGATCAGGTTGGCGTAGTCTGCGGGCGAGGTCAGTTGATCGTTGGCATCGAGCATCGAGACCCGCGTCGGGCCGTCGAAGTTGCCCTTGGGCTGGTTGACGTTCGAGGCGCCGACCAGCGTGCGCACGTCCGACAGGTTCAGCCCGGCCGCCGCCAGGGCCTCGGGGTTGACCTTGATCCGTACCGCCTGGCGCTGACCACCGGAAATACTGACCATGCCGACGCCGCTGATCTGGGCGATTTTCTGCGCCATGCGGGTATCGACCAGGTCATTGAGCTTGGGCATCAACATGGTCTTGGAGGTGATCGCCAGCGTCAGTACAGGGGTGTCGGCCGGGTTGACCTTGTTGTACACCGGCGGCGCCGGCAGGTCTTTGGGCAACAGGTTGGTCGCGGCATTGATCGCGGCTTGCACCTCCTGCTCGGCGACATCCATGTTGATGTCGAGGCTGAACCGCAGGGTCAGCACCGAGGCGCCGCCGGAGCTTGTCGAGGCCATCTGGGTCAAGCCCGGCATCTGCCCGAACTGGCGCTCCAGTGGTGCCGTCACCGCGCTGGTCATGACATCCGGGCTGGCGCCGGGATAAAGCGTCATCACGCGGATGGTCGGGTAGTCGACCTGGGGCAAGGCCGACACCGGCAACAGGCGGTAGGCGATCAGGCCGGCCAGGACAATGGCCAGCATGCTCAGGGTGGTGGCTACCGGGCGAAGGATGAACAGCCGCGAGAGATTCATGCGCCGCCCTTTTTCGCCTTGTCGGTGGTGACCGGCTCAGTCGTGCTGGCCGCCGACTTGCCCTGCAGGTGCCCGGTCGGCGAGGTCGGTACGTCCTTGGTGTCGTTGACCACTTCCACTTCGCTGCCTTCCTTGAGGCGGTCGGTGCCTTCCAGGACGACGCGTTCACCCGCCTTCAGGCCCTCGATGACAACGGTGTTCTCGCCATCGCTGGCGCCGACCTTCAACGGGCGGATCGTGACTTTCTTGTCACCGTCCATCGCATAGACGAACGTGCCGTTGGTGCCGAACTGGATGGCTGCCGCCGGGGCCAGCACCACGTCTTTCAGGGTGTCGGCCAGCAAGTGGACGTTGACGAACTGGTTGGGGAACAGCGCTTGGTCGCGGTTTTCGTAGCGCGCCTTGAATTTCAGGGTGCCGGTGGCGACATCGATCTGGTTATCGAGGCTTTGCAACACGCCGGTGGCCTGCAATTTGGCGTCGCCACGGTCCCAGGCCTCAGCGGGCAGCCTGGCGCCGCTGCGATAGCGGGCCAGCACCACGTCGAGGCTGTTCTCCGGCAAGGTGAAGGCGACACTGATCGGCTGGGTCTGGGTGATGATCGCCAGCGCCGTGGTGTCGTTGGCGGCGACCAGGTTGCCGACGTCGAGCTGACGCAGGCCGACGCGCCCGGCAATCGGTGCGCGGATGCGGGTGAATTCGAGATTGAGCTTGGCGTCGTTGACCGCCGCCTGGTTGGTCTTGACCGTGCCCTGGTACTGGCCGACCAATGCTTCGGCGGTGTCCAGGGTCTGCTTGGCGATGCTGTCTTCGCGATACAAACCGCGATAACGCTCGACGTCGACCTGAGCATTTTTCAGTTGTGCCTGATTCTGCAGCAAGGTGCCTTCGGCCTGCAGCAAGGCGTTCTGGTAGGGACGCGGGTCGATTTCCGCCAGCAGGTCGCCCGCCTTGACCATCTGCCCCTCTTCGAACGACACCTTGATCAGTTCGCCGCCCACGCGGCTGCGCACATTGATGGTGTTCAACGCCGTCACCGTGCCCAGCGCCCGGTAATACAATGGGAAATCGCCCTTGACCGCCGGCGCAACACGCACCGGCACCGCCCCGGCCGCGCCACCGAAGCCGGGCCGCATCCCGCCGGCGCGCCCCGCATGGCCCACCGCGGCTTTCTGCCCTGCCCCTTCTTTGGGTGCAGCACCACCGGGCCAGAATTTCCAGCACAGGGCAGCGATGACCAACAGGACGAGCAGGCCGAACAGCCAGCGACGAGGACTACGGGAAGCGGAGGATTGCATGGAATGATCAACCATTGGGCGCGTGGGCTTTTTCTACAGGAGGCTGAACGATAAGCACTGGCGGCTAAATAGCAAAGCGCCTTTACCGGCAATTTACCTTCGGCTTACGTATCAGGAGAGTTATCTAAGGGACTGAAGCACAAATGAAAACGGCCTGAACAGGAGCAGGCCGTTAACAATTGTAAGCGATTGCTTATTTCAGAACGGCGAGTGCCGCGTCGTAGTTCGGCTCCTGACCGATTTCACTGACCAGCTCGCTGTGCAGCACGTTGTCGTTTTCGTCCAGCACCACCACGGCGCGGGCAGTCAGGCCTTTGAGCGGACCGTCAGCGATGGCCACGCCATAGTTCTCGATGAACTCGGCGCCACGCAGCGTCGACAGGTTCTGCACGTTGTCCAGGCCTTCGGCACCGCAGAAGCGCGCCTGGGCGAATGGCAGGTCGGCGGAGATGCACAGCACCACGGTGTTCGCCAGGTCATTGGCCTGGGCGTTGAACTTGCGCACCGAGGTGGCGCAGGTCGGGGTGTCGACGCTTGGGAAAATGTTCAGCACTTTGCGCTTGCCGGCGAAGCTGGCCAGGGTGGTATCGGACAGGTTGCCAGCCACCAGGGAAAAGGCTGGCGCCTTGGAGCCGGCTTGAGGCAGTTGGCCGTTGACTTGAACCGGGTTGCCTTTAAGAGTGACTTGAGCCATGAACGGAGTCCTTCTGCACGTTGTTGTAGAGAATTTTGAAGAGGCAGAAGTTAACCACGAAACGGGCCGACGACCTACCGGCAGATACAAATTGTGAACACTCTCCTGAAGACCTGTGGGTGCGAGGCGGCTCCGGGCGGCGTTCCGACGATTGCGGCGTGTCAGGCATTTTGATGTTGGATGTACCGCCCCATCGCTGGCAAGCCAGCTCCCACAGGATCCCTGTTGTCCAGTCATCCTGCGCCTGGCCACGAACAATTGTGGGAGCTGGCTTGCCAGCGATGGCTGGTGTATCACACAACGACGATGTTCAACTCATCGCGAGCAGGCTCCCTCCCACAGAAGGTTTTTTCCAACTGTGTCGATTTGGCCACTTGCCAACCGACCATAGGCTGAATCAACACAATCCAGCGGAGACACCACCATGCGATTCATGATCATCATTAAAGCCAGCGCCGATTCCGAAGCCGGCGTCATGCCCAGCCAAGAACTGCTGACGGCAATGGGCAACTACAACGAAGAGCTGGCCAAGGCCGGGATACTGCTGGCGGGCGAAGGCCTGCACCCTAGCAGTAAAGGCGCCCGCGTTCGCTTCTCCGGTGACAAACGCTCGGTCATCGACGGCCCGTTCGCCGAAACCAAGGAGCTGATTGCCGGCTTTTGGCTGTGGCAGGTCAAGTCCAAAGAAGAAGCCATCGAATGGGTCAAGCGCTGTCCCAATCCAATGCCGGGCACCGAGTCAGAGATCGAAATCCGCCAGGTATTTGAACTGGACGATTTCGGTGTCGAACTCACGCCCGAGTTGCGGGAGCAGGAAGAACGGGCGTTTGGAAAGAGGGGCTGACCCTTCCCCAAATCGGTTTGCGTAACCACGGTACGATCACGTCTGCAACGCACGTGATCGCTCGATTCGCCGATCAAACCGGAGACAAATGTTCATTGCTGAGCACGACATAAACCGGATCAAGCCCTGAGCTTGCAGGGAAAACCACGATGTAGTCATCAGGCTCGACGTGTTGTCCATCACCGGAAATCACTTCAATCGCCGGCACCGGTGACGAATAAATATGGCCCAAGCGTTTTGATCGCACCGGGGCGTCCGGAACACGGCTGTCCTGAACAGCCGGCGCACACCAGCAAACAGTGGCGGGAGCAGTGCCATCCGCCGTAAAACGCAAGGCGCGCCGTTGCTCATCGTATTGTGCAGGCCTCACGCGAACGCTGGAAGCCAACGATTGTCCTCGGCAAGCACTGACGTGTATTTGCGTCAGCGTTTCGACCTCCCGTAAACCTTGAAACATCGTTTTAGGTTTTGCGGGCACTACGGCCGTTCCGATTCTGAAGGGCAGATCAACTTCAAGATGGTGAGTTGCCAACAACTGCCAATCAGGCCCTTCGAGTGGCTGAAGTTCAGCCAGGGGTACGCTAATGCCAAAAATACGAGTGTCCGCCCGACTGGAACATTCGAAGCTCAACACGGCTGCTCGCTGGTTTTCATCAGAGACCTCACCTGAAGTGTGCTGCCACGTAAACTCGGCAACCGCTGAACGAACGGCTTTTTGCATATCGATGCGCTGAGACAGATACAACGCTGGTGATGTGCCATTAAGCAGAACATCAGGACGAGTGTCGACAAAGTCCAACAACGCTTGCATTACGGAGGGAGTGCGACCGGAATTTGATTCGGCCAGTGCGCGAGAATGAATGAGCTTCTCCTGCGCTGAGATCAAAAGGATTTCAGCTTCATCATGCTGTGCACGATGACGTTGGTTGATGCCAGCCAGTCGTGAGAGGTAGCCGTCATGCAGCGCATTGATTTGTTGCGCGATGCTTTGCCGCTGCGCATGGTCCGATCGCGCATAAATCAAATTGTCCTGTTCGCGTTTTCTTGCAAACTCGAGTCGCATTTTCCAGAACTTGAACTTATTGATGGCCGTAGAGGCTTCGTGCTGGGCAGCCTCAAGTGTCCGAATGCTTGTTTCCCTGCCGGAGATGTCCATCTGCGCAACCTGGAGACTGCGCATGTGCTCAATAGCCTGCAGGAAAATAGCGGCAGCTGATTCAACGATCAGTTCAGCCGCAGCCACGTCTGCGGCCAGCTTGTGCATTTCCGCCAGGCTGATTTCAATGGCGCTTTTTCGTGGGGTGGGAAGAGGCACGGAAACGGTTTCTTCCTTGAAGGCCGCCACCCCCTGGCGCTGATGCCAGTTCCTGACGCGGTTCACAACCGACCCTTGGCTGCTCCAGCTGTCGCGTTCGTCGGGATAAAAGAGCAGGTCCGCGCCCTCGGGGTGGCCAACAATGCGATCGAAATGGTTGATCAGCCGATCATGATCCTTCTTCGGAAGATCGACCTCCCTGATTCGGTTGATCAGCGTCTGAAATTCCGACGCGGTGTATTCCTTGAGTGTTGATTTGAGTTCCATTGGTTCTTCCTTGAATCTCTTTTACAAAGCCATCGCGGACAATGGCACCTGCCCGGTTCAGAGCAAGTGCCATCAAGTTGTCAACGAGATGGGTTTATTCCGGTTTGAAGCCGGGCTTGTTATTGGCTGCACGCCATTCCTTGACTGTCTTCAAGATGCCTTCGGCACTGTCTTCCTGACCTTCCTTTGGGTAGAAGATGACGTCTGAGCGGTCCGGGTGTTCCGTTATGAGTTCGAAGTGCGCGAGAAGATGATCCAGATACTTCTCCAGCGCCTTTCCTTTCAGCCCGGGGGGATAGTCGGTAAATCCTTGTAAAAAGGATAAGAACTCCGATTCAGTATAGTCTTCCAGCTTCTCTTTAAAGATCATGATTGCTTTCCTTGTGCAGCTGTATATGACGCCGTGGTGTCATTACTAAAATGTTATCGACCCCGTAAACATCACCCCCGCTAGAAACCTTGACGTCGTGATGCAGTTCGAACGTCTTGCGCCCCCCTAGCTGGTCAGCAAGTTGAGGATAAGGAGCCAGGCCTTCCATCATTCTGCTTAAGTTTCGAACAGAGAACTGTTGCCGTAGGGACGCATCTGCTGCCACAGCCTTCCAAAACGCCTCTCTAAACCGATGAAAGTTCGCAAACTCTTTACCCCTTAACTGATCGGCAATCTGCAATGGAACTGGCGCCCCATCTCCACGCGCAGCATCGCCCAACCATACCCCTGACACCACCCGCCCTGCCCCGGTCGCAACCCCCGGATCATCACGCCGATCACGAAACAACGCATCCGGCGAAGGCAGTTCCATATCTCCCGGAAACCCAGGAATACTCGCCCCAATCTCACCTTCGTCAACAGCCGGAAACGTCTGGTTTGGCGGTAGGACGGGGACGGCAGGGCTGCCGGGATAAATCAACGGATCGGTCGACGTGATCGGCGAAGCCGTCGAGTCAATATACTCGCTACCCGGTGGCACCAGAGGCTTCCAACTGCTGGCCGGCGGGATGGCCCAAGGAACCACCGCAGGAACTATCCCCACCCATCCTGCTGTGCTGTCCGGCGTCTTGATGCTGATTTTGTCGAGGTTAAAGGGATCCGTCCAAAATTCCGGCCGTTGCTCATAACGCAGCTCAAACTCACGGAACTCACCGACCCACGTGCTTTTCGGTGCATAGGGTGCGAAACCTTGTTCGACGCGCTTTTTGTTGATGTCATCCAATCCGGAGATCAGAACACGCTGTTCTCCGAGGGTTTGCCAGAAGGCTTTATCGAACGCATCGAACGATTTGAATTGGCGACCTCGGAACTGATCGCCGATTTCACTGGGGATGGCCGCACCTTGCGGTTGGCTGGCGGCCTTCCACCAATCCAGCGTCGCCGGTTGACCGGTCCCGGTGACCACGCCTGCGCCCATGGGCGGTACGTTGAACGACAGGTACAAGGGCTCCAGACCGGGCACGCAGACGATGCAATCCTGAATGCGCAGGTCGACACCTGCCGGGATATCTTGAATCTGCGGCTCCGTGACCATCAGCCTGGGCTGACTGCCACTGGCCGAGTCGGGCATCGCGTCGGGCGAGAACTCCACATATCGAGTCGGTGCACCCGGAACTACGGCGGTGTAGACGCCTGTCAGCGGATCAAGCACTGCACTCACGACCGAAACTCGCGGAGCGATTTCGCCCCCGGTACTGGCAACGATGATGGCGGTACCTTCCGGTGTGGCAACGGGTTTCAGCCGGTATTCGGCTTCTACCGAAGCACCAGTGCTGGCAGCATCATGCAACTCTTCGGAATCATGAAATTCCAGTGCGTGCGCCGGAATGACGACTGCTTCATACAATCGATTCCTTTGTTCGGGGGTTAATTCACCGTTGCCCAATTCACGGGTTGGAACAAGCATTCCAGCCATGAAAACGGCGACTTGCGGTCGCGTCACGGTGCTCAGGACGGAATAGGTGAGGATGGACGCACGCGTAGCAGCGGCGACCAGTTTCTGCGCATGGCCCCACTCGCCGCCGTGGCTCGGTAGCAGCCCGCCTGGCATTGTCGATTGTGCGATAGGGACGTGTAAGGTGTTAGCTTGCTTGACCCGTTCCAGACGTGTATCGGCATCCGCCTGCTGTTTGAATCGAATGCGCGCATCACGCTGTTCGGCTTGTAGACGATGCCGCTCCTGTTGTGCTTCCCGCTCACGCCAGATAACGGACTGCTCGGCGTGATGCTTGGCCAGGTCGTTGGATTTTTGCGCAAGTGCATTTATCTGGGTTGCTAACCACTGCGCCTCATGAGCGGCGTTGTAGGCGTTTTCCCAGGTTTGATGACCGCTGTTAAGCGCCTCGCCGAACTGCTCCAGCCGGGCCCGATAATCTGCTTCGGTGCGCGTGAGCGGATCGTGTCCATCGAATGAAAGTGCTGTTGCGTGCTTGATCCCAAGTTCCGCAGTTTTGCGGTTGATCAGCCCATCGATCTCGTTTTTTTCTTTGGTGATCAGGTACAGCTGCCAGCGCTCGGACGGATTGTGCACGGGAGGCTGTTGCGCTGCTGAAATTTCCTGTTCAAGGGATAACGTGAGTTTCTCGATTTTGGTCGCAAACGCCTGGTCGAGTTCGACCCTCACCGCGTTGTGACGCTGGACTAAACCCGCGAGCGCTTGTTGACGCGCCTGAACACGAGCCCGCCGCGCGGCTTCTGCCTGGTCCCTCGCCGCCTTTTCTGCCCGCTCCCTCTTGGCCGCTTTTCTGAGCGCGGCCGTCCTTCTACTGACACCGCCAAAATTACCCGACGCGCCGACCCGGTTGCCTCCTCCGCCGCCAATGCCGCCACCCCAACCGCCGACACCGCCAGAAGCAGGCGGGCCGGACCTGATAACGACATCCCCCGTAGATCCATCATGCAATGTTCGTTGTGCCATACAGTCTCTCCTTGTCTGTAAGGGCACAGCATGTGGATCGGACAATGATCAGGTGCGGTACATAGTTATCGCTTGCACAATTCAACCGGTCCCGTCCGGAAACTCGCGAGGTGATGCACGGATATAGCAGGAGTCCGGATTACCGGTGGTTTGTGGCGCAGTGATTTGGCTCCGCTGTGTTCTTGAAACCGCGAGCAGGCTCGCTTTCACAGGAGTGCGCGTGAGCCTGTGGGAGCGAGCCTGCTCGCGAAGGGACCCTCAGCCCCTAATACCTCATTTGGATTTGAGCTTCAGATACGACTGGTGCAGATCCGACGCCCAGCCATCGATCACGCCTTTCACGTCATCGGCCTTCATCACCTGCGAATCGTTTTCCAGCGGCTTGCCGGTGCCTTTGCGCACCACCTGCGCCAACACATGGTTGTTGCCGCCATCGAGGAACACCGCTTCGGTGGCCAGGTCGGTTTCCTGGTCGCGAATGCCGCTGGCGGTACTCACCGCCGCCGCCACCAGCGCGATCGGAATCACTTCATAAGGCTTCAGGCCTTCGGTCTTGCTGCTGACGGCGGTGATCGCCGCCCGCACCACGATCACACCCGGCCCGGGACCGGACGCCAGTGGCAGGGATTTACCGATCTCACGCTTGAGCGCCTGATCGTAATAACTGGTGATGCCGTTCAAGGTGGCCTGCGGAATCTTCACCGTTGGTTGAGGCTTGGGGTACAACTGGGTTGGCTCGACGTACACGCTTTTGTATTTGTCGATGTCCAGCTTCGGATCGATCCAGCGCATCACCACCGCACCCGACGGCGACTTGGCCTCCTTGAGCTGGCTGTAATCCTTGAGGAACCCGGAATACTGATCCGGCTCGACGGTCTTGCTGGCGCAGCCCACCACGCCGATCGAGGCGATGCAGACGGTGCTCACTATCAATGCCAGCTTCATGCGGTAACTCCTGTAGGCGGTCGACGACAGTTGGGGAACGGTGTAACAGGTATAGCCAATGCCGCAGGTTTTGCCTTGGAAAATCACCGTCAATTGACAGACTCCGGACCCTGTAAGAGCGAGCCTGCTCGCGATAGGGCCGACTCAGCCCACGAGGGTGTCTAGCGCCTGCGAAACAACGGCCTCGGCTCAATCACCGAGCGCCCATACAACACGCTCATCCCCGCCAATCCCTTGAGCGCGTCTTCGGCGGACTTGTCTTCGCGCACGGCAAAACTGTCGAAGCCGCATTGACGCATATGGCTGAGCTGATCGCGCAGGACGTCGCCGATGGCGCGCAGTTCGCCGGTCCAGCCCAGGCGGGTGCGCAGCAGGTACGCCTGGCTGTAGGCGCGGCCATCACGGAAACTGGGAAAGTCCAGGGCGATCAATGGCAGCGTGTCGAACCAGGGTTCGAGGCGCTGCACCTCGTCATCCGGCCCCAGCCACACACCCTGCCGTTGCGGGTCCTGCAGCCAGCTCTCCAGCGGCAATATCAGCGGACCGGCGGGGCGAGCGACCTCGGGCTCGCGGACCAGCGTCCACGGATCATCGCTGACCCTGCGCGCCTCACCCATGTGCAGTCGCAACAGGTTGTTCATGCCGACGCCTCCAGCACTTTCGGATACACCACTTCCTTGAACGGCTCCAGGCCGATGCGCTGCAAGGTGTCGACGAACAGCTCCTCGCTTTCGCGGTAGCGCACGAAGGTTTCGATGATGCGTTCGATCACACCGGGCACTTCACTGGCACTGAAGGACGGGCCGATGACCTTGCCCAATGCGCTGTCTTTGCCTTGCGCACCGCCGAGGGTGATCTGGTACCACTCGCTGCCGTTTTTATCGACGCCAAGAATGCCGATGTTGCCGATGTGGTGGTGACCACAGGCATTCATGCACCCGGAAATGTTCAGGCTGATGTCGCCCAGGTCATGCAGGTAATCCAGGTCTTCGAAGCGCGCCTGGATGCCTTGGGCAATCGGGATCGACTTGGCATTGGCCAGGGCACAGAAATCGCCGCCGGGGCAGGCAATGATGTCGGTGAGCAAACCGGCATTGGCACTGCCCAGACCCTGTTCACAGGCCAGCGTCCACACTTCGAACAGCTTGGCTTTAGGCACATCCGGCAGGACGATGTTCTGTTCATGGGCGATGCGAATCTCGCCGAATCCGAACTGCTCGGACCACGCCGCCACGGCCTCCATCTGCTGCGCAGTCACGTCGCCCGGCGGTGCGGCGGCCCCGGGTTTGGTCGACAGCACCACGCTGGCGTAGCCCGACACCTTGTGCGGCTGCACGTTGCGCGTCACCCAACGAGCAAAGGCCGGGTTCTCGGCCATTCGCGTGCCAAACGCCAGGTCGGTGTTGGCCAACGCCTGGTAATCCGGCGGCAGAAAGGCGCTTGCGACCCGTTCATACTCTTCGTCGGTGAGCTGGGCCGGGCCGTCCTTGAGGTATTGCCACTCCTCCTCCACTTCCTTGGCGAAGGCTTCGATACCCAGCGCCTTGACCAGAATCTTGATCCGCGCCTTGTACTTGTTGTCCCGCCGGCCGTGACGGTTGTAGACCCTCAGCACCGCTTCGACGTAGGACAGCAAGTGGTGCCACGGCAGCCCTTCACGAATCTGCAGCCCGAGGATCGGTGTGCGCCCCAGGCCGCCCCCGACCATGACCCGCAACAGCATTTGCCCGTAGGTGCCGCGATACAGGTAAAGCCCGATGTCATGCATCATGATGGCCGCGCGATCCTGCTCGGCGGAACAGATGGCGATCTTGAACTTGCGCGGCAGGAACAGGAATTCCGGATTGATGGTCGACCACTGCCGGAGGATTTCCGCCAGTGGACGCGGGTCGATCAACTCGTCTGCCGCTACCCCGGCAAAGGCTTCGGTGGTGATGTTGCGCACGCAGTTGCCCGAGGTCTGGATCGCATGCATGTTCACCTCGGCCAGGCGTTCGAGGATCTGCGGGACCTGATCGAGTTCGATCCAGTTGAACTGCAGGTTTTGCCGGGTGGTGAAATGGCCGTAGCCACGATCGTAATCCCGGGCGATGCTCGCGAGCGTACGCATCTGCCGCGTATCGAGCGTCCCATAGGGAATCGCCACGCGCAGCATGTAGGCGTGTTTTTGCAGGTACAGGCCGTTCTGCAGGCGCAACGGCAGGAATTCCTCTTCGCTCAACTCGCCGGCCCGGTAGCGTTCGACCTGGTCGCGAAACTGCGCAACCCGCTCGAACACCAGGGCGCGGTCATAGTCGTCATATTGATACATCTGGCTGCCTCATCAGGGTTCTTCGAGCCTTCGGTCATTGCACCGCTCCCACAGGGATGGCGTCGGGAGGCGAGTTCCGTGGTTCGTTTTGAGAGCGTGACTATGAGCCCCCGGCACAGTGCACGACAGATTCACCTGAAGGTTAAAAAACCGGATCAGAATGCAGCATGTCACCGTTGGCATGGCTGCGGATCTGATCCGCATAAATGAAGTTTTACTGAGTCTGTTTTGTTTCTTCCGGGGTTTCTACAGTGCAGGGGCATGCCAGTCCGGGTGGCCTGGCAAGACTTTGCAACCGTGGAAGCATTGACCATGAGCACAGCAACAATCGGACAGGCCTACAACTACAAGGTCGTCCGCCAATTCGTCATCGCGACCGTGTTCTGGGGCGTGGTGGGGATGGCAATGGGGGTGTGGATCGCCTCGCAACTGGTGTGGCCCGAGATGAACCTCGACCTGCCCTGGACCACCTTCGGCCGCCTGCGGCCGCTGCACACCAGCCTGGTGATCTTCGGCTTCGCCGGCAGCGCCCAGTTCGCCGCCAGTTACTACGCCGTGCAGCGCACCTGCCAGGTACGCCTGTACTCCGACACCCTCGCCGCCTTCACCTTCTGGGGCTGGCAATCGGTGATCGTGATCATGCTGGTCACCCTGCCGCTGGGCTACACCACCACCAAGGAATACGCCGAGATCGAGTTCTCCGGCGCGGTGTGGATGGCGGTGGTCTGGGTCGCCTACGCCATCGTGTTTTTCACCACCGTGGTGCAACGCAAGACCAAGCACATCTACGTCGGCAACTGGTTCTTCGGCGCGTTCATCGTGGTGATCGCCATGCTGCACGTGGTCAATCACCTGTCGATCCCGGTGGACTGGTTCAAGTCCTACCCGGTGTATTCCGGCGCCACCGACGCCATGGTCCAGTGGTGGTACGGCCACAACGCCGTGGGCTTTTTCCTCACCACCGGCTTCCTCGGCATGATGTATTACTTCGTGCCCAAGCAAGTCGGCCGGCCGGTCTACTCCTATCGCCTGTCCATCGTGCACTTCTGGGCGCTGATCACCCTGTACATCTGGGCCGGGCCGCACCACCTGCACTACACCGCCCTGCCCGACTGGGCGCAGTCGCTGGGCATGGCGATGTCGCTGATCCTCCTGGCCCCCAGCTGGGGCGGCATGATCAACGGCATGATGACCCTCTCGGGCGCCTGGCATAAGTTGCGCAGCGACCCGATCCTGCGCTTCCTGGTGCTGTCCCTGGCGTTCTACGGCATGTCGACCTTCGAAGGGCCGATGATGGCGATCAAGACTGTCAACGCCCTCTCCCACTACACCGACTGGACCATCGGCCACGTGCACGCCGGGGCCCTGGGCTGGGTGGCGATGATCACCTTCGGCGCCACCTACCACATGGTGCCCAAAGTCTTCGGGCGTGAGCAGATGCACAGCACCCCGCTGATCAACCTGCACTTCTGGCTCGCGACCATCGGCACTGTGCTGTACATCGCCTCGATGTGGGTCAACGGCATCACCCAGGGCCTGATGTGGCGCGCGATCAACGACGACGGCACGCTGACCTACTCCTTCGTCGAAGCCTTGCAGGCCAGCCACCCCGGCTTTGTGGTGCGCTTTGCCGGTGGCGTGTTCTTCCTCAGCGGCATGCTGCTGATGGCCTACAACGTCTGGCGCACCGTGCGGGTGGCGGACGTGCGCCTGGCCGAACGTGAAGCGCAGATTGCCTGAGGCAAGGAGATTGAGATGGGCGAGATACTGCTGAACTTACTGTTTGTCGCCGGGCTGTGGCTGGCGGTCGAATACTGTCTGAAGCGGGAGACCGCGCAGAGCCTGGACGACGCCAGCCTGATCCCCTTCGCCGACGATCCGGAAGTGGCGCGGCGCGTGGAGCTGGCGACCGGCAAGGTCGTCAAGGCGGTGACGCCCGAAGAAGCCAGGCCGGGGTATGTAAACCTCGATATGTGATGCAACGGCAAACCCTGTGGGAGCGAGCAGGCTCGCTCCCACACTGAATGGGATTCAACGTCAGGGATTCAGCCGCGCTCGCGGGGAATCAGGCTCTGCAACTGCTGCGCCAGAAAATTCGCATCGAAAGTAAAGTTGTCGGACTCCTTCAAGCCGTTGGTCTTGCGCCATTGCCAGCTGTCCGACGGCGGCAGGCACACCAGCGAAATGCTGCCATACCGCGCCGCCGTCAGGCCCATCACCGCCAGGGAAATCTGCCCGCCTGCGCCCATCACGTCGGGCAGGAACTCCACGGGTTTGCCGGCGATCACGATACTGAGCTTCTCCGTCTTGAACGTCGAAGTCTCCAGCGGAACGCTCGGCCCCGAAGCCACATAGGCTTCGCGTGATACTTCCAGCAGGTTCGGTGCCTGGACCGGTTCCAGCCATTGCTGGATCTGATCGAACAGTTCGGTGATGCGTGTCGTCCACACCGCCGATTGCGCCTCGAACAGTTGTTGTTTGTGCGCCTTGCCGTCTGCGTAGTGGCGAAGCATCTCACCCAGTTGCTGTACGTCGTCCATTGCGATGTTCCTTTGGTGGAAGCCGTGCTGCGGACCCTGAGCATGGCAGATGCCGACGCCGGCCGTACAAATCAATGATGGCCGGGCACAACGCACACCGGCGATTCGACGACAGCTCGCGCTCACAGAAAGCCAGGCTGGCGGTCTGATCAGGCGTTGGGGGCCTGCCGGAAGCTGACGGCCAGGCGATTCCAGCTGTTGATCGTAGTGACGGCAATGGTCAGGTCGACCAGTTCGTTTTCGCTGAAGTGCTGTCGGGCCTGCTCGTAGACGTCGTCCGGCACGTGGCTGTCGGCAAGCAACGTGACCGATTCGGTCCAGGCCAGCGCCGCGCGCTCGCGCGGGTTGAAAAAGTTGCTGTCGCGCCAGACCACGATCGAATACAGGCGCCGGTCGGTCTCGCCGAGGCGCCGCGCATCCACCGAGTGCATGTCGGTGCAGAAGGCGCAGCCATTGAGTTGTGAAGCGCGGATCTTGATCAGGTGCAGCAACTCCGGCTCGATGCTCAGGTGGCTGGTCAGCGCCTCCATGGCAATCATGGCTTTCATCGCCTTGGGCGATGCGCTGTAGTAATCCAGGCGGGACGTCATGACTAGCCTCGGGGGTCGATGGGGACTGTTCAAAATTAGGCGCTGATGCCTCGCCGTGACAGAGCCAATTACGCGAAATACCAGTGGACCATTGCGTAAAAAGACCAATCCCGGGTTTTTGCACCACGCAACTTCTGCGCATCCACGCTTGCGGGTAATCTTGCGCGACGCAAACGCGCGTCAACTGCCCCAGGAGCCCCGTCGGTATGGAACTTCATGTAGTCATCAACGGCCGCAAGGACCTGGCTGGCCAGTTGTACAACCAGTTGCGCAGCGCCATCGAATCCGGCCGCCTGGCCGCCGGCACGCAGTTGCCGCCCAGCCGCCTGCTGGCGGAACAACTGGGCATCTCGCGCAAGACCATTTCCGACACCTATGCGCAACTGACGTACGAGAACTTCCTGACCGGTGTGATCGGCAAGGGCACGTTCGTCAACACCCGGCCAGCGAAAGCACAGCCCAAGCAGAGCCATACGCAACTGGCGAGCGCCGAGGTCATCGAGTCCTGGCGCAACCTGCCGGTGTTCCTGCGCCACCCGACCCTGGAAGGCTCATTGCGTTATGACTTCATCGGTGGCGCCACCAGCAAGGGCCAATTCCCCCAGGACGACTGGCGACGCTGCACCGCCCACGCGCTGCGCCAGATCGCCGGTTCCAAGGGGTTCTACAGTTTGCCCGAAGGCCTCCCGGCGCTGCGCAACGCAATCGCCCGGCACATCGCATTTTCCCGTGGGGTGAACTGCCAGGATGAAGATGTGGTGGTGTGCAACGGCGCGCAACAGGCGCTGGACCTGATCTCCCGGGTGATGACACGCCCCGGCAGCATCGTTGCCATGGAAGACCCCGGCTATCCGCCCGCGCGCCTGTTGTTTGGCAGTCATGGCGCCACGGTGGTCGGCGTACCGGTGGACGCCGAAGGCATTCAGGTCGACAAAATCCCCGACGGAACCCGCCTGATCTATGTGACCCCCTCACACCAGTTTCCCCTCGGCATCGCGATGAGCCAGGCTCGCCGAGCAGCACTGCTCGAACGGGCCCGCGAATTGGGCGCGATCATCATCGAGGACGACTACGACAGCGAATTCCGCTACGAAGGCCGCCCCACCGACTCCCTGCAAAGCATGGACGAGCACGGGATCGTCGCCTACGTGGGGACCTTTTCGAAGACCCTGCTGCCGGAACTGCGCCTGGGCTACATGATTCTGCCGCCGGCGATCCTCGACGCGGTGGTCCGCGCCAAGCAACTGACCGACCTGCACACCTCCACCCTGCCCCAGTGGGCACTGGCCAAGTTCATCGCCGAAGGTTGCCTGCTCAAGCACATCCGGCGCTGTCATACGATCTATGCCGGACGGCGCGAACGCCTGCTGTCGCGTGTTGCCGGGGATCTGGCCCCCTGGCTCGAGGCGATCCCGAGCACCGCCGGTTTCCACATGACGCTTAGATGCAAAACACCTATCGATATGCCGTTGTTGGTCGAACTGGCAAAAAAAGTCGAGGTCGGCCTGTACCCCATCGAGCCCTTCTACTACCAGCAAACACCCCAGGCCGGCCTGCTCATGGGCTTTGGCGCCATTGAAACCCTGGACATCGACACCGCACTGGACCGGCTGAGGGACCTCTTGCAGCAGGTGGCGTAAGGCATTGGCCTGGGGTTTTATCCGGCGATTGGCTATTGGCGGTCCGGGAGTGCAGGCCTATTCTGCATGGGCGTTGTCCCTCAATGAGCAGGATTCGTCCGGCCTGATTCAGGAGTGTGAGTAATGTCCAACGAAGTGATCAATACCGTAAAGGTGCAGGCCGTCTCCGGCCGCTCGGAAGAGCTGGGCAAGCAACTGCAAAAGATTGTCGAAACCCTGCGCGAGTTACCGGGCTGTGAATCCTATATGGTCGACCGCTGCCCCGAGGACAGCAACCGCTGGAACGTCAGCGCCCGCTGGCAATCGGAAGCGGCCATGCACAGGCATTTCAACTGCCCGGAAGTCCAGGGTTTCATCGGCCTGATCGACAACCAACTGGCGAACGCCGTGGATTTCAACAGTTTCCCCCTCCGCTGACACGCTTGAAAGATCGCAGTCTTCGGCGACGCCTGCAGGGCCATGGGTACCTCTGCAAGCCTCGCCGCAGGCTGCGATCTTTTTTGTGCGCGAGCAGGATTGGTCCCCTCGCCTTCACGAAAATTGGCCGTTTGAACACCCGGGTACGCGGTCTACTCTGGTCCCTGACGACTAACCACTGCAGGTGATAATCCATGAAAGCTTTGCACTTGTGTGCCGCTCCGCTGGCGGCTCTCGCCCTGACCCTCTCGGCCTCGGCATTTGCCCACGACCCCTCGGAAAAAGTCACGATCCTGCAGGACGAAGTCCTCAAGAACGTCCCGGACAAAAAAGCCCTGATGCTCGAAGTCGACTACAAGCCCGGCCAGTCGTCCATCGCCCACAAACACGAAGGGACGGCGATGGCGTACGTACTGTCCGGATCGATTGTTTCCCAGGTCAAGGGCGAACCGGCAAAAACCTACAAGGCGGGCGAGTTCTGGTACGAACCGGCCGGCTCGGAACACCTGGTGTCGAAAAACGCCAGCAAGACCAAGCCGGCCAAGCTGCTGGTGTTCATGGTGTTGTCGCCGGACGAGAAAGTGTTGATTCCGCTGGAACATTGAACAGACACGCGAGCGGTAATCCCAGTGTGGGAGCGGGCTTGCTCGCGATAGCGATAGACCTGCCGACAACTCAGTCGACTGTGCCGCCGCCTTCGCGAGCAAGCCCGCTCCCACAGGGTTTTGCGGCGAGCCCGATTTCGGCCATAAAAAAGCCCCGTATCTTTCGATACGGGGCTTTTTCATTCAACGCCTGATCAGGCCGGTTCCAGCTCCGCGCTGGTCTGGGCTGCAGCAGGCACTACCGCTTGTCCGCTCAACGCCAGATCCAGCAACTCACGGTTGGCCACCGCATACATGGCGTAGTCCGTACCGCTGGCGGCACGGATTTCCACCAACATGGAGCGCCAGCGCTCGATCATGCTCTCGTGCTGCGCCATCCACGCCTCCAGACGGGCTTCCACCGAGCCTTCGCCCAGTTGCAGCACCGAGATGGTGATGGCGCGCTGTTGCCAGTCGACGTCATCGCGGAACGCTTCACGGGCCAGGGCCTGCCAGTTGTTTTCAACCGGCAAGGCACTGATCTGTTGCAGGTACCAGGTGATGTCCAGCTTCTCGCCCACCGCGAAGTAGGCCTTGGCCACTTCGGCAGGGTCCTGGCCGGTCACGTCGGACGCCTCGATGACAGGCAGCAGGGTGTACAGGTGCGAGGTACCCGCCACCATACGTGCCAGCAACTCCGGCACACCCGCTTCGACGTAAGCCAGGTAACGCTTCTGCCAGCCCTCCCGGGTCGGGCCTTCCAGCAGTTCGTCGAGCTTCAGGCCCAGCTCCTTCAGGTGCGGGCCGAAATGCGCGACGTCACGGGCGGCGTTCTGCTCGTTGCGGCGGGCACGCAGGAACCAGCGCGTGGCGCGACGGCCCAGGCGCATCAGCTCGTCCATCATCTCCAGTTGCACGTCAGCGGACACCTTGTAGTCCAGGGCTTCGATCTGACGGAACCAGTGCGGGAGGTGGAAAATGTCCCGAACGATGACATAAGCACCCGCAACATTCGCCGGGCTCATGCCGGTCGACTCCTTGAGTCGCTGAACGAAGGTGATGCCCATGTGGTTCACCAGGTCGTTGGCGATCTGGGTGCTGACGATTTCGCGCTTCAGGCGGTGACGGCGCATGGCCTCGGAGAACTTGCTCACCAGGGTTGGCGGGAAAGCGGTTTCCATGTCCCGGGTCAGGTACTCGTCATCCGGCACCAGGGACTCGAGCAATTGTGCCTTGAGGTCGATCTTGCTGTAGGAGATCAGGACCGACAGCTCCGGACGGGTCAGGCCGTGGCCCGCCGCGACGCGTTCGTTGATCTGGTCTTCGGACGGCAGGAACTCGATGGCACGGTCCAGCTTGCCGCGACTTTCCAGGTCGTTCATCAGGCGCTTGTATTCAGCGATGCGTGGCAATGCACGACGCGCCGCCAGGGACAGGGCCTGGGTCTGCTTGTAGTTGTTGCCCAGCACCAGGCCACCGACTTCGTCGGTCATGCTCGACAGCAACTGGTTGCGCTGCTTGTCGGTCATGTCGCCGGCCTGAACCACTTCGTTCAGCAGGATCTTGATGTTCACTTCATGGTCGGAGCAGTCCACGCCACCTGCGTTGTCAATGAAGTCGGTGTTGGAACCGCCGCCATTGAGACCGAACTCGACGCGGCCCAATTGGGTCATGCCCAGGTTACCGCCCTCGCCCACGACCTTGCAGCGCAGCTCATTGCCGTTCACGCGCAACGCATCGTTGGCCTTGTCGCCGACGTCGGCGTGGCTCTCGCTGCTGGCCTTGACGTACGTACCGATACCACCGTTCCACAACAGGTCCACCGGCGCCTTGAGCAAGGCGTTCAGCAGTTCGGTCGGGGTCAGTTTGTCGGCCTGGATGTCGAAGCGCTCTTTCATCTGCGGGGAAATCGCGATGCTTTTCGCGCTGCGGGAGAAGATCCCGCCGCCTTCGGACATGATGCTGGTGTCGTAATCCGACCACGCCGAACGCGGCAGGTCGAACATGCGCTGACGCTCGGCGAAGCTGGTCGCCGGGTTCGGGTTCGGGTCGATGAAGATGTGCAGGTGGTTGAACGCCGCGACCAGTTGCAGCTTGTCGGACATCAGCAAGCCGTTACCGAACACGTCACCGGCCATGTCGCCGACGCCCACGACTGTAATGCTGTCTTCCTGGACATTGATGCCGCGCTCGCGGAAGTGACGTTGCACGCCCACCCACGCGCCCTTGGCGGTGATGCCCATTTTCTTGTGGTCGTAACCGGCCGAGCCGCCGGAGGCGAACGCATCGCCCAGCCAGAAGCCGTAGTCGATGGCGATGCCGTTGGCGATGTCGGAGAAGGTCGCGGTGCCCTTGTCCGCAGCGACGACCAGGTACGGGTCATCGTCGTCATGGCGCACGACGTTGGCCGGCGGAACCAGCACGCCGTCCTTCAGGTTGTCGGTGATGTCCAGCAGGCCGGAAATGAAGATGCGGTAGCAGGCGATGCCTTCCGCCGCGATCTCGTCCCGGCCGCCGCCCAGTGGCAGGCGACGTGGCAGGAAGCCACCCTTGGCGCCCACCGGCACAATGACCGAGTTCTTCACCTGCTGGGCTTTTACCAGGCCCAGCACTTCGGTGCGGAAGTCTTCCTCACGGTCGGACCAGCGCAGGCCACCGCGCGCCACGTTGCCAAAGCGCAGGTGCACGCCTTCGACCCGTGGCGAGTAAACGAAGATCTCGAATTTCGGCACCGGCTTGGGCAGCTCGGGGATCAGGTGCGGGTTGAACTTGAAGCTGAAGTACGACTTGTTCTGACCATTGGCATCGGCCTGGTAGAAGTTGGTCCGCAGGGTCGCCTTGATCAGGTCCAGGTAACGACGCAGGATGCGGTCTTCGTTGAGCACCTGAACCTCATCCAGGGCGCTGAGAATCGCGTGTTCCAGGCGTTGCTGCTTGTCGTCCAGATCGTCGCCGCTGAGCTTGCGCGCCAGGTAGAAACGAGTCTTGAACAACCGGGTCAACTCGCGGGCGATGTCGGTGTGGTTGTTCAGGGTGCTGGCGATGTAGCCCAGATCGAAGCCCAGGCGGATCTGCTTCATGTAGCGGGCGTAGGCACGCAGCAGCGCCACATCGCGCCATGGCAGGCCGGCGGTCAGCACCAGGCGGTTGAAGGCATCGTTCTCGGCATCGCCGCGCACGATGTGGACGAAGGCGTCCTGCAGGGTGTCGTTGAGTTGCTGGATGTCCAGGTCCAGGCCTTCGGCGGCGGTGAACGCGAAGTCATGGATCCAGAACTCGCGACCGTTGGTGTGACGCAGACGATAAGGGAATTCACCGAGCACACGCAGACCGAGGTTTTCCAGGATCGGCAGCACGTCGGACAGTGCCAGCGGGGTGTCGGCGTGATACAGCTTGCAATGCAGCTCGCGCTGGCCGGACACCTGGCCCAGTGGCTGATAGAAGCTCATCACCAGCGGGTTCTTTTCGTTCAGGCTCAGCAGGTGCTGCATGTCGACCACGGCCGAATGCGCCGCGAAACGCTCGCGATAACCGGCCGGGAAGCCTTTCGGGAAGTCGGCCAGCACGTTGGTGCCGTGGGCTTCGCCGAAGCTCTCGACGGTCAGGGCGGCGTAATCGTCCTGCCAGCTGCGGCAGGCCTGGATCACTTCGTTTTCCAGTTGCTGCGGGTCGATGTCGATGCGGTTTTTCGGGTCGACGCGCAGAATCAGTTGCACGCGGGCCAGCACAGACTCGGAGAAGAAGGTCCAGAACTCGCAATCCGAGGCCTTCAGGCGATCCATCAGGACCTGCTGGATCTTCTGGCGCACTTCGGTGGAGTAGATGTCACGCGGCACATAGGCCAGGCAGTAGCAGAAACGGCCGTACGGGTCCTTGCGCAGGAACACGCGGATCTTGTTGCGTTCCTGGATCTGCACGATCGACATCACGGTGCTGAACAGTTCGTCCACCGGGGTCTGGAACAGATCGTCCCGTGGCAGCACTTCGAGGACCTGTGCCAGTTCCTTGCCCAGGTGAGCCTTGGCCTGGAAGCCGGAGCGGCGTTCGATTTCCGCCACCTTGCGACGGATGTACGGAATGACCCGCACGCTCTCACCGTACACCGACGAAGTGTACAGGCCCATGAAGCGGCATTCCTTGATGACCTTGCCATCGGCGTCGATTTCACGGATCGACACGTAGTCAGGGTAAGCCGGACGGTGGACACGGCTCGGGTGCGCAGCCTTGGCGAACGACAGCAGGGTCGGTTCGCGCAGGTAGTTCACGGCGTAGTCTTCGATGCGCAGGTCATCGTAGGTCAGGCCGACACGCAGCAGCTTGGCCAGGCCCAGGAAGGAGCTCTGGTCGTATTCGATGTGACCGCCATCGGCCTGGTCGGTGACCACGAACTCTTCGTAGCCGAGGAAGGTGAAGTGGTTGCCCACCAGCCATTCCAGGAAGCTCTTGATTTCGTTCTTTTCTTCGGCATCGACGGCGAAACGGCTGTTGTCCAGGTTGGTCAGGATTTCCTGGACCTTGGCCTTCATCGGCTCGAAATCGGTGACCGCGACGCGCACTTCACCCAGCACCTGCTCCAGCTCTTTGCTCAGCACGTTCAGTTCGGCGGTATTGGCGCAACGGTCGATTTCCAGGTACATCAGCGACTCTTGCAGCACGTCGTCGCCCTGGGTGCCTTTTGGCAGGATTTCCAGCAATTCGCCCTTGCTGCCACGACGCACGCTCAGCACGGTGGTCTGCAGGGTGTGAATGCTGTAGCCGCGACGGTTCAGCTCGGTGCGTACCGAGTCCACCAGGAATGGCAGGTCGTGGTGCAGCACTTCGACCGCGGTGTGGGTCGACTGCCAGCCGTGGCGTTCGTAATCGGGGTTGTAGACGCGCACTTGCGGTTGCGCGTGATCGAAGCGCTCAAGCAGGCGCCACGCAGAAAGGGTACAGCCAGCGAGGTCGGACAGGCGACGCTGGGTCAGCTCGTCCAGGGAAATGATGCCGAAGAATTGTTCAGCGAACAGCGCCACTTGTGGCAGTGCCTGTTCACTGATGTGCTGCGCCAGTGCCGCTTGCAGTTGGTGCTGGAAGTCGGCTTTGCTGGCTGCGGTGAAGAACGCCATCTGTGGTACTCCGCTTGGGCTTGTTATTGATTGAAGCGTCGCGTGCAACACCCCTTTCGGGGCGATCCGTCATCCTGTTCCTGATTCTCGGGCAGAGGAAACAGGGTGACAGGTGGGTGAAGCTGGACGGGACACTCAGGTCACATTCACCTTCCGTGAATGGGCATCTGCAAAAACCACCGTGCGATCAATTGCACACTCTCTTTACAGGCAGGTTTTACAGATATCCATTCGATGCGCAGCTTAACCAGTGCGGCAAGGCCGGTGCTTGCAGTGCTGCGACATATTCGGTCATCGGAATGCAGCTGGCGCGACATGCCTCGAACAACACTAGCAGCCGCGAGGGAAATTGGGCGTTTTATCCCCGTATTTACGGCACGGGCGTACCAGAAATGACCGACAGGACATCGGATGTTCACGAAGGATTCGTCGAGTCAGCCAAGCAGAAATGCCCGAGGGCTGGCAGAATTGCCTTTTGTCGCTTTCACAACGCTCGTCGAGCCAGGAATTCCCCATGCAAATGACCACCGCCCTGTTGATCGTCAACCCGTGCGACGACGAAGAAGACAACATGGCCATGCTGGCCTGCCACAGCAACCAGGGGGAAATGTTCCTGATGACCCGCTATCCGGACGAGGACGAGCTGGAAATCACCCTCGACGGCGAACCTTCGACCCTGGACGGCGTGAAAGTCACCCTCAGCCCGACTCGCCTGCTGATCGAAATCGCCGCCGCGGATGCCGATGCGCTCAATGGTGATGATTCGCTGGAAATCATTCACGGCACCGATGCGGGTGACCTGGCGGAGGTTGAGGAGACCTTGCGCAACATTCTCAAGGGCACCGGGACCTACATCAGCGAACTTTGATGGCGTTTGTGCGGGCCCCGTCGCGAGCAGGCTCGCTCCCACAGGGGCTATACGAACGGCTTCTTTGTGGGAGCGAGCGTGCTCGCGATGGCGCTCGCCAGGTCGCCACCGTTCCCATCATTTCCCACACTTTGCACAAAATGCCGTTAGTCGCCGCCCCCCGCGATGGATTAAAGTAACGCCCCCAGCCCTGGCGTTAATTCGAACGTCTTCGGTCACCCTTTCCAGGAACAGTCATCGATGGAACATCGTGAAGCGCTAATCGCGCTGCGAACCTTTCTTTCAACGCAGATTCTCGGCCAGGAAAAACTCATCGAGCGCTTGCTCATCGCCCTGCTCGCCGATGGCCACATGCTGGTCGAGGGTGCACCGGGCCTGGCCAAGACCAAGGCCATCAAGGAGCTCGCCGAGGGCATCGAAGCCCAGTTCCATCGTATCCAGTTCACCCCCGACCTGCTGCCCGCCGACATCACCGGCACGGAGATCTATCGCCCGGAAACCGGCAGCTTCGTGTTCCAGCAAGGCCCGATCTTCCACAACCTGGTGCTCGCGGACGAAATCAACCGGGCCCCGGCCAAGGTGCAATCGGCCCTGCTCGAAGCCATGGCCGAGCGCCAGGTCAGTGTCGGGCGCAGCACCTACGAGTTGTCGCCGCTGTTCCTGGTGATGGCCACGCAGAACCCGATCGAGCAGGAAGGCACCTATCCGCTGCCCGAAGCTCAGCTCGACCGCTTCCTGATGCACGTGAAAATCGGCTTTCCGGACGCCGCGGTCGAACGCCGCATCCTGCAACAGGCCCGTGGCGAAGCGCTGAACGGCGAAACCAAGCCGGAACGCCGGGTCAGCCAGCAGGCAATCTTCGCCGCGCGCAAGGAAATCCTCGGCCTGTACATGGCCGACGCCGTGGAGGAATACCTGGTGCAACTGGTCATGGCCACGCGCACCCCGGCCAAGTTCGACCCGGAGATGGCCGAGTGGATCGCCTATGGCGCCAGCCCGCGCGGTTCGATCGCCCTGGACCGCTGCGCCCGGGCCCACGCCTGGCTGGCCGGTCGCGACTTCGTCAGCCCGGAGGACATTCAGGCCGTGCTGTTCGACGTGCTGCGCCATCGCATCATCCTGTCCTTCGAAGCCGAGGCCGCCGGCATTGACCAGGACCGGGTGGTCCAGCGAATTCTCGACGTCGTAGCCGTCGCTTGACCCCGATGAACGCCCACCTGCCGCCCGAGCCGGGCATCCGCATCAGCCTCTCCGACCTGATCGAGATGCGCCATCGCGTGCGCGAAGTGCAACTGTTTTCCACGCCGAGCCAGCGCAGCCCGCTGATCGGCCTGCACCACTCCAAGCTGCGGGGTCGCGGGGTGGATTTCGATCAGGTGCGGGTCTACCAGGCCGGTGACGACGTGCGCACCATCGACTGGCGCGTCACCGCCCGAACACAGGAACCGCACACCAAGCTGTTCCATGAAGAGCGCGAGCGACCGATCTTCATCATGGTCGAGCAAAGCCGTCGGCTGTTCTTCGGTTCCGGGCTGATGTTCAAGTCTGTGCTCGCCGCCCAGGCCGCGAGCCTGATCGGTTGGGCGGCGCTCGGTCATAACGACCGGGTGGGCGGGCTGGTGTTCGGCGACAAAGAGCACTACGAGATCAAGCCACGCCGTAGCAAACAAAGCCTGCTGCAACTGCTCAACCGGCTGGTGCGGGTCAATCAATCCCTGCACACCGAAACCGAACAGAATCGCGACACCCTCAACCTGGCCCTGCGCCGCGCCCGTGAAGTCTTGCGCCCTGGCAGCCTGGTGATTCTGATCTGCGACGAGCGTGCGTTGACCGAGGGCACCGAACAGCAATTGAGCCTGCTGTCGCGCCATTGCGACCTGCTGCTGTTGCCGGTATCCGACCCGCTGGACCACGCCCTGCCCGCCGCCGGCCTGCTGCGCTTCGCCGAACGTGGCGCGCAACTGGAGATCGACACCCTGAACTTCGAGCTGCGCCAGACCTATCGCGCCCAGGCCGAGGCGCGGATCGCCCGCTGGGAACTGCTGGCGCAAAAGCTGCGGGTGTTGTTGATGCCATTGAGCACCCAGAGTGAAATGGTCGAGCAACTGCGCGAGTACCTCAACCCACAGAATGCGGGGACGGGTCGATGAGCAGCCTGGACCAGTTGCAACCGCTGATTTCGCCGCCGCCCATCAGCCTCTGGCCGCCGGCGCCGGGCTGGTGGCTGTTGCTGCTGGCACTGGGGCTGATCGCATTCGGTCTGTGGAAAGCCCGAAGCCTGCTGCCGAGCAAGCGCCTCATCGTGCGCGCCGAACAACCCCTGGACCCGGTGCGCCTCGCCGCACTGGCGGAACTGGCGCTGCTGCCCAAACCCTACGACGGCGCCCCGGCCGGTGCCTGGCTGCAGCAGCTCAACGGCCTGCTCAAGCGCCTGTGCCGCAACCATTACCCCTACAGCCAGAGCCATACCCTCAACGGTCGCCAATGGCTGGCATTCCTCGACAACCGCTGCCCCGCCGCCGGCCTGACGCGCTGGATGGTGCTGGTCGAAGGCGCCTACAAACCCGAATGCAAACTCGACGACAAGGCCATCGCCGGCCTGACCCAGGCCGTCGACACCTGGATTCGCAAACATGTTTGAATTTGCCTGGCCGTGGATCTTCGCCCTGCTGCCGCTGCCGTGGTTGATGCGCCTCGTGCTGCCGGTGGCCGACAGCGGCGAGCCGGCGCTCAAGGTCAGCTTCCTTGGCGACCTCGAAGGCCTGGCGCGACGCCGTGCCCGGGCCAACCTGCCGGCCTGGCGCCAACAGGCACCGTTCATATTGCTGTGGCTGTTTCTGCTGATTGCCGCAGCGCGCCCGCAGTGGCTCGGCGAACCGCTGCCGATTGCCGCCAGTGGCCGCGACCTGCTGGTGGCGGTGGACGTGTCCGGTTCCATGGATTTCCCCGATATGCAGTGGCAGGAGGACGAGGTCAGCCGCCTGACGCTGGTGCAACACCTGCTCGGCGACTTTCTGGAAAGCCGCGACGGCGACCGGGTCGGCCTGATCCTGTTCGGCAGCCGGGCTTACTTGCAGGCGCCGCTGACCTTCGATCGACGTACGGTGCGAATCTGGCTCGACGAAGCGCGGGTCGGCATCGCCGGCAAGAACACCGCCATCGGCGACGCCATCGGCCTGGCCCTCAAGCGCCTGCGCCTGCGCCCGGCACAAAGCCGTGTGCTGATCCTGGTCACCGACGGCGCCAACAATGGCGGCGAAATCGACCCCTTGACGGCGGCACGGCTGGCGGCCCGGGAAGGGGTAAAGATCTACACCATCGGCATCGGCGCCGACCCGGAGCAGTCCGGCACCCCGGGCTTTCTCGGCGTCAACCCGAGCCTGGACCTCGATGAGCCGGCGTTGCAAGCCATCGCCGCCGCCACCGACGGCCAGTATTTCCGTGCTCGTGATGGCGCGCAGCTACAGGCGATCAAGCAAACCCTCGATCAACTGGAGCCGGTGACTCAACAACCGACCCAGGCCCGCCCCGCACAGGCGCTGTACCACTGGCCGCTGGCGATGGCGCTGCTGCTGAGCATGTTGCTGGTCGTGCGCGAACGCTGGCCGGACAACCCGCTGCAGCGCCTGTTCACCAAGGACCTGCTGTCCCAGACCGCCCTGCCCGACTGGCGCCAGCGGCTCAGGCGCCTGCGCCTGCGGAGGCGCCGATGAGCGCTCTCTGGCCTTACTGGTTCCGGCCCGGGTGGCTGTTGCTGGTGCCGCTGCTTGGCTGGTTGCTCTGGCAGCTGTGGCACCGGCAGAAACGCGCCGGGCGCTGGCAGATGATTCTGCCCCCGGCGTTCCACGCCGCACTGCTCAGTGGTGGTAACGGTCGCGACAGCAAGTTGCCGTGGGCGGCGCTCGGCGTGGCCTGGTTGCTGACGGTTCTGGCGCTGCTCGGACCGAGCTGGGAGCGTGTCGAGCAAAACAGCCAGAAACCGGCTGACCCGCTGGTGGTGATTCTGGAGCTGACCCCGGAAATGCTCGCCACCGACGTTACGCCCAACCGCCTGGAACAGGCACGCCGCAAGCTGTTCGACCTGCTGCAGAACCGCAGCGATGCACAGACCGCCATCGTCGTCTACGCCGGCAGTGCGCACACGCTGGTGCCGCTGTCGGACGATCTCGCCACCAGTCGCAATCTGCTGGATGCGCTCAAACCGTCGCTGATGCCCCAGGCCGGTCATCGCGCCGACCTGGCGGTGACCAAGGCCCTGGCATTGCTGAATCAGGGTGCATTGGGCGATGGCCGCATCCTGCTGATCGGTTCGTCCTTGAACGAACTGGAGCGCGAAGGCATTCAGCAGGCGCTGGATGGCAAATCGACCCAGTTTTTGATGCTCGGCGTCGGCACGGCCGAAGGATCGCCGATCACCCAGGAAGATGGCAGTTTCCTCAAGGACGATCAGGGCGCGATCCTGGTCCCGCACCTGGACGAGCCGAGCCTGAAAGCCTTCGTCAATGACCTCGACGGCCGTTATCGCCATGCGCGGCTCGAGGATGCCGACCTGCGCGGCCTCGGCCTGCTCGGTGGTCCGCGCAACCTGCGCGATGACGGCCAGACCCTGCGTCTCGATACCTGGGCCGACCAGGGTTACTGGCTGTTACTGCCTCTGTTGTTCCTCGCAGCCTGCGCCGGGCGGAGGGGCTGGTTGTTCTGTGTGCCGCTGCTGTTCCTGCTGCCACAACCAAGTTACGCCTTCGACTTCAAGGATTTGTGGTTGCGTCCCGATCAGCAGGGCCTGCACCTGCTCAAGCAGAAGCGCCCGGCCGAGGCCGCGCAGCACTTCGAGAATCGGCAATGGCAAGGCGTCGCGCTCTATGAGGCCGGCGACTACAGTGGCGCCGTCCAGCGCTTCGCCGAAGGCAATGATGCCCACGCCCACTACAATCGAGGCAACGCCCTGGCCAGGAGCGGTGAGCTGGAAGCCGCGCTGGACGCTTACGAACAGGCGCTGGAGCTGCAACCGGACTTGCGGCCGGCGCTCACCAACAAGGCGCTGGTGGAAAACCTGCTGAAGCAGAAGAAGGCGCCCAAGCCAGTCGAGCCGGATAATAACCAAGACGACAAGACAGACGCCCCGCAGGAACCACAGCCCGGCGCCGCCACGCAGCCGGCCAACGCCGACGAATCCAGGCCCGACGCACAGGCGCCCGCCACAGAGACACAGGACCCGGAAACGGCACCGCCACGACCGGGCAGCAATGAAGTGCCCGGTAGCGAGCTGGGCGACGAACAAAGCACCACCCCGCCCCTGCGCCCGGCCAGCGATGCCATCGACGGCGAACAGCGCCAGGCACTGGAGCAATGGCTGCGCAAGATCCCGGATGACCCGGGAGAATTGCTGCGGCGCAAATTCTGGTACGAACAGCAACAGCATCAGGATCAGGAAAAAACTCGATGACCCGCTTCACCGTTTTCTTGGCCGCCCTTCTACTCTGGACCCTGCAGGCCCAGGCTGCGGAGTTGGTCGCCAGTGTCGACCGCACTCGCCTGAACTCCGGCGAAACGGTCGAGCTGACCCTGGAAACCAACGATGTGACGCAGTTCGGCAAACCCGACCTGACGGCGCTGGAGCCTCTGTTCGAGGTGCGCGGCACGCGCCAGGTCAACCAGTTGACCACCATCAACGGCGACAGCCGCGCCACCACCCGCTGGATCATTACCCTGCTGCCACGCCAGAACGGCAGTGTGGTGATTGCCCCGCTGAAACTGGGCGACGTGCAGAGCCAGCCCATCACCCTGCAAGTGGTCGAAAGCGAAAGCCGCGACACCACCGGCACGCAGGCACCGGTGTTCATCGAGGCCAGCCTCGATCAGTCCAGCGTGTACGTGCAGGCCCAGGCGATCCTGACGCTGCGTATCTACCATTCCGTCTCGCTGTACGACGACAGTAACCTGACCCCCTTGCAGATCCCTGACGCGCGTATCGAACAGCTGGGTGAATCACGCACTTACGAAAAGGACATCAATGGCCTGCGCCACGGCGTGATCGAACTGCGCTATGCGATCTATCCGCAACACAGTGGCCAGTTGACCATACCGGCACAGATCTTCAGCGCCACCCTGGTGGACCCGCAGCCAGCCCAGGACATCGAAGCCCAGGTGCCGAAATCCGGCAAGCTGATGCGGGTCAGCTCGGCCGAGCTGATGCTGACCGTCAAGGCCAAGCCAGCCTCGTATCCGGCCGACGTCCCCTGGTTGCCGGCCCGAAGCCTGAGCCTGAGTGAAAGCTGGAACCCGGAGCCGGACCATCCGCAGGTTGGCGACTCGCTGACGCGCAGCCTGACCCTGAAGGCCGAAGGCCTGGCCAGCTCGCAACTGCCGCCGCTGCCGGGCACCGACGTCAACGGTTTGCGGCGCTACCCCGACCAGCCAGTGCTGGGCAATCAGCACAGTGAGCGCGGCCTGGTCGGCAGCCGTGAAGATCGCGAGGCCCTGGTACCCGTGCACAGCGGCGATATCGAGCTGCCGGCGGTGGATGTGGTCTGGTGGAACACCTTCGAGGACCACCTGGAACACACCAGCCTGCCGGCCCGCACCCTGAACGTGGCGAACAATCCCGGCCTGATCGTCGATACCCCGGCCGGCGTGCCAGCGGTTATCTCCGCTGCCGACAATGAAGCGCTGTGGTGGTGGAAACTCAGTACCCTGATCCTGGCCTGCACCACGCTTATGGGCTTCGGCCTCTGGTGGCGCGCCCGCTGGCAGCCGGCGATCCTGCGAGCCGCACAGACCGGCCCGAGCCCGCGCACGTTGCTCGATGACCTCAAGCGTGCCTGCCAGGCCAACGACACCCACGCCACCCGCCAGGCCCTGGACGCCTGGGCTCGCCAGCAACCGGAAACCCTGGCGGACATGGCCGCGCGCTTCGTTCCGCTGTCCGACGCACTGGATGGTTTGAACGGCGCGCTGTACAGCGAGACCGGCCAGCACTGGCAGGGTGAGGAGTTGTGGCGGGCGATCCGGACCATACCGATCGCCGAACGGACCCAGGACCCGCTGGGCGACAGCGGATTACCGCCGCTTTACCCCAAGTAAACGCAGCGAAGGCGCCAGCCCGTTACCCGCGATGGCGCCTGCTCCACCGCCTTCGCGAGCAGGCTCGCTCCCACAATGTCCGTGGCAACCCCAAATCTGCTACCCCCCTGTGGGGGCGGGTTTGCTCGCGAAGAGGCCCTCACATTCCCTATCGATGGCAACTGATCCACCGCTTTCGTGAGCCCCCCCGCCCCGACAATGCCCAATTTGCACGGCGAGTGTTATGTATCACTCCCGCTTTACCCTTAAACTCTTCCCCCTTTCGCCGCTGTCCATTTCCTCGCGGCCATGACCTTATTTCCTACGGAGCTCGCCTTGCGTCTGTTTCACACCTCCGACTGGCACCTTGGGCAGAACCTGCACGGCCAGGATCGCGATTTCGAGCACGCCTGCTTTCTCGAGTGGCTATTGCGCCAGCTGAAGCTGAACCAGCCCGATGTGCTGTTGATCGCCGGCGACATCTTCGACACGGTCAATCCACCGGTCAAAGCCCAGGAGCGCCTGTACGACTTCATCGTCAGCGCCCACGAACAACAACCGAAGCTGACCATCGTGATGATCGCCGGCAACCACGATTCCGGTTCGCGCATCGAACTGCCCGCGCCGCTGATGCGTCGCTTGCGCACCCATGCGCTGGGTCGTGTGCTGTGGCTGGACGATGGCCAACTCGACGTCGAACGCCTGCTGCTGCCACTGCCGGATGCCAAAGGCAAAACGGCGGCCTGGTGCCTGGCGCTGCCCTTCCTGCGCCCGGCCGAAGTCACCGGCGCCCATCTGGGCGACGACTACCTGCGCGGCATCGGCCAGGTGCACGAATGGCTGATCGAAGCCGCCAACGCCAGGCGAAAGAAGGGTCAGGCCCTGATCGCCATCAGCCATGCGCACATGGCCGGCGGTTCGGTATCGGAAGATTCCGAACGCAGCCTGATCATCGGCAACGCAGAAGCCCTGCCCGCCAGCCTGTTCGGCCCCAGCATCAGCTACGTCGCCCTCGGCCACTTGCACAAGCCGCAAAAGGTCAACGGTGAAGAACGCATTCGCTACAGCGGCTCACCGATCCCGCTGTCCTTCTCGGAAATCGCCTATCAGCACCAGATTCTCGACATCCAGCTCGATGGCGAAACCCTGGTCAGCGTCGAGCCCCGGCTGATTCCCCGCGCCGTCAACCTGCAACGCATCGGCCCTGCCCCATTGGCCGACATCCTGCTGCAACTGGCCGACCTGCCCAACGTCGACCTGCTGGCGGACATCCAGCGCCAGCCGTGGCTGGAAGTCCGGGTTCGTCTCGACGAACCGCAGCCCGACCTGCGCAATCAAGTGGAAACGGCCCTGCAAGGCAAAGCCGTGCGCCTGGTGCGCATTGCCGCCGAATACGCCGGCAGCGGCAGTCGCGATGGCGTCGACGACGGCGCGGCCTTGATCGAACTCGACCAGCTCACGCCCCAGGAACTGTTCAGCCGCGCTTGGCAGGACAACTATGGCAGTGAGGTCGACGAGCAAACGCTGAAGGACTTTGCCGAGTTGCTGCAGGACGTGCAGATGGAGGGCGAGCAGCCATGAAAATCCTCGCCATCCGCCTGAAAAACCTCGCCTCGCTGGCCGGGCCCTTCGAGATCGACTTCACCGCCGAACCCCTGGCCAGCGCCGGGCTGTTCGCCATCACCGGCCCGACTGGCGCCGGCAAGAGCACCTTGCTCGATGCGTTGTGCCTGGCGCTGTTCGGTGCCGTTCCGCGCTTGAGCAATGCCCAGGCATCGGCCAAGGCGCCGGACGCCGACGGCGAGATCAGCACCGGCGACCCACGCACCCTGCTGCGTCGCGGCACCGGCGAAGGCTACGCCGAAGTGGATTTTGTCGGGATCGACGGCCGCCGCTACCGGGCGCGCTGGGAAGCCAATCGCGCCCGGGACAAGGCCGGCGGCAAGTTGCAGGCCAGCCGCCAGAGCCTGCGCGACATCGACCTGGATCAACTGCTCGCCAGTCAGAAAGTCGAGTTCAAGACTCAACTCGAATCGGTGCTGGGCCTGAATTTCGAACAGTTCACCCGCGCCGTATTGCTGGCCCAAAGTGAGTTCAGTGCCTTCCTCAAGGCCAACGACAACGAACGCAGCGAGCTGCTGGAAAAGCTCACCGACACCGCGCTCTATACGCGTCTGGGCCGGCGTGCCTTCGACAAGACCAAGGAGGCGCGCGAGGCCCACAAGCAACTGCAGGATCAAGCCACCGGCGTCACCCCGTTGGCTGCGCAGGCGCGTGCCGAACTCGATGAGCGCTTCAACCAGGCGCAGCAGCAGCTCAAGACCCAACAGGCGCAACTCAAGCAACTCGAGCAGCAGCACACCTGGCTGAAACAGCTAGGCCAATTGCAGGACGAACTGCTCAGCGCCCGCGAACAACTGGCCAGTGCCGAGCAGGACTGGCAACACCTGGCCGGCGAACGCCTGACCCTGGCTCGCCTGGAACAACTGGCGCCGCAACGCCACCAGTTTGCCCGCCAGAGCGAACTCAGGGCCCGGCTCACGCCGCTGGCGGCGCAGATTCAGCAGCACACTCAGCAGGAACAGGCCTTGCAAACGCGCCAGGCGCAACTCGAACAGAGCCTGAGCGCCGCGCAAACCGCACTGACCGAAGCCCAAGGGCTGCACCGTTCGAGCGCCCCGCTGTTGCGTCAGGCCTTTGAAGCCCAGAGCACCCTGGCCCGCCTGACCCGCGAAGCCGGCCTCAGCGCGGACCTCAGGCAGCAAGCCGAACACGCCTGCAGCGAAGGGCAAAACACCCTCAAGGGTTTGCTTGACCAGCAGCAACGGGTGGCCGAGCGCCTGCAACAGATTGCCGCCGAACTTGAGCAAAGCACTCCGCTGGCGCCGATCAGCGAGGCCTGGAGCGCTTACCGTGACCGCTTGCAGCAGCTGGTGCTGATCGGCAATCGCCTGAACAAAGGTCAGGCCGAACTGCCCGCGCTGGAGCAGAACGCCAGCCTTGCCAGCGCAGAATGGACCGCGCAAAAGCAACACCTGGAAGTGTTGTACAAGGAAGCCGGCGCCGAACCGGAAGCAGTGGCGGAACAGATCCAGTTGCTCGGCAACCTGTTGCAGGACAACCGCAAACAGCTGCGCGCCTTCGAAGAGCTGATGCGACTCTGGAGCAGCCAGCAGGCTCTGGACCAACGCCTGGCCGAGTTGCAACAACGCCAGGCCAGCGCCCAACAGGAACGCGAACGCCTGACCCAGGACGGGGTGAAAACCCGTAACGAACTGGCAGTCGCCGAGCAGACCCTGACCGTCACCCGCGAACTGCTCGAACGTCAGCGCCTGGCCCGCAGCGCCAGCGTCGAAGAACTGCGCGCGCAATTGCAGGATGATCAGCCCTGCCCGGTGTGCGGCAGCCCGGATCACCCCTACCACCAGCCCGAAGCACTGCTGCAGAGCCTCGGCCGCCATGATGAAAGCGAACAGGCCAACGCGCAGAAAGCGGTGGATTCGCTCAAGGAGAAGCTCACCGACCTGCGCACCGAGGTCGGCGGCGTGATCGCCCAGCAAAAGGAACTGCTGCAACAGCAGGAACACCTGCTCACCCAGCAACAGGGCTTGGCGTCGGAGCTTGAGGCGCACCCGTTGTCCACGCAGCTGTTCAACCAGGACCACGCCAGGCGGGATGCCTGGCTGGCCCAGCAAAACAGCCAATTGAACCAGAGCATCAGCCAGGACGAACAACGGCAGACCGCCCTGCTGACCCTGCAGCAGGACGCCGCACGCTTGCAGCAGCAACTGCGCGGCGCCGAGACCGCCAGTCAGCAGGCGACCCAGCACCTGGTCAATCAACAACGTGAGCTGAGCAGCGATCGCCAGCGTCTGGACGAGGAGCTGAACGCGTTCAGCAGCCTGCTCCCGGCCAACACCCTGGAGGCCTTGCGCGTCGAGCCGGCCGCGACCTTCATGCAGCTGGATCAACAGATCGCCCAGCGCCTGGAACAACTCGATCAGCAGCGTGACGAACTCGGCGAGCAGCAACAACGCCAGCAGACGCTGGAGAAGGAACAGGACCGGCAACTGACCCGCGTCCAGCAGCTCGAAGCGGCGCAACAGCAATTCGCAGCGCTCGCCGATCAGCAGCAGGTCTGCCAGCAGCAATTGGCACAACTGCTCGGCGAGCACAGCAGCGCCGAACACTGGCAACAGGCGCTGGATCAAGCGGTCGAACAGGCGCGCCAGGCCGAAACCACGGTCAATCAGGACCTGCAAACGGTGCGCACGCAACGGGTGCAACTGGCGGCCGAACTCAACGCCCAGCAGGAGCGCCTGATCACCCTGGAAGCTGAAGATCTGCAACTGAGCGCAAGCATCGGCGACTGGCGTGCACGGCATCCGGAACTGGATGACGGCGGCCTTGAGCAACTGCTGGGCATCGACGACCAGCAGCTTGGTGAGTTGCGCCAGCGTCTGCAACAGAACGAAAAGGCCATCGAACAGGCCAAGGTGTTGCTGCAGGAGCGCGACAACCGGCTTACCAGTCATCAGGCGCAGCACAATGGCAACCTCGACGCCGAGCAACTGACCAGCGCGCTGGCCGACCTGCAACAGCAGTTTGCCGTCAGCGAACAGCTGTGCGCTGAGCTACGGGCCGAACAGGCCGAGGATCAACGCCGGCAAAACGCCAACCAGGCACTGGCGCAACAGATCGCCCAAGCCTATGCCGAGTATCAGCGCTGGGCGCGCCTGAGTGCGTTGATCGGCTCCGCCACCGGTGACACCTTCCGCAAGATTGCCCAGGCTTACAACCTCGATCTGTTGGTGCATCACGCCAACGTGCAATTGCGTCAACTGGTGCGGCGCTACCGCCTCAAGCGTGGGGGCAGCATGCTCGGCCTGCTGGTGATGGACACGGAAATGGGCGATGAGCTGCGTTCGGTGCATTCGCTGTCCGGCGGCGAAACCTTCCTTGTGTCGCTGGCACTGGCGCTGGGCCTGGCATCGATGGCATCGAGCACGCTCAAGATCGAATCGCTGTTCATCGACGAAGGCTTCGGCAGCCTCGATCCGGAGTCGCTGCAACTGGCGATGGACGCCCTCGATGGCTTGCAGGCCCAGGGCCGCAAGGTCGCGGTGATCTCCCACGTGCAGGAAATGCATGAACGGATTCCGGTGCAGATCCAGGTGCAGCGCCAGGGCAATGGCCTCAGCACCCTGGAGGTGAAGTGATCACCCTCTACTCCTTCCGCCGCTGCCCGTATGCCATGCGCGCCCGCATGGCCCTGCGCTACTCGGAGGTGGCGCTGGACATCGTCGAAGTCAGCCTGAAGGCCAAACCGGCCGAAATGCTGGCGTTGTCGAGCAAAGGCACGGTGCCGGTGCTGAACGTCGATGGCCAGGTGATCGATGAAAGCCTGGCGATCATGCACTGGGCACTGGCGCAGCACGACCCGCAGGATTGGCTGCTCAGGGACGACCCCGTCGGGCAAGCGTCAATGGCGGCATTGATCGAAGAGAACGACCAGGTGTTCAAGGTGCACCTCAATCGCTACAAATATGCCGAACGCTACCCCGAGCAGCCGATGGTGTTCTATCGGGGCGAAGGTGAGCGATTCCTGAGCAAGCTGGAGCAGTTGCTGGCGCAGCACGCCTATTTGCTGGGCACTCAGCCGAGCCTGGCGGACGTGGCGCTGATGCCGTTCATCCGGCAGTTCGCGCATGTCGATCGCGAGTGGTTCGCGCAGAGCCCTTACCGGCGCTTGCAGCGTTGGCTGCAGGGATTTCTGGACTCGGCGCTGTTCACCGCGATCATGAAAAAATAACCTTTCAAGCAAACACTTCGCACATCTGCACCGCCGAGCAATCGATCTGGAAAGGACCGAAGAAATCGCCCTGGCGTTTCACCGGCGGATTGCCGGCCAGCAAGCCCATGGCCTTGGCGGTTTCAATGTTGTGCGCTAGGTTGTGATTGGCCTCGATCGACCGCGCGACCGAGCCTGCGGAGCCGTGGCTGAAGCCGAGCAACGAAGGCCCGTTGGTCATGAACGCCAGGAAGGCAACGACCCAGAGTCTGACCCCTTTCATATCCCTGCCACTCCCGCCGCGTCGACGTGATCGACCACGGCGTTTTGCACGCGATGTTCGAACTGGATGCCTGGGTGAGCGACCTGGATCGGTGCGTCCATGTCACGTTGAGATTGCGCCGAAAGGCTGACGACCAACACCAGCGCCACGTAAAGACCGATGGCCAGGTAGGCGCCGTATTTGGCTGAAGTAAGAATGCTGCTGGCCATGATGTTCTCCGTGGGCATGTTTCGATGTCCACAGAATCGATCAAAAAAGCAGTGATAACCACTCAGGGTTATCCATAGTGACCATCAGCTTTATTGATCATTGAGCCAGTCTATATCAGCCTTCAATAAAACTTATCATGCGCTCGCGCGCAGCATCGGGCTCGCCCGGAATGGGCGTGTGAGCGGATAGGATGGGAGTTGAATAGAGGCAGAGAAGAACTACGGCCAGACGCATCGCCATACTGTCGATCCTTTTTATGGGGGGAAGGAGTCAGAACGTCAGCGACAAATCTAAACACATGGCCATGTGATATCAAGCATTGCACTGATAGCACTGTGACAGTGTCGTGAACGCGTTATGCAGGAGCGACATCACTCGGGTTTCAATCAAGTGACTTCGCTCCTGCATAAAGGGTGCAGTGCCTGGCTTTCAGGCTTGGGTCTTGTGATCCAGTGCGGCGTAGAAATTGGCGCTCTGTTGCAGGTATTTCTGGGTGTAGCTCTGGGTGTGGGCTTTTTTATCGCTGATTTCCACGTTGGCGCTGGCTGGCAGAGCAACGGTGGCGGAGATGGCGGAAGCGGCGATGATGGAGAAGAGATTGAAGTTCATGGGGTATTCCTCGTAGTCAGTGGGCTTGCTTGCCGGTTAAGGCCGTGGAGCAAACTTAACGTTCGAGGTTGGTGCGTTGAAATCTTTTGTAGCACTAACGCATATCACTGACATTGATAGAAAGCTACAGGCCCCATCAACCGGGGCCTGCGGTCTATTGACGCACCAGGAATTTCAAGTCGCTGGGGGCATCCATCGGCAGTTTCTGGACGGTTTTGCCCAGCAGGCCGCTCTTGGCATCGCGTTCGATCACGACAATCTGATTGCTCTTCTGGTTGGCGATCAGCAGAAAGCGGCCACTCGGGTCGAGGCTGAACTCGCGCGGGTGATCGCCTTCCACCGAACGACGCTGCAGCTCCTTGAGGTGGCCCGTGGCGGGGTCGATGGCGAATACCAGCATCTGGTTGGCGGTGCCACGGTTGCTGACGTAGAGAAAGCGCCCATCGGCCGAGGCATGCAGCGCGGCAGCAGCCTTGTCCGACACCGGTTGCCCAGCGGCAAGGTCGACACTCTGCGTTTGCTCAAGCCTGCCGTCGCGGTAGTCGAACACTGCGACCTGTGCGCTCATCTCCATCGTCAGCCAGGCATGCTTGCCATCGTCGCTGAACAGCAAATGCCGAGGACCGCTGCCCGCTGGCAATTGCACGAACGCCGGGTCGGCGGGCACCAGCGGCAGGTCCGGGTTGGCCTTGGGATCGAAGCGATAGACAAACACCCTGTCGGCGCCCAGGTCATTGGAGAACACAAACCGGCCATCCGGCGACGACACCGTGGAGTGGACATGCGCCGACATCTGCCGCTCGGGGTTGACCCGGCTGGCGGGATGGCTGCTCATCTGCACCACGGGCCGCAGTTGGCCAGCGGTGCCCAGCGGCAACACGGCCAGGGTCCCACCCGGGTCTTCAGCCACTGAATAGTTGCTGACGAACAGGTGGCTGGCGTCCTGGCTGAGGCTCGAATGGGTCGGCTCATTGCCCAGGCTCTGCACCTGGTTGATCAGGCTCAGCGCGTGGGTCTTGGGATCGATGGCATAGCTGCTGACGCGTCCGACCGGGTCGGCCTGTCCCGGACCGTTTTCGTTGACCACGAACAGGTAACGCAGGTCCTTGGACAGGGTCAGCCAGGACGGGTTTTCGCTCTTGACCACTTGCAGTGGTTTGGCCTCGAGCTGGCCGCGGACGCTGTCGAAATCCAGGCGATAAATCCCCTGGCTCTGGCCCGCGGTGTACGAACCCACCAACACCTGGTAGTGCTCGGCAGGTGCTGCCTGCACGCCCATGGCGCCGACGCTGCCGGCCATCAACAGCGGCCAGAGCTTACGCATCCTCATGCACATCATCCTCGTTGTCACCACCCGTGGCGTCCAGACAGACCAGGCGGTGCTCACCGGACTGACCGCTGATGACCCAGCTTTGCAGGGTGGCATCGAAGGTCGCCGCTTCAATCTGCGCCATATTGAACACCCAACGCTTGAGCGCACGGCCGTCCATGCATTCGATGTGCAGTTGGTCCTCTTCATCAAGGGAGAAATCGAAGGCGTGCAGCCCGTCGATTTCCAGCATGTCGCAGGTTTCGAGGGCGGCGAGCAAGGTGTGGGTTACGGCAGTCATGGCAGTCGTCTTTATCGGTAAAGACGCAATGATAGCTCAATGTGATGCTGGCCCCGATGCTGCGACCAACATAGAACGAAGGTGGGAGCGGGCTTGCTCGCGAAGAGGTAGTGTCAGTCGCCGATGATGTGACTGATAGACCGCTTCGCGAGCAAGCCCGCTCCCACCCTTGAATCGTGTTGCGACGTGGCGGTTTTCAGCCGTTACAACCCCTCACGCGACGGCTGTCCATCCACCAGCCGCTGGATGCCCAGTGGGTTGGCGTTTTTCAGCGGGTCCGGCAGCAAGCTGTCGGGGTAGTTCTGGAAGCACACCGGGCGCAGGAAACGGTCGATGGCCAGGGTGCCCACCGACGTGCCACGCGCATCGGAGGTGGCCGGGTACGGGCCGCCGTGGACCATCGAATCGCAGACTTCGACACCGGTCGGGTATCCATTGAGCAGGATCCGCCCAACCTTTTGCTCCAGCAACGGCGTCAGCTCGCCGAACTGTTCGAAATCGCCAGGCTCGCCAATGATCGTCGCCGTCAGTTGCCCGTGCAGGCCGTGCAAGGCTGCACTCAACTGCGCCTGGTCGGCGACTTCGACAAACACCGTGGTCGGGCCGAAGATCTCTTCCTGCAACACTTCATCGCCATCGATCAGCAGGCCGACATCTGCCTTGAACAATTGCGGTTGCGCCTGATTGCCCTGCTGCGCACTGCCGGCCAGATGAGTCACGGCCGGGTGCGCCAGGAGCTTTTGCAGCCCCTTGCCGTAGCTGCTCAAGGTGCCGGCGTTGAGCATGGTTTGCGCCGGCTGATCGTTGATCAACCCCGCCACCTGCTGCACGAACGCACTGAATTGCGGCGAGCGAATGCCAATCACCAGGCCAGGGTTGGTGCAGAACTGGCCACAGCCCTGGACCACCGACGCCGTCAGGTCACGGGCAACGGTTTCGCTGCGCGCTTGCAGTGCCTGGGGCAGGACGATCACCGGGTTGATGCTCGACATCTCGGCGAACACCGGGATCGGTTGCGCCCGGGCGGCCGCCATATCGCACAGGGCGCGGCCGCCACGCAACGAACCGGTGAAGCCCACTGCCTGGATCGCCGGATGCTTGACCAGCGCCTCGCCGACCCCGCCGCCGTAGATCATGTTGAACACACCGGCCGGCATATCGGTTTTTTCCGCAGCACGGATGATCGCGTCGGCAACCTGTTCTGCGGTCGCCATGTGCCCGCTGTGGGCCTTGAAGACCACGGGGCAACCGGCGGCCAGGGCCGAAGCGGTGTCGCCGCCCGCCGTGGAAAAGGCCAGCGGAAAGTTGCTCGCGCCGAACACGGCCACGGGACCCAGGCCGATGCGGTACTGACGCAAGTCGGGACGCGGCAAGGGCTTGCGTTCCGGCAAGGCCTGGTCGATCCGCGCGCCGTAGAAATCGCCGCGTCGCAGGACCTTGGCGAACAGACGCATCTGGCCGCTGGTGCGACCGCGCTCGCCCTGAATCCGTGCTGCCGGCAGCGCGGTTTCGCGGCAGACCACGGCGACGAAATCGTCGCCCAGGGCGTCCAGCTCATCGGCAATCGCATCGAGAAACTGTGCGCGGCGCTCGGCGCTGAGGCTGCGATACGCCGGGTAAGCCACAGCGGCGGCCTTGGCGGCGGCATCCACCTCCTGCGGCGTAGCCTGCACGAACGTGCCTGGCAGCGCCTCGCCGGTGCTGGCGTCGACGCTTTGCAGTTTGACCGTGCCGGCCGCGCTGCGCGAACCGCCGATGTAGTTGTGACCCAGTAGCTGACTCATGGGGGTTTCCTTAAAGAGTACCGATGGTGCCGGGTTCGAAGACCGCTTCAACCGGTGCAATACCGTTGACCAACGGTGCGCCGAACTCGGCCTGACTGATTTCGAAGACATCACCCGGCTGCGTACGAATGCCGTCGGCAAACGATAGCGTCGCTGTGCCGAAGAAGTGAATGTGCACGTCACCCGGGCGCAGGAACTGACTGTACTTGAAATGGTGGTATTCGAGGTTCTCCAGGCTATGGCACATGTTCGCCTCACCGCTCAGGAACTCGTTCTGCCACAACACTTCGCCGTTACGCACGATGCGGCTGGTGCCCGCCAGATGTTGAGGCAGTTCACCGACCCGAAGTTCCGGGCCGTAGCTGCAACTGCGCAATTTCGAGTGCGCCAGGTACAGGTAGTTCTTGCGCTCCATGACGTGGTCGGAAAACTCGTTGCCAACCGCAAAGCCCAGTCGATAAGGCTTGCCATCGTGGCCGATGACATACAGGCCGCTGATCTCCGGTTCTTCACCGGCGTCTTCGGCGAATGGCGGCAGCGGGAACGGCTGGCCCGGGCGCACGACGATGCTGCCGTCGCCCTTGTAGAACCATTCCGGCTGCACGCCGGCCTGGCCCGCCGCCGGCTTGCCGCCCTCCACGCCCCACTTGAAGATACGCATGGTGTCGGTCATCGCCGCTTCGTCGCCGGCTTGCTGGTGCATTTTGTCCCGCGCCGAGGCGCTGCCCAGATGGGTCAGGCCGGTGCCGCTGACCAGCATGTGCGCCGGGTCCGGATGGTCCAGCGGCGGCAGGATGCGCAGCTTGGCCAACAGTTCGGCGTATTCGTGGCTGATGCCCAGGCCCAGTGCATTGACCTGCCGCTCAAGGTTGACCCCGGCTTCGATGGCCGCCAGGGCGAGGTCGCGCACCGTGTGCGCATCCTGTACTTCGCGCACCAGACCGGCCTCGACCACACCGACCCGGCGTTCACCGTTAACCAATTCGAATTGAACCAGACGCATGAATTTCTCCTGTTTGATTCAACACCGCCTATCCCTGTGGGAGCGAGCCCGCTGGCGATAGCGGTGTTTCAGTAGCATGAATATTGAATGTGATATCCCTTCGCGAGCAGGCTCGCTCCCACAGGGGGTGGAGGTGCTCCGTATTCAGCTCCGGCGGGCACTGGCGGCAAACTGATCCGCCGGCAATACATGCTTGCGCTCCAGCTGGCGATACACCACGCCGGTCAGGATCAGCCCGAACACCATCACCCCGGACAGGAAGTAGAGTCCCGACGCCAGATTGCCGGTGTATTCCTTCAGCGCACCGATCACGAACGGGCCAATGTAGCCGCCGAGGTTGCCCACCGAGTTGATCAAGGCAATCCCCGCCGCCGCGCTGGCACCGGCAAAGAAACGGCCCGGCAACGTCCAGAACACCGCGGTGCAGGAAAACAGCGCGAATGCCACCAGGCACAATGCTGCCAGTTGCAGCACGGGCAACGTCAGCCAGGCACTGAGGAACAGGCCGATGGCCCCCAGGACATACAGCACCGCCAGGTGACCGTAGCGATCATTCAGGCGGTCGGAACTGCGCGGAATGATCAACAGGCCGACGATCCCGAAAATGTAGGGCACCGAGGAGACGAAACCGGTGACCAGATCACTGCCGCCGAACTGTTTGATCAGTGTCGGCAGCCACAGGCCCAGGCCATAGATGCTCAGGGTCACCGGCAGGTAGAACAGCGCCAGCAGCAGCACGCGGGTGTCCTTGAGCGCATGCAATGGATTGCCATGACGCGTCTGGCCGTATTCCGCCAGGTCTCTTTTCAGCTCGCCGGCCAGCCAGTCCTTCTCGGCCTGGTCCATCCATTTCACCTGTTGCGGACCATCCGGCAACCAGCGCAGTACCGGCCAGGTCAGCAAGATCGCCGGGGTGCCGATGACGATGAACAGCCACTGCCAGCCATGCAAACCGAGGATCCCGTCCATCCCCAGCAAGCCACCGGACACCGGGCCGGTGATCAGCATGGCAATCGGTTGGGACAGGATGAACAGGCCGAGGATCTTGCCGCGATGGCGCACCGGGAACCATTGGGTGATGTAGTACAGAACACCCGGAAAGAAGCCGGCTTCGGCGGCGCCCAGCAGGAAGCGCATCACATAGAAGCTGTGTGGCCCCTGGACGAAGGCCATGCCGATGGTGATGGCACCCCAGGTGATCATGATCCGCGCAAACCAGCGTCGTGCGCCGAAGCGTTCGAGCATCAGGTTGCTGGGGATCTCGAACAGGAAGTAGCCAATGAAGAACAGCCCCGCACCGAGGCCGTAGGCCGCATCGCCGATACCGATGTCAGCGCCCATGTGCAGCTTGGCAAAACCCACGGCGGAGCGATCCACATAGGCGATCAGGTACAGCAGGATCAGGAAGGGAATCAGTTTGAGTGTGATGCGACGAATAAGCCGCAATTCCTGGCTCATGAGATCGGTCTCCGATTGTTGTTGTTATGGAACCTCGGGGGACGCCTCTCGCGAAAATCGCCAGGGCCATCCCTCCAGTGAAAGCGACTATATAGTAATACTATTTAATCGAGCAACACTTCCAAAGCGGAGAAATTGCGCTTATGGTACGGGTCAGCACGAACAATATAGTCATACAATAAGAGAATCGATCATGTCTGATAAGAAACCCACCCTGCGCTCCGCCCAATGGTTTGGCACGGCCGACAAGAACGGCTTCATGTACCGCAGCTGGATGAAGAATCAGGGCATCGCCGACCACCAGTTCCATGGCAAGCCGATCATTGGCATCTGTAACACCTGGTCGGAGCTGACCCCCTGCAACGCGCATTTCCGCCAGATCGCCGAGCACGTCAAACGCGGCGTGATCGAGGCCGGCGGTTTCCCGGTGGAGTTTCCAGTGTTCTCCAACGGTGAATCGAACCTGCGCCCGACCGCCATGCTCACCCGTAACCTGGCGAGCATGGACGTGGAGGAAGCCATTCGCGGCAACCCGATCGACGGCGTGGTGCTGCTGACCGGTTGCGACAAGACCACCCCGGCCCTGCTGATGGGCGCCGCCAGTTGCGATGTGCCGGCCATCGTCGTCACCGGTGGGCCGATGCTCAACGGCAAACACAAGGGCAAGGACATCGGTTCGGGCACCGTGGTCTGGCAACTGAGCGAACAGGTCAAGGCCGGCACCATCACCATCGACGATTTCCTCGCGGCCGAGGGCGGCATGTCCCGTTCGGCGGGCACCTGCAACACCATGGGCACCGCCTCGACCATGGCCTGCATGGCCGAAGCGCTTGGCACCTCCCTGCCCCACAACGCGGCGATTCCAGCGGTGGACGCACGCCGCTACGTGTTGGCGCACATGTCCGGCATGCGTGCGGTGGAGATGGTCCGTGAAGACTTGCGGCTGTCGAAGATCCTCACCAAGGAAGCGTTCGAAAACGCCATTCGAGTCAACGCGGCGATTGGCGGTTCGACCAACGCGGTGATCCACCTGAAGGCCATCGCCGGACGGATTGGCGTTGAACTGGACCTCGATGACTGGACCCGCATCGGTCGTGGCATGCCGACCATCGTCGACCTGCAGCCGTCCGGGCGTTTCCTGATGGAAGAGTTCTACTACGCCGGCGGCCTGCCTGCCGTACTGCGACGCCTGGGTGAAGCGAATCTGATCCCGAACCCGAACGCCCTGACGGTCAACGGCAAGTCCCTGGGCGAGAACACCAAGGACGCGCCGATCTATGGCGAAGACGAAGTGATCCGTACCCTCGACAACCCGATCCGGGCCGATGGCGGGATCTGCGTGCTGCGCGGCAACCTGGCGCCGCTCGGTGCCGTACTCAAGCCTTCGGCGGCCACGCCGGAACTGATGCAGCATCGCGGGCGCGCCGTGGTGTTCGAGAACTTCGACATGTACAAGGCCCGGATCAACGACCCGGAACTGGACGTGGACGCCAGCTCGATCCTGGTGATGAAGAACTGCGGGCCGAAGGGTTATCCGGGCATGGCCGAAGTCGGCAACATGGGCTTGCCGGCCAAACTGCTGGCCCAGGGTGTGACCGACATGGTGCGCATTTCCGATGCGCGCATGAGCGGCACCGCCTACGGCACCGTGGTATTGCACGTGGCGCCGGAAGCGGCGGCTGGCGGTCCTCTGGCCGTGGTGAAGGAAGGTGACTGGATCGAACTGGATTGCGCCAGCGGCCGCCTGCACCTGGACATTCCGGATGCCGAACTCGCTGCGCGCATGGCCGACCTGCAACCGCCACAACAGTTGCTGGTGGGCGGCTATCGTCAGTTGTACATCGACCATGTCTTGCAAGCGGACCAGGGTTGCGACTTTGACTTCCTGGTCGGCTGCCGTGGGGCCGAAGTGCCGCGCCACTCGCACTGACCCTCTTCCAAGGGATGGCCCCCATCCTGTGGGAGCGGGCTTGCTCGCGAAAGCGGTGTATCAGTCGCCCATGTGTTGATTGGCACACTGTCTTCGCGAGCAAGCCCGCTCCCACATATGTTCTGCATCTGCCTCAAGACCGTGCCGTGCCTGCTATCATGCGCGGCATATCCCCCCGCACAGGATCGCGCCGTTCCCCATGGACTACCGCAAACCCTCCGACCGCAAGAGCATGCATTCGCGCATCGTCCAGGAACTGGGCATGCAGATCGTTTCCGGGCGCTTCAAGCCGGACGACAAACTGCCCGCCGAAGCCCTGCTGTGCGAAGAGTACGCGGTCAGCCGGCCGGTACTGCGCGAGGCCACTCGCGTGCTGGTCGCCAAGGGCCTGGTGTATTCCCGTCCGCGGGTCGGCACGGTGGTCAAGCAGCGCAAGGAGTGGCACATGCTCGACCCGGACGTGCTGCACTGGCTGATGCAAAGCAGCCCGCAAAATGAATTCTTCGACCTGCTGACCAGCGTTCGCAGCATCATCGAACCGGCCGCCGCCGCCCTGGCCGCGCAGCACGCCACGGACGCCGACATTGCCGCCATCGGTGAAGCCTACCAACGCATGGAGACCGCGCCGACCCCCGAAGCCCTGCTGCAACCGGACCTGGACTTCCACAGCCGCATCGCCGATGCCACCCACAACGACCTGCTGGCCAACCTGTGCAACATGCTCGCGGTGGCAATTGCCGAGGCCTTGAAGCACTCCAATCAGCGCCCGAACCTGCATGAACTGGCACTGCCCCGCCACAAGGCGATCCTGACCGCCATCGAGAACCGTGACGCCCTGGGTGCGCGGCACGCGACGCTGGTGCAGCTGGATGATGCGCGCAGCGCGCTGCATGTGGTGTTGGGTAGCGATCCGGCCTGACCCCCGGCACCACAAATCCCTGTGGGAGGGAGCCTGCGCGCTCCCACCCGATTGGGTCAGCATGAATTCGAGACATGAAAAAGCCGCAACCTGGGTTGCGGCTTTTTCATTTCAGGCCGGGATCAGTGGGCAAACAACGAATTGCCCTTCTGCCCCGCCAGTTTCTCCGGTTTGATCAGGAACCGCGCCAGTGCCGGCAGCAGCCACAGCGCCCCGAACATGTTCCACAGCAGCATGAAGGTCAGCATCAGGCCCATGTCGGCCTGGAACTTGATGGCCGAGAAGATCCAGGTGCACACGCCAATGGCCAGGCACAGGCCGGTGAACAGCACCGCTTTACCGGTGGACTTCAGGGTCTGGTAGTACGCCTCCTGCAACGGCAAGCCGGCGCGCAGGAAACTTTCCAGGCGACTGTAGATGTAGATGCCGTAGTCCACGCCAATCCCCACGCCCAATGCCACCACCGGCAGAGTCGCGACTTTCACGCCGATGCCCATGAAGGCCATCAGGGCGTTGCCCAGGACCGAGGTCAGCACCAGCGGCAGGACGATGCACAGGGTCGCCGCCCAGGAGCGGAAGGTGATCATGCACATGACCGCCACGCAGATGTACACCAGGATCAGGATGGTCAGCTCGGACTTCTTGATCACCTCGTTGGTGGCCGCCTCGATCCCGGCGTTACCGGCCGCGAGGATGAATTCCAGGCCATCCTTGTTGTTTTCCTTGGCGAACTCCTGCACCGCATGGACGGCGCGGTCGAGGGTCTCGGCCTTGTGGTCGTTGAGGAACACCAGCACCGGCGCCAGGGAGCAACTGTTGTTATACAGACCATCGGCACGGGCGATGGAGTTGTTCAGCACGTCGGAGTTGCGCGACAGGGTTTCCCATTTCAGGTTGCCCTCGTTCATGCCCTTGATCATCTGCTTGGACACGGTCACCAGGGAAATCGCCGACTGCACGCCCTCGGTGTTCTGCATCTTCCACATCAGTTCGTCGATCGGCGCCATGGTCTCGTAGTGCGAACAGCCTTCGGCCTTGGTCTTGACCATCACCACCAACACGTCCGAACTGGTGGAGTAGTTGCTGATGATGAAGTTGTTGTCCTTGTTGTAGCGTGAATCCGGACGCAGTTCGGGAGCTCCCTGGTCGAGGTCGCCGATCTTCAGGTTCTGGCTGTACCAGAGGCCGCCACCGAAGGCGATCAGTGCCAGGGCAATGGAAACCGGAGCGACTTTCGGGCTGGCGAAGCTCGACAGCAGGCGCCAGAACGGGTGCTCGCGGTGCGCGTCCTTCTTGCTGCGCTCGACCGCGCGCTTGCTGATGCCGACGTAGGAAATCGCCACCGGCAACAGAATCAGGTTGGTGAACACGATCACCGCCACACCGATGGACGCACCGATGGCCAGTTCGCGAATCACACCGATATCGATGATCAGCAGCGTGATGAAGCCAACCGCGTCCGCGAGGATCGCAATCATCCCCGGCAGGAACAATTGACGGAACGTACGTCGTGCCGCCGTCAGCGCGTTATCAGCCTCGCTCGACTGCAGGGCGATACCGTTGATCTTCTGTACGCCGTGGGAAATACCGATGGCGAAAATCAGGAACGGCACCAACATCGAATACGGGTCGAGGCCGAAGCCGAAGAAGTGCATCAGGCCCAGTTGCCAGACCACCGCGACCAGCGTCGTGCTCAACACCGCCACGGTGCTGCGCATGCAGTGGGTGAACCAATACAGCAGAATCAGAGTGATGACGAAGGCGACGCCGAAGAACATCACCACCATCACCAGCCCGTCGATCAGGTCGCCGACCTTCTTGGCGAAACCGACGATGTGGATCTTGACGTTGGGGTTCTGTTTTTCGAACTTGTCGCGGATCTTTTCTTCAAGATCGTGGGAGAACTTGCGGTAGTCCAGTGCCAGCAACTTGCCCTGGTCCTGCGGGTCCGGGTAGGACTCCAGCAACGGGATGTCGACGATGCTCGACTTGAAGTCGTTGGCCACCAGGCGTCCGATCTGACCGGACTTGAGCACGTTATTGCGCAGCAGGTCGAGGCTTTGCTGGGAACCGTTGTAACTCTGCGGGATCACTTCACCACCGGCAAAGCCCTCCTCCGTCACCTCGGTCCAGCGTACGCTCGGGCTCCACAGCGACTTCAGGCCGGAACGGTCAACGCCGGAGATGTAGAACACCTCGTCGTTGATCTGGCGCAGCGTCTCCATGTACTCCTTGGAGAAGATGTCACCGTCGGTGGCTTCCACCGAGATGCGCACGGTGTTGCCCAGGTTCGCCAGATCGTTGCGGTGCTCCATCATCTTCTGGATGAACGGATGCTCCAGCGGGATCATTTTTTCGAAGCTGGTGGACGGCCGGATCAGCGTCGCCTGCCAGAACAGGAAAATGCTGACCAGCAGGCAGATGAAGATCACTGCCGGGCGGTTATTGAAAATCAGGCGCTCGAGAAACGTCGCCTTGTCCTGGTGATGGCTTGTCATGGATGTCATAGCTCCGCCCTTCTTATTATTTGCCCAGCTCTGAGCCGGTTGGCGAAGTAGCGCGAACGCCGCCCTGTCCTGCCAGAATCAAGTTGCCGTTGCCTGCCGCGGTCACCGCAGAAACGGAGATGCGGTCCGGACGGTTGAATACGCTGAAGGTTTCGCCGTCGTCGTTGCTGCGCACGACGCTGCCACCGTTGCCGACGATCACGATGGAACCGTCATCCAGCAGCGTAGCGCCCGACAGCCCGAACTCCAGCGCGCCGCGGGCCGCCTTCAGCTCGACCGGTTCCCAGGTGCTGCCAAAGTCGGTGGAACGAAACAGGTTGCCGCGCAGGCCGTAGGCCAGCAGCGTGTTGGGTTGGGCTGTGCCGATCACGCCAAACAGCGAGCCTTCGTACGGGCCTTCAAGCTTCTCCCAGGTCTGGCCCCCGTCGGCCGAACGGAACATGCTGCCCTGCTCGCCGACGATGAACAGCCCGGCATCCTTGACCGCAGCGATGGCGTTGAGGTGGTACTGGTCTTCGTTGTCGAGGCGGTCGCTGGCGTCTTCCCAGTGCTTGCCGCCGTCGGTGGTCGCCATCAGCGAACCATAGGCGCCCACGGCAAAGCCGTTGTTGGCGTCCTGGAACCAGACGTCGAGCAGCGGCGATTCGCGGGTGAGGTCTTCGAATTGCTTGGTCCAGGTGACGCCGCCGTCTTCGCTGGCGAGGATCTGGGCGTCATGGCCGACGGCCCAGCCGTGCTTGTCATCGACAAAATACACCGAGGTCAGCAGTTGCCGGGTCGGCACCTTGGCCTGGGTCCAGGTGGCGCCCTGGTCATCGGAGTACAGGATGTGCCCGCGATCGCCGACCGCCACCAGGCGCTTGCCGGCGTGCACGACGTCGAGCATCAGGCTTTTACTGGCCTTGGCCGATTCCACGGAATAGATAACGTCGGATGACGGCGCGGCGGCAGCCAGCACAGGAGCCGACCACACGGCGCAGCCCAGCAGCGAGAGCGCTGTGGCCAGCAACGCGAATTTGCGCAGTGCCGGCGGGCGGCTGGCACCCACACCCATGACAGGCTCACTCATAGACCTTCCCCCATTATTATTGTTAGGTCATTCAACCTTTCAGGGCGCCGCAAGGGGTACTCGAAGGGATTGAATGGTTAGGAGCATAGTCCTGAAACCCGCAATCCAGAGCCCCTTCGGAAGCTGGGCTTATCCTATCGGGGTTTGGAAAGGTCTGACAATCGACGCCACGTTATCTTTTGTTAACCCGGCGGGGTCGGGAGGGAGGCTGAATGATGGGGTATCAGGCGGGGTGATCGGGAGCGGCCACCTGTGGGAGCGAGCGGGCTCGCTCCCACAAGGATTGAGTAATGAACCAGCCGAGGCTTACGCCAGGCTCTTGCTCACCACTTCAAACACATCGCTGGACAACTGGCCCGAAGCGCGGATCCGCTCCAGTTCACCTTTCATCAAGGCCTGGCGAGCGCCGTCGTACTTGCGCCAGCGCGTCAGCGGCGCCAGTTGGCGAGAGGCGATCTGCGGATTGAAGGCATTGAGCTCGATCACCAGATCCGCCAGGAAGCGGTAGCCCGAGCCATCGGCCGCATGGAAGTTGATCAGGTTCTGCCCGGCGAACGCACCGATCAGTGCCCGCACCTTGTTCGGGTTCTTCAGGTTGAACGCCGGGTGCTGCATCAACGCCTTGACCCGATCCAACCCGCCCGGCAGGGTGCTGCCGGCCTGGACGCTGAACCACTGGTCCATGACCAGCGGGTTGTCCTTGAAGTGCTCGGCAAACGCCGCCAGCGCCCGGGCCTTCTGCTCTTCGTGCGGCGAATTGACCAGCACGGCCAGGGCCGTCAGGCGCTCGGTCATGTTGTCACTGTTCTCGAACTGCTCGAGCGTCGCCGCCAGCACTTCGGGTTTGCCACTCAGCATCAGGTACGACAGCGCAATGTTCTGCAACGCACGGCGTGCAAAGTGCTCGGCCTCGGCGATGTAGGGCGTCTGTTTCGACAGGTCGCGATTGGCCTGGTAACGCAGCCACAACGCTTCGAACAAACCGTCGACCAATTGTTTACGGGCAAATTCGCGGGCGATATGGATGGCCTCGACATCGGCCACCTCGCTGATTTCGGTCAGGTAGGCCTCGCCCGGCAGTGCGAGCATCTCGGCGACCATCGCCTGGTCCAGCGATTCGTCCGACAGCACCGTGCGCAAGGCCGAAACCAGGCGTGGGTCGAGCACCAGCGGCTCGCCCTTCTGCTGCTGGGCGATCAGTTCCTGCAGCACCTGCACCGACAGTTGCTGACCGGCATCCCAGCGGTTGAAGCCGTCGCTGTCGTGCTGCATCAGGAACATCAACTGGTCACGGCTGTACGGGAAGCTCAGTTTCACCGGCGCCGAGAAGCCGCGCAGCAACGAAGGCAGCGGTTGTTCGGCGATGTCGACGAAGGTGAACGTCTGCTCGGCTTGCGTCACCGAAATCACTCGCGAAGTGCCCTGGGCGCTGGCTTCGCCGGACAGGCGCAAGGCAATGGCCGCGCCGTTGGCGTCCAGCAGGCCGAGCGCCACCGGAATCACGAAGGGCAGCTTTTCAACCTTGTCCGGGGTGGCCGGGCAGCTCTGGCGGAACGTCAGGCTGTAGGTTTTCGCCGCGGCATCGTAGGACTCGCTCACCGCCAGGCGCGGCGTACCGGCCTGGCTGTACCAGCGTTTGAACTGGGTCAGGTCGACGCCATTGGCGTCTTCCATGGCCTTGATGAAGTCGTCGCAGGTCACGGCCTGGCCGTCATGGCGTTCGAAATACAGGTCGCTGCCTTTGCGGAACCCTTCGGCGCCGAGCAAGGTGTGAATCATGCCGACCACTTCCGAACCCTTTTCGTACACGGTCAAGGTGTAGAAGTTGGAGATCTCGATGAAACTGTCCGGGCGCACCGCGTGCGCCATGGGGCCGGCGTCTTCGGCGAACTGGTGCGTGCGCAGGTACGCCACGTCCTGAATGCGCTTGACCGTGGCCGAGTTCATGTCGGCGGAGAAACCCGAGTCACGGAATACGGTAAAGCCTTCCTTGAGCGACAGCTGGAACCAGTCGCGGCACGTCACGCGGTTGCCCGACCAGTTATGGAAGTATTCGTGGGCGACGATCGCTTCCACACGCTGGTGCGCGGCGTCGGTCGCGGTTTCGGCACGCGCCAGTACCGCGCTGGAGTTGAAGATGTTGAGGCCCTTGTTCTCCATCGCACCCATGTTGAAGTCGTTGACGGCCACGATCATGAAGATGTCCAGGTCGTACTCGCGACCGTACACCTCTTCATCCCAGCGCATCGACTTCTTCAGGCTGTTCATCGCGTGCTGGCACTTGTCGATGTTTTCCGGCTCGACGTAGATGCGCAGCGCCACCGTGCGTTCGGTCATGGTGGTGAAGGTGTCCTCGACACACCACAGGTCACCGGCCACCAGCGCGAACAGGTACGCCGGCTTCATGAACGGGTCTTCCCACGTCGCCCAATGCCGCCCGTCTTCGCCCGGGCCGCTGGCAATCGGGTTGCCGTTGGACAGCAGCACCGGGTAGCTGTGCTGCTCGGCGACCACGGTGGTGGTGAACTTGCTCATCACGTCCGGGCGGTCGAGGTAGTAGGTGATCTTGCGGAAGCCTTCGGCCTCGCACTGGGTGCAGAACATCGTACCGGACTTGTACAGGCCTTCCAGCGCGGTATTGGTTTCCGGATGAATCCTGACGCTGGTGTCGACCGTGAACGTGGTGCCGGTCGGTTGCAGGGTCAAGTGGTTCTCGGTCAACTGATAGTCGGCAGCGCTCAGTTCGCGGTCGGCCAGGGTCACCGACAACAGTTCCAGCTGCTGGCCATCCAGCACCAGCGGCGGCAGGCCCGGGCCGCGCTCGGGGTTACGGCGCATCACCAGTTGCGCGTGGACCAGGCTGTGGTCCTCGAACAACTCGAAGGTCAGGTGCGTTTCGTCGATCAGGTACTCGGGCGCCTGATAGTCTTTCAAATAGATCATCTTCGGTTGTTCGGTGCGCATGCTGGAGTCCTTACTGATGCACGGCGAGCTGATAAGCCGTGTATTTACGAATATTGATCACGCCGGTGTCGAAAATCAGGTACTGGCCCTTGATCCCCAGCAGCGTGCCTTCGGCAATCGGGTTCTTGTCCAGGTTGAAGCTGACGATCTTGGCCGGGTACTGCTGGACCGGAAAGCGGATTTCCAGCGGTTCCACATCGGCAATGGTCTGGATCGCCTGCAGGCCGAATCGTTCCTGCAAAGCCTGCAATCCCTCGGCACAGCGGTCGAACAACTGGTCGCGAATTTCCGCCAGGTCCACCGCCGCCGCCTCGCCCTTGAGTAACGCACGCCAGTTGGTCTTGTCCGCCACCTGACTGCGCAGCAGGTCCTCGACGAAACCCGATTGCTGGCGGGTGGCGACACGCATGATCGGCAGCGCCTGGCGGGCTCCCTGGTCGATCCAGCGGGTTGGCAGCTGGGTGGCCCGGGTTATCCCGACTTTCACCCCGGACGAGTTCGACAGATACACAATGTGATCGGTCATGCAGAACTGCTCGCCCCACGCCGGTTCACGGCAGGTGCCGGCGTCGTAATGGCAGCGCTCCGGGCTCATGATGCACAGGTCGCACTGCGCCAGCTTGGTCATGCACGGATAGCAGTAACCCTGGCTGAAACTGGTTTTGGTCTTGCGCCCGCAATGGGAGCAGAAAATCGCCCCCAGGTATTCCAGGCGGACCGTGCTGCCGATCAACGGATTGACCGGCACCTCGAGCTCGCCCAGACGAAACGCGTACTGCACCTCGGCCCCGTCAAGGCGTGCCGACATCTTGCTGATTGCACCGCGGCCAATCTCGATCAATGGACGGCATCCGACTTGAACAGCACGTTCGGAATCTCGATCGATTTGGAAGCGCACTCCTGCACGCCCATGTAGCCGGTGCGCTGGTCTTCGGGCAGGTTCTGGATTTCCCAGGCGATCATCGCTTGCAGCGACAGCTCGCGCTGCTCGGCGGTGAGTTTGCCACCGTCGGACCATTTACCGATTTCCACCGCCACTTTCAGGCTGTTGTAGATATCCGGGGTGATGTTCTTGATCATTTCGTTGAAAGAGGACATTGGTTCTGCGCACTCCATGATTCACATGACAAATTTAGACGGCCAGTTTACGGCGGTTGTACAAACCGCCCAACAAACCGGTCAAGCATCCGACGAGCAACCCGCCGACGTGGGCGGCGTTGGCGATTTCACCGAAGCCGATCAACGAGACCAGCCCCGACAGACACAGCAGCAGCCACACCAGCATCATCACCAGCACGCCACGTGGCAGGCGATAGGCCCGGTTCGGGGACAACAGCTGGAAAATCCAGCAATGCCCGAGCAGCCCATACAGTACGCCGGACAACCCGCCAAACAGGGTCGGGCCGCTGACAATGAACTGGGCGTAGTTGGACACCAGGGCAAACAGCAGGGTCAGGCCGATCAGGTTGATGCTGCCCTGGCGTGATTCGATACGCCTTCCCAGCTCCCAGTACCACATGCCGTTCATGGCCAGGTGCAGGAAGCCGAAGTGGATCAGCATCGGCGTCACCAGGCGCCACCACTGCCCCGCCGCCAGGCTGTCGGCCAATGGGGTGAAATGAATGTATTCGCCGACGACCCGGAAATCGAGGAAGGTCAGCCAGCGCATTGCCTCGAGATTTTCGCCCAGCAGCGTCACCGCGCCGACGATCAGGCTGAGCAGCAACACCAGTGCCGTGGCCTTGGCGTGGCGCAATTGCTCGACAAATCCGGGGCGCGTGGGGGCTTTCGCCACCGGGATGTCGAGTCGCTGATCAGGATCGCCGGCCGGATAGCGCTCGTACAGCACGCGCACATCTTCGCTGATGCTGGCGGGCACCCAGAGCACTTGCTCGCCCTGCTCTTCGCTGACCCGGTGCGGCACCTGCATGCGTTCGAGCAGGTTGACAAAACCGCTCAGGTCCACCGCCAGCGGCAAGCGCAATACGGCCACGGCGCTCATCGCAACGCCTCCGGCCGCTCGACATCGACCCAGACGAATTTGTGCGGGTCCAGGCGCGTTTCCTGGTCCAGGCGATAGGCAACCAGTTTGCCGTAGAGCACCGCGCTGTAGTCCAGGCAGGCCAGGTTCGGTCGGATCGGCGCCGGTTTGCCGCTGCGCCAGTAGTGGCCAACGAACAGCAACGGCTCATCGGCGCCATAACGCAGCAAGGTATTCTTTTCGCTGGAGCTCAGCGGTGTGCGGGCCACGGGTTCCGGCAAGGCATCGGGCTGGAACACGATATCGCCATAGGTCTGCGGGTCGTCTTCCCAGAATTTGGTCCGGAAGAAAGAGCGGGTCAACCCGTCGCCGCTGGTCATGGTCAGGCCGTGCGGCAGACGCATGTCGGTGCCGCGCAGCAAGCGGTCGAACACGGTGCAGGCGAAACTGCCGGGCATGCCGGAGGCCTGGAGAAAATGTTCGTCGACACAGCCATCGGGGAACAGTGCGCGCAGCGGTTCGATCAGGCCACCATCCCAGCAGGCATGGACCACGCGGAAACGCCCGGCGTCGACGAACAGCGGCAACTGGTAGAACCATTGCAGGAAGTCATGCCAGTCGGCGGGGTGATCTTCAAACTGGGCCAGGGTCTCGCCCAGCAGGCGCGCGTGGCGCGGCGTGTGTTCGCGCACGAACTGCTTGCCGCTGCCCGGCGGCGCCGGCGTGCTCCAGCCCAGGGCGTTGAACTCATGATTGCCCATGATGCACAGCGCCTGCCCGGCCTCGACCATGTCGTGAACGATGTGCAGCGCCTCGCGAATCCGCGGGCCGCGGTCGATGATGTCGCCGACGAACACCGCCATGCGCGAAGTGTGCCGCCAGACGCCAGCCTGTTTATGATAACCGAGCCGATCGAGCAAATGCTCAAGGGTCAACGCGCAACCATGTACGTCGCCGATCAGGTCATAACTTCGCGCGGGATCGAGCATCAGTCGCCTCCACCACCCAACTTGCTGCCCCAGCCGAGCTTGGTCCGGCAGACTTCATAGTAGTTGTGGTCGAGCGGGTGAATCAGCCGCAGTTTCTGCGCTTTCTTGCTGACGGTAATGGTGTCACCCGGCGCGCAGGTGAAGTGGTTCTGCCCGTCACAGGAGACCTGCGGGTAGATCTGCATATCCTTGGACACGACGATTTTCAGCTCACTGTTGCCATCGACCACAATCGGCCTACCCGACAAGGTATGGGGGTACATGGGCACAATCACAATAGCGTCGAGCTTGGGATGCATGATCGGCCCGCCCGCCGACAGCGCATAGGCGGTGGAACCGGTCGGCGTGGCGACGATCAGGCCGTCGGCCTTCTGGCTGCAGACGAACTGGCCGTCGATGTACAGCTCGAACTCGATCATCCGGGTCGATTTGCCAGGGTGCAGGACCACATCGTTCAGTGCATCGCCCTGGCCAATGGCCTCGGCGTGGCGCCGGACTTCGGCCTGCAACAGGAAACGGTTTTCCACCAGGTAGTGGCCGTCGAGCACTTCGGCGACCTTGGCTTCGAGTTCGTCGGGACGGATATCGGTGAGAAAACCCAGGCTGCCACGGTTGATGCCGAGCACCGGGATGTTGTGCCGGGCCAGGGCGCGCGCGGCGCCGAGCAGGCTGCCATCACCGCCGACCACAATCACCATGTCACACACTTCGCCCAGCATCTTGCGCGACGAGGTTTGCAAGCCGTGCCCCGGAAGCACTTCGGCGATGGTGTCTTCGAGGATCACATGCAGGTGACGATCGAGCAGAAACCGTTTCAGTCGGCGGACGGTATCCAGCACCTGCGAACTGCCCAGGCGACCGATGATGCCGATATTACGAAATTGCTCCATGGGGCTCCTATAGGGACGCGGGGGCCTGCGACGGCTAAAAACACGATTATGGGCGAAAGCGCGGGATAGACAAAATCCTTTCAGCGACAAGGGTGTACTCATGTTTGAGGCTATGCTCGCAAGATGATCCTATTTCCCGACCTGTTGCAGTTACCCCATCAGTTGCGTCACCCCGAGGTGCGCGACCTGGCGTGGGTCATCCTTGCGCCGCCGATGCTCGAGGTCACGCCGTGGCCACAGCGTCATCCGCTGGCCGGCAGTGATTGGGTGCAAGCGCCGGAGCGCCTCGAGCAATGGCTGCGCCAACTGGATCGCGACAGCTATGACTTGCTGCACTGGCTGGCCCAGGCTCGAACCCGGCGCCTTGGGCTGTATTACGAACGCTTGTGGCAGTACGCAGTGCGTCATGCCCCGGGTATCGAGCTGCTGGCCGCCAACCTGCCGATCCGCCGCGAGGGCCACACGCTGGGGGAGCTGGACATGCTGCTGCGCGACCGCGACGGCGTGCATCATCTGGAGCTGGCGATCAAGCTTTACCTGGGTCCGCAGGCGGGCGATGGCCATGACGCTGCGCGCTGGCTGGGCCCCGGCTGCCACGATCGGCTGGACCGTAAACTGGCGCACCTGAGCCAGCATCAGTTGCCGATCTCCAACCGCCCCGAAAGCCGCGAGGTGCTGGCAGCCCTGGACATCCGCGAGTTCAGCGCCCATTTGTGGCTTGGGGGCTACCTGTTGTATCCGTGGCCGGGAAAGTCTCGACCGCCGGCTGGCGCGCATCCGCAGCACCTGCGTGGCCGCTGGCTGCATCAAAAGGACTGGCCGGCGTTCTTCACCCGGCAGCCGCCCGGCCGCTGGCAACCCCTGCCCCGTCATGCCTGGCTGGCGCCGGCGCATTATCCGGCCGAGCAGGCCTGGAATGCTCAACAGCTGGAGGCGTGGCTCGGGGAGCTGGAACCGCTGGCGCCGGCGCAACTGCTGGTGCGCCTGATCGAAAACACCGACGGCGACTGGGAGGAAGCGGAGCGCCTGTTCCTGGTGGCCGATGCCTGGCCGAATGTGCCAGGTAACGGCTAACCGTCCCTGTAGGAGCGAGCCTGCTCGCGATGGAGCCGACACGGTCTAGATGGACAACCGCACCGCCAACGCCGCCAACGTCACCAGCAACACCGGCAGGGTCAACACAATCCCGACCTTGAAGTAATACCCCCAGCCGATCCGGATGTTCTTGCGCTCGAGCACATGCAGCCACAGCAGTGTCGCCAGGCTGCCGATCGGGGTGATTTTCGGCCCCAGGTCGCTGCCGATGACGTTGGCGTAGATCATCGCCTCCTTCACCACGCCCGTGGCCTGGCTGGCGTCGATGGACAGCAGACCAATCAGCACGGTCGGCAGGTTGTTCATCATCGACGACAGCAACGCGGTCATCACACCGGTGCCCAGCGCCGCACCCCAGACGCCGTATCCGGCAAACACGTCGAGCCAACCCGCCAGGTACACGGTGAGCCCCGCATTGCGCAGGCCATAGACCACCAGATACATGCCCAGGGAGAAAATCACGATGTGCCACGGCGCTTCCTTCATGACCTTGCGCGTGGAAATCCGGTGGCCACGAGCCGCGATGGCCAGCAACAGTGCCGCGCAGACCGCCGAGATGGCGCTGATCGGAATGCCCAGCGGCTCCAGCGCGAAACAACCGAGCAACAGAATCACCAGCACCGCCCAACCGGCGAAAAAAGTCGCCCGGTCGTGGATCGCACTGGCCGGGTCCTCGAGTTGCTCAGGGTCATACGTCCGGGGAATATCCCGTCGGAAGAACCACAGCAACACCGCGAGCGTCGCCGCGACGCTGACCAGGTTGACCGGAATCATGACCGCCGCGTAGCGATTGAAGCCGATGTTGAAGTAGTCGGCGGAGACGATGTTGACCAGGTTCGACACCACCAGTGGCAGGCTCGCGGTATCGGCAATGAACCCGGCGCCCATGACGAACGCCAGGGTGGCCGTCGGGGAGAAGCGCAAGGCCAGCAGCATGGAAATCACGATCGGCGTGAGGATCAGCGCCGCGCCGTCATTGGCGAACAGTGCCGAAACCAGCGCCCCCAGCAGCACCATCCAGGCGAACAGCCTGCGGCCATTGCCCCGCCCCCAACGCGCGACGTGCAACGCCGCCCAGGCAAAGAAACCGGCCTCGTCCAGCAACAGGCTGATGATGATCAGGGCAACGAAGGTGCCGGTGGCGTTCCAGATGATCTGCCACACCAGCGGGATGTCACTGACGTGCACCACGCCGGTAATCAGTGCCAGCACAGCGCCCAGTACCGCACTCCAGCCGACGCCCAGGCCTTTGGGTTGCCAGATCACCAGGGTGATGGTCAGCAGGAAAATCAGAGACGCCGTGAGCATGAAAAGCTGCCTGAAGGGAACAAAGGCGCAGATTCTGGAGCAGGCCACGCCTTTGTGGCAACGGGATCATGACAATGCGGGCGTCAGGCCTTCTTGTACTGCTCGACCCACTTGGCGTAAGCATTGATAAAGTTCTGCAGGAACGGCTTCACCGACTCCGACAGCTTGCCCGCCTCGTCAAACGCCGAGCCGGCGCCGCCGAGATAGGCTTCCGGTTGCTGCATGCACGGCACATCGAGGAATACCAGGGACTGGCGCAGGTGATGGTTGGCACCGAACCCGCCAATCGCCCCCGGCGATACGCTGATGATCGCCCCTGGCTTGCCACCCCAGGCGCTCTTGCCGTAGGGCCGCGAACCGACGTCAATCGCATTTTTCAACGGCGCCGGAACCGAACGGTTGTATTCCGGAGTGACAAACAGCAACGCGTCGGATGAAGCCACTTGTTCGCGGAAAGTGCTGTAGGCTGCCGGCGGTGATACATCGATGTCTTCGTTGTACAGCGGCAAATCGCCAATTTCTACGATGTTCAGTTTGAGATTTGCGGGAGCCAGATCGGCCAGGGCCAGGGCGACCTTGCGATTGATCGACTCCTTTCTCAAGCTGCCGACTACAACGGCGATGGTGTACACGTTGCTCATGGAAGATTCTCGACTGTCCGATTGAAAGAGCTTGTAGTTATAGATGACGTTTCATCACGCGGGCTAGCTATACCCAGGTTCAGTTGACTATTTTTTTCCTGTAGGAAAACTTACAGCGCCTTACGACGGTCTACTGAGCCGCAAATTGAGTGTTTTATCCCCAGAGGTTCTAAGCAGATGGCAGCAGTACTCGTCGGTCAGTTCCATGCAAGAGACGCAGAAGGCCGGGTCTATTCCGTACATGAGTTCCAGGAATCCACCCCGTCCGCAGAAGGCCTTGCGCCCGTCACCACCTATAAGCTGGCCATCGGTGACCGCGTCAAGAAGCTCGATGACAATCAGTTTTTGCTGGTGCAATCGGACATTACCCTCGTCCGCGAACCCGACTCCTTCATTACGGGCGTGGCGGAAACCAACGTCGCCTCATAACGATGCGTTATGAGCAGAAGTCATGTGCGGACTTGAGTTAGGATTCAACCACTGACTCTTCACCCGCTGAACATGGACTTCACGCATGCGTTTACGCCATATCGAAGTAATTCAGGCACTTTTGCAGACCGGTCACCTGGGCACCGCCGCCGAATGGCTGCAACTGCCGGTGGCCGAGATCGAACGTACGTTGCGGGACGCCGAAAGTCAGTTGGGTTTCATGTTGTTTTCCAGTGTGCGCGGGCGCTTGCAGGCCACGCGCGAAGCACGGGAATTGCAAGTCGAGATTGCCCACGTGTATGAGGCGCTCGAACCCGTCCAGCGGCTGGCCAGCAGCCTCAAGCAGTATCACGCCCCACCCCTTCGTATCATTTGCACGCCGCCCCTGGCCCAGCAGTTGCTGCCCCAAAGCATCGCAGCCCTGCGCCGGCGCCTGCCCGATGTGCCCTGCAGCCTGCTGAGCCAGCCTACACGCGACATCGTCCGACACCTGCTGTTGCGCGAGAGCGACCTGGGCCTGAGCCTGCACGACCCCGATCATGCGGACATTGATTGTCAGGTCATCGCCCAGGGTAAATTGCAGTTGCTGGCCCCCCATGGCTGGCTGCAACCGAAACAGAAATACATTTCCCTGCAGGACCTGGCCGGTCAAGCAATGATAGGCCTCGAAGGTCATGACCCGCTGAACCCGGCACTGGACAACAAGTTGCACGCCCTGCGCCCTGCGCCCGTGATCCACACCCGGGTGCAGACCCACCAGATGATGCGCAGCATGGTCGAGGCCGGTGAAGGTCTGGCGATTGTCGACCCGTTCACCGCGCTTGGCGCCAGGTCCGCAGGCCTGGACATGTGTCCGCTGGCGCCCGCCGTCCCGATCAGCGTCTACGCCCTGTCGCTGAAAAACGCCGAACCGTCACCGGCAGCTCAAGCCTTGCTGGACATCGTCACGGAACAAGCCGCGGCGATGTTGGCGAACTGATCGGGTTCTCCAGCGGATTATCGAAGAACCGATACCAGAACAAGGCCACCTCGGCGGTGTTCGGGTCGATACCGCGATAACGCAGGTGGTCAACGCCACCAATCACGTAGCCGCAACGCTCATACAGCCGGCAAGCTCCCAGGTTGTTGTTCTGGGTTTCGAGCATGATGCCCGGCAGCTTCTTCTTGCGACTCCAGAACTGCGCCACGTCCAGAAGCGCCTTGGCCACACCGTGCCGTCGGGCCGGTGCATGCACGGCCAACTCGTCGATATGGGCAAAAGCATTCCAGTTGGTGCTGATCACCAAGTGCCCCACCGGCTCATCATCGAGATAAGCCATGAAAATCGCACTGTCGGCGGCATCGTGATACGCACTGAACTCTTCAGGGTCGATGCCATAACACTTGCGGTACGGGACGATCGGCGTGACCGGCCACTGTTCCACCGACTTGCCGATTTCGGCTGTCCCATAGGCCGCGACTTCAAAGCTGAAATCACTGCTCCAGATGTAAGCGGCGAAACCCTCATCGGCCACGCGTACCGACAGGCCCGGGTATTTCGGATTCATGACCGGCTGCATTTTGGGAAATGTCCTCACTCCTTGATGCAATCGACGGTGTAACGCCGTCCATCGCCCTCTTCTTCGTGTTGCAAGCCGTGCACATCGGCGACAAACCCTGGAAAGCTGCTGTCGAAGGTGCGGGCAAACGCCAGGTAATCATTGATCGAGCGGGTTGACTCGGTGAAGCGCTCACCCGGCATGATCAGCGGTATGCCTGGCGGGTACGGCACCAGCATCACCGCAGCGATACGCCCTTGCAACTGATCGATCGACACCGCTTCCACCTGCCCGCGAACCAGGTGGTCATAGGCGTCCGCCGGCTTCATGGCGACCTCCGGCAGCACGGTGTACATGCGTTTGAGGTGCTTGGCCGTGGCGTTGCTGCGATAGCAGGCGTGCAGTTGATCGCACAAGTCGCGCAAGCCCATGCCCTTGTAGCGCGCAACATCCTGCTGTGCCACGCACGGCAGACAGCTCGCCAGGCTGACGTTGGCATCGTAGCTGCGCTTGAACTCCAGCAGTTCGGTGAGCAGCGTGCTCCACTTGCCCTTGGTGATGCCCATGGAGAACAGCACCAGGAAGGAATACAAACCGGTTTTCTCGACGACCAGCCCACGTTCCCACAGGAACTTGCTGACCACCGCCGCAGGAATTCCGCGCTCGCTCAACGCGCCCCCCGCCGTCAGGCCCGGCATCACCAGCGTGACCTTTATCGGGTCGAGCAGCACGTAGTCATCGGTGACACCACCGAAGCCATGCCAGTCGGCATCGGGTTGCAACAACCAGTCCTGGGTCTGCACATGGTCGATGCCATCTGCCGACGGCGGTTGCCAGATGGAAAACCACCAGTCATCGGCGGCGATGTGTTGGCGCAGGTTCGCCAGAGCCCGCCGAAAACTCAAGGCCTCGTCGAACATTTCCTGTAACAGGGAGCGACCGGCCGGACCTTCCATCATCGCCGACGCCACGTCCAGTGACGCGATGATGCTGTACTGCGGCGAGGTGGAGATATGCATCATGAATGCTTCGTTGAAACGGTCATGATCCAACTGCCGCGCGCCGCCGTCCTGGACGTGGATCATCGAGGCCTGGCTGAACGCCGCCAACAGTTTGTGGGTGGAGTGGGTGGTGAACACCAGTGGGCTGTCTTCGGTACGGGAGGTGCCCATGCCGTAGCGACCGGCGAAGAATTCGTGAAACGCCGCGTAGGCATACCAGGCTTCGTCGAAATGCAGCACTTCGACGCTGTTGCCCAGTTTTTGCTTGATCAGCTCGGCGTTGTAGCACAGGCCGTCGTAGGTCGAATTGGTCACCACCGCCAGCTTCACCCTGGGCTCGCGCCCCTTGGTCAACGGGCTGGCGTCGATCTTGGCCTGGATCGATTCACGGCTGAACTCACTCAGCGGAATCGGGCCGATGATGCCCAGTTCGTTGCGTTCCGGGCACAGGTACAACGGAATCGCCCCGGTCATGATGATCGAGTGCAGCACCGACTTGTGGCAATTGCGATCCACCAGCACCAGGTCGTCCCGCGCCACCATGGAGTGCCAGACGATCTTGTTGGCGGTCGAAGTGCCATTGATCACGAAGAAGGTGTGATCGGCGCCAAAATTGCGCGCCGCGCGGGCCTCGGCTTCCGCCAGCGGTCCGGTGTGATCGAGCAGCGAACCCAGCTCGGGCACCGACACCGACAAGTCAGAGCGCAGGGTGTTTTCCCCGAAGAACTGGTGGAACGCCTGCCCCACCGGGCTCTTGTGATAGGCCACGCCACCGCCGTGACCGGGCGTGTGCCAGGAATAGTTGGAATCGGCGGTGTGCTGCACCAGCGCCTTGAAAAACGGCGGCAGCAGGCCGTCCAGGTATCGTCGTGCGGCGCGAGCCACTTGCCGCGCCAGGAACGGCACGGTGTCTTCGAACAGATAGAGAATGCCGCGCAATTGGTTGAGTTCGTCCATGGCGTCCGCCGGCGCGTTTTCCAGCGTCACCTGCTCGCCAAGGGCAAAGATCGGCAGGTCCGGTGCCCGCACCCGCGCCAGGCCAATCAGCTCGTCCATGTTGTGCAGCAGATGGGAATTGGCGCTGGGGTCTTCGGCGGCGATCAACATGCACGAAAGACGGTGATGGGTCGACGCGACCAGCCGCCCCTCGTTGTAATCCACCGCCGAAACGACACTGAAGCCTTCCTGCTCCAGCTCCCGGGCGATGCCACGCACACGATCGCCGGCGACGGTGTCGGCCTTGATGTCGCGATGAACAATCAAGACCGGGAATTTCAAGTCTTTGTACATGAGGCACAGCGTCCTGAGGCGACAAGCCGCAGCTTGCCAATAACCTCAGGGTAGAGGGTTGAAGCGGATGTGGCGAGCACCGATGCCCTGACGCAGGTCAATCGGCGCAGCATCATTTGGCCACATTTCAGGCCTGCGCCTTGGCCTCGGCCAGTTGCTGCCACAGCGCTGGAGCGCCGGCGGACTTGGCGATCGCTTCCAGGCGCGCGACGTGCTGCGCCAGGTCGTCTTCGCTGGCACGGATGACCCGCGTGCGCGGGCGATCGGCCGGCAAACGACGAATCTCACTGCCGGCATTGCCACCCTCGCCGGTGCCATCGGAAGCATTGCCGGCCAGCGACAGGCTGGTCTGGCCACCGGTCATGGTCAGGTAGACGTCGGCGAGAATCTCGGAGTCGAGCAGAGCGCCGTGGAGCTCACGACCGGAGTTGTCGACGCCGTAGCGTTTGCACAGGGCATCGAGGCTGTTGCGCTGACCGGGGTGACGCTCCCGGGCCATCATAAGGGTGTCGAGGATCGAGCAGTGTTGCGCGATATCCGCGCGCTCGTGCTGCCCCATCAGGGCGAATTCGTTGTTGATGAATCCAACGTCGAACGCCGCGTTATGGATGATCAGCTGGGCGCCCTGGATGAATTCGAAAAACTCGTCGGCCACTTCAGGGAAACGCGGCTTGCCCACCAGGAATTCGTTGGTGATGCCGTGGACGCCGATGGCGCCTTCGTCGCTTTCCCGATCCGGTTGCAGGTAGACGTGGAAGTGCCGGCCCGTCAGGCGCCGACCGATCAATTCGACACAACCGATTTCGATAATCCGGTGGCCGTCGGTCACCGGCATGCCGGTGGTTTCGGTATCGAGTACAACGGATCTGGTGGCCATCAGTGTTCAGCTCTCAATCGGTGAATCGGGTAAAAGGTGGCGATGTTAGCATGGCTGTCAGGGGTTTCAGGTAGACCGTGTGGCCCCCATCGCGAGCAGGCTCGCTCCCACAGAGGATCACGCCAGTGTGGGAGCGAGCCTGCTCGCGATAAGGGCGACTCGGTCCTCAGCCCTGCTTGAACCCCCGCACCTCGTCTACCCCACGGTTGGCCAACTGGTCGGCCCGCTCGTTGCCATGATGCCCGATGTGCCCGCGCACCCACTTCCACGTGACGTTGTGGCGGTTGACCTGCTCATCGAGCTGTTTCCACAGGTCGGCGTTTTTCACCGGCTCTTTCGCCGCCGTTTTCCAGCCGCGCTTCTTCCAGTTGGCCATCCATTCGTTGATGCCTTTCATCACGTACTGCGAGTCGGTCACCAGCAGCACGTCGCAGGAACGCTTGAGCTCTTCCAGCCCGCGGATCGCGCCCATCAGTTCCATGCGGTTGTTGGTGGTATTGGCTTCGCCGCCCCAGAGTTCTTTCTCAACCCCCTTGTACACCAGCAACGCACCCCAGCCGCCAGGGCCGGGATTACCTTTGCAGGCGCCGTCGGTGAAGAGTTCTACGCTATCGCTCATGCCAATCTATCCAGAAAATGCGCTGGCCCGCCGAGCCGCGCTCGACGAAGCCCGAGGCCGGGACATGCCCGACCGGGAATGAATACAGGTTTACGGTTCGATATTGCGCCGGTTGACCTTGGCCATTGGCAGCGGGATCAGCTTGCCCATCGGCTCGCGGCGCTCCTGGCGAAGCGGGCGCAGGCCCACGACGATCTTGCGTGCCACCAATAAATAGAAGCCGCCGCCCGAGAGCTGCCAGTGACCGGCCCTGCGCTCCCAACCGGCCAGCCGTGCTTGCCAGGCGGGCGACGCAAGCGGCGGACGATAGCACCCGAAGCGGCGTTTCTCCAGCGCGAAGCCCAGCAGGTTAAGCCAGTCGCCGACCCGTGATGGGGAAATGCAGCGGGCCTTGCGCAAGGCATCATGGGCAAATACATGGCGCAGCCCCCAGGTGCTCCAGGGGTTGATCCCGATGATCAGCAAATGCCCGCCGGGCCGCACGCTGCTGGCGGCCTCGCGCAGCAGGCCATGGGGCGACAGGCAGAAATCCAGCCCGTGCTGCAACACCACCACATCGGCGGCATGCTCGCTCAACGGCCAGGCCTGTTCTTCACAGACGATCTCGACACCCGGCAACGGCGCGCCGAGCCGCACATTGCGCTGCACCTGCGGTGCCGAAGGCGGTGTCTCGGCCGAAGGACCGTAATGCACCAGATAGCCGCCGAAGAAGCGCCCCAGCTCGTCCTCGAGCATGCGCCGCTCTTCGTCCAGCAAAAATTGCCCGTGCGGGCCGGACAGCCATTCACGGGCCGCGCTGATCAACGCGAGCCAGTCAGGATCAGCCTGAGCGAACGCTTTATCGGTCATTGCATTCTCCAACGCGCCAGGAAGTTCTAAGATGCGCCATTGTTTACCGCTTGGCGAATCCGACGATGATACAGATCACAGCCCTGCCCGCCTTCACAGACAACTACATCTGGTTGTTACAAGACCCCGATACCCGGCGCTGCGCCGTGGTCGACCCGGGCGATGCCGCACCGGTGCAAGCCTGGCTGGCCGATCATCCGGGCTGGGCGCTCAGTGATATTCTGATCACTCATCACCATCACGACCATGTCGGCGGCGTCGAACAGCTGAAAAAAGCGACGGACGCGAAGGTCTTCGGCCCCGCCAGCGAGAAGATCCCGGCGCGAGACGTTGCCCTCAAGGATAACGACCGCATCAACGTCCTGGGTTGGGACTTCGAGGTGTTCGCCGTTCCCGGCCATACCTTGGGGCACATCGCTTTCTATCATGACGGCGTGCTGTTCTGTGGCGACACCCTGTTCGCCGCCGGTTGCGGACGCCTGTTCGAAGGCACGCCCGAGCAAATGCACACCTCGCTGAGTCGTCTCGCGGCCTTGCCCGAGCAGACACAGGTCTACTGCACTCACGAATACACCCTGAGCAACCTGCGCTTTGCCGTCGCGGTCGAACCCGACAACCGGCACACCGCCGATCGCCTGGCCGACGTCACGCAAAAACGCCAGGCCGGGATCATCACACTGCCTTCGACTTTGGCCCTGGAAAAGCTGACAAACCCGTTCCTGAGGACCGGTGAAACATCCGTTAAAGATAAAGTGGACGAACGGAACGGCCCGCAAGACCGGGCTCCCAGTGCGGTTTTTGCGGCTCTGAGGGCGTGGAAAGACACCTTCTGAGCGGCCCCTGCGTCACTGCGGCCGATCGCAATGGTTGACCGCAGGGGGTGCGCTTTCTAGAATCGCCCGACATTTTTGCCCGGAACTTACTTCCAGCCAATGTCGTCATCCATTCGTAAGTCCGTCCATTCAGACGCATTGACCCGCCTGGCTCAAGCCATAGCGGTGGCTGTGTCCGCCACGCTGGCGGGCTGTTCCAGCCATGTGCCCCAGACAGAAGCGACTCACACGCCGAACATTGCCGCGCGGGCCAAACAGAAGCCGATCTGGCTCAGCGAAAAGCCGAGCCCGCAAGTTCCGCAGGACGTCTGGGAACGCATGCGCCAGGGCTTCCAGTTGCAGGAAGGCCTGGGCGTTAACCCGCGCATCGAGCAGCAGCGCCTGTGGTTCGCCAGCAACCCCTCCTTTCTCGAAAACGCCGGCGAACGCGGCAGCCTCTACATTCATTACATCGTCGAACGCCTTGAAGAGCGCAACATGCCGCTGGAACTGGCGCTGCTGCCAGTGATTGAAAGCGCCTACAACCCGATGGCCTATTCCCGGGCCGATGCGGTTGGCCTGTGGCAGTTCATCCCTTCCACCGGGCGTTATTTCAACCTGCGCCAGACCCGTTTTTATGATGGCCGTCGCGACATCACCGCGTCGACCACCGCCGCGATGGATTACCTGACGCGCCTGCACGACATGTTCAACGGCGACTGGTTGCTGGCCCTGGCTGCCTACAACGCCGGCGAAGGCACGGTCAGCCGCGCCATCGAACGCAACGAAAAGCTGGGCCTGCCCACCGATTACTGGAACCTGCCACTGCCGTCCGAAACCCAGGCCTATGTGCCGAAGTTGCTGGCGCTGTCACAAGTCGTGCTGGCCCCCGAAGCCTACGGCGTGAACCTCAATCCGATCGCCAACGAACCGTATTTCCAGGTGGTCGAGATCAACCAGCGCATGGACCTGTCCAAGGTCGCCGCAGTGGCGAATATCGACGAGGATGAACTGTTCCAGCTCAACCCGGCCTTCAAGCAGCGCACCACCATCGACGGACCCCAGCACCTGCTGGTGCCGACATCCAAGGCGCAGTTGCTGACCACCAGCCTGTCGACCATGCGTCCCGAAGAACTGATGAGCAAGCGTCCGCTCAAGCCGGTCTTCGAGGGTGCCGACAATACCCGGATCGCCAGCGCCAAGCGCAGCTACCGGGTCAAGCGTGGCGACAACCTGGGCACCATCGCCAAGGCCAACAAGGTCGACGTCAAGGACCTGCAACGCTGGAACAAGCTGACCGGCCAGAACCTGAAGGTCGGCCAGACGCTGGTGATGCAGGACACCAGCAAGCGCAGCAGCGGGCGTGTTGACACCGTACTGGCGGCCAACACCAGGACGAAGGCCAAGGACAAGAAAGAGCCGACCCAGTACAAGGTCCAGCAAGGCGACTCGCTGTATATCGTCGCCAAGCGTTTCAATGTCGAGATGCAACACCTCAAGCGCTGGAACCCGCGGGTCGGCAAGGCCCTCAAGCCTGGACAGATGCTGACGGTTGCCTCACCGCACTGATCAAGAGCCCCTGAATTCAGGGGCTTTTTTCATGCGGGAGCGAACCTGCTCGCGATGGCCTGAAAAGATGACGCGTTGTTTACCACCATCGCGAGCAGGCTCGCTCCCACAGGGTGCCGACGGGCCCTGGGCCAACAATTAACCCCGCATTAAAGCCCTGTCTTTTTCCTGTCCATACAAGCTGTTACTGTACGAGCCATAAAAGCCCAAGCCGCATGGATCGGATTTCTGACTTGACGCGTCCCCTCCTCACTTTCCTGATCAGCCTGGCCTTGAGCTCCTCTGCAAACGCGACGATCAGCGAAAGTCACGGTTATGCGCAGTTCGGCACACTCAAGTACCCGGCCAGATTTACCCACTTCGACTGGGTTAACCCGCAAGCCCCCAAGGGCGGTACGTTGCGGGTGATGGCGTTTGGCACCTTCGATACGCTCAACCCCTACACCTTCAAGGGCTCAAGTCCGGTCTCCACGCCGAACTTCCTGCAGTACGGCATCAACGAGCTCAACGAACCGCTGATGGTCGGCACCGGCCAGTACGCACCGTCCGGCGACGAACCCACCTCCAGCTATGGCCTGATCGCCCAATCGGTCGAATACAGCGAGGACCGCAGCTGGGTGGTGTTCAACCTGCGCCCGGAAGCACGCTTCCATGATGGCGTGCCGATTACCGCTTACGACGTGGCGTTTTCCTACCGCTTGCTGCTCAAGGAAGGTCACCCGCAATACCGCACCAACCTGCAGGAAGTGCTGCGGGTCGACGTGCTCAATCCGCATCGCATTCGGTTTGTCTTCAAGCGCGCCGGCAATCCGCTGCTGATCCTGCGCCTGGGCGAATTACCGGTGCTGCCACAGCACTACTGGAAAGGTCGCGACTTCAAGGCAACCACCTTCGAACCGCCACTGGGCAGCGGCCCGTACCGCATCACTTCGGTCACGCCCGGGCGGCAGATCGTTTTCGAACGGGTCAAGGACTATTGGGGCAAGGACCTGCCGGTCAATCGCGGCAAGTACAACGTCGACCGCATGGAAGTCGAGTTCTACCGCGACAGCGACGTGGCGTTCGAAGCGTTCAAGGCCGGCGAGTTCGACATCTACATCGAGCACCAGGCCAAGAACTGGGACACCGGTTACCGCTTCCCGGCGGTCAACCGCGGCGACGTGATCAAGGCACAGATTGCCCACCAGATCCCGACCCAGAGCCAGGGCTTGTTCATGAACAGCCGCCGCGCGGCGTTCTCCGACGCCCGAGTGCGCGAAGCGCTGGGGCTGATGTTCGACTTCGAGTGGACCAATCGCACCCTGTTCAGCGGCGCTTACAAGCGCGCCATGAGCTACTACCCCAACAGTGAGTTTTCCGCCAGCGGCCTGCCGGTCGGTCACGAATGGCTGATGCTCAAGCCGTACCGCGAGCAATTGCCCGCCAGGCTGTTCACCGAACCCTTCACCCTGGCGCAGACTCAGGGCCGCGGCATCCCCCGGGAAACCATGCGCAAGGCCTTGGGCCTGCTGGCCGAGGCGGGCTGGAAACTCAATGGCCAGCATGTGCAGAACGCCGCCGGACAGCCGCTGCGCCTGGAAATCCTGCTGGTCAATCCAAACCTTGAGCGCATTCTGCAGCCCTATGTCGAGAACCTCGCCAGCATCGGCATCGACGCCCGGCTTCGCACCGTGGATCGCGCCCAGTACAAGCAGCGCCTGGACCAGTTCGACTTCGACATGATTCTGATGACCCTCAGTCAAACCCTCAGCCCGGGTCTTGAACAATGGCAGTACTTCCACTCGAGCCAGGTCGGGGTCAAGGGCAGCAAGAACTACGCGGGCATCGCCAATCCGGTGGTCGATCACTTGCTCGAACAATTGCTCGCCGCCAAGACCCGAGACGAACAGGTGGCCGCCGGCAAGGCCCTGGATCGGGTGCTGTTGTGGCAGCACTACATCATTCCCAACTGGTATCTCAACTATCACCGCCTGGCGTACCGCAACCGGTTCGCCTTCGTCACCACGCCGCCCTACACCCTGGGCCTGAGTGCATGGTGGTTGAAATCTTCGGAGAAAGATCGATGAAACCCGTACGCGCCCTGCTCCTGCAGGCTGGCGGCCTGTTGTTCTGTGGACTGGCCTGGGCCGCTCCGCAACACGCCGTCACGCTTTACAACGAGCCGCCGAAATACCCGGCGGACTTCAAGCACTTCGATTACGTGAACCCGGACGCGCCCAAGGGCGGGATTTTCCGTCAGGCCGGGTTCGGCGGCTTCGACAGCCTCAATCCGTTCATCAGCAAAGGCGTGCCGGCGGACGACGTCGGCCTGATCTACGACACCCTGGCCAAACAGGGCCTGGACGAACCGTTCACCGAGTACGGACTGATCGCCGGCAAGATCGAGAAAGCCCCGGACAACAGCTGGGTGCGTTTCTACCTGCGTCCTGAAGCCCGTTTCCACGACGGCCATCCGGTGCGCGCCGAGGACGTGGTGTTCAGCTTCCAGACTCTGATCAAGGACGGCGCCCCGCTCTACCGCGGTTACTACAGTGACGTCGAAGAGGCCGTCGCCGAAGACCCGCTGACTGTGCTGTTCAAGTTCAAGCACACCAACAACCGCGAACTGCCATTGATCCTCGGCCAGCTGCCGGTGCTGCCCAAGCACTGGTGGGCAACCCGGGATTTCACCAAGGGCAACCTGGAAATGCCACTGGGCAGCGGGCCGTACAAGGTCACCCAAGTCAAGGCCGGCCGTTCGGTGCGCTATGAGCGGGTCAAGGACTACTGGGGCAAGGACCTGCCGGCCAACCGAGGCTTCTACAACTTCGACGTGATGCTCACCGATTACTACCGCGACAACACCGTGGCCCTGGAAGCCCTCAAGGCCGGCCAGTTCGATTACTGGCTGGAGATGACCGCGAAGAACTGGGCCAATGGCTACAACATCCCGGCGGTCACCGAAGGCCGACTGATCAAGGAACAGATTCCCAACGGCAACCCGACCGGCATGCAGGGATTTGTCTTCAACATGCGCCGTCCGGTGTTCCAGGACGTGCGGGTGCGCCACGCGCTGACGCTGCTGATGGACTTCGAATGGACCAACAAGCAACTGTTCAATAGCGCCTATGCGCGAACCCGCAGCTTCTTCGAGAACTCGGAAATGGCCGCCACCGGGCTTCCCGACGCCGAGCAACTGGCGATCCTCGAGCCTTTCCGCGGCAAGATCCCCGAACAGGTCTTCACCGAGGCCTTCGAAAACCCGGTGACCGACGGCAGCGGCATGATCCGCACCCAGCAACGCAAGGCCTACCAGTTGCTGCAAGAGGCCGGCTGGCGCATCGTCGACGACAAGATGGTCGATGCCAACGGCAAGCCGGTGACCATCGAATTCCTCCTGGCCCAGACCGAGTTCGAACGGGTGCTGCTGCCATTCAAGCGCAACCTGAGCGACCTGGGCATCGACCTGGTGATTCGCCGCGTGGACGTCTCGCAATACGTCAACCGCGTGCGCTCCCGGGACTTCGATATGATCGTCGGCAGCTTCCCGCAGTCCAATTCCCCGGGTAACGAGCAACGGGAGTTCTGGATGACCGACGCCGCCGACCGGCCCGGAAGCCGCAACTCCATGGGCCTCAAGGACCCGGTGGTGGACCAGCTGGTCGAACAACTGATCAACGCCGATTCACGCAAAAGCCTGGTGGCCCACGCCCGCGCACTGGACCGCGTGCTGCAATGGGGTTATTACGTGATCCCCAACTGGCACATCAAGACCTGGCGCGTGGCGTACTGGAACCACATCGGTCACCCGAAAACCTCGCCCAGGTATGACATCGGCATCGCCACCTGGTGGATCAAGCCGAACGTGGCACCGGCCATCGAAGTCGAAACCAAACTGCAAGCCGACCCTGCGGGCACGGAGTAATAGATGCTGGCGTATATTTTTCGGCGACTGCTGCTGATCATCCCGACGCTGTTCGGCATCCTGCTGATCAACTTCGTGATCATCCAGGCCGCTCCCGGTGGACCGGTCGAACAGATGATCGCCAAGCTCGAGGGCTTCGAAGGCGCCACCAGCCGGATTGCCGGCGGCGGTGCCGAGGTCTCGGTGGCCGGCTCCTCCTATCGCGGCGCACAGGGCCTGGACCCGGCGTTGGTCAAGGAAATCGAGCACATGTACGGCTTCGACAAGTCGGCGCCTGAACGCTTGTGGATCATGATCAAGAACTACGCGACCCTGGACTTTGGCGACAGCTTCTTCCGCGACGCCAAGGTCATCGACCTGATCAAGGAAAAGATGCCGGTGTCGATCTCCCTCGGGCTGTGGAGCACGCTGATCATGTACCTGGTGTCGATTCCACTGGGGATCGCCAAGGCCACGCGGCACGGCAGTCATTTCGACGTCTGGACCAGTTCGGCGATCATCGTCGGCTATGCCATCCCCTCGTTCCTGTTCGCCATCCTGCTGATCGTGGTGTTCGCCGGCGGCAGCTACCTGGACTGGTTTCCGCTACGGGGCCTGACCTCGAACAACTTCGATGAGTTGAGCATGGGCGGCAAGATTCTCGACTACTTCTGGCACCTGGCGCTGCCCGTGACCGCGCTGGTGATCGGCAACTTCGCGACCATGACCCTGTTGACCAAGAACAGCTTCCTGGACGAGATCAACAAACAGTACGTGGTGACCGCCAAGGCCAAGGGGCTGACGAAAAACCGCGTGCTCTACGGCCACGTGTTTCGTAACGCCATGCTGTTGGTCATCGCGGGTTTCCCGTCCGCATTCATCGGGATTTTCTTCACCGGCTCGCTGCTGGTGGAAGTGATCTTCTCCCTCGACGGCCTGGGCCTGATGAGTTTTGAAGCGGCGATCAACCGCGATTACCCGGTGGTGTTCGGCACACTGTTCATCTTCACGTTACTGGGCCTGCTGGTGAAACTGATCGGCGACCTGACCTACTCCTTCGTCGATCCACGCATCGACTTCGAAAGCCGGGAGCATTGAGATGAACCTGTCCCCGCTCAATCGCCGACGTTTCGAACTGTTCAAGGCCAACAAGCGTGGCTGGTGGTCGTTGTGGCTGTTCCTGATCCTGTTCGGCCTGAGCCTCGGCGCCGAGCTGATCGCCAACGACAAGCCGCTGGCGGTGCATTACGACAACAACTGGTACTTCCCGGCCATCAAGCGCTACCCGGAAACCACGTTCGGCGGCGAATTCCCGCTGGAGGCCAACTACAAGAGCCCGTATATCCGCGAACTGCTCAAGGCCAAGGACGCCTGGGTGCTGTGGGCGCCCATCCCGTTCAGCTACCAGAGCATCAACTACGACCTGAAAGTCCCGGCTCCCGCCCCGCCCTCGGCTGACAACCTGCTGGGCACCGACGACCAGGGGCGCGACGTGTTGGCGCGAGTGATCTACGGCTTTCGCATTTCGGTGCTGTTCGCCCTGACGCTGACCGTACTCAGCTCGATCATCGGCGTGATTGCCGGGGCCTTGCAGGGCTTCTATGGGGGCTGGGTCGATCTGGCCGGACAGCGTTTCCTGGAAATCTGGTCCGGATTGCCCGTCCTGTACCTGCTGATCATTCTCGCCAGCTTCGTGCAGCCGAACTTCTGGTGGCTGCTGGGGATCATGCTGCTGTTTTCCTGGATGAGCCTGGTGGACGTGGTCCGTGCCGAATTCCTGCGCGGGCGCAACCTTGAATACGTGCGCGCCGCCCGCGCGCTGGGGATGCAGAATGGCGCAATCATGTTCCGTCACATCCTGCCCAACGCCATGGTCTCGACCATGACCTTCATGCCCTTTATCCTCACCGGCGCCATCGGCACGCTGACGGCCCTGGACTTCCTCGGTTTCGGCCTGCCACCGGGCGCGCCGTCGCTGGGTGAACTGGTGGCCCAGGGCAAATCCAACCTGCAGGCGCCGTGGCTGGGCATGAGCGCGTTTGCGGTGCTGGCGCTGATGTTGAGCCTGCTGGTATTCATCGGCGAGTCCGCTCGCGATGCCTTCGACCCGAGGAAGTGAAATGAATCAGGACAATCTGATCGAAGTGCGCGACCTGGCCGTCGAATTCGTCGTAGGCGAGCACAGCCAGCGCGTAGTGGAAGGCGTCAGTTTCGATATCAGGCGCGGCGAAACCCTGGCGCTGGTGGGTGAAAGCGGCTCCGGCAAATCGGTGACCGCGCATTCGATCCTGCGCCTGCTGCCCTACCCGCTCGCCCGCCACCCCTCGGGCACCATCGAGTATTCCGGGCAGAACCTGCTGGACCTGAAAGAGAAAACCATCCGTCACATCCGTGGCAACCGGATCGCGATGATCTTCCAGGAGCCGATGACCTCGCTCAACCCGCTGCACTCGATCGAAAAGCAGATCAATGAGGTGCTGGGCATCCACAAGGGCCTGGTCGGTAAAGTGGCGACCAGGCGGACCCTGGAATTGCTGGAGATGGTCGGCATTCCCGAGCCCGAGAAACGCCTCAAGGCCTTGCCCCACGAGCTGTCCGGCGGCCAGCGCCAGCGGGTGATGATCGCCATGGCCCTGGCCAACGAGCCGGAACTGCTGATCGCCGATGAGCCGACCACCGCGCTGGACGTTACCGTTCAGCTGAAAATCCTCGAATTGCTCAAGCAATTGCAGGCCCGCCTGGGCATGGCGCTGTTACTGATCAGTCACGATTTGAACCTTGTTCGAAGAATTGCGCATCGCGTATGTGTCATGCAGCGCGGTTGCATCGTCGAACAGGCATCGTGCGAAGAGTTGTTCCGCGCGCCGCAGCATCCGTACACTCGGGAACTGCTGGCAGCGGAGCCCAGCGGCAAGCCGGCAACCAACGTTATCGGGCCGCCGCTGCTGCAGGTCGAGGACCTTAAAGTCTGGTTCCCGGTCAAGAAAGGCCTGCTGAAAAAGACCGTCGATCACATCAAGGCGGTGGACGGGATCAATTTCAGCCTGCCCCAGGGGCAGACATTGGGCATTGTCGGCGAAAGCGGTTCCGGCAAATCGACGTTAGGCCTGGCAATTTTGCGTTTGATCGGCAGCCAAGGGGCGATCCGGTTCGAAGGCAAGCAGCTAGACTGCATGACGCAACAACAGGTTCGGCCGCTGCGTCGGGAGATGCAGGTGGTGTTTCAGGACCCTTTCGGCAGCCTGAGCCCGCGAATGTGCGTGAGCCAGATCGTCGGCGAAGGCCTGCGGATCCACGGGATCGGCACCGAGGCGGAACAGGAACAAGCGATTATTGCGGCATTGAAGGAGGTAGGCCTGGATCCGGACACCCGGAACCGCTACCCCCACGAATTTTCCGGAGGGCAACGGCAGAGAATCGCCATTGCCCGGGCACTGGTGTTGAAACCGGCGCTGATCCTGCTGGACGAGCCGACCTCGGCCCTCGACCGGACAGTGCAGCGCCAAGTGGTGGAGCTGCTGCGTTCACTGCAAAGCAAGTACAACCTGACGTATCTGTTCATCAGCCATGACCTGGCTGTCGTCAAGGCGCTGAGCCACCAGTTGATGGTGGTCAAGCATGGCCAAGTGGTCGAACAGGGAGACGCGCAAAGTATTTTTGCCGCCCCCCAACATCCGTATACACAGCAGTTGCTGGAAGCCGCTTTCCTGGCTCCAGCCACTGCGCAATAACCTGAAAGAGGAGCAACACATGGGTTTTCTCGCCGGTAAGCGCGTACTGATCGTCGGTGTCGCCAGCAAGCTGTCCATCGCATCCGGCATCGCCGCCGCCATGCATCGCGAGGGCGCTGAGCTTGCCTTCACTTATCAGAACGACAAACTCAAGGGTCGTGTCGAAGAGTTCGCCCAAGGCTGGGGTTCCAGCCCGGAACTGTGCTTCCCGTGCGACGTGGCCAGCGATGAAGAAATCGCCCAGGTCTTCGAAGCGTTGAGCAAGAAGTGGGACGGCCTGGACTGCATCGTGCACTCCGTCGGCTTCGCCCCGGGCGACCAACTGGACGGCGACTTCACCGAAGCCACCACCCGTGAAGGTTTCCGCATCGCTCACGACATCAGCGCCTACAGCTTCGTGGCCCTGGCCAAGGCCGGTCGCGAAATGATGAAGGGCCGCAATGGCAGCCTGCTGACCCTGTCGTACCTGGGCGCCGAGCGCACCATGCCGAACTACAACGTGATGGGCATGGCCAAGGCTTCGCTGGAAGCTGGCGTACGTTACCTGGCCGGTTCCCTGGGCCCGGACGGCACCCGCGTCAACGCCGTATCGGCCGGTCCGATCCGCACCCTCGCCGCCTCCGGCATCAAGAACTTCCGCAAAATGCTGGCCGCCAACGAAGCGCAAACCCCGCTGCGTCGCAACGTCACCATCGACGAAGTCGGCAACGCCGGCGCCTTCCTGTGCTCGGACCTGGCGTCCGGCATCAGCGGCGAAATCATGTACGTGGACGGCGGTTTCAACACCACGGCCATGGGCAACATCGAAGAGTAATCTTCGGCGCGCCGTACAAAAAAACCCGCCTTGACTGGCGGGTTTTTTATGCCTGCGATTTATCAGGCAACCGTAATCCCTGGGGGAGCGGGCTCGCTGGCGAAGGCGTTTTCCTGCTCGGAATGGGCGTCGTCCGGTGCAACGCCTTGCGAGCAAGCCCGCGCCCACGGGGTCAGTGGTATCCCAGGCACTCGGCAAACAACTGCTGAATGGGCTGCTGTCGCTGGCTGTAGCGCTGCAACAGCACGATCTCGCGGTAAAACGTCAATTCACCCAAACGGATGATCCTGACCTTCGCGCCATGCTCCAGCCACAACCCGGCCTCGGGCAACAGTGAAATCCCCAGCCCGCACTCGACCATTTTCACAATGGCTTCCAGCTCATCCAGCTCCAGCGCCGCCTGCACCTCGATGTGCTGCTCGCGCAGAAAGCGCGTCACCAGGCGCCCGCCGAACGAGTTGCGGTCATAGCGCACATGCGGATGCTCAGCCAGCAACCGCAACGGATCATCGCCTTCGAGGCCGGCCGGGACGATCAGTACGAACGGCTCGCGACGGATAACCTGGGCCGACAGCTCCTTGGGCAGCTCGAACGGTGGCTTGATCAGGATCGCCAGGTCCACTTCGCCGGTGTCCACCTGACTGAGCAGGTTGAGCGACACGCCGGGCACCAACTTCGGTTCCAGCAGCGGTGCCAGTTGGCGCAAGCGTAACAGGGCCTGAGGCAACAGACCGGTCTGGGCCGTGGCGACCGCGCCGATTTTCAATTCGCCACGGTACTCGCTGACATCGTCACTGACGGCCATGCGGCTGAAGGTATCCAGCATGTCCCGGGCCATTGGCAATGCACGCTGACCCGCCGCATTGAGAATGGCCTGGCGACCGGTGCGATCGAACAGCCGGATGCCCAGCGCCTGCTCCAGATTGCGCATCTGCGCGCTGACCGCCGACTGGGTCAGGCCAACATGCATGCCGGCCGCCGCAAACGTTCCGTGGCGCGCCACCGCCAGGAAGGTTTTCAATTCACGCAGCATGACGCCCCCGATTGATCGAAATAATTTGAGCTCGACGCAAAAACTATCGTCTTTCAATCAAAAAGCACAGCGCTAAACTCAATGTCACCGACCCATTCCCTGCGAGACTCCCTGATGCAACTGTCGCCTTTTCACCTGGCCATCCCCGTGTACGACCTGCAAGCTGCCCGAGCTTTTTACGGCGAGGTGTTCGGTCTGGAAGAAGGTCGTTCCAGCGACCATTGGGTCGACTTCAACTTTTTCGGCCATCAATTGGTGATCCACCTGGCGTCAAAAAACGCCTCACAGGAAGCCGCGCACACCAACGCCGTGGACGGCCACGATGTGCCCGTGCCGCATTTTGGTGTGGTGTTGGGGATGGCGGAATGGGAAGCCCTGGCCGAACGCCTGAAAGCACGTGAGACCCGATTTGTGATCGAACCGGGTATTCGCTTCAAGGGGCTGGTGGGTGAGCAGGCGACCATGTTCCTGTTCGACCCGTGCGGCAATGCGCTGGAATTCAAGGCGTTCAAGGACATTGGCCAGTTGTTCGCAAAATAGTGCTCGATGGCGGAAACGCCATCGCGAGCAGGCTCGCTCCCACCGTTCGGATCCGGCAGGCCACTCGAGGGAGTGAGCCTGCTCGCGATAACGGCCTACCTGAACAAACCCTTCTCTCCTTCAACCAGCATCGCTTCAACCGTGTCATGGAGGGCCGGGTCGTACTCGATCTGACCGATGTTGAAACGAATGTCATAACCGCGGCGCATCGTGGCGTTGCGCTCATCGAGTATTTCCTCGAGCCGCGCCTTGATCGCACTCAGCTCCACCGCACTCGAGCCGGTCAACAACACCACGAATTCATCGTCCCCGAGCCTCCCGACCACATCGCTTTCGCGAAAGGCGATGCGCAATACGTCCGCGAAGGTCTTCAGCGCATCGTCGCCCTCGGCGCGGCCATACAGGTAATTGATGTGCTTGAAATGATCAAGGTCGAAAAACAACAGTGTGGCGGGTATTTCCATGCGTTGGCACGCATCCAGCCCTAACTGCGCCAGTGCAGTGAAACCGTGGCGATTGGAGAGCAGCGTCAGCGCGTCCATGTTGGCCATGGTCACGCCCATCACTTGCTGCTCGGCCATACGGGCCAGGTTGCGCAAGGTTGCGCGTATCTGCTGCGGCGAAAGCGATGGCGCCGCGCTGGCGCCGTGTTTGAGCGGTCTGCCTGAGGTCAGCATCAGTTGCTCCGGTGGTGGGTATGTACGTTAGAGTCCCCAGACCCGCTTTGACTCCCCGGTACCGGACAATCGGTCAACGGCCGCTCCGAAAAATACCCGTAAACCTGTAGGCGTGAGCTTGCTCGGGCGGCGTTGCGACGATGGCGGTCAACGACAATGCCGGCTGACGGAATGCCCGCGTTATCCATCGCGAGCATTCGAGCATCGACCGGCCGCCCCGCCGTGGCCGGCGTTTCGTTAGAAGTCAGTGGACACCGACACCTCACGCCATGCCTGTAACTCACCGGCGACAAAGCTGTTTTTCGCTTCAATGGCCGCGACACAGTCACTGCCCAGGGGCAAGCGCAGCGGCGCGTCGTTCGTTTCCACCAGGGTGATCATCACCTGGGCCAGCTTGTCCGGATCGCCTGGCTGGTTCAGGGTCACGGCCTTGGCGATTCTGCGCACTTCACCGGCGGTGCTGTCGTAGTCGGCAATCGACGCTGGGGATTCAACCAGCGAGTTGCCTTCCAGGAACTCGGTACGGAAGTAACCCGGCTCAACCACGGTCACCTTGATACCCAGCGGCGCCAGCTCGGCGTGCAAGGCCTCGGTCAGGCCTTCGACGGCGAACTTGGTCGAGCAATAGACGCCGAAGCCGGGCCCGGACTTGTAGCCCCCGACCGAGGACAGGTTGATCACATGCCCGCTGCGAGCGGCGCGCATATGTGGCAGGACAGCGCGGGTGACATTGAGCAGGCCAAAGACGTTGGTTTCATACACGCGGCGCACTTCATCGGCCGTGGCCTCTTCCACGGCGCCGAGCACGCCGAAGCCCGCATTGTTGACCAGCACGTCGATGCGCCCGAAGTGCTCGATGGCCTGCTGGGCGACCGCAATGCCCTGGGCTTCGTTTGTGACATCCAGGCTGGCGGCGAGCAAGCCAGGGTGTTCGCCAAAGCGTTGGGTAATGCTGCTGGCGTCTCGGGCGGTGGCAACCACGGCGTCACCGTTGGCCAGGGCGGCGGCGGCGATCTTGGCACCGATGCCACGGGAAGCGCCGGTGATCAGCCAGATGCGATTGAAGGTATTGGAAGTGGTCATGAGCGTGTTTCCTTGGTTACGTTGGGGTAGGCACAAGGTACGCAGGAAGATTGCCCGGAAAAATGCCCTCGTGTTACAAGCACTATGAAACGCTCTTTCATAATGGCGATCTCGATGAATCACGATCCTTTCGATGGCCTGACCGAGTTTCTGGCGGTGGCCGAGCACAAGAGCTTCACCGTCGCCGCTACCCGCCTGGCGGTGACGCCCACGGCCGTCAGCCACGCCATCAAATTGCTTGAGCGGCGCACTGGCGTGCTGCTGTTCCAACGCACCACGCGCCGGGTCGCCTTGACCGAAGCGGGCGCCAGCCTGTTTGCCCGATTACGCCCGGCGGCCAGCGAAATCGATGAGGCGCTGGCAGTCCTCAGCGGCTTTCGCGACCAACCCATGGGCACGCTGCGCCTGACGGCGCCGCGGTTGTCGGGGGCGCTGTTGATCGAACCGCTGATGCCGTTGTTTCGCCAGGCGTATCCGCAGGTCACGCTCGACATCTGCCTGGACGATGCCACAGTGGACTTGATGGCCGGCGGGTTTGATGCGGGGATCAGGCTGGGCGAATCCATCGAAAAGGACATGATCGCGGTGCGCCTCACGCCGGACCTGCAGTGGTCGGTGGTGGGCGCGCCGGCGTATTTCGCCAGGGCCGGCAAACCTGAAAGCCCGGAAGACCTGACCGATCACCAATGCATCGGCTTTCGTTTCTCGACCTCGGGCAACGCACACCGCTGGGAATTCCGCCGCGATGGCCGTGACTTCACAGTAGGGGTAGAAGGCGGCGTGATCGTCAACGATCGAGGGCTGCTGGTCTCGGCGGCACGCAGCGGTTGCGGGCTGGTGTACGCCTGCGACCTGGAAATTGCCGATGAATTGGCGGATGGACGGCTGGAGCGCGTATTGCAACCTTTTGTGCCGCTGAGTACGGCGCTGTACCTCTACTTCCCCAGCCGCACACAGACGCAGCCCAAGTTGCGGGCGTTCATTGACCTGGCGACCGGGTGGGTTGCCCGTCAGCGCAGCACATCGCCTTGATGATGGAAGCGAGACCGGTTTTTCGGCGAAAAACCGAAGCAAACTGTTCAAACACAGCTAGCGTTCGCCTGCTTCTTTGTAAATCGCTGCACGCTCGCGCTTTCCCACCGCAATGACAGTCACAACCAACACGTCGTCGATGACACGATAAACCAATCGGTATCCGGAACTGCGCAACTTGATCTTGTAGGCATTGCCAAGCCCGTTGAGTCGGTCCCCTGGAACATGCGGGCTGCCCAGCCGTTCCTGCAGCTTTTTCTTGAACTGTTCTCTGATAGTTGCCCCAAGTTTGCGCCACTCCTTCCAGGCCTTCTCAGAGAACGCCAACTCATAGGTCATCCAGCGAGACCTTGATGGTCGGGTCGTTTTCTCGTTCCTTGCAAAGCGCGATCAATTCAATATCGTCCAGCCGGTTCATCAACGCTTCATATTCTTTGGCTGGGATGCAGTAAAAGGCCGGCTCGTTACGATTGAGGATCGCGACAGAGGACCCTCGCCCTGCTGCAACCGTGCCCATCGGGTTTTTTTTCAGTTCCGATATGCTTGCAACAACCTGCGAGAGCACGACGTGTGGCATGAGGGTGTTCCCAAAAGTGCTTTTAGAGGTGCTGAAAATAGCACTCCAAAGCCCTTTTGGCGTCATCGCTTTTGACATGAATCGGCTCCGGGATTTGGTGAAGCACCAAAGTATCAGCTATCGCGCTTCACCGTTTCCGCGTCTTCTATCGGTCAGATCCTGCCATCAAGTGAGCAAAATCCCACTTCTGTAGGAAAACCTCATGATATTCATCGCGAGCAGGCTCGCTCCCACAGGGCCGGTGCAGATCAGGCTTACGCAGCGACTTGGCTGGTCAGGCCTTTGCCCAGCCGATGTTGCGACAGCAGGCGCATGACGTAGCCGATCTTGATCAGGGTCGGGCCGACGATGGTCATGGCGTGCAGCGCGACCTGGACCACGATCGACAGGTGCCCGCTGTAGAGGTAGGCGCCGTAGATCCCCACCAGCAACATTGCCAGCCCCGCGATCAGGACTTCGCTCGACAGGTGCAGAACTTTATGTGGATTGTTGAAGTAGGCGAACATTTTTCGTACTCCTGAATCAGACCAGTTGTACGTGGGTTATTTCACCATTCGTGCCAGGTTCACCGTCCATTAAAATCAATCACTTAGGACATAACGGGTCAATTTGACCCCGCCAAAGGCAAGTCAAAATGACAGCTTCCCAAGTCATATTGACCACAACTGCCATCGTCCCACCCAAAAGCAAATCGATATCATTTGCGCACCTTCAAGGCTTTTGCTTTAATCGCGACCAATTCTTATTTGCACCGAGGCGCTCGTCGCCCAGGGACACGTGCTTACGATGATGGTTGCCGACTCTTCCAGTGTACAGAACCTCTACGTCACTCATCACCGCTGGCTGCACGAGCTGCTGCGCCGGCGCTTGAGCAATGCGTTTGATGCTGCCGACCTGGCCCATGACACCTTCATCCGGGTGCTCAAGCGCCCACAGATTTTCGACAGCGAAACCCGCGAGCGCTCCTACCTCGCCACCATCGCCCGCGGTCTGTGCATCGATCACTGGCGTCGGCGACAGCTCGAACAAGCGTGGCTGGAGACCCTGGCCGCACGTCCGCAGGCGGTGCAACCTTCTCCGGAACAGCGGGCGATCATCGTTGAAACTCTCTACGAAGTGGACGCTATGCTGCAGCGCCTGCCCCAACGGGTGCGCGACGCCTTAATCCTCGCCCAATTGCACGGCCTGCCGTACAAGCACATCGCCGAGCAAATCGGGGTATGCGAGCGCATGGTGAAGAAGTACCTGGCCCAGGCGCTGATGCATTGCGCGATGCTCGAGGCCGAGCTCGACGGCCTGCTGATCGAGTAAGCACATGCCCTCCCCGACCACTTCCGCCAACAGCATCAACCACGCCAGCCTCGAGCAGGCGGCGCAATGGTACGTGCAGCTCAACGATCAGCAGGTCGGCGAGCAGGAACGCCAGCGCTGGCAAGCCTGGCTGGCGCAGAGTGGCGATCATCAGGCGGCCTGGCGTTATGTCGAGCGCGTCGGCCAGCGTTTTGCCGCGCTGCAGGATGACCATCAGGCCGCCGGTTCGGTGCTGCGCAACACTGCACGCTCGCCGATCAGCCGTCGGCAAACGGTCAAGAGTTTGCTTATCCTCGCTTCGGGTGGCCTGCTGGGCTGGAATGCCTGGCGCGAAACGTCGCTCCCGGACGCTTTCGGCCGCTGGACCGCCGACCTCTCGACCGGCACCGGCGAGACCCGCGAAAGCCTGCTCAGCGATGGCAGCCGCCTCTGGCTCAATGCCCTGAGCGCCTTGAACGTACGCTTCGACACCCAGCAACGACTGTTGCTGTTAAGCGCCGGGGAAGTGTTGATCGACACTGCCAAAGACAGCAGCCGACCTTTCCTGGTGCAAACCGCCCAAGGCCGGCTGCGCGCCCTGGGCACGCGCTTCAGCGTGCGTCAGCAACAACGGCAGACTTTGCTCAACGTCTATGAAGGCGCGGTGGAGGTGCGTACCGACCGGGGGCAAATGCAAGTGGTCGAAGCGGGACGCCAACTGGCGTTCACGGAAGATCACACGCCTGCTTCCACCGAAGCAGCGGCGGGTCGCGAAGCCTGGCGCCGGGGCGTGTTGCTGGCGGACAACTTGCCGCTGGGCGAGTTGATCGAGGAGTTGAGTCGCTATCGACATGGACACCTGGCGTGCGATCCGACGATTGCCGGGCTGCCGGTGATGGGTTCGTTCCCGCTCAAGGACACCGATCAGGCGTTGAGCCTGCTGGAAGCCGCGTTGCCGATTCGCGTGGAGAAAACCCTGTCCTGGTGGGTCAGCGTCGGTCCCGCTTGAGGCGTATCGGCCCGAGCGTCACGATGACCCGGCAAAAAAAACGGCAGCGCAGTTCCCTTTTACCCTTCTCGTTCGGTTAACCCTGTGAAGCCCTTGAATCGCCGACCGGCAGGGAAACCTTTTTTGCGCACTGCCTTCACCTCCTTGCGTCTGCTCACCCTGGCCATACCGCTCGCCCTGAGCCTCGCGTCAACACCGGCCAACGCTCAGACCCCGGCTGTACACACCGGCAGTCAGGCGCGCTACTACGCCATCGCGCCCGGTTCGCTGATTAGCGTACTGAACAGCTTCGCCGAACAAGCCGGCATCTTCCTCGCCGGCCACAACGACCTCGCCAGTGACAAGCGCAGCCCCGGCCTCACTGGCGAATTCACCGAGCAACAGGGTTTGCAACGTCTGCTCCAGGGCAGCGGCCTGCAAGCGCACCCCCAGGGCCATCGTGGCTATGTTCTGAAAGTCGCGCAGGAAAGTCTCCTGGAACTGGACGCGACCCACATTGCCGCCCAGGCACTGGGCACCATCACCGAAAACACCCACGCCTACACCACCGGCTCGACGTCCTCGGCCACCGGCCTGCCCTTGTCCCTGCGGGAAACGCCGCAATCGGTGACGGTCATCACCCGCCAGCAGCTCGACGATCAGGGCTCCACCAGCATCGCCGACGCGTTGCGCCGCGTGCCCGGTATCAGCGTGCAGAACTACGACAGCGAACGCTGGGAGTTTTCCAGCCGTGGCCTGCCGATCACCAACTTCCAGTACGACGGCGTCAACACCGACTACGACGGCGTCTATGACTACGGCACCACCAGCACCGACATGGTGACCTTCGACCGCGTTGAGATCATCAAGGGCGCCACCGGCCTGATGACCGGTTCAGGCGACCCGTCGGCCACTGTCAACCTGATCCGCAAGCGCCCCACCCGTGCTTTCCAGGCCTCGGTCAGCGGTGCCGTCGGTTCCTGGGACAATGAGCGCAGCACCGCCGACATCGCAGGCCCCCTGACCGACAGCGGCAACCTGCGCGGACGCTTCGTCGGTGCCTATCAAGACCGTGGCGCCTATATGGATCACTACCGCAATACCCGGGACATCGGTTACGGCATCCTGGAGGCCGACCTGACACCGGGCACCTTGCTGACCCTCGGTATCGACCAGCAGAACACCCGCTCCCGTGGCGCCAGCTGGACCGGTTTCCCGATGTACGACAGCGACGGTTCGCGCACGCACTTTTCCCGCTCGTTCAACCCCGCCACCGACTGGAGCCGCCGCGACTTCGACAACCAGACGCTGTTCGCCTCGGTCCAGCAGCAACTGGCCCAGGACTGGGCGCTCAAGGTCAGCTACGACCGCAAGCACCGCCAGCACGACACCTTCCTCGCCTCGGCCAGCGGCGGCAACCCGGATCCGGCTACTGGCGAGGGGATGTTCATGTACATGGGCAAGTTCAAGGGCGATCAGTTGCAGGACAACCTCGACCTCAACTTCAGCGGCCCTTTCAACTGGCTGGGCCGCGAGCATCAATTGATCGCCGGATTCATGTCGATCAGCACCCGCCAGGACATCCCGGTGCATGGCTCGATCTACCCCCCGGTGGGCGAAAGCATCGAGGACTGGAACGGCGAGTATGCGAAACCGGACATCCCCAAGGTGGGTGACAACGACATCGTGCGGCGCCAGACCGGCCTTTATGTCGCCACCCGACTCAAGCCGAGCGACGACCTTGCGCTGATCCTTGGCACCCGCGTCAGCCAGTTCAGTGCCGACGATGACATCGACTATATCGACCCCGCGACCCCGGACCTGCACGACCGCTACCGGCAAACCGGTGTGGTCACGCCCTACGCCGGGTTGGTCTACGACCTGGATGACCGCTACTCGCTGTACAGCAGTTACACGCGGATCTATCAACCGCAGATGAGCAAGGACGCCGAACGCAAGCTGCTCGACCCGGTGCAAGGCAACAGCTACGAGGCCGGGATCAAGGCCGAGTATTTTGGCGGGCGCCTGAACGCCAGCTTCGCCGTGTTCCGCATCGAGCAGGACAACCTCGCCGAATACGTCAGCGGCGTCGACAGCGAATCGGTGTACCGCGCCGTGCAAGGTGCGGTCACCAAGGGCTTTGAGCTGGAGCTGGCCGGCGAAGTGCGCGATGGCTGGAACCTGTCGGCCGGCTACAGCTATAACCACACCCGCGATGCCCAGGGCGATTACGTCTATGGCGCGATCCTGCAAACCACCGCGCCGCAGCAGATGGTGCGGCTGTTCAGCACCTATCGCTTGTCCGGGGCCCTGGAAAAACTCACGGTCGGCGCGGGCGTGAACTGGCAGAGCGAGTTCTTCGGCAACGTATTGCAGCCCGACCCGAACGACCCGGTCAATGGCGGCCAGCCTTCGAAGATCACCCAGCACAGTTACGCCCTGGTCGACACCATGGTGCGCTACCGCTTCAACGACCACTTGAGCACCACACTCAACGTCAAGAACCTGTTCGACAGGACTTATTACACCGGCCTGGGCAACTTCGGCACCGGGTTCTACGGCGAACCCCGCAGCCTGCAACTGACTACCCGCTGGGATTTCTGATCGGCAATGGGTCGCAGAGCGCTTACACTGCACAACGGATCTGCCGAGGACACCGACGATGAAGCCCACCGCCAAAAACACCGACAAGGCCCCGCGCTTCTGGCGCGACGACGCCCTGCCCTTCATCGAGGCCCGGGCCATCGCCGACGGCCGCGAGGTCTGCTACACCCGGCATTCCCACGAGCACTTTTCCATCGGCGCGATCACCGCCGGGCGCAGTACCTACCTGCATGAGCAATCGTCGTTTGAGGTCGCCGCCGGCACGGTGGTGCTGATGAACCCCGGCGATGTCCATGCGTGCAACCCGATCAACGACCAACCCTGGTCTTACCTGATGTTGTATGTCGACACGGCCTGGCTGACCGATTTGCAGCATCAGCTCGGGTTCAGCCACGACCTGGCGTTTCGTCGCTTCGCCATCACCCACACCGAGGACGCCGGCCTGTTTAGCGGCCTGGCCGCCCTGTACGACATCCTCGTTGACCACCAGCAGGATGTGCTGCGCAAGCAGAGCGCTGCGGTCGAGTTTTTCACCGAGGTTCAGCAACGCCTCAACCCCGGTGATCAGCCTGGACGCGAACCGAACTTCAAACTCGAGCGCGCAGCCGACTTCATCCGTGACAACTGCACCCGTCTGCTCAAGCTCGAAGACATCTGCGAGGCGGCGCAGTTGTCGCCGTCGTACCTGATCCGCGCGTTCAAACAGCATTACGGCATGACGCCCCACGCCTTTCTGGTCAATCGACGCATCCAGTTTGCCCGCGAGCGCCTGCGCAGCGGCCAACTGATCGCCGACGTCGCGCTGGAAGCCGGGTTCGCCGACCAGGCGCATTTCCAGCGCGCGTTCAAACAGCATCTGGCGGCGACACCAGGGCAGTATCGCGGCTAAGGCAATAACAGGTACGCTGCGCTCAAGGCCAGCAGCAGCGCCATGACCCGATTGAACAAGCGCATGCCCGCCGGGTTGTTCAGGTAACCGCGCAGGAAGGTACCGGCATACGCCCAGCAACCGACAGATAGGTAACAGATCACCAGGTACACCGCCGCAAACTGCCAGATCAATCGCGCCTCGCCATCGGCGACAAACGCGCCCATGCCCGCCACACAGGCCAGCCAGGCCTTGGGATTGAGCCATTGCATCACCGCGCCGTACACCATCGACGGCGCCCGTGCCGAATCCTTCGCATCGAGCTGACCGTTGTCCGCCGCCAGTTTCCACGCCATGAACAACAGAAACGCCACCCCGGCCAGTTGCACGATCCGTGTCAGCTGCGGCCATTGCTGCAACACCTCATGCAACCCCAGCCCCATCAACACCAGCAGCAGTACAAAGCCCAGGGTCGCTCCGGCCACGTGCCGCTGACTGGCGCGAAAGCCGAACTGCGCCCCGGAACTCAACGCCACGATATTCACCGGCCCCGGCGTGATCGACGCCACCAGGGCGAACGCGGCCATCGACATGATCAGACTCATTGTTGTTTTCTTCCCTTCAGTTGAACCAGGGGCTCAAGGTAAAGAGCCCGCTGATTGTCGTATTGAAGAAAACTACCCAATGCCCACGCTCACAGAAAATGTCCGAGCACCGAAGCCCTTTTTGTGGGAGCGGCGGCATGCCTCAGGAATACGCGCCGACCACCCGTTTCACTTTGATCAGCGCCTCGCGCAATGAATCCATGTCCACCGACCCCAACGCCAGCCGGATCGCATGCGGCACATGCACCGACGTGGCAAACGGCTCAGCCGTGGACACCGCCACCTGCTCCTGCATCAACGCCACCGCAATCTGGTCCGCCCGCGCGTCTTCGCCCAGCGGCAACCAGAGAAAATACGAAAAAGGGTGGGTCATGCAACGCAGTCCCTTCAGCACCTCAGCGGCCAGCGTCTGGCGCGCCTGGGCATCCGCCCGCTTTTGCACCTCGAGCTGGCTGACCGTCCCATCGTCGATCCAGCCGCAGGCTATGGCGGTCATCACGCCGGGGGTGTTCCAGGTCGTGGCCCGAATCACCCGTTCCAGGGCTGGCACCTTGTCCAGCGGCGCCGCCACAAATCCCACACGCAGCCCCGTGGCGACATTCTTCGAGAACCCCGACACATACACCGTCCGCTCCGGCGCCAGCTCGGCCACCGGCACCGGCGCCTCCTCCACCAGAAACGCATAGGCCGCGTCTTCGATAATCAACAGATCATGCTGGCGCGCAATCGCCACCAGACGCCCCCGCCACGACACATCCATCACCCACCCGCAGGGGTTGTGCAGCGTCGGCATGGTGTAGACCGCCCGCACCGAACGCCGCCGGCACAGCGCCTCGAGCGCCGCCAGGTCCGGCCCGTTCTCCGTGACCGGAATCGGCACAATCTCCAGATGCAGCGACTCGGCCAGCACCTTGAAACCGGTATAGGTCAAGGCATCCGCCGCAATCACATCCCCCGGCTTGAGCAACGCCATCATCGCCACGGCCAGGCCATGCTGCGCGCCGCTGACGATCAGGACCTGCTCGGCTGTCAGGTTCAGGCCGCGTGACAGCAGGTGCCGGGCAATCGATGCCCGCTCATGCAAACGCCCGCCATGGGGCTGGTAACGCAGATGGGCTTCGAGGTCACCGGACAACGCCAGTTGGCGCAACGCCGTGCGCAACAGATCGGCCTGCCCCGGCAACGACGGGTAGTTGAAATTGAGATCGGCCATGCCCACCGCCACCACATGCTGGCTGACGCCCTGACCGGCCGGCAGCGAGATCTCCCGCACGAACGTGCCCCGTCCCGTTTCGCCACTGACCAATCCCATCGTCTCCAGCTCGGCATACACCCGGCTGGCGGTGACCAGCGCCAACCCGTGTTCGGCGGCGAGCTGCCGGTGAGTCGGCAGGCGCGTGCCGGGCGCGAGGCGACCTGAACGAATGTCCGCCGCGAAGGTGTCGACCAGTGATTTGTAGCGCAGGCGAGGCATGGGTTCATCAATCCAGAACAATTGAGAGATTGTCTTGATACTCGTCTGCTACGCGATCTGTCCAGCACGGCCACAGGATATCTCTCGAACGTTCAACGGTTGCTGGCCGCTAAAGACACGCTTCTGACCTCCAGAGCCAATCGAACTGTCATTTATCACAGGTTTAACGCGCAGACGAAGGCGAGATAGTCCGTCGGGCTGGATCAACTTTTTCAAGGACGCTGACCATGACAACGACCAAACTGCCGAATGAATGGGTACAACCTGGCGAATTCGACCCTGCATTTGCCAATAACGGCGTGTTTGCGGTTCCCAGTGACGGGGGATCGATCAAAGCCATCGTTGCTGACGGATCGGGTGGCTTTATCCTGGCTATCTGGGTAGCGCCGCAAGTCTGGCTTTATCGCATTCTCGCGGACGGCGCACTGGATCATCAGTTTGGACAGAACGGCGTCAGCAAATGGTCCTTTTCCACTGGGCTGAATTCCGCTCCCGCAAAATTGTTTCTGCAATCGGATGGAAAAATCCTTCTGCTGGGTTACGTCCTGAGAGGTATCGACAAGCAGACGGCTTTGACGAGATTCAATCCCAGTGGCAGCCCGGACCTGATCTTCGGCAACCAATTCATTCCCGGCGTAGAGCTGTTTGCCTCCTCGGGAGCCGTGCAAGCAGACGGGAAGATACTGGTGTTGATCAGCAGGGCCGTCGGCGCCACCGGAGCGCAGAAAGCCGAGCTTTATCGTCTGCTGCCAAGTGGTGGACTCGATCATGAGTTCGGCGAACAAGGTTTCGTCGAGATCCAGGTCAACGGCAAAGCATTGCTAGGATCGGCGGTGGCAGTTGCTGAGGATGGCAACATACTGATCGGTGGGACTGTCCGGCAAACTGGTCCGACGCCACCCAACAAAGCGGTCGTCCGGCTATCTCCTGACGGCAGCCTGGATCCTTCCTTTGGGCAAGGCGGATATTGGGAATCGGACAGCAACAATACGCTGCTCACAATGGCTGTGGCGCGAGGGACCATCATTTGCGCGGGCGCCGGGGCTGAATCCGCGTGTTTTTCAAGATTGACCGCGGGCGGCGCTTTCGATCCCGGATTCAACAATGGTCAAACGCTGCACGTGCCGATCCCCTCTTCCACGTCTTCCACTTGCGAAGCCGTTGCCGTGCAACCCGATGGCAAACTGGTCGCGGGTGGCGTTGCCGATGCTGGCAGTAGCACCTATTGGCTGCGCCTGATGCCAGACGGTCGCCTCGATCCGGATTTTGGCAATGATGGAATCTTTGTGCATGACAAGCGTAGCCATTTGCATGACTTGCAGAGTCAGCCCGACAAAGCCCGCTTTCTCGCGGCCGTCGACTCAACGGAGCACGGCGTTCAGAACCCGTACGTATTCGGAATTTTTTCTGAATGAAACGCTGAAACGGCTCGTATCAAGTTCAGCACAGCCGACGGTACAGTGGATGTATTCATGACAATTTTTTGATTGTCTTGCTCACTCGCTCATACGATGGGTGCAATACATCCTTCGCCGCATCCTCCGTCGAGTGAACGCCATGAACCGAGCAACGCACCTGAATACCCAGCCCCAAGAGAAGTCTGCGGGCTGGCTCAATGGCCTGATCGGCGTCATCATTTTCAGCGGCTCACTGCCGGCGACCCGCGTCGCGGTGCTGGAATTCGACCCAGTGTTCCTCACCGTCATCCGCGCCACCCTCGCCGGCGTGCTCGCGCTGTGCCTGCTGAGCCTGTTCAAGCAACAACGCCCAACGCGCAATCAACTGCTGCCGCTGCTCATTGTCGCCCTCGGCGTGGTGGTCGGCTTCCCGCTGCTGACGGCGTTGGCCCTGCAATACGTGACCTCCGCGCATTCGATCGTCTTCGTCGGCCTGCTGCCGCTGGCCACCGCCGTGTTCGGCGTGATACGCGGCGGCGAGCGGCCGCGCCCGGCGTTCTGGCTGTTCTCCGTGCTGGGCAGCCTGCTGGTGTCGGGCTACGCGCTCGCCCAGGGCGTGACGGCCTCTCCCCTGGGCGACATCCTCATGCTGCTGGCCATCCTCGCCTGCGGCCTGGGTTATGCCGAAGGGGCAAAGCTGTCGCGCACACTGGGTGGCTGGCAGGTGATTTGCTGGGCGCTGGTGTTGTCGTTACCGGCTATGGCACTGCTGAGCGCCTGGCGCGCGCCCGCCTCGTTCAGCGGGATCAGCCTGCCGGCGTGGTTCAGCCTGGGTTACGTGTCGCTGTTCAGCATGCTGATCGGCTTTGTGTTCTGGTATCGCGGGCTGGCTCAGGGCGGGATCGCGGCGGTGGGACAACTGCAACTGCTGCAGCCATTCTTTGGCTTGGCGCTGGCGGCGGGACTGCTGCATGAGCAGGTCAGCCCGGGGATGGTGGCCGTAACTGTGGCGGTGATTCTGTGCGTGGCGGGCGCGAAGAATTTTTCCAAATAAATCAACTTATTACAAACCATTTCCATCTGTGCCCGGCAGCAATACCCGGTAAATCAAACAGCCGGTTGATCCCCCTTTTCGATGGCAAGATTTCTCGGCATCCCCACCCTTGGCCGCAGAAAAACGGTGATCAATGAAACCTCTACTGCTTTTGCTTGGCACGCTCTTCATCAGCCCGGGCACCTTCGCCATGAATGGCGACTTCTGGTATTTCCAGACGAGTGCCTACACCAAACACTGGAAAAGCGACCCCGACCACAACAACCGTCAAAAGCTGATCAGCGTCGAACGCAACCGGGCTGATGGTTCGCTGTGGGGAGGCGCGACCTTCAAAAACTCCTTCGATCAGCGCTCCTACTACGCGTACTACGGCCATCGCTGGGTCGCCGAGGAGTATCCGGTCTACGTCAAGCTCAGTGGCGGGCTGCTCCACGGGTACAAAGGCAAATACAAGGACCGGATTCCACTGAACAACCTGGGCGTCGCGCCGGTGATCATTCCCGCCGTTGGCACCTATTACGGCCCCGTGGGTGCCGAGCTGGTCGTCCTGGGCGGCGCCGCGGTCATGGTCAATGTCGGTTACCGCTACTGACCATCCAGGCTCAAAGCGCTGACATTGCCTGTATTTTTCGTCAATCATGCTGGCCGAGCTGGCGTTCAATCGGACGCTGGATCAGTTGGATCCGGTTGAGTCACGCAGGACAGGGTCGTACTCACCCAGTGGGAACAATCCATGTGCCTTCTTGCCAGGAAGAACGCGTTTACGCTCATCGCGAGCGGGCTCGCTTCCACAGAGGTAACACAGGAGCTGATTCCGATTTGTTTTGCTTGATATTGCCAACGCAGGATCCGCAGTGATATCAATTTGGCACTGCACAGATTTTCCAGTATCTTGACGCCCTTGAATTGTTCCAACGCTATGGAAAGCACGAATGACCGCGAAGCTCGCAACCGTTATCCAGAAAGAGACTTACCTGGGCCACGATATCATCGTCGAAACCTTCTGCCCTGCGACTGCAAACCCGAGCATTACCGGCAGTGTGCAAACGCATCACACCAGCACAATTTCCATCTGGCTGGATGGCGAAGAAATCAGGGATGCGCGGGAGACGCCCTCGCTTCTGTTTGTATCGCGCGAAGATGCGATCGTGCTGGGCTTTGAAATCGGCCGGATGATCGTCAGCCAACGTCGCGATTCAGCGGCTACCGGTCTGACGGCCCGGATGTGCGAGTTCTTCAAGTCGACTCGCCTGCCGTTTTCCTCACTGCGCGCCTGATCGTGCCGGCCCTGCTCGCCAGCATTGGCGAACAGGGCCGGACAGACTCACCTGGCCGATGTAGAACACACCGGAAATCACGGTGTAGATGCGATCTTCCGGATGCGTGTGCGGCATGAGCTTCAAGCCGTCAGGCACTTTGCCCCTGACCACGTAAGGCCCCGGCTGACTCGGGTTGCCAACGATCACGGCCAGTTTCAGGGACGCGGATAAATCACGTCCCGGGCACTTCAGTTCTTACATCGATCAACAAACTATCGCGGGTTGTTGCGCAGGATGGCAAAGTTGAGTGCGGCAGCGACGCACAGCCACACCAGATAAGGGAACAGGATCAGCCCGGTGATCACGTCCAGGCGCAGAGCCAGCACTACCATGGCCGCGACCACCAGCCACAGCAGCACCAGAATCACCATCCCCGCGAACACGCGTTGCGCACCGAAGAAGACCGGCGTCCACAGGGTGTTGAGCGCAATCTGCGCCGCCCACAATGCCAGCACTTCCTGACTGCCGGGGATCAGGGTCAGTCGGTAGCCCGCCCAGGCAAGCAGCAGGTAGATGATCGTCCAGGCGACCGGAAACAACCAGTCGGGCGGTGTGAAGCTCGGTTTGACCAGCGATCGGTACCATTCACCCGGCTTGAAGAACATGCCGGTGCTGGCGGCCGCCGCGCTGGCCAGGAGAAAGATGAAAAAGGTGTAGGTCATGGTCGCTTCCTGTCTGGGGTTATTTGAAACTTGGACGCGTGGCGACCCGCAAAAAGTTCACCAGCGTCCGGCGTAAAATCCACGCTCCCCCTCGGCCGCCTGATCGACTACCATACGCCGCCGGTTCCCGAACGGGACTAACAGGGAATTCGAAACGCCGTATATGGCGTCAATCGAAACTGCCCCCGCAACTGTAGGTGCTGAGCCTGCTCCTCGATGGCCACTGGATCAGATCCGGGAAGGCCGGAGCACGGCGACGACGCATCAGTCAGGAGACCTGCCGGCCAGCTGAATCACTAACCGGCGGGGTGTCCGGGGAGGACATCCTTTGCCGACCGGCCTTGCCCTGCTTATACCGCAGCGTTCGATGGTGTGTTTCCAGACCCGTACCGCGCCCGTTTCAAGTACGGTCCACATGGAGATTGCATCATGCTGTTGCCCCGCCTTGCCGCGCTGTTCACCAGTCTGGGCCTGTGTGCCCTGGCGCACGCTGCCCCGACCCAGTACCCGCTGACCGTCGATAACTGCGGCAGCCCCCTCACCTTCCCGCAGGCGCCCACCCGCACCGTGACCATCGGCCAGGCCGGCACCGAAATGCTCTACGGCTTGGGCCTGGGCGACAAGGTGGTTGCGACTTCGCTGTGGTTCAACGATGTGTTGCCGGCATACAAGACGCAAAACGACAAAATCGAACGCCTGGCGAACAACGAGCCGAGTTTTGAAGCGGTGATCGGCAAGCGTCCGGAGCTGGTGACCGTGGAATTCGAGTGGATGGTCGGGCCGCAAGGCGCGGTGGGCACCCGCGAGCAGTTTCACGAGTTGAAGATTCCGACCTACCTGCTGCCGTCCGACTGTGAAGGCAAGGACAACCTGGTGGGCGCTGACGGCACGCGACTGGAGCCGTTCCGCATCGACACGATCTACAAGAGCATCGAGCAACTGGCGCAGATTTTCGACGTGCAGGCGCGCGGCGAACAGTGGGTCGCGCAGCTCAAGGGCAAACTGGCCGCCTCCGTGGTCAAGGTCCAGGAAAAAGGCGTGAAGCAGGCCAGTGCGCTGGTGTGGTTCTCCAGCACCGACCTGCACGTCGATCCGTTCGTGGCCGGGCACAAGGGCATTCCGGATTTCATGCTTGGCACCTTGGGTATCCGCAACGTGGTGGAGTCCGATGAGGAATGGCCGACCGTGGGCTGGGAAACCATTGCCAAGGCCAACCCGACCTTCCTGGTGATTGCACGCATGGACCGTCGCCGTTTCCCGGCCGATGACCATGAGAAGAAACTGGCGTTCCTGCGCAACGACCCGGTCACCCGCAACATGGACGCAGTGAAGCACAACCGCATCATCATTCTCGACGCCATGGCCCTGCAGGCCAGCGCGCGGATGTTCGATGGCCTCGAACAACTGGCCAGCGCCATCGACGGCTACGACCTGCCGAAATGACCGCCCGCCTGATTCGCACCCTGCTGGCGTTGCTGCTGCTGTTGATGGCGGTGCTCGCCGGGGTGGCCATCGGTGAAACACGCATCGATCCGGGCGTGGTGTTCCAGGTGCTGGCTAACAAAGTGTGGGGCGCGGGTTACACGCTCAACCCTATCGATGAAGGCATCGTCTGGAACTACCGCCTGACCCGCGCCCTGGTGGCCGCCGCCTGCGGAGCCGGGCTGGCGACCTGCGGGGTGATCCTGCAGTCGTTGCTGCGCAACCCCTTGGCCGACCCGTATTTGCTGGGGATCAGTGCCGGCGCCTCCACCGGCGCGGTGCTGGTGGCATTGCTCGGTGTCGGGGCCGGGTTGCTGACACTGTCGGCCGGGGCATTTGTCGGGGCCATGGCCGCGTTTGCGCTGGTGGTGGTGTTGGCGCGGGTCAGCGGGTCTGCCAACGGCACCGGTCAGATCATTCTGGCGGGCATCGCCGGCTCGCAATTGTTCAATGCCCTGACGGCGTTTCTCATCACCAAGTCGGCCAGTTCCGAACAGGCGCGGGGCATTCTGTTCTGGTTGCTGGGCAACCTCAGTGGCGTGCGCTGGCCGTCGGTGTGGCTGGCGGTGCCGGTGGCCGTCGCTGGGCTGGTCGTGTGTCTGTGGCATCGGCGGGCGTTGGATGCGTTTACCTTTGGCGCCGACTCGGCAGCGTCGCTGGGGATTGCGGTGCGCCGGGTGCAGTTGGTGTTGATCGGCTGTGCTGCACTGGTGACGGCGGTGATGGTGTCGATCGTCGGCTCCATCGGGTTTGTCGGGCTGGTGATTCCCCATGCCGCACGCCTGATGCTCGGCACCGGGCATTCGCGGTTGTTGCCGGCCAGTGCCCTGGGCGGTGCGCTGTTTCTGATTGCGGCGGACGTGTTGTCACGGACCTTGATCAAGGGCCAGGTGATTCCGGTGGGGGTGATCACTGCTTTGGTGGGCGCGCCGGTGTTTGCGCTGATCCTGATTGGGCGGAGGAATGCCCGATGAGCGTTTTGAGTTGTTCCGGCCTGGGCTTCCGAGTGCGCGAAGCCGAATTGCTCATCGATATTCACCTGGACGTCCAAGCGGGCGAAACCCTCGGCATCGTCGGGCCGAACGGCTCGGGCAAGTCGACCCTGCTCAAGCTGCTTGCCGGCTTGCGCACGCCGGCTACCGGCGAGGTCCGCCTGAGCGGCAGGCGCCTGGCGGAACTGTCGCGCCGCAGCATCGCGCAGCAACTGGCGGTGGTGGAACAACAGGCCGACACGGACGAAGCCATTCGGGTGTTCGATGCCGTGGCGCTGGGCCGTACGCCCTGGCTGTCAGCCTTGAGCCCGTGGTCGGACGACGATGACGCCATCGTGCGCCAGGCTTTGCAGGACGTCGATGCCACGCACCTGCGCCAACGCACCTGGCGCAGCCTCTCCGGAGGTGAGCGCCAGCGCGTGCACATCGCACGGGCCCTCGCCCAACGCCCGCAGATCCTGTTGCTGGACGAGCCGACCAATCACCTGGATATCCAACATCAACTGGCGATCCTGAAGGGGGTGCAGTCTTTGCCGGTGACCACCCTGATCGCCTTGCATGACCTCAATCAGGCGTTGAGCTGTGACCGTCTGGCCGTGCTGGATCGGAGTCGGCTGGTGGCACTCGGCAAGCCCCTGGAGGTGCTGACGCCGCAATGTTTGCAAGACACCTTTGGCGTGCAGGCGCACTACCTGACGGACCCGTTCGACGGTGCGCCGATCTTGCGCTTGCGCTCTACCTGATAACGCGCTGCTGCATGTGGGTGGTTTGCCAGACCGGGTCGGCTTCGATGTCGATGATCTCGAAACCCTGGCGAACCCAGAAGTCGATCGCGCCGGGTAGAAACGGATGGGTGTGCAGGTAGACCACCTCGACGCCATCGGCTTGCGCCAGCGCGGTCAGGGCGCGGTACAACTCGGCCGCCAAACCGCTGCGACGGAACGGCGGCAGCACGAACAGGCGGACCACCTCCACCACTTTCACACCCTGGTATTTCAATTGAGGAAAGCGCCCGTCGTAAGGCCGGTAGCCCACCGCCGCGACCATTTGTCCCTCGAACCGCGCGACCAGGAACCGGCCATCCCCGTGAAGGTAGACGGCTTCGAAATGTTCCAGGTCCGCCGGCATGCCGGCAGCGCTGAGTTTGGGAAACAGCTCGGTGCGGGCCTGGAGAGTGAAGGCCAGGACTTCGGGGATGTCGGTGACAGTAACGGGATGGAGGCTGGGGCGGTGGTTCATGCGCAGGTGACGGTTGCCAGTTCGGCCGCCCACACTAACAGATTGAGCAACACCCCACTGCGGGGTGTCAGGCGAGCAGCGTTTTCGTTGACGACCTTCGCGAGCAGGCTCGCGCCCACAAAAGATCGAGTCCTGCAGGTTGGCGATCAGTTGCGGGTGGGGGCTGCGATATCGCCGCAAAAGATATCGGCATCGCCATCCGAGGGCGCACTGCGCAGGACGATGGAATGTGGGCTGGCCAGCAAGGTCGCCAGCGGCACTGGCGCACTTCGGTAAAAGCCCCAGCCCTTGGTGCCCGCATTGCTTTTGGTGTTGACCTGATCATTCAAGGCGTACGCCATCGCGCCCGGTTGCTGGCAACTGCCCTTGTGGATGAAGGTAAACACCCGGGGCGGCAACAGGGTGCCAGTCGGCACACCCGTGATGTAGAAATTCAGATTGGTCTGATTATTCACGTCGGTGAGGGTGACCCGGCCAATCTGACCCGCATTTCTGTGGATCCCCTTCAGCGCGAGATTCACCGATTGGCTGGATGAATGGGTGCAGCCACACAGGCTTGCCGCGATCATTGTGATCAGGAGTGTTTTGCAGGGTCTCATGCTCTGCCTCCAACCTCGGTGCGCGAGATATCTGCGCCGAAGTTGCGCAGATAAAGCAACTTTAGTCGAACATCAGGCCGAGCTTGCTCAGTCGGACAGTCGGCTGACTGACTTCGGCGATGGCGTTCCGGCTGACGTTCCGATCAGAGTGCAGGCCGCTGCAACCCCACCCATTCCTGCACCGAAGGCCTCTGCCACTGGCGCTTTGCATACGCCACCAGCGCAGTTGGCACCGTGTCCCCATTGAGAATAAGCCGGTTGAGCATCACGGCCAGGTCGACGTCGGCAATCGACCACTCACCGAACAGGTACTCGCGGTTGCCGGCCAGCAGCGCTTGCGCGGCGTCGATCAGTTTGTTCGCGGCGGATTCGGCAGACGCCGACAACGGGCCGTATGTCTGTCCGTAAAACACCACCAGGGTGGACCGCTCCTGGCGAATCGGCAGCAGGTCGCTGCGCAACCAGGCCTGGACTTGCCGTGCCTTTGCGCGCTGCCGGGGGTCTTGAGGATAGACCGGCACCTGGGGGAATACCTCTTCCAGGTACTCGGTGATCGCCGAGGATTCGGACAGCGCGAAGTCGCCCTGCACCAGCGTCGGCACGCGCCGGGTCAATGACAGGTTGGCGTAATCCACGGTCTGGTTTTCGCTGGCATCGAGGTCCAGTGTCTTGATCTCGAAATCGATGCCCTTTTCGCGAAGCACCACGAATGCCGACAGGGCATAAGGGCTGGTGAATTGGGCGTCTACGTACAGGCGCAGCGGGGAATGGTTCACGGCGGTCATCTCCATATGCATGAGCCCGCTACGCTACGAGATCCGCCGCTATAAATGAAATGGATGATTTTCATGGACGTATTCCCGTGCGGAATACGCCAGTGCCCCCGGGATCCGAGGGCACCTTGCGCCACGCCTAAACCAGGTCCTGAGGCTGCATCGTCAGGATGATCTTGCCGACGTTTTGCGCCGACTCCATTTTGCGATGGGCATCGGCGGCACGCGAAAGCGGGTACGTGCTGTCGACCACCGGCTCCAGGCTGCCACCGCCTTCGAAGCGATCCAGCCAGTGCTCGCGGAAGCGCTTGATCATGGCGTGTTTCTCCGGCTGGGTACGGGACTTCATCACCGTGCCGATGATTTGCAGGTGGCGGTACAGGATGTCCTCCAGCTTCAGCGCCACGTGGCCGCCGCCACCGAGAATCCCTACCTGGACCAGCCGGCCGCCGTTGGCCAGGGACGCGAGGTTGCGGGCGAAATAAGGTTCGCCGACGAAGTCGATGATCGCGTCGACACCACGCCCATTGGTTTTGCTCGCGATGACCTCGGCGAAATCCTCAGCCTTGTAGTCGATGGCCACATCCGCCCCCAGGTGCTCGACACGGGAGATCTTGCTGCCCTCGGTGGTCGCGTATACGGTGGCGCCCGTGGCGTAGGCCAGTTGCACGGCGGCGGAGCCGACACCGCCTGCGGCGGCGTGGATCAATACCGAGTCACCGGCCTTGAGTCGCGCCAGGTGCATCATCGCTTCATGAGCGGTGACGAACACCTCGGGAATCGCCGCCGCATGCACGTAGTCCAGCTCAGCGGGAATCGGCATGGCCATGCGGTAATCGACGCGCGCCAGCTCGGCATAAGCGCCACCCCCGACAACGCCCATCACGCGATCCCCGATTTCGTAGCCCGTGACGGCGCTGCCCTTTTCGATCACTTCGCCAGCGATCTCCAGGCCGATGATCAGCGAGTCGCCGAAATTGGGGTGGCCGTAGCCACCGGTGCGATGGGTCAGGTCCGCTCGATTGACGCCGGCGGCATACACACGCACCAGCAGGTCGGTGGGACGCACTTGCGGGGCGGCAACGTCCGTCAGTTCAAGGACATCGGCGTCGCCAAAGGCGGCAAAGGTAATGGCTTTCATCACTGATTGGCCTCCGGTGCATTGAGTGTGGCGTTGGCGATGGCCGACGCGGTGATGGCGGCGGGGAAACCGGCGTAGAACGCCAGGTGAGTGATCGCTGCAGAGATTTCGTTCAGGGTGACGCCATTGCTGACGGCACGGCGCAAGTGCGCAGGCAATTCTTCGGAGTGCCCGCCGGCAATCAGCGCGGCGACGGTGATCAGGCTGCGGTCGCGCGTCGACAGTGCCGGATCGCTCCAGATCTGCGGGTACAGCGTCGAGTCGACGAACTGCGAGAGCTTGGGAGTGAACGCCCTGGCGGCTTCGCGAGGGCTGCTGAAATTGATGGCTGACATGTGGGTGTCCTCAGATCTGGCTGATGAATTTGTGGGTCAGGTAGTGTTCGATACCTTCAATGCCGCCCTCGGAGCCGTGACCGCTCTCCTTCAGGCCGCCGAAGGGCAGTTCAGTGGCGACGATGCGGTATTGGTTGATGCCGATCATGCCGGCCTCCAGCCCGTCGGCAACGTCGATGGCGGTGCGGGCGTTGCTGGTGAAGGCATAGGCCGACAGCCCGTAAGGCAGGCGATTGGCCTCGGCCAGGCCGTCTGCCAGCCCCTCGAACGGCATCAGGATGGCGATGGGGCCGAAGGGTTCTTCGTGCATGACCCGAGCGTCCATCGGCACCTCCGCCAAGACGGTCGGCGCGAAGAAGTAGCCCTGCCCCGGCAGGCGTTCGCCACCGGCCAGCACCCGTGCGCCCTTGGCGACGGCGTCATCCACCAGCTCCTGCATCTTGGCCAGTTGCCGTGGGTTGGCCAGGGGACCGACCTGGGTGTGAGGGTGCAGGCCGTTACCGATGCGCAGTGCGTTCGTGGCCTCGACAAAATGCTCGACAAAGGACTCGTAGGCACCGCGCTGGATCAGGAACCGGGTTGACGAGATACACACCTGACCCGTGCCACGGAAGCGGTTGGCGACGCCTTCCACGGCGGCCTTCCTGATGTCGGCATCGGCAAACACCAGCACCGGCCCGTGACCGCCCAGTTCCAGGGTGATCGGCTTGACGCCTTCGGCGGCCCTGGCCGACAGCAGGCGGCCGATCGGTACGGAACCGGTAAACGTCACCTTGCGAATGACCGAAGACGCGATCAGGTGACTGGACACCTGATCCGGTACGCCGAACACCACTTGCAGAACGCCTTTGGGCAAGCCCGCATCGTCCAGCGCACGGGCAAGCGCCAGCGCCGTGGAAGGGCTTTCTTCGCCAGGCTTGAGAATCACGCTGCACCCGGCCGCCAGGGCCGCCGACAACTTGCGGGCCGGGGTAATGGCCGGGAAGTTCCAGGGCGTGAACGCCGCCACCGGGCCGATCGCCTGGCGCTTGACCAGTTGCAGGACACCCGGGCGGTTGCTCGGCACGACACGACCATCGATGCGGCGAGCGCTTTCGGCAAACCACTCGAAATACTCGGCGGCCCGGGTGACTTCGTCCATGGCCTCGCCAATCGGCTTGCCCTCTTCGAGCGTCATCTGCGCAGCAATGTGCGGTACACGCTCCAGAATCAGGTCGGCGGCGCGCTTCAACACTTTGGCGCGCTGGTCAGGCACGGTCTTGCGCCAGACGTCGAAACTGCGTTGCGCCACTTCCAGGGCGTGATCCAGATCGCCAGCGGTGGCCAGCGGCACCCGTCCGATTTGGTTTTCAGTGGCCGGATTGACGACCGCAGCCGTATTGCGGCCTTCAGCGCCGATCCATTCACCGCCGATGAAAAGGTAAAGCGAGTCATAGGGCGTGTTCATACAGGAGACCTTCATTGGGTTGTCAGGGTCGGTGCCGGCTCAGGCGGCCCGTGCAATCCAGTCTATGGAGGAAGGCTCTGTTGATTTAGCGGTCCTGGAGGGAATGATTGTTGTGCTCAGAGGGAAGATCGCCTTTAAATACCCGCGGATTCTCACAACCCGTGCGATCAATGCAGCCTTGGGCAGGTAGCGATGGACAAGCTTTCGAATATGTCGGTGTACGTAAAAGTCGTGGAGATGGGCAGCTTCACGGCGGTGGCCAACCATCTCGACTCGACCGTCGGCAACGTATCCCGCTCGGTGTCCGCGCTCGAACAGATGCTGGACACCCGTCTGCTGCAACGCTCGACCCGACGCCTGTCGGTCACCGATGCGGGCCGACGCTTTTACGACCGCTGTACGGCGATCCTGGCCGACCTGGATAACGCCGAAGCCGAAGCGCGCAATGCGCTGCTTGAACCACGGGGCACGCTGCGGGTGCATTGCGTTCCGGGCCTGGCGCGGCAACTGGTGACCGGCGCGGTACTTGAATACCGCACGGCACATCCGCAGGTCACCGTCGACCTGATGCTGTCCCAGCGGATGCCGAACCTGCTGGAAGACCAGTTGGACGTGTCGATCCTGATTGCCCGGACCCTGCCCGATTCGGCTTATGTCAGCCAGAAGATCGGCGTCAGCCATTGCGTGCTGGTCGCCTCCCCCGAGTACCTGGCCCGGCATCCCGCGCCCCGGGAGCCGGAAGATCTCAGGGACCACCAGTGCCTGTTGCTGGGCACCGTCGATTACGTGCGCGATGAATGGCAGCTCGAGGGTCGCAACGGCAAAGCGACGTATGTTCCCACCGGCCCAAGTTTCAGCGTGAACGACATGGACGCCATGTCGTTCGCCGTGCAGCAAGGCGCCGGTATCGGCTTGATGGCCGGTTTTTCGGCCATTGATGACCTGCGCTCGGGGAAACTGGTGCGTGTGCTGCCCGACTATCACACCCACGAGCGCAACGTGTATGCCGTCTACACCTCGCGCCAGTTCGTCGATGCCAAGATCACCCGGTTTATCGAAACCCTGAAATCGCGCGTGGGGGATCAACTGGCCGCCACGGCCACCGAACTGATCGGTCAATGACGGCGGGCAGAGCCCTGCCCCCTGCACGGTCCGGATCGGAAAATTCGCTGTCGATTTTCCGGTGGAGGCGTGCCCCGGCGCGGCTTATGCTCAACCCATGAACCTACAAAACCCGATGCTTCCGCCCCACGCCGAGATGGTTCGCGCCATGCTCGAGCGCGACACCACCTACGAGGGGGTGTTTTTCACGGCGGTCAAAACCACCGGCATCTTCTGCCGCCCCAGTTGTACGGCGCGCAAGCCCAAGCCGGAGAACGTCGAATTCTTCGCCCATGCCGATGAATGCCTGTCCGCCGGTTACCGCGCCTGCCTGCGCTGTAAACCGCTGGACGCGGCCGCCATCGCGCCAGACTGGGTGCAGGCGCTGCTCAAGGCCGTGGATGCCGCGCCCGACCAGCGCTGGAGCGATGCCCAACTGCTGGCCGAGGGCATCGAGCCTTTGAAGCTGCGGCGCTGGTTCAAGCAGCATTTCGGCATGACCTTCCATGCCTGGCTGCGCACCCGACGCCTGGGCATGGCGTTGGGCGGGATCAAACAGGGCGACTCCATCGATGGCGCGGCATTCGATTCAGGTTACGAGTCCCTGAGCGGTTTTCGCGACGCCTTTCAGAAGTCCTTCCACATCACACCCGGCCGTGCGGCCAACAGTGAGCCGTTGCTGTTCACGCGCCTGACCACCCCCCTGGGGCCAATGATTGCCATGGCCGAACGGCGCGGTCTGGTGCTGCTGGAGTTTCTCGACCGGCCCGCATTGACCCGGGAAGTCGAAGCCCTGCAAAACCGTCATGGCTATGCGGTGGCGCCCGGGCATAACACCCACTTGCAGCAAATCGAGGATGAACTGGCACGTTATTTTGCCGGCCAACTGACCGGGTTCGAGGTGCCGCTGCACCTGCCCGGCAGCGAGTTTTCCCGGCAGGTGTGGGCTGAACTGCTGAAAATCCCCTACGGCCAGACCAGCACCTACGGCACCCTCGCCGCACGGTTGGGCAAGCCGGGGGCCAGCCGTGCCGTGGGCCTGGCCAACGGTCATAATCGCATTTCCATCGTTGTGCCCTGCCACCGGGTGATCGGCGCCGACGGTTCGTTGACCGGTTACGGTGGCGGACAGGCGCGCAAGGCGTTTCTGCTGCGGCTGGAAAACGCGGCGTTGCAAGTCACCCGGCAACTGGCGTTCTAATCAACCGGAAAGGAAATATCGTCTGAGCACCCTGCCCGATCCTTATCAGCCGGCGAGCGAATGGCTGGCCAGCATCGACACCGACTGGGCCCGTCACATCGCGGCCATCGGCCCCTGCCTGCACCAGCCGCACCCGGCCCGCGCCCCCTATGAGTCGCTGGTGCGGGCGATTGCCTATCAGCAACTGCATGCCAGGGCCGGGGACGCGATCATCGGCCGGCTAGTGGCGCTGTTTCCAGCGCTGACCTTTCCCGGGCCCGAGCAGATGCTCGCGACCACGTTCGATCAACTGCGCGCCTGCGGTTTTTCCGCGAGCAAGATCACCACCCTCCAAGGCATTGCCCAGGCGACGCTGGACGGTGTGGTGCCCGACTACGCGACAGCGCGGGCGATGGACGATGAAGCGCTGATCGAACGCCTGGTGACCCTGCGCGGCGTCGGGCGCTGGACCGTCGAGATGTTGCTGATCTACAGCCTGGAGCGGATGGACATTCTGCCGGCCGATGACTTCGGGGTGCGTGAGGGCTATCGGCGCCTGAAGGGCCTGGACGTGCAGCCCACGCCCAAGCAGATGCAGAAAATCGGGCTGGCGTGGCGACCGTATCGGACGGTGGCGGCCTGGTACTTGTGGCGGGTGCCTAACCGCTAGACCCGGTTATCGGTCATCGCGAGCGAGCCCGCTCCTGTATTGACTGCGCCGTCCCTGCAGGAGCGGGCTTGCCCGCGAAGGCTTCACCTAGATCGCCCAAGTTCCCGCCCGGTCGCAGCAACAATTGAAGGAAAAACAGATTTTTCGCCCCCGGCAGTTCCCCTTTGCGTTTTTCGTTCGGTTAACCCTCAGAAGCATTCACTTTCCGAACGATCCGATACAAAGGGACCTCCATGTCGCACCTTCTCGCCGCGCGTTTTCGCTTTGCCCTGCGCCCCCTGGCGCTGGCCCTTCCGGCCGCCCTGCTGAGCCTCGCCTCCACCGCCCACGCCGCCGAAACGGCGAACAGCAAAACGGCGACCGGGGAAGACGGCGCGCTGCAACTGGGCGCGACCAATATTTCCGCCCAGGCCCTGGGCGCGACCACCGAGGGCACCCATTCCTACACCACCGGTGCGACTTCCTCTGCCACCGGCCTGTCCCTGTCGCCGCGCGAAACACCCCAATCGGTCACCATAGTGACTCGTCAGCAGATGGACGACCAGGGTGTGCAGAGTGTCAGCGACGCCTTGCGCAATACCCCCGGCGTCTCGACGCAAAAGTACGACAGCGACCGTACCGAGTTTTCCGCCCGTGGCTTTGCCATCACCAACTTCCAGTACGACGGGGTCAACCAGCCGTACGATGGCGTCTACGGGGAAAACCCGAACAACGGCGATGATGCGGCGAGCCTCGATCGCATCGAAGTGATCAAAGGTGCGACCGGCCTGATGACCGGCTCGGGCGACCCGGCCGCCACCGTCAACCTCATCCGCAAGAAACCGACCCGGGAATTCAAGGCGTCGATCAGCGGCACGGTGGGCTCCTGGGACAACTACCGCACCACCGGCGACATTTCCGGGCCGTTGAATGACAGCGGCAGCGTGCGCGGCCGCTTTGTCGGCTCGTATCAGGACAAAAACTCGTACATCGATCATTACAGCCAGAAGAAGGACCTGTATTACGGCATTCTTGAAGCCGACCTGACGGACGATACCTTGCTGACCTTCGGCATCGACAAGTCCAGCACCACGCCACGGGGCACTTCCTGGACCGGCAACAGCGTGTACTTCGCCGACGGTGGTCGCACCGATTTCCCCCGCAGTTTCAACCCGGGCGCCGACTGGAGCCGCCGCGACTTCGACACCGTGACGTACTTCTCGTCGCTGGAACAGGCCCTGGCCAACGACTGGAAACTCAAGGTCAGCCTGAACCAGAAAACCACCGACCACGATACGCGGCTGGCGTCTGCCAGCGGCGGCGCTCCCGACCGGGCAACCGGTGAAGGCATGTCGTTCTATTGGGGTCGCTGGGAAGGTCATCGCGTGCAGAATACGGCGGACGTAAACGTCTCCGGCCCCTTCACCCTGGGCGGGCGCGAGCACGAACTGGTCGCCGGGTTCATGACCTCCCATGCACGCCAGACCGGCGCGACATTCGACAGCTTTATCCCCGGTGCCGGCGGGGTGCCCGGCAGCATCTACGACTGGAACGGCGATGTGGCGGAACCGGATTTCCCCAAGAATGGCAAGTACCAGCGCACCACCAGCCAGAACGGTGCCTACCTGGCCACACGCCTGCGCCCGACCGATGATTTGTCGTTCATCCTTGGCACCCGCGTCAGCACCTTCAAGTACAACGAGGATTACCGCTACTACCCCGGCGCCGGTCAGGTCGACACCCAGACCAGCTACAAGGAGCACGGCGTGGTCACGCCTTACGCCGGTGTGGTCTATGACCTGAACGAGACCTACTCGGCCTACGCCAGCTACACCAACATCTACCAGCCGCAAACCTACAAGGATGCGGCGGGCTCCACCCTGAAGCCGGTTGAAGGCAACAGCTACGAGACCGGCCTGAAGGCGGCCTACCTTGAAGGCAAGCTGAATGCCAGCCTGGCCTACTTTCAGATCGAACAGGAAAACGTCGCGCAATACGTCACCACCGATGGCACCGGGCAGGACGTGTACGAAGCCATCCCCGGCGCCAAGACCAAGGGCATCGAGCTGGAACTGGCCGGCGAGCTGGCCGATGGCTGGAACCTGTCGGCCGGCTACACCTATGCCCGCACCCGCGACAAGGATTCGCAGCGCATCTACGGTTATCCGCTGGCCACCACCAAACCGGAACACCTGGTGCGTACGTTCACCACGTACCGTTTGCCGGGTGCGCTGGACAAGGTCACCGTCGGTGGCGGCATCAGTTGGCAAAGCGCGTTCTACGGCCAGAGCAGCAGCCCCGTCGAAGGTGCCACCTCACTCAAGCAAGGCGGCTACACCCTGGTCGACCTGATGACCCGCTATCAGTACAACGAGCACCTGAGCTTCACGGCCAACGCCAACAACGTATTCGACAAGAAATACATGAGCGGCCTGGGCAACTTCGGCACCACCTTCTATGGCGAGCCGCGCAACCTGATGCTGACCACGCGCTGGGATTTCTGAGCGGCTGTCGTCGGTTGATCCGCCATCGCCGGCAAGTCGGCGATGGCGGCCAAAAACACAAAGCCGGTCAGTTGGCGGCCGGTACGCCACTGTGGAAACGGAATTCCACGTCCGGGGATTCGATCAGTTCCTGTTCGGCAGCGCGCACGCGCTCGATCACCTGAGCGATGTCCCTGGCGTCACAGTACTGGTAGGCGAGTTTCAGGTAACCCTGGAAATGCCGGGCTTCGCTTTTCAGCAGGCCGAAATAGAACTTGCCCAGCTCTTCGTCCAGGTGCGGCACCAGGGCTTCGAAACGCTCGCAACTGCGGGCCTCGATGAACGCACCGACCACCAGCGTATCCACCAGCTTGACCGGCTCGTGGCTACGCACCACTTTGCGCAGACCTGAAGCGTAGCGCCCGGCGGACAACTGACGCAGTTCGACCTTGCGCTTCTTCATCAGGCGCATGACTTGCTCGTGATGCACCAACTCTTCCCTGGCCAGGCGCGACATCATATTGATAAGGTCGACATGGGAATGGTATTTGGCGATCAGGCTCAATGCCGTGCTGGCAGCCTTGAATTCGCAGTTCTTGTGGTCGATCAGCAGCGTTTCCTGATCGGCCAGCGCGGCCCGGACCCAGCCGTCGGGGGTGCGGCAGCCAAGGAACTCGTGAATTTCGGGAAGGATCATGGGGTTCACGCAGATAAAGGGTTCAATCGAAGGGCGCCGATTATACCGGCCCGTCGACAGACCACCAGCCGTGACCGTTGATATGCATCAAGTCCCGGATACGCGACCAGCAACTATAGTTGTTCAACGCCGCTTTTTACTTCCTGGAGATCCCGATCATGCAAGCCATTCGCAGCATTCTGGTGGTCATCGAGCCCGAACACTCGGAAAGCCTGGCGCTCAAACGGGCGAAATTGATTGCCGGCGTGACCCAGGCGCACCTGCATCTGCTGGTCTGTGATCGCAAGCATGACCACAGCGCCATGCTCAGCGTGCTCAAGGCCGCGCTGATCCAGGACGGCTACAGCGTCACCACCGAACAAGCCTGGAACGAGACCCTGCAGGAAACCATCGTCGATGTGCAGCAGGCCGAAGGCTGCGGCCTGGTGATCAAGCAGCACTTCCCGGACAGCCCGTTGAAAAAGGCGCTGCTGACCCCGGCGGACTGGAAGCTGCTGCGCTCCTGCCCTACCCCGGTGCTGCTGGTGAAAACCTCGAAACCCTGGACCGGCGGCGTCATCCTGGCGGCCGTCGACGTGGGCAATACCGACGGCGAACACCGGACCCTGCACGCCACCCTCATCGATCACGGCTACGACATCGCCAGCCTGGCCAAGGCGAGCCTGCACGTGATCAGCGCTCACCCTTCGCCGATGCTGTCGGCGGCCGATCCGTCGTTGCAGCTCAGCGAAACCATCGAGGCGCGTTATCGCGAGCAGTGCAAGGCGTTCCAGGCCGAGTTCGACATCGACGATGCACACTTGCACATCGAGGAAGGTCCGGCAGACGTGTTGATTCCGTTCATGGCCCACAAGCTGCAAGCGGCGGTGACCGTGATTGGCACGGTGGCACGGTCCGGGCTATCGGGGGCGTTGATCGGCAATACCGCGGAAGTGGTGCTGGATGCGTTGGAGAGCGATGTGCTGGTGCTGAAACCGGATGAGGTGATGGACCATCTTGAAGAGGTGGTTTCCCATCATTGACTTCAGAGCCGGATCGACCGCTTTCGCGAGCAGGCTCGCTTCCACAGGGACAGGTGTTCCACTGTGGCAGCGAGCCTGCTCGCGATGCTCTCAGCCGCCGAAGGCATCCTTGAGGAACCCGGGCGCAATGTAGCGCTGGTAATGCGCCTCGGAGAGCAGGAAGAACTCCCGATCGATCGCATCACGCAGCTCCGGCAGGTTCCAGTCGCGGAACTCCGGCAGCAAGACCATCCCATAGGCGTCCAGATTGTTGATCACTCTCGCGCCCCGGGCGATCAACTGGTAAGCCCAGCAATATTCCGACTGATGCGGCACGAAGCGGATCTTGCGCTGCTCCAGCTGCTGGCGCAGGCGATCGCGATCAAAAACCTCCAGCTTGGCGGCCATCACCTGAGACAACAATTGCTCCAGGCGCAGCCAGACCGCGCGTTTTTCCTCCTCGTTGTAACCGTTCCAGTTGATCACCTCGTGGTGGAAACGCTTGCAGCCACGGCAGACCAGGTCACCGTAAACGGTGGAGCAAAGGCCGACGCAGGGGGTCTTGATGGTCTGATTGGGCATAGTCAACAAAGCAAGGGGCGGCAGGACAGACGGGCATGTTAGCCCTTTGTCTAACATTCATCACCCCTCAAAGTTCAGGGGCTAACTTACCTTTAATTGTTTTTTGCCGTAGAATCGGCCTGCCTTTTTAGGCGCCAATGTCCGTAAGAAGCTGTTTTCAAAGCGTCACGAGCACAGTCGTTCCTTCAGAGCGGTGTTGGCGAAGGGTTTTTCCAGCGGGGAAACGCCCAACGCCAACCCTCATCAGCTCCCGTTCTGCAGGCGTAAAACTTTGAAAGCAGCTTCTGTAAGGAATGGCCGGTAATTCTGGCTAAGTGGCTCACAACGCCATGCAGCGCATGAGTACGGTCATTTCGGGATGAGCGTCCCGGACACCCATTTGGGACCACTGATGAGGGTAATAACTGTGCTTGAAGCCTACCGCAAACATATCGAAGAGCGCGCAGCACTGGGTATCGTTCCCCAGCCGCTTAACGCCGAACAAACTGCAGGCCTGGTCGAGCTGCTGAAGAATCCCCCGGCTGGCGAAGAAGCTTTCCTCGTTGACCTGATCACCAATCGCGTACCACCAGGAGTGGACGAAGCCGCCTACGTCAAGGCCGGCTTTCTCTCCGCACTGGCCAAGGGCGAAGTCACCTCCCCTCTGTTGGACAAGAAACGCGCTGTAGAACTGCTCGGCACCATGCAGGGCGGCTACAACATCGTGACCCTGGTTGAGCTGCTGGACAACGCCGAACTGGCGCCAGTGGCCGCCGAAGAACTCAAGCACACCCTGCTGATGTTCGATGCCTTCCACGACGTGGCTGAAAAAGCCAAGAACGGCAACGTTCACGCCAAGGCCGTGCTGCAATCCTGGGCTGAAGGCGAGTGGTTCAAGAAGCGCCCTGTACTGGCCGACAAGATCAGCCTGCGCGTATTCAAGGTCACCGGTGAAACCAACACCGACGACCTGTCCCCTGCTCCGGACGCCTGGTCCCGCCCGGACATCCCGCTGCACGCCCTGGCCATGCTGAAAATGGCTCGCGACGGCATCGTGCCTGACGAGCAAGGCAAGACCGGCCCGATGAAGCAGATCGAAGAAATGCGCGGCCAAGGCTTCCCGATCGCCTACGTCGGTGACGTGGTCGGTACCGGTTCCTCGCGTAAATCCGCGACCAACTCGGTGCTGTGGTTCTTCGGCGACGACATCCCTTACGTACCGAACAAGCGTGCCGGTGGCTTCTGCTTCGGCAGCAAGATCGCTCCGATCTTCTACAACACCATGGAAGATGCGGGCGCACTGCCGATCGAGTTCGACGTATCCAACATGAACATGGGCGACGTGATCGACCTGTACCCGCATGCTGGCAAAGTCTGCAAGCACGGTACCGACGAAGTCATCACCACCTTCGAAATGAAGACCCCTGTGCTGTTGGACGAAGTCCGTGCCGGCGGTCGTATCCCGCTGATCATCGGCCGTGGCCTGACCGAGAAGGCTCGCGCCGAGCTGGGTCTGCCGGCGTTCGACCTGTTCAAGAAGCCTGAAGCCCCGGCCGAAAGCACCAAGGGTTTCACCCTGGCGCAGAAAATGGTCGGCAAGGCTTGCGGCCTGGCAGAAGGCAAAGGCGTTCGTCCTGGCACCTACTGCGAACCGAAGATGACCACCGTGGGCTCCCAGGACACCACCGGTCCAATGACCCGTGATGAACTGAAAGACCTGGCGTGCCTGGGCTTCTCCGCTGATCTGGTGATGCAGTCGTTCTGCCACACCGCGGCCTATCCAAAGCCGATCGACGTGACCACCCACCACACCCTGCCCGACTTCATCATGACCCGCGGCGGCGTTTCCCTGCGTCCGGGCGACGGCATCATCCACTCGTGGCTGAACCGCATGCTGCTGCCGGACACCGTCGGTACCGGTGGTGACTCGCACACCCGTTTCCCGATGGGCATCTCGTTCCCGGCCGGTTCGGGCCTGGTCGCGTTCGCGGCCGCCACTGGCGTCATGCCGCTGGACATGCCGGAATCGATCCTGGTGCGCTTCAAGGGCAAGATGAAACCTGGCATCACCCTGCGTGACTTGGTTCATGCCATTCCTTACTTCGCCATCCAGAATGGCCTGCTGACCGTCGAGAAGAAAGGCAAGAAAAACGCCTTCTCCGGCCGCATCCTGGAAATCGAAGGCCTGGAAGGCCTGACGCTGGAACAGGCTTTCGAGCTGTCCGACGCGTCGGCTGAACGTTCGGCTGCCGGTTGCACCATCAAGCTGTCGAAAGAATCGATCACCGAGTACCTGCAATCCAACATCACCCTGCTGCGCTGGATGATCGGCGAAGGCTACGGCGATGCTCGTACCCTGGAACGTCGTGCCCAGGCGATGGAAGCCTGGATCGCCAACCCGCAGCTGATGGAAGCCGATGTCGACGCCGAATACGCCGAAGTCATCGAAATCGACCTGGCCGACATCAGCGAGCCAGTGCTCTGCGCGCCGAACGATCCGGACGACGCCCGTCTGCTGTCCAGCGTTGCTGGCGAGAAGATCGACGAAGTGTTCATCGGCTCGTGCATGACCAACATCGGTCACTTCCGCGCTGCCGGCAAGTTGCTGGATCAGGTCAAGGGTCAGCTGCCAACCCGTCTGTGGCTGTCGCCGCCGACCAAGATGGACGCTCACCAACTGACCGAAGAAGGCTACTACGGCATCTACGGCAAGGCTGGCGCACGCATGGAAATGCCGGGCTGCTCGCTGTGCATGGGTAACCAGGCACGCGTAGAGCCGAACTCGACCGTCGTGTCGACGTCGACCCGTAACTTCCCGAACCGTCTGGGTGACGGCGCGAACGTCTACCTGGCTTCGGCCGAGCTGGCGTCCGTGGCTTCCATCCTGGGTCGCCTGCCGACCGTCGAGGAGTACATGGAATACGCTGGCAAGATCGACAGCATGGCGGCCGATGTCTACCGCTACCTGTCCTTCGACCAGATTGCCGAGTTCCGTGAAGCGGCAGCGAACGCCAAGATCCCGGTCGTTCAAGCCTAACGCTACCCTGCAATGAAAAACGCCGCCCATCGTGAGATGAGCGGCGTTTTTTTATGCCCTCGACTCAGCCCTTGAGGGCTTGTTGCACCGCGCCATCCACACTCAGGCCGCTCAGGGTCACGCCATTGGCAGCCACCTCTGGCAGCTCGGCCAGCGCGCTCAATGCCTGATGCTTGAGACGGGTGCACCGCGTTATCGTCCATCGCGAGCAGGCTCGCTCCCACAACGAGCTGCAAGGTATCTGCAATCTGCGTCCCCCGCCGCTCCCACAGTATGCGCGCGCGTCCGCGATCCGGGCCCGGCGCAAATCACTGTGGGAGCGAGCCTGCTCGCGATGGCGGCGTATCAGTCCCCCACTGACGCCTGTCAGGCGCTGAGCGAGTACACCAGCGCCGTGATCGCCACCAGCCCTACCGCCACCACAAACACGTTCGACGCCTGGCCGCGATAACGCGCCATCGCCGGGACCTTGCGGATCGCGTACATCGGCATCAGGAACAGAATCGCCGCGATAACCGGCCCGCCGAGGGTTTCAATCATTCGCAGGATGCTTGGATTCCACGTCGCGACCAGCCAGCACACCACCAGCATGAAGGCGGCCGTCATGCGATCGAGTGTCTTTGGCGTCGGGCGCCTGCCGCTTTTGACGATCAAGCCTTTCAGACCTTCACTGGCCCCGATGTAGTGGCCCAGGAACGACTTGGAAATCGCCACGAACGCAATCAACGGCGCCGCGAACTCGATGGTCGGATTGTTGAAGTGGTTGGCCAGGTACGACAGGATCGACAGGTTCTGCGCCTTGGCTTCGGCCAGTTCGGCCGGTGACAGGGTCAGCACGCAACTGAAGACAAAGAACAGCACCATCACCACCATCAACAAGTGAGCGCGGGACAGGATCTGCGAGCTGCGCGCTTCGGCGTGCTCACCGTAGCGACGCTTCTGGTCCACCGCGAAGGCCGAGATGATCGGCGAGTGGTTGAACGAGAACACCATCACCGGAATCGCCAGCCACAGCGTGTGCAGCAGCGCCGACGGCTCAGGCAGCGTCGAGGCGGTGCTGAGGATGCCGCCGTTCCAGTGCGGAATCAGGAACACCGCCAGGAACAGCAACGCCACGATGAACGGATAAACCATCAGGCTCATGGCCTTGACGATCACCTGCTCGCCGCAACGCACCACCACCAGCAGGCCGAGGATCAGCACCAGCGACAGGATGGCGCGCGGTGGCGGCGCAATGTGCAGCTGATGTTCGAGGAAACTGCCGACCGTGTTGGTCAGGGCCACGCTGTAGATCAGCAGGATCGGAAAGATCGCGAAGAAATAGAGCAAGGTGATCAGCGCCCCGGCCTTGATGCCGAAGTGCTCTTCCACCACTTGCGTGATGTCCGCGCCTTCGCGACCGGACAACACGAAGCGGGTCAGGCCACGGTGCGCATAAAACGTCATGGGGAACGCCAGCAGCGCGAGGATCAGCAACGGCCAGAAGCCGCCCAGGCCCGCGTTGATCGGCAAGAACAGGGTGCCGGCGCCGATGGCCGTGCCAAACAGGCCCAGCATCCAGGTGGTGTCATGACGATTCCAGCTTTCGAGGCTGACAGGGTTCGCCGCTACATAGCGTTCGCTGACGCTATTGGCCTGATCATTCATCCGGTGGGATCTCCGCATTCCGGTCGGTTGCTACCCGACCAGGACGAGTCGGAAAACCCGACAGGCAGCGCCCTGGCCGAAACAGGGGCGCGATTGTCCGGGATTAATCAACAGAAGCAAAGACTTAGCGGAGCAATGGTGTGGCGGATCAGACCAGATGTAGCTTTTTCTTCAATGTTTGCGGCATCGAATCACTCAATCCTGATTTTATAAAGTTCTCACATCATGTATTTTCACTGAAACCTGTATCCTTCCGGAGCTGCCTCATGCCACTGGTTCGCATCGATATCAAGAAACACCAGGACCCTTCTTTCGCCCAGCGCATCGGCAAGCTGGTCTATGCCGCCATGCACAGTGCCATTGGCGTACCGGAGAACGATAACTTCCAGATCCTCGCCGAACACGACGAACAGCATTTCATCTTTGACCCGCAGTACCTGGGGATCAACCGCACCGACCAGTTGGTGGTGATCCAGATCACCCTCAGCGAAGGCCGTACCGTGGAACAGAAGAAGCTGCTCTACAAGACCATTGCCGACAGCCTTCACGGGCAGATGGCGGTGCGCCTGGAGGACATTTTCATTAATCTGGTCGAAGTGAAAAAAGAGAACTGGTCATTCGGCAACGGTATTGCCCAGTACGCCCTCTGACCTCAACCCCTGATATCTGTGAGCCATCCATGCCCCGTGTTTCCCGCAAGCAAGCCGAACTCAACCGAGAAATCGTCGTCGAGGCCGCCACTCGGCTGTTTCGCGAACGGGGCCTGCATGGCATCAGTGTCGTTGATGTCATGGGGGCCGCAGGGCTGACCCATGGTGGCTTTTATGGCCATTTCGAGTCTAAAGAGGCCCTGGCCCGGGAAGCCTTTGGCCGCGCCTTCAAGGAGTCGGGCGAGCGCTGGAACGAACGGATGGCTGGCCACACGGATAAGACAGCCGCCCGCCAGGCGGTGATCGAGCCCTACCTTTCGGCTGCCAGTCGCGACAATCCGGGAGAAAGCTGTCCGGTCGCCGCTTTTGTCGGCGACATGTGTCACGAAGCGACCGACAGCGGCTTGCGCCAGACCTTCGTCAAAGGCATCGATTCGTTGCTCGAGACCCTTGTACCCCTGATGGACAGCGGTGACCCCGAGCGTGATCGACAGCAGGCACTGGTGCAATATGCACTGATGGTCGGTGCGCTGACACTGGCCCGGGCCACCCGTGGCGACGACCTGTCCGATGAAATCCTGGCGGCAGCGAACAGCTTTTTGAAGGCGCCCTAACCACTCTCTCCCGTTCCGCTATGATCATCTGGCAGCGTGCGACATTTTCGCGTTGCCGATGCGCTGCCAGTCTGCAATCTCAAGGGATATTCGAGCCACAGGAGCCCAGCATGCCCGCAACCGTCCTGGTTTTGGTTGAAACCATCAATGACTACCTGCCGATTCTCGAGCATCAGGGCTTTCACCTGATTCTGGCCCCGACCCCGGCCGAACGCGCCGAAGCCATCGCCACCCACGGCGCACGTATCGATGCGGTACTCACCCGTGGCCCACTGGGGCTGTATGCCGAAGAAATCGCCGCACTGGCGGCGCTGAAGATCATTTGCGTGATCGGAGCCGGTTACGAACACGTCGACCTGCAAGCCGCCGCTGATCGCGGCATCACGGTCACCAATGGCGCCGGGGTCAACGCCTCTTCGGTCGCCGACCACGCCATGGCGATGCTGCTGGCGCTGGTGCGGGACATTCCCCGTGCCGACGCCGCCGTGCGCCGGGGCGAATGGCCGAAGATCATGCGCCCTTCCCTGGCCGGCAAACGCATGGGCATCCTCGGCCTGGGCGCGGTCGGCATGGCCATCGCCAAACGCGCGGCCAATGGTTTCGACATGAGCATCAGCTACCACAACCGCCAGCACCGCAGCGACGTGCCCTACACCTTCTGCTCGACGCCGACCGAACTGGCGCGGGCCTCGGATTTCCTGGTGGTGGCCACGCCCGGCGGCCTCGGCACCCGCAGCCTGATCAACAAATCGGTGCTGGATGCCCTGGGCCCCAACGGTTTTTTGGTCAATATCGCCCGGGCCAGCGTGGTGGCCACCGTCGACCTGATCAGCGCCCTGGAGCAACGGCGCATCGCCGGCGCAGCGCTGGATGTGTTCGACCATGAACCGCAGGTGTCCGACGCCCTCAAAGCGCTGAGCAACGTGGTGCTGACGCCGCATGTCGCCGGCCTGTCGCCCGAAGCGACCCAAGGCACCGTCGAATTGGTCGGGCGTAACCTGACGGCGTACTTTTCCGGCCATCCGGTACTGACTCCGATCCAACTGCCGGCGACCGAGCACAAGGCGTTCCTGTAGGACAATTCAAACAGGTGTATCAAAAGCAATGATTGTCCGGCAACACGCCTGCCTATAAGGGCCGATCGCGGTTGTGGGGATGGGGTGTGCGCTTTAGATTAGCTTCAATCTCAGGCCTCCAGAATAAGCAGAACAGGGATACGCATGACGCTTACTGACAAGTCCACCCGCATCCGCACCGGCGAAGAGCTCGATGCCAGCCTGATCGATCCATACCTCAAGGCGCACATTCCCGGCCTCAGTGGCTTGCCGCAGATCAGCCAGTTTCCGGGCGGTGCGTCGAACCTGACCTACCTGCTGGAATACCCTGGCCAGGAGTTCGTCCTGCGCCGCCCGCCGTTCGGCCACAAGGCCAAGTCCGCCCATGACATGGGTCGTGAATTTCGCATCCTCAATCAACTGCGTGACGGCTTCCCCTACTGCCCCAAGGCCTACGTGCACTGCACCGATGAGTCGGTGATCGGCGCCGAGTTCTATGTGATGGAACGGGTCAAGGGAATCATCCTGCGCTCGGAACTGCCGCCGGAACTGGGCCTGGATTCAACGAAGACCGAAGCCCTGTGCAAGAGCTTCATCGACCGCTTCGTCGAGCTGCACCAGGTCGACTACAACGCCTATGGCCTGGGTGACCTGGGCAAACCCGAGGGCTACGTGGCGCGGCAGATCAAGGGCTGGAGCGATCGCTACGAAAAGGCCCTGACACCCGATGCGCCGCACTGGGAAACCGTCAAGGCCTGGCTCAACGACAAGATGCCCGCCGACCATCCGACGTCAAGCATCGTGCACAACGACTACCGCTTCGACAACGTGATCCTCGACCCGAACAACCCGATGCAGATCATCGGCGTGCTCGATTGGGAACTCACGACCCTCGGTGACCCGCTGATGGACCTGGGCAACACCCTCGCCTACTGGATCGAAGCCAGCGACCCGGCACCGGTGCAAATGATGCGACGCCAGCCAAGCCACGCACCGGGCATGCTGACCCGCCGCGAGTTCGTCGATTATTACGCCCAGCGCTCGGGCATCCAGATCGACAATTTCGATTTCTACTACACCTACGGCCTGTTCCGCCTGGCCGGCATCGTGCAGCAGATCTACTACCGTTTCTTCCATGGCCAGACCCAGGACAAACGCTTCGCTTCGTTCATTCACGTGAACAAGGTACTGGAGCAGATGAGCTTGCAGGTCATCCAGAAATCCAGCCTCTGATCAGCCCAGATACTCAGGCCCAACAATAAGGAACACCCATGTCCAAGACTCAGTTGTTCGACCTCGACGGCAAGATCGCTTTCGTTTCCGGCGCCAGCCGCGGCATCGGCGAGGCCATCGCCAAACTGCTGGCGCAGCAAGGGGCGCATGTGATCGTCTCCAGCCGTAAGCTCGAAGGCTGCCAGCACGTGGCCGACGCCATCATCGCTGCGGGCGGCAAGGCCACCGCCGTCGCCTGCCACATCGGCGAAATGGAACAGATCAGCCAGGTGTTCGCCGGCATCCGCGAGCAGTTCGGCCGCCTGGACATCCTGGTCAACAACGCCGCGACCAACCCACAGTTCTGCAACGTGCTGGACACCGACCTCAGTGCCTTCCAGAAAACCGTCGACGTGAACATCCGGGGCTACTTCTTCATGTCGGTGGAAGCCGGCAAGCTGATGCGCGAAAACGGTGGCGGCAGCATCATCAACGTGGCGTCGATCAACGGTGTATCACCCGGGGTTTTCCAAGGCATCTACTCGGTGACCAAGGCCGCGGTGATCAACATGACCAAGGTCTTCGCCAAGGAATGCGCGCAGTTCGGCATTCGCTGCAATGCTCTGCTGCCGGGCCTGACGGACACCAAGTTTGCGTCGGCACTGGTGAAGAATGAAGCGATCCTGAACACCGCGCTGGCGCAGATTCCGCTCAAGCGCGTGGCGGATCCGAGCGAAATGGCCGGGGCGGTGTTGTACCTGGCGAGCGATGCGTCCAGCTATACGACCGGGGTTTCGTTGAATGTGGATGGGGGGTTTCTGTCGTGATGACGGGTGGGTAGAAAAACTTACCGAGGACAATTCGCTTAGAACGAATTGGATAACTGACTCGCGCATTGATTGCTCAAGCGATTCAGGCCGTGCCTGTCATCAAATCACTGAAGCTTGACGTTCGTTGAGCACAAAAATGGAAGGCAGACTGAGGGGGTGTACTCAGCCTGCCTTCTTCAGTTCACGCCTCTACGGCAGCAACACAGGCCCGCCAGGCGTTATTGAGTAACGCAACGAGTCGTGGTGGTGACTCGGGTCACCTGTCCGTCCTCGCCCCGCACATCCCCGAGCACATCGGTTTTGTCCATTTCCTGACAGGTGCGCTCAGGAGGTGGCGGCGGCGTAACGGTCGGGGGTGGCGGCGGACTGGCGCATCCGGCAAGTATCGCCGTACAGAAGGCCAGCGACAGGGGTGTACAAACGCGTTTCCCAGGATTCTTCATAGGTTGACCCGCGATAAGTGATCGACACCCTTTTGTGACAACAGAACGGGCGTGCTAAATCCATGCGGCTGTCATAAAAAGTGTTCGTGGTGTCGGCGACTGCGCAATCACGGGTCAAATGACGTATCAGGCTGGCATTTGTTACATCGTAGGGTTGGGGTAATGGAGGGTGTTGCTCTGCAATTCGTAACGCAGCTCTTCAATCAGCGCCTCCACCGATTCCGCCGATTGCAGCCTGGCGATATTCAAGCCACTGACGACCAGATCAACCTGTCCCGAGACGGGGTGGTAAAGCTTGACGGTCAATGAATGGTCTCCTGAAATCGTGCATTCGCACGCCAGAGGCGAAAAGCTCCTCTCTATCTGCAGTCGCAAGTGGGTCAATGAGATCATTGCCGGAGCGCCAACAGGTGAGATTCGACTCGATTCATGAACAGGTTCCTTTAACGATTTCGAAGAGAACAGGCAGGCCGTCCGCAGACACCTCCCGCACTCCATCAGCCTAAGAACCGAAAGACCCGCTCAACACATGAATTTGCACCATGCCTGTTAGTGCATTTGCACCTTAGCGCTACTCCTTGTTCCGCCACTCCCCCGAAAACAACCCACGTTCACGCGCCCAGACAATCGCCTCGCTGCGGCTATGAACATCCAGCTTGGAATACACCGTCGCCACATGATTGCGCACCGTATTGGGCGCCAGCTTCAGTCGTGCCGCGATCTCCTTGTCGGCCAGGCCTTCACAGATCAGACCGAGTACATCGCGTTCCCGGGCGGTCAGGTCGGTAAATGACACGCTGAGCAGTTTTGGCGAGTTGACACTTTTCACATTCGCCAGCTTTTCAATCAGTGTGCGGCTGAACCAGGAGGCATCCTTCATCACCTCTTCGATGGCGGCGACCAACTCCAGCTCGGTGCGTTTGCGCTCGGTAATGTTCATCAACACCATCAGGTAGCAAAGTTTGTCCTGGATGTTCACGGTGTCGGCAGAAATGGCGCAATCGATCAATTGGGCATTCTTACAGCGAGCACTGACGTCGATGCGATCGAGGCTGCCGGTTTTTTCCAGCGCTGCAAACAGTCGCGAGCGGGTTCCCGCGTCATGGATGAAGTCGATGTCGGCAATGGTCTTGCCCAGCACTTCATCACTTGGGTAAGCAAAGGTATCGAGGAATGCTTCGTTGACATCCTGCACCACGTGATCATCTGCGCCGCACACCAGGATAGGCACCGGGCTCAGGCGAAAAGCCTTGGCGAAGCGTTCTTCGCTCTGGCGCAACGCGACTTCGACCTTGTGGCGCGGCTCCATGTCCACGAAAGAAAACAGCATGCAGGCTTCATCGTTGAGCTCCAGCGGCTGCCCGGCAACGATCACCTGCTTGGTTCGCCCCTCCGCGACCTTCAGCTCGGCCTGCATCTGGGGAATGGTGGCGCGCTCGCGTAGACGCTGAATGGCCAATTCTTTCTTCTCGGCACCCTCGAGAACGTCCAGCTCATAGGTCGAAGCCCCGATCACCTGATCTCGGGAGTAACCGGTCATTTCCAGGAAACCGGGGTTGACCTTGATGAAGCGCAAATCACTGAGACGACAGATCACCGCTGGCGCCGGGTTGGCGTTGAAGGTCTTTTCGAAGCGCTGCTCGGCGCTGGCCCACTCGCTGACATCGGTCATGATCAATACCAGCGATTCGGGCTCGCCATCGCGGTCGGTGAGCACCAGGCTGCGCACGCTGTGGACCCAGGAGCGTTCCGGGTCGACGCTGGAGGACACCTCCACCAGCACATCATCAAAGGTCTCGCCTCGCGCCACGCGCTGTATCGGATAGTTGTCGTCAGGCAACGAATGGTTGTTGCGATAGCGCAAGTCGAAGCGTTCGGCATATTCCTTGGCAGTGGCGCCCAGATCGCTGACCCGGCTGACACCGTGCATCGCCAGCGCGGCGTCGTTGGCCCAGAGAATGGTCTGGTCGAGTTCGACCAGGATCACGCCATCGGACAAGCCGGCAATGATCTGCTGCAACTGGCGGCGATTGGTTTCGGTGGTCAGGACGTCCTGGCTCATTGGGGCTCCATTGGGCAGCATTCTGTGAAAATGTCGACCACTGTAGTTGTCGATAGTGCCGCCTATGCTGCATGAACCTGCCGCTCACGGAGAGTGCGACTATCAGTTCTGATAGTGGACAAATCCCAGTGCATCTTTGAAGCTGAACACGTTCACTTCCGCCGAGGATGGCGTCATGGCGAGCCCAGCACGAAACCTTGAGCGGTACTATATCTACGATCCGCTGGACCGCCTGACAGGTGCAGGATCCGTACGCGCGGTCACCGCTCAACGCTTTTATCAGGAAGGCCGCCTCGTATCGGAACTGGACACGGACAGCCAGACAACGATTTTTCGCCATCAGGCTCAAGCACTGGCACAACATCGAAGTGCAGCGGGGGTGATCGATGCCCTGATACTGATGACAGATCGCTCGCATTCGGTCTGCCGCGCCTACACGGAGGGTGACGAAGAGAACTTTTCATACACGGCCTACGGCTACCACGATGCAGCGGGCAGCCTTGTCCCCCTGCTCGGCTTCAACGGTGAATGCCCGGATATCCTGACCGGGCATTACCCATTGGGCGCGGGTAACCGGTTCTATATACCGAAGCTTATGCGTTTCAATCGTCCCGATATTCGCAGCCCGTTTGATGAGGGTGGGATCAATGCGTACGCTTATTGTGAGGGGGATCCTATAAATTTTGCTGATCCCACGGGCTCCGTGAAGCTGCCATTTGCTCAAAGGGCCCTGGCCGAATTGGCTAGTTCTCGACCTACCGTTATCAGGCACACATCCACAAGCCTCACGACCGGTGCAAGTGCAAGGCGAAGTGTGATTGTTTCAAATCCACAATCCCTCACCCAATTCCCCGGTACTGCCGCTGCGCAGCAGAGTGTTTCACGACCCAGCGGTTCCTCCGTATCGCTCGCGGGTAAGGAAGGGTATGGACCGAACCGTAACACAGGCTATGAACTCGCAACGCCCGTCGCTCTCGAACTGCCACGGACGCGTTCGAACTTTCCCACCTCTCTGAACCCGAGCCCAGAGGCGCTCTGGAAAAGAGGTCTGGTCGAAAAAGGTCAACTTTACGACCAACTGTTAAATACCGATGGCTTCGAGACAGTTGCCACCGCTACTCAACGCAAGAACATCAAGACCTTGCGGAAGTTGGTCAAGCGTCGGGGAGCTACTGCGGAAGAGGTTAAAAAACTCAAAGCAAGGCTGAGATTTTTGGAATTAAGGATCAAAAACAACAGTGTCGACTATCACCTTAGCCCAGGCCGGACGGCTCGACGGATTCAGAGGGTTAGAGAGGGCAGTTAAAAGAACGTTGGGTGCTGCGAGCTGCTAAAAATCCTGTCTAATCGCAAAGCTCCAATCGGAACAAAAATGACATGCTCCAGGAAAAGTCATCGTATAACCCCCATTGACAATCCTCAAAAAACTCGCGAATAATCGATCCCAATGTTGTACGACGACGTATAACAAAAAATAAAAACAACAAAAACCTAGGGAACGTCACTGTGAGCAAACTCGCCCGCAATTCCTCCGTCTGCACCTCCCGTTTTACCTTTGTCCGCCGCCCTGCCCTGAGCCTGATCGGTTGCAGCGGCCTGGCTGTCCTCGCCATGCCCATGACCAGCAGCGCCGAAGGTTTCGTCGATGATGCCAAGGCGACCCTGAATCTGCGCAATGCCTACTTCAACCGCAATTACACCAACCCGGCGTACCCGCAGGGCAAGGCGGAGGAATGGACGCAAAACTTCATCCTCGATGCCAGGTCCGGCTTCACCCCGGGCCCGGTCGGTTTCGGCGTGGATGTGCTCGGCCAGTTTTCGCAGAAGCTCGACGGCGGCAAAGGTACCGGGGGAACCCAACTGCTGCCGATCCACGACGACGGCCGCCCGGCAGACAACTTCGGGCGCCTGGGCGTGGCGCTCAAAGGCAAGGTGTCGAAAACCGAATTGAAAGTCGGTGAATGGATGCCCGTGCTGCCGATTCTGCGCTCCGACGACGGTCGTTCGCTGCCGCAGACCTTCCGTGGCGGCCAGGTGACGTCCACCGAAATCAGCGGCCTGACGCTGTACGGGGGGCAATTCCGGCAGAACAGCCCACGTAACGATGCGAGCATGGAAGACATGTTCATGAACGGCAAATCGGCGTCGTTCAGCTCCGACCGTTTCAACTTCGGTGGCGGCGAGTATGCGTTCAATGACAAACGCACCCAGGTTGGCGTCTGGTACGCCGAATTGAAGGACATCTACCAGCAGCAATATTTCAACCTGAGCCACAGCCAGCCGATCGGCGACTGGACCCTGGGCGCCAACCTCGGTTACTTCATCGGCAAGGAAGACGGCAGTGCCCTGGCCGGCGACCTGGACAACAAGACCGCGTTCGCCCTGCTGTCGGCCAAGTACGGTGGCAACACCTTCTACGTCGGCCTGCAGAAACTCAGCGGCGACGACGTCTGGATGCGCGTCAACGGCACCAGTGGCGGCACCCTGGCCAACGACAGTTACAACTCCAGTTACGACAACGCCAAGGAAAAATCCTGGCAGGTGCGCCATGACTACAACTTCGTCGCCCTGGGCGTTCCAGGCCTGACATTGATGAACCGCTACATCAGTGGCGATAACGTGCACATCGGGACGATTACCGATGGCAAGGAATGGGGCCGCGAATCGGAACTGGCCTACACCGTGCAGAGCGGTCCGCTGAAAAACCTCAACGTCAAATGGCGCAACGCGAGTATTCGCAAGAGCTTCAACACCAACGAATTCGATGAGAACCGGATTTTCATCAGCTATCCGATTTCGTTGTTGTAAACACCGTCCTGACCCAACTCGTATCACTGTGGGAGCGAGCCTGCTCGCGATGGGTTCAGGAGCGCGTACATCAGCCTGCCTGCGTCCTGGTTGACGATCATCGCGAACAGGCTCGCTCCCACAGATTCCAGTCGTCCAATTTTCACCAAAGTCGCGTTGACAAGAGCCAAAAACCCTTACGATACTTCCGCAGCGTCGTACGACAACCTACAACAAATTCAATAATGCTTTTGCGTACAGGAACCACCATGACCACCACGCCCAATGCCCCTTTCAATCGTCTCCTGCTGACCGGTGCTGCCGGTGGCCTGGGCAAAGTGCTGCGCGAAAGCCTGCGGCCCTACGCCAAGGTGATTCGCCTGTCGGACATCGCCAACATCGCCCCGGCCATCGATGAACGCGAAGAAGTCGTGATCTGCGACCTCGCGGACAAGCAAGCCGTGCATCATCTGGTCGAAGGGGTAGACGCGATCCTGCACTTCGGCGGCGTCTCGACCGAGCACTCGTTCGAAGACATCCTCGGCGCCAACATCTGTGGCGTCTTCCACATTTATGAAGCGGCGCGCCGTCACGGCGTGAAGCGAGTGATTTTCGCCAGCTCCAACCACGTCATCGGTTTCTATAAACAGGATGAAGTGATCGACGCCCACTCCCCTCGCCGCCCGGACAGCTACTACGGCCTGTCGAAATCCTATGGCGAAGACGTGGCCACCTTCTACTTCGATCGCTATGGCATCGAAACCGTGAGCATCCGCATCGGCTCTTCGTTCCCGGAACCGCAGAACCGCCGGATGATGAGCACCTGGCTGAGCTTCGGTGACCTGACCCACCTGATCGAGCGCGCGCTGTACGCGCCGAACGTCGGCCACACCGTGGTCTACGGCGCTTCCGACAACAAGAACGTCTGGTGGGATAACCGCTACGCCACCGCCCTGGGTTATGTACCGAAAGACACTTCCGAAGTGTTCCGCGACAAGATCGAAGCGCAACCGATGCCGGCCGCCGATGACCCGGCGATGGTGTATCAGGGGGGCGCCTTCGTTGCAGCCGGCCCGTTCGGCGACTGAGGTTTGAGCAGATCCCATAACAAAAACAAGGGGAACAAGGCGCCATGCAAGCCGAATTGATTGTCGATGCCCGCAACGCGGTCGGTGAAAGCCCGGTCTGGGTGCCCGAGGAAAACGCCCTCTACTGGGTGGATATTCCGGTCGGGGCGCTGCAGCGCTGGAGCGCCGACAGCGGTCGGGTCGAGCGCTGGACCACCCCGGAAATGCTCGCCTGCATCGCCCGCCACCGTGACGGCCATTGGGTGGCCGGCATGGAAAGCGGCTTTTTCAGCCTGCACCCCCACGCCGACGGCAGCATCGACAGCCAGTTGCTGGCCCACATCGATCATGCCCGCACGGACATGCGCCTCAACGATGGTCGCTGTGATCGCCAGGGGCGTTTCTGGGCCGGCAGCATGGTGCTCGACATGAGCGCCAATGCGGTCGAAGGCGAACTGTATCGCTACAGCGCCGGACAACGCGGGCCACTCACCGCGCAACTGGAGGGTTTTATCGTGCCCAACGGCCTGGGCTTCAGCCCGGATGGCCGGACCCTGTACCTGTCCGATTCTCATCCGCAGGTCCAGCAGATCTGGGCGTTCGATTACGACACCGACAGCGGCACGCCGTCGAACCGCCGGCTGTTCGTCGACATGAAAGCGTTACCCGGCCGCCCCGATGGCGCGGCTGTCGATGCCGAAGGCTGCTACTGGATCTGCGCCAACGATGCCGGGCTGATTCACCGTTTTACCCCGGACGGTCGCCTCGACCGCTCCCTCACCGTTCCGGTGAAAAAACCGAGCATGTGCGCCTTCGGTGGCAGTCGACTGGACACGCTGTTCGTGACCTCGATCCGCCCCGGCGACGACCAGGACCCGCAATCGCTGGCCGGTGGCGTATTCGCCCTCGACCCGGGCGTCAAAGGGCTGGCCGAACCCCTCTTCACCCCCTAGCTACAGGCAACTCTGCTGCACCGCTGCGCCTTGAATACAAAAAAAATAACAACACTGGAGACTCACCCCATGGACTTCAAACGCACTCTGCTCGCCGCTGCACTCCCCCTCGTGTTCACCCTCAGCAGTGCCGTCCAGGCGCTGGAAATCAAATTCGCCGACATCCACCCGGCCGGCTACCCGACCGTCACCGCCGAAGAACAACTGGGTAAAACCCTGGTGGCCGAAAGCGACGGCAAACTGACCTTCAAGATGTTCGCCGGCGGCGTGCTGGGGTCGGAAAAGGAAGTGATCGAACAGGCCCAGGTCGGTGCCATCCAGATGGCGCGCGTCAGTCTGGGCATCGTCGGGCCGGTTGTGCCTGACGTGAATGTGTTCAACATGCCGTTCGTGTTCCGCGACCAGGCGCACATGCGCAAGGTCATCGACGGCGAAGTGGGCGACGCCATCCTCGACAAGATCACCGATTCCGAGTTCGGCCTGGTCGCCCTGGCCTGGATGGACGGCGGCACGCGCAACATCTACACGAAAAAGCCGGTACGCAAACTGGAAGACCTCAAGGGCATGAAAATCCGTGTCCAGGGCAACCCGATGTTCATTGAAACCATCAACGCCATGGGCGGAAATGGTATCGCCATGGACACCGGCGAAATCTTCAGCGCCCTGCAGACGGGCGTGATCGATGGCGCGGAAAACAACCCGCCGACCCTGCTCGAGCACAACCATTACCAGAACGCCAAGTTTTACAGCCTGACCGGTCACCTGATCCTGCCCGAGCCGATCGTGATGTCGAAAATCACCTGGGACAAACTCAGCCCCGACCAACAGGCCCTGGTGAAGAAAGCGGCCAAGGCTGCCCAGGCCCAGGAGCGCACCCTGTGGGACGCCAAATCCGCCAGCAGCGAAGAGAAGCTCAAGGCGGCGGGTGTCGAGTTCATCACCGTCGACAAAAAGCCTTTCTACGAGGCCACCGCCTCGATCCGCGAGAAGTACGGCGCGCCCTACGCTGACCTGATCAAGCGCATCGAAGCCGTCCAGTAATCCTCTCTGTACTCATGAAAGGCCCGGCGCCGCGCACGTGGCTGTACGTCCGCGCGCGCCCGGTTACGGTGGAACCCGATGAAGAATTTATTGTTGAGTATCAACGACAGGATTTACATGACCTGCATCTGGGTCGCCGGTCTGTCGGTGCTGGCCATTGCACTGATCATTCCCTGGGGCGTATTCGCCCGTTACGTACTGGGCTCGGGCTCCAGTTGGCCGGAGCCTGCCGCGATCCTGCTGATGATGGTGTTCACCTTTATCGGTGCCGCCGCCAGTTACCGCGCCGGTGCGCACATGGCGGTGGCCATGCTCACCGACCGCATGGACCCGCCCGTGCGCAAGGCCGTGGGTATTTTCTCGCAACTGCTGATGGCCACGGTGTGCCTGTTCATGACCATTTGGGGCACCAAGTTGTGCCTGTCCACCTGGAACCAGTTCATGGCCGCCCTGCCGTCCCTGCGTGTAGGCATCACCTATATGCCCATTCCCGTGGGCGGTTTGCTGACGCTGATTTTTGTCTTGGAAAAACTGCTGCTCGGTGACCAGAGCAACCGTCGGGTCGTGCGTTTCGACCTGGTTGAAGAAAGCGAAGGTGGCGCATAAATGGACGCTCTGATTCTGATTGGCAGTTTTCTCGTGTTGATCCTGATCGGCATGCCGGTGGCGTATGCCCTGGGCCTGTCTGCGCTGATTGGCGCCTGGTGGATCGATATTCCGTTCCAGGCGCTGATGATTCAGGTCGCCGGCGGCGTCAACAAGTTCTCCCTGTTGGCGATTCCGTTTTTCGTACTGGCCGGCGCAATCATGGCCGAGGGCGGCATGTCCCGCCGATTGGTGGCGTTCGCTGGCGTGCTGGTGGGTTTCGTGCGCGGTGGCTTGTCGCTGGTCAACATCATGGCCTCGACCTTCTTCGGGGCGATTTCCGGCTCCTCGGTCGCGGACACCGCCTCGGTGGGTTCGGTGCTGATCCCGGAAATGGAACGCAAAGGTTATCCGCGCGAGTTCGCCACCGCCGTGACCGTCAGCGGTTCGGTACAGGCGTTGCTCACCCCGCCCAGCCACAACTCGGTAATCTACTCGCTGGCGGCCGGCGGTACGGTGTCGATTGCCTCGCTGTTCATGGCGGGCATCGTCCCGGGCCTGTTGATGAGCGCGTGCCTGATGGTGCTGTGCCTGATCTTCGCCAAGAAGCGTGACTACCCCAAGGGCGAAGTCATTCCCCTCAGGCAGGCACTGAAAATCTGCGGCGAAGCGATGTGGGGCCTGATGGCGATGGTCATCATTCTCGGCGGGATTCTCTCGGGGGTCTTCACCGCCACCGAGTCGGCCGCCATCGCAGTGCTCTGGGCGTTCTTCGTCACCATGTTCATCTACCGCGACTACAAGTGGAGCGAGTTGCCGAAACTGATGCACCGCACGGTGCGGACCATCTCGATCGTGATGATCCTGATCGGCTTCGCCGCGAGTTTCGGCTATATCATGACGCTGATGCAGATCCCGGCGAAAATCACCACGCTGTTCCTGACGCTGTCGGACAACCGCTACGTGATCCTGATGTGCATCAACGTCATGTTGCTGCTGCTCGGCGCCGTGATGGACATGGCCCCGCTGATCCTGATTCTCACGCCGATCCTGCTGCCGGTGATTCTGGGCATCGGTGTCGACCCGGTACACTTCGGCATGATCATGCTGGTGAACCTGGGGATTGGCTTGATCACACCGCCCGTGGGCGCGGTGCTCTTCGTGGGGTCCGCCGTGGGCAAGGTCAGTATCGAAACGACTGTGAAGGCGCTGCTGCCGTTCTACGCCGTGCTGTTCCTGGTACTGATGGCCGTGACCTACATTCCGGCACTGTCGCTGTGGTTGCCGCACCTGGTGTTGTAACCGGGCTTCGTTGACTTGCAGGGGTCCGGTTCGCCGGCTCCTGCAAGCCATCCCACGTCCTCCTTCATATCGCTGGTCAATATGACGTCCACACTGCTTGAACTCGAAGACGAACTCACCCGCCTCATCCTCTGCCCCGACACCGGTGGCGCCATCGTCAACTGGACGGTGCTGCGCAGTGGACAGCCGCTGTTGCGTCACAGCGACGCCGAGGCACTGAGCACCGGGCTTGCCAACAAACTCGGCGGATTTCCCCTGGTGCCCTGGTCGAACCGCATTTCCGACGACGGTTTCGACCGCCCGGATGGCTGGCTGGCCCTGGAACCCAACACGCTGACCGATCCTTATCCCATCCATGGCAGCGCCTGGCAGCAGCCGTGGCAGGTGGTTTCGCGGACAACCGATGAAGTGCTCCTGCAACTCGACAGCAGCACCCCGTTCGCCTACCGCGCCCGGCAACGGTTTCACTTGAGCGGCGGCAAACTGAGCATCGACCTGCACGTCACCCATCTGGCCGAACGCGCTGCCTGGCATGGCCTGGGGTTGCACCCCTATCTGCCGCGCACCCGCAGCACCCGGTTGCAGGCCAAGGCCGGGCAAGTCTGGTTGTGCGATGCGTCCAAAATGCCGACCCGACTCAGTCCGCTGCCCGCCGATTGGGATTTCCACTCATTCAAAGGCCTGCCCGACACCCTGGTCGATAACGGTTTCTGCGGCTGGGATGGGCATTGCCTGATCCAGCAGGCGGACCTGGGCTATGAACTGGAATGCCAGGCCCACGGCAGCGAATACTTCCTGCTCTACTGCCCGGTGGGCCTGGATTTTTTCTGCATCGAGCCGGTCAGCCATCCGGTCAATGCCCACCATCTGCCAGGCCGCCCGGGTCTGGTGTTGCTGGAGCAGGACCAAAGCACGCAATTGGGTTTCAGCCTGCACTATCGCGAGCTGGCCTAACCCAGCATCTGGCTCAGCACCGCCCGCAGCTTGCCGGGTTTCACCGGTTTGTTCAGCAGCGGTGCATCGAGCCTTTGCAGCGAGCGCCGGCATTGATCGGTGCGGTCCGCGGTGATGATCACCGCCGGAATCGTGCGGCGGAAATGTTCACGCAGACGCCGCACCACTTCGCAACCGACCACGCCGTGGTCGAGGTGGTAGTCCGCCAGGATCAGTTCCGGCGCTTGCCCTTTCAACGCCGCCAGTGCGGCAGCTTCATCGGTGGCGGTGACCACCTCGCAGCCCCACTGCCCGAGCAGCGCGCTCATGCTTTGCAGAATGCTCACTTCATTGTCCAGCACCAGCAAACGCCGGCCCGGTAACGGATTGCCCGTGCCCGGTTGCGGCGGCGCGAGGCTGATGGGCAATGGCACCTCCATGGAAATCGGCACCTCGATGCTGAACAGCGAGCCGCGCCCCGGCCGCGACCGCACCTGGATCCGGTAGTCGAGGATCTTGGCGATCCGCTCGACAATCGCCAGCCCCAGGCCGACGCCCTTGCGGTCGGCGGCGCGGCCGACATCCAACTGATTGAATTCGAGGAAGATCGAATCAAGGCGATCCGCCGGGATGCCCCGCCCGGTGTCCCAGACTTCCAGCCGCAAAAAGTCACCGCGACGCCTGGCCCCGAGCAGGATGCTGCCCTGATCGGTGTAGCGGCAGGCGTTGCTGAGGAAGTTGCGCAGGATCCGGGTCACCAGGCGCAGGTCGGTACGAATGGCGTAGTCGCCCATGTGCACACGCAAGCCCAACCCGGCGGCTGCGGCGACCGACTGGAACTCCGACACCAACGGCCCGAGCAACTCGTCGAGGCGGTACAAGGCCACATCCGGCTTGACCGCTGCCTGATCGAGGCGGGAAATGTCCAGCAGGTCGGTGAGCAGGTCCTCCGCACCTTCCAGGGCTTGATGGGTGCGTTCGACCAGCACCTGCTCGACTTCCGGCAACTGGCGCTCACGCAAGGTGGAAATCAGCAAGCGCGCGGCGTTGAGCGGTTGCAGCAAGTCGTGACTGGCCGCCGCGAGGTATTTGTCCTTGCTGCGGTTGGCGGCTTCGGCGGCATCACGGGCATCGCGCAGGGCTTCGGCGATCTGCTTGCGCTGGGTGATCTGCTGCTGCAGGTTGCGATTGGCCTCCAGCAACTCGTCGGTACGCGAGGTGACCCGCTGCTCCAGTTCGTCATTGAGTTGTTGCAGGCGCTGCTGCGCCAGCTTGCGCTCAGTGATGTCGGCAACGAACCCTTCCACCAGCCCTTCCTGGCCGGGTTTGAGCAACAGGTTCATCAACACGTCGAGGTGACTGCCGTCCTGGCGCCGCAATTGGGTTTCGTAGCCGTGCAGGCTGCCCTGGTGGCGGAGGATTTCGCCGATGTTTTCCAGCTCCTCGGCGCCGCCGACGAACAGGTTGCTCGCCAGGTCCGCCAGGGAAAACAAGACTTGCTGAGGATTCTGATAGCCGAGCATGCGTGCCATCGCCGGGTTGGCGGCGCGCATGCCTTGCAACAGGCTGGCCTGGAAAATGCCATGCACGGCATTTTCGAACAGCCACTTGTAGCGATTGCGCTCGGCTTCGAGCTCATCCAGGCGCGCGGCCAGTTCCGGGTAATGACTCTTGCGCGCCGAGTGACTGCCTAACCCCAACAGCCCCGCCAGCGCCCGTTGCTGATCGTCAGAGGGCTTCGCCATAGACGACCTCGACATCACGCTGGCTGGACTCGCGCGGGTTGGTCAGGATGCACGGATCGTCCATGGCGTGTTGCGACAGGAACGGAATGTCCGCCGTGCTGACCCCGTGCAGACCCAGGGTTTCATGGAAGCCGATCGCATGCTTGAGGGCAATCAGGTGTTCCACCAGGCGTCCGCAGATCTGCCGATGATTGAGCCCGCGGCAATCGATGCCGAAGGTCTCGGCAATCACCTTGAAACGCTCCGGCGCCGAGCTGTAGTTGAACGCCACCACATGCTCGACCAGCACCGCGTTGCACAGGCCATGGGGCAGGTCCAGGAAGCCGCCCAGGCTGTGGGACATGGCGTGCACCGCGCCGAGGATCGCGTTGGAGAACGCCAGCCCGGCCTGCATGCTGCCGAGCATGATTTTCTCGCGCAGGGCGATGTCCGTCGGGTTGGCGATCATCTGCACCAGGTTGCCGTTGATCAGGCGCATCGCCTCCAGCGCATGGGGGTCTGTCAAGGGTCCGTGGCCCGTGGAAACGAAGGCCTCGATGGCGTGCACCAGCGCATCGATGCCGGTACAGGCGGACAGGAACGGGTCCATGCTCAGGGTGGTTTCCGGGTCGATCAGCGACACGTCCGGCACCACCGCCTTGCTGACGATGGAAAACTTCATGCGTTCCTGCTGGTTGGAAATGATCACGAACTGCGACACGTCCGCCGACGTGCCGGCGGTGGTCGGAATCAGGATCAGTGGCGGGCTGGGCACGCGGATGGTGTCCACGCCCTCGAATTCGAGGATGCTGCGCCCGTGGGCGACGACGATGCCGATGCCCTTGCCGCAATCCATCGGGCTGCCGCCACCGACGGCGACGATCACGTCGCAATGGTTTTCCCGGTACAACTCGGCGCCGAGCATGACTTCCTCGACCCGGGGGTTGGGCGACACATCCTTGTACAGGCAGTAATCGATGCCCAGCGCCTGCAGGCTGGCCTCGACATCGGCCACCCACCCGGCGGCGATCACCCCGGGGTCGCTGACGATCAGCACCTTGCGGGCCCCGAAGGTCTTGGCGTAATTGCCGACGTTGTGCCGGCACCCGGCACCGAAAATGATTTCAGGCGAAACGAATTTACGCAGCTGGCTGAGACTCTGGCTCATTGGAAAGCCTGTTTTTATTGTTTTGAAAGGTAAAGCCACACTAACCCATCCGGCTGCGAATGCAATCAGACCAATTGATGGGTGTGCTCAATACCTGGTTCACCGCAGGCCCCTGTGGGAGCGGGCTTGCTCGCGATTCGGTGGGTCAGCCAGCCTATTCGTCAAGTTTGACACCGCCATCGCGAGCAAGCCCGCTGCCACAGGGGATTTGTGGTGTCTGGGCTAGCCGCGATAGATCAGCCGCGAGGCCTTTTCGTTGCGCAGGGTCAGGTTTTCCATGCCCTGCCCCGGCGCGTCGGCTTCTTCGCGGGCCTTGAGGATGACGCCGTGGTGCGGCGACTTGCTGCACACCGGATCGGCATTTTCGGCGTCGCCGGTGAGCATGAACGCCTGGCAGCGACAGCCGCCGAGGTCCTTGTGTTTTTCATCGCAGGAGCGGCACGGTTCCTTCATCCAGTCATCGCCGCGAAAGCGATTGAAGCCGAAGGAATCGTTCCAGATGTGCTCTATGCTGTGCTCACGCACGTTGGGAAACTGCACCGGCAATTGCCGGGCGCTGTGACACGGCAGCGCGGTGCCATCCGGAGTGATGTCGAGAAACAGGTTGGCCCAGCCATTCATGCAGGTTTTCGGGCGTTCTTCGTAGTAATCCGGGGTGACGAAAATCAGCTTGCACGGGTGCCCCTGGGCTTCCAGGCGCTGACGGTATTGCTGGGTGATGCGTTCGGCACGTTGCAGTTGCTCATGGGTGGGCAGCAAGCCGGCGCGATTGAGTTCGGCCCAGCCATAGAACTGGCACGTGGCCAATTCGACAAAATCCGCCTCCAGTTCCAGGCACAGGTCGATGATCCGGTCGATGCGATCGATGTTGTGCCGGTGAGTGACGAAGTTCAGCACCATTGGATAACCCTGGGCTTTCACCGCCCTGGCCATCGCCAGTTTTTGTGCGAAGGCCTTGCGTGAGCCGGCAAGCAGGTTGTTGACCGTTTCGTCGGCGGCCTGAAAGCTGATCTGGATGTGATCGAGCCCGGCCACCTTGAATTCGGCGATCTTGCCTTCGGTCAGGCCGATCCCCGAGGTGATCAGGTTGGTGTAGTAACCCATGTCCCGGGCAGCCTTGATCAGCTCGGCCAGGTCCTGGCGCACCAGCGGCTCGCCCCCGGAAAAGCCCAATTGCGCGGCGCCCATGGCCCGCGCCTCGGCGAACACGCGAATCCATTCATCGGTGCTCAACTCCGCGCCCTGTTGGGCGAAGTCCAGCGGGTTGGAGCAATAAGGACATTGCAACGGGCAGCGATAAGTCAGCTCGGCCAACAGCCACAACGGCGGGCCGGGCGGTGCATCACTCGATCCAGAACTGCGCATGGGCCACCTCCAGAAACGCCAGCACATCCTCGTCGATCCCCGGCACACCGGGGAAACTCGCCGACAGTGAATCGATGATGTCTGCCACGCTGCGTTGCCCATCCACCAGGCCGAGAATCTGCCCGGCGCTGGCATTGAGTTTGATCATGCCCTCGGGGTACAGCAGCACGTGGCAGTCCTGGCGCGGCTCCCATTGCAGGCGAAAACCCCGGCGCAATGCCGGCGATTGCCCTCGGTCGATCAGGCTCACAGCGCAATCCCCCGGTGCCAGACGTTGTCGCGGGTGACGGTGTGATAAGGCGGGCGTTCCAGTTCATAGGCCATGCTCATGGCGTCGAGCATGCTCCACAGCACATCGAGCTTGAATTGCAGGATTTCCAGCATGCGTTGCTGGCCCTCGACGGTGACGTAGTGTGCCAGGGTGATGCGCAGGCCATGCTCGACGTCACGCCGTGCCTGGCCCAGTCGCGTACGGAAATAGTCGTAGCCGCCGGCGTCGATCCACGGGTAATGCGTCGGCCAGGCGTCGAGTCGCGACTGGTGGATCTGCGGCGCGAACAATTCGGTCAGCGAGCTGCTGGCCGCCTCCTGCCAGCAAGCGCGCCGGGCGAAGTTGACGTAGGCGTCCACGGCAAAGCGCACCCCCGGCAGTACCAGTTCCTGGGACAGGATCCGCTCACGGTCCAGCCCCACGGCTTCGCCCAGGCGCAACCAGGCCTCGATGCCGCCCGCGCTGCCGGGCGCGCCGTCGTGGTCGAGAATCCGTTGCAGCCACTCGCGGCGCACCTCCCGGTCAGGGCAGTTGGCAAGGATGGCGGCGTCTTTCAGGGGGATGTTCACCTGGTAATAGAAACGATTGGCGACCCAGCCCTGGATCTGTTCGCGCGTGGCGCGACCGGCGTACATCGCCTGATGGAAGGGATGATGGATGTGGTAATAGGCCCCCTTGGCGCGCAGGGCCTGTTCGAACTCGGCGGGGGTCAAGGGGGTTTCGTTCATTGCGGGTCTCCGGAAGATTCTGCGTGTCTGGTCTGGCGCTATCGCGAGCAGGCTCGCTCCCACAAGGGCCTCTGGTTGATCAGGATGTGCGGGATCAGTTGCTGACACCCCCACCACGTGTGGGAGCGAGCCTGCTCGCGATGGGGCCAGGGGCTACAACACAATGTCCATGCCGTCATAGGCCACCTCGATCCCCCGTCGCTCCAGCAACGCCCGTTCCGCCGAGTCCTCGTCGAGTATCGGGTTGGTGTTGTTGATATGGATCAGCACCTTGCGCTGCCGGGGAAAATCCTCCAGCCGCTCGAGCATCCCGCCCGGTCCGCTTTGCGGCAGGTGCCCCATTTCGCTGCCCAGGCTCTGGCCGACACCGCACACACGCATTTCGTCGTCGCGCCACAAGGTGCCGTCCAGCAGCAGGCAATCGGCACGCGTCATCCAATGGGCGACGTCGTCATCGATCTGGCCCAGCCCCGGGGCGTAGAACAGTGCAGCCCCCGAACGCTGGTCTTCGATAAACAGGCCGATGGTGTCGCCCGGCTGCGGATTGCCGCGGTTGGGCGAGTAAGGTGGCGCGTTGCTGACCAGGGGAATCGCGCGCAAGCGCAGGTGCTCGCAGGCGGCAATGTGGAACGGTTCGCGGTCCAGATCGACGGGTTGCCACTGCAAACCGCCGTTCCAGTGTTCGAGCATGGGGAACAAGGGGAATCCGCTGCTGAGGTCTTCATGCACCCGGGCGGTGCACCAGACCGTATGCGGGCAACCTTCGCGCAGGCTCAAAAGGCCGGTGCAATGGTCGATCTGGCTGTCCATCAACAGCACGCCGGCAATCGCCGTGTCGCGCAGGCGGCGCGCCGGTTGCAGTGGCGCGAAACCGTCGATTTGCGCACGGATGTCCGGGGAAGCATTGCACAGCAGCCAATTCACACCGTCGTCGCTCAGGGCGATGGATGACTGCGTGCGACGCTGCGCCCGCAGGCTGCCGCCGCGCAGTCCGGCGCACTGCCGGCAGTTGCAGTTCCACTGCGGAAAACCACCGCCGGCGGCGGAGCCGAGAACGCGGATGTGCATGGGCAATGCTCCAGGAGGCAGGCCCGGCCAACACCACGGCTGGCCGGGTGAACGATCAGCGGTTGGCGAAATACATCGTCACTTCGAAGCCAATGCGCAGGTCGGTAAACGCGGGTTTAGTCCACATGGGTCAATCCTCTTCTTATGCCGGGCAATTCCGGTAAAGCCATTAATGCACGGGGCGCAAAAGGTCCGAATGCTACTTTCGAACGAGGTTGTGGGGTGCGTTGGTAGGGGGTGCGCCTCGGCGTTCAAGCAATGTGAAAAACCCCTATGGGAGCGAGCCTGCTGGCGATGAGGTCAGCACATTCAGCATTGAATGTCGGACCGCAATCGCGAGCAGGCTCGCTCCCACAGGGGGGCCATGGGTTCAGTGAGTTAGAAGAACCCCAACGGATTGATGTCGTAGCTCACCAGCAGGTTCTTGGTCTGCTGATAGTGATCGAGCATCATTTTGTGGTTCTCGCGACCGACACCGGATTTCTTGTAGCCACCGAACGCGGCATGGGCCGGGTACAGGTGGTAGCAGTTGGTCCACACGCGCCCGGCCTTGATCGCCCGGCCCATGCGATAGGCGCGGTTGATGTCGCGGGTCCACAGGCCCGCGCCGAGGCCAAATTCAGTGTCGTTGGCGATGGCCAGGGCTTCGGCTTCGTCCTTGAAGGTGGTGACACCCACCACCGGCCCGAAGATTTCCTCCTGGAACACACGCATCTTGTTGGTGCCCTTGAGCAGCGTCGGCTGGATGTAGTAGCCGCTGGACAGGTCGCCCTCCAGGCGCTCGGCGGCGCCGCCGGTGAGCAGCTCGGCGCCCTCCTTCTGGGCAATGTTCAGGTACGAGAGGATCTTGTCGTATTGCTGCTCCGACGCCTGGGCGCCGACCATGGTTTCGGTGTCCAGTGGGTTGCCGCGCTTGATCTTGACGATTTTCTTCATCACTTCAGCCATGAACGGCTCGTAGATCGACTCCTGCACCAGTGCGCGGGACGGACAGGTGCACACCTCACCCTGGTTGAAGAAGGCCAGCACCAGGCCTTCGGCGGCTTTCTCGATGAACGCCGGTTCGGCCTGCATGATGTCTTCGAAGAAGATGTTCGGCGACTTGCCGCCCAGTTCGACGGTGCTCGGAATGATGTTCTCGGCGGCGCAATGCATGATGTGCGCACCGACCGGGGTGGAACCGGTGAAGGCAATCTTGGCGATGCGCTTGCTGGTGGCCAGTGCTTCACCGGCTTCGCGACCGAACCCTTGAACGATGTTGAGCACACCGGCCGGCAGCAGGTCGGCGATCAGTTCGGCGAAGACCATGATCGACAGTGGCGTCTGTTCGGCGGGCTTGAGCACGATGCAGTTGCCGGCGGCCAGGGCCGGGGCGAGTTTCCAGGCCGCCATCAACAGTGGGAAGTTCCACGGGATGATCTGCCCGACCACACCCAGTGGCTCATGGAAATGGTAGGCAGTGGTCAGCTCGTTGATCTCGGCGGCGCCGCCTTCCTGGGCGCGGATGCAACCGGCAAAGTAACGGAAATGGTCGGCAGCCAGCGGCACGTCGGCGTTCAGGGTTTCGCGCACGGCCTTGCCGTTGTCCCAGGTTTCGGTGACGGCGAGGATTTCCAGGTTCTGTTCGATGCGGTCGGCAATCTTCAACAGCACCAGCGAGCGGTCCTGGGCCGAGGTCTTGCCCCAGGCATCGGCGGCGGTATGGGCCGCGTCGAGGGCCTTGTCGATGTCGGCGGCGCTGGAGCGCGGGAATTCGGCGATCACTTCGCCGTTGACCGGTGAAGTGTTGGTGAAATACTGGCCATTGACCGGCGCAACGAACTCGCCGCCAATGAAGTTGCCGTAGCGCGCCTTGAAGGAAACGACGGCACCGGGTGTTCCGGGTTGTGCGTAAATCATGGTGAGCCTCTGTCTGGGTCGAGGCCTGTCGGACCGACAGGCGATGCACCGATACTAGAGAGCCCCGCCGGCCAGACGAATGCGCCGTTGGCAGGAGGGGCTCTCGTTATTTGGTAGTAGTTTTGGTGCAAATCCGATGTGGGAGCGGGCTTGCTCGCGAAGGGGCCGTGTCTGTCGAGAGGGACGTTGAATGACACACCGCTTCGCGAGCAAGCCCGCTCCCACAGGGTGATGGGCAAGATTTCAGGTCAGTGCTTCGCCACCAGGTCCTTCGGCAACTTGAAGGTCCAGAGCATGCCGCCCTGGTTGAAGTCCTTCACGCGTTTGGCCACCTCACCGCCCCACAGCGGGACGGCGCCGCCCCAGCCCGACAGCACCGAGACGTATTGCTCGCCATCCATTTCCCAGGTCACCGGCGAGCCGAGCACGCCCGAGCCGGTCTGGAACTCCCAGACTTTTTCGCCGGTCTTGGCATTGAAGGCCTGCAGGAACCCTTCCGGCGTACCGGTGAACACCAGGTTGCCCTTGGTGGTCAGCACCCCGCCCCACAGCGGCGCGAAGTTCTTGTGGCGCCACACTTCCTTGCCGGTTTTCGGGTCGATGGCGCGCAACACGCCGATGTAGTCTTCGTTCAACGGTTTGATGGTGAAACCGGCACCGAGGAACGCCGCGCCTTTCTTGTAGGCGATGCCCTCGTTCCAGATGTCCATGCCCCATTCGTTGGACGGCACGTAGAACAGCCCGGTGTCCTTGTTGTAGGCCATCGGCATCCAGTTTTTCGCGCCGAGGAACGCCGGGGCGACGAACACCGAACTGCCCTTGGCTTCGCTGCCCGGTGCACCCGGACGGCTGGCTTCGTTGTAGATCGGCCGACCGTCTTTATCCAGGCCGGTGGCCCAGGTGATCTTGTCCACGAACGGGAAGCCACGGATGAACTTGCCGTTGGTACGGTCCAGCACGTAGAAGAAGCCGTTGCGGTCGGCGGTCGCCGCCGCCTTTATTTCCTTGCCGCCCTCGGTGTAGTTGAACGACACCAGCTCGTTGACGCCGTCATAGTCCCAGCCATCGTGGGGCGTGCTCTGGAAGTGCCATTTGATGGTGCCGTCGTCCGGATTGAGTGCCAGGCGCGACGACGAGTACAGGTTGTCGCCAGGACGCAGGTGCGAGTTCCATGGCGCCGGGTTGCCGGTGCCAAACAGCAGCAAGTTGGTTTCCGGATCGTAGTAACCGCCCAGCCAGGGCGCTGCACCGCCGGTTTTCCACAGATCGCCCGGCCAGGTCTTGCCGGCCTCGCCACCGGAGATACCGTTCTCTATCGCTTTGCCGTCCTTGTAGACATAGCCCATGTGGCCTTCGACCGTCGGGCGGGACCACAGCAAATCACCGTTTTTCGGGTCGTAGGCTTCGATTTTCCCCACCACCCCGAACTCGCCACCGGCCACGCCGGTGATCAGCTTGCCGTTGATCACCAGCGGCGCGGCACTGATCGAGTAGCCTTCCTTGTGGTCGGCGACTTTCTTGCTCCACACCACCTTGCCGGTGTCCTTGTTCAGCGCCACGAGCTTGGCGTCGAGGGTGCCGAAGAACACCAGGTCGCCATACAGCGCCACGCCACGGTTGATCACGTCGCAGCACGGGCGGATGTCGTCGGGCAAGCGTGCATCGTATTGCCAGAGTTTCTTGCCGGTGCGCGCATCCACCGCGAATACCCGCGAGTAGGATCCGGTCATGTACATCACGCCGTCCTTGATCATCGGCTGAGCCTGTTGACCGCGCTGTTTTTCACCGCCGAAGGAAAACGCCCAGACCGGTCGCAGGTCTTTCACGTTGTTGACGTTGAGGGTATCGAGGGGGCTGTAGCGCTGACCCTGGACGCCCAGACCGTTGGTGACGATCTGCTCCGGGTTCTTGGGGTCCTGGAGAATGTCCTGGTCACTGACGGCGGCCAATGCCGTGCCGGACAGCAGCATGGCACTGAGCAACACGCTCAGGACGAAGGGTTGGCGACGTGCGGGTTGGGTCATGGCGGCTACCTCTGCGGTTTTTTGTTATACCCGGGAAATTTTCCCGGTCTGGTGCAGATTCTTGGTCGCCACAGGCCCTGCGACAATTGCCCGCAGTGTTGAGATTTCTAGTTCCTTGGTAGCGGGTCTCGGTCTCGACCAATGCTGGCGCCCCTGTGGGAGCGCGCGTGTTCGCGATGGCACTGGATCAGGCACACCTGTGTTGAATGGACTGACCTCATCGCGAGCAGGCTCGCTCCCACAGAGGATGGGGATGTTGGGGGGGTTATTGATCAACGCGCTTCATCTGCTCACGCTCATAACGCGGGTACAGATGGCTGACACTGCGAATCAGCTCGTAGCGGCTCAGGCTGATCGCGGCGAAGCGTTCCGGAATGGGGCTGCGGATCATTTCCGCCATGTCGCTGCCGTTGGCGGCGCCGTCGCGCATCAGTTGATCGAGCCAGCCGAGGTAGTCGCGCATTTGCGCGAATGGTCTGGCATCGTTGGCCAGCGGGCCGTGGCCGGGCACGATCAGTGTCCAGGGCAGCGCCTGGAGGCTGTCGATGTCTGCCAGCCACACCGACAGCCCAGGGCTGTTCGGCGTGGTCAGCGCCCGCTGATAAAACACCAGATCGCCGGCGAACAGCACGCCGGTCTTCTGGTCGAGAATAGCCAGATCCGCGCCCGTATGCCCACCCAGGCTCAGCAGGCGCAGATCGTGATTCCCAAAAGTTCGTACCCCGGGCGCCAGCGTTTCGGTCGGCAACACCACTTCGGTGCCGCGCATCCAGTCCCCCACCAGCCGGTACATGTTTTCGGCCATGGCGTCGCCCTGCTGTTTGAGCAGCTCGGTCGTGCCGGCCAATGCGCCGATCGGCACGTCGCTGAAGGCCTGATTGCCCAGCACGTGGTCCGGGTGGTGATGGGTCAACAACACCTGGATGACCGGCTTGTCGGTGGTCGCGGCAATCGCCTTGCGCAGGGCTTCGCCGTAGCGTCGCGAGGGCCCGCTGTCGATCACTACCACGCCGCGCTCGGTGACGATGAACGCCGTGTTGACGATGTTGCCGCCGTTGCTGCGGGCGAAATTATCGGTACTGCCTTCGAGCAACCAGGTGTCTTCGGCGATCTGCCGGGGCGTGAGCCTGTAGTCGAGGTCGGCGAGCGCCGGCAGGCTCAGGCTCATGAACAACAGCAGCATCCAGCGCATCGCGCGCTCCTTGGGGTCAGGGTATGGCCGCATCGAATTCATTGCCGCTGTTGTCACGCAATGTCAGGCGCGTCTGCCCTGCGCCCTCGACGTCGAAGGCCAGGCTGGGGTTCTCGCTGACAGCGGGAAACAGCTCGAGGCGCGCCAACAGGCGATCATCCTGATCGCGCAGCTCGGCGTGGTTGATGAAAAATTCCGGAATGCCGCTGACCATGCCGTTGTCCATCGGGTGCGCCACCTGCAAACGCAGGCGGCTGAACTCCCCGCGCGGGTAACGCCCGCCCAGCACCTGGCCCAGGCGCTCCTCCCAACCCGGCTCGGTGCGCACCACACTGGGCGCCGTGCAACCGCCACCCGCCGCATCGATCAGGGTCGACCCCACATGCCACAGCCCATCGCGGGTCTGTACGGCGGCGCGCAATGGGGTTGCCTGCTCGATACGGATGCGGATCGACAGCCAGGGCAGCACGCCATCCAGTGGCTGGAAATCGACGATTTTCGGCAAAGGATTGAGTTCGGCCCAGGCGAGGATCTTCACCACCTCGCCCTTGAACGCCCGGGCATCGATCTCCAGCGGGACCTGACGTGCGTCCTCGGCAAACGGCGGCGCCAGCAGCTTGACCCGGTCATCGAACACGAACGGCGCATCGCCAAGCATCTGCCTGTGGTAGAAGGCCCACATCACCGAGGGCACCGGGTCCGGCCCCGGCTCCACCGCCCCGTGTGCGACCAGGGGCAACCAGCAGGCCAGCAGCCAACTTGCGCACCGGGTCATGGTTGATACATGTCCGGCGCGTCGTAACGCAGACCGTAACGGGCATAGAGGGCGTTGACCGAACCGTCGCGGATCAGCCCCTCCAGCGCCTCTTCCACGGCGTAGGCGAGTTGGCGGTTGCTTTCGTGCACCGCCATGCCGATTTCCCAGCGCTGCTTGCCCATGTTCGGGTAGGCGTTCTCCGCCAGCGCCACCTGCGGGTCGGCGGCTTCGTGCACCTGCCAGTCGATCTCGCCACGCATGGCCATCACCGCGTCGACCTCCCCGGCCTTCATCGCGGCAAACGCCTGGGGCACGCCGGGATAGTGACGGGTGGTGCCGGCGAGCATGCCGTTGAACACCGACGTCAGGTAGAACGACGGCACGCTGTCGACCTCGACGCCGATGGGGTGTTGCTGGAACACCGCGACGCTGGCCACCGATTCCAGGCGCCGGCGGTCATAGGCGACTTGCCATTGTTCATTCTGGTACGGACCGAACATCACCACATGGCCGTTTTCCAGCTCACCCACGTCATTGCGCTTGCGCGCGTAGTCCTGGTCGTAGGGCACGCGCATCATCAGGTCGGCCAGTTGCTGGTTGTGCAACTGGCTGGCCCGCCAGATGTAATCGCGCAGATCGTCGTCGAGTTTTTCGCCGGGCGGCGCCCAGATCAGTGTGAGCCGCACCCCCAGCGCCTTGGCCAGGGCACCCGCCAGCTCGACGTCCACGCCCTTGGGTTGGCCGGCGTCTTCGAAGCTGTAAGGCGCAAAGTCCTTGTAGACCGCCACTTTCAACTCGCCGGCGGCGATCATTTCGTCATAGGTGCGGACCTGCGCCTGCACCGCCGGGCAGCACAGCAACACAGCGCTGATCACCATCGCGAGCAGGCGCATGCATCAATTCTCGACGCGGACGCTGTCGAGGTAGGTGCGAACGGCCCACAAGGCTTCCTGGCTCAGGTAGTCGGCCATCTTCGGCATGTACACCCGACCGTCGCGCACCGCACCGTGGCGCACGCGTTCGACAAACCATTCGTCACCGGCCTCATCGGCATCCAGCATGCGCAGGTCGGGGGCGATGCCGCCGGACTTGGCTTCCAGGCCATGGCAGGCTGCGCAGTTCTGGTTGTAGGCCGAAGAGCCGATTTCCACGGCTTTGTCGTGCTCGGGTGATTTGCGGTAAGGATTGACCGCCGCCCAACCGTCACCATCAAGCTGTACGCCAGCGTCCTTGATCGGGGTCAGCCCTTTGGTCTCGACGGCTTGCGGCACAACGTTGCCATGGGCCCAGACCGAACCTGCACTGATAAAGCCGGCCAGCAGTCCGGCGACGAGCAAGGCGTTGCGTTTAGTTGTCATTGTTATGCCCTCAGGATTGCACGCAAAACCTCTTTGCAGAGGCTATGGCAGCCATCTTAGAAAGCACCCGGGCGCATCCCCATGCTGCTTTGGTGGCCGCGGCTTAGTACCTTGGTAGTAGGGCTTGTGGTGCACACCCAAATCAGGTGTCGCCTGGGAATTCTTCCCGGCAACGGCGGGACTTTTTCCGTAGTCGCCACCCCGCCGGACACACCACCCTGTGCAGGCCAAAACCTCCACTGGGAACTGCAACCATGACAATAAGATCGCTACCCGCCCTTTCCCCTTTGACGCGTGCCGTGCAGGCGTTTGTGCTGGCGGGCTGCTTGACCCTGAGCACGGCCGGCCACGCCGCCAATGCCCCTGCCGCACCGACCCGCAACGTGACGTGGGAAGACATTGCCAACGACCACCTGACCACCAAAGACGTGCTGCAATACGGCATGGGCACCAACGCCCAGCGCTGGAGCCCGCTGGCCCAGGTCAACGACAAGAACGTGTTCAAGCTGACCCCGGCGTGGTCCTATTCCTTCGGTGACGAGAAGCAGCGCGGCCAGGAATCCCAGGCCATTGTCAGCGACGGCGTGGTGTACGTCACCGGTTCCTACTCGCGGGTGTTCGCCCTTGACGCCAAGACCGGCCAACGTTTGTGGACCTACAACCACCGCCTGCCGGACAACATTCGCCCGTGCTGCGACGTGGTCAATCGCGGTGCGGCGATCTATGGCGACAAGATCTATTTCGGCACCCTCGATGCGCGGGTGATCGCGCTGGACAAGAACACCGGCAAAGTGGTGTGGAACAAGAAGTTCGGCGACCACGCCGCCGGCTACACCATGACCGGCGCACCGGTGCTGATCAAGGACAAGACCAGCGGCAAGGTGCTGTTGATCCACGGCAGCTCCGGCGATGAGTTCGGCGTGGTCGGCCAGCTGTTTGCCCGCGACCCCGACACCGGCGACGAAGTGTGGATGCGGCCTTTCGTCGAAGGCCACATGGGCCGTCTGAACGGCAAGGACAGTACGCCCACCGGAGACGTCAAGGCGCCGTCCTGGCCTAACGACCCCACCACCGAAACCGGCAAGGTCGAAGCCTGGAGCCACGGCGGCGGCGCCCCCTGGCAGAGCGCCAGTTTCGACGCAGAAACCAACACCATCATCGTCGGCGCCGGCAACCCCGGCCCGTGGAACACCTGGGCGCGCACCGCCAAGGATGGCAACCCGCACGATTACGACAGCCTGTACACCTCCGGCCAGGTGGGCGTCGATCCCAGCACGGGTGAGGTGAAATGGTTCTACCAGCACACCCCGAACGATGCCTGGGATTTCTCCGGCAACAACGAGCTGGTGCTGTTCGATTACAAGGACAAGGACGGCAAGACCGTCAAGGCCACCGGTCACGCCGACCGTAACGGTTTCTTCTATGTGGTCGATCGCAACAACGGCAAGTTGCAGAACGCCTTCCCTTTCGTCGATAACATCACGTGGGCCAGCCACATCGACCTCAAGACCGGTCGCCCGGTGGAGAACGAAGGCCAGCGTCCGGCCAAACCCTTGCCTGGCGAAACCAAGGGCAAGCCGGTGGAAGTCTCGCCGCCGTTCCTCGGCGGCAAGAACTGGAACCCCATGGCGTACAGCCAGGACACCGGCCTGTTCTACATTCCGGGCAACCAGTGGAAAGAGGAATACTGGACCGAAGAAGTCAACTACAAGAAAGGCTCGGCCTACCTGGGCATGGGGTTCCGGATCAAGCGCATGTACGACGATCACGTCGGCACCCTGCGGGCGATGAACCCGACCACCGGCAAGGTGGTGTGGGAACACAAGGAGCACTTGCCGCTGTGGGCCGGCGTGCTGGCGACCAAGGGCAACCTGGTTTTCACCGGCACCGGCGATGGCTTCTTCAAGGCCTTCGATGCGAAAACCGGCAAGGAGCTGTGGAAGTTCCAGACCGGCAGCGGCATCGTCTCGCCGCCGATCACCTGGGAACAGGATGGCGAGCAGTACATCGGCGTGACCGTCGGCTACGGCGGCGCCGTACCGCTGTGGGGCGGCGACATGGCCGAGCTGACCAAGCCGGTGGCACAGGGCGGGTCATTCTGGGTGTTCAAGATCCCGAGCTGGGATAACAAAGTGGCGCAAAAATAAACCACCGCCCCATCCACCCTCGGCCTCTGTGGGAACGAGCCTGCTCGCGATGACTGCCAGACATCCAGCGTTGAAGGGACTGACCTCATCGCGAGCAGGCTCGCTCCCACAAGGCCACCCGGAGACCTGCCATGAAATGCCTGCCGCTACTCCTTCTATTGAGCATCGCCACGGCTTACGCCGATGACGGCGACGACACCCCACTGATCATCAACGGCTGCACCCTCGCCGAACATAGCCAGTGCCCCGGCGCCAACCTCAGGGGCGCCAACCTGAGCAATCAGGATCTGCGGGGCATCAACCTCAGCGGCGCCGACCTGCGCGAGGCCGACCTGCGTCATGCCCGCCTGGACCTGGCCAACCTGGAAAAAGCCCAGCTGCAAGGCGCCAATCTCAGCCGCGCCAGCCTGCAACAAAGCAATGCGCGCCTGGCGGATTTCAGCGGTGCCAACCTGATGGCCATCCAGGGCTGGGGCCTGTTCGCCCAGGGTGCGCAGTTCCAGGACGCCAACCTCAGCGCCGCCTACCTGCAGTTCGCCAGGCTATCCGGCGCCAGACTGCACAATGCCAACCTGCGGGCAGCCGACCTGGAGATGACCTGGCTGAGCAAGGCCGACCTCAAGGGCGCCCGTCTCGACGACGCCAACCTGCAGGAAGCCAAGTTCGGTGAAAGCAACCTCGAACAGGCCAACCTCAGCGGCTCGCGCCAGCATTACGCGAACTTTCAGGACGCGAACATGGAGGGGTGTTCGGGGTGCCCGACGACCTGGGATAAATAAGCTGCAATGTACCCCCTGTGGGAGCGGGCTTGCTCGCGAATACGGTGTGTCAGAGACATGTGAAGTGACTGGTACACCGCATTCGCGAGCAAGCCCGCTCCCACAGGGCAGGAACCCTGTATCGCGGACTACCCCGCCTTGCGCACCACCCCCAGGTCAATCCCCAAATGCACCAGCTCGGCGTGGGAACTGACCTGCAGTTTGCTCTTGAGCAAGGTCAGGTGATTGGAAACGGTCTTGCTGCTGATGCTCAGCTGTTCGGCAATCAGGCGGGCCGGGGTGCCTTTGGCGAGCATGACGAAGATCTCCAGCTCCCGTTGGGTCATGCTCTGCAAGCGCGGGTCCTCCTGTTGCGGGTTGCAGGCCAGTTGAGTGGCCAGCGGCTGCTCGATGTAGGCATGCCCGGCGAGGATGCGCCGCACCGCTTCGATCAGCACCTGCGGCGCCGAACTCTTGGTCAGGTAGCCTGACGCCCCGGCGTCCAGTGCCTGGCGCACCAATGGCAGTTCGTCGTGCATGCTGAAGAACAGCACGCGCAGTTGCGGCAGGCGCTGGCGCAAGCGGCGGGTGGTTTCCAGCCCGCTGATGCCCGGCAGGCCGAAATCCATGATCACCAGGTTCGGCACCGCTTCCTGGACCCTGGCCAGCGCTTCCTCGCCAGTCGCCGCTTCACGCACTTGCATCGCCGGCAGCAGCGCCCGCAACAGGCTCGCGTAGCCCTGGCGGACCACCGCATGGTCATCGACCAGCAGAATATTCATGACACCTCCAAAGGTACGTTCAAGGCCAGCGCCCAACCGGCACCGGGTCGGCTGATGATGCGCAGTTCGCCGCCCAGGCTGCGGGCGCGCTCGAACATCGAGTACAGGCCGACACCCGGCCGCTGGGGTTGCTGCGCACCGCAGCCGTTGTCGCGGATCAGTAATCGCCAATGCCCGCCACGCTGGCCCAGGTGCACCCGTACCCGGCTGGCGTCGGCGTGGCGGGCGATATTGGTCAAGGCTTCCTGCAAAAGGCGGTAAAGATGGGTCTTGTCCGGCGCGGACAACGTCGGCAATTGCGCGCTGACCCGTAACCGGCAATCGATGCCCTGGCGCGCCTGCCATTGTTCCACCAGCAGGCCCAGGGCTTCGGCCAGCGGCAAGTGCTGCAGGACCACCGGGTACAGATCGCGGACCAGCGCCCGGAACCCCTGCTGCAAGTGTTCGCAATTGTGTTCCAGTTCGCGCACCGTGCGCGCTACCACCTCGGGCTGATCCGCTACCAGCGGTAACAGGCAGGCCTGGGCGCGAATGCCCGCCAGGTATTGGCCGAGGTCGTCGTGCAGGGTCTGCGCCAGCTGCGTGCGTTCCTGCTCCTGCAAGGCCAGCAGGGTCTGGGTCAATCGGGTGTTGTCGGCCCGCGCCTGTTCCAGGGCATCGGTCATCTGGTTGAAATGCACCGCCAGTTGCCGCGCTTCCGGCACACCTTGCGCACGCAGGCGCACCTTGAGCTGACCGCCGGACACCTGCTGCAACGCGTGCAGCAAATCATCGAGCAGGCCCAGGCCCCGGCGCACGGCCCAGCGAATGGTCAACAGGCTCAACAGCAACGCCAGCGCGCACAGGCCCAGCAGCTGTTGCAGGGAGTCCCAGACTTCGTCGATTTCATCCCGGGGATCGACGGCGATCTGCACGCGACGACCATCGTGCATATCCAGGACCTGCGCACGCTGCCGGGCCTCGGCAAACAACAGCTGCCCGAGCCAGGCGTCGAGACCGTCCTGCACCGGCGCGGTGGCCGTCTCGCCTGGCTGCAACCAGCGCACCCGCACATGGCGCAGGCTTTGTGTCAGCCGGGGTTGCAGGCTGGCAGGGTCGCGCTCGGCGGTTTCACTCAGGTAATGCACCACGGCCTCGGCCGATTGCAGTTCACGCTCCACGTCCGCCAGCGCCTGGTGCACCAGCAACGCCATGCACGCCAGGGTCACCAGGGTGAAAAACCCGCAGACCCAGAGGTTGATTCGCCACAGCGCCGACATGCCTAACGCCCCGGAATCGCAGGCACGACGTGCAGCGGCGCGGGACGCGGGCCGTGCAGCTTGTCGACGCCGATCAGGCTCAGGATCAGTAGCAACGGCAGCAGCAACGCCTTGAGAATGCGCATGTTCAATCTCCTCCAGGGTGATGGCCGTTAAGTCCATGCTAAAACCGCGCCGCCTGAGATGAGTTACTACCTTGGTACTGCCCCGTTGGTACTTTCTGCATATTTCCTCCACTTCCCGGGCTTCCTATGCTGGCGCTACCTGTAACGGAGTGCCTTATGCGCCAGCTTGCCCCTTACGCCCTGATCTACCTGCTGGCGATTGCCTGCGCCGCCGGGCTGGCGACCCGCAGCCAGGCCGCCGACGCGCCGCTACAGGTGCAGATCGGCTACCTGGGTTATCGCCCTGATCCAGGCCCGCTGCTGTCGAACATCATTCCCGAACCGACGGACGCCGGACTGCGCGGTGCCGAATTGGCGATCACCGACAGCAACAGCACCGGGCGATTCCTCAATCACAGCTACAGCCTGGTCGCCGCCAGCGTCGACAGCCCACAGGCCTTGCTCGACGCCGCGAAGGCGCAGCATGCCGAGGGCCTGCGCCTGTTCGTGGTGAATGCGCCGGTGGACAGCCTGCGCCAACTCAGCGCTGCGCTGCCCGACAGCCTGCTGTTCAATGCCGGCAGCCCGGACGACGCCGTGCGCACCCGCGACTGCCTGCCGAACGTGCTGCACACGCTGCCAAGCCGGGCGATGCTGGCCGATGCGCTGGCGCAGTTCCTGGTGGTGCGCAAATGGCAGAAGGCGCTGTTGATCGTCGGCCCGACCGCAGACGATCAAGCCTACGCCGCCGCCCTGCGCCGGGCGGCGAAACGCTTCGGCCTGCAACTGGTGGCAGAGAAGGCCTGGCGTTTCGACAACGACCAGCGCCGCAGCGCCCAGGCCGACATGCCGCTGTTCACCCAGACCGCCGAATACGACGTGGTACTGGTGGCCGATGAACGCGGCGACTTTGGCGAATACGTGCCCTACCAGACCTGGTACCCGCGGCCGGTCGCCGGCACCCAGGGCCTGACCCCGGTCGGCTGGCACAAGAGCGTCGAGACCTTCGGTGCCGCGCAATTGCAGAAGCGCTTCGAAGCCCTGAGCGGGCGTTGGATGAATGATCGCGATTTCGCCGCATGGATGGCCGTGCGCAGCATCGCCAGCGCCGTGAGCAAGCTGCGCCAGACCGATCCGCTGGCGATCCGCGACCTGCAAATCAGCGATCAATTGCCCCTCGACGGTTTCAAGGGTCGCAAGCTCAGCTATCGCCCGTGGAACGGCGAGTTGCGCCAGCCGATCCCGATCGTGCAGCCGCGGGCGCTGGTCAGCACTTCGCCCCAGGACGGCTTCCTGCACCCCTTCAACGAAATGGACAGCCTGGGCTACGACAAGCCCGAGGTCAGTTGCCGGTTTCCCTGATCTGGCCCTACACGACAACCACAACAAAAAGGAACACGTCATGCGCCGCACCCTGCTTTCCTGCGCCCTGCTCCTCGCCGCCGGGCACGCCGCGGCCAGCACCGCCTGGGTCTCCAACGAGAAGGACAACAACCTCAGCCTGATCGACATGCAGACCCTGCAGGTCATCGACACCCTGCCCGTCGGCCAGCGCCCTCGGGGCCTGCTGCTGTCCCACGACAACACGCTGCTGTACATCTGCGCCAGCGACTCGGATCGGGTGCAGGTGATGGACGTGGCCACCCGCAAGATCATCAAGGAACTGCCCTCGGGCAAGGACCCCGAGCAATTTGCCCTGCACCCGAACAATCGCTGGCTCTACGTTTCCAACGAGGACGATGCGCTGGTGACGGTGATCGACACCGAAACCTCGAAAGTGCTGGGCCAGATCAACGTCGGCGTCGAGCCCGAAGGCATGGCCGTCAGCCCCGACGGCAAATGGGCGGTGAACACCAGCGAAACCACCAACATGCTGCACTGGATCGACACCAGCACCCAGACCCTGGCCGACAGCACGCTGGTGGATCAACGTCCGCGCTTCGTCGAATTTTCGCCCGATGGCACCCGACTCTGGGCCTCGGCGGAAATCGGTGGCACGGTGACCGTCCTCGACGTGGCCAGCCGGCAAATCCTCAAGACGCTGACCTTCCAGATCAAGGGTGTGCACCCGGACAAGGTGCAACCGGTGGGCGTCAAGCTCAGCGCCGACGGTAAGTATGCGTTCGTCGCGCTCGGCCCGGCCAACCATGTCGCGGTGATCGATGCGAAAACCTACGAGATTCTCGATTACCTGCTGGTCGGACGCCGTGTGTGGCAGATGGCGTTCACCCCGGATCAGAAGCAGTTGCTGGCGACCAACGGGGTCAGCGGTGACGTTTCCGTGATCGACGTCGACAGCCTCAAGGTGATCAAGTCGGTCAAGGTCGGGCGCTACCCTTGGGGCGTGGTGGTGACGCCATGAGCACCCTGGAGGTCAGCGAGCTGAGCTTTGCCTACGGTGCGCGTCAGGCCTTGGGCCAGGTGAGTTTCAACCTGGCGCCGGGGCGTTTTGCCGCACTGCTGGGGCCCAACGGCGCCGGCAAGTCGACACTGATCGCGCTGTTGACCCGCCTGTACGATCTGCAGCGCGGTGATATCCGGGTCGGCGGCCACTCCCTGCGCAGCGCCCCGCGCCCGGCGTTGCGGCAACTGGGTGTGGTGTTCCAGCAAAGCACGCTGGACCTGGACCTGAGCGTCGAGCAGAACCTGCGCTACCATGCGGCGCTGCATGGCCTGTCCCGGGGCCAGAGCACGATTCGCATCGAGGCCGAACTGGCTCGCCAGGCGCTGACCGAGCGCCGTCGCGAACGCGTGCGTGAACTCAATGGCGGGCATCGCCGTCGCGTGGAGATCGCCCGCGCACTGCTGCATGAGCCGCGCCTGTTGCTGCTGGACGAGGCCAGCGTCGGCCTCGACCCGGCCAGCCGCCTGGCCCTCAACCAGCACCTGCGCAGCCTGTGCCAGGAGCAACGCATCAGTGTGCTCTGGACCACCCACCTGCTGGATGAAGTGCAGCCCAGCGACGATTTGCTGATTCTGCATCAGGGCCGATTGGTGGCCAGCGGACAAGCCGATGCCCTGAGCCAGGAACACGGCGGCGACCTGGGCTCGGCGTTCAGTCGCCTGACCACTGCGGGGGCCCGCCCATGAACGCTTACTGGCAATGCTTCAGCGGCATCGTGCTGCGCGAATGGTTGCGCTTCGTGTTGCAACGCACGCGGTTCCTCAGTGCACTGGTGCGGCCCCTGCTGTGGTTGCTGGTGTTCGCCGCCGGTTTTCGTGCAGCGCTTGGCATCGCGATCATCGAGCCGTACGACACCTACATTCCCTATGAGGTCTACATCATCCCGGGCCTGGCCTGCATGATCCTGCTGTTCAACGGCATGCAGGGCTCGCTGTCGATGGTGTACGACCGGGAAATGGGCAGCATGCGCGTGTTGCTCACCAGCCCCCTGCCACGCACCTTTCTGCTGTGCAGCAAGCTGCTGGCCACTTCGCTGATTTCGCTGTTGCAGGTGTACGCATTCCTGGCGATTGCCTGGGTCTACGGTGTGCAACCACCGGCACTGGGGCTGTTGATCGCCTTGCCGGCGCTGTTGCTGGTGGCATTGATGCTCAGTGCCCTGGGGCTGTTGCTGTCGAACGCGATCCGCCAGCTGGAAAACTTTGCCGGCGTGATGAATTTCGTGATCTTCCCGCTGTTTTTCCTGTCCTCGGCCTTGTATCCGCTGTGGAAGATGCGCGAGGCGAGCGAGTGGTTGTATGGGTTGTGCGCGTTGAACCCGTTCACTCACGCCGTGGAACTGGTGCGCTTTGCCCTGTATGAACAATTCAACCCGCTGGCGCTGGCGGTGTGCACTGGCCTGACGCTGCTGTTTACCCTGCTCGCGGTGCTGACCTTCAATCCGCAGCACGCGGCGTTGCGTAAGGCCGGCTGACATCCCCGTGCCCCTTGTGGGAGCGAGCCTGCTCGCGATGGCGTCTCAACAGTCAGTACAAGCCGACTGACAGTCCGCTATCGCGAGCAGGCTCGCTCCCACAGAAAACCGCGTCATTCAGGCGCATCTCAATCCGGCCAAATTACGACTTTAGTACTGGTTTCACCTGTCTATCGTCGCATTCCCAACGCACCGAGACTGGCATGTAATGGGCTCATAACTATAAGGACCGAACCCATGCCGCGCGCCCGACGTCGCCTGCTGTGCCCTGCCCTGGCCCTGGCCCTGCTCTCGCTGAGCCTGTTGCCGGGTGCCGCGCAAGCCGAAACAGCACTGTTCTCCTCCGAGGGTTATCGCATCGGCCTGTACCGCAGCCCGACACCCGCGCAAGCCGAGGGCGCCACCCTGATCGACACCCCGGCCCTGCAGGCGCTGTTGAGCCAGACGCCACGGCCGGTGCTGATCGACGTCTACCGTCGCCAATGGTTGCAGGGCCGATTCATCGAGGACCAGCCCCATGAGAACCTGCCCGGCAGCCACTGGCTGGCCAACACCGGCGACGGTGACCTGGCGCCCGACTGGCAGGCCTATTTCAGCCACCACCTGGACAAACTCACCGCCGGCAATCGGCGGCAGCCGCTGGTTTTCTACTGCCGCTCCGATTGCTGGTTGAGCTGGAACGCGGTCAAGCGCGCGGCCTCGATGGGCTACCAGACACTGTATTGGTATCGCGATGGTCTGGATGCGTGGCAAGCGGCGAACCTGCCCGTGACACCTGCTCAGCCGGAGCCCTTTCCCTGAGCTTTACGCCAGCGTGTTGTTGCCACACCATAACGAAAATAATGAGGTGAAAGGCTATGTACAAAATTCTGATTGCCGACGATCACCCGCTGTTTCGCGAAGCCATTCACAACGTCATCAGCGATGGTTTCCCCGGCAGTGAGGTCATGGAAACCGCCGACCTCGACAGCGCCCTGGCGCTGACCGAAGCGCACGACGACCTGGACCTGATCCTGCTCGACCTGAACATGCCTGGCATGCACGGTCTCAACGGCCTGATCAACCTGCGCAACGAGGCGCCGACGATTCCCGTGGTGATCGTGTCCGCCGAACAGGACAAGCAGATCGTGCTGCAAGCCATCACCTACGGCGCCGTGGGTTTCATCACCAAGTCCTCGCCGCGCCTGCAAATGACCGATGCCATCCAGCAGATCCTCAATGGCAACGTGTACTTGCCGCCGGACATCATCCGCACGCAAAAAAGCAGCACCCACCGGCGCATGAACGACACCCCGAGCTTCCCGCCCGAACTGCTCCAGGCCCTCACCCGCAAGCAGCTCCTGGTGCTGGAGCGCATGACCAAGGGCGAGTCGAACAAGCAGATCGCCTACACCCTGGAAATCGCCGAAACCACGGTCAAGGCCCACGTGTCGGCGATCCTGCGCAAACTCAATGTGCACAACCGGGTGCAGGCGATCTTGAGTGCCGGGGACATTGATTTCGGGTCCTATCTGCGGCGCTAGGAACGAGGCGCGACTATCGCGAGCAGGCTCGCTCCCACAGGGTTTGTGATCACCTTTGCAGGAGCGAGCCGGCTCTGGGCGACATTCCGACGAAAGTGCCCTGGCCAGCACCGCAGGCTTTCAAGGCCGGCCGAGCAAATGACTCATCGCCGTCTTCAGCTTCATCGGCCTGACCGGCTTGTGCATCAGGGTGTGTCCCAGCTCGCGGATCTGCAGTTTGAGTTCGTTGCTGTAATTGGCGGTGATCATCATCGCCGGAATCGCTGAAGCGCGCCGCGCGTTGATCCGCGCCACCGCGTCCACGCCATTCTGATCATCGTCCAGGTGATAATCGGCTATCAGCAGATCCGCTTCGGCATGGTAGTTGTCCACCTGCCGCGCCAGGTCCTGTTCCGACAACGCCGTGATCACCTGACATCCCCAGCCCTCGAGCAATGTGCGCATGCCGGCGCAAATGGCGGCGTCGTTGTCCAGCACCCAGACCCGCGCCCCGCGCAAACGCTCGAGCATCGGCTCGCTCATCAGCAACGAGGGCAGCGCCCTGGGCGCCGTGGCGCTCAGCGGCACCTCGACGCTGAACACCGAACCCCTGCCCGGCCACGAGCGCACGTGAATGCGGTGCCCGAGAATCCCGGCGATCTTCTCGACGATGGCCAGCCCCAGGCCCAGGCCACGGTCCTGGTCAGGGCGCTGCACGTCACCGCGCTTGAACTCCTGGAAAATTTCTTCCAGGCGGTTTTCCGCAATGCCCATGCCGCTGTCCCACACCTCGATCGACAGCTTCTGGTGCCGACGCCGGCAGCCGAGCACCACGCGCCCGATGTAGGTGTAGCGAATCGCATTGCTCAGCAGGTTTCTCAAAATCCGCGCGAGCAATTGAATGTCACTGCGCACCAGGGCCGAACAGGGGATGAAATGCAGCGCCAGACCCTCGCTGCGCGCCACCTGGGTGTATTCGGCGGCGAGGTTTTCCAGCAACTCACTCAGAGCGAACGGGGCGATATCGGCCTTGATCACGCCGGCATCGAGCTTGGAAATGTCGACCAGGGTGCCCAGCAGGTTTTCCACGTCGTCCAGGGAATTGCTGACGTTGCGCACCAGAATCTCGTTGGCCAGCGGTTCCCCGCGTTCCAGCAAGGCGCTGGTGAACAGCCGCGCCGCGTTCAACGGTTGCAGCAAATCGTGACTGACAGCGGCGAGGAACTTGGTCTTCGACAGGTTCGCCTGCTCGGCTTCAAGCTTGGCCTCGCGCAGACGGGATTCGACACGCCGGCGCTCGTCGATTTCCCTCAACAGCTGATCGTTGAGGGTGGTCAGTTCCGCCGTGCGTTCGCGTACCCGCAGCTCCAGGTTCTGGTAGGCCTGGTGCAACGCCTCGGCAGTGCGCCGGCGCTCGGTGATGTCGCGGATCAGCACGAAAATGCCCACCACTTCCCCGCTGGCCAGCCGGTTCGGCACGTAGGAGCGCAGCATGTAGCGCTCCTGATGGTTGATGTTGGTTTCGGCAAACTCGAACGTCACGCTTTCGCCCGCCAGGGCCCGGGCGACATAGGCTTCCAGGCGCTGGTAATGCTGCTCGCTGTGCACTTCGCGCAGGCTCTGCCCGAGCATCACGCCGCGTGGCCAGCAGTACCACTCTTCGTAGACCTTGTTGGTGAATTCATAGACCAGGTCGGCGTTGAGGTAGGCAATCAGCGCGGGGACGTGGTCAGTGATCAGACGGATCCAGCGTTCGCTTTCGCTCAGCGCCTCGGCGTGCTGATAGCGTTCGGTGATGTCGGTGAACGTGTTGACGAAACCGCCGGTGGGCAGCGGGTGCGTGCGGATCTCCAGGACCCGGCCATCGTACAGCCGCTGCTCCAGCTCCTGCACCGGACGTCCGTTGCCATCGTGAGTGGCCGGGGTCAGCAGGCTCAATTCGCTGTCGGCGATCACTTCGGCGAACGGGCGATGGGCCGCCACCGGGGCGAGGCCGCTGAGTTCGAGGAAACGCCGGTTCCACAACTCCAGCACACCCTCGGCGTTGACCATGGCCACGCCCTGGGACAGGTTGTCCACGGCCCGTTGCAACAGGTGCGATTTTTGCGCCACGGCCTGCTCGCGGCGCATGGTCTCGCTGTGTTTGACGTCGGTGATGTCGGTAAACAGGATCACTCGCCCGCCTTCCTGGGTCGGCCGCTCGCTGACTTGCAGCCAGCGCCCGTTGTGCAGGCGATACAGCAGGTTTTCGTCAGCCTGCCCGCGCGGCTCCTCGGTGAACAGGCCGGTGGAGAACATCAGGCGCTTCACTTCAGCCAGGCGCATGCCGGCATTGATGCGCACCCGACTGTTACTCCAGAAGGCCTTGAAACGACTGTTGAACAGCACGATGCGCTGCTCGGCGTCGAACAGCACAAAGGCATCGGAAATGCTTTCGATGGCATCGATCAAATGCTGGTGGGCGGTTTCGGCCCGCAGTCGTGCTTCGCTGAGCAAGTGATTGCCCGATTTCAGTTCGGCCATGGCCTGGTTCAGGGCATCGGTGCGTTCGCGCACCTGCTCGGCCAGCACCACCGAGTGCTGGAACGCCCGATAGGGATCATTGCCACGGGTGACACCGGACTCGATGCGCTCGATCAATGCCGCATTGATGCGCTGCAATTTCCGGTTTTCGTGCTGCAGACTGGCCACCTGGGCTTGCAGGTCCGGCTCAGCGGCGTCCGGGGGAACGGCCTTTGGCAATGGCGACCCCGGTGAAGGTCTGGTTGATGTGCATGCCATTGAACTGTTCTCCGTAGGTGTTGAACCCCATCACCCGCCGCTCACGCAAAAAGCGGCCGATCTGTTCGAGGCTGCCGTCGTCTTCCAGCTCCATGCGTCGCAGGAAGCAGTCGCAACCGATGGTCAGCAACAAATCGCCGAGCCGCGCCTGCAAACCGTCGAACAGGGTTTGCAGGTTGGGCAGCATCGGGCCTGGGGTCATGACGGTGAGGACGATGCCGTTTTCCACGGCGCAGTAGAAACTCAGGCTCAGGTCGGCATGCACCTGCTGGATTGCCCGCACGTAGTATTGATCGTTGATGCGCACCGCCAGCGGATGGGCGGCGAAGATCCGGTGATCGAGGTCAGCCACCGGGATGCCGATGTGCCGCGCATATTCCTCCGCAGCCGGTTCGGCATTGAGCTCGAAGACCCGGCGCGAGGTGCTGTCCGCCCCGGTGACCACCAGTTTTTCCGCGCGCGGCAGGATGTGGTGGGTGGTGAACACTTCGAAGTCCAGCCAGGTGTTGACCAGCATCACCACCGCAGCGCCGCTGTGGAACTCGCCGCCGAAGTAGACGTGAGTGTGGGTCAGGTAATTGTCGTCACCGGCCGAACCGCCGAAATGCGGAATGTCACCCAGGGCCGCGCTCAATGCTGCCAGGACCATTTCTTCACGGCTGGACAGGCCATCGAGCAGGGTCAGGGCAAAGCTGTTGCCCTTGATCGGTGCCAGGGTATTGCTGCGACAGCCACTCACCAGGCGCTCCACCACCTGCTGGGCGTCGATCAGGCTAAAGCGCTCCATTTCGTCGATCAGTTCGGCGTCGATGGAGAAATGCCGATGATCGAAACCCACCGCCGTCACGCAGTTGCGCCCGTAGCCCAACGGCGTGATTTCCCCGGCGCTGGTGCAGCCGACCAGGCGGATCCCGCCAAAGCTCTGCTGCAGGGCCTGCCCCAGTGCCTGCAAGTCGTATTCGGCGGAACAGAAGAACAGCACGAAGCCCAGGTGCGGGTGCAGCAGCTGGCGCGCCAGCTCCTGTGCCGCTTGCTGGGCATCGGTCGCCTGGGACATGGCGCTGACGATACCTTCGTTATTGAGCCCTTGCATCGTCGCCTCCCGCAGGCGCCTGTATGAGGCACGAGTGTACGAAGGCCGGGGTTGGCGCCGTATGCTACTTGGGTAGCGGTCTGGCGGTTCGATGGGAGGAGGCAGCCGGTGAATGGAACTGTGGGAGCGAGCCTGCTCGCGATGGCGGTGGGTCAGTCAACCTGTCTATCGACTGACCCGACATCATCGCGAGCAGGCTCGCTCCCACAGGTGCTCAGCGTGGTGCAGGCCCGGGGTTACCAGGTCAGCACCGCACCCACGGCAAAGGTGTCGGTGTCTTCATTCTGCGCGCTGGTGTCATGGCCATTGATTTCGAACTGGTTGTACTCGGCCACCAGCTTCAGGTTGTCGTTGACGTCATGGAACAGCGCGATGCCGCGGGTCTCGTAGTCCGCCCCGCTGCCGACCACGCCATTGCCATCATCCTTGGTCTTGCCGTAGGACAGGGCCAGGCGGTTCTTGCCCAGTTTGTAGGAGCCCTGCAACAGATACCCGTCGCTGTCGACATTGCGCAAGGTCGGTTCGCCCGCGTTGTTGGTGAAGAACGGGTTGATGCCCTTGGCCTGAAACCCCGAGCCGGTCAGCGACAAGCCGCCCATCTTCGCCTGTACGCCATAACCGACGCCCTTGGACGTGACGGACTCGACCGTGGAGTCGGTGTTGTCCGAAGTCTGGTAGCTGCCGTTGAGCCAGCTGTAGATCTTCGCCCCGCCAACGTCGAACTGGTAGGTGATTTCGCTCTCGGTGCGCGGATTTTCCTGGTAGGCCTTGCCGGTCGGGCTGCTGTCGTTGGTGTCCACCGGATCCATGATGCCCACCGCCACTCGCAGACCGTCCATGACCGGGGTGCGATAGGTGATCTGCGACGTCGGAAACGGATAGGGGTAACCGCTGCCGATGTTGCCGAACGATACGCCGCCGCCATCGACCAGACCCAGGGTGTCGCTGACCTGGCCATAACCGGCGAGCAGTTCATCCAGCAGGATGTTGGACCGGGCGAACAGGCCGAAATCCTTGCCGATCAGCACTTCGCCCCACTCGGGGTTGGCCACCGTACCGTAGAACTGACGGACGTCGATGGCGGTGTCGGTGCCGTTGGTTTCGCTGTCGTTGATGGTCACCCAGAACGACGCCCGGGCGCCGAGCTTGAGATCGTCGACCTGCTTGCCCATGTTGAAGCCCAGGTAGTTGGGCAGGAACCCCATCTTGACCCGCGCCTGCCGACGGTCGTACTGCTCGCCCGCGCGGTCGACGTCGCTGTTCACATAGAAGGCGTTGATATAGCCATCGGTGGAAAAGGTGGTCTGGTCCTTGTCGTACAGCATGATTTCGGCTTCGGCCAGGGTGCTCAGCCCGAGGCCCGACAGGCTGGCGATAAAGGCTGGCAAGTAACGACGCTTGAATTTCTTATTGTTGTGCATGACGCGCTCCGCAGCATGGGGACTGGATGTCGGAGGCGATTATCGAAAGCCGACCGGCGGCGTCATACGCTGCCTTGGAGGCGGTTATGAAGTGCTTTGGAGCGACGCTGCCAGCTCGGCAACTTGGGCGTAGGACCGGGCCGCGACGGGGCCCGGAACTTAGGATGTAAGACCGCTAGCCCTGCGAACGGAGCAGCATATAGGCCGCGACCACCACGCACACCGTGGCGAAGCCGACCTGCAACGCCCGGGCGGGCACCCGCGCGCAGAGCTTGCGGCCGATGACCATGCCGACCACGCTCGCGGCGATGAACGCAAAGCCCAGGCCATCGATACGCACGCCGGCCTGCAACGCACCGATGACGCCAATGGCGGAAATCAGGCTGATGACCATCAGCGACGTGGCGACGATGCCGCGCATTTGCACATCGGTCAGTTGCTTGAACGCCGGGACGATCAGAAACCCGCCACCGACCCCGAGCAAACCGGACACCACTCCGGTCACCGCGCCAAGCGCCGCCAGGGTCGCGGTGCATTTGGCGGTCCAGGAAAAGCGCCCGGTCTGCTGATCGAGCATGCAGTTTTTCTGGCCCCAGTTGGCGTGGCCGTGATCGCTCGGACCGTCGTCGCGGCGTTCGCGACGCAACATGCGCCAAGCCACCATGACCATCAGGCCGCTGAACAGGATCATCAGCGTCCGTTCCGCCAATTGGTGGGCGAGGTAGATGCCAACCGGCGAAAACAGTGCCCCCAGCAACGCGATCAACAACGCCGCACGGTAGCGCACCAGGCCATGGCGCAAACCGTCGATGGCGCCGACCGCCGCCGCGCTGCCGACGGCAAAAAGGGCCACCGGCGCCGCTTGCGTCATGCTCAGGCCCAACCCCAGCACCAGCGCCGGAACCGCCAGGATGCCGCCCCCGGCGCCGGTCAACCCGAGCACCAGCCCCATGACCAGGCCAAACACACTTGCCAGCAACATAAAACACTCGAAATCCGCGAAAAGAGCCGGGAACGCCCGGTATCGATGCCTGACAGGATAGAGCCCCGGGCGTTTTTTTCACCCTTTGAATGATTCCGGGGCTGGTCAGCCCGGGGAAAATCACACTACCCTCAATGCCTGTCCCTGAAGAAACGGCCACCATGCCTGCCTTGATCGAAGCCTTCCTCGACCCCGCGTCATCGACCTACAGCTACGTCATCTACGAAGCCGAAGGCGGCCAATGTGCAATCGTCGACCCCGTGCTCGACTACGACCCCGCCGCCGGCCGCACCGCCACCACCCAGGCGGACAGGATCGTGACGTTCGTCAGGGAACACCGCTTGCAGGTGCAATGGCTGCTGGAAACCCACGCCCACGCCGATCACCTGTCCGCTGCGCCGTACCTGCGCCAATTGCTGGGCGGCCAAATCGCCATTGGCCAGTCGATCAGCGCGGTGCAGGGGGTGTTCAAGGGCCTGTTCAACCTGGAAGCGGAATTTGCCGTGGACGGCTCGCAGTTCGATCACCTGTTCGCGCCGGACGAATCGTTCATGATCGGCAACCTCAAGGCCACCGCGCTGCATGTGCCCGGCCATACGCCGGCGGACATGGCCTACCTGATCGACAGCGACGTGATCCTGGTGGGCGATACGTTGTTCATGCCGGATGTCGGCACGGCGCGTTGCGACTTCCCCGGCGGCAATGCCAACCAGTTGTTTGCCTCGATCCGCAAACTCCTGGCCTTCCCCGCCGGCGTGCGCCTGTACGTGTGCCACGACTACCCGCCCGAGGGACGCGAGCACCAATGCCAGACCACCGTGGGCGAGCAGCGCAAGCGCAACATTCACGTGCGCGACGGCATCGATGAAGCGACCTTCGTCGCCATGCGCACCGGGCGCGACGCCGGTTTGGGCATGCCGACCCTGCTGCTGCCGGCCATTCAGGTCAATGTGCGCGCCGGGCATTTGCCGCCCGCCGAAGACAACGGCGTCACCTACCTGAAAATCCCGCTGAACAAGCTCTGATCGGCACACTGGCCGGGTCAAGCCCCCAGCGTCAGGCCATTGGCCGGTAACGGCAGCGCGGTCTTGTAGCGCACCTGCTTGAGCGCAAAACTCGAGCGGATGTTCGCCACCCCCGGGACTTTGGTGAGAAAATCCATCATGAAGCGCTCCAGCGACTGAATGCTCGGCACCAGCACCCGGATCAGGTAGTCCGGGTCACCCGCCATCAGATAGCACTCCATCACTTCCGGGCGATCCGAGATCGCTTCCTCGAAATGCTGCAACGCCCGCTCGACCTGCTTTTCCAGGCTGACATGGATGAACACATTCACGTGCAGCCCCAGCAGGTCGGCGTCCAGCAGCGTCACCTGCTCGCGGATCACCCCCAGCTCTTCCATGGCCTTGACCCGGTTGAAGCACGGGGTGGGCGACAGGTTGACCGAACGGGCGAGGTCGGCGTTGGTGATGCGCGCATTCTCCTGGAGGCTGTTGAGAATGCCGATGTCGGTACGGTCCAGTTTGCGCATGAGACAAAATCACCTGATTTTTATGTTTGTGCAGATTTTTTATCCCCAAATGATCGCCAACGCAACGAAACACAGATAAATATTCTCCTGCGCCGGGCCTATGATGTTTGTAGGACAAGATTTCCATCACCGTGGAATGACAGTCAGCTCACTACAAGAAATTCACAAGATCGAGCGTAGAAACCATGAACCAAGCGTACGAACCGCTGCGCCTGCACGTTCCCGAACCTTCGGGCCGCCCAGGCTGCAAGACCGACTTCTCCTACCTGCGCCTGACTGACGCCGGTACGGTGCGCAAACCCGCCATCGACGTCGAACCTGCCGACACCGCCGACCTGGCCCGCGGACTGATTCGCGTGCTTGATGACGAGGGCAATGCCCTGGGCCCCTGGGCCGAAGACATTCCGGTCGAGATCCTGCGCAAAGGCATGCGCGCCATGCTCAAGACGCGGATCTACGACAACCGCATGGTGGTTGCCCAGCGCCAGAAGAAAATGTCGTTCTACATGCAGAGCCTTGGCGAAGAAGCCATCGGCAGCGCCCAGGCCCTGGCGTTGAACATCGACGACATGTGCTTCCCGACCTACCGTCAGCAAAGCATCCTGATGGCACGTGAAGTGCCGCTGGTGGACCTGATCTGCCAACTGCTTTCCAACGAGAACGACCCGCTCAAGGGCCGCCAGTTGCCCATCATGTACTCGGTGAAAGAGGCCGGTTTCTTCACCATCTCCGGTAACCTCGCCACCCAGTTCGTCCAGGCGGTGGGCTGGGGCATGGCCTCGGCGATCAAGGGCGACACCAAGATCGCTTCGGCCTGGATCGGCGACGGCGCCACCGCCGAATCCGACTTCCATACCGCCCTCACCTTCGCCCACGTCTATCGGGCGCCGGTCATTCTCAACGTGGTCAACAACCAGTGGGCGATCTCCACGTTCCAGGCCATCGCCGGGGGTGAAGCCACCACCTTCGCCGGTCGCGGCGTCGGCTGCGGCATCGCCTCCCTGCGGGTCGACGGCAACGACTTTGCCGCGGTGTACGCCGCGTCCCGCTGGGCCGCCGAACGCGCCCGCCGCAATCTCGGCCCGACCATGATCGAATGGGTCACCTACCGCGCCGGTCCGCATTCCACCTCCGACGATCCGTCCAAATACCGTCCTGCCGACGACTGGAGCTGTTTCCCGCTGGGTGACCCGATTGCGCGCCTCAAGCAGCACCTGGTGAAAATCGGCCACTGGTCCGAGGAAGAACACACTGCGGTCAGTGCCGAACTCGAAGCCGAAGTCATCGCCGCGCAGAAAGCCGCCGAACAGTACGGCACCCTCGCCGGTGGCCGGATTCCGAGCGCCGCGACCATGTTCGAAGACGTCTACAAAGAGATGCCGGAGCACTTGAAGCGCCAGCGTCAGCAGCTGGGGATCTGACATGAACGATCACAACAACAATATTCAGCTGGATACCGCCATGACCACGACCACCATGACCATGATCCAGGCCCTGCGCTCGGCCATGGATGTGATGCTTGAGCGTGACGATAACGTCGTGGTGTTCGGTCAGGACGTCGGCTACTTCGGCGGCGTGTTCCGTTGCACCGAAGGCCTGCAGAACAAATACGGCACTTCCCGCGTGTTCGATGCGCCGATCTCCGAAAGCGGCATCGTCGGCGTCGCCGTCGGCATGGGCGCCTACGGCTTGCGTCCGGTGGCCGAGATTCAGTTTGCCGACTATGTGTACCCGGCATCGGACCAGATCATTTCCGAAGCGGCGCGCCTGCGCTACCGCTCGGCCGGCGAGTTCACCGCGCCCATGACCCTGCGCATGCCGTGCGGCGGGGGCATCTATGGCGGGCAGACCCACAGCCAGAGTATCGAGGCGATGTTCACCCAGGTCTGCGGCCTGCGCACGGTGATGCCGTCCAACCCCTACGACGCCAAGGGCCTGCTGATCGCGTCCATTGAAAACGACGACCCGGTGATCTTTCTCGAGCCCAAACGCCTGTACAACGGCCCGTTCGATGGCCACCACGAACGTCCGGTCACGCCTTGGTCGAAACACCCCGCCGCACAAGTCCCGGACGGTTACTACACCGTGCCGCTGGACGTCGCCGCCATCACCCGCCCGGGCAAGGACGTCACGATCCTGACCTACGGCACCACGGTGTACGTGTCGCAAGTGGCGGCCGAGGAAACCGGGATCGATGCCGAAGTCATCGACCTGCGCAGCCTGTGGCCTCTGGACCTGGAAACCATCACCAAGTCAGTGAAGAAAACCGGCCGTTGCGTGATCGTTCACGAAGCGACCCGTACCTGCGGCTTCGGTGCCGAACTGGCGGCCCTGGTGCAAGAGCACTGCTTCCACTCCCTGGAAGCGCCCATCGAACGCGTCACCGGTTGGGACACCCCCTACCCGCACGCGCAGGAATGGGCGTATTTCCCTGGTCCGTCCCGAGTGGGCGCGGCTTTGCAACGGGTCATGGAGGTCTGAATGGGCACGCACGTCATTAAAATGCCGGACATTGGCGAAGGCATTGCTGAAGTTGAATTGTCGGTCTGGCACGTCAAGGTCGGCGACATGGTCGTCGAAGATCAGGTGCTGGCCGATGTAATGACCGACAAGGCGATGGTCGACATCCCTTCGCCGGTGCACGGCAAGGTCATCTCGCTGGGCGGTGTGCCGGGCGAAGTCATGGCGGTCGGCAGCGTGCTGATCAGCATCGAAGTCGAAGGCGCGGGGAACGTCAAGCCAGGCGCTGTAGCTGTAGCTGAAGCGGCAGAGCCAACGCCGGTCGTGGCAGCGGTCGTCGAAACCCGAGAGGAAAGCAAACCCGCCGCCGCGCCGGTGCCAAAAGCCGCTGTGTGCCAAGGGCCAATGCTGGCTCGCGAAGCGGATGAACGGCCATTGGCCTCCCCGGCCGTGCGCAAACATGCACTCGACCTGGGTATTGCGTTGCGCCTGGTGCGTGGCACCGGCCCTGCCGGACGTGTGCTGCACGAGGACCTCGAAGCCTACCTGGCACAAGGGCAGTCGAATGCCCAGGCCGTTCCTGCCGCCTATGCCCAGCGCCACGACGAAGAACAGATCCCGGTGATCGGCCTGCGCCGCAAGATTGCCCAGCGCATGCAGGAAGCGACCCAGCGTGCCGCGCACTTCAGTTATGTCGAGGAAATCGACGTCACGGCGGTGGAAGAGCTGCGCGCGCACCTGAACGAAAAGCATGGGGCGACCCGTGGCAAGCTGACGTTGCTGCCGTTCCTGGTCCGCGCCCTGGTCGTCGCCCTGCGCGATTTCCCGCAGATCAACGCCCGTTACGACGACGAAGCCCAGGTCATTACGCGCCTTGGCGCCGTGCATGTGGGCATCGCCACCCAGGCCGACAGCGGCTTGATGGTGCCTGTGGTGCGTCACGCCGAAGCGCGCAGCCTGTGGGACAACGCCAGTGAAATTGCCCGGTTGGCCAGCGCTGCTCGCAACGGCAAGGCCAGTCGCGACGAGTTGTCCGGCTCCAGCATTACCCTGACCAGTCTGGGCGCGCTGGGAGGCATCGTCAGCACGCCGGTATTGAACCTGCCGGAAGTGGCGATCGTCGGCGTGAACAAGATCGTCGAGCGCCCGATGGTGGTCAAAGGCCAGATCGTGATTCGCAAGATGATGAACCTTTCCAGTTCCTTCGATCACCGCGTGGTCGATGGCATGGACGCGGCGCAATTCATCCAGGCCGTTCGCGGCCTGCTCGAACAACCCGCTACGCTGTTCGTGGAGTAAGGCATGCAGACTTTGAACACTACCCTGCTGATCATCGGCGGCGGTCCTGGCGGTTATGTCACGGCGATTCGCGCAGGCCAGTTGGGCATTCCGACCATTGTGGTGGAAGGCCAGTCACTGGGCGGCACCTGCCTGAACATCGGCTGCATCCCCTCGAAAGCGTTGATTCACGTGGCCGAACAGTTCCACCAGACGCAACGGCACAGCCAGCATTCGGCTCTGGGCATCAGCGTCGCCGCCCCGACCCTGGACATTGGCAAGAGCATCGAATGGAAGGATGGCATCGTTGATCGCCTGACCACCGGTGTTGCCGCGCTGCTGAAGAAAAACAAGGTCCAGGTGGTCCAGGGCTGGGCCAGGATCATCGACGGCAAGACCGTTGAGGTCGGCGACACCCGTATCCACTGCGAACATCTGGTGCTGGCGACCGGTTCGAAAAGCGTGAACCTGCCGATGCTGCCAATTGGCGGGCCGGTCATCTCCTCCACCGAGGCCCTGGCACCGAAGTCGCTGCCCAAGCGGCTGATCGTGGTGGGCGGTGGTTACATCGGCCTGGAGCTGGGGATTGCCTATCGCAAGCTCGGCGTCGAGGTCAGCGTGGTCGAGGCGCAGGATCGAATCCTGCCGGCCTACGACGCTGAACTGACCCAGCCAGTACACGACGAGCTGAAAAAACTCGGCGTGAAACTTTACTTGAAACATAGTGTTCAAGCCTTTGATTCCAATAACAATACCCTGCAAGTCAGCGATCCGAATGGCGACATCCTGAATCTGGAGACCGACCAGGTCCTGGTCGCGGTCGGTCGCAAGCCGAACACCCAGGGCTGGAATCTGGAAGCGCTGAATCTCGACATGAACGGCGCGTCGATCAAGGTCGACCACCGCTGCCAGACCAGCATGCACAATGTCTACGCCATCGGCGATGTCAGCGGCGAACCGATGCTCGCGCACCGGGCCATGGCCCAGGGTGAAATGGTCGCCGAGCTGATCAGCGGCAAAACCCGCGAATTCAACCCGACCGCCATCGCCGCCGTGTGCTTTACCGACCCGGAACTGGTCGTGGTGGGCAAGACCCCGGACGACGTCAAGGCCGCCGGCCTGGACTGCATCGTGTCGAGCTTCCCGTTCGCGGCCAACGGCCGGGCGATGACGCTGGAATCGAAAAGCGGTTTCGTGCGGGTGGTCGCTCGTCGGGACAATCACGTGATCGTGGGCTGGCAAGCGGTGGGCGTGGGCGTTTCGGAATTGTCGACGGCCTTTGCCCAGAGCCTGGAAATGGGCGCTCGCCTGGAAGACATCGCGGGCACCATTCATGCCCATCCAACCTTGGGTGAAGCCGTTCAGGAAGCGGCGTTGCGTGCTTTGGGGCATGCCTTGCATATGTGAATCATGGAAATCGGTGGCGTAGCGGCTGCCCCTTCGCGAGCAAGCCCGCTCCCACATTGACTGTGCCCTGATCCTGTGGGAGCGGGCTTGCTCGCGAATTCTTGAGGGCAACGGTATTTATCTGCCTGTGATCCGATGGTCCGGGCTGCGAAACCGCCCAAGAATGAAGTATTGTTGTGCCCATCCAAAAAACGTCAGAAGCCTTGACCGTTTCGGCGGCTGTTAAGTGATAGAGGGTGTCATGGGTAACGAAAGCATCAATTGGGACAAGTTGGGTTTTGACTACATCAAGACCGACAAACGCTATCTGTCGTACTTTCGCAACGGCGAATGGGACAAGGGCACCCTGACCGAAGATAACGTGCTGCACATCAGCGAAGGCTCCACGGCCCTTCACTATGGCCAGCAATGCTTCGAAGGCCTGAAGGCCTATCGTTGCAAGGACGGCTCGATCAACCTGTTCCGCCCGGACCAGAACGCCCAGCGCATGCAGCGCAGCTGCGCCCGCCTGCTGATGCCACAGGTCGACACCGAACAGTTCGTCGAAGCCTGCAAGGCCGTGGTCCGCGCCAACGAACGCTTCATTCCGCCTTACGGCACCGGCGGCGCGCTGTACCTGCGTCCGTTCGTGATCGGCGTGGGTGACAACATCGGCGTGCGTACCGCGCCAGAGTTCATCTTCTCGATCTTCTGCATCCCGGTTGGCGCCTATTTCAAGGGTGGCCTGACCCCGCACAACTTCGTGATTTCCTCGTACGACCGCGCCGCGCCACAAGGCACCGGTGCCGCCAAGGTCGGTGGCAACTACGCCGCCAGCCTGATGCCGGGCTCCCAGGCCAAGAAAGCCAACTTCGCCGACGCCATCTATCTTGACCCGATGACCCACTCGAAAATCGAGGAAGTCGGTTCGGCCAACTTCTTCGGGATCACCCACGACGACAAGTTCGTGACCCCGAAATCTCCATCGGTACTGCCGGGTATCACCCGTCTGTCGCTGATCGAACTGGCCAAATCGCGGTTGGGCCTGGAAGTGGTTGAAGGTGACGTGCTGATCGACAAGCTGTCGGACTTCAAGGAAGCCGGCGCCTGCGGTACCGCGGCAGTGATCACGCCAATCGGCGGTATCAGCTACAACGACCACCTGCACGTGTTCCACAGCGAAACCGAAGTCGGCCCGATCACCCAGAAGCTCTACAAGGAGCTGACTGGCGTGCAAACCGGCGACGTCGAGGCGCCAGCCGGCTGGATCGTCAAGGTTTGAACTGATTCAGTCGCTGTCACGAAAAGCCCCCCATTGCCAAGGCGATGGGGGGCTTTTTTGTGTTCAGTGCCAAGTTGTGGGAGCGAGCCTGCTCGCGATGAACACCCAGGCACTGCGGGCATTCTCGCTCCCACAGAGGAATCACTGGCCACTCTGCCCAATCCGCTTGCCGCCCCTGCCCTTGATCCCTTCAGCCTGGCCATCCTGTTGCTTGCCGGTCCGCGCCTGGGTGATCAACCCTGGAATCAATGCGCCCTCAGGCAGGTTTTTCCAGAACCTCGCAGGCAAGTGCCCCTGCATGACCTTCGGGTTGAGCCGCGCCGGATTGAAAATATGGCTGTAGTAGGTCAACCACATGTCCCCGTGGGGATCGTCGACGTTTTGCGCCAGTTGCTGCCATTGCGTCGGGCACCGGCGTTGGTAAATCATCTGCTCGCCATCGTAGTACACCCCGTCCCCGGGGGTGGCGATCAGCCAGCGATGGCGGCCCATGCGGCCGATGAAATGTTCGCTGGCGCTGAGCAGGATGTCATGGGCTGGCTCGTGCCATGCCACGTACTGCGGCCCCGGGTTTTGTGGCAGCGCGACAAACCGCACAAATGCATGTAAATGATGAGATTCACGTCGTATCTGCTTGATTCTTCTCTGTAATTCACTTCCCAATCGGTCGCCTGCCATCATCGCCGTGCGGTCGCCGTGACTGACCCGCCACAACACTTCGTACAGCAGGCTCCAACGCTGATCGCCCCGATAACGCGCCGCCTGTTCGAGCGTATCGAGCAAGGTTCGCGGGATGCGCGCCTGGAACGGCCCCAGGGCTTCAGGCAACGGCTCGTCACTGGCGAACAGATCCGTCACACCTTCACAGGCCCAGCTCACCCTGCTGGGGTCGACTCCATGGCTCAGCAGCCATCTCGCCTGCTGACGCCAGGTGTCGAACAGGTCGTCGCAATCGAGGTTGATCATCCCCACAACCCCATTTGCTGCGGCTGCGGTCGGTCACGCATCTGCTGATACAGCAAATCGCTGGTGACCTCGGCCTGTTGCGGGTGGTAGTCGCTGGTGATGAAAAACGGCTTGGCCTTGGTCAGTACGCAGCGCATGCGCGCCAGGTCCTCGTAACGAATCCGTCGCTGGCGGCGCAGTTCCACCAGACGCTCGGTGGTGCGCAGGCCGATACCGGGAATCCGCGCGATCAGCGTCGCCTCGGCGCGGTTGAGGTCCAGGGGAAACACATCGCGGTTGGCCAGCGCCCAGGCCAGCTTGGGGTCAATATCGAGCGCCAGGTGCCCCGGCCCCTTGAGCAACTCCCCCGCGCTGAAGCCGTAACTGCGCAGCAGAAAATCCGCCTGGTACAAACGATGCTCGCGCATCAGCGGCGGCGCCGCCAGGGGCACGCTTTTCGGGCTGTTGGGGATCGGGCTGAAGGCCGAGTAATACACGCGGCGCAGACGGTAGTTGCCGTACAACGCCTGGGCACTGTGAAGAATGGTGCTGTCGTCGGTCTCGTCGGCACCGACGATCATTTGCGTGCTCTGCCCGGCCGGCGCGAATTTCGCTGCTCGGGGTTCGTTGAGCACGGTTTGCTCACCGGTGTAGATGGTCTGCATCGCCTGGCGGATCGAGCCCAGCTGCTTCTCCGGGGCCAGGGTCTGCAGGCTGGCATCGGTGGGCAATTCGATGTTGACGCTCAGCCGATCGGCATAGCGCCCCGCTTCCTCGATCAGTGCCGGGTCGGCTTCGGGAATGGTCTTGAGGTGGATGTAGCCGCGAAATTCATGCTCTTCACGCAGCAGTTTCGCCACGCGAACCAACTGTTCCATGGTGTAGTCCGCCGAACGAATGATCCCGGAACTGAGAAACAGCCCGCTGATGCAATTGCGCCGGTAGAAATCCAGGGTCAGCTTCACCACTTCCTCGGGTGTGAACCGCGCCCTGGGCACATCGCTGGAGCGGCGATTGACGCAATACTGGCAGTCGTAGAGACAGAAGTTGGTCAACAGAACCTTCAGCAGCGACACACAGCGCCCGTCCGGGGTGTAGCTGTGGCAAATGCCCATGCCATCGGTGGCGCCCAGGCCGCTTTTGCCTTCTGAGCTGCGCTTCGGTGCGCCGCTGCTGGCGCAGGAAGCGTCGTACTTGGCGGCGTCGGCAAGGATGCCGAGCTTGTCGATGAGTTCCATGGGATCGGCCCTATACTGTTTGCATATACAGTATAGCTTCGACCTCCCGCGCACAAGTCGGCCAAGGACCCTTGATCGGGTCAGCGGTCGCGCAAGCGTGGCTCATTCATTACATCAGGTTAAAGCTGTAATGACTGGCACAGCGTTTATCGCCCGCGCCGTTCTCCCTACAGTCAGGTGAATAACCGTCAACGAGGCGCCATCGATGCACACCCCACTGGACAAGTCCCTGAACGCTTTTGCCCGAGCCGACCTGCTGCAAGGTTCGACGCCCATTCAACGGGCCGAACGACTGGAACGGCGGCTGGGTCTGGATTCACAGGGCATTGGCCTGTTTCTCAAGCGTGACGACCATATGTCCCTGGGCGGCGGTGGCAACAAGCTGCGCAAACTTGAATTTCATCTCGGCGCGGCGCAGCAGGGTGGCGTCGATACGATCATCACCGTCGGCGGCGTCCAATCCAACCATGCACGCCTGACTGCCGCCGCCTGTGCCCGTCTGGGCATGGCCTGCGTATTGATCCTGACTCGCTCGGTGCCCAAGACCGATGTGGACTACGAACTCAACGGCAACGTGTTGCTCGATCAATTGTTTGGCGCCGAGCTCCAGGTGCTGAACGCGGGCGCCGACGCACTCGCCCTGGCGGAAACACGGGCCGCGCAGCTGCGTGACGCTGGGCGCCAGGTACGGGTGATTCCCATGGGCGGCTCGACCCCGCTGGGCAGTCTGGGCTATGCCCGCTGTGCCGCAGAGATTGCACGCCAGGAGAGCGAGCTCGGCCTCACCTTCAACCAGGTCGTGGTGCCCAACGGCAGCGCCGGCACCCACGCCGGGCTGGCCGCCGGTTTCCAGTTGCTGGGACGCGGCACATCGATCGTCAAGTCTTATTCGGTGCTGTCGGACAGTCAGTCTTCGGCGACGCGCACCCTGAACCTGACCCGGGACACCCTGGCATTACTGGACAGCCATGCCAGCCCGACGGCCGAGGAGATCGTCATTGACGGCAGCCAATTGGGCGCCGGTTACGGCCTGCCGACCCACGCCATGCAGGACGCCGTGCGCCTGATGGCCCGCGCCGAAGGCTTGCTGATCGACCCGGTGTACTCCGGCAAAGCCTTTGCCGGCCTGCTGGCCGACCTACGGCAAGGGCATTTCCGCGCCGGCGACAATGTGCTGTTCGTCATGACGGGCGGCACCCCGGGGCTGTACGCCTATCGGGAAACCTTTCAGGCCTAGGGCTCAATCATCCCGCGTCAGCACTTCGAGCAATTCAATCTCGAAAATCAGGTTCGAATTCGGCGTGATCTTGCCCATGGTGCGTTCGCCATAAGCCAGATGCGCCGGCACCAGCAGTTTGCGCTTGCCACCGACCTGCATGCCCATGATGCCCTGATCCCAGCCCTTGATCACCCGCCCGGTGCCAATCACGCACTGGAACGGTTTGCCCCGGCTGTAGGAAGAATCGAACTCGGTGCCGTCTTCCAGCCAGCCGCGGTACTGGGTCGTGATCAGCGCGCCTTTGACAGCGGTTTTGCCGTCACCCGGCTCGATGTCGATGATGTGCAGTTCGTCGCTCATGTTTCCACTCATTCTCTGTCACCCAGCTACGGGCTGCGGACGCAGGTTTTCGCAGAAATTGCCTTCGAAGGCAATCCATCGAGCCGAGGCCGTTGCGCCTGCGCCCATGGCCGGCGACCTGTCGCGCTCACTCGCGGAGCGGATTGTGTCAGGGCCGTTGCTGCAATTGCGCGGGTGTCTGGTCTACCATAAGCGCAATGACCCGCAATGATGGCTCGCCATGATGGCACCTGTTTTCATCTGGATCAGCGCAGCACTCGCCGCAACGGTGTTGTTCCTGGTCGCCCTGTTGATCTGGCGCGAGCGTTCGCTGCGCAAGCAGTTGGCCGAATGTAGAGCGCTGCTTGCCGGTTTTCCCGAACGCCAGGCCAGCCCGGAGAAAGGCGACGTCGAACGCTACAAGCGCAGCCAGTATTTCGCCCGCATCGGCACCTGGGACTGGGATGTCGACACGGAGCGCCTGTACTGGTCCGACGCGATCTTCGGCATGTTCGGGTTCAAGATCGGCGAAGTCGTGCCCTCCTACGCCCTGTTTTGCAGCTGCGTGCACCCCGAGGACAGGGAAAGGGTGCGGGCCGGTGAACTGCGTTGCCTGGAAACCGGCGAGAATCATGACGAGGAGTACCGCGTCATCTGGCCCGACGGCACCATTCGCTGGCTGCGCGAAACCGGTAATGTGGTGAAAAACGCCCACGACGAAACGATCAAGATGATGGGGGTGGTGCGTGACATCACTGAAGAAAAAGCCTCCGCCAGCTACTTGCAGCACCTGGCCCACTTCGATCCGTTGACCGGCCTGCCCAATCGCCTGGTGCTCGAGGAGCGTCTGTCCAGTGCGCTGGAACAGGCGCGAACCAGCAACACGCGGGTGGCGCTGGTGTTCATCGACCTCAACGGTTTCAAGGCCATCAACGACCGTTACGGCCATGCGGCCGGCGACCGCGTGCTCGTCACCATGGCCACACGCCTGAAACGGGTATTGCGCTCGACCGACACCGTCGCCCGCATCGGTGGCGACGAGTTCGTGGTCATCCTCCAGGGTCTGCCGCAGGCCGGCAGCCTGCAAGACGAGGCGCGCGTGATCTGCCAGAAGATCTTCGTCGAACTCTCACCCCCCATCGCCATCGGCAGCGAGCACCGCCACATCGGCACCAGCCTCGGCGTCGCCGTGTTCCCGGACCATGCGCCAAGCATGGACCGCCTGATTCACATTGCCGACCTGGCGATGTATGAGGCCAAGCGCAGCGGGAACAACCAGTATCGGCTGGGTGGGCAGACGGTCTGTTGACGTCGCTCCGAGTGAAGTGCCTGACCTGGCAACCTGGCTGACGCGCAGTCCATCGCGAGCAGGCTCGCGTTGTTCGAAAGGGCATCGGCTCTCAACCATTGATCCGCCTTGCGCATCAATGCATGCCAACAATGCACTTATCATATCGATCTCCCTGTTCCACCATTCGCCTCAATAAGAACCGTGCGCCGCGACCAGGTGGTGCACGTCATAACAGCGGTGGAGTACAGGTCAATGACTGCAGCAATCCCTTCCGGGCGTTCCCGCGCCGGCGCCATTTTCCGAGTGACATCGGGCAATTTCCTCGAACAGTTCGATTTCTTCCTTTTCGGCTTCTACGCCACACAGATCGCCGCCGTGTTTTTCCCGGCCAGCAGCGAATTCGCCTCGTTGATGATGACCTTTGCCGTGTTCGGCGCGGGCTTCCTGATGCGACCGCTGGGCGCGGTGGTGCTCGGCGCCTATATCGATGACGTCGGTCGACGCAAAGGCCTGATCGTCACGCTGTCGATCATGGCCAGCGGTACGATCCTGATCGTGCTGGTGCCCGGCTACGAAACCATCGGCCTGTTCGCCCCGGCCATCGTGCTGGTCGGCCGCTTGCTGCAGGGTTTCTCGGCCGGCGCGGAAATGGGGGGCGTCTCGGTGTACCTCGCGGAAATCGCCACGCCCGGCAACAAGGGCTTTTTCACCAGTTGGCAGTCGGGCAGCCAGCAAGTGGCAATTATCGTCGCGGCAGCCCTGGGTTACGGGCTGAACCAGTGGATGGCGCCGGCGATGATTGCCGATTGGGGCTGGCGTATTCCGTTCTTCGTGGGTTGCATGATCGTGCCGTTCATTTTCTTCCTGCGTCGCAACCTGGAGGAAACCGAAGAGTTCGCCAAGCGCAAGCACCGGCCGCGCATGGGCGATGTGTTCCGCACGCTGGCGCAAAACTGGGCGCTGGTGCTGGCCGGGATGATGATGGTCGCCTTGACCACCACGGCGTTCTACCTGATCACCGTCTACGCCCCGACCTTCGGCAAGACCGTGCTGCACCTGAGCACCTCGGATGCGCTGCTGGTGACCCTGCTGGTCGGTGTGTCGAATTTCTTCTGGTTGCCGATTGGCGGGGCATTGTCTGACCGTGTCGGCCGACGCCCGGTGCTGATCGCCATGGCGCTGCTGACACTGGCCACGGCCTACCCGGCGCTGACCTATCTGGTCAATGCACCCAGCTTCGTCAACATGCTGCTGGTGCTGCTGTGGCTGTCGTTCCTTTACGGCCTGTACAACGGCGCGATGATCCCGGCGCTGACGGAAATCATGCCGACCGAAGTGCGCGTCGCCGGTTTCTCCCTGGCGTACAGCCTGGCAACGGCCGTGTTCGGTGGTTTCACCCCGGCGATGTCGACCTTCCTGATCCAGTACACCGGTGACAAGGCCGCACCCGGCTACTGGATGAGTTTTGCTGCGCTCTGTGCCCTGTGCGCGACGCTGTATCTGTATCGCCGCGCCTCTGGCCGCCTGCAACCGGCGATGTCCTGAACCCGACCTTTTTCGAGAGACCGAACATGAAAAAACCATTCAACCTCGCCGCCCTGGCGCTGATGGCCAGCCTGGGCCTGAGCAGCCTGGCCCAGGCCGAAGAAATCCGCGTCATGACCTCGGGCGGCTTCACTGCCGCCTACAAGGTCCTCGGCCCGAAGTTCGCCGCCTCCACCGGCAATACCCTTGACACCGCCCTGGGCCCCTCGATGGGCAAGGCGCCGGAAGCCATCCCCAATCGCCTGGCCCGTGGCGAGAAAGCCGATGTGGTGATCATGGTCGGCTACGCCCTCGATGACCTGATCAAGCAAGGCAAGGTCGACCCGGCATCCCGCGTCGAGCTGGCCGATTCGCGGATCGGCCTGGTGGTGCGCGAAGGCGCGCCAAAGCCGGACATCAGCTCAGAGGCGGGCCTCAAAAAGACCCTGCTCGACGCGAAGTCCGTCGCCTACTCCGACAGTGCCAGCGGCGTGTACATCGAGAGTCAGTTGTTCAAGCGCCTGGGCATCGAGGAGCAGTTGAAGCCCAAGTCGGCGATGGTCCCGAAAATCCCGGTGGGCTCGGTGGTCGCCACCGGCGACTATCAACTGGGCTTCCAGCAGGTCAGCGAATTGCTGCCGGTGCCGGGGGTCAGCTTCGTGGCGAAGATTCCGGAGTCGCTGCAGTCGGTGACGCGTTTCGCCGCCGGCATTCCGGTCGGCGCACAACACCCGGCGCAAGCCCGGGCGCTGCTGGACTACCTGGCGTCCCCGGTGGCGCAAGCGGATGTGAAAGCCACGGGGCTGGATTCGGTCACTCGCTGACCTCGACCTTCATCTGCACCACCAGGCGCTCCAGTTCCAGCGCCGCCGGGGTCAACGTACGGCCCCGGCGCTTGATGATCCCGACACTGCGCATCACCTGCGGCTCGGTCAACGGCACCCGGGTCAGGATCGGGTGGTCCGCCGCCGGCATGGCCATCAGCGGCACTGCCGCCACGCCCAGCCCCGCCTCCACCAGACCGATCATCGTCGTCACATGCCGGGTCTCGCAGATGCTCTGGCGCTGCGGCACGATGCCCGTCAGCGCCTGGTCCAGCAGAAAGCGGTTGCCCGAGGTTTTATCCAGCGATATGTAATCCTGCCGGTAAAACTCGTCCCAGGTCACGCTGCTGCGGCCCGCCAGCGGATGATCGCGGCGGCAGGCAACGACATAGCCCTCCTGCACCAGCGGCTCGAAGTCCACTTCAGCCTCCAGGGTGCCCATGAAACTCAGGCCGAAATCCGCTTCGCCATTGACCACGGCGCTCAATACATCGTGGGCGCTGGAGTCGAGGACCTTGACTTTGATCCGCGGAAACTGGCGGTGGTAATGGGCGACGACCCGCGGCATGAAGTAATACGCCGCCGACGGGACGCAAGCGACCGTGACGTGGCCAAGCCGGGTCGAGGCGACTTCACTGATGCCCAGCAGGGCGACATCCAGGTCATCCAGCAAGCGTTCGACGCTGGGCATGAAGCCGCGACCGGCCTGAGTCAGGCTGACCTTGCGCGTGGTGCGTTCGAACAACCTGACGCCGAGGGCGTCTTCGAGCTTCTCGATGCGCCGGCTCAGGGCGGGCTGGGAGATGCGCACAGCGTCGGCGGCCTTGCGAAAACTGCCCTGTTCGACCACGGCGCGAAAGGCTTGCAGGTCATTGAGGTCGAAGTTGATGGCCATGCGGCAGGCTCGGGGGCGTTGGAAAGATTGATCAGCTTATCCTATGAATGTAACTTTTTAATGCAAAATGTAACTGAGTTTGTGACGTTTGCGTGGTCCTCATCGCGAGCAGGCTCACTTCCACAGGCCTGCGCCGGTCTCGTGGGAGCGAGCCTGCTCGCGATGGCGGTTGCTGACGCAAAGCGCTTCACCCTTTATTCTTCCCGCCCCCCGCCTCACCGAGTTCTGGAGTTTCGTCATGCCCCATGAAGGCAACCTGTTACAAGCCGCTGTCGTGTTTCTGTTCGCGGCGGTGCTCACCGTTCCGCTGGCCAAGCGCCTGCAACTGGGGGCGGTGCTGGGCTACCTGTTTGCCGGTGTGATTATCGGGCCGTCGGTGCTCGGGCTGATTGGTAACCCGCAGAGCGTCAGTCATATTTCCGAGCTGGGCGTGGTGTTGCTGCTGTTCATCATCGGCCTCGAGTTGTCGCCTCGGCGCTTGTGGGTAATGCGCAAGTCGGTGTTTGGCGTGGGCCTCGCGCAGGTATTGCTGACCGGTTCGGTCATCGGTGTCGTCGCGCTGTTCCTGTTTGGCCAGCCGTTGAACAGCGCCATCGTGCTGGGACTGGGCCTGGCCCTGTCGTCCACCGCCTTCGGCCTGCAAAGCCTGGCCGAACGCAAGGAGCTGACCAGTCCCCACGGACGGCTGGCGTTCGCGATCCTGTTGTTCCAGGACATCGCCGCAATTCCCTTGATCGCCATGGTGCCGCTGCTGGCGGGCGGCGATCACACCACCAGCGCTGCCGAGGACATCAACCATGGCTTGCGGGTGCTGGGCAGCATCGCTGTGGTGGTGATCGGCGGTCGCTACCTGCTGCGCCCGGTGTTCCGCGTGGTGGCTCGCACCGGGCTGCCGGAAGTCTCCACCGCCACCGCCCTGCTGGTGGTGATCGGCACCGCGTGGCTGATGGACCTGGTCGGCGTGTCCATGGCGCTGGGCGCCTTCCTGGCCGGGTTGCTGCTCGCCGACTCGGAATATCGCCACGAACTGGAAGCGCAGATCGAACCCTTCAAGGGCCTGCTGCTGGGCCTGTTTTTCATCAGCGTGGGCATGGGCGCCAATCTGAGTTTGCTGCTCAGCGCACCGATCACGGTGTTGGGGCTGACCCTGCTGCTGATCGCCATCAAGCTGCCGCTGCTGTTTGTGGTCGGCCGGCTGGCTGGCGGCCTGGGCAAGGTCAGCGCGATCCGCCTGGGTATCGTGTTGGCGGCGGGCGGCGAATTCGCCTTCGTGGTCTTCAAGATCGGTCGCGACCAGGGCCTGTTCGAACCACGTCTGTACGATCTGCTGGTGCTGACGATCACCCTGTCCATGGCCGTGACGCCGCTGTTGCTGCTGGTTTGCGCGCGTCTGGTCAGCCCTAAGGTGCAGCCGGTGGTGGTGCCGGAGAAATTCCGCGAGATCGACACCGACGAACCCCGCGTGGTGATTGCCGGCATGGGCCGGATGGGCCAGATCATTGCCCGTATCCTGCGGGCACAGAACATCAAGTTCGTCGCCCTCGACACATCGGTGGAAACCATCGAACTGTCGCGCAGCTTTGGGGGCGTACCGGTGTTCTACGGCGACCCGATGCGCCCGGAAATCCTCAGCGCCGCGAAGGTCGAACAGGCGGAGTATTTCATCATCGCCACCGATGATCCGGACGCCAACATCAAGACCGCCGAGGTGGTGCACCGCCTGTACCCGCACATCAAGATCATCGCCCGCGCCCGGAACCGTCAGCACGTGCACCGTCTGGTCGACCTGGGCGCCGAGGCGATTCGCGAAACCTATTACTCAAGCCTGGAAATGAGCCGGCGCACGCTGGTCGGCCTGGGCCTCACCCAAGCGCAGGCCGATGCCCGGATCAAGCGCTTCAAACACCACGATGAGCAGGTGCTGGAAGCCCAGCATGCGGTGTATGACGATGCGGCGAAGGTGTTGCAAACGGCCCAGGAAGCGCGGGCCGAGCTGGCCAAGTTGTTCGAGTCGGATCAGCTTGAGGAGCAGTCGGCGAAGAACTGAGGCATCCTTGAGGCCGCCATCGCGAGCAGGCTCGCTCCCACAGAGGTTTGCGCCGTCCTTGCTCGCGATGGCGTTCCGAGAAGCGTAACGATGAACCGACATTTTTCAAGGAAAACCCATGGCAACTGACCAACCCGCACCGGCTCTCAAGGAAATCTTCAACGCCGAGCGTCTCACGCACATCGCCACCGAGATGAGCGCGGTCTATCCCGAATTCAACGCCCGGGCCTTCCTGAAAATGGCCAACGACGGACTGTCCGAGCTGTCGATCATGCAGCGCATGGCGCGGGTCAGCGAGTGCCTGCATGCGACATTGCCGATGAGCTACGAAGCTTCGCTCGAGGTGTTGCGCGCCCTTGCCCCGCGCCTGAACAGTGGCTTCGTCAGCGTCTCGCTGCCGCATTACGTCGCGACCTACGGCCGCCATGCCTTCGAGTTGTCCATGGAGGCGCTGAAGTACTTCACCACCTTCGGCTCGGCGGAATTCGCCATCCGTTTTTTCCTGCGCAGTGATTTCGAGCGCACCCTGGCCGTCATGCAGGCGTGGTCGCTGGACGAAAACGAACACGTTCGGCGCCTCGCCAGCGAGGGTTGCCGGCCGCGCCTGCCGTGGTCGTTTCGGCTCGAGCAGGTTCAGGCCGACCCACGCCTGGCGGCCGCGATACTGGACAACCTCAAGGCCGACGACAGCCTCTATGTGCGCAAGTCGGTGGCCAACCACCTCAACGACATCACCAAGGATCACCCCGACTGGGTGCTGGACACCCTCGAAGGCTGGTCACTGGACAACAAACACACCGCGTGGATCGCCAGGCACGCGCTGCGCAGCCTGATCAAGCAGGGCCACCCGCGTGCATTGGCAATCATCGGCGCCGGTGGCAAGCCCGAAGTCGAGATCATCGACGTCAAGGTCGAACCGGCGGTCATTGCGCTCGGGGAAAAAATCACCCTGTCGTTCACGGTCAGGTCCACGGTCGAGAACAGCCAAAGGCTGGTGATCGACTACGCCATCGACTACGTGAAAGCCAACGGCAGCACCTCGGCGAAGGTGTTCAAGCTCAAGGCCTTGACCCTACCGGGCAAGGCCCGCGAGTTCCTCACGCGGGGCCAGCACATCAAGGAACTGACCACCCGCCGGCATTACGCGGGCCGACACGCGGTGCATGTCCTGGTGAACGGCGAGCGGCTGGCGAGCACTGCGTTCGAGATCCTTCCCTGAATCCCGCCTTTGCAGGAGCGTCGACCGGCGCCGCCTAAGGTTGATCGGCGCCCAGCAGTAGCGCCTGTTCGCGCTCACACAGCTCGACCACGTAATCCCACATCACCCGCAGCCGCACGGACTTGTGCAGTTCGCGGCGGGTACTGATCCAGTAGCTGCGCAGGATGCTTTCCTCCGGGAACAGCGGCACCAGTTGCGGATCGCCACTGACCATGTAGCACGGCAGCACCGCAATCCCCATGCCTGAACGTGCCGCCTGTTGCTGGGCGATCACGCTGGTGCTGTGAAAGACCACCTGCGGGTTGCGGCAGAAGCTGTTGAGAAACATCAGTTCCTGGCTGAACAGCAAGTCATCGACATAACCGATCCACGCCTGTCGGCCGAGGTCTTCACGACTGCGCAGCGGCGGTGCGCGGTCGAGATAGGCCTGGCTGGCGTACAGCGCCAGCCGGTAATCGGTCAGTTTGCGCGTGACCAGCATGTCGGCCGACGGGCGTTCGAGGTGGATGCTGATTTCCGCCTCGCGGTTGAGGATGCTGACGAATCGCGGCACCGCCACCAGTTCCACCTCCAGCCCCGGGTAGCGTTCGAACAGCCCGTTCATGCGGCTGGTGAGGAACATGATGCCCAACCCTTCGGTCACACCGACGCGAATCTTGCCCAGCGGCGCGGTGGATTGGGTGATCTCTTCCTGGGCCAGCAGCGCGACGTTTTCCATCGCTTCGGCATGCTTGAGCAGCGCCTCGCCCGCCGGCGTCAGCTCATAGCCCTGGGCATGCTGGACGAACAGTGCGGTGCCGAGGCTCTTTTCGATGGCCTCGATATGCCGGGCCACGGTGGCGTGGGTGGTGTGCAAGCGGCGTGCGGCAGTGAGCAAACGCCCGCTGCGCTGTAGCTCGAGAAAAAACCGCAGGTCATTCCAGTCGAACATGAAGCGTCCCTCAGGCGCACGCTGTTTAAAAACGAACAACGGCTGCGCAAAAACAAACATTCTTTTAACGAAAGCTAACAACTAGGATGACCGATAACAAGAACAACAACAGAGGTCAGGGATGCAGACTTCCCTTGATGAATTCGACTACATCGTGGTCGGGGCCGGGCCGGCCGGTTGCCTGTTGGCCAATCGCCTGTCGGCCAACCCGCAACATCGCGTGCTGCTGCTCGAAGCCGGCGGGCGCGACAATTACCCCTGGATCCACATTCCCGTGGGCTACCTGTTCTGCATCGGTAACCCGCGCACCGACTGGTGCTTCAAGACCGAAGCGCAACCGGGCCTGCAGGGCCGGGCCCTGAGTTATCCGCGAGGCAAGGTGCTCGGCGGCTGTTCCTCGATCAACGGCATGATCTACATGCGCGGCCAGAGCGGCGACTACGATGGCTGGGCTGCCGAAGGCAACCCCGGCTGGAGCTGGAACGACGTACTGCCACTGTTCAGGAAAAGTGAAAACCATTTCGCCGGTGATTCGCCCTTCCACGGTTCCAGCGGCGAATGGCGCATCGAACGCCAGCGCCTGTCGTGGCCGATTCTCGATGCCTTTCGCAGCGCGGCGGAGCAGAGCGGCATTGCCAGCGTCGACGACTTCAACCAGGGCGACAACGAAGGGTGCGGCTACTTCCAGGTCAATCAAAAAGGCGGGGTTCGCTGGAATGCCGCCAAGGCGTTTCTCAAACCGATCCGCCAACGGCCCAACCTCACCGTCCTGACCGAGGTTGAAGTCGACCGCGTGTTGCTGGAAAACGGCCGCGCCTCGACGGTGAGCGCCCGCTGGCAAGGCCAGGTCAAGCGCTTCAGAGCCCGCCAGGAAATCATCCTGTGCGCCGGCGCCGTCGGCTCACCGAGCATCCTCCAGCGCTCCGGCATCGGCCCTCGCCCGCTCCTGGAAAAACTGGGGATAGGCGTGGTTCACGCACTGCCGGGGGTGGGCGGCAATCTGCAGGACCACCTGCAACTGCGGCTGATCTACAAGCTGGAAAACGCCCGCACCCTGAACCAGATTGCCGGCAGCGTGTGGGGCAAGATGGGCATGGGCCTGCGTTACCTGTACGACCGCAGCGGGCCGCTGTCGATGGCGCCGAGCCAACTCGGGGCGTTTGCACGCTCGGGGCCCGAGCAGACGTCGGCCAATCTTGAATACCATGTGCAACCCTTGTCGCTGGAGCGCTTCGGCGAACCGCTGCACCCCTTCCCGGCCTTCACCGCGTCGGTCTGCGACCTGCGCCCACAAAGCCGCGGGCGCGTGGACATCCGCTCGGCCGATCCGCAGCAGGCGCCGCTGATTCAGCCCAACTACCTGAGCCACCCGCAGGACCTGCGCGTGGCGGCCGATGCGATCCGCCTGACTCGGCGCATCGTCCACGCCCCCGCCCTGCAGGCCTTCAAACCGGTGGAATACCTGCCCGGCGAAAGCCTGCAGAGCGAAGAACAACTGCACGAGGCGGCCGGCCGCATCGGCACGACGATTTTCCACCCGGTCGGCACCTGTCGCATGGGTCACGACAGCGATGCGGTCGTCGATGCGCAACTCAAGGTCCACGGCATCCCCGGCCTGCGTGTCGCCGATGCCTCGATCATGCCGCGCATCACGTCCGGCAACACCTGCTCGCCTACGCTGATGATTGCCGAAAAGGCGGCGCAGCTGATCCTTGACCCCACCACGAGGAGAACCCCGTCCCCCATGGAACTGGCGACAAATCCCTGAACCAAAGGACAGAACACTGTGGGAGCGAGACCGGCTTGGCGGTCTGGCTCCCACAGGGGTACGACAACAGCGGCGCCCGCCCACAAGGCAGGCGCCGACAGTGGAACAACAAAAACAATCACTGTGAGGGAACCGATATGTCAGAACACGTTCAGCCGCTCAACATCACGCGCAGTGCCGAGATCGGCCGCGACACGCGCAAGGTCATCTTTGCCTCATCGCTCGGGACAGTGTTCGAGTGGTACGACTTTTTCCTCTATGGCGCCCTCGCAGCGGTGATCAGCAAGCAGTTCTTCGCCGGGGTCAACGACACCACCGCGTTCATCTTTGCGCTGATGGCCTTCGCCGCCGGCTTCATCGTGCGGCCCTTCGGTGCACTGGTGTTCGGTCGCCTCGGCGACATGATCGGCCGTAAATACACCTTCCTCGCCACCATTGTCCTCATGGGCCTGGCCACCTTCTGTGTCGGGCTGCTACCGACCTATGCCAGCATCGGCATCGCCGCGCCGATCATCCTCGTGGTGCTGCGCATGCTGCAGGGCCTGGCCCTGGGCGGCGAATACGGTGGCGCCGCAACCTATGTCGCCGAACACGCGCCCATCGACAAGCGCGGCTTCCACACCAGCTGGATCCAGTCCACCGCCACCCTCGGGCTGTTGCTGTCGCTGCTGGTGGTGCTGGGTTGCCGCTACTTCACCGGGGACCAGTTCGAAGTCTGGGGCTGGCGCATTCCGTTCCTGTTTTCCATCGTGTTGCTGGGGATTTCCACCTGGATCCGCCTGAGCCTGCACGAGTCCCCCGCGTTCGTGAAAATGAAAGAGGAAGGCAAGCTCTGCAAGTCGCCGCTGCGCGACTCCTTCGGCAAATGGGAAAACCTCAAGGTCGTGTTGATCGCGCTGTTCAGCATCAATGCCGGCCAAGCAGTGACCTTCTATGCCGCGCAGTTCTACGTGCTGTTTTTCCTCACCCAGTTCCTGAAGATGGACCCGGCACTGGCCAACAGCCTGCTGATCATCAGCGTGACCATCGGCGCACCGTTCTTCATCTTCTTCGGCTGGCTGTCGGACAAGGTCGGGCGCAAACCGGTGCTGATGCTCGGGCTGCTGCTGGCCACCGTGCTGTACTTTCCGATCTTCAAGACCCTGGCCCACTACGCCAACCCGGCCATCGACCAGGCCAGCCGCCAGGCCCCGATCACCGTACTGGCCGACCCGGCCACCTGCACCTTCCAGTTCGACCCGGTGGGCAAGGCCAAATTCGACAGCCCTTGCGACAAGGTCAAGACCTTCCTGGTCAAGCAGGGCCTGCCCTACAGCAGCGCTGCAGCACCGGCCGGCAGCGGCGTGCAGGTCAGCATCGGCGACGTGAAAATCGAAGGCTATGACGAAGCGGCCCTGCGTGGCGCGGTGACGCTGGCCGGGTATCCATCACAAGCCGATACCCAATCGATCAACAAGACCATGATCGTGGCGCTGATCGTCGCGCTGATCATCATCTCGGCCATGTGCTACGGCCCGCTGGCGGCGTTGATGGTCGAGCTGTTCCCGACGCGCATCCGCTACACCTCGATGTCCCTGCCCTATCACATCGGCAATGGCTGGTTCGGCGGGTTCCTGCCGACGGTGTCGTTCGCGCTGGTGGTGTACACCGGGGACATTTTCTATGGACTCTGGTACCCGGTGGTGATTACGGCGGTCAGCCTGGTGGTGGGGCTGATCTGTCTGCGTGAGACCAAGCAGGTGGATTTGAACAACAACTGATCCATCGGGTGCCGCTCGCTCTGTGGGAGCGGCTCGCTCGCGAAGTGGACGTGTCAGCCAACGAAGAGGTCAACTGACAGTCCGCTTTCGCGAGCACGCCCACTCCCACAAGTGGTCGGCTTTTCGCTACTCTGACACCCCGCACCATCGCCCCGCCCTCCACCCGAACGAGGCCCCATGATCATTTCATCCGCATCCGACTATCGCGAGGCAGCCCGTCGCAAGCTCCCCAGGTTTCTCTTCGACTACATCGACGGCGGCGCGTATGCCGAGCACACGCTGAGGGCCAACAGCGCCGACCTGACCAGCATCAGCCTGCGCCAGCGCATCCTGAAGAACGTCGAGACCCTGAGCCTGGAAACCCGCCTGTTCGACCAGCCGCTGTCGATGCCCATCGTCCTCGCCCCTGTCGGCCTGACCGGCATGTTCGCCCGGCGCGGTGAAGTGCAGGCGGCCAAGGCTGCGGAAAACAAAGGCATCCCGCTGTGCCTGTCGACGGTCTCGGTGTGTTCGATCGAGGAAGTCACCCGCCAGACCGAGCAAACCATCTGGTTCCAGTTGTATGTGCTCAAGGACCGCGGTTTCATGAAAAATGCCCTGGAACGGGCCAAGGCTGCCGGGGTGAAAAACCTGGTGTTCACGGTCGACATGCCCACCCCCGGCGCACGATACCGTGACGCGCATTCGGGGATGTCCGGACCTTTCGCCTCATCGCGCCGCCTCCTGCAAGCCATGACCCGGCCTGACTGGGCGTACAACGTCGGCCTCATGGGCCGCCCGCACGATCTCGGCAACATTTCCAGGTACCTGGGCAAAGCCGTCACCCTGGAAGACTACATGGGCTGGCTGGCCAACAACTTCGACCCGTCGATCAGCTGGAGCGACCTGCAGTGGATTCGTGACTTCTGGCAAGGCCCGATGATCATCAAGGGTATTCTCGATCCCCAGGACGCCAGGGATGCGGTGAGCTTCGGTGCCGATGGCATCGTGGTATCGAACCACGGCGGACGGCAGCTGGACGGCGTGCTCTCCACCACCAAGGCATTGCCGCCGATCATGCAGGCGGTGGGCGATGACCTGACCGTGCTGGTCGATTCGGGCATCCGTTCGGGGCTGGATGTGGTGCGGATGCTGGCACTGGGGGCCAAGGGGGTCTTGCTGGGACGTTCAATGGCCTATGCGCTGGCCGCCGATGGCCAGCGGGGCGTGGAAAACATGCTGGATATCTTTGCCAGGGAAATGCGTGTGGCGATGACATTGACCGGGGTGACGTCGATTGCGCAGATCGATGAATCAACGCTGGTGCAGGCCCTGCGCTGAGTGCAACCCTCCGAATCTGAATCGCCGCGCCTGGACGCGGCGATTTCAGGCGGCCTGGAAACTCGCTGTGAACGACACCATCAAGTTGCGCGGATCACCGTCATTCGGTGCGGTCCGCGTCTTGATGACACGCACCAAGGTGTCCTGTGCCAGGCCAGCGGCATCGGACGCATTGCCCGGACGCTTGCGCAGCCAGCCGTTGAGCCAAGCGTGGTGGACCGGCAGCAATCACTCGACATCCTTGAGGATTTCGAACGTCACCTGGTCGGGATAGAACGCGACGTAATTCTTGATCTGCTCGACCGAGATCTTCGGCGATTCATAGCTCCACACCGCATTCGCGCCCTCATGCCCCGGAATCTGCAGGCTGAAGTAGCTCGCGTCGCCCTTGTACGGGCAATAGCTGGTGTGATCGGTGCGGGCGAAATATTGCTCGTCGATGTCCTCACGCGGCACGTAGTACACCGGCGGATAATTGGCCTCCAGCAGCACCAGCGCGCGCGTGGACGCGGCGACCTGAATACCGTGGAACTTCACCAGCAGGCAGCCGGGCTGCTCGGCGATGGTAATGACGGGGCTGGGGCCGGAGTTCTTCATGTAATGCATTCCTCGGCAGGATGATGGACCGGTGGGAGCGTGCCTGGTCTTATCGTCGCACCGCTGCGATGGGTCAGGCCGCCGCCCCGAAACTTGAGACGGCACCTGTCAGGTATAACCCAATTTTCGCCATCGCGACGGACGTACAGCCGAACGGGACGGTAATGATCGGAAATACGGAAGCTGTACATCCATACAGATAAAGATTGCTCCTTCGCCCATCACACGCCATCCTGTGCACCTCCCGGCAGTTGATGAACGATGGTGGTTATGCGGCTGTTCCTCTGTGAAAAACCTTCCCAGGCCAAAGACATCGCGGCCGTACTCGGCGCACGCCGACGCGGTGAAGGATGCTGGCTGGGTACGGGCGTCACGGTGACCTGGTGCATCGGCCATCTGCTGGAGACCGCCGCGCCGGATGCCTACGACGCGCGTTACAAGCGCTGGGTGCTTGCCGACCTGCCGATCATTCCCGGCACATGGAAAATGACCGTCAAACCGCGCACGGCCAGCCAGTACAAGGCGGTCAAACGCCTGCTCGGCGAAGCCGATGAACTGGTGATCGCCACCGACGCCGACCGTGAGGGAGAGATGATCGCCAGGGAGCTGGTGGATCACTGCCGTTATCGCGGGCCGATTCAGCGCTTGTGGCTGTCAGCCCTGGACGATGCCTCGATCCGCAAGGCACTGGCGGCATTGAAGCCCGGGGCCGAGACCTTCAGCCTCTACCATTCCGCGCTGGGCCGCTCGCGGGCCGACTGGCTGATCGGCATGAACATGAGTCGGCTGTTCACCCTGCTCGGGCGTCAGTCGGGCTATCAAGGGGTATTGCCGGTGGGCCGGGTGCAGACACCGACGCTGCGACTGGTGGTGGATCGCGATCGCAGCATCGCTGACTTCGTCCCCGTCGCCTATTGGGCCATCGACGTGCAATTGCTCCATCAGGGCACCTCGTTCACCGCACAGTGGCGCGCCCCCTCCGAGGCGTGTGACGACCAGGACCGCTGCCTCAACCAGGCCCTGGCCCAACACGCCGCCACGGCACTGGCCGGCGCGGCGAGTGCCTGGGTGATCAAGCTGCGCACCGAGCGCCTGCGCGAAGTGGCGCCGCTGCCGTTCGATCTCGGCACGTTGCAGGAGATCTGTTCGAAGAAGCTCGGCCTCGGTGCCCAGGAAACCCTCGACATCGCCCAGGCGCTGTATGAAACCCACAAGCTCATCACCTACCCGCGCAGCGATTGCGGCTACCTGCCGGTCAGCCAGCACAGTGAAGCGCCGGCGATCCTGGCGGCGTTGAGGCAGGCGGATCCGACGCTCGACGCCTTGCGCGACCACCTGCTGCCCCAGCGCCGCTCCCGGGCGTGGAACGACGCAAAAGTCAGCGCTCACCATGGCATCATCCCCACCGCTGCAGCACAGAACCTCGGCCGGCTCGCGGGCAAGCAGCGCGCGGTCTACACCCTGATCCGTGCACGCTACCTGGCGCAATTTCTGCCCGATCATGAATACGACCGGACCCAGGCCGACTTCGACTGCGCCGGCCAAGCCCTGCGCGCGGTCGGCAAGCAGATCGTCGAGCCCGGTTGGAAACGCGCCCTGCCCGAGGCTCTCGCACCGGCCAGGGGACGCGAAGCGCCGGCGCCGCAGACCTTGCCGAGACTCAGCGAAGGCGCTGAATGTGCGGTGGCCGACGTGAAGCTCAAGGACCTCTGGACCCAACCCCCCAAGCCGTTTACCGAAGGCGACCTGATCAAGGCGATGAAGAACGTCGCCAAACTGGTGCAGGACCCGGTGCTCAAGCAGAAACTCAAGGACACCACCGGGATCGGCACCGAAGCGACCCGCGCCTCGATCATCCAGGGCCTGCTCGACCGTGGCTACCTGGTCAAGCACGGCAAGGCGCTGTCCGCAACTCCGGCCGCTTTCAGCCTGATCGATGCGGTGCCACGGGCGATTGCCGACCCTGGCACCACGGCGATCTGGGAACAGGCGCTGGACATGGTGCAAAGCGGTGAAATGAGCCTGGAAGAATTCGTCACCAAGCAAGCCGCGTGGATGAGCAAGCAGGTCGCCCGCTGCGCCGGCCTTAACCTGACCATCAGCGGCCCGGCAAGCCCCGCCGGGCGCGGTGCCACGCCGTGGAAAAACAAGCGCAAGACGGCCAAGCGCAAGCCTGCCAACGGTAACAAACGCGCGGGCAAACCGGCGGGCAAGGCGTAATGCACTGCCCCGCGCCGAAGCTGCACTGAGTTCCCCTGCTCATTCCAAACAGCTTTGTCGGACAATATGTAGTGACCGAAAATAATCACTACAAAACCGTTGACGCCTTCGATTTGCCCTTGCATGATGCAGCCATCTCCCCGATCGGGAGTAAGGCAACACGTTTGAGCAAGCTCGTCTGACCGCCGAGCTGTTTTTCCCGGATACACGCTGCCCACAAGGCAGATTGAAGAAGCTGACCTGGCCTGAACGTCCAGTACAAGGACGAGAAGCGCTGGCGATCAATCCTCATGAAGCTTGTGGCCGACCTTGAAACGTCGGTAGTGGCCTGAAGGTTATCGCTGCTTCTCTTCGTTGTGACGCAATTGCGTAGCAGTTATTCAACACGACTACATGCAACAGACGCGGGACCCCGCCCTTTCTGGTGGACGAACGCTGACGTCCTGGTTTCGGTGCCAGGGATCAACTAACCGATGGGCTACCTGTATTAGCGAATCAACTTTGAAAGATTACCAAATGGTCAAGGGGGCTTTAATGATGAACCTGAACAATCAACCAACCATCGATGAATTGGCTCGTATGTTCGCTGCGCAAAAAGACAGCCATGACAGCCATATCCTGTGGGTCAGCAAGTCGGGCCAGGTTCAGATCGACTGCCTGGCGCCGCATGCCCACGAAGCCGAGTTCGACCAGAACCACCAGAACCTGGCGGCCCGCCTGAAGATGTACCGTCGCGGCCAGGGTTATGTCGGCAAGAAAGCCGCAGCCGACAAGGACTACATCGGCAGCGTCCTGCAGACACTGAAACAGGCCTGGGAATCGATGCAGAACAAGAACGAAGTTCAGGTGATTGACCGGTTCTATTAATTAATCGCCACAGACAAGGCCCCGCTCGACTGTTCGAGCGGGGCCTTTTTGTTTGCCGCCTGTTTGCCAAACAACGCTATCGTTAAGCACACGCGATGTTGTTCATTGGAGGCATGCAATGAGAAGTAAGCTGATCGTTCCGATGTTGCTGCTGTTGGCGAGTAGCGCCCAGGCAAACAGCGTTCAAGGCATCCCGTCATTCGCCGTGGAGTGCCCCGGCAAGTTCCTCGTCCAGGCGGATCAGGACGGGCCGGTGCTGATCAACAGCAAGGAAGCCGACACCAAGGCCATCACCGACCGCCGCTTCGAGGCCAAGGGCTCCGGTATCACGCTGTCAATCGTACTCGCCGATGACGACTCGGTGGAGGTGTCCTCGACCGGCAAGGCCAATGGAATGTGCCAGTCAGTCGACGATTGACGACTCGTCGGACGGCTCACGCCCAGGGTCGGTTGGGACACGGGAGCGCCTCGGCGACCTGGGCGAATCCGCCGTGATCGGCAACCGCCAGCAGATAGCGAAAATGTCGCAGCTGCATGAGGCGATCGCCCATACGCCGAGCTTTAGCGTTTGACCGACAGATCGGACTGGGTCATTCGACTGCGCACGGTAAAGACGCCGTCACCGGAGAGAATCGCACTGCGGGCGAACAGGCGGCCGCTTTCCCAGTTCGAAAGCCCCAACTCCGGCTTGTTCAGCGCGTACTGCCCGTCGACCCAGCGAGTGATGCCGTTACCCACAAACGGTGCGTTGACCGCATTGTAGAAACGCTCATGCGCTTCGGGCGTCTCACTGATCAGCGACACGGTGAATTGCGGGCTGTAACGATTGAACAAGGCGATGGCACTGTCCAGGTCGTCGACGATCTTCAGGCTGACCTCCGGGGTTTCTTCCCATTCCCACTCGCGGCCCAGTTGGTCCTCCGGCAGCGGCTCGGCCATGGCCTCAGTCTGATAGCCTTCGGCGCGGCAGACGTCGACGGTCGCGTGCCGCCAATCGTAGGGCAGGCAGGACTCGCTGCCCTCGACGATGTGCAACTTGCAGCTCTCGTCCCGCGCGGCGCCCGCCTCTTTCAGTGCGTGCAGGAACAGCGGCACCAGTTCTGCGGCGCGGTCGCGGTGGATGAGGCAGACGTTCAGGGTGTTGCAGACCTTGCGATCCAGGGAGTTGCGCACCACAGCGGCAAAACGTGTGGCATCGGCGTCCTGGTCGGCGATCAGCCAGGCGCCACCGGTGCCGTGCAGGCTCACGGCGGTGCCGGCCTGTTGCGCAATACTGCCCAGTTGGCTGACGGCACGTCCCGACCCTCGGGCCACCGCCAGTGACAGGCGGCGGTCGGCGAACATCGCCCAACCGGCAGCGTGGTTGATGCTTTCCACCAGAGACACCGCACCAACGGGCAGGCCAGCCGCCTCCAGCGCCGGGTTCAGTGCATGGGTGACGATGGCCTGGGCCGTGCCCAGGGCATCGCTGCCAATGCGCAGTACGGCGGTGTTGCCGGTGCGCAATACGCCTGCGGCATCGGCGAAGACATTCGGCCTGCCCTCGAAGACAAAAGCGACGATGCCCAGGGGAGAAACCACCTGCTCCACCTTCCAGCCTTCATGTTCGACGCAACTGATGACTTTGCCGCGGGTGGCCGGAGCATCGCGCCAGGCCCGAAGGCCGGCGATCATGTCGCGACGCATGCGCTCATCGGCCAACAGGCGCGTGGTCGAACGCCCCCGTGTCTTGGCCCACTCGATGTCGGCCAGGTTGGCGGCCTCGATCAGGTCCCAACAGTCCTGATTCTCGAGGCGCTGGGCGAACAGGTCGAAAAACTCGCTGATCGCCTGGTCCGAAACGGCCGACAACGCGGTAAAGGCCGCCTCTGCCCGTTCGATCGCCAGCGCCGCCGCTTTCTGGTCAGCCACGGGAATCAGCAGCAATTCGCCGCTGACCTGCTCGACCAGCAGATGGTCCCCGGGCTGGAAGCGCAAGGCCAGTTCGGGGCTGACCACGGTGACGCGGTTGCCGGCGAATGGGATTGGCGTACCAGCGATTAGACGTTCGAGCGCAAGAGACATGAAACGGTTTCACCATGCAGGGAGCGGTTGGGAAAGGTATAGCAAAATCCCGCCGGGGTAAAAGCGCCAATTGGGTCTCGTTTGCAGGCTCGCTCTGAATCTTGAATGTGGGAGCGAGCCTACTCGCGATGACGGTGTATCTGACACGCTGAATGTGATGCTGCCGATGTCATCGCGAGCAGGCTCGCTCCCACAGGGGGACGTGTGATCGCCCGAGTTCTGTATCGCACTGTGTACACGCCCGTCCCCGACACACCGCGCCGACAAAACCCCGCACCGAAGACACATCGCGGATACACCCGATTGATGAAATGTGCCTGTCGGTCGGCTCAGCCGGTCACTGCACTCAACTCACTCAATGCACGGGGTATCACCATGTTCAAACTCTCGACGTCCTCCCTGACACTCGGCCTGATCGTTGCTGGCGGCCTGGCCCTGGCCAATGTCGCATCCGCCTCCGAATCCGAAGCGTTCAGCATGAAACAACTGGCCCACGGCTACAGCCAGGCCCAGGCCGACAGCGCCGAGAAACCGGCTGAAGGCAAATGCGGCGAAGGCAAGTGCGGCGCCGGCGAGTAACCCCTGCGCGGGGCTGCCCGGCCCCGCATCCCTGACTGAATGGAGACCCAGTCCATGAACGCTGCAATTTCATCGGCCGTCAAAGGCCTGCACCTGAATCTCGACCGCGCCGGTGCCTGGCTCGCCCCCCTGACCCTGAGGCTGTTCATCGCCTGGGAATTTTTCGAGTCCGGCCTGGAAAAATGGAATGGCGAAAATTGGTTCGCCGATATCCAGGAGCGCTTCCCGTTTCCCTTCGATCAACTGCCGGCCACGCTGAACTGGGAACTGTCGATGTGGGCCGAATTGATCTGCGCCCTCGCCATCCTGGTCGGGCTCGGCACACGGATTTCGACCCTCGTGTTGATTGTGGTGACCGTGGTCGCGACCGCTGCCGTGCACTGGCCCGCCGATTGGTCGAGCCTGAGTGAACTTGCCCGGGGTTATGCCATCACTAACAAAGGCTACGGCAATTTCAAACTGCCGCTGATCTACCTCGCCGCGATGCTGCCACTGCTGCTGTCCGGCCCCGGCAAGCTCAGCCTGGATGCCTTGCTCAGCCGAATTTTCTGGCGCCGCGCCGCGCACTGAAATGTTAACGTGGCAGCCTGTATGTTCCACCTCACTTGTGCAGTACACAGGAGCCACCATGAGCGTGACCACCCAATGGATCGAGATCGACAGCGCCGAAGGTAAATTCGGCGCTTACCTGGCGATTCCGCATACCCGCAAAGGGCCCGGGATCGTGCTGATCCAGGAGATTTTCGGTGTCAACGAACACATCCGCTCCGTCGCCGAGCAATACGCCGCGGACGGTTACCTGGTGCTGGTGCCGGACCTGTTCTGGCGCAACGGCCACCGCATCGAACTGACCTACGACGAGGCCGGCTGGAAACGCGCCGTCGAATTGATGAACGCCACCGACATCGACAAGGCACAGAAGGATATCGAACTGACCATCGACGCCCTGAAAGCCCAGCCGGGCCTGGACGGCGGTATCGCTTCGATCGGCTACTGCTTCGGCGGCCTGCTGTCCTACCTCACCGCCGCCAACGGCCTGGTGGACATGGCCATCGCCTACTACGGCGGCGGTATCCAGAATCAACTGGACCGCGCCGATGAAATCCAGGTGCCGCTGCTGATGCATTTCGGCGAAAAGGACAGCCACATCCCCCTCGAAGCCGTGGAGCAAATCGCTGAACGCTTCGAGAACAACGAAAACGTGGAAATCGTTGTGTACCCGGAGGCCGAGCACGGTTTCAACTGCTCGCATCGCGACAGCTACAACCAGCGCGCGGCGGCCGAGGCCCATGGCAACTCGTTGATCTTCCTGGGGATGGAGTTGCCGTAAGCAGGCTGCGACCGTAACGCTGACGCTGACGCTGAAACTGTAGGAGCGAGCTTGCTCGCGAAGATCGTCAATGATGACGCTGAGTGCCTGACACCCAGCGGCGCTTTCAAGATCTGCGCGAGCAAGCTCGCTCCCAAGTTCGGGGCGTGATTAACGGGCTTCGCCCCCCTTGGGCTTATAGAAGAGAAACATCTCCGTCTCGGTGGTCTTGAGGTACTTCTTCGCCCAATCGGGTTTCACGTTGCGGTCGTGAAAGTACATCGCACCGTTGGTTCGGTCGTTGAGTTGTTTGTTCAGGGCCTTGCGCGCGATTTCCTTGGCGATCGCGTATTGGGTGGCCTCCTGGACGGTGTCGGGACGCCCGTCGCACCACCAGGAAAACTGGCAGTTCTTGCTTTCCGACCCTTGCTTGACCACCGCGCACACCGTGTCCGGAAAGCCTTCGTGCCCCAGTCGATTCATCACCACGCTGGCGACCGCTTCCATGTCGGCGGACGACTTGCCTTTGGCTTCCCAATAAATGGAGCGCGCCAGGCAGGTGATTGCATCGTCCAGGGGGGCCACACCGGCGGGATCGACCGCCTGCACTTCCGAGGTGGTGATGGCTTCGGATTTGGCGACCGGTAAATCACCGCCCTTCTCCGCCGCCTTCTCTTCCAGCACTTCGGCCTTGTTTTCTGCGGCTTCCTTCTGTTCCTGTTCAGTGGCCGATACCTGGCTGCTGAGTAGCGTGATTGCAATGCAAGCGGCTAGACAGATAAATCGCATGATCAACCCTTCCAGTTGAGTCCGATTCAATCAACACAATGTCGGCACACAGCAGTCGTTCGGGCGACATGGCATGAGTGTAGTTGCCAAATGCCATTCCGCTTGAGGGCCCACCTGCTGTATTTCTCGCGAAAGGCATTGCGCAAACGGGGGTGTCATCGCGCATCATGTGCGCAGTCTGATCGAGGGAGATTTCCATGCCTGTCCTGCCATCCGCTTTGCGTCTTGCCACGTTGTCGTTGAGCCTGTTGTTCGCCGGGAAGGCGCTGGCGGTCGACGAAAAACAACTGATCGATTCGATCAACGATTACCGCAGCCAGGTACAGCGTTGCGCCGGCCAGGTGTCCTCGGAACTGCCGCCGCTGGCGGGCGACCCTCGACTGGCACTGTCTGCCACCAGCATCGGCAACCTGCAACAGGCCATGGTGAGCGCGGGCTACCCGATGAAAAACGTGCAGGCGATCAGCTTGTCCGGCCCACGGGATGCGGCGTCTGCGATGAAAGCGATCCAGGAGAGTTTTTGCCAGATCGTGCTCGACCCGCAATTTGTCGACATCGGCGTGAGCCGCGATGACCGCGACTGGCGCATCGTGGTCGCCCGTCCGCTGTTGAGTGCGCGCCTGGGCACCTCCCAGGCTGAAGGCCAGAAGCTGCTGGCCGAGCTCAATGCCGCCCGCAGCCGGCCACACCAGTGCGGCACTCAATCCTTTGCCGCCGCGCCGCCGCTGACCTGGAACCCGACGTTGGCATCCGCCGCCGAAGAGCACTCGCGCTCCATGGCCAACAACAACTACTTCGACCACAAGGACCGCGACGGCCGTACGCCGGGGGACCGCGCTGAGCTGGCGGGCTACAGCGGGGTACAGGTCGGCGAGAACATCGCTGCCGGCCAGGACACCGCGTCGCGGGTGGTGGCGGGCTGGGTGGCCAGCCCCGGCCATTGCGCCAACCTGATGAATCCGCAGTTCCAGGAGCTGGGCGCGGCTTATGCAGTGGACCCCAAGAGCGACTCGGGCATCTACTGGACCACGATGTTCGGGGCGCCACAATGATCGTCCGCCCCAAACCCAACCTGATCAACATTCTCACGTCGCTCAAGGGTTCGATTTTCAAGAAGATCGTGCTGCGCTGCCTGATGGTGACGCTGCTGGCTTCCGTCATCGTGCTGGTGGAAACCCTGCAACCGAATTATTTCGCCAAGGTCAACGCAACGCCGTTCACTTTGCTCGGTTTGTCGCTGTCGATCTTCATGAGTTTTCGCAACAACGCCTGTTACGACCGCTGGTATGAAGCGCGCAAGGCCTGGGGCGACATGATGGTTGCGATCCGCTCGATGATCCGGGAAACCCAAGCGATCAAGGACGTGACGCAGCGTCAGACCCTGCTGCGCAACCTCTGCGGATTCACCCACGCATTGAATGCCAGGCTGCACGCAAAGAATGAACTGCAAGCGGCTGGCGACTGGCTTGAGCCAAGGCCGGACGCCAACGTACCCAACATCAGCGCACGCATTCTTGATCACGTCGGCCAGCAGTGTTCGGCACTCGGCGAGGCCGGTGCGATCAGCGAATGGCGCTACACGGTCATGGCCAGCCACCTGACGAGCCTGACCCACGCTCAAGCAGTGTGCGAACGGATCAAGCACACGCCTTTACCCTTCGCCTACACCCTGTTGCTGCACCGAACCACCTACCTGTTCTGCATCCTGCTGCCCTTTGCCATGGCCGAATCCCTGGGTTGGCTGACGCCCCTGTTCACCGCCATCGTCAGCTACACCTTCTTCGGCCTGGACGCGATTGGCGATGAGCTGGAGGACCCGTTCGGTCGCGACGAAAACGACCTGCCAACCGAGGCACTCGTGCGCAACATCGAACGCGAGGTCCTCGCGACGCTGGGCGAAACCGAGCTGCCGCCGGTCCTGGAACCCGTAGACTTCGTGTTGAGCTGAAGGGTTCAGACCTGAGCCTGGATGACCTCGACACCCAGCTTCCGGTAGTCGTTGATATCGCCCGACGCCACGTGACGCTCGGTGATCAAGGTCTGAATGCGGTTGCAGGGCGCCACCACAAAGGGTTCGACAGCGCCCAGTTTGTCCGCCGTAGTGACCGCTATCACCTGGGAGGCGCTGTCGATCAGCGCCTGTTTGACCGGCACTTCATCGAAATGCAACGAACTGATACCCACCTCCGGATGGATCGCGCAGACCCCGGTAAAAAGCACGTCAGCCTTGATCCCCTGCAACAGCCGCAGGGTCTCGTGACCGCTGACGGACATCGTCGCGAGGTTCAGTTGCCCGCCCGCCAGAATCACTTTGATACCCGGGTATTCAGCAAGAATGATCGCAGTCATCGGCGATGGAGTGATGGCGGTCAGGGTGATGTCCGGACGTAGCGAGCGGGCGATCTGCAAGGTGGTGCTGCCGGAGTCGAACATCACGATCTGGCCGTCCTCGACCCGGCTGGCGGCGATCTGTGCCAGGTGGGTCTTGACCTCATCGGTCTCGCTGACCCGGGTAAAGTAATCCTTGCCGGTGTCCTTCGGCCGGGGCAGCGCCCCACCGTGCACACGCTGCACCAGACCAGCGGCGGCCAGTTCCGAGAGGTCGCGGCGGATGGTGTCTTCGGAAACATCGAAATGCTGACTCAACTCGCCGGACATGACCTTGCCGTCACGTTCCAGAATCAACAGGATTTTCTGCCGACGCACAGGCGGCAGCTCGGTGAGGGAATGCGAATCTTGCATGTTTATGCCTGAGAGTGCGGGTTTGTGCGAGATTAGTCAAACCCTTTCACAAAGGCAATCGAACCGCTGTGCTCAGTTGCTGGCGACCTGGGCGACATTGCCTGAAGTCACCAGCGCCTTGAGCGATGCATCGAACTGTTGCAGCGCGTTCACTTGCAGCGCAGTCTGCTGTTCGATCTGTGCAGCGATCTCCGGCGCGGCCTTGCCCTGCACCCACACCGATGGCATCTGCTGGGTGCGCGAGCCTTCGGCCTTGCCGATGTACTGCAGGTTCGAATCATAGAACTTCGCCATGAACCGCGCCTCGACCTGGTCGTTGCGCTTGGACACCAGCCGGCTGTAGGTGTCCAGCATCACCACCACGTCCGGGTGCGCCTGCACCAGTGCGTCGAGGTTGTCGTAGACGGTCACCGAAGCGAACTGCTGGTGCAACGAACTCAGCAGCCAGTTGATCGCCCGTTTCGGGTCGGAACTGCTGACGAAGGCGTTGCTGATGCGCGCGTCCAGTGCCGGGTTGCTCGCGCCCTTGAGCGCGACCGAATGGTATTGCTCAAGGTAGTCGAGGGTATTGAGGGTGTTTTCGCTGTAGAGCACGCCCACCGATTGGCCCGACTGGAAACTGACGGCGCTGTCGGCGACCGGCAGGAAGTGACAGGACGGTTCGGCAGCATTGACGGGCGTGGTGACAGCGGCACTGCCAGTCAACACAGCAACAAGGGCCAACCAGGTGGGAATTCTCATCGCGCAGCTTCCTTCGGGAGCGGATTCGGTATGCGCCTATCTTCCTCCCTTGCCGGAAAAACAGAACTTGCGTTTATTGATGGTCGCCATCAACTAAACGAATGATTGGGCGCATCCGGTCACGAAACGACAGGACAAAACTATTTTCCGACATACAGCAGGTGTTTTTCAGGCTCCTTGCTAACCTTTTATTCCGGGCAGCCGATGGCTCTGCATCAGGAAAAGGAGCAACACAGATTGAGAAACAACCAACCAGTAACGCAGCACGAAGTTGCCCTGGGACCTCAGCAGAAACTCATCTCGACAACCGACGCACACGGGGTCATCACCTACTGCAATGACGCCTTCGTCGAGATCAGTGGTTTCAACAGGTCAGACCTGATTGGAGCGCCCCAAAACATTGTTCGACACCCCGATGTGCCCCCTGCCGTCTTCGCCCACATGTGGAGCGCGCTCAAGCAAGGCAAACCCTGGATGGGCATCGTCAAGAACCGCTCGCGCAACGGTGACCATTACTGGGTCAATGCCTACGTGACGCCCGTGTTCGAAGGCAGCAGGATCGTCGGTTACGAATCGGTCCGGGTGAAACCCGACGCCGACCAGATACGCCGCGCCGAACAGCTCTACAAACGCATCAGCGACGGCAAGGCGGTGCTGGGGGCCAGCGATAAATGGCTGCCTGCCCTGCTCGACTGGCTGCCCGTGCTGGCGATGGGCGCGGCGGGCACACTGGGTGGCGCGCTGCTGGGCACCACACCGGCCATTGTTCTCGCGGTCGCGGTGTCGGTGCCGATCGGCCTGCTGGTGTCGCGTCGGCGCAATCAAGGTGCGCTGCAGGTGTTGCAGATGACGGAAGCCACCACGTCCGACGCGTTGATCGCAAAGATGTACAGCGACGCCCACGGCCCGCAGGCACGCCTGGAAACGGCGTTCGTCAGCCAGGCCTCGCGCCTGAAGACCTGCCTGACCCGCCTGCAGGACACCGCCGAACAGCTGAACGGGCTGGCGGGCAGGTCCGACGGGCTGGCCGCCGACAGCTCCCGTGGCCTGGAGCGCCAACGGGTCGAGACCGAACAGGTGTCGACGGCCGTCAACCAGATGGCCGCGACCACCCAGGAGGTGGCCAGCCATGTCCAGCGCACGGCGGATGCCACCCAGGAAGCCAATGTGTTGACCGGACGTGGGCGCGATGTTGCCCGCGACACCCGCGAAGCCATTCAGCGCCTGTCGGCGGTGGTCGGCGAGACCGGGGAATCCGTGGCGCAACTGGCCAGGGACAGCAATGAAATCGGCATGGTGGTCGATGTCATCAAAGGCATTGCCGATCAAACCAACCTGCTGGCCCTGAATGCTGCGATCGAAGCCGCCCGAGCCGGTGAGATGGGGCGCGGTTTTGCCGTGGTCGCCGATGAAGTCCGGCAACTGGCCCAGCGCACCACCGAGTCCACGGCGCAGATCCACGGTTTGATTTCCAAGTTGCAGCACTCTTCCAGCAACGCGGTGAAGACCATGGAACACGGCCAGCGCCAGGCCGAAGAAGGCGTGAGCTGGGTACTCGAGGCGGACAAGGCGCTGGTGGGCATCAGCGACGCTGTCGCGAACATCACCGAGATGACCACGCAAATCGCCGCCGCGACCGAAGAGCAAACCGCCGTGGCCGAGGAGATCAGTCGCAACATCACCACCATCGCGACCCTGGCCGATCAAACGTCAGAGCAGGCCCGCCACTCTGCCGACCTGAGCAAGGAGCTGACGCAAACGGCGCAGACGCAGTACTCGCTGGTGGAGCGGTTCAACCGGTAAAAACGGCTGGCTCCTGCAGGAGTGAGCTTGCTCGCGATGACCGTCAACGATGACGCTGGAGACCTGATGGCCCGCAGCGTTCTTGAGGCCATCGCGAGCGGGCTCGCTCTCTCAGGGGCCGCGGTGGGTCAGACCACCCGTTCCAGGGTATCCACCCCGGTTTTCTTCTTCCCCCGGCTCCACAACATCAGCAGAATCCGCACGCCCTTGTTCCACGCGTAAGCCACCGCGACACCGCCGACGATGGCCAGCACGACGCCCAACACCGGCTGCTCGGCGATACGACGCGCCACGGACCAGAACTGGAAATGGGTCAGGTAGATGAACAGCGTCGACGACGCGATCAGGGCCAGCCCCCGTGAAAGGAGCCCCGGCACGGGAATCGACTTGATCCAGATCAGCGCGAGAACGCCCGGAACGGCGATGTCGATGTATTCCCTGGCGACCGATGCGTGCCGGTACAGGTACAGCAAATCCTCCCCGCCCATGACAATGACGGCCAGCGCACTGACCACCCACTTCTGCACGCTGGAATGGGCGTAGTGGATGGCCATGCCGAGGACCATGGTTGCCAGATAGTGTTGCGGCACCCGGTTGTACAAGGCGCTCGCATCGAACAGCCAGGCACTGATCGCAAGGTCCATCACGGCCAGTGTGCCGGCAGTGACCACCAGGTTCTGGAACGGGTTGGCCATGATCACGTGTCTGACCCGTTCGAACGACAGGGCGAAGCCGATGATCACGATCATCTGCACCAGCACTTCGATGTACCAGTAGGTGAACACGCCGATGACACTTTCGGGAAACCAGTTGGAAATGAGCAACAGGGTTTGCCAGTGGAACTTGTCGAACATCACCTGCACCAGTATGGCGTAGAGGATCGTCGGCGCAGCGATGGCGGCAATCGACTTGCCCAGCGAACGTGCATTGCCGCGCTCATTGATGGCTTGCAGCTGAAAGCGTGCCAGGGCGATCCCGGAGACGATGAACAGCACCTTGGTCTCGCCCACGATCGGCCATCTGGCAAAGACATGAAGATGACCGATGACAATGAACAGGATGGAAATCACCCGCAACAGGATGGGCAACTCCATGGCGCGTATGGAAAACCTCGAAGACCGGGTTTTCTGTGTCAGTGCGCACAATTCGCGCACCGGCATCAGCTCCCAGCGATCCGGCAAATGGCCGATCAGTTCTTCAAGCACCATCGAGGCTTGCACAAACGACAGCGAATCCCCGCCCAGTTCGACGAACGACAGGTTGGCATCCAGCTGCGGCACTTCGAGTATTTCCGACCAGGCCGTCGCCAGTTTCAGGGTCAGTGGCGACAGTTCCTGGCTGGTCACTGGCGCTGCGCCCTGGTGTTGGGCCATGGCGGGCAACGCGCGCTTGTCAATCTTGCCGTTGGGGGTCAGCGGAACGCTGTCGATGAACACGAACTGCGCCGGCACCATGTAGTCCGGCAACGCCTGGCCGAGGTGCTCGCGCAAGTGCAGCGGGGATACGTCTGCGGTGGCCACACAATAGGCAACCAGCCTCTGGTTTGACGAGTCCGCCTGGGCCAGCACCACCGCCTGCTTGATTCGCGGATGCCGTGCAAGCACGCCCTCGATTTCGCTCAGTTCGATCCGGTGCCCGCGAATCTTCACCTGACTGTCCCCTCGGCCCAGGAACATGACACTGCCATCAGCCTGATAAGTGCCGAGGTCGCCGGTCTTGTAGCAGATGTCCTGCCCGATCCGGGTAAACGGGTTGACCACGAATTTGTCACGGGTCAGCGCCGTATCGTTCCAGTAGCCCAGGGACAAATAAGGGCTGCGGATCAGGATCTCGCCGACCTCGCCCTCGGCGGCCAGTTGACTGGATTCGTTCACCACCAGCAGTTGCGCACCCTCTATGCCCTGGCCGAGCGGGATCCTGTCATTGCCTGCTTGCGCATCGATGCGGTGGTGGGCCATGGCCTGCGGCGTTTCGGTGGTGCCGTAGAAGTTCACGTTGCCAGCCTGGGGAGCGATCAGGCGAATTTGCTGGTAAAGCGTTTTGCTCAGGGCGTCCCCGCCCCAGAAAAACCAGCGCAGGGCGTCGAACGTCAGTCCGCCGAGCTTTGCCCCGGTTTCAATCAGTTTGCCCAGCGGCGGCGTAAGGTGGATGACGGAAATCCGCTGGTCCCTTATCCAGGTGGCCAGCGCCAGCGGATCGATGAGGGTCGACTGGGCCGGGCAAACCACCGTTGCACCGATCGACAGCGGCGTGAACACGTCCCGGTAGACCGGGTCATGACCAAGGCCGGACAACAGGGAGAAACGATCGTCCCTGGAGAACCCGTGCTGCCGGGTGTGCCATTCGATGAAATGCACCAGCGGCGCATGGTGGGTCACGACCCCTTTCGGTTCGCCAGTACTGCCCGACGTGAAGGTGATGTAGGCCGCTCGGCCCGGATCGACGTCCGCCAGGGTCTGATCGCCGGCGAACGCCTGCAAGGCGTCGGCAGGCAGTTCGGGAATACGGATGACCGGCGTCTCGAGCTTGAGATCAACGGTGGCGTCGCCGCACAGCAGCACGAAGGCAGGTTCGAGCGTGCGAATGATCTGATCCACCCGCGCCGCCGGATAGGCGGCGTCGGCCACGGTGAAGGCCAACCCACCACGCAAGGCGCCCAGCATGGCGTAGACCAGCCCTGCACAGCGACTCGCAACGATCACCACTCGGTCGGTTTCGGTGGCGCCCCTTTCGATCAGCAGGCCCGCCAGGCCTCGGCTGATCGCCTCCAACTGGGCATAACTGCATTGCGCCCCGGCAGAAATGACCGCCGTGGCCCCGGGCGCACGGCTCGCTTGCTCGAGGAAGTCGGCGAATATCGGACGTTCAGCACAGTAATCCAGGCTGAGTTCAGGGTTGGGGCGAAGGTCATGCATTTGGTTTTTTTGCTCCGCGTGATCCATACGAGGTCAACATCGCGCCCCGATAAGCCTGGGTGAACTGACGCGGAGTGTAGCCCAAGCCGAGCCGGGACAAACAGCTCAGTGCCCGCTCAATCGGCGGCTCCCGGCCGCCCGGCGAGCGGCGCGTGCCGGGCCAGCAACTCGGCCACCCAATCGATGAACACCCTCAGCTTGAGGCTGATGTGCCGGTTCGGCGGGAACGCGATGTAAAGCGGCATCGTCTCCAGGCGCCAGTCTTCGAACAGCGGCACCAGCTCGCCGCTGGCCTCGAACGCCCTGGACATGTACCGAGGCAACCAGAGGACGCCGAGCCCGGCCAGACCGGCGGCCAGGTAGGCGTTGCCATCGTCGACCGCCAGCGCGTAGCGGCCTTTGACCTGCACCCTTTCGCCCTGTTTTTCCAGGGCGTAGGGCACCGGTTTGCCGGTGCGTGCCCACAGGAAGCCGACAATCCGATGCCCGGACGCCTCCAGGTCGCGCGGATGCGCCGGCCTGCCCACCCGGTCCAGGTAACCCGGCGCGGCAAAAATCCCCAGCGGCAAGTCGGCGATCCGACGGGCCATCAGTGACTGATCCACCAGTTCACCGCCGCGCACCACGCAATCGACGTTTTCATCGATCATGTCGACGATGCGGTCGCTGACCCCCAGATCGATCTGGATATCCGGATAACGCGCATAGAATTCGGGCAATGCCGGCACCAGGATCAGGCTCGCCAGCGGGCTCGGCACATCCACCCGCAACCGCCCGCGCGGCAGCGACGAAGCGGCGGACAGGCTGGTCTCGGCATCGTCCATGTCGGCCAGCAGCTTGATCGCCCGCTCATAAAACACCGCGCCATCGGCGGTGACGTTGACTTTGCGCGTCGTGCGGTTGAGCAGCTTGACCCGCAGCCGCGCCTCCAGCTGCTGCACCAGCTGGGTCACCGTGGTTTTGCTCATGTGCAAGGTGTCGGCCGCCTTGGTGAAGCTGCCCGCCTCCACCACCCGCACAAAGGCTTGCATCGCATCGAAACGGTCCATCACAGCCCCTCGTGGCAATCGGATTGTTTGGTTTTCCCAAACAGTGATCGCCAAGGTTGCTCGTTTATCGCTCCGGTGCAAGCCCCTAGAGTGCTCCTATCGCAGGTTTCGGGTCGCATCAGACCTTTTCTGGAGGCACTGTATGACACAGCGTGATGTTGTTTTCCCGCCTGGACGCCAGGCACTTTATGAGCGCAACCGTTACTCGCCGGCCGTCAGGTCCAACGGTTTTCTGTTCGTATCGGGGCAAGTGGGCAGCCTTGAGGACGGTTCAGCCGAACCCGATCTGGAAGCCCAGGTCAGGCTCGCGTTTACCAACCTGGACGCGATCCTGGGCGCGGCCGGTTGCGCCTTCGACGATGTGGTCGATGTCACCGTCTTCATGGTCGACCCGCAGTCGACGTTCGAGCGCATCTGGAAGATCGTGCCGGAATTCTGGGGGCACGCGCCGCACCCGACACTGACCGGAATCGGTGTCACCTGGCTGTACGGTTTCCAGTTCGAGATCAAGGTGATTGCCAGGCTGCCACAAGCCATCGACGAGTGATCTGTCGCCGACGACGGTTTTTACGCTGCTCACCCCGGGCTGTTCAGCGTTAGAATCCATGGGGTTCGGTTCACTTCAAGGATGCCCGGTATGTCCAGCCACGAGACTTCCCTGCAAGACAGCGCCGCGCCGGAGGGTGTGTGCTACGGCTGCGGCGGCAGCAACCCCCACGGACTGCAAATCAAGAGCCATTGGCATGAGGACGGGGTGCATGTCATCGCCGAGCACCTGCCCGAGGCGAAGTATTGCGGCTGGCCGGACCTGGTCTACGGCGGGCTGATCGCAATGCTGGTGGATTGCCATTCCAACTGGACGGCGATGGCCTATCACTACCGCCAGGAAAACCGCGAGGCCGACAGCTTGCCGCGCATCAACTGCGTCACCGGCCACCTGGGCATCAAGTTCATCAAGCCGACGCCCATGGGCGTGCCGCTGATCCTCAGCGCGAAAGTGGAAGGTGAAGTGGGACGCAAGACCCGGGTCATCTGCGAGGTGTACGCGGGAGATGTGCTGACGGCAGTCGGGGATTCGGTTTTCGTGCGTGTGGACGCCGGGCAGTTGGCGGCCCAGGCGCATGCCCGGTAAACGGAAGAAGGCGCCCGCGGCGCCTTCGACTCGATGGCGACCGGCTTAAAGGTCAGTGATTTCCTTGTGGCGCGGCACCAGCACTTTCATCACGCTCCACGCCACCAGGTAGGCCAGCGCGCAGATGGCAAACATGATCATGTAGCCGGTATGGATGTCGTTGATCGATTTGTAGTAGTCGAACACCCAGCCACCGATCTTGGTCATTACCACGCCACCCAGGCCACCGGCCAGACCGCCGATACCGACCACCGAAGCCACGGTTTTCTGCGGGAACATGTCGGACACGGTGGTAAAGATGTTGCACGACCAGGCCTGGTGCGCCGAGGCGCCCACGCCGATCAACAGCACCGGCACCCAGAAACTGATGTAACCCAATGGCTGCGCGAGCAGGACCAGCAGCGGGAAGAACGCAATCACCAGCATGGCCTTCATGCGACCGTCGTACGGCGCATCGCCACGCGCCATGAAGTAGCTGGGGAACCAGCCACCGCCGATGCTACCGACCATGGTCATGCTGTACAGCACCGCCAGCGGCCAGACAATCGCCTGCCCTTTCATGCCGTACTGCGCCGACAGGTAGGTGGGCAGCCAGAACAGGAAGAACCACCACACGCCGTCGGTCATGAACTTGCCGAAGGCAAACGCCCAGGTCTGGCGGTAGGTCAGCAGCTTGAACCACGAAACCTTCTTCTCCAAAGCACCCGGCTCGGGGGCGGTGAGGGTCTGGGCGTCACTGCGAATATAGGCCAGTTCCTCGGCGGAGAGGCGTTTCTGCTGGTCCGGTTTTTCGTACAGTGCGATCCACAGGATCACCCAGACGAAGCCCAGCATGCCGATCACGATGAACGCGGCTTCCCATCCCCAGAGACCGGCAATCAGCGGTACGCAGATCGGCGCCAGAATAGCGCCGACGTTGGCACCCGAGTTGAAAATACCCGTGGCGAACGAACGTTCCTTTTTCGGGAAGTATTCGGCCGTGGCCTTGATCGCGATCGGGAAGTTACCCGCTTCGCCGATCGCCAGCACGGCGCGGGACAACATGAAGCCGGCAATGGAAACCGGGATGACCGCCAGGCCGAATGCGCTGCACATCGCGGCGATCCCCTCGCCCATCGGCACGGAAAACGCGTGCATCATCGCGCCGGTCGACCAGATGCTGATCGCCAGGATGTAGGCCTTCTTGGTGCCGATCCTGTCGACGAAACGCCCGGCGAACAGCATGGAAATCGCATACACGAACTGGAACACCGAGGCGATGTTCGCGTAATCGCTGTTGCTCCAGCCGAACTGCGACGACAGATCCGGCGCCAGCAGGCTGAGCACCTGGCGGTCCAGGTAATTGACGGTGGTGGCAAAAAACAGCAGCGCACAGATGGTCCAGCGGTATTTACCGACGGCCTGGCCGACACGTTGCGCATTAATGGGCTCGTTCAGATTCATGGCATCACTTTTATTGTTGGAGTTGGGTGATGATCGCTCGGGGTCAAGCGAGATCGGTGCTCACGCGCAGCACGCCGATGGGCGCGTCGCGTCAGGCGAACAACAGGTGCATCAGGCGATGGGCGCAGCAGCCAGGGATAACGGGAATGAAACGGGGAAAGATCGAGCGGTCGATACCGGACCACAGGGAGCGAGGTCGAGGGAGATGCAAAGGCGGAGTGTGTTCATGATGAGGCCCGGTTTTTTGTTATGGGGGTTTGTAACATCATATGTCGTCGTACAACTGTGCCTTTTATAGCGATTCCCCTACCCGCCGTCAATCAGCAAAATTACCGTTCGTCTCCGCATTCACCTTTGCCTGAGCGCGACACTGCAAGCCATGGCGCGTTGCGCCCGGGCAATTGACGTGTGGGGAGATCGAGCCTAGAAAAGTCGTACGACAACGCATGTCGCCCGATAGGAGAGTCGATCAAGCGTCACCGACTCAGGAAACCATCATTTGACCAGGCGCTTTTCCTTGGACGGGCGATAGCCGAAATACGAGCTGTAGCACTTGCTGAAATGGCTCGGTGAAACAAAGCCGCACGCCACCAACACATCGACCTGGGACAGCTCCGTGTGCTGCAACAGGCGCCGCGCCTCGGTGATCCGCAATTCCATGTAATAGCGCTGCGGTGTGGTGCCCAGTTGTTCCTTGAAAAGGCGCTCCAGCTGTCGACGGGAACGCCCGGCGTAGACGGCCAACTGTTCCAGCTCCAGCGGTTCCTCGAGGTTGGCGTCCATCAGCTTCACCACTTCGCGCAGGGGCGCGCTGACGCAGATGTTTTCCGACGGTTTGATCCGCCGGTAGCGTGATTCCTCGAACGCCAGGATGTCTTCGATGCCCTCGACCAGCGCCTTGTCGTGCAGGCCCTTGATCCAGTCCAGCGCCATGTGGAAAGCCCCCGACGGACTGGACGCCGTGAGCCGGTCGCGATCGATGACATAGGGTTCGCTGGTGACGTGCGTGCCCTTGGCGATTTCCGCCAGGGCGGGCCGATGTTCCGGGTGGATGGCGCACCGATAACCGTCGAGCAAACCGGCGATCCCCAGGAACCACCCGCCATTCCACAGGCCGGCCAGGCTGACGCCTTGATCGGCCGCCGTTCGCAACAGGTTGACCAGCTCATCGCTGGCCTTCAGTTCGGTGCGGTAGCCGCCGCAGATGACCAGCAGGTCGAGGTCGTGGATCGCCGCCGCATCGATCCGCGCATCCGGACGAATGACCAGTCCCAGGTCACTGACCACCTCGCTGTCGTTCAAGCCGAACGTACGGGATGAGAACAGTTTGGGTCGCAGCAGGTTCGCGGTGACGATGGTATCCAGCGCCTGAGTAAAGGCCGGCAGGGAAAAATGCTCGAGCAGCAAAAAGCCTGTGCGTGTCAATTGAACAGGCTGGTTGGGGTTTTCGTTCAGATAGCGAAGGTTTTTCCCCTTCATGCCTCCGCTGAATTGGCGACGTTCGATCAAGGTTCAGGGCACTCGGTTACGTTAACGAACAGGCAATCAGGATATCGCAAATCCTCAGGTGTTCACCGATCTCCTGCAGGCGCGAGACCGCCCTACTGGCAAATCGAATGGAACCTCGCGTCTTGCGCTGTTTTCGAAGGGTTATGAGCGCTGATCCTTTCCTGGGCGAGGCGCCATTGAAGAGGAAGATCCGATGAACACTCGAGTTCTGCTTCTGATCGCCAGTTTCAGCCCGACCCTGGCGTTCGCCGAAGGCTGTGACGTGTTGACCCGCTCCCAAAGCCCTTCGGTGCCGGTGGTCGAGTCCCACAGCTGCTATGAGTACGAAGGCATGCCGGTCAACGCCATAGACTGGTCGTGCAGCAATGAAAGCAAGGAAATGCTGACCAGCACCAAGAAAAAGGTCGCACAGTGCGACGATCACTACCAGGCCAGTTGCGTTGCCACCCTGACCCAGGAGTCGTTGGCCAACCCGCATTCAACGAGCAAGGACAAGAACGCCAAGTCGCCGAACATTCCCGACAATGCCCAGGTCACCACCTACTACTACGACGCCGAGCACTTGAGTCAGGTGAAGGCGGATTGCGAATCGGGCGGCGGGCATTGGAAAACCCGATGAGGTTTTCAGGTCCGCGTCAATATTCGAACCGCTCGACCAGGGCCTCCGACATGCGAACCAGGTCGGCAAACGACTTGGCATTCATTTTTTTCATGGCATGCCCGCGGTGAATCTTCACGGTGATCTCGCTCAGGTTCATCTGGCCGGCGATCTGCTTGTTCATCAGGCCTTTGACGGCAAGGGCCATGACTTCTTTCTCACGTGCGGTCAACGTTTGATAACGGCTGTGCAGATCAGAGAATTGCTGTTCGACCTCCCGGCGCTTGACGTCCTTTTGCAAGGCCGCCGATACGGCGTCCAGAAGATCCTGCTCGCGAAACGGTTTTGCCAGGAAATCCACCGCCCCGGCTTTCATCGCCTTGACGGACATTTCGATATCGCCGTGGCCGGTGATGAAGACAATCGGAATGTTGGAACTGCTGCTGGTCAACTGGCGTTGGAACTCAAGGCCACTGGCGCCTTGCAGCCGGACATCGAGGACCAGGCAACTGGCACTGTCGCCCTGGGGTTGCTGAAGGAATTCTGCAGTCGATGCGAAGGTTTCAACATGAATGCCGGCTGAGCGCAAAAGGTTGCTCAATGCGTTGCGCATCGACGCATCGTCATCCACTACAAATACCGTGGGGCTATTGCTGCCCTGCTTGTTGGATGGTGGATTCCCGCTCATGCACAGCCCCCGAGTAAGAAAAAGTGTATCCCACCACTTTATCTCACATTGGCAAGCACACAAGCCTGGATGAACCCACTGACATTCAGGCAATGAAATACAGTTGCAGGGCTGCAACAAGTGAGAGCAGATAACGTGGGCCACGCAGCAGCGCCCTGACCTGAGCACTGCAACTTTTGCCGTGGATGCACCAACTGCAGAAGTGTTCACAGTTGTTGGACAGCACGCTGTATCGGCGCTCACCAAGCCTTGACCGCGCACGACTGACCACTTCGTCGGCGGGATACTCGCCGGGCTCCTGCACGATCCAGACCGGCCGGCCACTGGCGAAATGCTCGAGATCGATCACCTCGACCGGGCCCGCCATGAACGAGCCGCTGAACCCGGAATAATGAATGACCTCGCCCCTGCCCAGATGAATGCCATGGTGCAGATAGAACCCCCGTGGGCTCACCAGGTGCGCACCTGTGGGCAGAAGGTCTGCCTGCCCTGCGATACCTGCCAGGTTCAGGGGGATGTTCAGGAACGCCGCTTCACCGGATGGCTTGCCAAACGCATGACGTGCAAGCCCCACAAGGTTCAAGCGATTGCAAACTTCGTTGGCTGCCAGCGTCATGCCAACCGCGACGGTCGACCGAAACGCTGCACACCCATGTGTCAAAGTCATAGCCAGAGTCTTCACGATACGTTCTCCGCAAGCCTTGAAACGACTATATCGCCCGGCTTGCGAAGCTTCATTTGTACCTGTGACTACTTCAAACGACCATTGATATGCCTCTGCTAAAACCTAAGTATTAGGCCTCGGCCTGCTCCACAGGCAGGGTGAACTGGACAATCGCGCCGCGTGGACGATTGACGCTGGCCCACAGGCGGCCGCCATGGGCCTCGATGATCGAGCGGCAGATGGATAACCCCATGCCCATTCCCGTGGGCTTGGTGCTGTAGAACGACGCGAAGATCAGCTCGGTGTTTTCCGAGGAGAACCCTGGCCCGGAATCGCGGACACTGACCAGCACACCACCGGTGTCATCCCGACGCGCGCTGATGTGCAACTGGCGCTCGCCTTCGCCCACGCCATTCATGGCTTCGAGCGCATTCATGATCAGGTTCAGCAGCACCTGTTGCAGTTCGACACGGTCGCCTTCGATCGCGGGCAGGCCATCTTCGATCTCGGTCTGGATCGACGCGCCATTCTTGGTGACCTGGCCACGGGTGAGTTCGATCATTTCGCCAATCGCCCCGTTGATGTCGACCGGGCCCTTTTGCGGTGGGGCTTTGCGGATATGCTGGCGAATTCGACCCAGCACATCGGCGGCACGCTTGGCGTCCAGGATCAGGCTGCCCAACACGCTACGAACTTCATCGATTTGCGGCGGTTGCTGGCTCATCCAGCGCAATGCGGCGTCGGCATTGAGAATGGCCGCGGCGATCGGCTGATTGACCTCGTGGGCAATCGACGCCACCAGTTGCCCCATGGTCGCGACACGGTTGGCGTGGGCCAGCTCGGTTTGCACCTCGCGATAGCGCCGCTCGCTCTCGCGGATTTTTTCTTCCGCCTGCTTGCGCTCGGTCAGGTCCAGGACGAACGCCACCCCTTCCTTGCTGTCGGCTTCGAACATGGCGAGGCCGACGATCACCGGCACGCGCCCGCCGTCCTTGGTGAAATATTCCTTTTCGTAAGGTTGCGCATAGCCGGTGCGCATCGCCTGGGCCAGATGATGCTCGCTGATCTCGCGAAACGGCGGCGTGGTCAGGTCTCGCCAGCGCAGCTGGCCCGAGGCCAGGTCGTCACGTTCGTAGCGCACCATGCGCAGGAAGGCATCGTTGGCCTCGATGATATCGCCGTTGGCGTTCCATACCAGAATGCCAATGATGTTGGCGTCCACCAGGCGACGGATCTTGCCTTCGCGTTCCGCGACTTCGCGGTACAACCGCGCATTCTCCAGGGAAATGGCCGCCTGGGAGGCCACCAGTTTCAACACGGCAATCCGCGCGGGGCTGAACACGCGCGCGGCCAGGTTGTTTTCGAGGTAGAGCGCGCCGGTCAGCTTGGCCTGGTTCATCAAGGGCAGGCACAGGATGGAGCGAGCGTGGTGCTGACGAATGTAGGGATCATCGGCGAACGACGGCTCGGTCATTGCGTCGTCGAGCGAAACGCTCTCCCCGGTACGCAAGACATGGTAAAGCAACGACTCCGGCAGCATGGCCGATGTCATGGGCTGGTCGCGCAATTGCATCGAGTCGCTGCCCGTGGTCACTTGCGCGGCGATGCGATGTTCGCCCGTGTCGGAGAGAATCAGCACGCCCCGCTCGGCACCGGCCTGCTCGATGGCGGTGCGCATGATGACGTCGATGAGCTTGTCCAGGACGATCTCACTCGACACCGCCTGGGATACCTTGATGACGGTGGCCAGGTCGAGGTGCTCGACGGGCGCATCCATGGTCGTGGTCGGCGCGAGCGCCTGCGTCTCAGTGCGCAGCGACGGACAGCGAGCCTCGAGCTGGCGCACCTTGCCGTCGGCGCCCCAACGCAGATAACCATACCGGGCGTCCTGCATGTAGACGCTGGCGACCTTGCCAAGACCACGGGCCGCGTAGAAGCGCGACGCCAGCTCGTTGGCCAGCGCCTCGATGTGCACGAAACCACTTTTTTGCGCCGAGTGGATGGCCTGCTCGAACAGCAGTTCGGCCTCGATCATCCGGCCTTCGACCCGGGCAATTTCGGCTTCCACCAGTGCGGCGCGGCTGGCGAAGTTTTCCGGGCACTGTTGAGCCCAGGTCTGCAATTTTTGATGAGCCTCGGCCATGGCGCTCATGTGCTGTTTACGCTCGCCGATCTGCAGCATGTCGCACCAGCGGGCGCGAGTCAGCGCGTCGAAGAAATAGTATTCGGCCTCCTCGAAGAACAGGTACGAGGTCCAGAGCAACTGCTTGGCCTTGCCTGCGGCCTGCATGGCGGCCGCCAGGTCGTCGGCCATATAGCGTGCCTGGAGTTTGCGCACCCAGTATTTGCTCTGTGCCAGTGCCAGGTCCGGGTTACTGGCGAAGTGCGCCTCGATGCTCGCCTCGTCGAACTTGCCGGCATCCAGGCAGCCGAAGACGGGTGCCGCCCCTCGCAGCATTCTGATCAGGGCCAATTGTGTGCGTATGAAATCGCTGACCAGGCCGAACCGGACCTTGCGCGCGTAAGCCAGACCGCGCTCGGCCTCAATCTGAACCTCGGGCAATGGTTCGCCGGCGAAAAGCGAATCGGAGGTGAGACTGTTGCCGGCATAAGCGCCGTACGGCAGGTTACCGATCCGGTTGGCCGCCACAAATGAATGACGCAGCAGATCGCGACATTGACTGACGGGCTTCATCCAGCGCACGGCAAAATTGGAAAAACACAGGTAGGTACTGGCCTCGAAGCGTTTCAGACCACGCTGCTCGACGAGCGTACAGCCCAGCTGGCCGAATCGGAACCCAGCCTGGTAGTCACCGAAGCGCCGCCCGAAGACCCTGAAGGCGTTGGCGTAGTGCATGCACGAGGCATCGCAATTGCCCTTCTCCAGGCACAGGCTGATTGCCCGGCAGATCGACAGGCACGCCAGGTTCGCATCCGTCTGCAAGGCGGGCGGAAACAGCTTGCCCAATGCGCTGACGGTCATCAGCGAAGCGGCATCTTCCATCAGGGGCAAATCGACCAGGGACTCGATCTCGCGATCGCCGAGCAACGACCAGACATAGTCGTACTCCTGGCGCACTTCATCGTCGCTCGGATGCGCCGACCATTCGATGCCGACATGCCGCAGGTAGTCGAGACACACCCCGACCGCGCTATCGCTGCGATCCATCAGCAGGTAGTCATCCATTTGCAGACACACGACATTGCCCCGCTCAACCGTCGTCGTGGCACGGCTCGACAATGCCGCCAGGCGCTTGTCCGCCACCGATAACTGCCCGGTCAGCAGTTCGCATTCGGCCCGGTTCAACTCCAGCGCGAAGCTCAGGTCATGCAGACGGTCCCAACAATCGTCGTCCAGCAACTGCGCGCCCGTGGTCAGGTAGTTGTGCGCCGATGCGTAGGCGGTCGAGGCCTTGGCGCGCTGGCCGGCCATCAGGTTGAACCCGGCCAGCTGCTCGCGCTCCGCCGGGTCGGTCAGCAGCGCTGCCCCTCGATTGAGTTGACCGACAATCTCGAAGATCGCCTCTTCGCGCTCCTGTTCGGGGGTGTGCGCCGCCAGCAGTCGGCCGATGCGCAGATGCGCTTCGGCGCGCTCCGCCTTGGGTATCAACGAGTAGGCGGCCTCATGAATGCGGTCATGCACAAACCCGTAGGCGCCTTCGAGCCGCTGCACCAGTTCCTGGCGGATGGCGTCCCAGAACACCGCACGGACCTGCGCCCTGGTCATGCCCAGCACGGTCGAAAGCGCCGCCGTCCCGGCCACGTTCCCCAGACAGGCCAGTTGTTGCAGCGCCTGCTGGGTTGCCGCCGGCAGGCGGCTCAGCTTGCCGACCATCAGGTCGACGATATTGTCGGTGTAGCCCTTGGCGTGGATACGGTCCGGGCTCCAGCGCCACTGCCTGGCCTGATGATCGAAGGTCAGCAGTTTTTCGTCGGCGAGGGTATGCAGAAACTGGATCACGAAAAACGGATTGCCGGCGGTTTTTTCCAGCACCAGTTGTGCCAGGGGCTCGATGTGCGCCGGCTCGTCATGCAGTGCATCGGCAATCAATCGCTCGATGTGCACCTTTGCCAGCGGCGCCAGGGTGATTTCATCGATGCGCCCGCCCGCACTGCGGATGGCCTGGAGTTTGCCTGTGAGGGGATGCGCGTCATTCACCTCGTTGCTGCGGTAGGCCCCCACCAGTAACAAGTGCTGCACATCGGAACTGGTCAACAGGTCTTCCAGCAGGTCGAGCGTTGCCGCATCGATCCATTGCAGGTCATCCAGAAACAGCGCAAGGGGATGCTCCGCCTTCGCAAATACCCCGATAAAACGCCGGAACACCAGAAGGAAACGCCGTTGCGCCTGCTGCGGCTCCAAGGCTTGCACCGGTGGCGGCTCGCCAATGATCAGCTTCAGCTCGGGAATCAGATCCGTCATCAGCCCGGCTTCGGCATCCAGGGCGTTTTTCAATGCATCGCGCCATTGCGCCAGCTCGGTGTCGTTCTTGCCCAGCAGCGTGCGAACCAGGCTTTGAAACGCCTGGACCAGAGTCGCGTAGGGAATATCACGGCGGTACTGGTCGAACTTGCCGGCGGCGAACAATCCACGCGGTGGCACCAGCGCCTTGTGCAGCTCATTGACCACCGAGGATTTGCCAATGCCGGAATAGCCGGTGACCAGCATGAGCTCCGGCGTACCACTGGCGATGCTACGGTCGAACGCGGCAATCAGCGCAATCACCTCCTTCTCGCGCCCGTAGAGTTTTTCGGGGATCATCAGCCGGTCAGATATCCCCTGCTCGCCCAGTGCGAAGGCATCGATGCGCCCATGGGCCTGCCAATCCGCCAGGCATTGCCGCAGATCCAGTTCGACACTCGCGGCAGTCTGGTAGCGTTCTTCGGCGGTCTTGGCCAGCAGCTTCATGACGATCCGGGACAGCGCCTCGGGGATGGTATTGACCCGCTCGCTCGGTGGCTGCGGCTTCTTCGCGATATGGCAGTGCACCCACTCGATCGGGTCGGACGCCATGAAGGGCAGCGATCCGGTGAGCATTTCGTAGAGCGTGACGCCGAAGGAATAGAGGTCGCTGCGCAGGTCGATCGAACGATTCATCCGCCCGGTCTGCTCCGGTGCCATATACGCCAGTGTGCCGGCAATGGTCTCCGGCGCCTGGCGCTCACGGGGCAGCCACGAGCTCAGTCCGAACCCGGTCAGCCGGGCCTGGCCATCGGCGCAATTGACCAGGATATGCGAGGGCTTGATGTCCTTGTGCACCAGCCCGCGCTGGTGCAGCTTGCCCAGTGCCTGGGCGATGCTGATGGCCAGGTGCAGAAATGTCGCGGTGGCCATCGGAGCATTCAACAACTGGAGCAGTGGTGTGCCACCCGCATCCTCCAGCAGCAGATACATTTGCCCGTTTTCTCGCACCAGCTCCAGAGGACGTACAGCCCAGGCGCCATCGAGTTCATCCTTGAGGGCAAACTCGTGGGCGAAGCGGCCAAGGCAGGCCGGAAGCGGTTGTTCGGCAGTCGGTCGCGCAACGAGCACAGGACGGTCGCCTTGCGCACCCGAGACAGATTCCCGACAGAAAGTGCGCTCGCCATCGTTCCAGAGTATCTGCATGTGGTCATCCATCGGAGCGGGAACAATAGACAGGTTGTTGAGTGCCGCACAGTGCCGTCATGCCTTGATGATGTCGGCAGAATCGTGGCCGGACGTGACGCCCATCTCCAGAGTAGCTGTTAAGTGAGAACAGTACGCATCAACCCCGCATGCGATACAAAAAATAATCATTCCACAGCGGTTCCCGGAACAACAACGACGCTTTGGTCTTAGCCACTCATACGTAGGTATACTTCTACCCCCACTCACTTCGCGTATGTTGTACTAACGATAGAAAACTTCATGAGCACCCCTGATGAACCAAGATTCGCAAACAGGCAATTTTATGATTGTTGCAATCGTCGATGATGACGATTCGGTTCGGGGTGCACTAGAAAACTTGCTACGTTCCAGCGGCTACAAGATCAAGACTTATTGCAGCGCGTTGGCCTTTCTCGAGACCAATGATCCCGCCCATACCCACTGTCTTATTTCCGATATCCAGATGCCCGGAATGAGCGGCCTTGAGCTGCACCAGCAACTTATTGCCATGGGCTATCGCATCCCCACGATATTCATCACCGCTTACCCTGAAGCCCTTCCCCCGGCGATCTCCGATTCACCGACGCTGATTGCCTATCTGCCCAAACCCTGTGAAACCAATAAACTTCTTAGCTATATAGAAACGGCTCTGCACGCGCCGCACTAAGCGTGTTTTTACTCGGCCCTGCGTGCCTGATTAAACTTTCGTATACCCCCATGCCACTGACGTATGGTTTTTCTGAACCGAGGTAGAACTGTGCTCGGGGTCATCCGCCAATAACATGAATTCACAGCAGACAATCTGCTGCTTTCATAAAAAGCCTGAACTTGCGGACTGTGTTAATCGCGCCGTTGATGAGGCGAGTAACTAACAACACAGCCGTCGGGTAGCGGAAAAATTTCAGCGGAAGTTTTGCCCCATACATTCGGAGACCGACCATGACCTTGCACCTGGATACCCACCCCCACGTCAGTGAACCCACCAGCGCTTTCAACCCGGGCAAAGCCGGGTTCGAAGAACTGGTTCCGTCTCGCTATGCGCTGCGTGTCGGCGAGATTGACGTACTGGTGGTCAGCGATGGCGTGCTGCCTCTGCCGACCTCGACCATGTCGACCAATGTCACCCCGCAAGAGCGCGCTGCATGGTTCAAGAGCATGTACCTGGGCCCCGATGCATTCGACTGGGCACTCAACGTGCTGGTCGTGCGCAGCGGTGATCAGACCATCCTGGTCGACGCCGGGCTGGGCGGCCAATTCCCCGGTTTTCCACGGGCCGGTCAGTTCCCCAAGCGTCTCGAGGCGGCGGGTATCGAACTGTCGTCGGTGACTGACATCATCATCACTCACATGCACATGGACCATGTCGGCGGCCTGCTGGTCGACGATGTGAAGAAAAGCCTGCGTCCGGACGTGCGCATCCACGTGACCGCCACCGAAGTGGCGTTCTGGGAATCACCCGACTTCGAACACACCGACATGCCGTCGCCGGTTCCGGACGTCTTGCGCGCGACCGCCAATCAGTTCATCAACGATTACCGCGACAACGTGCGCACATTCGACGATGAATGTGAAGTGGCGCCGGGTGTGGTCGCCAAACTCACCGGCGGCCATACCCCTGGGCACTGCGTGGTGTATGTGAATTCCGCTGGCGAAAAACTGACTTTCGCCGGTGATGCCCTGTTCCCCGTCGCCTTTGAACACCCGGACTGGCACAACGGCTTCGAACATGACCCCGAGGAATCGGTCCGTGTCCGCGTCCGCCTGATGCAGGAAGCGGCGGCGAGCGGTGAGCTGTTCGTGGCCACCCACCTGCCATTCCCTTCTGTCGGGCGGGTGGCCGTGGACGGTGACGCCTTCCGCTGGATTGCGGCGATCTGGGATTACTGATCCGTTCTGATCCGTTGCGAAAACAACAACGCCCCCGGCCAGCAGGTCGGGGGCGTTTTCGTTCGGCGACCCATCCCCGTGGGAGCGAGCCTGCTCGCGATGGCCGCGGGTCAGGTGACCGCCTGGGTGGCTGGAAGTCCGCTTTCGCGAGCAGGCTCGCTCCCACAGTTGATCGAGGTGAACACTGGCATTGCGTCCACCGGAAATTCCCCCGTGGGAACGACGTGAACCCAGGCTTTGGCATTCACTGGAACCGGGACAAAAAAAAGGCCCCACATCCGATCAGGTGTGGGGCCAAGGAATTGGTTGGTTGCGGCCAACCAAAGGAGCTCAGGGAAAAACGTTTACAGATTGAGTCAGATGCAATCCTGTGCGGCGCGTCCAAAACTTGAAGGCAACAGGTTCGAGGCCAGCAGATGCCGTTCGTAGATGAACACCTTGCCGCCATTTCCGGCCTTGTAGGCTTCCACCACGTTGTCCGCCGAGATTTTGCTCGGTACCACAATCCGGTAGCTGCGCTGGGTCTGCGAGACCGTCGGGTGCATCGCATCGCCCTGCAATTTCGGTACGACGCAGTCCGCGTATTGCGCCGGGGTCTTGCTGGTCTGCAAGGTCAAGGTCGGATCATTGGGTGCCGAGGCACAACCGGCGAGTAACAAAGGGGCAAACGCCATGGCCGACAAAAATAAACGACGCATTGGTCCAATCCTGAAAAAAAGTTCCGGTTGATCAGCAGGGAAACTGCGCCATCGGCGGGGTTAGCCGAATGGGATTCTGCAACTTCCTGGCCTGTATTCGATGGGGGCCATTGTCCGGCTATTGCCAACAAAGTAGAACTTGCGTTTGGTGATGGTCACTATTACCTCTAACGATAGTTGCCCTGGAACGGGGGCGTGGGTGGTGCTCTAGCCGGCCGTTCTGGCGCTCAGAACGCACTGCACGCGGGTCATCAGCTGCTGTCCATTGAAGGGTTTTCTGAAGTACCCGGCAGCGCCGAGGTCGCGCGCCTTGTGCTCGGTAGTTTCACGCTGGCAAGCGGTGATGAAGATCACCGGAAAACACTTGCCCCCGGCCTGCAACGCTTCGAACAACTGAAAACCGGTCATGCCGGGCATGCGCACGTCGGAAATAAGACACGCGGTCGAGTCAAGCGCGCTGCACGCCAGATAATCTTCGGCACAAGCATATGTCCGAGCGCTGTAACCCATTGACCGGACAAGACTATCCAGCGAAATACGGACAGTATCGTCGTCATCAACGATCGAAATGATTGGTGTATTTAACAATTAGCTCAACCTTCAATGCGTGGGAGCCATCTGATAAAGCCCCGCCTATTTGAAGACTGTCATTCGCCCCCACTCGTTACAACATACATATGTATAGATCCAAGCATAATAATAACCAGACTTAAAACCTTCACTAAATAGACTTAGAGCCCCCTGCCGACCGCCATTAATACTTAGGTGTGAGTCACTCATACGAAGATACCTGCACTCAAACCCTACGCATAAGTGACGTGCGCGCTCAGTCCATTACTATTAAGTCAGTTCCGGCAAAACCCGATTTCCTGCAGTTCTATCCGCTCGATAACATGAATAGTGCATCGACCTCCGGGATATTCATGGAAGAGCTAACCGACCACTTAGGGTGAATATAATGAAGACTTCCGACCTTGGCCTGGCCATCGCTTTTCTTGCTGCGACGGGTTTGATCGCCGGGCACTCCGTTGCCAGCGACACCTGCATCGAACCGAATGTGGTCGCCGGACGAGAGAACAACGCACACGATGACACTGCGCCGCCGGAACAACAGTATCGACCCCGATCGGCTCCCACCCGCATTGCCGAAGGCGGTGCCGATAGGCTGAACGAACGGCGTGTCGCCGAGGGCGGATCGGATCGCCTGATCGAACGCCGTGTCGCCGAAGGCGGATCGGATCGCCTGATCGAACGCCGTGTCGCCGAGGGCGGGTCGGATCGCCTGATCGAACGGCGTGTCGCCGAAGGAGGATCGGATCGCCTGATCGAACGCCGTGTCGCCGAGGGCGGGTCGGATCGCCTGATCGAGCGGCGTGTCGCCGAAGGCGGATCGGATCGCCTGATCGAACGGCGTGTCGCCGAAGGCGGGTCTGATCGCCTGAACGAACGCCGTGTCGCCGAAGGCGGATCGGATCGCCTGATCGAACGCCGTGTCGCTGAGGGCGGGTCGGATCGCCTGATCGAGCGGCGTGTCGCTGAGGGCGGGTCGGATCGCCTGATCGAGCGGCGTGTTGCCGAAGGCGGGTCTGATCGCCTGATCGAACGCCGTGTCGCCGAAGGCGGATCGGATCGCCTGATCGAACGCCGTGTCGCCGAAGGCGGATCGGATCGCCTGATCGAGCGGCGTGTCGCCGAGGGCGGATCGGATCGCCTGATCGAGCGGCGTGTCGCCGAGGGCGGATCGGATCGCCTGATCGAACGCCGTGTCGCCGAGGGCGGATCGGATCGCCTGATCGAACGCCGTGTCGCCGAGGGCGGGTCGGATCGCCTAATCGAGCGGCGTGTCGCCGACATTGGATCGGGATACGACTCGGCCATGTACGTCAACGCACACTTTTCCATGGACTGACCGAGGCGGGCTTCGTCGCGATCAAAACCAACACCCGGCTTGGCCACTCCTTACCAAACGGGTTTTTAGCGCTCTTTCTCAAAGAGCGCTTTTTTTATCTGCATCCCGGCTACTCGAATTCCTATCGTCATTACCCATTTGTTTATAGAAGGCGAAAACATGATGCTCACCCGACTGTGCAAACGTTTTCTGGCGTCAGACCGGCTGGCGTTTATTGCCTCATTTTCCGCGGCGATCACTATTTCCTCCATCAACCTCATGCTGGATTCCGACCTGGCGCATGCCGTGCTCTACATCACATTGTTGTTCATGTCGGCGCATATCTTTTCAATCCGGGTCGTCCTTGTGGTTGCCCTGTTCTGCTACGTCCTGATTACCGGCGGCTTTATCGTCGAGTACTTCTATGAGGCGACAGGCTCCATTGCCGGCTATGTCAGGTGCGTCGTTTCGCTGATTACCATCACCTTGCTGACCCTGCGCAGCAAATGGTCCACCGACGAGCTGCGCCGCAACCAGGCCTTCCTCACCAGCGCCCAGCGCTTGAGCCGCACGGGGAGCATCGGCTGGCGCTTCGACAATGGCCAGTGCAAGGAAATTCGCTGGTCGGATGAAGCTTTTCGCATCTATGGCTACCCACAGGATATCGAGCCCTCCTGGGCACTGATGACCGCCCGGTTGCACCCCGATGACCGCTCGATGGCCGACGACCTGTTTGTCCGGCTGGCCGCCGGAGAGCTGGACATCGACATGGAGCAGCGCCTCATCATGCCGGACGCAAGCCTGCGCTACGTGCACATGGTGATCAATGCCATTGATCCCGACAGCAACGCCCACAGTCGCGAATACGTGGCGGCGCTGATGGACATCACATCGGAACGCAAAGCCGAACAGGCGCTGTTCGATTCCCAGGCACAACTGGCCCACGTCACCCGCATGACCTCGCTGGGTGAACTGGCCGCGTCCATCGCCCATGAGGTCAACCAGCCGCTGGCAGCCATCGTGTCCAGCGGGGAGTCCTGCCTGCGCTGGATGGACCGGGAAAAACCCGACCTGCTGGAGGCGAAGCTGTCGGTACAGCGGATCATTCAGAGTTCACAGCGAGCCAATGAAGTCATCACCTGCATCCGCGCGCTGTCGAAAAAGTGCGTGCCGCAGCGCCAGGAGCACGTGTTCGACAGCATTGTGACCGACGCCCTGGTCCTGATTCAGCAGGAGATGAGCCATAAACACATCAAGCAGCACCTGTCGCTGGGGACTGGCAACGCCCGCATCAACGGCGACCGTGTGCAATTGCAGCAAGTGATCATCAACCTGGTGATGAATGCCTGCCAGGCGATGGGCACGCTGTGCGAAGGCAAACGCTCGCTGGACATCAGCACCTGGGTGGAGCGCAACGAAGTGCTGATCAAGGTCGAAGACAGTGGCAAGGGCATCGAAGAAGGCCAACTGCCGTCGCTGTTCAACCCGTTCTACACCACCAAGGCCGAGGGTCTGGGCATGGGACTGTCCATTTGCCGCTCGATCATCGAGTTTCACGAAGGACGAATCTGGGCGACCAGCATCAAGGGACAGGGCGCTGCGTTCATGTTCGCCTTGCCATTGCTCAAACACCAGGCCGAGGTGAAAACCCGTAGCGACCGGCTCAACCCGGTGCAACCTTTACCCAACCTCAGCTTCGGTTGAGAATACGACACGACGCTCGACCGCAATTTAACCCTTAATGTCGCCCATGCCTGGCGATAACCGAGCATGCCACCATGAACTCAATCGCCCCCAACTTCGACCGTTCGACCGCCGCCCTCTCCCACCCCCGCACCGTGGTGTTCCTGGCCTACCCGCAAATGGGCCTGCTGGACCTGACCGGTGCACAGACGGTGTTCTGGGCCGCTTCCAAAGCCATGGCCGAGCGCGGCCTGCCAGGCTACGCCATGCACACCGCGAGCCTCGAAGGCGGGTTGATTCCCACCGCCGAAGGGCTGTCGGTGCACACGACGTCGCTGCAAGACTTCACGGACAGCCCGGTGGATACACTGATCGTGCCGGGTGCTCCGAACATTCGCCAGGCCATGATCGACGAGGTCGCGCTGGTCAACTGGTTGCGCCAGGCGGCGGTGAACGCCAGGCGTACGGCGTCGGTATGCAGCGGCACGTTCCTGATGGCCCAGGCCGGTTTGCTCGAAGGCTTGCGTGCAGCCACGCATTGGGCAATGTGCGACATGCTCAAGAGCGGTTTCCCGACGATCGAGGTCGATATCGATGCCATTTTCATCCAGCAGGGCGCCGTCTGGACCTCGGCGGGCGTCAGCACCGGCATCGACATGTCGCTGGCGCTGGTCGAGGCCGATTGCGGTCGCGACGTGGCCCTGGAAGTGGCCCGGGAGCTGGTGGTGTACCTCAAGCGCCCGGGCGGCCAGGCACAGTTCAGCCACCTGCTGCAATCGCAGATGGACGACGGTGGCAGCTTCGACGATCTGCACTTGTGGATCAGCGCCAACCTGGGTGATGCCAACCTGACCGTCGAATCGCTGGCCCGCCAGGCGCAGATGAGCCCGCGCAACTTTTCCCGCGTCTACAAGCGCAAGGTCGGACGCACGCCAGCCAAGGCCCTGGAGATGTTTCGCATGGAAGCGGCGCGGCGGATGCTCGAAGACTCCGAGCGCAACATCGATCAGATCGCACAGTTATGCGGGTTTGGCGATGAGGAGCGCATGCGCTACACCTTCCACCGTCACCTGTCGATTTCGCCGCGTGAATATCGCAGCCGGTTTTCACGCTGACGGCTGGCGCTTTTTCTGCAACCAGCCCAGAAGACCGCTGCGCTTGATATGCACCGGTTTTTTCGCCACCACGGACTCGCGGATCTCTTCGCGCTGATGCACCAGATTATCCAGAGCGAGGTGCAGATCGCTGCTGTGTTCCAGTTGCGCGCCCAGTATGCAGCGCTCGATGCGAAACAGACGTCCACTGGTGAGGCTGCGAAACTCGCCTCGCGAGCGCCCCTCGGAAAGAATGCCTTCCTCGCCCAGCACCTCGCCCGGCCCCATGCGCCCGGCCTCGATGAAGCGCTCACCGTCATGGATCGACACCGAAACCACGCCGGTGCTGATGATCATCAGGCAATCGGACACGGCATCGAACGCCAGCAGCACTTCGTTGGCCTGGTAGTCCACGGCCGTCATGTGCTCGGCAAGCCGGTCGCGATCGTCGACGCTCAATGAGCGAAACACCCGGACGTCTTCCAGCAAACGCCGGGGTCGGCTCCACGCCTGAACGTCCGGCGCCACGCACCAGCTGACACCCGCCGCCTCGAGGTGACGATGGGCAAGGTCGAACATCAGGTTGCGCACTTCGGTCCTGTGCGACAGCGACTCGACGAACCCCTTGAGTTCGTACTCGTTGTATTCCAGGTGCGAGCTTTTCACCGAGACCTTGGGGGTGAAGCCGGGGAGCAAGGCGCGGGTGCCCTGCAGGGCTTTTTCCAGGGCATCGATCGCACGTCGCGGGCGCACGCTGCTGGGAATGGCCATCAGCACACTGACACCGTAGGCATTTCCGGGGCGACTGACGTTGATGATCTTGGCTTTTGCCGCCAGCGAATTGGGGACCACGGCCATGCTGCCCAGCTTGGTCAGCAAATGGGTCGAGCGCCAGTCGATTTCCATCACTCTGCCCTCGACGCCATCGATGACAATCCAGTCGTCCACTTCGTAGGGTTTGGTGGTATTCAGCACAATGCCGGAGAACACGTCGCTCAGCGTGCTTTGTAACGCGAGACCGACAATGATCGCCATCGCCCCGGAGGTCGCCAGCAGCCCCTTGACCGGCAACTGCAAGACGTAGGCGGCGGCCCCGACGATGGCCAACAGGAAAATCACCGCGCCCATCACATCGTGCAGCAAGCGTGCGGTGTGCCCGCCGCGTGAGGTCAGGCCATTGCCCAGCACCACCGTCAGGGTCCTGGCCGCAAACAGCCACCAGGCGATCCCCACCATCGTCGCCATCAGGTTGAGAATCGCGTCTTCCGGCCACAACGGCGGCTGCAACGGGCTGATGCCGGCGGCCATCAGCCCCCAGGAAAAGGCCACGAACACGGCAATGCGTGAAAACATGCGCGACACCGGCCGGCTGGCGCCCAGCCAACGCCAAAGCGACAAGTCCAACAGCAGCAGAACCGCACCGATGATCAAGGGGTGAGTCTGGAAAAACATCAGCATGGTCTATTCCCGGCCATTGGCGCCCGCTCAGGCGACGGATGAAAGGCTGCTGCGGACAGGCACCTGGCGTACCGAGGCGCCGTCCTGCTCACCCAGAAAGGCACTGCACCGCGAGCGCAACCAGCGCTCGGCCGGATCGTTGTGCGTTGCCCCGCGCCAGACCATCGACAGTTCCTGCTGCGGCAGATCCAGCGGCACGAACTCGGCGCGCAGACCGTCGATCATGGCCATGGAGCGCGCAACGTAGTCCGGGACGATGGCGATCATGTCGCTGTCGGCCAGCAGCACCGGCAAGGCGCTGAACTGCGGCACCGCCAGCACCACTTTGCGTTGGCGTCCGATCTGGCCCAGTGTGCGATCCGCCTCTTCAATGACATTGCCCATGGAGGACACCACCGCGTGAGGACGCCGGCAGAACTCGTCGAGCCCCAGCTCGCCGGGCTGCGAGTCGGCGCGCAAGAGCATCGGACGAATCGGCAGCAGTCCCTTGCGCCGCGCATTCGCGGGCAGGTCCAGGGTGTGGCTGATGCCCAGGGAAATTTCCCCCGAGGTCAGCAGTTGTGACATTTGCCAGTGGTCCGCGCGGCGCACCACCAGGGTCATGTTGGGCGCCTCGACCCTCAAGCGACGCAGCAAGGAGGGCAACAGCGCGTACTCCACATCGTCCGAGAGACCGACGTGAAACGTCGCCTCGCTGGTTTCGGGATTGAACGCCTGGCAGCGGCTCAGCGCTGCGGCGATGCCATCGAGTGCCGGCGCCAGGTTGGAAAAGATCTCCTCGGCCCGTGACGTGGGCTCCATCACGCGTCCGGAGCGGATGAACAGCGGATCGTCGAACATCTGGCGCAAGCGCCCCAGCGCACTGCTGATGGTGGGCTGGCCAAGGAAGAGCTTCTCGCCGACACGGCTGACATTGCGCTCGTGCATCATCGACTCGAAGACCACCAGCAGATTGATGTCAGCACGACGCAGGTCATTTCTGTTCATCATATAAACCGCCCGGCGATTAGGCCTCAGAAGTTGGAAAGTTGGCGTGCCACCTCGCCCCCTTTCAATGGTCCGGAGCAATGGTGCGCGATGTATGAACAGATTAAGCCGCTGATCGGCAAACGTATGTCGTACCTGAGGACAACGCATTCATCCATGGGTGTGGCGTTTCATACCTGAGTATGGGGTTGGGCCTGTGGACGCCCGCGGCGAGGCGTGGCTCGACGCAGATGGCTGTTTTTCAGGGATTTATGTCCTATCGGATGAGAACCGTTGCTTTGTAGGATAGATCCCCATGTCCGTCCCCCCGCTATCAGATGTGCAGGGTCATAATGAAAAACAATCGGTCTGCGAGTGCGCGCAAAGCGTCGCCCTTTTTCTTCAACCTCTTTGCCAGACCCTCGCGCAGCCCGAACATCGTCGACGCCGTCATCAGCATCAGCCCCAGTCCGTGGATCAACGCCCTGGGGTGGGTGATCGGGCTGGTGGTGGCCTGCGGAATCGTGGTGATCAACTCCGAAACCCACAACGACCTTGCCCCGACGATTCTGTACATCACCCTGTTGCTGATGGCCGCCAATCTGTTCTCGATCAACGTCGTGATCTCCATCGCATTGATGTGCATGTTGCTGCTGACCGCGACCTATCTGTACAACGGCGGCTATCAACACTGGGAGTCGACCACCGGTTTTTTCCGCTGCCTGACGGCGCTCTCGGCCATCACTTTTCTCGCGCTGCGCAGCAAATATGCCGCCGAGCGCCTGCGCCACAATGAGTTGTACCTGCTCGGTGCCCAGCGCCTGAGCCGTACCGGCAGCATCGGTTTTCGCGGCGACGGCAAAGCCATTTCCTGGTCTGAGGAAGCGGCGCGAATTTTCGAATACCCTCCGGGCGAACTGCCGACCAGCGACAGGGTCCAGGAACGCACGCACCCCGATGACCTGCACCTCGTCCAGGAGGTGTTTGCCAAGGCGGCGCGCCAGGACACCCTGATCGAAGTCAAACACCGGCTGCTGTTTCCCGACGGCCGCATCAAGCATGTGCACATGATTGCCAGCCCGCTGCTCGAACAACACGGTCGCTACGACTACATCGGCGCGCTGATGGACATCACCGCCAGCAAAGAGGCCGAGTCGGCGCTGTTCTGTGCGCAAACGCAGCTGGCGCATGTCACCCGTGTGACCTCTCTGGGCGAGCTGGCCGCATCGATTGCCCATGAGGTGAACCAGCCGCTGACCGCGATCACCAGCAGCGGCGAGGCCTGCCGTCGCTGGCTCGACCGACCACAGCCCGACTTGCCCGAAGCGCTGCAATCGCTCGACCGGATCATTGCCTGCGCGGGCCGGGCCAGCGATGTCATCAGCCGCATCCGGGCGCTGTCGCGCAAGAGCGATCCACTGCGCCAGCGCGAATCGGTGAATGACATCGTCAGCGAGACCCTGGGCCTGGTCCGGCAGGAACTGGCACATCACGAAATCACATTGAAGGTCGAACTCCTGGCCCTGACGGGCGAAGTCAATGTGGATAGGGTCCAGCTGCAGCAGGTCATCATCAATCTGATCATCAATGCCTGCCATGCCATGGCGGGGGCCGAAGCGCGCAACCGCGTGCTGTATGTGCGGACCTGGGTCGTGGGCGGCGCAGCCGTGGTGGAAGTGGCGGATCAGGGCCTGGGCATCGCACCTGAAGTGCTGCCTTCGCTGTTCACCCCGTTTTTCACCACCAAGGAAAACGGCCTGGGCATGGGCCTGTCGATCTGTCGCTCGATCATCAATTTTCACGACGGGCAGATCTGGGCCACCAGCGCCGTCGGCCGCGGAACCTCGTTCAAATTCTCGCTACCGGTGATGGGCAGCGGTAAACGCACTCAACTGACCACACCGAACGGCCATGCAAGGATCACGCACTCTATGGACGTCCCATGAACGAACAGCACCCCATGAACAAAGTCGCCAATCATGACCCTCTGGTGTTCATCGTCGATGATGATGCGCCCCTGCGAGAGGCACTCGGCAGCCTGTTGCGCTCGATCGGCTTGCAGGTGGAGCTGTTTGGCTCCGTCGCCGAGTTCATGAACTTCTCCCGGCCCGACATCCCCAGCTGCCTGGTGCTGGATGTGCGCTTGCAAGGCACCAGCGGACTGGATTTCCAGCATGAATTGCTGGCGGCCAATATCAACCTGCCCATTGTGTTCATGACCGGGCACGGCGATATCGCCATGACCGTGCGGGCCATGAAGGCCGGTGCCGTGGACTTCCTGGCCAAACCGTTCCGGGAACAGGACTTGATCGATGCGGTATCGGCCGCTCATGCCCGGGACAAACATCGCCGCGAATCCGAGCGGGGTAATGAAGAACTGCGCAACCGCTACGCGACGCTCACACCCCGCGAGCAAACGGTGATGGCGCTGGCGGCATCCGGACTGATGAACAAGCAGATTGCCGGCGAAATAGGCCTGAGCGAAATCACGGTGAAGATCCATCGCGGCCAGGCCATGCGCAAGATGTTCGCGCGTTCGTTTGCCGACCTGGTGCGCATGGCCCAGGCACTCGGGGTCGATCAGCCGCAATGACCGTTGCTCCCGCTGGCACTCATACTTTGGTTTATCCGACTCACACCTAGGCGTGTCGGCAATGACCCTATGTAGAAGTGATCTCACGGCGTCCGCTCGATAGCATCTCATCACAGCGAATCGAACCGTCCTGCGGTTGTTCACGGGAGCCGCGGCTTCGAACATCCCGGCACCGGTCACGCTTGAACAGACAACCCGTTAAACGATCGTTTTTTCTTCAGGAGTCTTCCAATGAAGCAGCAAATTCTAGTTATTGGCGCAGGGTTTGGTGGCGTCTGGAGCGCGTTGAGCGCAGCCCGTCTGTTGGACAAGCATGACCGCAACGACGTGCAGATCACGCTACTGGCCCCCCAGGCCGAGCTGCGCATCCGCCCACGTTTCTACGAGCCCGACGTCCATACCATGGCAGCACCGCTGGGTGACCTCTTCGACGCCGTGGGCGTGAAATTCGTCAAGGGCACCGCCGACAACATCGATACCGACAAGAAGCAGGTCAACTACAGCGACGTGTTCGGGACCCAGGGCACACTCAGCTATGACCGACTGGTCCTGGCCGCCGGCAGTCGCCTCGTCCGCCCAGCCGCCCTGCAAGGCATCAACGAATACGCGTTCGACGTCGATGAAATCGAATCGGCGGCGCGCCTCGAAGCCCATATCAAGGCATTGAAGAATCAGCCAAGCACCCCGGCGCGCAACACCGTCGTCGTCTGCGGCGGTGGCTTCACCGGGATCGAAACCGCTACCGAAATGCCGGCGCGCCTGCGTGCCGCGCTGGGCGACGACACGCCGATCCGCGTGATTGTGGTCGACCGCGCCCCAACCCCGGGTGCGTCGCTGGGCGACGGTATCGGCCCATCGCTGATCGAAGCCTCGGAACACCTGGGTGTCGAGTGGGTGCTCAACGCCTCGGTCGCAGCAGTGGACGCCGGTGGCGTGACACTGGCCGACGGCCAGCGCATCGAATCCAACACCGTGATCTGGACCGTAGGGTTCCGCGCCAGCCCGCTCACCGAACAAGTGACCGGCACCCGTGACCCGCAGGGTCGCCTGCACGTTGACGGCAACCTCAAGGTGCTCGGCCATGCCGACGTCTATGCCGCCGGCGACACCGCGTACGCCGCCACCGATGACCTGGGCAACTACGCCGCCATGTCCTGCCAGCACGCCATCGCGCTGGGCCGTTATGCCGGCAACAACGTCGCGGCGGATCTGCTGGGCGTCGAACCGACTCCTTACAGCCAGCCCAAGTACGTGACCTGCCTGGACCTGGGCGCCTGGGGCGCAGTATTCACCGAAGGCTGGGACCGCCAGGTGAAGCTGGTCAGGAAAGAAGCCAAGGACCTCAAGACCCAGATCAACACCGTGTGGATCTACCCACCGGCGGCTGATCGCGCCACGGCACTGGCGGCGGCCGACCCATCGATTCCAGTGGCCTGAGTCGCCAGGCGTGCTCACGGCACAGGGAGCCCTTCGCGTCCCTGGCCGTGCGCACTCGATGTGCTGGACCGTGCAGTACCAGGGGGTTCGACATGTTTGGTTTTTTCGACGATCCGCATCGCGTGTTGAAGTTATCCCATCTGTTGCTGGTTGGCGGGCTGTTCATGTTGATCGCCGGGATAATGCTGGCGTACGGACTGGATGCCTACCTGAATCTGCCACAGTTGGTCTGCGCCCACGCCTTGACCATTCTCGGCCCGACCGCCATCAAGCTGGGCTACGTGATGCGCCTGCTGTCCCTCAATCGGTTGCGCCTGGAAGGGCTCGTCGCCGGCAGCGGTGCCACTGCTTGATGTAAAGGCTGTTGCCGATCCGGTTCGCGCGCTCCTTGCTGAACCCACACTTCCCAAAAGCCCGCCACGCGTTTTTTGTGGCGGGCTTTTTTTGCGCGCGGGCGTTCTCCCGTGGGAGCGAACCCTGCGCGCGATGCTCGGCGCCCACGGATATCCGCGATCCTGCGAGGATTCCTGTCCTATCCTGTGTTCAACACCCGCTATTGGACATCGTCATGAGCACCCCCGAAGCCGCCCTTCTGCACAGCTGGCAGCGCAACGCCCGAGCCTGGATCGAGGCGGTGCGCGGCGGCGCCATCGACAGCCGCATTCAGGTCACCGACCAGGCCATCCTGCTGGCCATCATGGGTCGACAGCCCGCGCGAGTACTCGACCTCGGCTGTGGTGAAGGCTGGCTGTTGCGGGTGCTGGCCGAACGCGGCATCACGGCAGTGGGTGTGGACGGCGACGCCACGCTGGTTGAGGCGGCCAGGGCGGCGGGATCCGCCACGGTACACCTGGCAACGTACGAGCAGTTGGTGGAAGCCCGCGTAGACGTCGGCCGTGATTACGAGCTGATCTGCGCCAATTTCGCCTTGCTGCACCAGGACATCATCCCGTTGCTCGCGGCCATGAACGCCCTGCTCACGCCAGACGCAACGCTGGTGATCCAGACGCTGCACCCATGGGTAGCCGCCGACGGCGATTACCAGGATGGCTGGCGAGAAGAAACCTTCGCCGGTTTCAAGGGACAATGGCAACCCATGCCCTGGTACATGCGCACCCTGTCCAGCTGGATCAATGCGCTGGACATGGCCGGTTTCAGGTTGGTGGGCCTGCAGGAACCGCAACACCCGCAAAGCGCCATGCCGCAGTCATTGTTGCTGATGGCCGGACAACAACGATGAACGCCATGGCGCCCTGCAGGTAAGGAGAACGCCCGCGCCTCAGGACCTTACGAAGGCCAGCAAGTCGGCATTGAGCCGTTCCTTGTGCGTGTCGGTAATGCCGTGCGGCGCCCCCTCATAGACGATCAGCTTGCTGTGCTTGATCAGCTTTGCCGACGCACGGCCGGCGGCGTCGATGGGGACGATCTGATCATCGTCACCGTGGATGATCAGGGTCGGCACGTCGAACCTGGCGAGATCGTCCCTGAAGTCGGTTTCGGAAAACGCCTTGATACTGTCGAAGGTGTTCTTGTGCCCCCCGCGCATGCCCTGCAACCACCAGGCATCGATCACCCCTTGCGACGGCGTGGCGCCCGGGCGGTTGTAGCCAAAGAACGGGCCACTGGGGATGTCGATGAACAGCTGCGAGCGGTCAGCCAGCAACCCTGCGCGAATCTCGTCGAACACCGACACCGGCAGCCCACCGGGATTGGTCTCGGTCTTGACCATCAGGGGCGGCACCGCCGATATGAGGCCGATCTGCCTGACGCGGGCAGTCCCGTGACGCCCGACGTACCGGGCGACCTCACCGCCCCCCGTGGAAAACCCGAACAAGGTTGCATCCCTGACATCCAGGTGTTCGAGCAATTGCGCCAGGTCGTCGGCGTAGTGATCCATGTCGTTGCCGTCCCACGGTTGGCTGGAGCGCCCGTGACCCCGTCGGTCATGGGCAATACAGCGACAGCCGTTGGCGGCCAGGTGATACATCTGGGATTCCCAGCTGTCGGCATCGAGCGGCCAGCCATGGCTGAAGACCACAACCGGGCCCTTGCCCCAATCCTTGTAATAGATGTCTACGCCGTCTTTGGTGGTGAAGGTACTCATGGTTTGTGTACTCCTGAGCTTTCGCGATGACCGCAGGTTGAACAGCATGGGTAAATCGATCAGGACGAACTACGTAAATCCGGCAGGCTGGAAGATGGCATGAGTAAATGGCAGTCCTGTGTCCGACGTTGATGAATTTGCCTGTTTTACGTAGTGCGGCCGCCCCGTTAGAGGGAACCTTGATGACCTGACCGAGCCTGAAAGCAGGTGGAAATGAAAAAGTCCCCGGTCCCGCCGTCGAGTCCAGATTGCGCGCCAGCCGCCGCGCCGGGTCGCTGGCAGCGAGCAAAGCGCCGGGCCAATATCGCCAAGGTGCTGGAGCTGCTGCAACGTTACGACGAACAACCGGTGCGGCTCTGCGAGTTGTGCCGCCAGGCCCACGTCAGCGAACGCACGTTGCGCTCGATCTTCAACGAGGTGTTCGGTATCGGGCCCAATCGCTATTTGCATGTACGCCGTCTGCACCGCGTGCGGGCGGCGCTTTCGATTGCCAACCCGAATACCGAGACGGTCAATCGTATTGCCCTGCGCTTCGGCTTTTCCGACCCAGGCCGCATGGCGGCCGATTACCACCGGCTGTTTGGCGAATACCCCAGCACCACCCTGATGCGCTCACGGTTTTGAACCCGGCCGCTCAGAGGTGCGTCAACGCCTTGGCCGCTTTCAGCGATTGTGCCGGCAGCAGCCCGAAGTACTGGCGATACAGGCTGGCGAACCGACCGAAATCCCACACGCCGAAGCGTGCACAGATCGTGGTGATCGTGTCTTGCGGACCGGCGTGACGGATGGCGTTCCGAATACCATGCAAGCGACGGATCATCAGGTACCGATGCGGGCTCATGCCCAGGTATTCATTGAAGACATTACGCACCGTGCGTTCCGAAGAGCAGGTCGCCCGACAGATGTCTTCGATGTAAACGGCCTGGGTCTCCAGCGTGTCCAGCAGCTCAAGGGCACGCCGCAGGATCTCCTTGTGATCGCGATGGTGTCGCGGTGCGGCCGGCAGCGGATCAACGGGCAAGAGCATGCGGAACACCACATCCATCACCTCCTGGCGCGCAGCCTCCTCGCCGCTTTCGGCGTGCAGACCTTCAGGTGCATTGGCGTCGATATGGAACAGGCGACGGGCCAGCCACAACAGCGGACCGAGGTGACGCCGGGCATTGCTGACCATGTTGCGATGCAACACGGAAAAATCGAATTCATCTTCACGCACCGCGGCCCAGCGCAACACCCGTTCGCACGACATCGCCACCGTCAGCCAGCTGGCCGGGCTTTTCGCGTTGATGTGAAACATGGCATTGGGCACCATCCAGCCTATTCGTCGGCGATTGAAGGCATGACCATCCACGGCCGTGAATTCATGGCCGGTCAACGGCAGGAAAATATTGAAGTAACCGGGCAGGCCGATGCCGGTGTACACCGTCCCGGCGCCCTCGCGACCGCTCATCAGTGCCACGCCGTTCAGGTCGACCACGTTGAGTTGCCAGTCACGCTGTTGCCGCGTACGCAGCACGTAGCGGCCCTGTACCCCGTACAACGCTTCTTCGAATTCATCGAAATCCGGACAGACCAGCCGCATCGGCGCACCTCACTGATCTCGAACAGTTGCAGGCAGCCTCCTTGCCGGATGAGTCCAGGCCAATGAGGATAGACCACGAATACGGCCGGTGATGGACAGCCGTGACCGTCCATCGCCCGCCTCCTCCCGTGCTTTAACGTTCCAGGTACTCGGAAGTGGAAATGACCGGTGCGTAACCGAAACTCAGTGCCGCCATGAACGCCGCATGCACTTGCGCGGCGGGCACCTTGACCCCGTTGAACTCAAGGTCGAGCGTCGCGCAGGCATCGTGCAGCACCGTGGTGGTGTAGCCGAAGTCCACTGCGGCGCGTGTCATGCCATCCACGCACATGTGGCTCATATTGCCGACCACCACCACTTCGTTGATTTCATGCCGGTCGAGAATGGCCTTGAGTTCGGTTTCGCGAAACGAATTGATGTAATGCTTGAGCACCACCGGCTCATCGCTGCGGTTCCTCGCGCTGTCGTGGATTTGCGCGCCTTCGCTGCCCGGGCGGAAGAATGGCGCATTTTCGTCTTTGAACTCATGACGGATGTGCACCACCAGGTCCCCTTTTTCGCGGAACCGGTCAATCACCCGCGCGGCTTGCGCGGCAGCGGCCTCGACGTTGGAAAGTGTCCATCTGCCTCCTGGAAAATAGTCGTTCTGAATATCAACGACCACCAGGGCCTTCTTGTTCGAACCAGTGCTCATGATCTTGCTCCCACTGAGGTTGCCGAATGAGACGGCCGGTGGCCGGGTCCTTCCGATCCGTCGTACGCCCCGGATTCAATTGCTCGTCAGGGCTGGCACCTGCACTTGCAGGCCCAGCGCTCTGGCCACACCGGCACCGTAGGCCGGATCGGCCCTGGAGCAGTTGGCGATATGCCGATGCTTGATCATCGCCGGTGCATCGCCCATCGCCCGCGCGGTGTTGTCGAACAGCAACTGCTGTTGAGCCGGGGTCATCAGGCGAAACAGGTTGCCGGGTTGTTCGTAGTGATCTTCGATAACGCTCTGATCCCAGTGACCGGCGTCGCCTTCAAGCGGCAATGCCGGTTCGTGCAGCTGCCGATGGTCCTGCCACTCTCCGAAACTGTTGGGGTAGTAGGACAACGTCGAGCCCAGGTTACCGTCGGTGCGCATGGCGCCGTCACGGTGATAGCTGTGGAAAGGACAGCGTGGGGCGTTGACCGGGATGTGATTGAAGTTCACCCCGAGGCGATAACGCTGGGCATCGCCATAGGAAAACAAGCGTGCCTGGAGCATCTTGTCCGGCGAAAAACTCACGCCCGGAACGACATTGGCTGGAGAGAACGCGGCCTGTTCGACTTCGGCGAAATGATTATCGGGATTGCGCTCCAGTTGCAGGATACCCACTTCCTGAAGCGGGAAATCGGCATGCGGCCAGACCTTGGTCAGGTCGAACGGATTATGCCGATGCGCACGCGCCTGGTCTTCGGTCATGGTCTGGATGCACAACTTCCAGCTTGGAAATTCCTGGCGTTCGATGCATTCATAGAGATCACGCAGGTGGCTTTCCCGGTCATTGCCGACCATCTGCGCCGCTTCACCGTCGCTCAGGTTGGTAATTGCCTGCTGGCACACAAAATGAAACTTGGTCCAGACCCGTTCGTTGCGCTCGTTGATCAGGCTGAAGGTATGGCTGCCGAAACCGTGCATGTGCCGGTAACTGGCGGGAATGCCCCGGTCACTCATGACGATCGTCACCTGGTGCAACGCTTCAGGCAGCAGCGTCCAGAAATCCCAGTTGTTGGTCGCCGAACGCAGCCCGGTGCGCGGGTCGCGCTTGACCACGTGGTTGAGGTCGGGAAACCGCAGAGGGTCGCGGAAGAAAAACACCGGCGTGTTGTTGCCGACGATGTCCCAGTTGCCCTCATCGGTGTACAGCTTCACGGCGAAGCCACGGATATCGCGCTCGGCATCGGCGGCACCGCGCTCTCCCGCCACGGTGGAAAAACGCACGAAGGCCGGCGTCTGTTTACCGACCTCGGCAAACAGGCTGGCCTTGCAATAGCGACGGATGTCAGCGGTGACGGTGAAGGTGCCGTAAGCGCCCGCACCCTTGGCATGCATGCGCCGTTCGGGAATCACTTCCCGGTCGAAATGAGCCAGTTTTTCCAGCAGCCAGATGTCCTGCAACAACGCCGGCCCACGCGGCCCGGCGGTCTGGCTGTTGAGGTTGTCGACCACCGGGGCACCGGTGGCATGGGTGAGATTCTTGTCGTTCATCAGGGCGACCTCTCGAGGCACTTGCGCAACCACTCGTCTCGATCACCCGCAGCAAAGGCTGGGTGACCGCCCGCATGATCTGTAAATGCCCCGTCGAGGACTACGTAAAAACGGCAAATTGTCCGGACGTCCGGCTGAGCAGTACCTTCGATTCCCCTAGGCCCGGGAGGCCTTTTTCAGGTTTGGCAGCCCTGGCCCGTCTTCCACTGCCGAATGAGCAAACACACGCTCGACCTGAACCGCCACGTTTTTCGGCGCTTCGATGTCACCCTTGAGCGCGCGATTCAATTTGCCGGTGTCCAGCGCCCCGACCCATTTGGCAATGGCCAGGGTGCCGACGCCATTGCCGATGGTGTTGGTGATCGCTCGCGCTTCCGACATGAATCGGTCGACCCCTAGCAGCAAGACCATGCCCGCCACCGGAATGGTGCCCAGTGACGACAGGGTCGCCGCCAGAATGATGAACCCCGAGCCCGTGACGCCCGCCGAGCCCTTGGACGTGAACATCAGTACCGCCAGCACGATCAGTTGATCGGTCAGGGTCAACGGCGTGTTGGTCGCCTGGGCGATGAAGATCGCGGCGATGGTGTAGTAGATCGCCTGCCCGTCCGGATTGAAGGTCAGGCCCGAGGGAATGATCATGCCGGCGACAGGTTTGGACACCCCGGCCTTTTCCATCTTGGCAATCATCTGCGGCAGTACCGACTCCGAAGAGCTGGTGCCCAGGACAGTGAACAGCTCTTCCTTGATGAACTTCAGGAACTTCCACAGGCTGAACCCGCTGTAGCGGCATATCGGCCCCAGCACGAAGATCACGAACACGGCGCAGGTCAGGTACACGCAGGCCATCAGCTTGCCGAGCGAGAACAGCGAACCGAAACCATATTTGCCGATGGTGAACGCAATGGCCCCGAATGCGCCGATCGGAGCCAGGCGCATGACCATGTTGACGATGCGAAACATGCCCTGCATCAGGCTATCCAGCGTATCGACGAACGCTTTGCCGCGGGGGCCGACATGCGCCAGGGCGATGCCCAGCAGAATGGAAAACAGCAGGATCTGCAGGACGTTGCCCTTGGCGAAGGCATCGACGATGGTGTCCGGGATGATGTTCATGACGAAATCCATGAACGATGCGTGCTTCACCGCCGACGTGTAGGTGGCCAGACTGGAGGTATCGAGGGTGGCGACGTCGATGTTCATGCCAGCGCCGGGTTTGAACACATCGACCACCACCAGGCCGACCACCAGTGCCAGGGTCGACACCACTTCGAAATAGAGCAGCGCGCGGAAGCCGACGCGCCCCAGTTCCTTCATGTTTTCCATGCGGGCGATGCCCGTGACCACGGTCAGGAAGATGACCGGGGCGAGGAGCATCTTGATCAGTTTGATGAAAGCATCGCCCAGGGGTTTGAGCGCAGCGCCGGTTTCGGGAACGAACACGCCGACGACCGCGCCAAGGATGACGGCGATCAGTACTTGTACATAGAGTTTGCCAAATATTCTTTTCATGACAGGGCCCTGATTTTTTATTGTTGTCAGGAAATGCCCTGGGGTCAGGTCAGGTGACCTGCCCCCCGGGCGTTGTGCCGCAGTACTACTTTGAATCGCTGGTGCAGGATCAGCGGTTGATCAACGCGATGACCGCCTCCGTGATCTGGCGTGTGGTGGCGTTGCCGCCGAGATCAGGGGTATGCAAACCGCTCTCGGTGACGGCTTCGATTGCCGACATCAACTGCTTGGCCGCTGTTTTTTCGCCGAGGTGTTCAAGCATCATGGCCGCCGTCCAGAACGTTGCGATCGGGTTGGCAACGCCTTTGCCGGTGATGTCGAAAGCCGAACCGTGGATCGGCTCGAACATCGACGGGAACTTGCGTGACGGGTTGAGGTTGGCGGTCGGCGCGATCCCCAGGCTGCCGGACAGCGCTGCCGCCAAGTCGGAGAGGATATCGGCGTGCAGGTTGGTGGCCACGATCACGTCCAGGGTCGATGGCTTGAGCACCATGCGCGTCGTCACCGCGTCGACCAGCTCCTTGTCGATCCTGACGTCCGGAAAATCCTTGGCCACTTCGTAGAAAATTTCGTCCCACAGCACCATGCCATGCCGCTGGGCGTTGGACTTGGTCACCAGGGTCAGGTGCTTGCGCGGACGGCTTTGCGCCAGCTCGAAAGCGAAGCGGTGGATGCGTTCGACCCCGGCACGGGTGAACACCGAGACTTCAGTGGCGACCTCCTCCGGCAGGCCACGGTGCACCCTGCCGCCGTTGCCGGAGTACTCGCCTTCGGAGTTTTCCCTCACGACCACCCAATCGATCTGATCGCCGTTGTGCAGCGGGCTTTTCACCCCCGGCAGCACCCGTGCCGGACGCACGTTGGCGTATTGGTCGAAACCCTGGCAGATCGGCAGGCGCAAGCCCCAGAGGGAAATATGATCCGGTACGTTGAGCGCGCCCACCGCACCAAAGAAGATGGCGTCGAAGGTTTTCAGCTCCTCCAGGCCGCCCTCGGGAATGTAGTCGCCGTTTTTGAGGTAGTTGTCCGAGTTCCAGTCAAAGTGCTTGAAATCCAGCTGGAAGCCGGTTTTTCTCGACAAGGCCTCCAGCACCTCAACACCGGCGGCGATCACTTCGACACCGATGCCGTCACCTGGAACCGCTGCAATTCTGTATGCGCTCATGCTCAACTCCACTCTCTTGATGTTCTTGTTTTGCCTGTCGAACGGACTGTTCAAGCAGGGGGTGAGCGGAGTATATGTAGTGAATAATTAGGTGTGAGTTACTCAAAATCACTACATAAATAACTTTGAGTTACGAATGAGCCAGACCCTGGATTTGTCTTTTTTTTATCTGTTGGCCAACAAGGGCAGCCTCGCCGCGACCGCCCGGGAGCTGGGCATCACGCCTCCGGCCGTGAGCAAGCGCCTCAGCGCGCTGGAGGCTCGACTGGGCATCCGCCTGGTCAATCGCACCACGCGCTCGATGAGCCTGACCGCTGAAGGCGAACTGCTTTTCTCCCATGCCGCACGCATCCTGACGCAGATCGATGAGGTCGAGCAGTTGATCAACAGCACTCGGGCCACCCCCAAGGGACTGATCCGGGTCAACGCTTCCCTGGGCTTTGGTCGTCGCTACATCGGCCCTGCCCTCGGCGCATTCTTCGCACAGTACCCGGAGGTTGAAGTCCAGCTGGAAATCAGCGATCACCCCCTGGACCTGGCGACGCACGGATTCGACCTGGGCATCCGGTTTGGCACGCTGCCGGATGCGGCCTTGCATGCCCGCAAGATCGCGTCCAACCGCCGCCTGTTGTGCGCCTCGCCGCTCTACCTTGAAAAGCACGGAGTGCCGCAGCGGCTGACGGACCTGCAACAACACAACTGCATCTTTCTGCGACAAAACGAAACGCCCTACGGCGTGTGGAGCTTCACCAACGGTGGCCGCACGCAAAACGTCAAGGTGCGCGGTGCGCTGGGTTGCAATGACGGTGAGGTGGCGCTGAACTGGGCGCTGGAGGGGCACGGCATTTTGTTGCGCGCCGAATGGGACATCGCCCGCTATGTACGCAGTGGCCGCCTGCGCCTGGTCCTGGAAGACCAGACACCGACCCGCGCCGATGTCTACGCGGTGTACCCGCAACAGCTGTACCTTTCCGCGCGGGTACGCCGTCTGATCGACTTTCTGGTCGACCGTTTCAAGCACATCGATCATCTGGATGAAACGGCCGGTCTCCACGACTGAAACGCACAGGCCTCGACGCACGCCGGCAAACCCGCGAAAGCCGGTTGCTGGGGTTTTTCCTGAGAAGCGCGGAACGGCAAAGCCCCGCTCCTGCAAAAAAACAAAATTCCCATGTGTTTCCTTCGTTCCTCCCTGCGTCGCAGTTCTTCATGGCCTATTCCCGGACGTCTGGAGTTCTCTCAATGCCCTCGCCCAAATCCCTGCCCGCTGCGTTGCTGGGCCTGGCGCTCGTGTGTCCAACCCTGGCCGAGGCCCAGGGACTGGAATTGGCAGAAGTGCTGATCGGGGCCGAAGAACCGGGCAGCGAAGATCAATCCATCGAAGACGCCAACGCCCGGCTTGCCGAGGTGCCGGGCGGCACCAACGTGGTGGACCTGCGTCGTCCCCTGCAAGGCCGGGTGGCCAGCAACCAGGACGTGCTGGCCTATCAGCCGGGGGTCTACGCGCAGTCGGCGGGCAATGAAGGGGTGAAGATTTCGATCCGTGGTTCAGGGATCAACCGCGCACCGGGCGCCCACGCTTCAGGGCTGTACACGATGCTCGATGGCCTGCCGCTGACCGGCCCGGGCGGCACACCCTATGAATTGCTCGAACCGCTATGGCTCGATCACGTGGAAGTGTTGCGCGGTGCCAACGGCTTCGACCGCGGAGCCCTGGCGCTGGGCGGCGCCATCGATTACGTCAGTCACACCGGCTACACCGCGCCCCGCTTGCAAGTGCGCTACGCCATGGGCAGCCACGGCTATCAACAGCGTCAGGTCAGCTCCGGGCAGGTGCTTGGCGATTTCGACTACTACCTGTCTTTGACCGACTCGCGCGCCGACGGTTATCAGGATCACACCGCCAGCGAAAGCCAGGGGATCATCGCCAACGTCGGGTATCGCTTCAATCCGAACCTGGAGACGCGCTTCTACCTGCGCTACCGCCAGACCGACAACGAACTCGCCGGACGGGTCACCCAGCAAGCCATCGAACATGATCCGCGAGCGGCGAACCCCGCCTACGTCGCGCGCGATGACCGTCGCAAGCAGCCGGGCAGCACCTTCATCGGCAACAAGACCACGTTTTATCTCGATGACGACTCAAGCATCCAGACCGGCCTGGCCTATCACGACTACCCGATGGACCTGCGCGAAGGCCCCAACCGCCTGAAGGTTGCCTACACCGACGTCAGCGGCACCTTCGACTACAAGCGTCGCGACACGCTCTGGGGGCTGGAAAGCCACAGTACGGTGGGCCTGCGCGTGACCAAGCACCTGCCCAACGCCGGGGCCAGCGAGCAGGTGCGCATCCCCGGTGGCAACACCGCCGGCTACGCGCCCGGCACGCACATGCGCAACTTTACCTATCAGGGTTCGGACACCGTCCTGCATGCGGGCAATGACCTGGAAATCGCCGAGGACCTGTGGCTGACCACGGGCCTGGCCGCCATCTATACCCGTCGCGAAAGCGCGGTGACCTACCCCGACGGTGGTGGCAAGACCAGCCTGGGGGATTGGGACTACGCCCCGCGCCTGGGGCTGCGCTACCAACTGACGCCCGACCTGCAGGTGTTCGGCAACCTCAGTCGCTCGGTCGAAGGACCGCATCCGTGGTCGCTGATCTACAGCGCCAACCAGCGCTTCCCGGCCGGCAGCGGCCCCGCCACCGGAACCCAGCGCGATCCGGTCGAACTGCAAAATCAGACCGCCACCACCCTGGAACTGGGTGGCCGCGGCGACAGTGGCATCGGACAATGGAGCCTGGCCTGGTACTACGCGCAGGTACGCCACGAGTTGCTCTCGGTGCTGCCGGATGCGAACGCCACCACGCCCTACGAACTCAACGCCAGCCCCACGGTGCACCAGGGGGTGGAAGCCAGCCTGCAAAGCACCTTGTGGTCGCCAGACGACGGCGGCAAGCTGAGCCTGCGCCAGAGCTACACCTTCAGCGATTTCCATTACCGCGACGATGACCGCTTCGGCGACAACCGCCTGCCCGGCCTGCCAATGCACTACTACCAGGGCGAACTGCGCTACGACTGGCCGCAAGGGTTCTTTGCAGCGGTCAACACCCAGTGGGTGTCCAGGGTCGCAGTCGATTACGCCAACAGCTATTACGCCGACCCTTACGCCATTTTCGGCGCCACCCTGGGCTACAACGCGCCCAAGGACGATTGGCAGACCTGGCTGGACATCCGCAACCTGACCGACAAACGCTACGCCGCCACCGTGACGCCGGGCTACGACGACAAAGGCCTGGACGCCGCGCGATCCACGCCGGGCGAAGGTCTGGCGGCCTATGTCGGGGTGTCGTGGAGCTGGCGCTGAAGCCTTCGGCTCAACCCATGCAGCGGGCGTGATCAGGCCTCGGACGTCAAACTCGGGGCGTCTGGGGTCTCAGCCTCCAGCTTCAAGCGGTCAGCCTTGCTGATGTACCTGGGCTTGTTCTTCGGCGCCAACTTGGCATTGGCCTTTTTGGCGTGGGCTTCCAGCAGCTGTTTGATCTTTTTACGGCGATTCATCTTGTCCACTCGGTTTTGCCGACGTTGCGAGCCGGCGGGTGAACCCGCATTGTCCCGCGTTATTCAAACTTGCACAGCCCCTTTCCAAATACATCCTTGGCGCTCGCGTGGGGCCAGCCAGGAAATTGCAGGTTTTCGGAGCGGTGGGTGATGCCCACGTCAGCGAGCTGGCGTGGAAACTGACAATGCAGACGGCGTCACCGGGCTTGACGCTGAACCGCAGCGGCTTTTTCTGCTCGGCGGTCATGAGGATACATCGGCACCCACGGCCGCCCCTGAAGCAGAACTTGCGTTTCATCATCCCGCGGATTATTTCTAGCAGGACTTGCGCGCCGTCACCGCGAACGCACAGCCCATAAAACCAAGATTTCATGAGGAACGCTGCTTGAGAACCTTTGACTTGATCCGCGATGCCGTTTTACCTGAATACCGTGATCGGGTGGCCGAGTACCTGGTCCAGTACGAAACCATCCTGGTGCACGAGCGTGCGCCCGATCCCGAGCTCGTCCAGGCCGCTGCTCAGCAGTTACGCGGTTATCTGCGCGGCTTGAACACCACCCGGGTGTTAGGCATGGCGGATTGGGAGGAGCTGGATCGTCGGGTGATCAACACCTGGCTCGAATGACCGGCCCGACCGGCGCCGCAGCAGGTTGCAACCTGCCGCAGCGTTGACCCCCGGCGGCGACTAATCGTAGAACGGTTCAACGAGGGTGCGACTGCCGACAAAAAAGCTGTCGGCCACCAGTCGCAGTGGCTGCAGGTCCAGGTCGCTGGCCTTGTCGGCGATCAGTTGATGAAAATGCCGGTACACCGCCGCATATTCCCCCTCTTCCGACACGGCCTGGCGCACGCCGTCGATGCTTAACAACGCCCCCCCGTTATCCAGGCGCAGAGTGCCTTCGCTGCAGCGGACCTCGATGCTCCAGAGCTCATCGTGGCCGTGGTCGAAATCGAACTCGGCACGCACATCGAGCTGGCGCGCATCGGACATCCTGATCGAAGCGGCAATCGGCGATTGGCAGTTATTTGGCACCCGCAGCTCGGCAGAGGCGACGAACAGCGGCAGCGCCAACAGGTGGGTGGCAATCGACAAGGCATTGATACCGGGATCGAAAACGCCCAGGCCGCCAGGCTGCCAGATCCATGTCTGGCCGGGGTGCCATTTGCGCACATCTTCCTTCCAGTCGATCTGCACACTGTTCAAGGTACGGCCAGCCAGCCAGTCACGGGCGGCCTGGATGCCGGGCGCATACCGCGAGTGCCAGGCGAACAAGGCGCTGATCCCCTGTTCGCCGGCCTGATCGGCCAATGCCATCGCTTCACCCAGCGTGGCACAGGGCGGTTTTTCAACCAGCACATGCTTGCCCGCCGCCAGCGCCTGCTGCACCAGCGCGAAGCGGCCCTGCGGCGGGGTGCAAAAGGCAATCGCATCGACAGGCGGGCCATTTTCCAGCAACTCACCCAGCGACTTGAAGTTCTCTACCCCGGCGCAGGGCTGACCCTGCGTTGCGACGGACACCAGCTGGAACGCGGGGTTGGCCTTGATCGCCGGCACGTGTTGATCCTGGGCGATCTTGCCGTAACCCACCAGGCCGAGACGGATCGGTTGCATCAAATGACTCCTTGTTGTTTGTCTTGTTTGGATCGGCGAACGGGCAAGATACGTCTGTATCGCGGGGAAGTCATGGGTGGCGTGCTGCCCCTGAGACAAAAATGTCGCCGGCCGGGTTCGCCGGCTTGACAGGCGCCGGCAGATGCTAAGCTTTCGGCACAGTGGTCGCATTACTGAATGATCGGTATCCGTGGCAAGCGAAGGGAGTAGCGGGAATGAATGTAATCACCACTGACGACAGGCATCGCCTTGCCCTGGTTGACGCGTTGCGATGCTTTGCGGCCTTTTGGGTGGTGCTGTTCCATCTGTCCGAAGGCAGCCACATCCCGACGCTGCTTGCGACCATCCCCTCCTGGTTGAAATATGCAGTCTTCGATGCCGGTCACCTGGGCGTCCCGGTCTTTTTCGTGCTGAGCGGCATCGTCATGGCGACTACCACGTCTCGGGTGACGATGAACAATGTCAACGCTGCACATTTCGTCGCGCGCCGGCTGATTCGCCTGGCACCGCCCTACTATGCCGCCATTGCACTGGGGGTGGCCGTGATTGCCACCAAGCGCCTGTTCGGCCAACCGGCAATCGAGATGCCAGGCGTCACGGACATTCTGGCGCACCTGGTGTTTCTCCAGGATATCCTCGGCATCAAGAACATCATCACGGTGTTCTGGACCCTGTGTATCGAGGTCCAGTTCTACATCGCCTTTGCCCTGCTGCTGTGGCTCGCCGATCAGGCCGCCGGCAGCGAAGTGTTCAAGTCGCGCAACCATTTCATCTGGGCCAGTGCACTGCTGGCGCTGCTCTGGCCCACCGAGATCATTCACTCGATCGGCTGGAAAGGCGGGTTCATCGCATTCTGGTACAGCTTCATGGCTGGCGTGCTGTGCGCACAGACCCTTTCCGGCACGGCGCAAAGCCGCTTCGTCGCCATGGCCTATTGCGCACTGATATTGCTGATCGGCGTGGTTGGCGACGACTCATTTGCAATGGCGGCTGGATTGACCGGCCTGGCGTTTTGCCTGCTGATCAATCGCTCCGTCACGCTGGGCTTCCTGACCAGCTACCCCGTGCAAAAAATGGCGCTGATTTCCTACAGCCTGTACTTGTTCCATGCCCCGGTGACGGGCACCTTCATGCGCATTTACCGGCGTTTCATGCCGGCCGGGCTGGCTTCGGACGCGCTGGCGACGGTCCTGATCATCGCCAGTTGCATCGCCTTCGCCGCGATCGCCTACGTCCTGTTCGAACGCCCCGCCATCGCCTGGAGCCGACGCATCAAGTTCAGACGCACGGACGCCGCGGTGCTCAATCAATTGTAATCCCGTCCACGGCTCAGACCTCAGGCGATGACAGTCGGACGGCCCGAGCTTCTGGCCGCTGGCGGAACGAACCTCAATCGGCATCAACGGCTCACCCCGCTCATCGTCCAGCAGCAGGGAGCGCGTCTCGTGGGGCTCGAACAGAAAACGCTCGCCCCACTGTCGCAGGCTGACGACAATCGGAAAGATCTCCCGGCCCTGTTCCGTCAGGACGTACTCCTTGTAGGCGCTGCCATCCGACGCCGGTCGAACCTCGAACACCCCCACCTCGACCAGCGCTTTCAATCGCGCGGTCAGAATATTCCTGGCCACCCCCAGGTTCTTTTGAAATTCGCTGAACCGGCGAATGTCATCGAATGCGTCGCGAACGATCATCAGCGACCAGCGATCGCCAATGGCCTCCAGCGCTCGGGCCACCGGGCATTCACGGGCGGAGGGTGAAGCCTCTTCGATCATCGTCTTTCCCCTTTTTTTGATCGGCCCAGGCCAATCTCTTCGACCAATGTGGTTGCAATTTGAAACTTGATTGAGCAACATCCGAATCAAGTTTTGATTTGAAACCAGTTTACCCCAGGGAGATTCACATGACAGCCGATGCCGACTGCACCCGCCAACCATTCGTCCGGCATGCCGGCGACTCTGTGGGGCTTTGCCCGTCGCTCACCCTGCTGTTTTCCGTCACCTGCGCGCTGGCGGTCGCCAACGTTTACTTCGCCCAACCCCTGCTCGACTCCATGGCCCGCAGCCTGGGCGTCAGCCCTTCCCTGATCGGGATGGTGGTGACGGCGACCCAGGTGGGTTATGCGCTGGGTTTGTTGTTCATCGTGCCATTGGGCGACTTGCTGAACCGCAAATGGCTGATACTGACGCAAGTGCTGCTGTCTGCGCTGGCGCTCATCGCGGTCGGTGCCGCGTGGCAATGGTGGGTGCTGTTGGCCGCCATGATCGTCGTCGGCGTGCTGGCCGTGGTAGTGCAGGTGCTGGTGGCCTACGCCGCCGTGCTGGCGACACCGGCACAACGTGGCCAGGCCGTGGGAACCGTCACCAGCGGCATTGTCCTGGGCATTTTGCTGGCCCGGTTGAGCGCCGGGATGATCGCGGACCTGGCGGGCTGGCGCACCGTCTATTTCGTTTCCTCGGGGTTGATGCTGACCCTCGCCATCGTGTTCTGCAGGGTCCTGCCATCCACCGCAGCGCCGCGCAATCACTCCAGCTACACAGGGCTTATCCGCTCACTGTTCATGCTGTTTCTGACCGACCCGATCCTGCGGATCAGAGGTTTGCTGGCCCTGCTGATCTTCGCCGCTTTTTCCGTGCTCTGGACCGCCATGGTGCTGCCCTTGAGCGCCCCACCGCTGTCGCTGTCTCATACGGCCATCGGCCTGTTTGGCCTGGCCGGCATCGCCGGTGCGCTGGCAGCCCGGCGCTCCGGTCGATGGGCTGATCAGGGACATGGGCAACGGGTCACCGGGTGTTCGCTGGCCATCCTGACGCTGTCCTGGTTGCCCATTGCGCTGGCCGAGACGTCGTTGCTCGCGCTGGTCTTCGGCGTGATCCTGCTCGACTTCGCGGTACAAGCGGTGCACGTCACCAACCAGAGCCTGATTTTCGCGGCGCGGCCCGACGCGCACAGTCGCATGGTCGGCGCCTACATGTGCTTTTACTCGGTGGGCAGCGCACTCGGCGCCGCCGCCGCGACCCAGGTGTACGCGCTTTGGGGTTGGCCTGCGGTCAGCCTGCTGGGCGCCTCGATCAGCGCAACGGCACTCGTGCTGTGGTTTTTCACCGTACATTCCTCAACGACCGATCAAGGACCATCAGCATGAAGACGCGGCACCTGCTGCTCGCCATTTCGATCACCGCCATCTGGGGCCTGAACTTCTCGGTGATCAAGCTGGGGCTGGGTACGGTCGACCCCCTGATTCTTGCCGGCCTGCGCTTTACCCTCTGCGCACTTCCCGCGATCTTTTTCATCCCCAGACCCGACGTGCAATGGCGCTACATCGTGGGTTACGGACTGATCTTCGGTATCGGGCTCTGGGGTGTGGTCAACCTGGGCATCAAGGCTGGACTTTCAGCAGGCATCGCCTCGCTGGTGCTGCAGTTCAGCGCGTTTTTCACCCTTCTGCTCGGCGCGTGGGTCTTCAAGGAAGCGATCTCCCGCTATCAACTGGCAGGCATGGGCCTCGCACTGTGCGGCTTGTTGAGCATTCTCTCCATTGTCGATGGAACCGTCACCAGCGCCGGGTTGATCCTCGTGCTGCTCGGCGCACTGGCCTGGAGTGCGGCCAATATGATCAACAAAAAGGCTCGAACCACACAGGTATTCGCGTTCCTGGTGTGGTCCAGCGCGTTTTCGCCGATCCCGCTGTTTGCGCTTGAGTACGCGGTGAACGGTTCGACAGGCTACAGCGCACTGGTCAATCAACTGGACAGTCGCGCCATCCTGTCGATCCTGTTCCAGGTCTACCCCAACACCTTGTTCGGCTATTGGGTGTGGAACTCGCTGCTCAAACGATACCCGGTGTCCACCGTCGCCCCCTTGTCCTTGCTGGTGCCGGTGTTCGGCTTGCTCGGCTCGGTGGTGATGTTCGACGAGCACCTGTCGCTCAACAAACTCGTTGCCGTGGCGCTCATCGTCTCGGGGCTGGGTGTCGGCCTGTACGGCCAGCGGTTGCTGAACGCGATGCTCAGGCATCGCTGCCCGTCTTGAAGTCACGGCTCGGCTTTCCTTTGTCGAACCACTGACCTCGGACAACGCGCGGGGTTCACCGATAGCCTGCCGCCTGATTACTCCCGCGCAGGCTCGGGAATACGCCGCAACACATCATCGTACGGCGCCAGATCGAGAAACGCCGTGGCCTCGAAGACCTTGCCGTCGCGCATGTGGAAGACCCAGGCATAACTGTTGTTGTAGGCCTGGCCATCACGCGCTGTGCCGACACCCTCCCATTGGATCACCACGTGATCGCCATCCGCCCAGACCTGCTTGCGCACCGGTCGCACCGGGCTCGATAAACGCGAGACAAACGGCCGCACGGCTTGCTCGACGAAAGCATCGACGCCTCGATAAACGCCGGCACTGGGGCTGGAACCCTTGATGGTCCAGACCACGTCCTGGGTCAATAGGTCGCTGAAGAACGTGGTGCCGCCTGCGGCCCAGCGGTCGAAGGCTTCGCTGACCTGTTTTTTGTTGCGTGCTTCGACGGCGGAATTGGCATGGATCGCGCCGGACCAAAGCCCCATGCCCACCAGCACGGCGAGGGCTAACCAACGCGTCTTTTGAAAAAGTGATGAGTACATGAACATGATCTCCTCTGCAGATCACACCCGGGGCTGCAACCGGGTGCCGCCGAATATCAATTGTTGAACCATCGGGCGCGACACAAATCGACCGGGGAAAACAGGATCAGGCGCACTGGCGTCAGTCAATTGAGCGATGTGCTCGTCTTCCAGTTGCAGGCTCAATGCCCCCAGATTGTCCTCCGCCTGCGCCAGCGTCCTGGCCCCCATCACGGGTGCGACAACCGCCGGATTGAGCAGCGTCCACGCCAGGGCTACCTGGGAAGGTGTCGCGCCAAGTTGGGCGGCGACGTTCGTCACCACGCTGGCGATCTGCAGTGAGCGTTCATTCATATGGCCCGAAGAGCTGATCACGCCTTTGCGTGTCGAGGAGACGCCTGCTTCGCTGGCCTGGCTCAAATCATCGCGGCTGTATTTGCCGGTCAGGATGCCGCCGCCCAGCGGCGACCACGGCAAGACGCCCAGGCCCATGGCTTCGGCCATCGGTATCAATTCGTGTTCGACACTGCGTTCCACCAGGCTGTACTCGATCTGCAACGCCACCAGAGGCGCCCAGCCACGCAGGGTTGCGAGGGTTTGCAGTTCTGCGACTTTCCATGCCGGGGTGTTACAGATCCCGAGATAAAGCACCTTGCCAGCGCGCACCAGGTCATCCAGGGCGCGCATGACTTCCTCGGCACCGGTGGTGAAATCCCAGGCATGCAGGTACAGCAGTTCGACACGGTCGGTGTCCAGTTGCTTCAGGCTGGTCTCCACCGAACGCATCAGGTTCATGCGGTGATTGCCGCCCGAGTTGGGATCGCTTGGGTCACGAGCCATGGTGTACTTGGTCGACACCACCAGACGGTCACGCTTGCCCTTGAGGAATTGGCCAAGCATGCGCTCGGAGGCGCCGCCGGTATAGTTGACGGCGGTGTCGACCAGATTGCCGCCCCGATCGACATAGGCATCAAAAATCTGCCGCGCCTGCGCTTCATCCGAACCCCAGCCCCAGTCGGCACCAAAGGTCATGGTGCCAAGGGCAAGCGGCGAAACGCGCATACCTGATCGTCCGAGCAGGCGGTAGTGGTCGAGCGCTGTGATTGTGGGCATGATGGCCTCCTTACAGAAGTGGGGTCTGACCTGTAGGAAAGAGTCTGCCCGCCAGGGTGCGCTCACTCGTAGACGGATCGTCCTGGGTTCTTGCACGATTATCCGGGTGAATGGGTTGCGCATTTCTTTCGACAATCAACGGGGTACACATGGACGCTCTGCAAAGCCTGATCGACCTGATCAGTCGCCATGCGGCGACTGACGGCATCCACGACACGCCGATTGCCGGCGTCAGCCTGGTTCGCTCAGGCCAGCCCACGGTGCCCATGCCCGTCGTGTACGAACCCACACTGTGCCTGATTGCCCAGGGCCGCAAACACGTGGTGGCCGGCAGCGCATCGTATGTCTACGATGCCGCCACTTATCTGGTGGCCTCCGTGGGCATCCCCGTGATGGGCTCGGTCATCGAGGCGAGCGAGCAGGCGCCCTATCTGTGCCTGGTCCTCGACCTGGACATGAGCGCCTTGAGTGACCTCGCCCTGCGACACCCCACTCCCGATGAAACCCGCGATTTGCCCGTGTCGGGCATCGAACTCAACACGATCACCCCGCCCTTGCTGGATGCCGCCGTCCGGCTCGTCGGCCTGCTGGATACGCCGGCTGACATCGGCGAACTGGCGCCGCTGATCATTCGCGAGATGTTGTACCGCCTGCTCATCGGCAACAGTAACGGCGTCATCCGGCAGATGGCCAGGGCAGACAGTCGCCTTAGCCAGATCGCCAGGTCCATAGCGTGGTTACGCAGCCATTACCACGAAAGTTGCAGGATCGAGGACATGGCCGACATCGCCGGCATGAGCCGTTCCACCTTTCACGAGCACTTCAAAGCCGTCACCGCCATGACCCCGCTGGAATTTCGCAGCCAGTTGCGGTTGCAGGAAGCGCGACGTTTGATGGTGGCGCAGGCCTTCGATGCCGCAGGAGCCGGGTACCGTGTGGGCTACGAAAGCCCCTCTCAGTTCAGCCGCGACTACGGGCGAATGTTTGGCTTGCCGCCAGGCAAGGATGCCGAGCGGCTGCGGCGAATGACCTAGCGATCGCTTCGGGTCGGCAGGGTCCAGTCGCCCGGCCTCTTGTCATGAATCGACGGCTCCCGCGAGTGGCCTTCGTAGCCGAACGACACCAGATACACCGCCAGTGCAAACGCTGCCAATGCGGCGCGGCCGAGTGGATGTGCATCCCTGGACAAGCCGCCACCCGCCGCTAACTGGACCGTTCCCCCTCGCAGATAGGCAAACACGACCTGGCCGAAATAGGCCTGCAAGAGCAGGACGGTCCAGAAGCTCTGCCAGTGCCCGGTGAAACGATAAAAGGCGTTCACCAGTGAGGCGGCAATCATCAATGCCAGTATCCAATACCGATGCTGCCTCAGGAACATCAGGGCATTGTTCTCCATTTCCATGAAACGCTGCCCTCGCTTCAACGCTTTGAACGCTGTGACCACCCGATCACCATGAAGACCAGCCCGATGATCCAGAAACCCGGGTTCGCAGTCGCGATGCCGATTGCGAAAAACGGTATTCCGATGACAAACATTGGCTGTTTGAATGCGTTTTCCATGACTCAACCACTCCCTTGAACATTGACCTCAGTAAACCACGAAACGATGTGCCGATCCCGTCGGCAAACAAAACGCCGCGCAGGAACAGGATTCCTGCGCGGCGTCGCACTGTCCAGTGATCAAGGGGTCAAGGGATCAAGGGATCAAGGGATCAAGGGATCAAGGGATCAAGGGATCATCGAGGGTGATTACTTGCCGTGCTTATCAATCAGCGCAGCGAGCATTTCGTACTCTTGTGCAGTGAGATCGGTCAGCGGTGTGCGGACCGGGCCTGCGTCATAACCGACAATTTTTGCACCGGCCTTGACGATACTGACGGCATAGCCCGCCTTGCGGTTGCGGATATCGAGGTACGGCAGGAAGAAATCATCGATCATTTTGCCAACGGCCATGTGATCGTCCCGGGCAATCGCCTGGTAGAAATTGGTAGCCAGTTGCGGCACGAAGTTGAACACCGCCGACGAGTAAACCGGAACGCCCAGCGCCTTGTAGGCAGCGGCGTACACCTCTGCCGTCGGCAGGCCGCCCAGGTACGAGAAGCGATCACCGAGGCGGCGACGGATCGACACCATCAACTCGACATCGCCCAGACCGTCCTTGTAGCCGATCAGGTTCTCGCAGCGCTCGGCCAATTGCTCAAGCAACGGAGCGGTCAGGCGGCAGACATTGCGGTTGTAGACCACCACGCCAATCTTCACCGACTTGCACACGGCTTCGACGTGGGCCGCGACGCCCTCCTGACTGGCCTCGGTCAGGTAGTGAGGGAGCAGCAGCAAGCCCTTGGCGCCCAGACGCTCGGCCTCCTGCGCGTATTCGATCGCCTGGCGCGTCGAGCCGCCGACACCCGCCAGAATCGGCACGCTGCTGGCGCAGGTATCGACGGCGGTCTTGATCACGGCGCTGTATTCGTCCGCGGCCAGGGAGAAGAACTCGCCGGTGCCGCCCGCCGCAAACAACGCACTGGTGCCGTAGGGCGCCAACCATTCCAGGCGTCGCGCATAACTGGCCGCGTTGAATTCGCCTTGCGCGTCGAAATCGGTCAGCGGAAAAGACAGAAGCCCGGAAGACAGGACAGATTGAAGCTCGGAAGGAGTCATCGTGTTTTCACCTTTTTTATTATCAAGGAATAGCAATTGAATTTATACGACATCATACAACTGCACTTAAAACAATCCCCGTGACGTTTAAAGTTGGATAAACAACCTTCAACTTTACAGTGATCAATATCCTTTATCTGACCAATAAGAAGTTTGACTCAGGCAAAACACTGAATCGCGTTGACATCAATCGGACGAAAAGAAAGACTCACTTCAAGTCATACGACGACGTATAACTAATAATAAAAGGTGGTCAAACTTATGCTCCGTTCGCATTTGATTGCAGCGCGCTCCTGGCGGTTCAGCGGGCCATTGCACCCAACGATTCCCCTGCACTTCGTCAACCGGGTGCACGCCTCATGAACTCATTCCTGAATCTCTATTTCCTGGCGCTCAAAACACTGATCGTGGCCTGCCTGGTGTGCATTACCGGGTTGATCTTCACCAACGTCGTTCTGCGTTATGGCTTCAACTCCGGTCTGTTCTTCAGCGAAGAAATTTCCCGGCTGGCATTCGTCTGGCTGGTCTTCGCCGGCTCTCAACTCATGCTGCATGAGAACGGTCATATCGGCGTCGATATCCTGACCAGCCGTGTCTCGGCCAAAGTCGCCAGACACCTGCTGACCCTGACTTACCTGGTCATGCTGTTCGCCACCTGGCTGTTCCTCCAGGGCAGTTGGAAACAGACACTGATCAACCTGAATGTGGGCGCCCCTTCCACAGGCATTTCCATGGGCCTGTTCTATGGTGCCGGCCTGGTGTTTTCGATCCTGAGCAGCCTTCTGTTGTGCGTTCAACTGTTCAAACACCTGACCACTGCGACGGGCGAGCAGCTGCCTTCCACCACACATGGGGTACTCAAGTAATGGCCCTGGGCGTATTTGTCGGCGTGCTCATGGCCGCCATCCTCATCGGCGTTCCGATCGCCTATGCACTGATCCTCTGCGGCGTGGCACTGATGTGGCTGCTCGGGCTGTTCGACGGCCAGATCATCGCGCAGAACATCATTAACTCGGCGGGCAGTTTCCCGCTGCTGGCCATTCCCCTGTTCATCATTGCCGGCGAGGTCATGAACAGCGGCGGTCTGTCCAAGCGCATCATCAACCTGGCCATTTCCCTGGTCGGTCACCTGCGTGGCGGCCTCGGCTACGTCACCATTTTCGCCGGCGTCCTGCTGTCCAGCCTGTCCGGTTCGGCATTGGCCGACGCCGCGTCGCTGACGGCGCTGCTGCTGCCGATGATGGTGATTGCCGGTTACAACCGTAACCGCTCCGGCGGCCTGATCGCTTCGGTGTCGGTGCTGGGCTCGATCATTCCACCGAGCATCGGCTTTGTGGTCCTGGGGGTCGCTTCGGGCCTGTCGATCACCAAGCTGTTCCTGGCAGGCATCGCCCCGGGGTTGATGATCGCCCTGGCGCTGGTCGTCGCCTGGTGGCTGGTGTCGCGTCGGGACAACGATGTGCAACTGAGCCCCAAGGCGTCCGGCAAGACACGCATGAAAGCCTTCGTCGACAGCACCTGGGCGTTGATGTTGCCGGTGATTATCGTCGCCGGCCTGCGCTTCGGCGTGGTGACGCCGACCGAAGCCGGTGCCGTGGCGAGCGTCTATGCGTTGCTGGTGTCGTCGCTGATCTACCGCGAACTGAGCCTCAAATCCCTCGGTGAACTGTTGCTGCGCGCCGGCAAGACCACCGCCGCCGTGATGTTCCTGGTCGCCGCCGCTTCGATACCGGCCTGGATGATCACCATTGCCGATATCCCGGGGCAAATCATCGACCTCATTCAGCCGGTCATGGACAACCCGAAACTGCTGATCGTGGTGTTGATGCTGCTGATCCTGGTGATCTCCATGGTCATGGACCTGACCCCCACCATCCTGCTCCTGGCGCCGATCCTCGTGCCCGTGGTCACCGCAGCGAACATCGACCCGATCTACTTCGGTGTGCTGTTCATGATCAATTGCTCCATCGGCCTGATAACGCCGCCCGTGGGCACGGTGCTCAACGTGGTGTGCGGCATCGGCAAGATGCGCTACGAGGCGCTGCTCAAGGGGACCTTCCCGTTCCTGATCGCTGAAATCATCGTGCTGTTCCTGCTGGTGATGTTCCCCGATCTGGTCACCGTCCCCGCCCAATGGTTCGCCCACTAAAACTCCAACAAGAACAGGAATGACCATGAAGACACGTCTGACCGTATTGGCTGCCCTGCTGCTGGCCAGCAGCCTGAGTTTCGCCGCCGAGTACAACAGCCGCACCCTCAAGTTCGCGGCAACCAGCCCGAAAGGCACGCCACCGGCCATCGGCATGGAGCTGTTTGCCAAGAAAATCAACGAACGCAGCGGCGGCAAGATCAAGGTTCGCACCTTCCCCAACGGCGTGCTCGGGGGCGACGTACAGGTGCTGTCGTCGTTGCAGGGCGGCGTGGTGGAAATGATGACCTGGAATGCCGGGCTGATGCTCAATCACGTGACCGATTTCGGCATTCTCGATTTCCCCTTCATCTACACCGACACCGCCAAGGTCGACGCCATGCTCGATGGCGAAGTCGGCAAGATGCTGATCGACCAGTTGCCGCAGAAAAACCTGGTCGGCCTGGCATTTTGGGAGTTGGGCGTACGCAACCTGACCAACAATGTACGGCCCGTGCAGAAGCTGGAAGACATCGCCGGCCTGAAGATTCGCGCACAGCAGTCCCCGCTGTTCCTTGATGTGTGGTCGGCACTCGGCGCCAACCCCACGCCCCTGCCCTTCACCGAAGTGCATACCGCCCTCGAGACCGGCACCGTGGATGGCCAGGAAAACCCGGCGGCACTGATCCTCGCCTCCAAATTCAATGAAGTGCAGAAGTTCCTGAGCCTGACGCACCACAACTACAACCCGCAGATCGTCCTGATCAGCAAACCCTTCTGGGACACACTCAATGAGGACGAGAAAGCGTTGCTGACCGAGGTCGCGATGGAAGTGCGCCTTGAGCAGCGCAGGATTTCCCGCGAGGCCGACAGCCAGGCGATTGCCGAACTCGGGAGTTCCGGCATGAAAGTCAACGAACTGCCCCCCGAAGAGGTCGCGCGAATCCAGCAGAAAATCCGCCCGGTGATCGAAAAGTACGCGGCGCAGATCAATCCCGAACTGGTCAAGAAAGTCTACCAGGCCGTGGACTACGTACCGGAGTGACCCCAGCCAGTCACGCAGCCGGCCAGGGCTGGCTGCGACCTGTGGCAGCCGCCTGCCTACCCATCAAGAGGAACCTGTTTCATGAAAATTTCCGTCGCACAGATCCACCCGGTTGCCGGCAACCCGGCGCAAACCATCGAAAAAGTTGCCGGGCTCACCCGTCAGGCCGCCAGTGAAGGGTCGCGCCTGATCGCGTTTGCCGAATGCCTGTTGACCGGTGGTGCCTTCGACAGCCGTGAAGACCTTGAAAAAAGCGCCATCAGCGTCGATGCACTCGCTCCCCTGCTGAAGGTCACGGCAGAAACCGGGATCTACCTGGTCGTGGGCTTTTACGAAAGACACGCCGACTCGATTTTCAATACCGCTGCGCTGATCGGCCCCAAAGGCATCGTTGGCCTGCACCGCAAGCGCCATTTGCCGTTCATGATCGGCGATCGCTTCACCGACCGCCCGGACGAATGGACCGCACCGGTATTCGAGACCGACATCGGTCGCATCGGCCTGGCGATCTGCTACGAAATCCGATTCCCCGAGGTCATCCGCACCCTGGCCCTGGAAGGCGCCGACATCGTCGTGCTGCCCGCTGCCTGGCCTGAGCAGGCACGCATGCTGCCAGACATTTTCAGCACCGTGCGCGCGGCCGAAAATATCGTCTATTTCGTGGCGCCCAACCGTAATGACATGGACGGTGGCATGCAGTTTATCGGCATGAGCCACATCATCGAACCCTCGGGCAAAACCCTGACGCGGGCAGGCGAAGAAGACGGTGTGTTCAGCGTCGAGATCGACCTGGAGAAGGCGCGCAACAAGTCGTTGATCCGCGACCCGGGCGTGTTCGAGATCCACCCCTTCCGCGACCGCCTGCCAGAGACCTATCGCCTCTGATGGCGACAGCCAATCCTCACGCTTTCAGGTAATTGCAATGCACAACAAGATCAGCTCATTGAAGGATCGGATGGCCAAGGGTCCGACGTTCGGAATGAACATCTACAGCACCGCCGGCATGGCCATCGAAGTGGCGGGAAACTGGGGCCTGGACTTTGTCTTCATCGATGCCGAGCACACGGCGCTGGGTGTCGACAAAGACATGGAGAAACTGATTCTGGCTGCTCACTACGCGGGCATCCATGGCTTGGTTCGCGTGCGCGGCACCCTCGAGTGGGACATCCGCAAGTCGCTGGAAATGGGCGCTTCGGGGATCATCGTTCCGCAGGTCCACAACGCTGCACAAATGCGCGATATTGTGCGCTACAGCAAGTTTCCGCCGTTCGGACGCCGTGGGGGCGACAGTTCGGTCCGCTCCGCGAACCATGCCGGACCGGGCTTCGACTGGGCCCGGTACACCCAGGAGGAAAACGCCCGCAGCGTCATTGTGCCAATGGCCGAAAGCTACGAGTTCTTCGACAACATCGACGAAATCCTCGATGTCGACGGCATCGATGCCGTGCATTTCGGTCCCGCCGATTACTCGCTGTCTCGCCAGTTGCCGGTGGACTATCGACTGGGCAATCCCGAAGTTCGCGACCGCCTGGCGCTGCTGATCGAGAAATGCCATGCGCGTTCGATTCAGGTCATGGTGCCCTGCTTCCCGGCCGACACCGAAACAGCGAGGCGTCTTCTGGAAATGGGCAGTGACATGTTGCTGATGGGCAGTGATCTGTCCTGGCTCAACCAGGCGGGACAACAGATCGCTGCCATCCAGAAGAGCGTTCAGGCCCCCTGAGCGGTTTCCCGACAGACACAGGTAAATGGAACAGGTAATAGCCGATCAATTAACTTGCTTCGGCTTTTACTTCCAGCGCGAACATCAACTTACCAGGAAATTCTGTCGCATTAAAGTTGCTCGCGTCAGTGCAACTAACTGCTCCAGTTCGACATCGGGTCTTTCCGTTAAATAAGACAAACAGAATCGAGCCGGTTCTATCGGTGGATTGCACGGTAATACTTTGAGCAAATCAACGGCCAACATATCCCGTATCAATGGAACGGGAAGAATACCGATGGCATGCCCGGCCGATATCATCTTGGCGATAAAGGCCAGGGAGTTGCTGGAATGGAAAGCCTCGGACACCCCGCCACCCTCTTTCAGCCACCGCTCCACCACGGAATACAAGGTCGAAGGTGCCGAATGCGTCACGATCGGATAGGCACACGCCTGCTCCGGCAGAAACGAATCCCCTTCGATATCCAGGTGCGCGGCCGCCACCCACTGAAAAGTCATCCAGCCCAGAAAGATATCGGTCACTTCATCCCGCGTCATTGGATTGGTCAGCAGCGCCAGATCCAGCTCGTGATCATTGAGCTTGCGATTGAGCTCGGCCCCTACGTCAATGGTGATTTCCAGGGTGATTTCAGGGAAGTGCGCCTTGATCTCGGCAATGACCGCTGTCAACCCGACCATGGCTGAACACTCGTCGGCGCCCACACGCAACCGGCGATTCTGCTTTTGTTTAGCGGCAAACTGCTCCAGCCGGATGCTGTTGTTCAGCGCCAACTCCGCATGTTGCAGGGCAATCAATCCGTCGGCGGTGATGGTCATGCGCTGCTTGCTGCGGTCAAAAAGCTTCACGCTCAGCAAGGACTCCATCTCCCGGATGCGAGAGGAAATGGCCGGCTGGGTCAGGTGAAGGTGTCGAGAGGCGGCATGCACCCCTCCCAATCGGGCCGTCCAATAGAAAGCCTCGATCTGCATCAAGGTAATTCTCATGATAAAAATTGTCCCGCCACTGAGTCGTTTATTTTTATTATCCCGTAAAAAACACGCTTGTTAGGATGGACTCAATGTAACAGACATTCCTCCAGGACAAGTCAATTCCGGCATGTATATTATCCAGGAACTACCACAGCAAATCGCCACGGAAGAACTTGAAGTTCTTCTCGCGGCAGAACCGGCAACCATTGGCCACTTCATAACCCAAGGCATTGTAAGCAGCAATATAAAAGCGCACTTGCAGGATGTCAGGGCGGTGGGCACGGCGATCACCGTGAGAATGCCAGGTGCCGACGGCGGTATCCTGCATCACGCCATGGGCTGCGCCAGGCCCGGGGACTTCCTTATCGTGGATCGCTGCGGCGAACGGGTCACCGCCGCCATGGGTGGGGCCATGGCCTACGCCGCCAAACAGGCTGGAATTGCCGGGATCGTCATCGACGGTTTCGTCACTGACCTGGGTGAACTGCGCGCCTACGGTGTCCCCGTCTGGTCCTGGGGCGCGAGCGCCATTACCACCCGGGTCAAGGGCGAAGAAGGCGAATTCTGTACGACGATCCAGTGTGGCGGTGTCGTGGTAAATCCCGGGGACGCCGTGGTCGCCGATGAAAACGGCATCGTGGTGATCACCCCGGGGCAGGTGCTCACCCTGGCACGACGGGCCATCGAATTTCAGGAGCGGGAAAAAACCACCCTGGCGCGCCTGGCCAACGGCGAGAAATTCCCGGACGTCGTGGGCTCCAGGGCGATCATCGACGCCGCCATCCATGGTCGGTCCTGAACAATAAAACATCCGCTTCAGTGCTTTCCGTTTCTGCCATGTAGCCTGCTCTAAACAATAAAAGGACTAGCATGAAACCGCATCAGATTGCGCCCTGGATCGTCGCCATGCTCAGTGGCCTGATCGGGCCCGCCGCCCTGGCGGACACCGTGCCACCGACCCACTTCAATGTGATCGGTGGTGGCAGTCACAACTACACCTACCGCGCCGTGGAGAAACCGTTCTGGAACACCACGCTGCCCGCCAGTTCTGGCGGGATGCTGACGGCCAGCGTCAGGGGCCTGTCCGAAAGCGGCCTCAAAGGTGCAGAGATGGTGCGCCTGATCCGCGCCGGCGCGGTTGAAATCGGCATGGGGGTTTTCGCGTTCGTCGCTGGCGATGACCCGTTTTTCGAAGGCATCGACCTGCCGGGCATGGCGGTCGATATCGAAACCGCCCGTCGAGTCTCGACAGCTTTCAAACCGGTATTGGCCGAACGCATGGCCGAGCGTCATGGCGTCAAGCTGCTGGCGACTGTCCCCTATACGGCGCAAGTGTTTTTCTGCCGTGAGCCCATCACGTCACTGGATGACCTCAAGGGACGCAAGATTCGCGTGCGCGGACGCAACATGTCCGACATGGTCAAGGCACTCGGTGGCGCCCCCATGACGCTGCCATTCGCCGAGGTGGTGACCGCGATGCAGACCGGGGTGATCGATTGTGCGGTATCGGGCATCGGCTCAGGCAATGCTGCCCGTTGGTACGACATCGCCAACCACCTCTATAACCTGCCGGTGGATTGGTCGATCGGTTTCTATGCCATCGGCCTGAAACGCTGGCAGGCACTGCCCGAGCCGGTGCAACGCCTGCTCGAACAGCAATCCCGGGTACTGGAAGATCGGCTGTGGGAAGAAACCGCCCGAGAGAACCGCTCGGCCCTGGCCTGTAACATCGGCGCGCCCGATTGCCAGATTCATCGACCCGCAAACATGCAGGCCCGCGCGCCGACGCCCGCCGAAAGACAGGTTCTGCAAAATGCCGTGCTGACCATCGCCAACAACTGGGGCAAACGCTGTGGCGTGCCGTGCGTCGAGCGCTGGAATGCCACAGCCGGTGCGGCCCTGGACGTGAAGCTGCAAACACCCTGATGGCGCTTGCGAGATGAACCCTGCCGCGCGCCCTGAACTCACCCCGTTTGCGGAGACTTACCGCTGATGAAACCCACCGAATCTTCTGCCATCAGGTTTGTGAACAGCGTCGCTCGGCTCAGCGCCTGGGTCGGGGGTGTCGCACTGATGGGCACTGCGTTGATGATCGGCGTCGACCTGATCCTGCGCAAAACCATCGGCGTATCCATGGGCGGTGCCGATGAAATAGCCGGGTACGTTCTGGCCATTGTCAGCACCTGGGCCTTTCCCATCGCCCTGTTGAAACGCTCCCACATCCGCGTCGATATCCTCTACTCGCGCCTGTCGCTGAAAAGCAGAGCCTGGCTGGACCTGCTGGCCCTGGGCGGTATGGCCCTGTTCGTCGGCACCTTGCTGTTCCACGCATCCGGCGTGCTGGGGAACACCCTCAAGTTCCACTCAACCTCGACCACCCCGCTACAGGTCCCGTTGTGGCTGCCGCAATCCATCTGGCTGGCGGGCTACCTGTTCTTTGCCGTGACCATCGTGGTGCTGGCCTGCACCAGCCTCAGCCGTTTGCGTCGACAGCGATGGGCGTCGATCAGCGGTCTGATCGGCATCAATTCCGTCGAAGAAGATATCCAGGAAGAAATCCACCGTCCCGTGCCGGGGCTCACGCCTTCCCCTGCCAATGGAGAACACTGAATGCTGGTCTTTACCCTCTTCACACTGCTCTTCCTGCTGGGCTTGAGCGTGGCCGCAGCGGTCAGTGTCGGCCTGCTGGGCATGTCGTTGTCGGAGCTGTTTTCGACGCTGCCCCTGAGCAACGCCATGGGCGAAATTGCCTGGAGTACCAGTGCCGAGTTCCTGCTGGTGGCCATTCCGCTTTACATCCTGATGGGCGAGTTGCTGGTGTGCTCAGGCGTTGCCGGGCGCATGTATGGCGCGGTCTCCAAGTGGCTTTCGTGGCTGCCGGGGGGCCTGATGAACGCGAACATCGGCGCCTCGGCATTGTTTTCGGCAACCAGTGGCTCCAGCGTGGCAACCGCCGCCACCATCTCGACCCTGGCCCTGCCGGAGCAGGAGCGAAAAGGCTACCCGGCGCCGCTGTTCCTCGGTTCGGTTGCCGCTGGCGGCACGCTTGGCATCTTGATTCCGCCGTCGATCAACATGATTCTATTCGCACTGATCGCCAACCTGTCGGTGCCCAAGCTCTACTTGGCCGCGACCATTCCGGGGATTCTGCTGAGCTTGATGTTCATGGCGATGATCGTCATCGCCTGCCTGTTCCGACCGGAACTGGGCGGCAAAAAGGAACACGCCACCTGGGCTGAACGGCGGGAGAGCATCGCTGACCTGTTACCCCCTTTGGCCATTTTCGTGCTGGTGGTCGGCGCTATCTACAGCGGCTTCGCGACCGCCAGTGAGTCGGCGGCGCTAGGGGTGATCGCAGCGTTTTCTCTGGGGCTGTGGCGACGTGCCTTCACCTGGCAAAGCCTGAGACAAGCCTTTGAATCCACGTTGCGCACCACCGGGATGATCCTGTTCATCACCCTGTCGGCGTTCTTCCTCAATTTCGTGCTGTCGTCCATCGGGCTGACCTCAACCCTGGTCAGTTTCGTGACCGACCTCAACATGTCGCCGATGGGCACGCTGCTGGCCATCATCCTGTTCTACATCATCCTCGGCTGCTTCATGGATACGCTGGCCATGTTGATCACCACGGCACCGCTGGTGGTGCCGGTCATCGTGGCGCTGGGTTTCGATCCACTGTGGTTCGGCGTGATCCTCATCATTCTTTGCGAAATGGGTCAGATCACTCCGCCGTTCGGCATGAACCTGTTCGTGGTGCAGAGCATCCGTAACAAGGGCAACTTCCTCGACGTGGTGTACGGCGCGCTGCCATTTTGTGTCGTATTGCTGCTTTTGATCGCCCTGCTGATCGCGTTTCCGCAAATTGCGCTCTGGCTGCCGAGTGTTGCCTGAGGATGGCTGAACACCGTCAGGTCCCGATGGCCAGCCAAGGCAGGCTCGTCATCGGTCCCTTCCCTTCACGGATGCGACGCAGAACACGCCAGCGCTTTTCGAACTGGATGCCGGTCGAATGACTGGAGCCTCAATGCCCGACGACCACCTGGCCGTGCCTTCGCTCCCCTCGCGGAAAACCGTGCACATGCGCTCGGGAGGCAATGGCCAGGCTGACCAACAGCAGCAACATCAACACCCAGGGGAAGGAACCTGCGCCCCACTGGTCGAGCAGTACACCGCCCATCAGGCCACCCGCGGCGATAGCGCTGTTCCACACCACCACATTCATCGAGAGCGCCACATCCGCGCCCTCTCCGGCAGCATCAGCCAGCGCAGTTTGCAGAAGGGTCGCGGCCCCGCCGAAGGTCAGCCCCCAGATCAAGACACCGGCATAAATGGCGGCCGCAGAACCTGAGAAAAAGCCGAAAAAAATCGAAACGGCGGCAAAGGTGGCGAGGCTGGCAAGCACCGACGTGCGCAGATGCCGATCGACCAGGCGGCCCGTTATCCAGATCCCCGCCAACGCCGCCACGCCGAACACCAGCAGCACCAGGTCGACGTCACCGGCCAGCCCGGCCGTGGCAACGAAAGGCGCAATGTAGGTGTAAAGGATGTTGTGTGCCAGCATCCAGGTCACCACCACGCCCAACACCGAACGCACGCCCGGGGTGAACAGCACCTGACGCAAGACCTTGCGCTGTGAGGATGACTGTCCCGGATAATCAGGCACCTTGATCAAGACCCAGGCGATCAGGAGCAGGGTCAAACCGGACATCACGCCAAAGGCCATGCGCCATCCCATGATCCCGCCCAGCCAGGTGCCGAGCGGCACACCGAGCGACAAGGCTACAGGGGTTCCGACCATCGCTACCGCCAGCGCCCGGCCCTGCAATGATGGGCTGACCATGCGTCGGGCATAGCCTGCAATCAGGCTCCAGGCCAGGCCTGCAGAAACACCGGCGAAGAACCGGGCAACCAGCGTCAGCCAATAGTTCGAGGACAACGCGGTGAAGGAGTTGAACACCAGGAAGCCGACAATCGTCAGCAGCAAGACCCTGCGGCGCCGCCAGGTCTGCGTGGCAATGGTCAGCGGAATCGCGGCCAACAACGAACCCAATGCATAGACTGTCACCATCTGTCCTGCCAGTGACGGCGAGATGCCCAGACCGGTACCGATCCCGGGCAGCAAACCTGCGGGCAATGTCTCCGTGACGATGCAGATGAATCCTGTCATCGCCAGCGCCAGCAATGCCCCGAGTGGCAGCCTTTCCCCTTGCTGTTTTACCTCAGTCATCCGAACCTCCAATTAATATATCGATCGGTACAAATATAGGAGCCAGACACCAGCTGGTCAACAACTTATGTATCGATTAGTATTTATGTAGTGGAGAGGAGGTTTTCATGGCACAGATGGGACGTCCGCGCACGTTTGACCGTGACGTGGCAATCACTCAGGCAATGCATTTGTTCTGGGAGCACGGCTATGACGCCACCTCGCTCAGCCAGCTCAAGGCCCATATCGGCGGTGGCATTACCGCCCCCAGCTTTTATGCTGCCTTCGGCTCCAAGCAAGCCCTGTTCGGCGAGGTGATGGAGCGCTACCTGAGCACCCATGGCAGGGTGACGGAAAGCCTGTTCGACACTGCCCTGCCGCCCAGGGAGGCCATCGAACTCACCCTGCGGCGCTCAGCACAAATGCAGTGCGAAGAGGATCACCCAAAGGGCTGTCTGGTGGCCTTGGGGATGATGAGCAGTTGTTCGGACGAGAGCCGAGTCATCTCACAGCCACTTTCACAGGCAAGAGCCTTGAACCGCGCGGGGATGGTCGCCTGTATCGAGCGTGCAATGGCTTCGCAGGAACTGCCGGCAACGATCGAGCCACAAGCATTGGCCACGGTGTTCGACAGCTTTCTGCTGGGGCTTTCGCCCCTGGCGCGCGATGGCGTGCCGCATGCGACGCTCGATGCGGCGGTGACGCAGATCATGGGGGTCTGGGACAGCTTGCGAATCGATGAACGCATCGACCGGGGCGCTTCAGGCGAATAGTTGCCCTAGCCCTTGGCCGAGTTTTTACCTGTTTGCCTGCGCCCTTTGGCAGCGGCGGTTTTGTATTCGCCGCTGCCCTCTTCCAGCGCGCATTCGGCCAGCGCACTGCCACGAGCGCGGTAGGAATCCAAGGCTTTGTCGAGCGCCGGGCGAGGTGTTTTTTTATCGGTCGACTTTGCAGGGGCCGAGGCGAGAAAAGCACTTGGCTCCATCGCAAATCGCTCGGCCAGCGCGTACGCCATCTTGTGACTGATCGGGCGATCCCCACCGAGCACCTTGGAGACGGCGGTTTTATCGCCGATCTCGGGGAGGTCGGAGCCGGTGAGCCCGAGCGTCGACATGAGGTCCTTGATCAATTGCACAGGCGTGCACGTGGCCTCGAAAACAGCATTCGAATCGCGAAACTGCTCGGAGTCTCGCTGGTAAGCCAGCAATTCTTCCTCCAGCTCGACGAGAATCTTCTCCTCGACCTTGCTCAGCTCACGTCCGTCGGTAAGCTCGTCAAGCAGGCCGGTGGCTCGCTCGTAATCGGCGGGCGTCTTGATGCCGTGCACAAACTCACCGCGCAGGCGCTCCACGACCGCGTGCAATTCGCCGAGCGTGGCGATCATGCTTTGAAAATCGTCTCGGGTTGGGTTCATCGTTTTACCCCTTTGTTTCGCGCATACCAAACGTTGGCGACGTCGTACTCGGCATGCGTGTAGACGTGTTTGACGTAGAACTTCTGCCGGGTGTAGTTGACCCCGCCTATCACCCTGAGAGCGTTACCGCCGACGTCGATCACCACCCAGTTCATTGCAGCTCTCGGCTTGAACAGGTCGACGCCGTGGGCACCGAAGAGTCTTTGCAGGTCCGAGAACTGTCGCGGCCGCGCCACCTTCAGCAAGCGCAGGCAGCGATCAAGACCGGCCTTGTCGTTCGGGTACAGGATCCCGGCGTCGGCAAATCGTGATGGCGTGAGTATATCCATGGGCGTCCTTGTCTTGGGCCGATGCTACGCCAGTTGTGTTTTTTAACAACTGCTATTCGTCGGCAGCAATGGGTTGGGGTCATGCGGGTCAGCCTGCAAAACCCGTCCCTTCACAGTTTATCCGGGGCTGGCGGGCTGTCCTGCCTCCATCACTGCCAACCTGTATCCTGTTGTTTTTTTTACCAGGAACCCCTTCATCCACTCAGGGTTTGCGACCTGTCGCGGGTACGGGCGTCGCTGCGCTGAAACCCCGCAGGCGCCATTCGCAACGTGTTACGCCCCAGATCCTTGGCTTCGTACAGTGCCGCGTCCGCCCTGGCCAGCAGGCTGGCTGTGGTGTCTCTTTCCCCCGGCACGACGCAGCACACCCCGATGCTGATACGCAGCTCGATACGGGTCTCGCCATACCTTGCCGGCGAGTCCACCAGGGAAGCGCGCACGTCATCGAGCACCGCCACGGCGCCTTCGGGCCCCGTGTCGGGCAACAACAGCAGGAACTCCTCACCGCCATAACGACCGATACTGTCCGATTGACGAAGGCGCCGGGTGAGGTGGTTGACGCAATGACAAATCACTTCATCGCCCGCAAGATGGCCATGCACGTCGTTGATCTGCTTGAAATGGTCGATGTCGACCATCGCCACCGCCAGGAACGAACCCTCCCGGCGCGAGCGTTCCAGCTCCCTGGAGAACTGCTCGAGGATCGCCCGACGATTGAGAATGCCCGTCAGGACATCGCGCAGCGCCAGGCGCTGAAGCATTGACTCACTGCGCTCCTTGGACAACAGCACCAGGCCGAGAGAAATCATCATCGCGGTAAAGGTGCCGATGCTCACCGAGATGGTTTGCTTGAGGTTGCTGACGTCATAGCGCATCTCGGCCGCGCCGCCGCCAAGGATGGCCACGACCCGCATGCCCAGGCCGATCAGGCTGATGCTGGAGCCGATGATCAACAACATGCGCGCACGGCCCCGGGCGGGAATGAAGCAACACGTCCAATAGATGATCAAGGTGCATTGCACCATCAACACAAGCGTGGCGGCGAGCATGCGCGGTTCCAGGGTGTCGATCAGGCCGACCATCGACACCAGCATCAGCACCATCGGCGCGAACACCCGCCACCAGGGCACCGGCAACTCGACAATCCTGAACAGGCTGGCGCCATAAAAGGCCAGGGCCACCGAGAGCAAGGTGTTGGCAGCGCCATAGGTCAACCACAACGGCGCATGTCCATAGAGGGTGTAACCGACATAGGCCAACGCATGCGCCAACAAGCCCGAGCCGATGGTGAGCAAACCGTCGCGCCGATTGAACTGGCCGACCAGGATCAGACAAAACGCCATGATCGTCGCCACCAAAGCGACACAGGCAAACAGTGTGGGGGTATGGGCAATCATGGCGTCTCACTGGGCGCGGTCGAGAAACTCTGACCGCAAGTCTAGTTGAGCAGGGCCAATTCCGGGCTGTTGATTCGCCTGACCGCCCCAGGAGGTTTGCCCCGATCCCTCCCGGCACACTCCCCGCCCCTCGACGACCTGTCCTCTCCCTGCTTGAACCTATCAGACCCCAATCCCGATTCCCCGGTCAACCACGTGCCAGGTTGGCGCCGCTGACGGACTGCAAGACCTGGCATGCCGGCGTCCGGACAGTTTCCTGCCAGGAGGAAGCGCTCATGATCACAGCGTGACGAACAGAGCAGATGTCCACAGCCGGGAACGCCCTGGCACTCCAGGCCATCAACCTCTCAACACCGCTTTCAACAACGGGTCATTCAGATAAGCCACATTCAGCCGCGTCCACGGACTGATGCGCGACTGCTCGGGGGAGAAGATGTGCCCGGGGGCAATCATGAATCCCTTGGGCAGCAACTGGCGGGTCAGTTCCCTGGCATCATCGATGTGCGTGAACTTCGCCCACAGATACAGGCTCTGCTCCGGTCGAGAGAACACCTCTGCGCCTATCTCGTCCAGCACTTGCAAACCTGTAACGGTCGCGCTGCGCAGCCGCTCCTGCAACCGTACGAGATGGCGCAGGAAATGCCCCTCGCCAAGAATCACATCGACGGTGCGCTCGCAGAACTCCGAGGTGCTGGTGTGCAGCAGCATCTTCACATCGCCCAATTCGTCGATGACGTCCTTGCTTCCGGCGATGAAGCCCACCCTGAGCGCTGCCGAGACCGACTTGGAAAAACTGCCGACGTAGAGTGAGCGCTTCAACTGGTCCAACGCGGACACCTTGATGGCCGATGCCGATTTGAAATCGCCCAGCGCGTCGTCATCCACCAGGATGAACTGATGCGCTTCGGCCAGTTGAACCAGGCGATGTGCCTTGCCCGGAGAAATGTCAGAGCCGGTCGGGTTATGCCCCACCGACTGGATGAAAAACAGTTTGGGCTTGTGTTCGCGCAGCAAGCGCTCCAACACCTCGATGTCGGGGCCATCCGGCAGTCTCGGGACGGCGAGCATCCGCGCGCCCTGCAACTGCAACTTGCCAAAGAGCGGGTAATAGCCCGGGTCTTCCACCAGTACGCAATCGCCGAAGCCGATGAAGCGGCGGATGATCAAGTCGAGCGCGTGGTTGGCCCCATGGGTGGTGACGATCTGGCGTGGACTGGCGGTGATCGAATAGCTCGCCAGCTTCTGCGCCAAGTGTTGCCGCAAGCCGGCATTGCCCAGACGATTGCCGTAGCGAAACAGCGTTGTGACACCGGTGCGCATGATCTGGCGGGTGAATTTGTCCAGGCGCATGTCCATCAGCCAGTCCACGGGCGGAAACCCTTCGCCCAGCGGCGAGTGCCCCGGCTCGCGAACGAACTGCTGACGCATCAACCAGATCGTGTCCATCGCCCGCGCATAGGGGGGTGGCTCTTCCGGCTCGGGCTGGTTGCAGGCGCCTCGCTTGACGAAGAAACCCTGGCCATGCCGCGCCTCGACCAGCCCCTGGGACGCCAGCGCTTCGTACGCATTGATCACGGTATTTTTCGAATGCCCCAGCAAGCGCATGCATTCGCGCAACGAAGGCAAGCGGTCGCCTTCGCGGTAGGTACCGTTATCGATCTGCTCGACCAGTGTGGCCGTCAGTTGCTGGGCCAGCGTCAGGCGCACCATGGCTCATCGTCCCGAGTGATTTGAAGACAAGGGTACAGCTTGGGTACTGTCTGTCCAAACTGTACCTTCTTTGCAGGCACAGAGCGCATTAGGGTGACGCTATTCGAAAACAATAAACGTCACAGGATCACCCATGAGTATCGATTCGCGCCTCCCGAACTTCCGCAGCCTTTCCCCTGCCCAACGCCTTGAACACCTGCAGCAACTGCTCCAGCTACCCGGCGAAGACGTTGCCTTGCTGAGCGATGCCGGCGCCCTGCCGCTGGAAATCGCCGATGGCATGATCGAGAACGTGATCGGCACATTCGAACTGCCCTATGCGGTGGCAAGCAACTTCCAGATCAATGGCCGCGACGTGATCGTGCCGTTGGTGGTCGAGGAGCCTTCAGTGGTCGCCGCGGCCTCCTTCATGGCAAAACTGGCCCGCGATGCCGGCGGTTTCATGACGTCCAGCAGCCTGCCGCTGATGCGCGCCCAGGTGCAGATCGTCGATATTGCCGACCCTTACAACGCGCGCCTGAGCCTGATGCGCCGCAAGGAGGAAATCATCGAGCTGGCCAACCGCAAGGACCAGCTGCTCAACAAACTGGGAGGTGGTTGCCGGGACATCGAAGTCCACACCTTCGCCCAGAGCCCACGGGGACCGATGCTGGTCGCGCACCTGATCGTCGACGTTCGCGATGCCATGGGCGCCAACACGGTCAATACCATGGCCGAAGCCGTGGCGCCGCTGATGGAGGAAATCAGCGGTGGCAAGGTTCGCCTGCGAATCCTGTCCAACCTTGCCGACCTGCGCCTGGCACGTGCCCAGGTGCGCATTGCACCCGAACTGCTGAGCACCTCCGAGTACAAGGGCGAAGACGTGATCGAGGGCATCCTCGATGCCTACAATTTTGCCGTCGTCGACCCCTACCGCGCCGCGACCCACAACAAGGGCATCATGAACGGCATCGATCCGTTGATCGTCGCCACCGGCAACGACTGGCGCGCAGTGGAAGCCGGAGCGCATGCGTACGCCTGTCGCAATGGGCATTACGGCTCGCTGACCACCTGGGAAAAGGACGCTCAAGGCCACCTGGTCGGCACCCTGGAAATGCCCATGCCGGTCGGCTTGGTAGGCGGTGCCACGAAAACCCACCCGCTTGCCCAATTGTCGTTGCGCATACTGGGGGTGAAGACCGCGCAGGAGCTCGCCGAAATCGCCGTGGCCGTCGGCCTGGCGCAGAACCTCGGTGCGTTGCGCGCCTTGTCCACTGAAGGCATCCAGCGCGGACACATGGCGCTGCACGCCCGCAACATCGCGCTGTCGGCGGGTGCGCGGGGCGACGAAGTGAACTGGCTGGTCAAGCAGATGGTTAAAGCCAGGGACGTGCGCTCCGATCATGCCGCCCAGCTGCTGAAGCAAAAGCGGGCGTTGTGATGACCCGGCTTGAGGACAGCGTCCGGCTGGTGGAGGTCGGCGCCCGGGATGGTTTGCAGAACGAACAACGCACCCTGCCGCCAGCGATCCGCGCACAATTACTGACCCGACTGGCAGACGCTGGCCTGCAGGCGCTGGAGGCCGGTGCGTTTGTTTCACCTCGCTGGGTGCCGCAGATGGCTGGCACCGACGAGGTGTTCAAGGCTCTGCCTGCCCGCCCCGATGTCACCTGGACGGCGCTGGTGCCCAACAGTCAAGGCCTGCAGGCGGCCCTCGATGCCGGGTGCCGCGAAGTCGCGGTGTTCGCCGCCGCCTCCGAAGCGTTTTCGCAGAAGAACATCAACTGCTCGATCGCCCAGAGCCTCAGTCGTTTTCAGGAGGTCATGGTACGGGCCCGTGAGGCCGGCGTGAGGGTGCGTGGCTATGTGTCCTGTGTCCTGGGCTGCCCGTTCACCGGCCAGGTCAACGTCCGCGACGTAGCCACCGTCAGTGCTGCACTGTATGGCATGGGCTGCTATGAAATCAGCCTCGGCGACACCCTTGGCACAGGCACGCCCTCCGCCACCCGGGCCTTGATCGAGGCCTGCGCCGAGGAGGTCCCGCTCAGCGCACTGGCGGGTCACTTCCACGACACCTACGGCATGGCCATCGCCAACATCTGTGCGGCGATGGACGCCGGGGTACGCGTGTTCGACAGCTCAGTGTCCGGATTGGGCGGATGCCCGTATTCTCCGGGCGCAACGGGCAACGTTGCCACCGAAGATGTGGTCTACCTGCTCGACGGCATGGGTGTCCGGCATGGGGTGAACCTTGATGCACTGATCGACATCGGCACCTGGATCGACGCGCAACTGGGCCGGGATACGGCGTCCAGCGTCGCCCGCGCAGTGCTCGCCAAACGTCGTTCGGGAGGCTGAACGAGCGTCTTGTCTCTTCACGTTCATAACAATAAAAGCCCGTAAGGGCGGTGGGAGAACTCTGTTGAAACCCGAACTGTATGAAGTCTGGGGTGACACCGTAGACGGTCGTCACCTGATCTGCTCCATCGCGATTGGCGCAACGGTCAGCCTGAGCGCCTTTTTCGCGGCCCAGGAACTGCTGTCCCATTGGGTTGCCTCGCCACAAATGGCCCGTGCCTACGCCATGCTGGTGGGCATCGTTGGCTGCCTGGCAGGCGGCGCCATCAGTGCTGCGTTGTTCAAACCCAAGCGCCACGTGGTCGAACAACAGGCCGATCCCGCCTGGCGTTCAGAAGTGCTGAAGGAACTGCAGAGCGAATTCGGTGATCTCGGTCGGCTGTCGGACCTGCCACCGGAAACACTGGCCGAACTGCGCGAAATGGACCTCTACGACCTGTTCGCAGAACACGAAAAAACCCTCGCGGCACCTGCCAGGGCCAGCGACATGGCAAGCGCAGCCGAGCGGCCCGCCGTGGCGATCAATGGGGGCAAGTCATGATGACCGTCCTGTTGGATCAAATCCTGATCGCCCTGGGCATGGGAATTCTGGGCGCCGTGATCTTCGCCGGGATCGGCCTGATTTCCGGCAGCGACGAAACCACCACCCTTGCCCCACTGACGTTGCTGGTGGTGTTGCTGGGGGTGCCCGCGCCCGGTGTCCTAACGTTTTTCCTCGCCGGAGCCGTCGCCAAGCACATGACCCACGCGGTGCCGACCGCACTGCTGGGCATCCCCGGCGACACCATGGCAACCCCGTTGATGCGCGAGGCCAACTTCCTGCGCAACCTTGGTGTGCCACACATTGCCCTGCGCAAGATGATTTCCGGTGCGGTGATCGCCGCGCTGATCGCGGTGCCCATGGCCGTCCTGTTTGCCGTGATGCTCGCGCCGTTTGGCGACATGATCAAACACGCGGCGCCCTGGGTGTTCCTCGCGGCCGCCGTCGCCATCGCCTGGTTCTCCAAGGGGCGTCTGGCAGCCGTCTTGGCCCTGGTGCCGTTCGTGATGGTCATCGTCGGCCTGCAGAGCATCACCGGTCAGTACGGGGTCAAGCTCAGCGTCAGCTACTTCCTCGGCATTGCCATCGGCCCCTTGATCGCAGCGCTGTTTTCGATGCTGGCGCCGGCCGAGCGGGCAAAGATGCAACGCCAGGAGGTTCGCAGCTTCTCCCTGTCACCCGACGTAAAGAGCTGGGGAGGCTTCTTTCCCAACCCGCTCAAGGTCCTGGATCGCAAGCAAAGCCTGTGGACGGCAGCCACCGCAGCGGTTTCCAGCGCCACCTTTGTCTTCAGTCCGGTCGCCATGACCGTGATCATGGGCGAAGTGGTCGGTGCTCGCGTCAAGCACGTCTACCTTCGCTTGACGACGGTGATCACCGCCCGCAACGGTGTGACCGAATCGACCTACATCGCCGAAGCCCTGATCCCGCTGATTGCCTTCGGCCTGCCATTGAGCCCGGTGGCTGCAGGCCCGGCAGCGCCGCTGTTCAACGCGCCGCCGCGCTTCACCGTCGACTCCGCCACCGGGCAAGTCCACAACCTGCATTCGCTGCTCAGCACTTGGGAGTTTTTCGGCTACGGCATGCTGGCGGTGGTGGTCGCGATCCTGGTGGCCTACCCCTTCACCATGAACTACGCACACCGAGCGGCTTCATACGTGACGCGCAAGATCAGCCATGAAGCCGTGATCGCCACGTTTGTCGGCCTGATCCTGGTGATCGGCATCTGGGAAGGCGGCTTGCTGGGCCTGCTGGTGATCATCACCGTCGGCCTGCTGGGTGGTTTCCTGTCACGTTTTCTGGGCTTCAACATCGGTGTGCAGTTCATGGGGTATTACACCGCCGTACTCACGGTGCCGGCATTGATTGCGCTGATGGGCGCTTGATGCTCCGCAAACATAACAACAACAGGCAGGTGATCACTGTGCAGAACAACATCCTCGTTTCCATGCTCTTCGTGCTGAGTGCCGCAACCACCCTTGCCCAGGCACAAGGCCCCATTCCTGCGCTCGCCTACGCCAGGGAAGGCCGGCAGTTGCAAGCCATTCCCGGTCCGGAACAGAACCTGCCCACCATCACCGCGCAACAGTGGTTCAAGGTGTCGGACAAGGGCCTGCAACTGGAGGGACCTTCGTTTGATCGCGACGGCAACCTGCTGTTCGTCGAGGTGTTCGGTGGTCAGGTGCTGAAACTCGACACCCAGAAAAAGCTCAGCGTCGTCGTCGAAAAAAACCCGCTGGGCTCCGCCGGCCTGGCCATCCACAAGGACGGACGCCTGTTTGTCGCGGGCCTGGGTAATTTCAAGGACACGGGCAACCTGACGGCCTACAACGCCGACGGCTCAGACCCGCAGGCGATCATCGCCGACGCCAGGAATTTCCTGGTGGATGACCTGGTTTTCGACAACACGGGCGGTTTCTATTTCACCGACTTCAAAGGCACCTCAACCGAGCCGACTGGCGGTGTTTACTACGTGGCGCCCGGCAGCACGGCCATCGTCCCGATCCTGCCCAAGCTGGCCATCGCCAACGGCATTGCCCTTTCCCCCGACGGCAAGACCCTGTGGGTCACCGAATTCGCAACGGGCCTGCTGCACCGCATCGAACTGAAGGATGCGCAGACGATCGCGCCGTTTGGCGAGGCCGTGGTCTATCGCTTCAATGGTCCCTCCCCCGACTCGATGCGCGTCGACGAAGACGGCAATCTCTACGTGGCCATGTACAGCCAGGGACGAGTGCTGGTGCTCAATCCCAACGGCCAGCCGATCGGACAGATCCTGATTCCCGGACGGGAGAACGGCCACTTCCTGCGGTCGACCAGCATGGCGCTCAAACCCGGAACCAACGAGGTGTATCTGGTGGCCAGCGACGGGGATCTGGGCGAAGGCAGCGCGATCTTCCGCGCACAGGGCTTTACCAAGGCGCTGAAGCTTTACTCACACCAATAGCTCGGTGCCTGCGCGCGCCCAAATCCCGCCCTGCAGAGCTGAGAAGGAGCGGATCGCGTCGACCTTGCCGACTCGATCCGTGCGTCTTATGCCAGCCCCAGGAAGGACAGGACCACCGCGATGACCACGACCAGACCGACGATGTAGATAATGCTGTTCATGTTCTTGCCTCTCTGTGTGAAGGGAATTGCACTGCAAAGGTGTGCGTGCCGGGCACTGAACCTTGGCTCGTATTGCAAGTGACAACAGCCGGGCGAAATAACTCCTTCGATTTCACCTGATAGGAATAGGCAAGGCTCGAAGAGGAACCGGCATGGGGCAGCGGTTGGCCGATCGCTACCATGGCCTCACACCTACCGACAGGAACTCGCCATGCCCCGTATCCAGACCCTTTTCATTACCGGCGTCAGCAGTGGCTTCGGCAACGCGCTGGCCCGTGAAGCGCTTGCTGCCGGTCACCGCGTCATCGGCACCGTACGCCGTGAAGCCGACTTGCAGGCCTTCCAGGCGCTGTCCCCGGATCACGCCCACGGCGTGATCCTGGATGTCACCGACTTCGAACGGATCGAAGGCGTTGTCGCCGATGTCGAAGCGACCCACGGCCCGGTCGACGTGCTGATCAACAATGCCGGCTACGGCCACGAAGGCATCCTCGAGGAGTCGCCACTGCAAGACATGCGTCGCCAGTTCGACGTCAACGTGTTCGGCGCGGTCGCGGTGATCAAGGCGTTCCTGCCCTTCTTCCGCAAGCGTCGCCAGGGCCGTATCCTCAATATCACGTCCATGGGCGGCACCATCACGATGCCGGGAATCGCCTACTACTGCGGCAGCAAGTTTGCGCTAGAGGGCATCTCCGATACGCTGAGCAAGGAACTGCAACCCTTCAACATCTTTGTCACTGCCGTGGCACCGGGTTCGTTTCGCACCGAGTGGGCCGGTCGTTCGATGCGGCGCACGCCGAGAAGCCTTGCGGACTACGACGCCAGTTTCGATCCGGTGCGCAAGGCGCGTGAGGAGAAAAGCGGCAAGCAACTCGGCAATCCACACAAGGCGGCGCAAGCGATGCTGCAGATCATCGCCAGCCCCAACCCACCGGCGCACTTGCTGCTGGGCAGTGACGCACTGGGCCTGGTGCGTGACAAACTGCAACGCGCCGCCATCGAGATCGATCAATGGGAAGCACTGACTCGCTCCACCGACAATTGAGCGCCCACCTGGACCCGGCCGACGCGAACAGCACACGCATGGTGCACCTGCTGGAAAGACTCGCGCCGGTCGAGGGTTACAACCTCAGTGCCCTGGAAGACGTGCGCTTTCTGCGCTCCAACCAGCCACTGACCCGAACGCCGGTGCTGTATGACCCCGGGATCGTCATCCTCTGCCAAGGGCGCAAGCGCGGCTACCTGGGCGACGATGTCTACGTGTACGACGCGCAGCACTATCTGGTGGTGTCCGTCCCCCTGCCCTTCACCATGGAAACCGACGCCAGCGAGGACGAGCCGATGCTCGCGATCTACATGCGCCTGGATTTCCAGATGGCCAGCGAGTTGATGCTGCAAGTGGATGAGGTGCACGGCCCCAGCGATGCCCCGCCCAAAGGCATGTACGCCTCGCCCATGGACCACTCGTTGCGCACTTCGACGCTGCGCTTTCTCGAGGCCATGAGCCTACCGGGCGAAGCGCAGATCCTGGGGCCGGCGCTGGTGCGGGAAATCTATTACCGCATCCTCATCGGCGAGCAAGGCGGCTCCATGCGCGCCGCGCTCAATCGCCAGGGGCACTTCGGCAAGGTGACGCGGGCGATCCGCAAGATCCACAGCGGCTACCAGCAGCACCTGGATGTCGAGCAACTGGCCCGGGAAGCGAGCATGAGCGTGCCCAACTTCCATCTGCACTTTCGCAGCGTGACGGACACTTCACCCATGCAGTACCTGAAGTCGACACGCTTGCATCAGGCGCGCTTGTTGATGCTGCGTCAGTCCATGACCGCCTCTGCCGCCGCCTTCAACGTCGGCTACGAAAGTGCCTCGCAATTCAGTCGCGAGTTCAAGCGCTTCTTTGGCCGAACACCACAGGCAGAGATTGAATGGATGAGAGCCACCTATGCGCTGCCGGCACCGGCAACGCCTTCGATGTATGTGTCTTCGCACTAGTGGCGTGCGTGGCAGGAGGGCCGGATCTGCCGTGAGTCACCGACGATGCTCCCGAGCTTCAACCGACCCTTTGTCACCCCAACAGCGCCCTGCCGAAATCTTCCGGCGTGGGGCTTTCCTGCCACTGGGGAACATCCTCCGGCAACACCAGCCAGGCCTGCTTGCGCCGGACCCAGATATGCGCCCGGGGTGTCCACTGATCGGCCCCGTCCAATACGCCTGCGCGCACCACCCGCATGCCCGGTGCCGCTGTGGTTTCATTGAACAGCCGGGTAAAACACGCGCCGCAGGCGTACTGGGTGGAGGCCTGCCCGGCGTGTTCATGCACGTGGGTGCTGGCTGTGCCCGTTATCTGCACGGCCGATGCCGCGCACAGCATGTGCAGGCCGAACGCACTGCCGCTCCAGCGTTGGCAGTTCAGGCAGTGGCAGGCATATAACGGCGGAAGGCTTTGAGCGATGATCTCAAGCTTGAGTTGCCCGCATCGGCACTGACCGGTGAAGCGCATGGTGTGACTCCTTATAATGACGTCCCAGGAAAACAGGGGCGCATGATCCCCGTTCAATCGCCCAGGTAAAAGCGTAAAAATGGAACAACTGTTGGTCAGAAATGTATGAGCGGTCTCGAATGGGAAAACCAGCGGGTGTTTCTCGCCGTGCTGCGTTCAGGCAGCCTGAGCGGGGCCGCGAAGCTCCTTGGCATCGCACAGGCCACGGCCCGACGACGGCTGGAGGCGCTGGAGCGCTCGCTGGACGTGAGTCTTTTCACAAGGACCCCGGCCGGCCTGACACCCACCGATCCGGCACGTCGACTGATCCAGCATGTCGAGGCGATGGCCATCGCCGCGCAAGCGTTCAACCGCATGGCCAGCGCCGAAACGGATGTGGAACACGGAACCGTCAGGATCACCTGCGGCGACTTGCTGGGCGTCGAGGTATTGCCCGGCCTGCTGCGCGACTTCCACCATCGCCATCCGGGGTTGAAGCTCGAACTGAGCATCAACGACCCGCTGGAAGACATCGCCCGGCAACAGTCGGACATCGCCGTGCGTTTGGTCCGCCCCACCGAAGCCGATATCGTCACCAGGCGCGTCGGCGCCCTGCGTGTCGGTCTTTACGCCAGCGCCGAGTGCCTGGCGCGGCATGGCCGGCCGGACAGCCTGGAAGCCGTGCGCCGTGGCCCGCTGATCGGCCCCGACCGGCGCTCGGCGGACTTGCGCCGACTCGTGGAGGCAGGTTTGTGCGAAGCCCACCAGCCTTTTGCGATTGCCACCGACAACCACCTCGCTCAACTCGCCGCACTCAAGGCCGGGCTGGGATTTGGTCTGTGTCCATCGAGCATTGCACGTGCCCATGGCCTGATCGGGATCCTGCCGGACAGCTTTGGCTTCGAGATTGATGTCTGGCTGGCGATGCATAACGACCTGCGCAGGATCAGGCGTATCGCCAAGACCTTCGAAGTACTGAGCCAGGCGCTGCACGAATACCTGTAATGGCTCGACCGACGCAGGTCGAAGGCCGCACAGGCCGTGAACTGCACTACTCACCGTGCCCTTTTCAGGCAGGCTGCACGAAGGCGATATGCCTTCAATCACGTAACCTTTTGATCCGGCAAGATAATTTTTCTGCCCCTGGTTGGCACGAGCTATGCGGAGGCTTAAGGGATCGCACAGAGCCGTGAGACAACGGCCTGTATTCACCCCCGTGACAGCAGAGGCCACACCCATGAACGCCATCGACCTACTGAAAGCCGACCACGAAAAAGTAAAAGGGATTCTGACCCAACTGAGCGAATCGACGGATCGGGCGCTGAAAAAACGTTCCGACCTGTTGGGCAAGCTGGAAATGGAAATCTCGATCCACACCCGCCTGGAAGAAGAGATTCTCTACCCGGCCTTCAAGGAAGCCGGTGGTAAAGAACAGGACGTCATGTACTTCGAAGCCAAGGAGGAACACCGTACCGTGGACTCCCTGGTGTTGCCTGACCTGAAGCAGACCGACCCTGGAACGCCGGAGTTTGCCGGTCGCGTGAAGGTGGTCAAGGAACTGCTGGAACACCACATCGAAGAGGAGGAAACGGAGATGTTTCCTCAAGCGAAGAAGCTCCTGGGCAAGGCCAAGCTTGACGAACTGGGGCAGCAGATGGAAAAGATGAAAGCGGATCACATGAAAAAGATCGCAGCCGGCAAACTGGCGGCGTGATGTTTTGATGTATCGGGCCCGGCAAATGCCGGGCTTTTTTTTGACCGCCAATCTGGGCAGGTCAGTTGCAGCGGTGGGAGCTTTGTCGAGTCTGCGTTCAACCAGTCACAGCTCCTGCAAAGTGCGGGGTCTCGCTAAAAACTCGATCGGCCGCTCGATGAGGCATTTGAGCAAACCGTTTGGACAAAAGGACACCGGGCGTGGTCAGAGCCATTGATCGTCCCGCTGAATCCTTTGGTCCTGCCGATCGATGCCACCCTGTCGGGATGAAACACACTGGAGGCCCGCGATTTGTCCAGTTCAACCCGAGCGTCAAGTGACCGGTGGCGATCATTCGCGGCCGATACGCTGGCATTGATTGTGTTCTTTACCGCCACGGGCATTCTCAACGAACGGTTCATTGCGGGGATGACCTGGGAACAGGTGCTGGATGCACGGCTTCTGGGCGCCGGGCTGATGGTTGTGTCGGGTCGCCCCTATGGTCTTTGGCGAGACTGGGTCATGCGCTTTTCCGGGCCCCGTCGAGGCTCGCGGATCGCCTGGGACGCTTTGGCGCTGGTGAGCTTCCAGGTGCCCATCTATGCCGCCATCCTGGCGATATCCGGTGCTGACAGTGACGCGTTGTTGCGCGGTTCGTTGGGCGTGACCGTCATCATGCTGGCGCTGGGAAGGCCCTACGGGGCGTTCCTGAACCTCGTCAGGCGTCGCTTCGGTCTGCCGGACGGCGGAGACAAGCCCATGTCGCTGAACGTGCAGAACCACTGATACGAGCTCATCATTGACTGCGTCAATAACAACCATTAATTCAATGAAGTTTTCATATTTCTATTGCGGCGTAACATCAGCTCCATACCCACTCAGCACAACACGGAGCACACCACCATGAAACGCCAAACCATCCTCGGCATCGCCTTCTCGATCTTCGCACTGAACGCTTTTGCCGCGACCGAAACCGACCCACTGTTCAGCGATGCGGTAGCCGCGACTGAGACCGACCGTCTGTTCAGCGACGCCGTTGCAGCGACCGAAACCGACCGTCTGTTCAGCGATGCCGTTGCCGCCACTGAAACTGACCGCCTGTTCAGCGATGCCGTAGCTGCCACTGAAACCGACCCTCTGTTCAGCGATGCCGTCGCTGCCACTGAGACCGACTCGCTGTTCAGTGATGCCGTTGCCGAAGGTGGTTCAGACCGTCTGATCGAACGCCGTGTTGCCTGAATGCAGGGTTTCACCGCAGGACTCGACAAGAAGCCTGGCCTTGCCCGCCGGGCTTTTTTACGTCTGCACCCTGTGCAGGAGCGGGCTTGCTCGCGAAAAATCTCCGGACAGCTCTCGCGAGCAAGCTCGCGCAAACACAAAAATGCCCGGCTGATCGACCGGGCATTTTCGTGTTTGCTGCAGGCGTTATCCGCCGACGTCAGTGCGGCGCGCGAGGGATGGTTTTCAGCAGGTCTTCCGGGCTGATGTGACCGACGATGGGCTCCGCGACGCTGCCCGGCAATGGCAGGCCGAGGATGTGCCCCTTCATCTTGCCGATGACGTGCATTTCGCAAGGCTTGCAGTCGAACTTCAGGGTCAACACCTCGTTGCCATGTACCAGTTGCATCGGCGCGACCTTGGTGCGAACCCCGGTGACGCCCTTGGCTTGCTTGGGACAAAGGTTGAAGGAGAAGCGCAGGCAGTGCTTGGTGATCATCACCGGCACTTCCCCGGTTTCCTCGTGGGCCTCGAACGCGGCGTCGATCAGCTTGACCCCGTGACGATGGTAGAAATCCCGGGCCTTTTGGTTGTAGACGTTGGCCAGGAACGACAGGTGCGATTCCGGATACACCGGCGGCGGACTGGTCTCGGCCTTGCGACTGCCCCGCGGGTGGGCGGCCACACGCGCCGCAGTCAAGGCGTCGATCATTTCGCGGCGAAGGGCCTTGAGTTGCGAGTTGGGGATGAAGAACGCCTGCGGCGCATCGAGCCTGATGTCCGTGGCGTGATACTCGGTGGTGCCGAGCTGACCGAGCAGGTCACGCAGTTGCTCCAGCGCCTGCTCCGGCTTGTTGGCCAGGCCGAACGGGCCGTCCAGCGCCACACTGGCGCTGATGCCCTCCTCGCTCGTGGCGGTCAGTTGCAGGCGTTGTTCATCCAGTTGCGCCAGCCAGCTCAAGCCGATGCGCCGCTCGGCGGAGGTCTTGAGCAATGCCTGCTGCCAGTTGTGGTCGAGGTTGCGACTCAGTGGATGGTTGGGCCGCAGCTTGTGCATCCCGTCCGGCATCTCGTTGGGTTCGACGCGATAGCGATAGCGCTTCTCGCCCTCCTCCTCGAACTCGCCCCTGGGCTCGGCGATGTTGGCGCGGAAACCCACCACCTCACGCTTGACCAGCACATTGAGGCCGTCGCCGTTGGACAGAGGCTCAGTGGTCACCACCTGCATGTCGCGCTTGCCGACCTTCTCCACCACGCCCACCGGCAAACCGGTGAAGGTCGGTGAGTCGAAGGCGCCGATGTCGATCTTGCGCTCGCTGACGAAGTAATCGGTGCTGCCACGGTGGAAGGTCTTTTCCGGGTCGGGCACGAAGAAGTGCGCGGTACGACCGCTGGAGGCACGGGCCAGGTCCGGGCGATCCTCGAGCACGGCGTCCAGGCGCTGACGGTAATAGGCGGTGATGTTTTTCACATAGCCCATGTCCTTGTAGCGCCCCTCGATCTTGAACGAGCGCACGCCGGCTTCGACCAGGGCGCGGATGTTGGCGCTCTGGTTATTGTCTTTCATCGACAGCAGGTGTTTTTCGTAGGCGATCACACCCCCCTTTTCGTCTTTAAGGGTGTACGGCAGACGACAGGCCTGGGAACAGTCGCCACGGTTGGCACTGCGGCCCGTCTGCGCGTGGGAGATGTTGCACTGGCCGGAGAACGCCACGCACAACGCGCCGTGGATGAAAAACTCGATGGCGGCATCGGTTTCATCGGCAATCGCGCGGATCTCTTTGAGGTTCAGTTCACGGGCCAGCACCAGCTGCGAGAAACCGGCCTGATCGAGGAACTTCGCCCGCTCCAGGGTGCGGATGTCCGTCTGGGTGCTGGCGTGCAGCTCGATGGGCGGAATATCCAGCTCCATCACCCCCAGGTCCTGGACGATCAGCGCATCCACCCCGGCATCGTACAGTTGATGAATCAACTGGCGCGCCGGCTCCAGCTCGTTGTCGTGCAGGATCGTGTTGATGGTGGTGAACACCCGGGCATGGTAGCGACGGGCGAATTCCACCAACCCGGCGATTTCACTCACCTCGTTGCAGGCGTTGTGGCGGGCGCCGAAGCTCGGGCCGCCGATATAGATCGCGTCAGCGCCATGCAGGATGGCTTCGCGGGCGATGCTCACGTCACGGGCGGGGCTGAGCAGTTCCAAGTGGTGCTTGGGCAAGGACATATGTTTTTATCTGGTTTGGCACGGTTGAGCTGCGCATTGTACCGGCCAAATGCCTGATCGGCACCGGGGCGCGACCGAATGCAGTCAAACGGGCACTTGCTTCGGTGAGATCTCGTGCCGGCGGGAACCTGAGAGTGCAGCCGGATTGACGTCACCAGCACAGGAACGACAAGGAAACGACATGCAGTATCGAACGGGTACGGACGCTTTTCTGCACGGCATTCGAACGCTCATGCCATTGACCCCCGGAGTGATTCCTTTCGGGCTGGTGACCGGCGTGATGGCCATCGAAATGGGCATGTCGCCCGGTACGGCGATGGGCATGACGATGCTGTTTTACTCGGGGTCTGCGCAGATGGTTGCACTGCAGCTGCTGCACAACGGTGTCTTGCCGGTGGCCATCGTGGTCACTGCCTTGATCATCAACTTGCGCTTCATCATGTACAGCGCGTCACTGGCCCCTCACCTGCATCACTTGCCTCGTCGCTGGACATGGCCCCTGTCCTACCTGCTCTCCGATCAGTCGTTCGCGCTCTACAGCCTGAGGTTTTCAGCGGGGCAACCCGATCGCTTCGGGCATTACTTCTATGCCGGCACCGCCATTGGCATGTGGCTAGCCTGGCAGCTCTCCGTTCTGGCCGGGGTCTTTCTGGGCGCCAGCATCCCGGAGTCGTGGTCCCTGAGCTTTGCCATCCCCCTGTCTTTCCTGGCGCTTCTCGTCCCCAACCTGCGCAGTGCCGCGAGCCTGGGAGCCGCAGCGGCTGGCGGGTTGATCGCGGTGTTGGCAATCGATATGCCCTACAACCTCGGGTTGGTCATGGCTTCGACAGGTGGCGTTCTTGCCGGGCTATTGATCGAGAGGTTTCGTCGAAGCACTGTGAACACGATGGACGCTGACGATGCCGAACGGGAGACACCATGAGCGACCTGGCGTTGTGGGGACTGTTTGTGGCAGTCGGCGTGGGTACATTCGTGATGCGCCTTTCGTTCGTCGAACTCTATGGTCGATGGCGAATTCCCGAAGTGCTCGATCGAGCCCTGCGCTACGTACCGGCAAGTGTGCTGGCGGCGTTGGTGCTTCCGGCGGTGGTGTATCCCAACGGGCACAGTGAATTCGTGCTCGGTAACCCGCAGATCCCCGCCGCTGTGGTCGCTGCCTGGGTCGCCTGGAAGACCCGGAATACAATCCTGACACTGGCGGTGGGGATGGGCGCGCTTTGGGCGTTCAAGTTCATGGGATCATGAAGCGCTGGCCTTCGTGGCTGGCCGGTTGAATCCACAACCGAGTGAAAGGACTGACGATGCCGACCTTGATACCGTTTGACGAAAACAGCTGGCTACCGACCGTTGATGCGCTGATTGCCAAGTACAAGGCGTGCACGGTGCCGTTTTTCATCGATGCGCTGAGTGCCGCAGGACAACCCACGGGCGATGCGCAGCTGTTGGGCACCGGCTTTTTTGTCACCTGCCGCCAGCACGTCTTTCTGGTAACCGCCGCGCACGTTCTCAAGGACCTGGACCCCAGACGCGTGCTGGCGACAAACGTGAAGGGCCAGGCGGTGCTGCTCGGTGGTTTGCCCTTTCTCCTTTGCCACGATAACGATCTGGCGATTACCCTGCTCCCGCAGGACTGGCTGGCAAACACAGGCCTGCCGAGCATCAATAGCATTGTCCTCGATGAAACCTGGGAGGGTTACGAGTCCCTTGAGTTCTGGATCACCGTTGGGTATCCGGGTTCGAAGAATGGCATATTCCCCAAGCTCGGCAAGCATGCCATCAACAGTCATGGAACCAGTTTCACTGAAGTGATCGAGAAGCCCACCGCGGCTGCACATATATCCAACCCGGTCGGCTTTCGCTTCGACAAGAAAAAGGCCGTGGACTCCGCAAACAAACGCGCCAACCCGCCGTCGTTCAGTGGAACGAGCGGCAGCCCTGTCCTGGAAGTCATCGCCCGAGTCGATCCAGCCGGCAACATTTCGCTGCGTTGCACGCTCAAGGGCGTTTTGCTCGGCTGGTACAAGCAAGAGAAAGAGGTGATTGCCGGCCGCGCGCAAGCACTGATCGACTTGATCGACGAGTTGCTGGACCTTCTGCACGCGGAACGTCAGCAAACGGCAACCACCGCTTCCCTGCAAATGCCCCCCACCTAAGCCGTCGGAATCGTCCCGCCATCGATGACAAACTCGCTCCCGGTGATGGACGCCGCCCGAGGCGAAGCCAGGAACGCGATGAGGTCAGCCACCTCGGATGGTTTTGCAGGCCGCCCGAGCGGGATGCCGCCCAGTGAATTCATGATGATTCGCTTGCCGCCTTCGTAATCGGTACCGGCCTCCTGTGCCAGCCTTTCGGCCAATGCAACCGAGGCGTCGGTTTCGACCCATCCCGGAGACACGCGAACCACACGCACGCCCTGGGGCGAGACTTCCTTCGACAGACTTTTGCTGTACGTCGAGAGCGCCGCCTTGGCCGCGGCATAGGCCGTGGTGGCTTCGGGCAACGGCAGCCGGCCCTGAATCGACGTCACATGGACGATCACACCCGCCCCACGTTCCAACATGTCCGGGAGCAACGCACGGTCCAGGCGTACCGCCGGAAACAGGTTCAGGTCGAGCTCGCGTTGCCAGTGCTCGTCGCCCAGCGCAGCGAATCCGCCACCGGGCGACGAGGAGCCACCCAGCACATGGATGATGATGTCCACGCTGCCCAGGCTGTGCCTGATCGCGCTCACCAGCGCATCGCAACCTTCGCCGGTCGAGAGATCGGCCGGGATGAACAGGGCATCGGACAGGTCGCTGCCCGGGTGTCGGGCCGCGGTCACCACCCTCGCCCCTTCGGCGAGGAGCTGTTTGACTACAGCCTGTCCGACGCCTTGGGTGCCGCCGGTCACCAGGACCCGTTTGCCGCTCAATTCGAGGTTCATGGCGCAATCTCCAGGGAGCGGGCACGGGCATTCTCAAACACCAACGCGTGGTCGAACTGAATGGGGCTGCCGGGGATATGGCCGGTAAAACTCATGACGGGGTCTCCTGTCTCGCGTCCGGTAGTTGGACACAAGGATCTTGCCGCCATCCTGATAGTTTGCTCAACTGGGACAAACATTAATGACCTATCCCGCGAAACAGGATAATCCAATGCCCGAGCCTCGCGTTAGCCTCAATGAGCTGGATGCCGTCATGGCCGTGGCGCGCCGGGCTTCGTTTCGCCAGGCGTCAATCGAGCTCGGCATGTCCACCACCGCGTTGAGCAACACCATTGCCCGACTGGAGGCGAACCTTGCCACGCGACTGTTCAATCGCACCACGCGCAGCGTGTCCCTGACCGAAGCCGGCAAGATGTTCCTGGAGCAGGTCGGCCCGGCCCTGCAGGATGTCCGTGCGGCACTCGACGCCGTGCAATCCCACAGCGCCGGGCCGTCGGGGGTGCTGCGCATCAACGCGTTCGCCAGTGCCGCCCGCTCGGCGCTGTTACCGCTGGTGCTGGAATACCTGCGGCGCTATCCGCAGGTGCACATTGATCTGGTGACCGAAGGCCGTCTGGTCGACATCGTCGCTGACGGTTTCGATCTTGGCGTACGCTCCGCGAACCTCGTGCCCAATGACATGATCGTGATCCCCCTGGGGCAGCCGCAACGCTACGCGGTGGTCGGCACGCCGGGGTATTTCGCCAGGCATGGCCGGCCCGGCACGCCGGCGGATCTGCTCCATCATTCGTGCATTCGCATTCGTCTGCCGAACGGCGCGATTTACCCCTGGCAGTTCGAGCGGGAGGGACAAGTGCTGCGCCTCGATGTGCAGGGCCCGCTCACCCTCGACGAGTCCGGTGTGGCCAAGGCTGCCGTCAAGGCCGGCGTGGGCCTTGGTTTTTTCATGGAGCAGGACGTGCTCGGTGAAGTCGCCGCCGGCGAGTTCGAGCGGGTGCTTGAAGACTGGACGCCGCCCCGGGACAACCTGTGCCTGTATTACCCCAACCGCCGCAATCCCAGCGCTGCGCTCAAGGCGTTCACCGCGCTGGCTCGCGCCAACCTGAAGGGCCTGGAGGACCCCGGGTCGGACAATTGACCGATACCTGGCGGACAGCGCGGCCCGCAGAATCGGGCTTCCATCCAGGGAGCTGATCCAATGAAAACAATCACATCAAACACCATCACCCGCGCCTTCGCCGGGTGTGACGCATGAATCGCCCCACCCCTGACAGCCATTACGATTTCATCGTGTGCGGCGCCGGCACGGCCGGCTGCGTGGTCGCGGCACGCCTGGCCAAGCACAAAGACGTTCGGGTGCTGCTACTCGAAGCCGGTCATGGCAGCACCGGCCCCGCGGTCACAGAGCCTTCGCAATGGCCACTGAACCTGGGCTCGGAGCGCGACTGGGCATTCGAAGGGCAGCCCGACCCCCATCTGAACGGTCGTCGCCTGTCCTTGAGCATGGGCAAGGGGCTTGGAGGTGGATCGAGTATCAACGTGATGGTGTGGGCACGCGGGCACCGATCGGACTGGGATTACTTTGCCGCCGAGTCCGGCGATTCGGCATGGGGCTACGACTCCGCATTGCGCTACTACGCGCGGATCGAGAACTGGCAAGGCCTGCCGGACGCCCAGCGCCGGGGTATCGGCGGCCCTGTGCATGTCGCGCAGCCAACCGCGCCGCAACCGCTCGCCTGGGCCACCCTGGAAGCCGCCAGCCGCCTGGGCATTCCCCGGTTCGACAGCCCCAATGGCGAAATGATGGAAGGTCCCGGCGGCGTCGCCATCACCGACCTGCGCATCAACCGCGGACAGCGAGAATCGATGTACGACTCCTACCTCAAGCCCCACCTGCACGCTCCCAACCTGACCGTCCTCACCGGGGCACGGGTGTCCCGCCTCCTGCTGCAGGGAACACGGGCAACGGGTGTCGAAGTGCTGATCGACCATCGGCGCCGCTGTTTCTACGCGGAAAATGAAGTGGTGCTGTCGATGGGCGCGGTGAACACGCCAAAGGTCCTCATGCAATCGGGGATCGGACCGGAAGAGGAGCTTCGCCCCCACGGGATCGACCTGATCAATCCCCTGCCCGGCGTCGGCCAGAACTACCAGGACCACTTGGCCTTCGGCTGTACCTGGGAGTATCGGCAGCCCCAGGCCGTCGGCGGCGGTGGTTGCGAAGCCACCCTGTACTGGAAAAGCGATGCTCGCCTGGACGCCCCCGACCTGCTGCAGTGCCAGCTCGAATTTCCGGTCCCTTCCCCGCCCGAGGTCGGCGTTCAGCCGCCGCAACACGGCTGGACGATGTTCGCCGGTCTCGCCCGCCCCGGCAGTCGGGGCCGATTGCGCCTGTCGGGCCCCGGCCCGCTGGACAACCCGCTCATCGAGCCGAATTCGCTGAGCACTTCGCAGGACATGGCTGCCGCGTTCGCGTCCATCGAATTGTGCCGGGAACTGGGCAACAGCGACGCCTTCGAAGCACTGATCAAGCGGGAGGTCGTTCCTGGCCAGCGTGACCGACGGGCCATGGAACGATTCATCCGTGATTCGGCGGTGACCTACTGGCACCAGTGCTGCACGGCGAAAATGGGCAGGGATGCGCTGTCGGTGGTTGACCACCAGCTCAAGGTGTATGGCATCGAGAAGCTGCGGATCGCCGATGCTTCGATCATGCCGCGAATCACGGTCGGCAACACCATGGCGCCGTGCGTGGTGATCGGCGAGCGCGCGGCCGATCTGATCCTCGCGGCCCATGGACTGCCACCGACTGGCTGACTGTCGCCGTGTGCACTCAGGTCGCCGCCAGACACTCGCGGGTCTTGGCGGCCGCCACGCTCAGTCCCCCCGACAGACCCACGCCATTCTTGGCCGCCAGAATCTGCGCCATCACACTCACGGCGATTTCCGCCGGGGTCTTGCTGCCGATGTAAATGCCGATGGGACCTTGCAGTCGTTCGAGCGAGGCCTCGGTCTCGCCGAAATGCTCGATCAAGCGTTCGCGACGCAGTTGGCTGTTGCGTCGCGAGCCGATGGCGCCGATATAGAACGCCGGCCCGTGCAAGGCTTCGAGCAAGGCCAGGTCGTCGAGTTTGGGGTCATGACTGAGGGCCACTATGCAGGTGCGCAGATCGACTGCAAAGTCCCGCACGACGTCATCCGGCATGCCGACAATGCGCTCCACCCCGCCCACCGCCCACGTCTGCATGTGCTCGGGGCGCGGATCGCAGACTGTCACCTTGAAGCCGTTGAACAACGCCATGGTCGCCAGGTACTCGGCCAGCGCGCCGGCACCGATCATCAGCAGACGATAACCGGGGCCGAGGGTGTTGATCATTTGCCGGCCATCGAAGCTGAACTGTTCCGGGGTTGCGGTGGGTTCGAGCGTGACCGTGTTGGCAGCCAATACCAGCCGGCGACGCACCAGCCGGCCCGCGTCGAGTTGCGCCAACAGTTCGTCCAGCAATGACCCTGACGGGCTGAACTCGAGGACCAGTTCAAGGGTGCCGCCACAGGGCAAGCCAAAGCGATGGGCTTCATCGGCGCTGACGCCGTAACGCACCACCTCGGGCGCCCCGTCCGTCAGCCCATCGCCGCCGTACGCCGTGGTGTAGCGGTGGATCAGGTCGTCTTCGATACAGCCGCCGGACACGCTGCCCACCACACGGCCATCGCTGCGCAAGGCCATCATCGAGCCCACCGGACGGGGCGACGAACCCCAGGTGCGCGCCACGGTGGCGAGCAGCACGCGATCCCCGGCGGCGAGCCAATCGCGCGCGGTACGCAGGACCAGCACGTCGATGCTTTCCATCAACCCCTCCTCAACGCATTTGCAGAATGATCGGGCTGCTGCTGGCCGGATCGGTGTGTTCGCGCAGCTTGCCGACAGCCTGGGCAGTCACTGCATCAGCCCGGTTGCCCCAGCTGCTGCGCATGAACGTCAGGACTTCGGCAATCTGCTGATCCGACAGCTGCTCACGGAAGGCAGGCATGCGGTAGGCATCCGGCACACCGGCAGCGACGACGCGTTGCGAGCCGTTGAGGGTGATGTTGATCGCCGAAGCGTTCTCCCCGGCCAATGCCGAGGTGGCGCCGGCCAGCGGCGGCATCCACTCGGGCTGCCCCTTGCCATCCAGGCCATGACAGGAGGCACAGCGGGTCACATAGGTATGCGCACCCGGGCCTTCCTGCAGGGTGGCGGCGGCCACCGGCTGATACTGCCAGGGAGCGCCGTCACGCTGGAGGTCGCCGGGCAATGACTTGAGATAGCGCGCAATCGCAGCCAGATCGTCATCGCTCATGAACTGCGTGGAGTTGTTGAACGCCTCGGTCATCGAGCCGAAGACCACGGCATGCCGGTTGCGACCGGTCTTGAGGAACCGGACGATGTCCGGCTCGCTCCAGCGCCCCAGGCCGGTGTTGTGATCGTTGCGCAAACTCGGTGCGTACCAGCCATCGAGCAAGGCGCCGGCGAGGAACGGCGTGGCGGACTCGTCCAGCCCTTTCTCGTTGAACGCCAACCCCCTCGGGGTGTGACAACTGCCGCAGTGGCCCGCGCCCTGGACGATGTAGGCACCACGGTTCCACAGCGCATCCTGCGCCTGTTTTTCCACGTAGGGCCCGGTGTCGGTGAACACCCCGTTCCACAACGCGATCGGCCAACGCAGGTTCAGCGGCCAGGGGATATCGCTGGGGATATTGACCTGTTTGACCGGTGCCACGCCTTTCATGAAAAAGGCATACAAGGCCCGGACATCGTCGTCGCTGAGTTTGGCGTAAGACGGATACGGCATGGCCGGGTATAGCCGCCGCCCACCTGGCGCCACCCCGTGGCGCACCGCGCGGTCGAAGTCCGCCAGGCTGTAACGGCCTATGCCGGTCTCGGGGTCCGGGGTGACGTTGGTGGCGTGGATCGCTCCCAGGGGCGTGGCCATTTCCAGACCGCCGGCGAAGGGCGCACCGTCGGGCACACTGTGGCAGGCCACGCAGTCGCTGAGCCGGGCGACGTACTCGCCGCGGCTGACCAGTGCCGCGTCGATATCGGCCGCGGCCAGCGGCTGGCTGTCCAGGCGCGAGACGGGCTCAGAGGTGACATACCAGGCCAGCAGGCCGGCCGCGACCAGGCACGGCATGGCCAGCCAGCCAGCGGTTCTTGCGAATCGGCGGTTACTCATGGACGCTCCGGCGCTGTTCAAGTGAAGGTGTAGCGGCTCAAGGGCATGCTGCGGATGCGCTGCCCCGTGAGGGTCGCCACCGCATTGGCCACGGCCGGTGCAACGGCCGGCAACGGCGGTTCGCCGATGCCGCCCATTTTTTCCCCGCTCTCGACCACCCGCACATGGACCCGAGCCATCCGCGAAGGCGGCAGGATCGGGTACAAATCGTAGTTGCGCGCACGGGGCTTGCCGTCGATGTACACCGCCTCCTCCACCAGCACCTGAGACAGGCCCAGTGCGACAGCACCACTGACCTGGGCCTGGACGATGGCCGGGTTGACGATGCTGCCCGGGTCGATGGCCTGCCAGATGTCATGCACCTTGACCTGGCCCTTCTCGATCGACACCTCGGCGATCACCGCCGTCTGGGTGCCAAACGGCGAAGCCATGGCCACGCCACGCGCACGCCGGGTGCCGTCCTCGGCCGTGAACGGGCCGCGCTTCCAGCCGCCCGACAGTTCGCCCACCGCTTGCAGCAACGTGGTCAGGCGCTGGTTATCGCGCAGCAAGTGCAGGCGCAATTCGAACGGGTCCTTGCCGCCCTTGTCGGCGATTTCATCGAGGAACGCTTCGTAGAAGAAATCGTTGAGCGAATTGCCGACCGAGCGCCAGTAACCGAGCATGGCCGGGCCCTTGACGTAGATCTGCGCGATCCGCTTGTTGGGAATGGCGTAGGACTTGCCGGCCAGGCCTTCGAGGGCCGTCGGGTCGAGCTTTTCACCCTGCTTGCCGGCCAGTGATTCGGTGGGGCCTTCGGTGGCACTGATCGCTTCGATGGCCAACGGCAGGCCGTCGGCATCCAGTGCGGCGCGGAAGTTGACGGCGGCGATAGGCCGAAGTGCATCGCGCAGGAACTCTTCTTCGCGGGTCCAGATCAGCTTGACCGGGCGTCCCACCGCTTTGGCCAGGGCAATCGCCTGCGGGTAGGGGTTGGCCGAGTCGTAGAGAAAATGCCGGCCGAAAAATCCGCCCAGCAACGGTGAATGCAAGCTGATCCGCGAAGCGTCGAGACCGGTCCGCTTGGCGATGTCGGCAAGGAACATGTCCGGCGCCTGGTTGGGCAGCCAGACGTCAAGAGAGCCGTCCGGGTTGAACCGGGCCAGCGCCGACGGCGGCTCCAGCTGAGCATGGTTGAGGTACTGATTATGGTAGGTGGCCTCGATTGTGGTCTTGGCCTTGGCCAGGACGCCGGCGACATCACCTTCGTTTTCATCGTCGCGGGCAGGTCCCCGTTCGGCGGCCAGGCGCTTGACGAACGCATCGCTGGAAAAGTCCGCCGGCATCGCCCGCACCTGGGAGTCGGCGCCCGGCTCCTGCCAGTCGACCTGAATCGCCTCCACCGCGCGCTTGGCGTGCCACCAGCGCTCGGCCACCACCGCCACTGCGCCGGGCAGGCGATGCACCGAGTGCACGCCTTTCATGGCCTTGACCTGTTCTTCGTTGCGCAGGTTGCCGACGGTCATGCCCAGGCGCGGCGCGTGTTGCACGGCGGCATGCAGCATGTCGTCGACTTTCAGATCGATGCCGTAAAGCGCCTTGCCGGTCGACTTGTCGTAGGCATCGAGGCGCTTGACCGGCTTGCCGATCCAGCGGAACTGACTCGGATCACGCAACTGGACACTGGCCGGATCAGGCACCGGCAGGTCCATCGCGCGCTCGGCCAATTCACCGTAGGCGAGCGTGCGCCCCGAGGCGGCGTGCACGACCCTGCCCGGCTCGGTCGTCAGTTCACCCACCGGTACGCCGAGCTTTTCGGCGCCCGCCTGCAGCAACATGGCCCGGGCCAGCGCCCCCAGGCGACGCATGGTCGGGTAGCTCATGCGCACCGACATGCTGCCGCCGGTAATGCGCATGCCGTTTTCCAGCACCACATAGGCTTCGCCGGGTGGCGCGGCCTCGACCCGGAAGCTCGCGGGATCGGCGTCCAATTCTTCACCGACGATCTGCGCCATGGCGGTGTAGGTGCCCTGCCCGCCCTCCATGAACGGGCACAGCAGGCGCACGGTGTTGTCCGGGCGGATTTCCAGAAACGCCGGCACTTGGGTCCCGCGTTCCGCTGCCGCGGTGGCAGCCGCCTGTACCCTGGCCGAGCCGAGCGGCAGGCCGAAGCCCAGCACCAGCGCGCCCACGGCGGTGCCGGCGAGAAAACGCCGACGGGACACATTCACCGGGTCAGTCAGTGTGAAATCGAGGGTTTCTTCCACGGAATCGATACGCGGGCTCATCAGGCTTCCCCTTTCTTCGCAGGCTGGCCGGCAAGGTCGTAGACCGCGGCCTGAATGGCGTTGTAGGTGCCGCAACGGCAGAGATTGACCATGGCCGCCTCAATCTGCGCGTCGTTCGGCGTGGGGTTGTTTTTCAGCAGCGCCGTGGCGGCCATGACCTGCCCGGACTGGCAGTAGCCACACTGGGCCACCTGATGCTCAACCCAGGTCGCCACCACCCGCTTGCCCACTTCATCCGCCTCGATGGCCTCGATGGTCGTCACCTCGCGACCGACCACACCGGCCACCGGCGTGACGCAGGAACGCACCACGTTGCCGTCGACCAGCACTGAACACGCACCGCACTGCGCCAGCCCGCAGCCGTATTTGGTGCCGGTCATGCCCAGGTCATCGCGGATCACCCACAGCAGGGGCGTATCGGCGTCGGCATCGACTTGATAGGTCTTCTGGTTGATTCGTAATTCCATGGCTCACCCGCTGATCATCGGTTGATGTACTTTATTTATGTTTTTTTCCGCCGCTTCCACGGCATTCGATGGGGTCTTCAAACGGCATCCAGCACCTGCCCACGCAGCTGCGCAATGTCATTTCTGGGCGCGGTGCCAAACATCCGGCCGTACTCTCGACTGAACTGCGAAGGGCTCTCGTAACCCACGGCGAACGCCGCCCGCGACACGTCCAGGCGTTCGCTGAGCATCAACCGCCGCGCTTCGTTCAGGCGCAGCCATTTCTGGTACTGCAGGGGACTCATCGCGGTCAGTTGGCGAAAATGGTGGTGAAAGGTCGGCGCGCTCATCTGCACGCGCGCCGCCAGTTCATCAATGCGCAGCGGGACGCTGTAGTTGAGCTTGAGCCAGTCGATGGCCTTGGCAATGCGATAGCCCTGGCCATCGACGGCCGTGATCTGACGCAACCGCGTCGCCTGGTCGCTCCTGAGCAGGCGGTAGTGAACCTCGCGCAGGATCAGCGGCGCGAGCACCGGGATCGCCTCCGGCTCATCGAGCAATGCCAGCAAGCGATTGAGCGCGTCTTCCAGCGCCGGGGTCATGGTGCCGATCCCGACCCCCCTGTCGATTGCACGGCCACGGGTGACTGGCATACCGCCCTTGGCAAGCGCCTCGGCGAGCATGGGGATGTCCAGCTTCAAGACCAGCCCGACACAGGGTTGCCCGGCGCTGGCGGTCAGCACTTCGGAATTGGCCGGAAGGTCCAGGGAGGTGATCAGAAAGCCCGAGCGGTCGTAGCGATAACCCTCGCCACCGACCCACAGGCGTTTCTCGCCACGCGCCACCAGGATCAGGCTCGGCTCGACCATGCAGACCGCCGGCGCCGCCGGCTGATCGCGGCGAAACAGCGACAGGCCGGGAATCGACGTGGCGAAATCACCCGATTGACAGGTTCGCGGGTCGATGTTCGCGGCCAGAGGCGACTCCTTGCAGGGACTGACATGGATCATGGCGGCTCGCTCCTATTGGCCAGACTCTAGCCTGCGCCCAGCGGCTTTCCTATCCATCACCCTGCATGTTCAGAGGATCAGGCAAGTATTCGATTGGATTGCGCAAGTGCGCGGGTTCATCGATGACCTATTCACAAACCGCGTCAGCCTTCATACAATTGCGATTAATTCTTATCCTCAAATAAACCGACAGGGAGTCCGTCATGTCCGCCATTCTGCCGCCTTCGCCGCTGCATCAACAGGTGGACAGTCTTTACCGTGACCACGGCGGTTGGCTCACTGGCTGGCTGCGCAAGCGTCTGGCTGATCGAGACAAGGCTGCCGACATTTCCCATGACACCTTCGTTCGTCTTCTGACCGGCACCATCGCCCATCCCTTGCGCGAGCCGCGGCATTTCCTCGCCACCGTCGCCAAGCGCGTGATGATTGACCACTTGCGGCGGCGCAGTGTGGAGCAGGCTTACCTCGATGCACTGGCGCAAGAGCCGGAACTGCTCGCCTGTTCCCCCGAGCAGCACATGCTGATGCTGGAAACCTTGTTGCAGCTGGACGCCATGCTCGACGGGCTCGGCTACAAGGTGCGGCAGGCGTTTTTGCTCGCCCAGCTGGAGGGTCTGGGCTATATCGAGATCGCCGAATACCTCGGGGTATCGGTCAGTTCGGTCACCAAGTACATGGCCAAGGCCACCGAGCAGTGCCTGCTCTTTGCCCTGGATGCGCAGGCATGAACGCCGCGAAGCAGCGCCTGGCCCTTCGCGATGCCGCGCAGTGGCACGCTCGTCTCGGCGCGGTACCGGGCTGCGAGGACACTCGGCGGCAGTGGCTCACCTGGCATCAGCAAGATCCGCTGCACCAGTGGGCCTGGCAGCGCCTGGAAATGTTTCAGGCCGAACTTCAGGGCGTCTCCGGCCCACTGGCCCGCCGCGCTCTGCTGGCGGGCGAATCGCGCCTCGACCGGCGGGCCGTGCTCAAGAGTCTGCTGCTCGGCGCAGGCGCGTGCGGGCTGTCCTGGTCCGGCTACCGGGAGATGCCGGTGTGGATGGCCGACCTGCGCACCCGTACCGGTGAGCGTCGCAACCTGAACCTCGACGATGGCACGCTGATTACCCTGAACACGGCAAGCGCCGTGGATATCCGCTACGACGCGACACAACGCCTGATCATCCTGCGAGCGGGGGAAATCTGGGTGCAAACCGGTACGGACCCGCGCCCCCTCAAGGTGCGCAGCGCCCAAGGCGAGATGCGTGCACTGGGAACCCGCTTCAGTGTTCGCCAATACGACGCCCACACCGAACTCAACGTTTTCGAACATGCCGTCGCGGTACGCAACAACCCTGTCGACAATGAGCTGATCGTCCGGGCCGGGAACCGTCTCGACTTTAGCGAGGGCCCTCTGTCGACACCGCAATCGCTGAGCCCGGAACGGGACGCCTGGCGCAACGGCCGACTGGTGATCGACGACTGGCGCCTGGACCACGCACTGAGCGAATTGCAACGCTATCGGCCGGGCATCATCCAATGCGCGCCACAAGTCGCCGGGTTGCGACTGTCCGGCGCTTTCCCGCTGGACGACACCGACCGTGCAATGGCAGCGATCAGCCAGGCGCTACCGGTACGGATCGAAACGCGCACACGCTTCTGGGTCAGGGTCGAACCGCGCGCCTGAGTCTTTTCGAAAAATATTCTCATTAACGATTGTCGATTTTCAGGTTTTCGTACGACTCCTTGTGCAAAACAGCCTCATTGCATTCGAAGGAGTCTTCATGCATCGCCCCAACCGCACCCTGCCCCATCCGCGCAAACCACTGGCCATTGCCGTCCTGGGCACCACGCTGGCCTTGCAGGTCGGTCTTCTCCAGCCGTTGATGGGTTCGAACAGCCAAGCCATGGCGCAATCCGTCACGCGAGATTACGCCATTCAGCCCGGCCCGTTGGGCGCGGTCATCGGCCGTTTTGCCAACGAGTCAGGTGTGGTCCTGTCCTTCGACGCCGGCCTCACCAGCGGCAAGCACAGTCAGGGCCTGCAGGGCAGCTATACCCTGGAACAGGGCTTCGCCAACATACTGGCCGGCAGCGGATTGACGGTGACACAGGGTCCGTCGGGCGATTACCTGCTGGCACCACGCGGCAGCGGTGATGTGCTTGAACTGGGCGCGACCAACGTGACCGGCGCCGCACTCGGCTCGACCACCGAAGGCACCGGCTCGTACACCACCGGCAGCTCCGCAACTGCCACCAAAATGAACCTGTCACTGCGCGAAACGCCGCAGTCGGTCAGTGTCATGACTCGCCAGCGGATGGACGACCAGAACCTCGCAAGCCTGCCCGAAGTACTGGAACAGACGCCCGGCATCACCGTGCAGAACCTGGGCAGCGAGCGCTTCAACATCTACTCGCGCGGCTACACGGTCGACAACTTCCAGTTCGACGGCATTCCGACCACGCTGGACATCGTCAGCCAGGTTTCGGCCCAGAGCCTGGCCGACATGGCGATCTACGACCGCGTCGAAGTCTTGCGCGGCGCGACGGGGTTGATGACCGGCGCAGGCGACCCGTCCGCCACCATCAACATGGTACGCAAACGCCCCACCGAGCAATTTCGAGGACATATCAGCGGGGGGCTGGGCTCATGGAACAAGTACCGTGGCGAAGTTGACCTGTCCGGCCCATTGACGCCCACCGGCAACGTGCGCGGGCGTACGGTGGTTGCTTACCAGCAAAACGACAGTTTCATGGATCACTACCATCAGGAACGCGATGTCTACTACGGCATCCTCGAAACCGACCTGAGCGACAGCACCCTGATGACCTTCGGCGCTGATTATCAAAAGAACAAGCCGCAGGGTTCCTCTTCGGTGGCCTTTCCCCTGTTCTACAGCAATGGCGAACAGACCGACTTCTCTCGCTCCACCAACAGCGCCGCACGCTGGAGTTCCAACGAACAGAACACCCTCAACAGCTTCTTCAGCCTGGAACAGAAACTCGCCCGCGACTGGACGCTCAAAGCATCGCTGAACCAGATGTACATTGACCGCAGCGACTATGAACTGGCCACCGCCAGCTGGGGCTTCCCCAACAAGACCACCGGCGCAGGCGTTCGTCTGTATGGCGGCGCCGGCAGCACCTGGCAGAAGCAGACCGGCGTCGACCTGCAGGCGCAGGGCCCGTTCGAACTGTTCGGCCGACGCCATGAGGCCATCGTTGGCTACAACTACGCCAAATACGAGAACCGCCACAGCCCGCTGCGCGGCACCGCTGTCGAAGGTCGCGTCGTCAACTTCTACACCTGGGACAACAACACCGCCAGGGCCAACACTTCGCTCGGCAAGCTCTACGACGGCGACACCACGATCTACCAGCGCGGCACCTACTTTGCGACCCGGCTGCGTCCGAGCGACGACCTTTCGGTGATCCTCGGCGCACGGGTCAGCGACTACGATTACACCTACGATCTGAGCTACGCACTGACACCGGCCCTGGACCGCGTCACCACCTACAAGGAAACCGGCGTCGTCACACCTTATGCAGGGGTGGTCTACGACCTCAACGACATCCACTCGGTGTATGCCAGCTACACCAACATCTTCAAACCGCAGAGCGTGCGCGACCGCGACGGCGCCACCCTCAAGCCCCGTGAAGGTGACAACTACGAAGTCGGTTTCAAGAGCGAGTACTTCGGTGGTCGCTTGAACACCAGTATTGCCGCCTTCGTCATCAAGCAGGACAACCTCGCCGAAGTCGACCCGGGTCAAGTCATTCCCGGCACCACCACGGCGGCCTATCGAGCGGTGAGCGGCGCCACGACCAGAGGTTTCGAGATGGAGCTCAACGGAGACCTGATGCCCGACTGGAACCTCAGCGCCAGCTATAACCACAGCATAACCAAGGACGCCGACGGCAAGCGCATCAACACCGTGAGCCCGGCCAACACGGTCAAGCTGTGGAACACCTATCGCCTGCCAGGCGAACTCGATCGACTGACCGTGGGCGGTGGCATGAATTGGCAGAGTGGCATTCATTTCAGCGCCACACCGGCGGGATTGCCCGGTGCGGTCAAGGCCAGGCAGGACGATTACGCCGTCTTCGACCTGATGGCACGCTACCAGGTCACCGACCAGCTATCGGCCACACTCAACGTCAACAACGTATTCGACAAGAAGTACCTTAGCGCCCTCGATACCACGTTCTACAGTGGTTATTACGGCGATCCGCGTAACGTGATGCTCAGCACGCGTTACGATTTCTGATCGGCACCGCCTCGGCATAGCCGGGGCGGATTCAAGTACTCGTGCCTGCTCGGGCCCCGTCGCTGACGCGGCGAGCGGGTGCACTGGCGGCGGGCTGCCAGGCAAGCGTCAAACTCAATCCAGCGCCGGTGGCCAGGCAGACGGCAATGCACACGCTGGCGACGGTGAACGCCTGGGTGATGGCGGCCGGATCAGTGCGTGAGCCGAGCACTGTGTAGAACACCCCGCCAATCACGGCGACGCTGAGTGAGGTGCTGACCTGCAGGGTCGAACTGGCGATGCCGGCGATCATCCCCGAGTAGGCGGGGGCGACGCGGCCGGTGACCATACGCATCAAGGTCGGCAGCGCCAGCCCTTGTCCCAGTCCAATCACGAACAGAAGGACGCCCAGCAGCACGGAGTCAGGCTGCACACCGGTCGGCGTCGCGCTGATGAGCCAGACCAGACCGAGAACGGCGATGGACTCCAGGACCATGCCGAGCGGATTGACGTAGTCACCGATCATGCGTCGACCCCAGGGTGTCGACAGCGGCCCCAGCAGGAACCCTGCACCAAACGGCAGGAACACCAGGCCAGCACTCAGCGGGGAGGCGTTCAGCGCCTGCTGCTGGTAGACCGAGAACAACAGGAAGAAAACCCCGATCGAGTACAACGTCAGCGCGGTCAGCAGCGAGCGGCCAAGGCCCGGCGCCTGCAATGCCGCCGGATCGAGCAGCGGCTTGCCGCCCATGCGCCCAAGGCGAGTTTCATAACGCCAGAACAGCCACATCAGCAACGGCATAGCACCGAGCGACAGCCACGACCACCACGGCCAACCGGCTTCCCGCCCTACGATCAGCGGCACGATAAGCGCCGCGAGGCTGACCATCGACAGGGCCATGCCGCCCAGGTCCAGTTTGCTGGCGTGTAACGCGCGCGTCTCTTTCAGCAAGGGAAGGCCGAACAGCACGACCAGAACCCCCACTGGCAAGTTGAGGAGAAAGATCGCCCGCCAGCCCAGGCCCATGACATCGAGCGAAATCAGGACGCCGCCCAAGGCCTGCCCGATCACCGCGGCCAGACCGAAGACAGCGCCATACAGGCTGAGCGCGAGCGGCTTTTCCGACTCGGGGAAGATCGCCTGCACCGAAGCGAGTGCCTGCGGCGCCATGACTGCCGCCGTCAGACCCTGCAAGGCGCGCCCGGCGACCAGCACCCAGGGCGATCCTGCAAAGCCGCAAACCAACGAGGCGCAGGCAAAGCCCATCAACCCGAGAAAAAAGACCCGGCCCCTGCCGTATATATCCCCGAGGCGCCCGCCGGTGATCAACGTCACGGCATACAACGCAGCATACGAAGAAATGACCAGTTGCTCGACAGAGGCCGAAGCGCCCAACTCTTCGCGGATCGAAGGCAGCGCAACGTTGACGATGAAGAAATCGAGCGGTGGCAGGAACGCACCCACCAGTAGAACCACAAACATCGCCCAGCGCCGTGGGTCGGCGTGGGTTGCATCGTTGCCGTACATGAACAGCCTCCATACGCAGTCAATAGAGAATGGGCACAGGCGTCATGCGCCCGGCGGCTACGCCCCGCAAACCCGGGCAAACTGATGGTTCGAGCGCCCGCGAAGGCTTGCGAACCGGCAGTTGGCAACCAGCCCACCCGCGGCGTCAGGGAGTCCAGCTCGAAGCGCCGCGAGGTGAATCAAGAGGTTCATTGTGCGAGTCGAAGGCTTGCGGCGGGACTGTCATTGCTGCATCTTCGCCGTTCACTTTTGTACGAGGTAAGCCATGGAATGGAATGACTTGCGGGTCTTTCTGGCCATCGCCAGGGGTGGGTCGCTGGGCGCAGCGGCGAAGCTGTTGGGCGTCAGCCATCCCACCGTGGGCCGGCGTCTGCATGTGCTCGAACAGACCAGTGGCCAGGTGTTCTTTCGCCGCACGGCAACGGGGTTGGTGCTGACCGACAGCGGGGAGCGCATTTTCGGGCTGGCTGAGGAAATGGAACGCAGTGCGCTGACGATCGAGCGACGCATCGCGGGGGAAAATGACCAACCTGAGGGCCTGTTGCGGATTTCCTCGGCGGACTGGTTTGCCAGCTACGTGCTGGGCCCGGTTTTCGCTGAGCTTTTGCGGCGTCATCCACTGATTGTGCCCGAGGTGATCGCCGGGCATCGGCTGTTCGACCTGACACGCCGGGAAGCGGATATCGCCTTCCGGATTGTCCCTTTCACCGAACCCGACATCGTCCAGCGACGCCTCACCACCCTGAGTTACGGGTTGTACGCGGGCGCAGAGGTGCCATTTCGTCCGGGAGCCGAGGGTGAAGGCATCGGGCTGATCACCATGAACACCGCCCAGGCGCATTACCCCGACGTGCTCTGGCTACAGGAGCTGTTTCCCGGGGCCAGAACCGTGTTCACCAGCAGCAGTCGCACCGTCCAGGCGCGAATGTGTGCGCTGGGGCTGGGCGTTGCCGTACTGCCGCGCGTCCTGGGCGACCAGTTGCCCGCGCTCAGGTTGCTGGACACCGGCCAGGCGCCCCCCGGACGTGATATCTGGATGGGCTTTCACCACGATATGCGGCAGATGGATCGACTTCGCGCACTCGCCGACCTGGCGGGAGAGATGATCGGGACGTCCTGATCGGCTCAGGCCCCTTTTGCAGCACGCCTGCATGCTCAGACACCACGCCCCCGATCAGCAAGCCCGACGCGGCGAATGACTCGCCAAGGCTGTGCTCGCTGTATGTTCGCCAGCGAACAGACGAACGCCCCTCATAGTCCTCACACTCAAGGCTGAAAAGCTACGTCCAGAAGGCGCTGCTCGGCGCTGGCGCGATGCGTTGGCGCACCTCTCAAAGCGCGCAATTGCAGTCGTGCGTTTCAGGCTCAGGACTTTATGAACAGTATATGGACACGCATGCTGAGGGTGTTTTCCCGCTCGTCCGGCGTTTGGCGAACCGGTCAGTTCTCCAAACCCCGCTTCGAATATGAGCCGATATTGCGCTCGGAGCTGTTCAGCGCCGATCAGATGGCCACTCACGGCATCGCTCTTGCCGGACAACATCGCCTGACGGCGTTGTCCGCCCGGGACCCGATGTTGCGCAGGCTCGATGACAACGAGCGACTGCTCAAGCGCAGTTGTGCGGCGCTGGCCGATGCGCAAATGTCCAGCCGTCGAGTGACGCCGGCAGCGGAGTGGTTGCTGGACAACTACTTTCTGGTCGAGGAAAACATTCGCACCGCCCGCTCACACCTGCCCAAAGGCTACAGCCGCGAATTGCCACGCCTGGTCAACGGCCCTTCCGCCGGCCTGCCCCGCGTCTACGACATCGCACTGGAAACCATCTCCCATGGCGACGGCCGGGTCGACGAACAAAGCCTGAGCCGCTTCATCTTTTCCTATCAGACCGTGATGCCCCTGGCACTGGGGGAACTGTGGGCGATACCGATCATGTTGCGTCTGGCGTTGATCGAGAACCTGCGGCGAGTGGCCTCGCGGGTCATGGCCAACGCCGATGACCGCAATCTGGCCGATGACTGGGCCGAGCGCCTGATCGAGACCTCGGAGCGCGACATCAAGAATGTGGTGTTGACCGTCGCCGACATGGCCCGCTCCGCACCGCCGATCACTGCCGCCTTTGTCGCCGAATTCACCCGTCGCCTGCAGGGTCAGAGCGCGGCCCTGGCCCTGCCGTTGAACTGGATCGAGCAGATGCTCAGTGAAAGCGGCTCGAGCATCGAGCGCCAGGTGCAGCTCGATGCGCAACAACAGGCAGCGGACCAGGTGTCCATCAGCAACAGCATCGGCAGCCTGCGGCTCCTGTCCGCGACCGACTGGCGCGAGTTCGTCGAGTCGATGAGTCATGTCGACCGGATCCTCAGGGAAGACCCGGCCGGCGTTTATCAGGCGATGGATTTCAGTACACGCGACAGCTATCGGCATGTGGTCGAGCGCCTCGCCCGACGAAGCCCCCGGCACTCGGAAATCCAGGTCGCCCAAGCCACGATCGATCTCGCCATCGCCGCAACGGCCACCGTGTCCTGCCCGGTGCTGGCCCGTCACGTCGGGTATTACCTGATCAGCGCAGGCCTGCCGGCGCTGGAGCGCCGACTCGAGGCCCGAGTGCCGTTCCATGAGCGCTGGAATCGCCTGTTGCAGCGCTCGCCGCTGGTTTTCTACCTGTCACCGGTGGCCTTGCTGACGTTCGTTCTCGCCTGGCCCCTGCTGGCCTCTGCGCAGCGCGATGGCATGTCGGCGGCAGCCCTGCTGATGCTGGCGATTCCCTGCCTGATCATGACCAGTCGACTGGCGATCGGTCTGATCAACTGGTTGGTGACGTTCAGCCTGGTGCCGGCCGTGTTGCCGAAAATGGATTACGCCAGCGGCATTCCCGATGACGCGACGAGCCTGGTGGTGATCCCGACGCTGATCGCCAGCCCGGCCGACGTGGACGAACTGGTGGAGGGTCTGGAAGTACGCTTCCTCGCCAACCGCGACCGCAACCTGTATTTCGCCTTGCTCAGCGACTTCCTGGACGCCGCGCAAGCGAACGAGCCCGAGGACGCCGGGCTGCTCGACCAGGCCAGTCGTGCTGTCAGCCAGCTCAACCAGAAGTATGCGGACGGGTTGGACGACCGCTTCTATCTGCTGCACCGGCCACGGCGCTGGAACGCCAGTGAGCGGGTGTGGATGGGCCACGAGCGCAAACGCGGCAAGCTGATCGAGCTCAACGACCTGTTACGCGGCCGGGGGCAGGACCGTTTCGATGCCATTGTCGGAGACATCACCCCGTTGCGCGCCGTGCGCTATGTCATCACCCTGGACACCGACACCCTGCTGCCCCGCGATGTCGCCCGCCAGTGCGTGGCGGCGATGATGCACCCCCTGAATCGCCCGTTGTTCGATGCCACCGGCGAGCAGATCGTCTCCGGCTACGCAGTGTTGCAACCGCGCGTGGGCATCAGCCTGACCAGCGCCACGCGCTCGATCTACGCCCGACTGTTCGGCAGCGATGCCGGGGTCGATCCCTACACGCGGGCGGTGTCGGACGTATACCAGGACCTGTTCCAGCAAGGCTCGTTCATCGGCAAGGGCATCTACGACGTGGATGCGTTCACCTGCGCGCTGGACGGTTGCCTGCCGGATAACCAGATCCTCAGCCACGACCTGATCGAAGGCTGCTATGCCCGGTCCGGGTTGCTCAGCGACGTGCAACTGTACGAGCAATACCCGTCGCGCTTCGGTGCCGATGTCAAACGACGGCATCGCTGGATTCGCGGCGACTGGCAGTTGCTGCCGTGGACATTGCCCTGGGTGCGCAACGCCGAGGGCCACTGGATCCATAACCGGCTGAGCGTCATGGCGCGCTGGAAGATCCTCGACAACTTGCGCCGCAGCTTGGAGCCGCTGGCGCTGTTGCTGATGCTGTCATGGGGGTGGTTTGCCAGCACAGCGCCGCTCCACTGGACGCTCACCGTCATCGGCCTGCTGTTCATCCAACCTTTGCTGCGGCTGGTGACCGACCTGATACAGCCTCCCGACGATGTGCCCTATGGGCAATACGTGCGAGCGCAACTGGGCGATCTGGGCCAGGACCTGGCCAGGGCTTGCCTGGCACTGGCCTGGCTGCCGTTCGAAATGTTCTACAGCGTCGATGCGCTCTTGCGTTCGCTCTGGCGAATCGGCTTCAGCCGGCGCCGGCTGTTGCAATGGCAGCCTTCGCGCGAGGTCGAGCGCAGCACGGAAAACCGGCTGTCCGGGCTCTACCGGCAGATGTGGGTTCAGCCGTTCTCGGCGCTGGTGTCCCTGGCCCTGCTGGCGCACGACCCACAGACCCTGGCCATCGCCAGCCCCCTGCTGCTGGCATGGTTGGCCGGCCCCTGGATCGCCTGGCGACTCAGTTCGCCGCCCCGACAATCGGTGTTCGCCCCGTCAACGGAGGACTTGCGCTTCCTGCGCCTGTTGGCGCGCAGAACCTGGGCGTTTTTCGATCACTACGTGGGGCCGCAGGATCATTGGTTGCCACCGGACAACGTGCAGGAAGAACCCAGGCCCGCCATTGCCCATCGCACCTCGCCCACCAACATGGGCATGTCCCTGCTTGCCCACCTGGCCGCTCACGATTTCGCTTACCTGAGCACCGAACGGCTGCTGACGCGACTGGGCGCCTCGCTGGACAGCATGGACGGCCTGGAACGGTATCGGCAGCACTTTTACAACTGGTATGACACGCAGACCCTCGAACCGTTGAAACCGCATTACGTCTCCACGGTCGACAGCGGCAACCTGGCGGGTCTGCTGCTGACCCTGAGCGCCGGCCTTGCGCAGCTTGCCGACGCGCCCATGTTCGGCCCTGCGGTGATCAGGGGCCTGCGCGACACCCTGGAGATCCTTGGCGAAACCCAGCGTGCCGCGGGCGTGGATGAAACCGCCTGCAATGACGTGCGAAAACGGCTGGATGAGGCCCCGCCATCGTTAACCCGCGAGGCGCTGGCAGACCTGCTGCACGCGGCACGCATCAGCATCGCGGACACTCCTGGCGGCCTCGATGAAGAGAGCGTTTACTGGCGCGAGGTGTTCGACCGCCAATGCATCGACTGGAGCGAAGAGTTGCAGCGCTATCGACTCCCTGCGCCCTTGCCCGGCACCCCGTCGGCACCTGGCAGCTTGCGTCAACTGGCAGGCCTGAACCCCGCCGGCTGGGCAGCGGAGCATCACCCTCGACTCGAGCAGGTGCGCGCCGTCGCCGCCGCGCGCCTGCTGACCCTGGAGCGCCTGGCCCTGTTGTCGACGTCACTGGCACAGATGGATTTCTCGCTGCTGTACGACAATCAGCGGGACCTGTTCGTCATCGGCTACAACGCCGAAGACCGCAGGCTCGACAGCGGTTACTACGACCTGCTGGCCTCCGAAGTGCGGCTGACCAATTACGTGGTCATCGCCCAGGGACAAATCCCCCAGCGTGCCTGGTTCACCCTGGGCAGGCTGTTGGGGGAAAACGCCGGGGTGCCGACGTTGCTGTCCTGGTCGGGCTCGATGTTCGAATACCTGATGCCGATGCTGGTGATGCCCAACTACGACGGCAGCCTGCTGGACCAGACGTGCCGCGCCGCCGTGGCGGTACAGATCGAACACGGCAACCTGCTGGGCATTCCCTGGGGCGTTTCGGAGTCGGGTTATTACACCCTCGACGCCCACTTCAATTATCAATACCGCGCTTTCGGAGTTCAGGCCCTGGGACTCCAGCGCGGTCTGAGCAATGACGTGGTCATCGCACCTTACGCCAGCGTCCTGGCGTTGATGGTCGACGCCGATGCCGCCTGCAAGAACCTGCAACGGCTCGCCCTGCAAGGTTGCGCGGGACGTTTCGGTCTGTATGAGGCGGTGGACTACACCGAGGCCCGACTGCCCCGCGGCCAGCCCCACGTCGTGGTCCGCTCCTTCATGGCGCACCATCAGGGCATGAGCCTGCTGGCCTTGACCAGCCGCTTGCTCGATCAGCCCATGCAACGCCGCTTCGCCGCCGATCCGGCGCTGCAATCGGCCCTGCTGCTGTTGCAGGAACGGGTGCCGAAATCCGCCGCTCCGTACCTGCAGACCGCCCAGTCGCCCGCGCTTGGTGATGGCGGGCTGGGCCAGGACGCCGGGCTCCGGGTGTTCGCTGACCCGGGCCGCAAACGCCCTGCCGTGCAGTTGCTTTCCAATGGTCGCTACCACGTCATGCTGACCAGCGGTGGCGGTGGTTACAGCCGCCGCCACGACATGGCCGTCACCCGTTGGCAGGAAGACATTTCCCAGGATAACTGGGGGATGTTCTGCTATCTGCGCGATGTGCAGTCCAATGCCGTCTGGTCGGCCGCGCATCAGCCAACGTTGCGCCAGCCCGAAAGCCACGAGGCGATCTTCAGCGACTCCCGGGCAGAGTTTCGCGCACGCAACCTGGATTTCGACACGCACATGGAGATTGTCGTCTCGCCTGAAGACGACATCGAACTGCGCCGCCTGCACGTCACCAACCGGGCGTCATCGGCCAAGACCCTGGAAATCACCACCTATGCCGAAGTGGTGCTGACGTCCCCGGCCAGCGATGCCATGCACCCGGCGTTCAGCAAACTGTTCGTGCAAACCGAACTGCTGCCGGCACTCCAGGCCATCGTGTGCAGCCGCCGTCCCAGGGCGAGCGACGAATCGACGCCGTGGATGTGCCATTTACTGGCAGCACACGGCGTGGACATCGACGCGATCTCGTACGAAACCGATCGCGCCCGGTTCGTTGGTCGTGGACGCAACCTGGTATCACCCGCCGCCCTGGATGCCGACTGCCCGCACTTGTCTGGCAGTGCCGGCCCGGTACTGGACCCGGTGGTCGCGATTCGCTGCAGGATTACCCTGCAACCCGGCCAGCAGGCGACCATCGACCTGGTCACCGGCGTCGCCGATAACCGTGACGACTGCGTCTACCTGATCAACAAATACCGCGACCGCCACCTCGCCGACCGGGTGTTCGACCTGTCCTGGACCCACAGCCAGGTGCTGCTGCGCCAGCTCAACATCTCGCTGGCCGACGCCCGCCTGTTCGAACAGATGGCGTCGTCGCTGCTGTATGCGAACGCCTCGATGCGCGCCGATAACACCGTACTGACCGCCAATCGGCGCAATCAGTCGGGCCTCTGGGGCCAGGCGATCTCCGGTGACCTGCCCATTGTCCTGCTGAAAATCCAGAGCCTGGACAACATCGCGATGGTGCGACAGCTGATTCAGGCTCATGCCTACTGGCGGCAAAAAGGCCTGGTGGTCGACCTGTTGATCTGGAACGAAGACCAGGCCGGTTACCGTCAACAACTGCAGGACGCGATCATGGGGCTGATCACCTCCGGCAGTGAGGCCACGTTGCTGGATCGTCCGGGCGGCATCTTCGTGCGTGCGGTGCAACAGCTGTCGAACGAAGATCGCGTGCTGGTGCTCTCGGTGGCCAGGCTGGTCTTGAACGAAGGTTCCGGCAGCCTGGCCGAACAGATTCATCGTCGCAAAGTGTCGCCGGTACATGCCCCATTCGTGGCAACACGGCACTACCAGGCAAGGCCGACCCTGTCCGTGCCCAAGCCTTCGGCGCTGCTGCTGGGCAACGCGTATGGCGGCTTCAGTGCCGATGGCAGCGAATACATTATCAGCGGGCTGGCGGCCAATCCGACACCGGCGCCCTGGGTCAATGTGATTGCCAACGCCCAATTCGGCACGGTCATCTCGGAAACCGGCAGCGCCTACACCTGGGCCGAAAACGCCCATGAGTTTCGCCTGACGCCCTGGCACAACGACCCGGTCACCGATCGCGGCGGCGAAGCCATTTACCTGCGGGATGAAGAGACCGGGCACTTCTGGTCTGCCGCCCCACAACCCTGCCCCGGAACAGGCCCCTACCAGACCCGTCACGGTTTCGGTTACAGCGTGTTCGAACATGAAGAAGACGGAATTGTCAGCGAGCTGTGGATCTATGTCGCACTGGATGCACCGATCAAATTCATGCGCCTGTTGCTGAGCAACCGCTCGGGGCGCAGCCGAACGCTGTCGGTCACCGGTTATGTGGAATGGGTGCTGGGCGATCTGCGCAGCAAGTCGGCGATGCATGTGGTCACGCAATCGGATCCGGCCACCGGCGCCCTCTTCGCCCGCAACGCCTACTCGGTGGAATTTTCCGAGCGGGTGGCGTTCTTCGATACCGACACGGTCGATCACGGGGTCAGCGGTGACCGTACGGAATTCGTGGGTCGCGGCGGCACCCTGGCCGCGCCGGAAGCGATGCGGCACGCCGGGTTGTCCGGGCGCCTGGGGGGCGGCCTGGACCCTTGTGCCGCCCTGCAAGTGGCGGTCGATCTCGCCGATGGCGAGAGCAAGGAAGTCATCCTGCGCCTGGGCGCGGCCGCCTCGAGCGACGCCGCCAGCCAGCAGGTGCAGCGCCATCGGGGCAGCCTGGTTGCCGCCGAGCAGTTGCACAAGGTGCGGGAGCACTGGCGCTCGTTGCTCGGGGCGATCCATATCGAAACCGCCGCGCCCGAAGTGGATGTCATGGTCAACGGCTGGCTGATGTATCAGGTCATTGCCTGCCGGTTCCAGGCCCGCAGCGGCTACTACCAGTCCGGTGGTGCCATCGGCTTTCGCGATCAGCTGCAGGACAGCATGGCCATGATCCACGCCGATCCGGCGACCGTGCGCGCGCATCTGCTGCTGTGCGCCGCTCATCAGTATCTGGAGGGAGACGTGCAGCACTGGTGGCACCCGCCGATGAATCGAGGGGTTCGCACCGCCTGTTCCGATGACTTCCTGTGGCTGGTGGCCGCCACCAACCGCTATGTCGAAATGACCGCAGACGCGGCGGTGCTCGACGTGCCTGTCGGGTATCTGGAAGGCCGCCCATTGACGGGTGGCGAAGAATCCTACTATGACCTGCCGGTGGTTTCGCCCCAGCAGGAGTCGCTGTACCGGCACTGCGTACGTGCCATCGAGCACAGCCTGCAGCGCGGTCGCCACGGGTTGCCGCTGATGGGCTCCGGCGATTGGAACGACGGCATGAATCGTGTCGGCCATCTGGGTGAAGGTGAAAGCGTGTGGCTGGGTTTCTTCGGCTATCAGGTGTTGACACAATTTGCGCTGACCGCTCGCCTGCACGGCGATCACGCCTTCGCCAGGCGCTGCAGCGACAGCGCAGAGGCACTGCAACGCAACCTTGAACAGAGTGCCTGGGACGGCGCCTGGTATCGTCGTGCCTGGTTCGACGACGGTCAGTCGCTCGGTTCGGCGAGCAACGCGGAGTGTCGTATCGACTCGATTGCCCAGAGCTGGTCGGTGCTTTCCGGAGCCGGCTCCGCTGTCCGCCAGGCCAAGGCCATGCAGGCACTGGATGAGCATCTGATCAAGCGAGACATCCGCGCCGTGCTGCTGCTTGACCCGCCGTTCGACAAGGGCGCTCTGGACCCGGGCTACATCAAGGGCTATGTGCCAGGCGTGCGCGAGAATGGCGGCCAGTACACCCATGCTGCCGTTTGGGCGGGCATGGCGTTCGCGCAATTGGGCGATGCCGCCAAGGCGTGGGAGGTGCTGAACCTGATCAACCCGGCCGCCCTTGCCAACGTTGCGCGAATAGACACCTACAAGGTCGAACCCTATGTCATGGCCGCCGATGTCTACGGCGCGCCTCCCCATGCCGGGCGCGGTGGCTGGACCTGGTACACCGGTTCGGCGGGGTGGATGTACCGGCTGATAGTGGAGTCACTGCTGGGAGTCCAACGCAGCGGTCGCACGCTGAGCCTCGAACCGTTGATACCCGTCGACTGGCCGGGTTTCAAACTGCATTACCGCTTCGGCAGCACGCTTTACCACTTCGATGTGCATCAGGGCAGTTCGCCCCTCACCTCGATGACCCTCGACGGCCAGCCGTTGAGCGGCACGGCGCTGACGCTCGAAGACGACGGACTGGAGCGCTGGGTTCGGGTGGACTGCCGCGCCCGGTCGCCCAGGCCCCAAGCGCTGGAGTATGCGCAGGCCGTCGATGAGTAGGCATTGATCACCGCCCGTGGCGTGCATGGGTGTACCCTGACCCGGTACCCCCCCTCCGCCACGGTGCCCCACCCATGTCCGCTTCACACCAGCCAAGCCACAATCACTTGCTCGCGGCGCTGCCCGCCGACGACCTCCAGCGCCTGGTCCCGCACCTGGAGCAGGTCAGCCTGGGACTGGGCGATGTGCTGTATGAACCGGGGGATACCCTGCGGCATGTTTACTTCCCCACCGACGCCATCGTTTCGCTGCTGCACGTCACGGAAAACGGCTCGTCGGCGGAAATCGCCGTGGTCGGGAACGAAGGTTTGATCGGCATCGCCCTGTTCATGGGGGGCGAAAGCACCTCCAGTCGGGCGGTGGTACAGAGCGCCGGCGTCGCATTCCGCCTGCCGGGGCAAAAACTCAAGAAAGAGTTCAACCGCCACGGCGATCTGCTCCTGCTGATGCTGCGCTACACCCAGGCCCTGATCACCCAGATGTCGCAGACCGCCCTGTGCAACCGCCATCACTCGATCGATCAGCAATTGTGCCGCTGGCTGCTGCTGTCGCTGGATCGCTTGCCTGGCAATCGCCTGAACATGACCCAGGAACTGATCGCCAATATGCTCGGCGTACGCCGCGAAGGCGTCACCGAAGCGGCCGGCAAACTGCAGCGCCAGGGCGTCATCGAATACAGCCGTGGGCAGATCACGGTGCTGGACCGGACCCGCCTGGAACGGCTGAGTTGCGAGTGCTACCTGGTGGTCAAGACCGAGACCGACCGGCTGCTGCAGCACAGCCGCCGTCACGACGATTGAAACCGCACGGCCACTCGACGCCAGGTCAAAACGCCTGGTGAGTCGGCCGCAGCACGATTTCGTTCACGTCCACGTCGTCGGGCTGCTCGATTGCGAAGGCGATGGCGCGCGCCACCGAGGCGGCCGGGATCGCCTTTTTGTAGAAGTCGAGCACGGTGTCCCTGGCCGTTCCGGAGGTAATGTGCTTGAGGTCGCTGTCCACCGCACCGGGCGCGATGGAGGTCACGCGGACCTTGTCGCCCACTTCCTGGCGCAGGCCTTCGGAAATGGCGCTGACGGCGAACTTGGTCCCCGAGTACACCGTGCCGCCGGGGGCAAAGACTTTCACCCCGGCCACCGAACTCAGGTTGATGATGTGCCCGCTGTCCTGCGCGAGGAACCGGGGCAGCGCCGCCGCAATGCCGTACAGCGTGCCCTTGAGGTTGACGTCGATCATCGCGTCCCACTCATCGGTGTTGACCTCCGACATGGGGCGAATCGGCATCAACCCGGCGTTGTTGATCAGCACGTCGAGCCTGCCGAAATCCGTCACCACGGCAGCGACCACGGCCTCGACCTGGCGTTTGTCGGTGACGTCGAGGGTGTAGGCCTTGGCGTCACCCCCCTGGGCAGCGATCTCGGCCACCACCGCCTCCAGTTTGTCGGCCCGACGCGCGGCCACCGCGACTCTGGCGCCGCGTGCCGCCAGCAGCCGGGCCACTTCGGCACCGATACCGGAACTGCCGCCGGTGATCAAAACGACTTTGCCTTCGATACCTTTACTCATGACAACACCTCACATCTGGAAGGGGAATATGTCGGGTAATCCGTGAACCCTTGCTCATCGCCGCCATACAGGCCGGTGGCGTTCAGGGCATTCAGCGGCCAGCCATTGGCGATGCGCCGGGGCAAATCGGGGTTGGCGATAAAGGGCCGCCCGAATGCAACCAGATCAGCCAGGCCCGCCTCGACCAGGCGCGCCGCGCGGTCTGCGGTGTACAAGCCGGCGTAGATGATCCGGCCGCTGAAGGTGCTTCTCACCTCGCGCCGAAATGTCTCGGGCAGGTCCGGCGCATTCGCCCAGTCGGCTTCGGCAATCGACAGGTAACCGATGCCTGCCTGCTCGAGCACCTTGATGGCTTCGATGTAGGTCCGGTGCGGGTCCTCCTCGACGAAGCCGATGTACACGCGGTCTTCATCGGTGCTGGTGAACAGCGGCGCGAAGCGCACCCCGACGCGTTCAGGCCCGACCACCGCGCCGACGGCCTGCACCACTTCGCGCAGGAAACGCAGGCGGTTGTGCAGCGAGCCACCGTACTCATCGGTGCGCTGGTTGGCGTGGGCCGAGATGAACTGGTTGACCAGGTAACCATTGGCCGAGTGGATCTCGACGCCATCGAAACCGGCACTCAAGGCATTGCGCGCGGCCTGGGCGTAGAGTTCCACCAGCGCCTTGATCTCGGCGACGCTCAGCGCCCGCGGCAGGGAAGGCTCGACCAGGGTGCCCGTGCCCGGGCCGGTTTCGATAAAGGCCTTGGCCTTTTGCGCCTGGATCGCCGACGGCGCGATGGGCGCGGCGTTGTCCGGTTGCAGCGCATTGTGAGACACCCGGCCGACGTGCCAGAGCTGGGCAAAGATCACCCCGCCTTCAGCGTGCACGGCATCGGTCACGGTGCGCCAGCCCTCGATCTGCGCCTGGCTGTAGATGCCTGGCGTCCAGGCGTAACCCTTGCCACGGGGTTCGATCTGGGTGCCCTCGCTGATGATCAGGCCGGCACTGGCGCGTTGCTGGTAATACCGGGCCATGAGGGGCGTTGGGATGTCACCGGGCTGAGCGCTGCGTTGGCGCGTGAGCGGCGGCATGACGATACGATTCTTCAGCCTGATGGCGCCCAACGAGGTGGGCTCGAACAGCGAGCGATGTTGCATGATTGATTCCTTGTTGCGTCAGTCTGTCGGGTCGGCTTGCAAACTGCCGGGGTTGAGGCAGCGGCAGACGCCGGAGCGTTTGCCGCCAATGGCAGGCTCAGGCGTCGTTCAGCACGTCGATCAGGACCTTCGCCGCTTCGCTGGACGAACCCGGGTTCTGGCCGGTGATCAGCAGGCCGTCGCGAACCACGTAGGACGCCCAGTCCGGACCTTTGGAATACAGGCCGCCGTTGGCCTTGAGCATGTCCTCGACCAGGAACGGCACCACGTCGGTCAGGCCGACCGCTTCTTCTTCGGAGTTGGTGAAACCGGCCACTTTCTTGCCCTGGACCAGGGGGGAGCCGTCAGGCTGTTTCACGTGGCGCAACACGCCCGGCGCATGGCACACCAGGGCGGCGGGCTTGCCGGCGGCCAGGAACGATTCGATCAAGCGGATCGAGACCGGGTCTTCTGCCAGATCCCACAGCGGACCGTGGCCACCTGGGTAGAAGACGGCATCGAAATCGGCAGGCGAGACGCTGTCCAGGCGCACGGTGCTGGCAAGCAACGCGGTGGCGACGGCGTCGGTTTCGAATCGGCGGGTCAGGTCAGTCTGGAAGGACGGCTCGTTGCTCTTGGGATCGAGCGGTGGCTGACCACCGGCGGGCGAAGCCAGGACGATCTCGGCCTTGGCGTCCAGGAAGGCGTAGTAAGGCGCCGCCAGTTCTTCAAGCCAGAAACCGGTTTTGCGGCCAGTGCTGCCCAGGGTGTCGTGGGAGGTCAGTATCATGAGAATTTTCATATTGATGTTCCTGATTCGGAGTGGGTGTGGAATGACAAAATTAGACCAGTCGTCTAGTTAGTAGGCAAATAAAAAGAGGCGTTCGCTGCCTCGATGATCAGGTCCGCCCTGTGCGATGTGTTCATCGTTTAACCCCGCTGCGATGCCTTCAATGTGTGAGTACCTTAATACTCGATTAGACCAGTCGTCTAGTAAATTTTTGAGATTTCTTCCACGTTCGTTGTTTCGACGGTTCAGGAAGAGGGCGCAGATCGTCATCAGCCGGCGCAAGGCAGGCGTTCAGGCGGTATTTGATTGGCCGCTGACGGGCCCGGGAGGGTAACCGCGAGGGGGCGGCTCTACACCGCCCTGCCCCGTGGCTCAGGCAAGATCGAGAATCTGACGAGTCGTCGACATCGCCGTCTCGAAGGGCTGGACACTCTTGGTGATCTTGACCATGACACTGGCGCCGACCCACAACTGGTAGAGGCTCTGCGCCAACGCATGGGGCGCAGCCTCGCACGTCAGCGAGCCTTCGGCGACCCCGGTTTCGATCGCCTGCGCCAGGCGATCGGTGACACCCGACGTCCCTCGCTTGAGCACCGCGCGCATCGTCTCCGACAGGTCAGCCACCTCCACGCCGAGCTTCACCGCCAGGCATTTGCCCTGGCAGTCGTGGAACGACTGGGTTTGCTGCCAGATGTCCCAGTACTTCATCAGACGCTGGGCCATCGTCAGCCCGGGCAGCGCCAGGACCTCGTCGAGCTCGGCCAGGTAAGTCTCGAAATAGCTTTCCAGCATGGCCTCGCCAAAAGCGTCCTTTGAACCGAAGTAATGGTAAAAGGACCCCTTGGGCACACCGGCGGTGGCCAGGATTTCATTCAGGCCCACGGCGGAATACCCTTTGGCGGCCATGATTCGTTGGCCTACATCAAGGATTTCCTGGCGGACGTCGGTGGTTGCGCGTGTCTTTGGGCTGCTCATGCTCGGCATGTTATTCGTTACTAGACGATCAGTCTAGCCGGCGATATCCCGCCATCACGCGGTCGATGGATCCGATCGCAGACAGACCTGCCCTACCCTCCACGAACCTCATGCACCAGATCCACAAAGGCGCGCAGCGCTGCGGGCACATGACGGTGGCCGGAGTAATAGAGGCAGAGGCCTGGCAAGTGGACGGCACAATCTTCGAGTACGGGAATAAGCGTGCCGCTGTCGATGTCGCTGGCCACATACCAGCGGGCCATGTGTGCCAGGCCCCAGGAGGATCGGGCGGCTTCGCGCATCATCAATGGCGCATCCAGCACCAGCGAACCCGGCACATCGACTGAGATCGACCTGCCCCTGGATTTCAATTGCCAGGGCGACGGCCTGCCATTGGGCAGTCGCGCGCGGATGCAGGCATGGTGGGTCAGTTCGCTGATCCGGGTGGGTTTGGGGTGCTGATCGAAATAGGCCGGCGACCCCACAATGACCATTGGCACATCGCTGGTCAGAGGCACGCGAATCATGTCTTTGGGCACCAGATGACTGGGCCGCAGGCCGGCATCGAACCCCTCGGCAACGATGTCCACCAGCTCGCCTTCGGTCACGATGTCCAGTGTCACCTGCGGATAGCGCCTGGAAAACTCGGACATGAACGGCTGCCAACTCATCAGAGCGGCCCCCAGGGAGCTGTTGATCCGCAGGTTTCCGGAGGGCACCAGGCGCCGGTCATTCACCGTCGTCATGGCCTCTTCAATCTGTTTGACCGCCGGGGAAATCTGCTCGACGAACTGGCGCCCGGCATCGGTCAGCGCCACGCTGCGGGTGGTGCGATGAAAAAGTCGCGAGCCGAGGCGCGCCTCCAATCCCGCGATGGCGCTGCTCACCGCCGAGCTGGACATTCCCAGTTCCACGGCGGCTGCGCGGAAACTCTGGCGGCGAGCCACAGCCAGCACCACATGCAAATCAACGAGTCCGCTCTTGTGCATTGTCCTGATTTTCCAAATGGAACATGCGGATTTACCCGCGTAGTCGAGACAATAGCCCAGCCCTAAACTGACGCTCAACCCCTTCGGGCTCAATCAGAGGAGCGTGTGATGCGTCAGTTCAACCAGGCCTACATCGATGGTCGTTTCGTGCCGGTCCACGGTGAAACCGTGGTGCACAGCGTCAACCCGGCGACCGAACAGGTCATCGCCACCGCCACCTTGGCCAATCGCGACGACGCCAAGGCTGCTATCAGCGCCGCCAATCGAGCGCAACGATCTTTGGGGCAAACCGGTAAATCCGAACGCATCGAGATGCTCAGGCAACTGCAAGCCGCCGTGCTCGCCCACGCCGATGAAATCCGCGACGTCACCATCGAGGAGTACGGAGCCCCGGCCTCGCGTGCGCAGTGGGTCAGCCAATACGCCTCGCAGTGCTTTGCCCGAACCGCCGACATCCTGCAAACCTATGACTTCACCCGACGCCTGGGCGACGCCGTGGTGCAGCAGGTGCCGGTCGGCGTCTCAGCCCTGATCGCGCCGTGGAACAGCGTTGCCGGCACTGTCTGCAACAAACTGGCATCGGCCCTCGGAGCCGGCTGCGCCTCGGTGATCAAACCCAGTGAACTCAGCCCGCTGCAAACCCAGGTGACGGCCCGGGCGCTGCATGCGGCAGGTTTGCCTGATGGCTGCTTCAACCTGCTGCTCGGGCGTGGAGAGGATGTCGGTGATGAGCTGAGTACCAGCGCGGACGTGGCCAAAATTTCCTTCACCGGTTCAACCCGGACCGGCAAGCTGATTGCGCGTGCAGCGGTAGAAACGATGAAGCGGGTCAGCCTAGGCCTGACCGGCAAATCGGCGACGATCGTGCTCGACGATGCGGATTTTTCGGTGGTCGTCCCCCAGGCGTTGGCCGTGGCGTTCATGAACAATGGCCAGGCGTGCATTGCCGGCACTCGGTTGCTCGTCCCACGGCGGCGCCTGGAGGAAGTGATGCGGTTGGTACGTGCACAGTTGGCAACGCTGCCCGTCGGTGACCCGCGTGACGCGGCAACCGTGCTGGGCCCTCTCGCCAGCCGTGACCAGTACGAACGTATCCAGCGTTACATTCGCCGTGGCCTCGAACAGGGTGCGACACTGATCGCCGGTGGCGAGGGACGCCCCGAAGGATTGCACCGTGGCTATTTCGTCAAACCGACGGTCTTCGCTCATGTACGCAACGACATGGACATTGCCCGGGAAGAAATTTTCGGGCCCGTGCTGTCGATCCTGACGTTCGAAACGGACGCCGAGGCGGTGTCGATGGCCAACGATTCGATCTACGGGTTGCAGGCCTATGTGTTCTCGGCGGACGTCCATCGCGCTCAGCAGATTGCCCAGCAGCTCGAAGCCGGCGGAGTCCTGATCAACCGGACCACGATCGACCCCTGCGCGCCGTTCGGCGGCTTCAAGCAATCGGGCATCGGCCGGGAAAACGGTGTGTCTGGCCTTGAAGCGTTTCTGGAAGCCAAGGCGGTGGTCACCGGTTGAAGGGTTACGACCGCCTGCCATCAAATGCCATTAGTCAGGACGCGAGATAAGGGATAGCCTCGTCAAAACCATGCGAAGCGCCCCCTCATGTCCAACACAAGCTTTACCCCCGATATTGAAGCCATCCGCAGCATCGATGCAGTGCCCGTGATCCTGAGCATGGTCAAGCACCTCACGGGCATGCGCTTCGCGGCGGTCGCCAGGGTCACCGAGCAAAACTGGGTCGCCTGCGCCGTCGACGACGCCATCGATTTTGGCTTGAAACCGGGTGGTGAGCTGGTGCTCGAGTCGACGATCTGTCACGAGATCCGGCAGCACAAAAAGCCTGTCATTTTCGGCCACGCCAGCTCGCATCCGCTGTTTTCGCTTCATCACACGCCCAGGATCTACGGACTGGAAAGCTACATCTCCATCCCGATCATCAAGGCCAATGGCGATTTTTTCGGGACACTGTGTGCCATCGACTCTGTTCCGGCCAACCTGGATGAGCCCGCCATCGCGCAAACGCTCACCCTCTTCGCCCAGTTGATCGCGATGAGCCTGGACGCTCACAGTCATTTGCAGGCAACGAAAGCCGAGTTGAGCAGCGCCACCGAACTGGGCAGGCTGCGCGAGCAATTCATTGCGGTCCTGGGGCATGACTTGCGAACACCGCTGAGCGCCATCCGCATGAGTGCTGACCTGCTGGAAACCAAAACCGAAGACAAACGCTCACTGAACCTGATCTCAGCGATCCGCAACAGCTCCACGCGCATGGGCGTATTGATCGAGAACGTCCTGGACTTCGCCAGGGGACGCCTGGGTCGCGGCATTCCAGTGCGGCGCAAGCAGGTGGATGACTTGGAGTCCACGATCCGATTGACCGTCGAAGAAGTGCTGAACGCCCATCCGCACTCAGAAATCATTCAGACACTGGACGTGCCGCCAGGTGTCTATTGCGACCCGCTGCGCGTCAGCCAGCTGCTGTCGAACCTGCTGATCAATGCGGTCACTCATGGTTCAAAGTCGACGCCCATCCTCCTGGAGGCCTATTCGGAGAATGATGAGATTGTCCTGTCGCTGACCAACCAGGGGCCCGTCATTCCCCCTCAACTCATGCCGCTTCTGTTCGAACCCTTCTCCCGTTCGCAGGCGGGCCAGCGCGGTGAAGGATTGGGGCTTGGGCTCTACATCGCCGCACAGATCGCGACCGCCCACAATGGCACGTTGAGTGTTTCTTCGACCGTCGAGTCGGGAACGAACTTTGTCGCGAGATTCCCCACTCACTTCAGATGAGCATGAAAATGCCCTTGCCCGGGTCGGCAGCCGTAGTCGAAAACCGTCGGTTATCGCGGCCAGCGCCATACCGGATCGGCAAGATGCTCGGCAAAAAAATCCGAAAGGACCCTGATTTTCACCGGGCGGGTGCGCGCCGACGGGGTCACGAAATACAGGCCTCCGCGGGTCATGCTCCACTCGGGCAGGATGCGCTCCAAACGACCGTCCGCCAGGTACTCACTGGCCATGAACTCGGGCAGTTCGGCGATTGCCAGCCCCTCCAGCAGCACCGAAATCATCGCATCGGAGTTGGTCACCCGCAGTGGCCCGTTGGGTACCACGTCTTCTTCGACGCCACTCTGGTGGGTGAACCGCCACACCTGAGTGCGAGCGCGGTAGGCATAACTCAGGCACGACCGATTTGCCAGGTCCCGCGGATGTTCCGGTCGGCCGTGTTGTTCCAGGTAACCCGCAGACGCCACCAGAAACTGCGTAACGGAACAGATTCGCCGGGCCACCAACGATGAGTCCGGCAGTGCGGCGATCCTCAGGGCCGCATCGAACCCGTCGGCAATCAGATCCACCGAGGCGTCGGACAAATGCAGGTCGACCGACAACTCGGGGTACAACCGCAGCAGCTTGGGCATCAGCGGCGCTACCCAGCGCAGGCCAAAAGACATCGGAATGGCCAGGCGCACCTGGCCGCGCGGTTGTACGGAGAGGTCCTGGGCTTCGCTTTCGACCTCTTCGGCCTGGCGATAAAGGTCGCTGGCCTTGGCCGCCATGCTCAGGCCGAACTCGGTCAGCGAGAGCTGGCGTGAGGTGCGGTTGAACAATCGGCCGCCCAATCGCTCTTCCAACCGTGCCACCGCCCGCGACACTGTGGGCACCGACACGCCCATGATCCTCGCGGCGGCCGCGAACGAACCCTCCTCCGCGACCTTGGCGAACATCGCCAAGCCTTCAAAATCCGGCAACTTGCTCATTTCATTTCTGCAACGATGAGTTGCGGACAATTCTATTTTGAAATCATCTGATCGTCGATACGCTTCTCCCACACCTCACCTACACACCTCTCTGGAGAACGATCAATGAACGGCAAACTCAATGGCAAAATTGCGCTGGTCACCGGCGGCACCACCGGCATCGGCCTGGCCACGGCCAAGCGCTTCGCCGAAGAAGGTGCGCACGTCTACATCACCGGCCGGCGCCAGGCCGAACTCGACGCCGCAGTCGCCCGGGTGGGCAATGCCACCGGCGTGCAAGTGGACTCGACCCGGCTCGACCAACTCGATGCGCTCTATGAAAAGATCCGCGCCGAGCGCGGCCACATCGACGTGCTGTTCGCCAACGCCGGCGGTGGCTCGATGGTGCCAATGGGCGAGATCACCGAGCAGCATTACGACGACACCTTCGACCGCAACGTCAAAGGCGTGTTGTTCACCGTGCAGAAGGCGCTGCCACTGCTGGCGAAGAACGCCTCGGTGATTCTCACCGGCTCCACAGCAGGCAGCTCGGGCACTGCGGCATTCAGCGTGTACTCGGCCTCCAAGGCTGCGGTTCGGTCGTTCGTGCGCAGCTGGATTCTGGATCTGAAGGATCGCAATGTGCGCATCAACACCCTCAGCCCAGGCGCCACCCGCACGCCTGGACTCGTCGACCTGGCAGGTCCGGACTCGGCCCAGCAGCAAGGCCTGCTGGATTACCTCGCCGCGCAAATCCCGATGGGGCGTGTCGGCGAACCGGAAGAAATTGCCAGCGCCGCACTGTTCCTGGCGTCCAGCGACGCCAGCTTCGTCAACGGCATCGAGCTGTTCGTCGACGGTGGCCAGGCGCAGATCTGAGCCGTTCCGGTCGCGGCAGCCCGCTGAGCTGTCGCGACCACCTTCAGCTCAAACGGCGCGATTACCGACAATGGCCAGCAGTCGCGCCAAGGCCTCGGACTCCACCGCTCCCTCCTCACGGTCCTCGCCAAACACAGAACAGGTCGCGACGCACTGGTCAGTGCGAAGCTGATACACCGCAATGACGCCGCCAGGCCCGCCACCGGTATGACCGACCAGCCTGTGCCCATCCTTCGTTGTACCAATCATCAAACCCAAACCATAACCCGGCGTAGCCCAGGGCCGGTCGGGAATGGGACCGCCAAGCACGATGGCGTGCTGCATTTCACCCAGCAACGCTGGAGGAAGCAGTTGCCCGGCCAGCAATTGATCCAGCAATCGCGCGGCCTCGCAAAGCGGGCCGGTGAGCAGTCCGTGATACACCCAGCCAGGGTGATAGGCGGCCATGGACGGCGGGTGTACGTCGGCCAGATCCTGCCGTGTTCGTGCAAGCCGGACCCGGGTCAAACCCAAGGGCAGGAACACTCGTTGAGCCAGCGCCTGTTCCAGACGTTGCCCTGTACACCGCTCAACCAGAGCGGCCACCTGCATGTATCCCACGTTGGAATACCGCCACGCGGTCCCCGGTGGATAGCGCAGCCGGGTGCCGTCAAGCCGTTGGACCATTTCGGCGGCGGGCCAGGGTTGCCGATGTTCGGCAACGGCGGCGTGGTAGTCCTGGAGTTCCGAGTAATCAGCAAGCCCCGCCTGATGCTTGAGGAGTTGGCGCAGGGTGAATGGGCCCTCCTCGACTGGGTCGTCAAGTCGGACAACACCATCGCGCACAAGCGTCAGCGCTGCTGCTGCCAGCACCGTTTTGGTGAAACTCCACCATGGGACCCTGACGTGAGCTTGCGCGGTCGGCGTGGGCTGACCATTGAGCGATACGGACCAAAGCATTCACGGATTTCCTGATGGCTCAAGGGGTTACGGACCGCTCTGCGGCAAACCTCGAACGGACCTGTCCGATCATTTTTTCGCTTTCCCCACTTCTGCGCAACGAAAAACCCTGACACAATAACTGGTAACGATTCTCATATACATTATCATTAATAAAACCAGGAGCCGTCCATGTTGCGCCCGACCCCGCTGCGCTGTTTCCGTCCGTCCAGAGATCTGCTGGCCATGGCCATCTGCATGGCGACCCTGACTCCGGCGATGGCCGACGACGCCAGCACAGCGCAGGAGCCATCCAACCCCGCCACACTGGAACTGGGCGCAACCGAAATCACCAGCACCCAACTGGGCAGCACCACCGAGGGCACCACGTCCTACACCACCGGTGCCATGTCCACCGCGACCAAATTGCCGTTGACCATGCGCGAAACGCCCCAGGCAGTGACCGTAATCACCCGTCAACGCATGGACGATCAGGCGATGACCAGCGTCAACGACGTGGTCAAGAACACCCCCGGCCTGTTCCTTTCCACCTCTGACGGCCCAGGGCGGCAGAAATATTCGGCGCGCGGTTTTGATATCGACAACCTGATGTATGACGGCATTCCCAGCGGTTACAACGGCTGGGCGGTAGGCGTGCAGCCAAACCTGGCGATGTTCGACCGGGTGGAAATCGTACGGGGGGCGACCGGCCTGGTGACGGGCGCGGGCAACCCATCGGCGGCGATCAATCTGGTGCGCAAGCGTCCGCTGGCCGAGCAGAAAGTCACCCTGACCGGCGCTGCCGGCAGCTGGGACGATTACCGTGGCGAAGTCGACGCCTCCAGCCCGCTCAACGACAGCGGCACCCTGCGCGGCCGGGTGGTGACCTCTTACCGGGATTCCAACAGCTTCATCGATGATGTCGAGGAAAACCACGGCCTGTTCTACGCGATCACCGAAGCCGACCTGAGCGAGGACACCACCCTGACCTTGGGTTTCTCGCACCAGAAGGACAAGACCAACTACTTCTGGGGCTCATCGATGATCGGCCTCGACGGTCATCACCTGAACCTGCCGCGTTCCTACAACCCCGGTACGTCTTGGGAAAACAAGGACCAAGAGGTCAACACGGTCTTCGCCGAGATCCGGCACAACCTGGCCAACGACTGGAAGCTGCAGGTCAACGCCAATTACGCCGAGCAAAATGGCGTGTTCAGCGGCTCGTACCAGTCGCGCTGGAACAGCCCCACATTGGAGCGAACGGTATGGCAGGCGACTTATGACGAGAATCAGACCGGGCTGGACGGTTTCCTCAGCGGTCCTTTCCAGGCGTTTGGCCGCACCCATGAACTGGTCGTCGGCGCGAGCAAGCGCGTCTATGACATGACCACCCAGAACTACGATCCCTATGCCATGGACTGGCCGATCACTGCCGGCAAACCGAACTTCACGCGCAGCGACCGCGTGCGCGAAATCACCACACAGGACGGGGTGTACGCCACCACCCGTCTGAGCCTGGCCGACCCGCTGAAGCTGATTCTCGGCGGGCGCCTTGACTGGTACGACTACGACAACCGCGATGCCGAGGGCGATTACAAGGTGACCCGCAACGTCACCCGCTACGCCGGCCTGATCTATGACCTGGATGAGCATCATTCGGTCTATGCCAGCTACAGCGACATCTTCACTCCGCAAAGCGAGAAGGACGTCTCCGCGACGCCAGTCAAACCGATTGTGGGCAAGAACTATGAAGTCGGCATCAAGGGTGAGTACTGGGGCGGCGCGCTGAACGCGAGCCTGGCCGTATTCCGCGTCGACCAGGAAAACCGCGCGGTACAAGTCTTCGTACCCAACTGCCCGCAAGCCGATTGCTACCAACCTTCGGGCGAAATTCGCAGCCAGGGTGTCGACCTGGAACTGCAGGGCGCGCTCACCGAAAACTGGCAACTCGGCGGTGGCTACACCTACGCCCGTGTGCACACGCTCAAGGACGACGCCAACCCGCAGAACGAGAATCAGCGATTCGACACCGACACCCCGGAACACCTGTTCAAGCTGACGAGCAGCTATCGCTTCCAGGGCCCGCTGGAAAAACTGCGCGTGGGTGGCAGCGTTTACTGGCAGAGCCGCATGTACAACGACATCGCCCTGGCCGATGGCAGCGAATACCGCCTGAAACAAGGCAGCTACGCGACGACGGACTTGATGGCCGGTTATCAGGTCAACCGCAACCTGGACCTGCAACTCAACGCCAACAACATCTTCGACCGCAGCTATTACGCCTCGATCAGCACCTCCACCCAGTACGGTGGCGACAGCTACGGGACGCCGCGCAATCTGATGCTGACGGCCAAGTACAGCTTCTGATCGCTTACAAAAAAGCCCGGCTGATTAGGCCGGGCTTCTTGTTGGACGTTACGGCTCCGATCTTCATACAGCGCGGCGCTCGATCAGACGATCCGAACCACCTTCAGCTACGCGGCGTTCGATCAGACGATCCGAGCCACCTTCTGCCACACGGCGTTCGATCAGACGATCCGAGCCACCTTCAGCTACGCGGCGTTCGATCAGACGATCCGAGCCACCTTCAGCTACGCGGCGTTCGATCAGACGATCCGAGCCACCTTCTGCCACACGGCGTTCGATCAGACGATCCGAGCCACCTTCTGCCACACGGCGTTCAATCAGACGATCCGAGCCACCTTCAGCTACGCGGCGTTCGATCAGACGATCCGAGCCACCTTCGGCGACAACCGGGTGAGCGGAAGCAGCGGCGAATGCGTTAACTGCGAGAACCGAGAAAGCGATGCTGAGGAAGATTTGGCGTTTCATGATTGTGTGCTCCGGGGGTAGTTGTTTTGTATGGAGCCATTGTTACGCCGCCCGGTTATTGAGAGAACTTCATTGGGATGATGGTGACTATCGATGCCGGTAATGAATCATTGATCCACTGTAGGAGCGAGCTTGCTCCTACAGGCTAACGCCGACACGGCTCACTGCACCCGCGATCAAACCCGCGCTTCATTCTGATACTGGCGCGGACACATGTTGAACCGGGCACGAAACTCGCGAGAGAAGTGCGCGCCATCGGAAAAGCCACAATCCATGGCGATCTGGGTGATGCTGCTGTGGCTGTTCACCAGCAGCCAGGCGCCGTACTCCACGCGCAGCGAGCGTTGGAACTCCATGGGTGACAGCCCCAGCGACTGCTGGAAGGCCCGGGTCAGTTGGCGCCGGCCGAGGCCCACGTAACGAGCGATGGCGTCCAGGGTCGGCAGGCTGTCCATGCGCTGTTCGATGTAATGCGCGGCCTGGCGCACGCGCTCATCCTTGATGTCCTCGAGGTTGGCGTAGAAATGCGCCTGTGGCTGCCGGCCCTGGCGAATCCCCTGCAGCATCATGTGCCGCACCGCCTGCTGGGCTTTCTCCCGCCCGCAATGGCGGGCCACCAGGTACAGCGCGAGGTCGATGGCGGCCGTCGAACCGGCGCAGGTGATCAGGTCGCCTTCGTCGATGAACAGATGATCGACTGCGGCCGGGGTCTTGGGGAACCGGGTGCGAAAGGCATCCAGCACGTTCCAGTGCACACACACCGAACGACTGCCCACCACGCCCGCCTGCGCCAGGGCGAAGGTCCCGGTGCAAATGCCCAGCAGCCGCGTCCGGCTCTTTGCAACGCGCTGCAACCAGTCCCGCAATGGGCTCGGCATGTGGGTGTTGAGGTAATCGTTGCCGCCGCAGATGGCCACGTAGTCGAACGCTTCCAGATCCTGCGCCAGGCCGCCGGTCACCTCCAACGCGATGCCCGCACTGGAAGTTCGCGGCAACCCGTCGACACTCATCACCTGCCACGCCGTATGAATCTGCCGGCTGCCGCCTCCCAGATCGGCGGCCAGGCGCAAGACATCGATAAACCCGGAAAACGCCGCCAGGGTGAATTGGTCCAGCAGGACGAAGCCCACGGACAGCTGCGGACGGCTGTTCGCCCCGCAGCCGGGAACGGCGGACAGTTGGCAATGCGGGTTTACCGGAGTCATTTTGGGCATGACCTAACTATTCAACTTTAAGACCCCGAAGTGCAAGCGCTCGAATCGACGATACGAGCAAGATGCACGCAAGGGGAACAGTCCAACAACAGCTATAGAGGACACACGATGAAACTCAAGACGGGTCAGACAATCACCGCCGCGCTGTTAGTCACCGGCTGCATCGCCTCACCGGCCGTCCTGGCCGACTCGCAGAAACTGACCGTGGCGTTGTACGGCGGTAACTGGGGTGACGCGTTCCTCAAATGTGTTGCAGAACCTTTCACGCAGGCCACGGGGATCGCCGTGGCCGCCGAAGTCGGCACCTCGACCGTCACTTTGGCCAAGCTCCAGCAACAGAAATCCAGCCCGACGATCGACGTGGCCTGGATGGACGGCGGCATCAGCGAAATGGCCTATGACGCCGGGGTGGTCGCCGACCTGGACCCGGCGGCGATTCCCAACCTGAAAAACGTGCAGGACAAGGCGATCTACAGCAACGCCGGCCACACCTTCGCGGTGAGCAGCGGTTACTACTCCCTTGGCCTGACCTACAACACCAAGGACATCAAGCAAGCGCCCACCAGCTGGAAAGACCTGTGGAACCCGGAGTACGCCGGCGCCATCGCGCTGCCCTCGCCCGCCAACTCGTCCGGGGTGCCCTTCGTGTTTTTCATGGCCGACGTCTGGGGCATCGACCGCGCCCATCTGGACCAGGTCTACAGCAAGCTCGGTGCGCTGGACACCGCGCTGTTCTTTGACAGTTCGGGCGCCGCCACCAATGCCTTCCAGAGTGGCGAAGCGATCATCGGGGCGCACTTCAACGTCGGCGCCTGGGACCTGATCGACAAAGGCGCGCCCATCGGCTTCACCATTCCCAAGGAAGGTGCCTGGGCCACCGACGCCCGCCTGCACCTGATCAAGGGCGCCAAGAACAGCAAAGCCGGCGAGCAGTTCATCAACACCGCGCTGACCCGCGAAGCGGCGTCCTGCCTGGCCAGCAAGCTGTACCTGGGGCCGGCGGTCAAAGACGTTGAAGTCGCGCAGGACGTGGCGCGCAAATTGCCCTGGGGCGTGAACGGTTCGATCGACAGCCTGCGTCTGTTCGACTGGAGCCAGATCAACGCGCAGCGCGCCGCCGTCACGAACGACTGGAACCGCAAAGTCACCGCCAAGTAGCTCGTGAGGTCTGCAATGTCAGTTTTGTTGAGCATCGACCGCGTCTGTAAACACTTCGGGCCTTTCCAGGCGCTGGACCATATCAATCTGGATATCCAGCAGGGCGAATTCATCGTCCTGCTCGGCCCCAGCGGCTGCGGCAAGACCACCTTGCTGCGCTCGATTGCCGGCTTCATGCAGCCGGACTCGGGCAGCATCGCCATCGACGGCCAGGACGTCAGCCGTCTGCCGCCCTACCGTCGGCCCCTGAACACGGTGTTTCAGAACTACGCGCTGTTTCCGCACATGACCGTGCTGGAGAACATTGCCTACGGCCCAAGGCGTCAGGGACTGGGGCGCAACGAAGCGAAGCTCAAGGCCAGAGAAGCCCTGGCGATGGTCGGCCTGGAGGCCCTGGAAGACCGTTTTCCGCGTGGCATGTCCGGGGGGCAACAGCAACGCGTGGCCCTGGCCCGCGCCATCGTCAACCAACCGAAACTGTTGTTGCTCGACGAACCGCTCTCGGCGCTGGATATGAAGTTGCGCAAGCGCATGCAGCTGGAGCTCAAGCACCTGCAGGCCAAGCTGGGGATCGCTTTCATCTTCGTCACCCACGACCAGGAAGAAGCGATGACCATCGCCGACCGGATCGTGGTGATGAACGCCGGACGCATCGAACAGGTCGGGACCAGCAGCGAGATCTACAGCGCCCCCGCTTCGCGTTTCGTCGCGGACTTCATTGGCGAGGCCAACCTGATCGGTTACGAGGCCCGCGACAGTGGTGAAATCCACCTGGCGGTCACCCATACCCCGTTGCTCTACATGGCGAAAAACCTGTTGCCACGCGGCACGGCCGTGCTGCGCCCCGAGCATGTGCAGGTACTGGATGCCTCGAGCCTGGAAAGCCCCGGGCGCTGCGAACTCCACGGCACGGTGACCGATGTCATCAGCGTGGGCAGCCACACCCTGGTCCACTCCATGATCGACGGCCAACCCGTCGTGGCCCGAACCATGGGCTTGCCCCGGGCCGACCTGATCTCTGGCAGCGCCGTGCGCCTGGGCTTCGATCCGGCGCACCTGCACCTGATCGGGGAAACGGTATGAGACGCACCGCACTCGCGCCGTCGCTGATGCTGTTCGGTGCCCTGGCATTCTTCACCGCGTTCTTTCTGGCGCCCTTCGCGGTGGTGATCTTCGCCAGCCTGACCACCAGTGGCGACCAGGCGTTCACCCTGCAGCACTACATCAAGGTGCTGGGCGATCAGTACCACTGGGACGTGATCCTGGTGACGTTCCGCATCGCCGCCCTGACCACGCTGATCTCGTTGCTGCTGGGTTATCCGCTGGCCTGGTATCTGGTGCGCGTCGTGAAATGGCGAGCCTGGCGTCGCGCCTGCGTGATCCTGCTGGTGGTGCCGATGTTCACCAGCAACATCGTGCGCTCGTTCGGCTGGATGGTGCTGCTGGGGCGCAAGGGCCTGGTCAATCAAAGCCTGATGGACATCGGCCTGATCGACACGCCGGTGCGCTTCCTGGGCACCGAACTCGGCATCCTGATCGGCATGGTCTACATCCTGCTGCCGTTCATCGTGCTGGCGGCCGGCAACGCCCTGGCGCAGGTCGACCCGGCCTACGAACAGGCGTCCGACGATCTCGGTGCCAGCCCTCGCGCGACGTTTTTCCATGTGGTGTTGCCACTGACCATGCCCGGCATCATTTCCGGCTCGATCATGGTGTTCACCCTGGCGGCCAGCGCCTACGTCACGCCAGCGCTGCTGTCCGGCGGACGGATCTCGGTGCTGTCGATGCTGATTTTCCAGCAATACAGTTCGGTGTTCGATTTCAATTATGGCGGCGCACTTAGCGTGGTGCTGCTGATCTTTACCCTGGTCATGGTCGGCATCGCCGGGCGGGTGGGCAACATTCGGGGGAGCAACTGATGATCACGCAAGTACTGGTCAGACTCGTGTCCTGGGCCGTGCTCGGCTACATGCTGCTGCCGCTGGTGGTGATCCTCGGCGTCTCGGTCACCGCAACCTCGTTCCTGGCCTTCCCGCCACAGGGCTGGACGCTGGACTGGTACGGCAAAATGCTCAGCGATCCGAGCTACGTGGCGTCCTTTGCGACCAGCACGATCCTGGCGCTGGCAGCGACCTTCGTCGCCGTGTTGCTCAGTGTGCCGGCCGCGCTGGCGATGGCCCGCTACGAGTTTCGCGGCAAGGGCACGATCGTCGCGGCACTGACGTCGCCCCTGGTGTTTCCGCACATCGTATTGGGTGCAGCGCTGTTGCAGTTCGGCGGCTACTTCGGCCTGACCCGCAGTTTCCTCGCCTTGCTGATCGGTCACACCATCATCATCTCGCCCTTCGTCCTGCGCTCGGTACTGTCGATGCTGACGCCCGATCAGCGGGCCCTCGAAGAAGCCTCGAGCGACCTGGGCGGCACACCCTGGACCACGTTCTTCCTGGTGACCCTGCCGCAGATCCGGCCGGGCCTGGTGACCGGGTCGATTTTCGCGTTCATCTCGTCCTGGATCAACGTGGAGCTGTCGATCTTCAACACCACCCCGGACCTGAACACCATCCCGGTGAAGCTTTTCAACTACGTGCAATACACCGTCGACCCGACCATCGCCGCCGCGTCCGGCGCGACCATCCTCGTCGTCGTGGTCGCCGTGATCATTCTGGATCTGTGCATCGGCCTGGACCTTTTGTCCGAACGCAAATAACCACCCCACCCCACCCACACAACACTCATACGTCCCGTTAGCAGGAGAGTACCGTCATGCGCATGCAAGACACGTTCGATGTCATCTATACCCATACCGAAGGCGAACCCCTGTGCATCGTCCACAGCGGTATTCCCTACCCCGCCGGCTCGAGCATTCTGGCCAAGCGGCGCTTCCTGGAGCAGAACTACGACTGGCTGCGCAAGGCCCTGATGCAGGAGCCACGCGGGCACAAGGACATGTTCGGCGTGTTCCTCACCCCGCCTTCGAGCAGCGAGTACGACGCCGGGCTGATCTACATGGACGGCAGCGTGTATTCGCACATGTGCGGCCACGGCACCATCGCCGTGAGCATGGCGATGGTCGCCCTGGGGCTGGTGCCTCGAGGCCAGGACGGCATCACCAAAATTCGCTTCGAAACCACCGCCGGGCTGGTCGTGGCCGAAGTGGCGTCCGAAGACGACAAGGTGCTGTGGACCCGTTTCGAAAACGTACCGGCCTATGTTGCGGCACAAGACATTCCGATCCAGCTTCCCGGCTATGGCGACCTCAAGGCCGACCTGGTGTGGGGCGGCAACTATTTCGGCATCGTCGACCTGACCGACTGCGACCTGCGCATCAGTCCGGACAACGGCAGCGAACTGTCGCGCCTTGGCCTGCTGGCACGGGATCAGATCAACAGGCAGTTGAAGATTCAGCACCCGACCGAGGCGCACATCAATGACCTCAACTTCATCACGTTCTGGCACCCGGCGACCATCGAAGGCGCGTTCTACAAAAACGTCCACGTCTTCAGCGCCGGCCAGCTCGACCGCTCCCCGGGCGGCACGGGCACCAGTGCGATGATGGCGATGTTCGAAGCGCGGGGGAAACTGGGGTTGAACCAGCCGATCCTGTCCGAAGGCTTGCTGGGCAGCGGCACCTTCGAGGGTTGCCTGCTGGGTGAAGTGGACCTCAATGGCACCCGGGCGGTGCGGCCGACGGTCAAGGGGACGGCGAGCATCCTGGGGACTTCGCGCTGGGTGATCGAACGCAACGACCCGGTGGGCGCAGGGTTTGTCATCAACTGAAGAATAGTGGGAGCGGGCTTGCTCGCGAGGTTCGTCAACGATAACGGGGAAACCCGGTGCCCCGCGGCGTTGTCCAGTCCATCGCGAGCAGACTCGCTCCCACAGCAGTGCGCTCACCGAGAATCACTGTGGGGGCGAGGATCGTCAACGGTAACGCGGTTGATCCGATCAGTCGTTATTGGTCGAAGACACGCGGGTTGACCAGGTTGACGATCGTCACCGGCACAAACGAAACGGCCGCCGTGCCCGCAATGATCAACACCGCTGCCGCGACACCCAGGTGGTCGCCGGCGTAGCCATACAGCACGGGAGCCAGCGCCCCTGCACCGATGGTGCCGGTGTAGAAAACCGAATAGCTCTTCTCCAGCGTTGCCGGGTCCACCACATCGTTGACCGCGCCGTACAGGACCGACGATGTGCCATTGAGCACGACACCCAGCAACGGCAATGCCAGCATGGCCAGGGTCAGGGGCGAAAACAGCACCACGGCGATCAACGCTGCGGTCAGCAACTCCGTCAGCAGAATGGTCCTGGCGCTGCCCAGCACATCCGCGATCCAGCCACAGCAGAACTTGCCGATCGCCCCCCCGATGAACACCAGCGTCAGCCCCAACCCTGTCTGGGCCAACGAACCGCCATGAGCCTTGATGATGAACGGCAGAAAGGTGAGGAAACCCATCCGGACCGCGCTGTCCAACACCGCCGTCGCCAACAGGGCTTGAAAGGCTCGCGGATACCCTGCGGCCGGACTGTCGGCGCGGACGGGTGTTCTGGACACTGGAACCTCGCCACCGGCGACGACGTTTCTGAGCAGTGACCAGATCAGTGCGGCGGCCAGCAGCCCCACGCCGGCGTACATCATCACCACGTTGTGATAGGTGCCGTAGGTCAGTAGAGCGGCGGCCGACGCCGGCAGAATCGATTTGCCGACATCCCCGGCAAAGTTGTAGAGACCCAAGGGTCTTTTCGCCGCACCGCCGTAAGCCCTTGCCACCATGGCCGAGGCAATGGGATGTTGCACGCTTGCGCCGATTCCCGCGATGACCAGCGCGCCGCCCAAGGCCACTGCGCTTCCCGCCAGACCGGCGAGGAACCAGCCCAGCGCGGTCACCACCGTCGAGACAACGAGCAGATGGGCAGGCCTGAATTTTTTCGACAACGTTGCAGCCGGAATCTGCAGGGACGCGAGGGTCAACGCATAGGCACTTCTGAGTACACTCAGCCACACATAGCTCAGGCTGAACATGTCCTGCCAGACCGGAAGAAACACATACACCAGGTCGCTTAAACCATCATGGGCGGCGTGGGCGGTACAGGCGGCGACAAGGGTATTCTTGTTCGGGGTGCGTTTAATATCCGAAACATCAGATGCAGGAACTGAAGAGGCCATGGTTTCATGTCGCGCGAGGGTGGAGGGACATTGTGTCCCTTGGCAACGCATGGCCGTTAATGAAAGGAATTGATGCCCTATGAGATTGTTTGAGAGGCATGGCAATGGCGATTAGGAAGTTTCCATCCATGACGGCGCTGCGCGGCTTCGAGGCCTGTGCCAGGCACCTGAATTTCTCCCAGGCCGCCCTGGAGCTGCACATCACGCAAAGTGCGATCAGTCATCAGATCAAGCAGTTGGAAGAGAGCATGGGCGCGCAGTTCTTTGATCGCAGCTCAGGCGCCATGACGCTGACGAAGGCCGGGGCCGAGTTGCTGCCGACTGTCCGCACGTTCCTCAAAGACATCAACGCCCTCGCCGGCCGGTTCGAGCGTGATGCCCAGGGCCAGTCAATGATTGAGCTGTTCGTGCATGACTCCTTTGCCAACACCTGGCTGATCCCTCGCTTGCCCAGGTTCTACGCGGCCCATCCGAATATCCGGATCCAGCTCAATACCGATGAGTTTTCAAGATTCGACAATCCCAGCGCACAGGCCGCCATCCGCCTGGGAGAAGAGAGCGCGGCCTGGCCGGGTTTGTTCTCGGAGTTCATCCTTCCGGAGCGGATCTTTCCGGTGTGCAGCCCTGCCCTCATCGCCCGCCTGGGGCTGCCCGGCAGCGTGGCGGAGGTCCTCAAGTACCCGATCATCCTGCGCTGGCGAAGCCTGCAAAATGGGGAAATGGTCTCCACCCCCTCATGGGATTACTGGCTGCAGAAGAACGACCTGTCGTCGTTGCCGTTCGAATGCGTTCTCACGGTTCCTCACTCCAACATGGCTGTTTCAGCGGCCATCCGAGGCCTGGGCGTGGCCATGGCCCGGACGTCGCACCTCTCCGATGAACTGGACACCGGAGCCCTTCAAAAACTGGTCACGGAGGAAATGAACTGCGGCACCGGCTATCACTTTCTGTGTTCGCCCGGGAAAGAGAGCACGCCTGAAATCCGCAGGATCCTGGAATGGTTCAGAAGCGAGAGCCTGCAACTGACGAGTCGATGATGGCGCAGTGCCAAGAGCCAACGCATAAGCTCATTCCAACACGATATTTAGAGCGTGCTCGGGACCCTGCCTAGAATCGGCCTCTTTTGTCAGCGGATCCACGCCACGATGTCTCGCCTTACCGTCCTCGATCGCCAGCACCTCGAACCGTCCACCGCCCATACCTTCGACCGACTCTTGCAGGACTATGGCCCCTACGCCAGCCTGTTGGGCGCATTCGCCCACCGGCCACCTGCGCTGGAGCATTTGTTCGGTTATCTGGTGCAGTCCAAGCGCGATGCGCTGATCTCGCCGCGGCACCTGGAAATCGCCCTGCTCACGGCGTCCAAGGCACACGCCTGCCATTACTGCATCACCCTGCACGAGCCGAAGCTGGCGGCGCACGGCATCAGCCAGGAGGCGATCGAGCACCTGCTCGACGACCAGGTGCCGGGGCTTGATGCACAGGATCTGCTGGTTCGTGACTACGCCCGCCTCGTCACCCTGACCCCCGAGCGCATCAGCGACGACGTCCATCGCCGGCTGCGCGAGTACTACAGCGAAGAACAGGTGGTGGAGCTGACCATCCGCATTGCCCTGTGCAGTTTCTTCAAGCGCTTCAATGAAGCCCTCGAAGTGCCGAATGAAGACATTGTCGCTGCCGAACTGCACCCGGAGCCAGCGGTATGACCGCCAAACTGGCGATCAGTCATCTGCGCAAATCCTTCAACACCGATGGCCAGCCGGTACCGGTACTGGACGACATCAACCTGCAAGTCCAGGCCGGCGAGTTCGTCAGTATCATCGGCCCTTCGGGCTGCGGCAAGTCGACGCTGTTCAACATCCTCGCCGGGCTGCTGGAACACGACAGCGGTCGTATCGCACTGGACGGCCACGAGGTGCCGCACCTGCGCGGGCGGGTGGGCTACATGCTGCAGCGTGACCTGCTGATGCCCTGGCGCACCGTGCTGGAAAACGTGATTGTCGGCCTGGAAGTCAAGGGCGTCGCCCGTGCCGAATCCATCGAACGCGCGCGCGAGTATTTGCAGGATTTCGGCTTGCTGCCCTTCCAGAACCGCTACCCCAAGGAGCTGTCCGGTGGCATGCGTCAGCGCGTGGCGCTGGCGAGGACCCTGCTGCCTGACCCGGACATCCTGTTGCTCGATGAACCGTTCTCGGCCCTGGACTACCAGACGCGCCTTTACCTGGAGGCCATGCTGGTCGATACGGCCAGCCAACAAGGCAAGACGGTGGTGCTGGTGACCCACGATATCGATGAAGCCATCGCTCTGTCGCAACGCATTTATGTGCTGAGCGCCCGCCCTGGCCGGGTCAAAAGCGAGCAACGCATCGACCTGCAAACCCGTTCACCGCTGGAGGCGCGTCACGACCCGCGTTTCGCCGGTTACTTCGACCTGCTGTGTCGGGAACTGGACATCCAGACTGCCATCAGGAAACAGGCCTCATGACCCCATCCACTTCAACCCCTGCGCTGGCAGTCAACACCCCCGCGCCAAGAGCCCGACGCCGCCTGCCGGTCGGCCTGGTGCAACTGGCGATCCTGTTGCTGGTGGTCGGCACCTGGGAATACGGCGTGCGCGCCGGGTTCATTTCCGCGTTCCTGTTCGGCTCGCCCAGCGGCACTGCGCTGGCCGGCTGGAAGCTGATCCAGTCAGGTGAACTGTGGGAGCACGCTTACTACACCTTGTGGGCCTCCATCATCGGTTTTGTCGCCGGCACCGTGCTGGGCACCGTACCGGGATTGCTGTTGTGGTACTCGCCGTATGTGGCCCGGGTGATCGAGCCGTTTCTGGTGGCGATCAACAGCGTGCCGAAAATTGCCTTCGCGCCATTGGTGATCCTCTGGTTCGGCACCGGCCTGGTGTCGAAAATTGCCCTGTCGATTTCCCTGACCTCGATCGTTGCCTTGCTCGCGGCGTTCCAGGCCGCCAAGGACACCGACCCGGACCTGCAGAAAATGCTGATTTCCCTGGGCGCCAGCAAGTGGCAGATATTCGCCAAGGTCGTGGTGCCCTCCGCCCTGCCCTACGTGATCAGTACCTTTCGCATCAACATCGGTTTCGCGCTGGTAGGCACCGTGGTCGGTGAATTCATCTCGTCCAGCTACGGCATCGGCCATGTGATCTTCGTCGCCTCTTCACTGTATGACCTGAACACCGTGTGGGTCGGGATCTTCAGCCTGATGGCGCTGGGCTTTGTGCTCTACGCCGGGGTCGAGTTGGCCGAACGAAAATTGCTGCGCTGGAAAGACCAGACCTACGCCACGAACTTCAAACTCTAGGAACTCGCATGAAATTGTCCCCGTCCATTCGACTGGCAGGTTTTGCCCTGGCCTCAACGCTGTCCCTGGGCGCTGTTGCCCAGGACCAGACCGTGGTCTCGGCAGCCTTCAAATCGGTGTTTTACCTGCCGGTGTATTTCGCCGAGGAGCACGGCTACTTCAAGGACGAAGGGTTGAACGTGCGCATCGACGTTGCCTCGTCCTCAACCAATGCGCTGGCGGCGGTGATCGCCCGCAGTGCCGACTTCTCGCTGCACGGACCGGAATGGACGGCGATCTCCTACAGCCGTGGCGCTCCGGTGAAAATCGTCGGCGGCACCCTCAATCGCCTGGGCGTGTGGCTGACCTGCAAGGCCGATGTGACGTTCAACGGTTTCACCAGCCTGGCCGGCAAGACCATTTCCACCGGCACCATGCCCACCACCAGCACTTCCGCGTTCCTGAGGCTGGCGCAGCAAGCCGGCCTGGACCCCAAGAAGGACCTGAACATCCTCCAGGTGCCGATGGGCAACGAGATTGGCCCGCTCAGTTCCGGCCAGGCCGATTGCGCCGTGTTGTATGAACCGGGCGCTTCACAGGCAGAGGCGCAGGGCTACAAGGTGGTCGCGGCGTTCTCGAAACAGATGGGTCCCTACACCTTCTCCGCCATTTCGACCCGCAAGGACATCGATCCGGACACCTCGCACAAATTCGTCAGCGGGATCGACCGCGCACTCAAAGCCATTCACAAGGATCCCGAAGCCGCTGTTGCCAGCGGCTTGAAACTGTTCCCCAACCTCGACCCGGCCGTGGTGCGCGCTTCGGTGTTGCGCCTGATCAATGACGGGGTATTTGCCGAGTCGGTGGCGATCGAACCGAAGGCGCTGGAGGATGCGCTGGCGACGCAGGTGGATCTGGGCAACTTGCAAGAGATTCCGAAGGATCCCAGCTGGATTGATTTGCAGTGGGCGGATCAGCAGGCAAGCAAGCGCAATTAAGCTCAGCGCCGCCCGCCAGAGGGAGCGTGGACCGGTCACCTGGTTTTTCCGCCACGGTTCAACTGCTTGTCCAGCGAAATGTGGCTTCGTTGAGTGCAGCGCCAGTACCGGGCTGCGCGAACGGTATCAATCCAGCGATTCCGATTCGTTGCTTCCCCCTGAACGGGCTGGAGTCAACTCGCCGCTGGCGAGTCAAACCGCCAGCTCGGCTGCGCCTCGCGCACGACCTCGGCCACCCAGTCCACGAACGCCCTGACGGTCGGTGACAGGTGACGGTTCTTCGGGTACATCGCCGACAACGGGACAGCAGGTGAGCTGTAGCGGGTAAGCACGCGCACCAGGCGCCCGTCCGCCAGATGGTCACGCACCATGTAACTGCCAGCGCGGATCATGCCCAGACCTTCGGCGGCGGTGACCACGTAGGCGTCGGTGTCGTTGACGATCAGGCGTTCGCGCATGCGCACGCTGCGGTATTCGCCATCAACCACGAAATCCCACTCCAGCGAGCGCGCTGTTCGACTGGACAGGTAACCGACCGCCCAGTGATCCGCCAGGTCCTCCAGGGTTTGGGGCTCTCCATGTCTGGCGAGGTATTCGGGGGACGCGCAGGTCACCCATTCGAACGCGCCGATGCGCTTGGCCACCAGCGTCGCCGAGTCTTCGGGTGTGCCGGCGCGAATCACGCAGTCGATGCCTTCCTGCACCAGCTCGACCGTGCGATCGTTCATCGTCAGGGTCAGTTCGATTTCCGGAAAGGACGCCTGGAAATCCTTGAGCCTTGGCAGCACCACTAGCCGCGCCAGCGACAGCGTCATGTCGACGCGCAATCGACCTTGGGGGGTCCCGGCGGAACCCGGGAAGCTGGATTCGACCGCTTCGATGTCCGACAGCAAACGTCGGCAGTGGTCGTAGTAAAAGGTCCCTTCCGACGTCAGGCTGATGTGTCGGGTGGTGCGGCGCAACAAGGACACGCCGAGAAACGCCTCCAGGTCCTTGACCGCACGCGTCACCCGCGAAGGCGGAAGCGAAAGGCTGTCGGCGGCGCGGCTGAAGCTGTGCATCTCGACCACACGGGTGAAAATCTGCATCGACTGAAAGCGGTCCACGTCGTCTCCCCTGACCAGGGACTTTATTCCCCATGAAGCAATAAGTTTGAATGTTACGTCGGTAAAACCCGCTCATACCGACGGTTTGCTGTGAAACGCGCCGATGGGTCGCCCGGACATAATTCCAAATGAGGCAATAAAATTAGCCAGATTCGTGTCTAGATGTCCATGACCGCCGTGCCCAGACTGAAGTCCTACCACTTCACCAGGCATGCCCTCATGAATCCTATCAAGAAGTCACACCTGGCAGCCCTCACCGTTGCCATCGCCGCGGTCACCGTTGGCACTGCCCTCCTGGACGACCGCGCGACCGTACACGCTGAAGTGACGCCGGCTTTGCCGGTCGTGAACTACGCGTCGGCACAACAACGCTCGATTTCCGATAGGCAGGATTACACCGGTCGCCTGGAAGCGGTGGATGTCGTCGACGTGCGCCCACGGGTGCCGGGCACGCTGCTGACCGTGCACTTCAAAGCCGGGCAGCATGTACGCCAGGGTGACCTGCTGTTCACCATCGATCCTGCCCCCTACGAAACCCAGGTGCGCCAGGCTCAGGCCAATCTGGCTGGTATCGAAGAGCGCAAACGCTTGGCGATGATCGAGCAAGACCGCAGCAAACGTCTGCTGGAGTCCAATGAGTTTCTGGCCGGGGACGAATACACCATTGCCGACATGGCCGTGTGGCCCTGGTATCCCTCCAGCCTTTACGGCGTTTACGGGACCCACGAGTTCCTCGCGGTAGAGCAATACACCCACCTTCTTCGTTGGCACGAGACCCTGGCCGCACGGCCTGCGGTCGCTCGCGGCCGAGTGGTCAATCGCACGTCCGGGGCACCGGGGGAAAACCTGCGCGAACGCCATGATGCATCCGATTTCGATTCACTGACCCAAGAGAAAAGCTGACATGAAACTGTACTACTCTCCCGGCTCCTGCGGGCTGGCCTCACAAATCGCCCTGCGCGAAGCACAACAACCCTTCGACCTGGTCAAGGTTGATTTCGCCACGAAAACCACGCCTGAGGGTGATTACTACAAGGTCAATCCGAAAGGATTCGTGCCCGCCCTGAAACTCGATGACGGCGACCTGATGACCGAAGGTGCGGTGATTGTGCAATGGATCGCAGATGCCTATCCGCAGTACAAACTGCTGCCGGCGTTTGGTACCAAAGCCCGCTACAAGGCATTGGAGTGGCTGAACTTCGTTGCCTCCGATTTGCACAAAGGCATGGCGGTGATGTTTTCATCGCTGATTGATGCACCGTCCAAAAGCCAGTACGCCAAAGGCAGCTTGTCCAGTAAATTCGAATACATCGATGAGCACCTCTCAGCCAACAACTACGTGCTCGGCGATGAGTTTTCGGTGGCCGACGCCTACCTCTACAACGTCCTGTCGTGGCCACCACGGGTAAACCTGGACATCAGCGGCTACGCCTCGATCCAGCAGTTCATGGCCAGGATGGAGCGGCGGCCGAGCGTTCGCGACTCCCTCATCGCCGAAGGGCTGATCGACTAAGCCTCAGACATGTGCTGCGCACCCACACTGCGCAGCGCATCGTTCACACAACCCGGCAGGCCCGTGGCCTGGGCCGTTATTCCAGCAAATGGAATTGTCCATTGCCTTGGGGAGGCATTGTTTCCAGCGCCCAAACGTTCAACCATCACAGCCATTGTCAGCGTACGCCTGACGCGAATCTATCGTGCAATCAACGGGGATATGAATGTGAAAAAAGTCCTGATGCTCCTCGCCAATGGCATCGAGCCCATGGAGATGGCCGCCTTCACCGACATCCTCGGTTGGGCCGATTTGCTGGGTGAGGAAAACATCCAGCTGGTCATGGCAGGACTGCGGCCGGAAATCACTTCGACCTTCGATGTCATCATTCGCCCGAACAAACTATTGGCCGATCTGGACCTCGACGAATTCGATGCCCTGGCGCTTCCGGGTGGATTCGAGCCCAGCGGTTTTTACGACGAGGCGTTGAGCCAACCCTATCTGGACACCATCAAGCACTTCATCAACGCCGAAAAGCTGGTCGCCAGCGTGTGCGTTTCGTCACTGAGCCTGGGTCGCGCGGGCGTGCTGAACAACCGCAAGGCAACGATCTACCACCAGGTCGGCGGACGCCGCAAACAACAACTGGTGGAGACCGGTGCCGAGTTCATCGACCGGCCGATCGTGCGCGACGGCAACGTCATTACCTCCAGCGGACCGGGCACCGCATCGGAAGTCGCTTTTCTGCTGGTTGAAATGCTCACCAGTAAAAGCAACGCGCTCACCATTCGTAAAGTCATGCGTTTCCCCACGCCGGATGCCCAGTGGTACCACACCGCGCAAGTGGAATAACGCCCTCGAATTTTCTCAACGCTGACCACCCTCCCGACAATCGATGCCTGTTCGATTGACGGGAGCGTGTCGCCCACTGTTCACCACCAAGGAAACAAGCACATGGCCCAACTGATCAATGGCATCGATGTCACGGCCCTCAAAGATTTCGCCCAAGGCATCGTGGAAGATCCATCCAGGCGCTGCGCCCGCTTCAACGTGATAACCCGTTGGGAGCACCAGACCCGCAGCGTCGCAACCGTGTCCCGTTACCACTTGAGTGGCAACGACTACGACCGCCACTTTGAAATCGAGGCTGACGAGCCGGTGGAACTGCTGGGCAAGAACACGGCGCCCAATCCTCAGGAACTGTTGATGGCGGCTTTGAATGCCTGCCTGTCGGTCGGCTATGCGGCGAATGCCTCGCTGATGGGTATCACTATCCACCGCCTGGAAATCGAAACCAGCGGCGAGCTCGACCTGCGCGGTTTCCTGGGTCTGGATGACAGCGTCAACCCTGGCTATGACGAAGTCAGCCTGGTGGTGCGCCTGCACACCGATGCGCCCAAAGAGCAGGTTGAAGAACTGCACCGTGTTGCGACCCGCACCTCGGTGAACCTTGCCAACGTCACCAAGGCGATTCACGTGGTGCCAAAACTGGAAGTGATTGGCGGCTAGACTCCCTCGCAGGAAGACGGGCTCACCCCTCCAGCGCGCGCCTCACAAAAAGCGGTTCGCTGCTCACCAACCGAATACCCTCAGGCCCGCTTTCCAGCAGCCGCCGCTCATGTTCGGCCACCAGAAGCTCCAGTTCGAAGCCTTCGGCTGCCGGGAAACGGGACGCGACCTCGCGAGCCGCGCTCGACGCGTTCGCAGTGTTGGAATCGAAGTGGCCGAGCAGTTTGCCGTATTGCCGGATGATCAGTCTGTGGGTTTGCATTCGAGGCCTGCCTGTATGGGTGGGTGGGTGGTGTTGATTCTTCAGGTTGCCGAGGGCCAATAGAGAGAATCAGGCGTGCTGCGCGCACCGAAAATCGCCTGCCCTACCCTTACCACTGTGGCACCTTCCTCGATGGCAATTTCGTAATCGCCCGACATCCCCATCGACAGCTCATCGAGCCCGATACCTGCGGGCGCATCCTGACGCAGCTGATCGCGCAACTCGCGGAGCAGGCTGAAGCAAGCGCGGACGCGCTCAGGCTCTGCCGAAAGCACGGCCAGGGTCATCAACCCACGCACGCGAAGCGCGGAAAACGCCGGTAGTTCGCCAAGGAACGCCGGAACATCTTCGGGCCGCAGCCCGTACTTGCTGTCTTCGCCAGACGTATTGACCTGAACGAAAACGTCGAGCGACCTGCCTGCGTCCTGCAGGTGCCGATCGAGCGCGCGTGCGAGACGCAAGCTGTCCAGCGCCTGGAATTCACTGGCGAATTGCGCCACGACCTTGGCCTTGTTGGTTTGCAGGTGGCCGATGACTGACCAGCGCAGCGATTGGAGGTCGCTCATGGCCTGCCATTTGCGGCTCGCTTCCTGCACCTTGTTCTCGCCCAGCAATACACAACCCGCTTGGTGCGCCAGGCGAATGCGCGACTCTTCGACCGTTTTGCTGACTGGCAGCAGGCGCACGCTGTTCAGGGGGCGGTCGACACGGGCGCAAGCCGCCTCGATTCGGGCATTGACGGTGGCCAGGTTGCGGCGGAAGTCTTCGACGGTCTCGGCGACAGGCCACAAGCCATGCTGGTCATGGCGGGTCTGGGTGGGTGGATTGGCGCTGTGCTCGCTCATGGCTGCTTCTCCTGTGGGCTTCGGATCACTGGCTCGTTTCCAAGCACGGTGATCTCCGATATGCTTTGTCTGTGTCTAAATTTATATTGGCATAGGACAATGATCAAAATCAAAGGAAAATCGGCGCAAGAGATCGCCGACTGCGTTCGTGCCCTGGTGCACAGCGGCGAACTGGCCCCCGGGGCTTCGTTGCCACCGGTGCGAGAGCTTGCGTTGGAGATCAACGTGAATCGCAACACGGTCGCGTCGGCCTATCAGCGCCTGGTGACGGCCGGAATTGCCATCACTCAGGGACGGCATGGCACGACCATCTGCCAAGCCCCTCGTGCCGGCGAGCAGGAGGGCTTCAGCAGCGGCACCGCGCTGATCGATCTGGCAGACGGCAACCCCAATCCTGCGTGGCTGCCCTCGGTCGCGTCGCTCCTGGCGGGCTCACTGGCTCGTCCTTATCTCTACGGCGACGACACGATTCTTCCCGAACTGCGGCTGCTGGGGGAGAAGTCGCTCGGCCCCGATTGCCCCGCGCCCTGGAGCCTTGAACTGACCCACGGCGCAGTCGACGCCATCGAACGCCTGGCCGCCGCGCTGCTGGTCCCCGGCGATGCCGTCGCCATTGAAGACCCCGGTTTTCTCGGTAGCCTCAATGCACTGCGCCTTGCCGGCATGCGCACATTCGGCGTCGAGATTGACCAACAGGGCATGACGCCGGCTTCTCTGGAGGCATCGCTCGCCAAAGGTGCAAGGGCTGTGCTGATCACCCCTCGGGCGCAAAATCCGACGGGTTGCAGCCTGACGAAGAAGCGCGCGCAACAATTGCAGAAAGTCCTGACCAGGTTTCCGGAGGTGGCGCTGATCGTCGACGATCATTTCGGTTTGCTGGACGAAACGCCCTATCACTCGATCATCCCGCCCGGCACCCAGCGCTGGGCGCTCGTGCGCTCGGTGTCCAAGGGGCTCGGACCGGACCTGCGCGTGGCATTCGTCGGTTGTGACACCGTGACCGCAGAACGCCTGCGCACCCGGCTCACGTCCGGTACGTGCTGGATCAGCCACATCCTCCAGGCCGCGGTCATCACAGGCTTGACGTCGAGCGACGCCCTCGCCCGGATGAATGAGGCGCGGCTGGGATACACGCGCCTGCGCCAGGAACTGTGCGATGAACTTGCGCAGGTGGGCATCGCCGTAACCCCACCGGAGGGCGGCTTCAATGTGTGGATTGCCCTGCCCGGGGACGCGAAGGATGTCGCCTACGAACTGGCGAAAAAAGGCTGGCTGGTTCGCCTGGGGACGGCCTTTGATGTGGACGGCGAATCCAGGGCCATTCGGGTCACCGTGTCGCACCTTCAGACGGATCAGGCAAAGGCCTTTGCCCGCGATCTGAAGGCTTGCCTCTGACGTTTTACCCAAGAGTTCAGCGAGGAAAAAATGAACGTACATTTTGTGGTACACGAGGCTTTCGAATCGCCAGGCGCTTACGAGACCTGGGTCGAGAGCCGCGGCCATCAAGCCAGCTATTCCCGCGTCTATCTTTACGATGAGCTGCCGCAAACCCTGGACGACATCGATCTGCTGGTCGTGATGGGCGGTCCTCAGGGTCCATCGACAACCCGGGAAGAATGCCCGCACTTCGATGCCGCCGCCGAATGTGCACTGATCGCCAAAGCCGTGGCCGCCAACAAGCCAGTCGTGGGCGTGTGCCTGGGCGCTCAACTGCTCGGTGAGGCATTGGGCGCACACTGCGAACACAGCCCGGAGCCGGAAATCGGCAGCTACCCCATCATCCTGACCGCTGCCGGCAAAGCCGACGCAAAGCTTGCGCACTTCGGCGATACGCTCGAGGTCGGCCATTGGCACAACGACATGCCCGGGCTGACCGCCGACGCGCAAGTCCTCGCGGCCAGCGAAGGCTGTCCGCGCCAGATCATCCGCTACGGCCAAGGGGTGTACGGTTTCCAGTGTCATATGGAGTTCACCCGTGAGGTCGTCGAGTTGCTCATCAAGGCCTCCGCAGACGATCTGCTGAAGCTGGCTGATCGACGGTTCGTGCAGCAGGCCGAGGCGTTGCGGGCGAGTGATTACGACGAGATGAACCAAAAGCTGTTCGGGTTTCTGGATGCCCTGGCCCTGGAATACAAAGGATAACAGTCGGAAAACGCCTCGGACCTTGTAGGAGCATGCTCGCCCCTACAGGGAACTGGGTCGTGTTCACATCAGGCCCTTGTTGCGACGCATCCGTAAATAGCAATTCTTCTTATTTACAGGTGAGCGACATTTATTTAAGCTTGCGCCGCGATTTATCCGCTCGTCTGCCAGAGAAGCCCGACCATGTCGTTTGTCTCCTTCATCGCGTTGCTCCCCGGACCCCGTCATTGAACTGGCAGGACATCGACCTGCGCTGGGCCTACAGCGATCTGTTGCTCAGTCTCAGCCGGCAAACCCGCTGCGTGCAGCGCGCCTATGACGTATTGCACGACGCGCTTATCCGTTTTGCCCTTGCCCGCCCTGCGCAGCCGGTGACGCAGCCCAATGCCTACCTCAGGCAGGTGGCCCAGTCGGTGTTGATCGACCATTTCCGCCGCAACGCCCGTTTCCAGCCCCTGCCCGATTACCACGAACAAAACGATGACACGCTCTTTGCCCCGTCCGCCGAACACTTGCTGGACATCCAGCAACGGCTGACCGCCCTGCAACGTATTCTCGACTGCCTGCCTGCGCGCTGCCGCGAGGTCTTCTGGCTGGCGCGCATCGAGGGCTGCTCGCAGAAAGAAATCGCCGAGCAGTTGGACATCAGCGTGAACATGGTCGAACGCCACATGGCCAGGGCCCTGGTCGACATGCGCAACGCCCGCGAATTGCTGCGTCGATGAGCACCGCCCGCGAACAGGCGGCGCTGTGGTTCGCGCGCCTGTACAACGGCGCCGACGACCACCCGGAACGCCCGCAGTTCGAGGCCTGGTTGGCCGAAAACCCGCTGCACCTGACCGAGTATCGTGAACTGGCCGAGCTGTGGGGCGATTTCGCCTCGGTGCGACACATCGAGGCGCTGGCCCAGGCAATGGAACTTGATCGTCGGCGCCAGCGTCGCCGCCTGATACACAGCGGCGGGCTCGCCGTGTTGCTGGTGTTGGGCGGCCTGTTCACCTGGCACGTCCACCGGTACGGTCCGGTGGAGCTCGATCTGCACACCCGCATCGGCGAACGACAGGTGCAGCACCTGCGTGACGGCAGCGAACTTTCGCTCGATGCCGATACCCACCTGCACCTGCGTTTCGACAGCACAGTGCGCCAGGTCGAACTGCTGCGCGGTGAGGCGATCTTCTCCGTGGCGCGCCAGCCCGAGCGCCCCTTCGTGATCGACAGCGGCCTGGCGCGGGTTCGCGTCCTGGGTACGCGTTTCGTGGTCAACCGCCTGCCTGACCGGCTGCGCATCAGTGTCGATCATGGCACGGTGCAGGTGGACAGTCTCTCCCGTGCGGGCGAGCGCCTGGTGCTGGAGGCCGGACATGTGGCGGAGGTCAGCGCCGACGGACGCCTGCAACGCCTGTCCCGTGCCGCCGGCGATGCCTTCAGTTTCCAGGACGGCAGCCTGGTGTTCGATCAAGCCGACCTGACCGAGGTCGCCGCCACCCTGTCGCGGTATCGGCAGGCCCCGGTGCGTGCCGCCAACGGCAAGAGCCCGCGAATCAGTGCCGTGGTGCAGCTCAGCGATATCGACGGTTTCCTCCACTCGCTTCCCAAGGTGTTGCCGGTTCGTCTTCGCGAAGAATCGGGCACCACGGTCATTCAGCCCCTATAGCCTTCACGAATACCGGGCAATAGCGACCGCTCGTCGGCATCGCAAATAATTCGCAATCACAACATCAGGGTAAACCCGGCTTCGAGCGTTAGACAAAGGAGCTATCCAACACAAGAAGGATGATGTGCATGCACATGCAAGTAACGCTGCGGGCCCTGTCGGCCATCGTGGCCATGACATTGGCGACCCATACCCTCGCCGCCCCTGTGAATCTTGACCTGCCCGCCCAACCACTGGCCGTTTCCCTGCGGCAACTGGGCGAGGTCGCGGGCGTGACGATTGCGGTCGACAGCCGCCTGGTTCAGGGCCGCCAGGCTCCGGCCGTCAGCGGCACGATGGACGCGCAAAGCGCACTCCTGCGACTGCTCGCGGGCAGCGGACTGACGTACCAGCAAAGCGGCAATACGCTGATCGTGCTTGAAACCGGCAGTGCTGCAATGGAGCTGGGCGCCACCAACATCAACGGCTTCGCCCTCGGGGCCACCACCGAAAACACCGGCTCCTACACCACCGGGTCGACGGCCACCGCCACCAAACTGCCGCTGTCGATTCGCGAGACACCACAGTCGGTGAGCGTCATGACCCACCAGCGCATGGAAGACCAGAACCTCACCCAGTTGCTGGACGTGGTCAAGCAGGCGCCGGGCCTGAGTGTCAATCAGGGGGGCAACGCCGGCTCGGACTCCAGCCTGATCTACTCGCGCGGTTTCGTGGTGGAGAACTATCAGGTCGATGGCTTGCAGCGTCTGGACAGCGGTTACAACTCCGTCGCGCAGAGCAGCGACATGGCGTTGTACGACCGTGTCGAGATCATCCGTGGTGCCACCGGTCTGACCAATGGCACAGGCACACCGGGCGCCACGGTCAACCTGATCCGCAAGCGCCCCACCGCCGACTTCCAGAGCAGCGTATCGGTGGCCGCGGGCTCCTGGAACTACCGACGCGATGAAGTCGACGTCAGCGGCCCCTTGAACGACAGCGGCACCCTGCGCGGCCGAGTGGTCGGCGCCTATCAGGACAACGAGTCGTACATCGACCGCTTCAACGAGCGCAAGAAGGTGTTCTACGCGATCATCGAAGCCGACCTCACGCCCGACACGCTGCTGAGCTTCGGCATGGACTCGCAGACCCACGACGCCGACGACCACGCCCGTGGCGGTCGCCCGCTGTTCAACAGCGACGGCTCGCGTGCCAAATGGTCCCGATCGGATTCGGCGGCGGCCAGCTGGGCCTACTCCAACCGCCATTTCACCAGCGGCTTCGCCACGCTCGAGCACAATCTCACGGAACGCTGGAAAGCCAAGTTGACACTCAACCGCGACCGCTACGAATACGATGAGGTGCTCGGCTACGCCGCCGGTGGCAACCCCGACCCGGCCACCGGTGCCGGGGTCAACCTGTGGGCCGGACGCTGGGCTGCCAAACCGGTGCAAACCAGTGCCGACTTCAACCTCTCCGGCAGCTTCGACCTGTGGGGCCTGGAACATGACGCCGTGCTGGGCTATACCCGCCAGCACACCCAATATCGCTCCAGCAATTTTCCCCTGTGGCGCTTCGACGGCTGGAGCGGTGCCATCTCCAACATCTATGAGTGGAACGGCGACTTCCCGGGCATACCTCCCATGCCGGCCACCGGGCGCGCGGACCACAAGGAAGATCAGGCAGCGACCTACGGCAGCACGCGCCTGCGCCTGAGCAACGACATGTCGCTGATCCTCGGCGCCCGGGTCAACGACTGGAAAAACACCGTCAAGACCGAATACTACGACGGCTCGCCAGACACCGACGAACGCCGCAGCGAGACCGGAGTGGTCACGCCATTTGCCGGCGTGGTCTATGACCTCGATCAGAACTGGTCGGTGTACGCCAGCTACACGAGCATCTTCAAACCCCAGAGCAACAAGGACATCAACGGCCAATACATCGACCCACTGGAAGGCGAAGGCTACGAGCTGGGCAGCAAGGCGTCGTTCTTCGACGACCGCCTGAACTTCGGTCTGGCGGTGTACGAAGTCAAGCAGGACAACCTGGCCGTGCTGATCGAGTCCAACGTCCCGGTCACCGGCGGCGGCTTCGCCTATCGCGCCGAATCCGGCACCAAGACCCGTGGGTTCGAAGTGGAACTGAGCGGCGAACTGGCCACCGACTGGCAGGCCAGCGCCAGCTTCAGCCGCAACATCGTGCAGGACGCCGAGGGCAAGAAGCTCAACACCAACGTGCCGCAGAACACCTTCAAGCTGTTCACCACCTACACCCTGCGCGATATCGGCAACGGGTTGACCGTCGGCGCCGGCGCCAACTGGCAGAGCAGGATCTACAGCAACAACCAGGGTTTGAATCGCGTGCGCTTCACCCAGGACGACTACGCCGTGGTCGACCTGATGGCACGGTATCCAATCACCCGCCAGTTGAGCGCCACCGTCAATCTGAACAACGTTTTCGACAAATCGTATTACACCAGCACCGCCGGCAGCAGCTACTACGGGACGCCGCGCAACGCATCGCTGGGGCTGAAATACAGCTTCTGAAGCACCGCGCAATGGGAGAACCCCTCACAGGGTTCTTCCATCACGGACACAGCAGGCTATTGGTTCTTGCCCGGCACCCGTTCGGATGTCGGGCGCAACACCGACTGCATCGCCGGTGTCACCTCAACCGCCCCGCCGAGATTGACCTCCGTGACCTGCGCCTGCTTTTTCCGGCTGCGCGAATCATAGGCCTGACGACGTTCGATCCAGCGCCGCAAAGCCAGCAACAGTGCGCTGACAAACCCGTACATCACAGTGACGATGAAAGCCGATTGCAGCAGCGACTGCGGTGCGAAGCTGGATATCTGCTGTGAACGGCGCAGTAATTCCTCGTAGGGAATGATGTACCCCAACGACGTGTCCTGGACGATCGCCAGGACGGCACTGACCAGGGCTGGCAACATCAGCTTCAATGCCTGGGGCAATACCACCCACACCATCGCCTGATGATCGCGCATGCCGATGGACAGCGCGGCCTCCTTCTGCCCCCGTCCCAACGAAAGAATGCCTGCGCGCACAATTTCCGCCGTCATCGCGCTGTGATGCAGCACCATGCCGAAAATCAGGTAGCCCAGGGCCGACCAGTGCAACCCGATCGAAGGCAGCAGGATGACGGTGAACAGGATCAGCAACAGCAGCGGGACCGCACGGAAACAACCGATGTAGCCCGCCGCCAGCGTGCGCACCCAGAGCCGGTTCGACAACCGCGCCAGCGCCAGGGGCACGGCAAGGCTGAAGGCCAGGACCGTGCTGATCACCGCCGCCAGCAAGGTCGCCATCAGGCCGTCAAACAGGAACTTCAAGGTGCCGGGATGCAGGAAGATTTTCCAGCGATGGGCATCGAACTGACCACTCGCTTCCAGGCGATGCCCGACCGCATACGCAAAGCCGAACAGCAGGACCACGCCCACCACCGAGATGATCCTGTTACGCCGCCTGGCCAGCGGACCCGGCGGCTCGTAAAGCAGGTTATCCGCGCTCATCGCAGCACCGCCATTTTTTGCTCAAGGAAGCGGAAAAACAGACCCGCAGGCAGGGTCAGCAGGAAATAGGCCGCCATTGCACCGAGGAATGTCGGCACCGCCAGGGCGGTGTCGAAGTTGATTTTTTGCGCGGTGTAGGTGATATCCGCCACCCCGATCGCGGCGCCGATGGCCGACGCTTTGATCTGGATGATGAACAGGTTGCCCAGGGGCGCGATCACCGACTGCACGGCTTGCGGCAAGACCACTTCGCCCAGTATCTGGTCGAAACGCATGCCGATGCTGCGTGCGGCTTCGATCTGGCCGATGGGCACGGTGTTGATGCCTGCCCGTACCACCTCGCAGATCCAGGCCGCGCTGTACAACCCCAGTACCAGGACCGTGGAGGTGAACAGCGAATACATGAAGCCGAGCTTCGGCAGGCCGAAAGTGAACAGCAGCAACAACGCCAGCAGCGGCATCATCCGCATGAGTTCTACGTAACTGCTGGCAAACCAGCGAAAGGGTGGCCATGGGCTCACCCTCATGATTGCCAGGAGCAGCCCGAGAACGATCGCAATGGCGAAGGACAGCAGGGTCAACTGAACGCTGACCGCAATGCCCCCCAGGAAGCGTTCGATATAAGACATCAGGTTCGCCTCAGCCGATCTTTTACTGTTCGATCACTGGCACCTGTGGCGCGCCCAGCCCCTCTTGCAGGTCCTTGCCGTACATTTCCTTCCACTGGCCATTCTCGATGGAGGCGCTCAACTGGCTGTTGAGCCAGTCACGCCACACCGTATCCTCCTTGATCACCGCAATTCCGTACGGCTCCTCGGTGAACGGTGCCCCGACCACGCGCATTTTTCCGGGTTGACGCATGGACTCACCGACCAGCGTCGCACCGTCGTCGACGTACGCGTCGAAACGCTTGTCGATCAGCCCCTCGACGCAAGCCGAGGCATCGCTGAACGTCACGATCCTGGCCGTCGGCGCCAACGGCTTGAGGTTGCGTTCCACGGTGGTGCCGCTCAGGACGCAGACCGTCTTGCCATCCAGGTCGGCGGTCTTCCTGATCGAATCGTCGTCCGCACGAACCAGCGAATCCTGGCCGGCGAGGTAGTACGGGCCGGCAAAGCCGACGACCTTTTTGCGCTCATCGGTCACGGTCATGGTGGCGATGACCATGTCGACGCGCTTGTTCTCCACCAGCGGAATGCGGTTTTCCGGCGTGGTGCTGACCCATTCGATGTTGTCTTCGGACCCGGTGAGCTTCTTCGCCAGCATTCGCGCCAGGTCAGCCTCGAAACCTTCGACATCCCCGGTCATGGGGTTGCGCGACGAAAACATCAGGGTATTGAGCGAACTGCCGACCACCAGCTTGCCGCGCTTCTGAATCTTGGCCATGGTTGAATCGGCCGGGAACTGCTCAACGGTGGCGGCCGAGGCGAACGAGGCAAAAAGGCAGGAAGCCAGGAGGGAGACGCCGAGGGAAACGATTCGATTTGAGCGCATGATGGTTATCTCTTGTTCTTGTGATGTTATTGAGTGAATCAGTGTGCAAGGACCTTGGACAGAAACTCGCGGGCGCGCTCCGAGCGAGGGGCGCTGAAAAATGTCTCGGGCGGTGCGCTTTCGACGATCCGCCCGGCATCCATGAAAATGATGCGATCGGCAGCAGAGCGCGCGAAGCCCATCTCATGGGTGACGACCACCATGGTCATCCCGGTGCGGGCCAGGTCGACCATGACCTTGAGCACCTCGTTGACCATCTCCGGGTCAAGGGCCGAGGTGGGTTCGTCGAACAGCATCACGCTGGGCTTCATCGCCAATGAGCGGGCCAGCGCCACACGCTGCTGCTGGCCACCGGACAACTCCGCAGGATACGACTTGCCCTTGTGCCCCAAACCGACCTGATCGAGCAGCTGCAACGCCCATGCGTCGGCCTCCGCGCCGCGCATGCCGAGGACTTTGCGCGGGCCCATCGCGACGTTCTGCAACGCGGTGCGGTGGGAAAACAGGTTGAAACTCTGGAAGACCATTCCAACCTTCGCACGCATCTTCGCCAGTGCGCCTCCCTCTTCCGGCAGGCGTTCGCCGTGCAGGAAGATATCGCCATCGGTGATGGTTTCCAGGCGATTGATGCACCGGCACAGGGTGGATTTTCCAGAGCCGGACGGACCGATGATCACCACCACTTCACCCGGCTGGACCTCCAGGTCAACATCAAACAACACTTGCTGACTGCCGAAGAACTTGTTGACGGCGCGCAGTGAAATGGCAGGGGTTTGTTGATTTAACGGTTGAGCCGATTGCATGGTTTCTGTCTGCCCTAAAGATCTGACCCGTGCCCGACAGGCACTCCGAACTAGACGAACTTCAATTGCACCGTGGCTTTCAATTGGCCGGCACGGGAACCGTTGTAACTCTTCAATACCGGGTCGGCCCAGGGTGCCAGCATCGGATAGTCGCCGTCCTGCTCCAGCACCCCCAGTTGCTTGAGCACGGCAATGGTCACCGCGAACACGCTGGGGAAATCGCCGTCGCTGACCTTGACCGCCACACCCAGGCCACGGCTGCGGATGCCGACCGTCTGCACGCCATCGGCACCGGTTTTCGCAACCCAGTCGCCATTCGAAGACAGCGTAATGCCCAGGTCGGCGCGACCGGTCCCCGAGACCATATGCGGATGACTGCGCATGGCATCGAACAGCCGCTTCAAGACCGGATCGAGGCTGGCGTCGCCCCCACCGTCAGCACTGGCCAGGCGCGCCCACAGCAGGGCAAGGCGCGAGAGCGGCATGCCCAGGTTCGGCGCATTGCAGCCGTCGATTCCGGTCCACAGCTGCTTCTCACCGACACCCGAAAGCGCCGCGACCACCCGCTGGATGTCGCGCTGCAAGGCGTGGTCGGGAGACAGGTAAGTGTCGCTGGGCAAACCATGCAGGCGGCAATAGGCGAGGAAACCGCTGTGCTTGCCGGAACAGTTGTGGTGGCGTTGATCGTAGTGAAAACCCTGGGGCGGCAGATTGTCCACGGTGTAGAAATCCGGTAGATGGCACCCACACCCCAGGTCGGTGCATTCGCGCTGGATTTTCGCCAGCATGCCACTCACCGCATTGACGTGCGAGCTCTCGCCCGAGTGACTGGCGCACATCACGGCCACTTGCTCGTCGCAGAAGCCGAAGTGCTCGACACCACCATCGCGGACGAACGGAATGGCCTGGAACGGCTTGAGCGTCGAGCGGGAAAACATCATGGAACCGGGGTCGCCGGCATAGGCCAGCAACACGCCTTCGTTGTCTACGACCGCCACCGATCCCCAGTGGATGCGCTCCACGTGTTCGTTTCGGGTGGCAATGGCCAATGGAACGTGTGCAGGAAAATCCATGATGATCTCGATACTCCAAAGCTCGCCCCGGAATGTTCTTTCCTTCGGGCGATGACGTGGTCGGTTGGATGAACGACGTGCGCACTTCGATCGAAAATGAGTCTATATTCAGGCAAATACTGATGGAATATCGTGAAACAGAATTCGGTTTTGCACTCAGCGCAAAGGCAACCACTTCCAACATGACGTCTGAAACCGCACGTATCGATCACCTGGGGGTCATGAGAGCACTGGTCAAGGTGGTCGAGTTGGGCACCTTTTCCGCGGCTGCCCGGGAGATGCATGTCTCCCCTTCAACCTTGACCCGCATGATCACGACGCTGGAAAAATCCCTCGGCACAACCTTGCTGCATCGCACCACGCACATCGTCGCGCTCACTGAAGCAGGCCAGATCTATCACGCGAGGGCGTTGTCGATGATCGCGGACCTGGACGACACCCTGCGTGTCGTCAGCGATCTCAACCTTGCACCCAGCGGCCCGTTGAAACTCGTGTCGCCGGTGGCCTTCGGCAGGCGTTTTCTCGCTCCGCTGATCGCGCCTTTCCTGCAGATGTACCCGGGCATCCAGATGGACCTGCGGTTGACCGATAACCACAACGACATGATCGTGGGCGGCTTCGACCTCGATATTCATGAAGGCGAAAACCATTTGGAAAACCTCGTCGCCTACCCGATCTGTCGCAACGACTCATTGCTGTGTGCCAGCCCCGGCTACCTGGCGCGCAACGGGCATCCGGCCACCCCTGCCGAACTCAGTGCACACAATTGTCTGATCTACCTGCACCCCGACAGCGACCCCCACTGGTATTTCACAAGGGATGAGGTGAAGCACTCGATCTTCCCCAAGGGCAACTTGCAGTCGGATAATTCGGAGCTGCTGCTCGAAGCGGTCTGCGGCGGCCTGGGCATCGCGGAGTTTGAAATCTGGCTGGTGCGAGACCTGCTGTTGAGTGGGCAATTGCACATCGTGCTGCCTGAATACCGATTCGTTAATTCGCTGACCGGGAATCAGATCTACATGGCGTACCTGCCCAATCGACGGTACTCGACAAAGGTCAGGGTGCTACGCGATTTCCTTGAAGACCGACTCAAAGGCATCGGTGAACTACCGCCCGAGCTCTTCAAGTCTCGCTCATGAAAAATTCAACCCTGCCCCTTGCTCTTCTTTTTACTGAAGGCTTTCAGGCGAGCCGTGGCCTTTTGCACCGCGGCCATCTTTTCCGGACGCTTCATGCCTCGCCATTTGCGGATCTCCTCCCGGGAGCGCCCGCAGCTCACGCACATCTCGCTGTTCAATTGGCACAGCGAGACACAGGGGTTTTCAATGTCCTTGGCCATGCCGTCTCCCCGAACGTTGCCGTGAATCGAGCCGGGCAGCCCAGTCACCACCGTGCAGGGCGTCGCAGCGCTCTTGCGAGTCGAATTCGACATGGCGGCCGATATCCTTCACGGTGATGCCAACGTCCTCAAACGCTGCCAGGGTGAGCGCGTGCATCCTCGCGGCAGCCTGGCGGGCGATCGCCTCATTCATGCTGCGGTCACACTCGAACACCCAGGTGACGACGAGGCTTTCCGGAAAACGCTGGTAATCGACCCGATGGGTCAGCCACTCAAAACCAATGAGTTCACCCTTGGCCAACTCACAGGCGATGGTCAAAGCACGCGCCAACTCACGCTCCACGCCGGCATGTTTTCGTCTCGATGAAGCCATATGAATGTTTTTCGCCCTGTAAAGAGACAACCTGAAGCTCAAGCGGTCCGGTATTCAACAGTAAGGTTCATGCGCGCTGGCTCCACAGGTTGGCAACAGCAAAAGGCCGTGCCTTGATCAACGTCGAGGAATGATCACCCGGCCCGTTCCAACGCCGAAAACAGGCTGATGTACTCCAGTGACAATTTGTGGCGGGGCGCCAGGTGGATCATGGGCACCGACACTTCATGGGACTCACGCATCTTGATCGTGCTGCTCAGATAATCCGGCAACACCGGGACGCCTTCGGCCACCAGTTGGTCAATCAGCTTCTGGTGCACACTGGCCCGAGGCACAAACTGGTTGACCACCACCCCTTCCACGATCAACGACTCGTTATGGTCCGCCCGCAACTCGCCCACTTGCGCGATGACGTTATACAGCGCCTGGCGGGAAAACGTGTCGCAATCGAACGGGATCAACACGCGGTCGGCCGCGATCAGTGCGCTGATCGTGTAGAAGTTCAGCGACGGCGGCGTGTCGATGTAAATGCGCTCGTAGTCCTCGGACAACGCGACCAGCAGGCGGCGCAGCTTGTTGATCTTGAATCGGGACTCGAGCTTGGACTGCAGGTCGCACAGTTCCTGGCTCGCCGTGACCAGGTGCAGATTGTCATAGCGGGTTTCGGTGATCGCCACGAAGTTCTTTTTGCTGGCCGGACCGCTGGACAGGGTTTGCTTGAAGAAATCGGCGATGCCCATGGGAATATCGTCGCCGCTCAGCCCGGTCAGGTAGTGGGTCGAGTTGGCCTGCGGGTCGAGGTCCACCAGCAGCGTCCTGTAGCCTTCGGCAGCACTGACCGCCGCGAGATTACAGGCGATGCTGGATTTGCCCACGCCCCCTTTTTGATTGAACACCACTCGACGCATGAGAGAACTTCCCTGAAAGAAAACACCTACGATCATAGGAATGAAACATTTCAGTAATATTTCTGCGCGACATTTTTATTGCACTTATAAGACAGCCCTCCTCAGGACAAATCGCAGGATTAGCCACACAACTGGCATAATCACGCCCGGCTCATAACAGGCGCGTATGAATGACCCTCGAAAGTTACGACCAACTGGCAATTTTCTCGGCGGTCGCTCAAGAGCGCAGCTTCACCCGCGCTGCGGCCCGGCTCGGCATGTCGCAACCGGCCTTGAGTCGGGCCATGCGCCAGCTGGAGGAACGACTGGGGGTCAGGCTGCTCGCCCGCACCACCCGCAGTGTCGCCCCCACCGAAGCGGGCGAACACCTGCTGAAAGTCATTGCGCCGCGATTTGAAGAGATCGACACGGAGCTGGCATTGCTCAGCGAGTTTCGCGACAAGCCGGCCGGAAAGTTGCGGATCACCGCGGGTGAGCATTCGGCAATCAAGGTCCTGCATCCAGCGCTGGCGAAATTGCTCCCCGACCATCCCGACCTGAACATCGAAATCATCGTCGACTACGGCTTTACCGATATCGTGGCGCAGGGCTTCGACGCCGGCGTCCGCTTGGGTGAGCAAGTGGCCAAGGACATGATCGCCCTGCGCATTGGCCCTGACATGCGCATGGCGGTGGTGGGCTCACCGGCGTATTTCGCCCGATACCCGCAGCCGGTCATCCCCAGTGACCTGATGGCACACAACTGCATCACCCTGCGTTTGCCCACTTACGGCGGACTCTACCTGTGGGAGTTTGAAAAAAACGGCCAGGAGTTGAACGTGCGGGTCGAAGGCCAACTGGTGTTCAACAACATCGCCATGCGCCTGGAAGCGGCGCTCCAGGGATTGGGTCTGGCCTACATGCCCGAGGACCTGGTGCAGGAACTGGTCGCGCAGGGTCGGCTGATTCGTGTGCTTGAGGACTGGTGCGAACCGTTCTCTGGCTACCACCTCTACTACCCGAGTCGGCGCCAGAGTTCACCGGCCTTCACGCTGCTGCGCGAAACCCTGCGTTACTTGGGCTGATTGGCCTGCACCGTATCCAACGCTTCGCCGGCACGCTTGGCCGCCGCCTCATTGCCCTGATCAGCCAGAAGCTGACTCAACTGGCGCAACTGCGCAGCAGTCAAACCCACCCGCAGACTGGCCGCCATGTGCGAACGCAGCTGTGACTCCACCCCCGGAGTGACAGCCAATGCGGCGACTGTGGCCAGCTCACGGCTGTGCCAGTCCAGGTTATCGCGCTCGAAAATGTCACCGAACAGGTGCGCCTGCAGGTACTGGTTGATCACCGGCACAAAATCGAACAACGGCCCCTGGACCGGCGCCCCGGCGATGCGTGTCTGATTGGCCTTGCCCGCCGCCAACAAGGCGTCGCCGGTGGGGATGGCGCGACCGGGTTCACGTCCCGGATCATCCTGCACGCCGCGCTGCCGACGCGCCTCGACCACGTTCATCAGCTCGCCGAGGGCATTGAGGCTGCGTGGAAATCCGCTGTAGGCGTACAACTGCACCAGGACTTCCTTCGCCTCGCTGACACTCAGGCCCGCATCCAGTCCGTGGTTCAATGCACTATTCAGCGCCGGCATGTCACTCGTGGCCATGGCCGCAGCCATCAGCACAATGGCCTGCTGCCGGATGGACAGCACTGGCGACACCGGCGGCGCGGCGGGTGGCGTCCGCGTGCCGCGAGCGTTGTATTGCTCATCGCTGACCTTCTCCAGCCACTCCACATTTTTGCCCTCCACCGAACCCGTCACCGCCAGATGGGTCATGGCGCTCGCCGGGGCAGCGCCATGCCAATGCTTGACGCCCGGTGGACAGACGATCACGTCGCCAACGTGGATTTCCTGCACCGGTTTGCCCCACTCCTGGACCAGGCCTGTCCCGGAAGTCACCACCAGCCGCTGTCCAGCCGGATGGGTATGCCAGGCCGAACGCGCCCCCGGTTCGAAGCTGACATAGGCGGCCGAGGCATCGATTTGCGGCGTGGCGGGAAACAACGGATCGACACGTACCCGTCCGGTGAAATAATCCGCAGGGCCCGCCACCGAAGCCTGCGAACCCGCCCGGGCGATTTGCTGTTCAACCCGGCGCGGTTCATTGGCAGCGCCCGCACTGGCCGCTTCGGCAAAGGGCGCGGCGGCGCACACTGCGAGGCCGATCAAGGTGTTTTTCATGAGGAGGTGTCCTTCAAGTCAGCGTGTTCTGGCGTATTGGATGTCACAGAGACGAAAGTTACCTGCTCGATCATTGATGGATAAACGGCTGCAATCACATAGCACTGATACCAAATACACATTAATCTGCCCCTGCAAATGACCGTGCGCGGTGCCTTCAAGGAGGCATGTACCCAACGTCGGTTGCAGCCAGGCGATCTTCAAAACACGAAACCTCCACGGAAAATCGATGTCAGTTAGCCATGGAGCAGGCTTTGCGAAACAATGGAACATCCGGTCTGTGCTCGTCCCGAGGGCGGTCGGACGAAGACCTGTACCCTCAGCCGTCGCCATCACGAGATCAATTTTTAGAATCCATGCCCATCCAATCAAAGCCCAGCAGCGTTCCACCCGTGCTACAGGATCTGCGCGCCGGCACCGCCGAACTGCACATCGCCCTGGAAAAACGCCTGCCCTATTTCTCCGACACCCTGGATACCCCGGCCTTCAACCGCCTGATGCAAGCCTATTACGGCTTCTACCTGCCGCTGGAAACCGCCTTGCAGGACAGTGATTCGATGCCCGTCGACTTCAATCTGAAAACGCGATTGAAAGTCCCGGCGTTGCGCGGCGACCTGCAAGCGCTGGGGCTGTCGGCACAGGCACTGGAACGCTTGCCAACCTGCCGCCAGCTGCCCGTCACCGACTCCAGCGCCGCCTGTCTGGGCGTGTTGTATGTGCTGGAAGGCGCAACGCTGGGTGGCCAGATCCTGCGTCGGGAAATCGCGGCACGGTTGGGTCTGGGCGCGGAAAACGGCGCAGCATTCCTCGATGTTTATGGTGCCGCCACCGGACGCCGCTGGCGCGAGTTCATTGAGTACCTGGGCAACCGCCCCATGAGCGCAGACGAGCGAGTCGCCGTCGTCACGGCCGCGCACACCACATTCAGCTGTTTCGAGCGTTGGCTCGAAAGCCAGGAGGTTCTGGTATGACCCCTCAAGACCAAGACGCTTTTGAAGAGCTGTTGGCCAATTGTGCCGACGAGCCGATCCGTTTTCCCGGTGCGATTCAACCCCATGGCCTGCTGCTGACCCTGACCGAGCCCGGCCTCGAGATCATCCAGGTCAGCGCCAACGTCGAGACCTTGCTCGCGCGCGCGCCACACACGCTGATCGGCCAACCACTGCGCGGCCTCATTGGCGATGCGCACACTCAGGCCGTGCAGCAAGCGTTGCAGCAACCCACATTGTTCGACGCGCCGCCCCTGCGCGTCGAAGTCAACGGCACCGTGTTCGAAGGTTTGCTGCACCGCCATCAGGGCGTCCTGATCCTGGAGCTGGAGATCCACGTCGAGAACTTCCAGCCGCGCAATGTCGCCGGCAACCAGACCCATCTGGGCCGGATGCTCCAGCGCCTGCAAGCAGCCACCACCCTGCAGGCGCTGTACGACATCAGCGTCAGGGAAATCCAGGCCATGACCGGTTACGACCGGGTGCTGATCTACCGTTTCGAGGAGGAAGGCCACGGCCAGGTCATCGCTGAAGCCTCCGACCCGTCGATGGAAGTGTTCAACGGCCTGTTCTTCCCGGCCTCGGACATTCCCGAACAGGCGCGTGAGCTGTACCGCACCAATTGGCTGCGGATCATCCCCAACGCCGACTATGCGCCGGTGCCTCTGATACCGAAGCTGCGCCCGGACACGCAGACCCCGCTGGACCTGAGCTTTGCGACCCTGCGCAGTGTCTCGCCGATCCACTGCCAGTACATGAAAAACATGGGCGTGCTGTCGTCGATGAGCATTTCGCTGCTCAAGGGCGACCGGCTATGGGGCCTGATCAGTTGCGGCAATCGTCAGCCGCTGCATGTACCGCACGAGTTGCGAACAGCGTGCCAGACGATCGGCCAGGTGCTGTCGCTGCAGATCAGCGCGATGGAAGCGCTGGAAGTCAGCCGCCAGCGTGAGGAAAAGGTCGAGGCACTGGCGTTGCTCAGCCAGGCGATGATCGACTCGCCGCAAAATGTCTTCGACGGCCTGGCCGGTCAGCCGCACGTGCTGATGGCGCTGACCGGTGCCGGCGGCATCGCGATCATCGAGGACAAACAGTTGCACCGCTATGGCAACTGCCCCGAACCGCACGAGGTCCGCGCGTTGCACAAATGGCTGCAGGACAGCGGCGAGCCGGTGTTCGCCAGCCATCACCTGAGCAGCGTCTACCCACCCGCCGCGCACTATCGGCAGGTGGCCAGCGGCGTGCTCGCCATGAGCCTGCCCAAGCCCGTGGACAATGGCGTGCTGTGGTTCCGTCCGGAAGTGAAAGAAAGCATCAACTGGAGCGGAGACCCGAGAAAGCCGCTGGACCTCGAAAACTCCGACGCGGGCCTGCGCCTGCGACCGCGCACTTCGTTCGAAATCTGGAAGGTTGAAATGGCCGGGATCTCCACCAAATGGAGCCACGGCGACCTGTTTGCGGCCAACGATCTGCGCCGCTCGGCACTGGAAAACGACCTGGCCCGCCAGGTGCATCGCGAGCAGGAAGCGGTGCGGGCCCGCGACGAGCTGGTGGCCGTGGTCTCCCACGACCTGCGCAACCCCATGACAGTGATCTCGATGCTCTGCGGCATGATGCAAAAGGCGTTCAGCTCCGATGGCCCGCACACCTCGCGACGCATCGCCACCGCCATCGACACCATGCAGCAAGCCGCCGGGCGCATGAACACGCTGCTTGAAGACTTGCTCGACACCTCGAAAATCGACGCCGGGCGCTACACCATCACGCCGCAGAAACTCGACGTGACGCAGATGTTCGAAGAAGCGCAATCGCTGCTCGCGCCATTGGCGATGGACAAGGACATCAGCATTTCCTTCGAAGCCGATCCCGACCTGAGTATCCATGCCGACCCCGAGCGTTTGTTCCAGGTGCTGTCGAACCTGGTCAGCAACGCGATCAAATTCACCCCGCGCCTGGGCACCGTCGGCGTGCAGGCGACATCCGTCGGGAACGAAATCGTGTTCACCGTGCGCGACAGCGGCGAAGGCATTCCCAAGGAAAACCTGCCCCATGTGTTTGAACGCTACTGGACGGTCAAGGATGGCAATCCGACCGGCACCGGGCTGGGCCTGTACATTACGCAAGGGATCGTCGAAGCCCATGGCGGTCGCATCGTTGCCGAAAGCGAGCCGGGCGGTGGCGCCCTGTTCAGGTTTACGGTGCCGGCGTCCATTGAGGGCGTTGAATGAGGCGCCGGAGTGCGACTACGCGCGCCCTCAATCCATCACGACCTGTACCGTGACCACCGCAGCCAGCCCCATCAGGCACAGGACACCCAGGGTGTAACTCACCGTTCGCCATGGCTGCAGGCTTGCCAGGTACGTCGCCGTGTGCACGTACCTCGCGGCGGTAAACCCACCGCACAGCCAAAGCGTCATGACGCCGGGCGCATCCAGCGCAATCGCCAGCCCACCCAGCGCGATGAACATCGGGATGTTCTCCAGGTCGTTCCTCCAGGCGCGCATGGCCCGGCTGACTTCCGGCCGCTCCGCCGCCTGGGCTGATCGATTGAAAACGGCGGCGTCTTCCGAATTGATGAACGCGGTGAAGCGAAGCCGGAAGTACCCCTGATAACAGGAAATTGCCAGCATCTTCAGGAACAGCGCCACGACACAGAGCGCATAGGTTGACAGCACGATGCTCATGCCCGGCTCCTGCTCGCCAGGCCCTTGACCGCGATGTACAACAACGGTCCGATGGAAACGAACACCGCCGTGACCAGCAGATAAGGCACCACGCCCCGCAACCGGCCGCCTCGCGCGCGGGTATCGTCGATCATCCAGATGCAAGCCAGCGCCGCCATCAGATAGAGATCGATGACGACCTGCGCGGTGTCGGGTCGAGACAACAGTTGAAGGCCGAACGCGACCAGCGACTGATCGGCGATCGCCATCGTCCAACCGGTATAAAGCGCAAAGATCGTCAACACGAACAATGCAAGGTAATGGGTTCTCATCCTCTTCTCCCGGGTGAATGGTCACCCGACAGTAGTGGTAGAGTCGCTCGTACCTCAATGACCTGACAGGTCATGGACGCACTCAACAGGGACAGTCAGAGTCGAAACATGAGCCAAAAACCTTTTCATTCAACCAACCCGGTCGCCGGCCCGTCCGCCGGGGAACACCTGCGTCGGCTGCGTCGCCAGGCGGGGCTCAGCCAACTGGAGCTTGCGTTGCTCGCGGGCGTATCCCAGCGTCACTTGAGTTGCGTGGAAACGGCTCGCGCCAGGGCCAGTCCGAGCACCCTGCACGCCCTGCTGTCCGCCCTGGACGTGCCCCTCGAGCATTGCAACGAAGTGTTCCTCGCCGCAGGCTACGCCCCCCGCTACGTCGCCTCGGCCAGCGATGCGCCGACGATGAAAATGGTGTCTGACGCAGTCGACCACATCCTGCAGGCCAACAACCCGGCCCCCGCCATCGTCATCAACGGCCATTGGGATGTCACCGCCGCCAACGCCAGCACAGGCCTGCTGTTCGCACTGGTCGGCATCGACGCCGACAGCCTGTCGGGCCTGAACCTTCTGGACACCCTGCTGCGCCCTGGCGGCCTGGGTGAGCACCTGGTCAACGCGCACGAGATACGCGCCATCGCCTGGCAGCGCGCAGCTCGCGAAGCAGTGGCCAATCCCGCATTGGCTCGCCTGCTGCGGGACATGCCCGGCTCGCCGCCTCCGCCGTTGAACACGGCGCCCGCGCCAGTGGTGCTGACACGCGTGCGATCCGGGCACGGCGAACTGAGGTTCCTGTCGACCTTTACCACCTTCGGCATGCCCCTCGACATCACCGTCGCGTCGCTGCGCATCGAGCACCTGATCCCCGCTGACAGCCAAACGTGGCAGATCATGTCAACGGCGTTCGAACAGTGGTCAGCAGGTCGACATTGAGCGGGAGGACTGGAGCGTGCAGAAGGCTGTCGCTCCGGACAACACCTCCAATCGACCGAACCCCTGCCCCGCAAAACCCTCAAAGCACTCATTAAGTGGCAGAATTGCCATCACTTGATCCTATCGGAGGCCACAATGCTTCGTGTGTTCGAACGAAGACTCGACCCTTTCCCGCCCGACGAAGCACCGCCGCCGCCGGTTGGCCTGGTACGGTTTCTGTGGGCCTGCACGCGGGGTGCTCGCGGCTACATCCTGGCGTTTGCGCTGCTCAGTGCCAGCGTGTCGATTTACGAAGCCTGGCTGTTTTCCTTTCTGGGGCAGGTCGTGGACCTGCTCTCGACCTGGCAGGCCGGCGGCGAAGCCCAGGCGCAGGAAAGCCGCGTGCTGTGGGGGATCGGCATTGTGCTGGTCATCAGCATCGGGCTGGTGGCGTTGCGGACCATGGTTCAGCACCAGGTACTGGCGATCAATCTGCCACTGCGGCTGCGCTGGGACTTCCATCGCCTGATGCTGCGGCAAAGCCTTTCATTCTTTTCCGATGAGTTCTCCGGCCGGGTCACGACCAAGGTGATGCAGACGGCACTCGCCGTGCGTGAGGTGCTGTTCACCGTCATCGAGATTCTGCCGGGGATCGGCGTGTACTTCATCGCGATCATCGCCCTGGCCGGCGGCTTCGCCCTGAAGCTGATGCTGCCGTTCATTGCCTGGATCGCGCTGTTCGGGCTGGCCATGCTGTACTTTGTGCCACGCCTGGGGCAAGTCGGCCAGGAACAGGCCCATGCGCGGTCATCGATGACCGGGCGCATCTCGGACGCCTACACCAACATCACCACCGTGAAGCTGTTCTCGCACTCCAAGCGCGAGGCGCATTTCGCCCGGGCGGCGATGGAGGATTTCAAGCTCACCGGCTTTCGACAGATGCGCCTGGTCAGCCAGTTCGAAATCGTCAACCAGGCATTGGTGGTGGCCCTGATCATGGGGGCCGGAGGCTACGCCCTGTGGCTGTGGCACCAGGGCGAAGTCGGCACGGGAGCCGTGGCGGCGATCACCGCCATGGCCTTGCGCATCAATGGCATGTCGCACTGGATCATGTGGCAGATGACTTCGCTGTTCGAGAACATCGGCACCGTGCAGGATGGCATGGCGACCTTGACCCGTGGCCCCAAGGTGCAGGATGCGCCGGACGCTGGCGTGCTGGTGCCCGCAGGCGGCGCGGTGACCTTCGACAATGTCGGGTTCAACTACAACGGTGAACGCCAGGTGCTCGATGGCCTGAGCCTGAGCATCCGCCCGGGGGAAAAAATCGGCCTGGTGGGTCGTTCCGGGGCCGGCAAATCCACGCTGATCAACCTGCTGCTGCGTTTCTACGACGTGGACAGCGGCGAGATTCGCATCGACGGTCAGAACATCGCACAGGTGACGCAAGACAGCCTGCGCAGCGCCATCGGCATGGTCACCCAGGACACCTCGTTGCTGCACCGCTCCATTCGCGACAACATCGCCTACGGCCGTCCCGAGGCCACCGACGCGCAGATCCGCAGGGCCGCCGCCAATGCCCAGGCCGATGGTTTCATCAGCCAGTTGAGCGACCGGCAAGGCCATAGCGGCTATGACACCCTGGTGGGTGAGCGTGGCATCAAGCTATCGGGCGGCCAGCGCCAACGCATTGCCATCGCCCGGGTGATGCTCAAGAACGCCCCGATCCTGTTGCTGGACGAGGCCACCAGCGCCCTGGACTCGGAAGTCGAAGTCGCCATCCAGGAAAGCCTCGACGAAATGATGCAGGGCAAGACCGTCATCGCCATCGCCCACCGGCTGTCGACGATCGCGGCCATGGACCGGCTGATTGTCATGGATGACGGACGCATCATCGAACAAGGTACGCATGCCGAACTGTTGGCGAAGAACGGCACCTACGCGCGGTTGTGGCACCACCAGAGCGGTGGGTTCCTGGGTGAGGACCAGGGCGTGGCCGAGGCGATGGAATAGGCAGGATTGCGCACACCGTGGATGCAGCGAAGGCCAGGCCCATGAAGCGATGAATTCATAAGCCTGGCCCCACGTTTTCCAATGCAGCGAACCCCCGGCGTCAGTTGCCCCAGCCGACCACGCCCTTGATTTCGAGGAAATCATGGATACCCCAACCGGCGTACTCGCGGCCATTACCGGACTGCTTGTAACCACCGAACGGGGCAAAGGTATCCCAGCTCGGATAGTTCAGATACACCGAGCCGGCACGCATGCGCCCCGCCACGGCGCGGGCATGTTCGATGTCGGTTGACTGCACATAGGCCGCCAGGCCGTAGACGGTGTCGTTGGCAATCTCGATGGCCTGCTCTTCGCTGTCGTAGGGAATGATCGCCAGCACCGGGCCGAAGATTTCCTCCCGGGCAATCGTCATCTGAGCCGTCACCCCGCCGAAAACGGTGGGCTGCACGTAGTAGCCCTTGTCCAGGCCCTGCGGGCGCCCCAGACCACCCGTTACCAACGTGGCGCCCTCCTCGATGCCGGTGGCAATCAGGCCCTGGATCTTGGCGAACTGCGCCTCGCTGATCACCGGACCGAGGTCGGTACTGGCGTCAAGCGGGCTGCCGGTGAGCATTTTCTCGGCAGTCTGCCGGGCAATCTGCAGCGCACGCTCATGCTGCGAAGCCGGGACCAACATGCGGGTGGGTGCATCGCACGATTGCCCCGAGTTGGAGAAACAGCCCTGCACACCCTTGGCCACCGCGACCTCGAAGTCAGCATCGTCCAGCAGGATGTTCGCTGATTTCCCACCCAACTCCTGGGCCACGCGCTTGACCGTATCGGCCGCCGCCTTCGCCACCATGATCCCGGCGCGGGTCGAACCGGTGAACGACACCATATCGACCTTGGGGTGGCTTGCCATGTGCTGGCCCACGTCGGGGCCCGTACCGTTGAGCAAGTTGAACACCCCGGCCGGCACGCCCGCTTCGTGGAGGATTTCGGCGAAGATGATCCCGGTCAGCGGTGCGATCTCGCTGGGCTTGAGCACCACGGTACAGCCCGCAGCGATGGCCGGGGCGACCTTGCAGACGATCTGGTTCAGCGGCCAGTTCCAGGGGGTGATCAGGGCGCATACGCCAATGGCTTCGCGCACCACCCGGGTGCTGCCGTGCGACTCGCTGAACTGGAATTTTTCCAGGGCGCTGATGGTCGACTCCAGGTGCGCGCGGCCACTCCAGATTTGCGCGTCACGGGCGAAATGCAATGGCGCGCCCATTTCCTGGCTGACAGCCTTGACCAGGTCTTCATAACGCAGGTTGTACACCCGCAGAATCTCCTTGAGCAGCGCCAGGCGTTCGCTGACGCTGGTTGTCGAGAAGGCCGGGAAGGCCTTGGCTGCCGCCGCGACGGCCTTGTCGACATCCTGCGCATTGCCCACTGCGATGCTGATAAAGGCCTGTTCGGTGGAGGGGTCGATGACCTCCAGGGTATTGCCGGACAGGGCATCGGTCCATTGGCCATCGATGTAGAACTTGAGCGCGTTGTTCATGTTTTCACTCGCCTTGACTGGGACACCGGGTGAGGACATTTCGGGTCCTCACCCTGTTAAATGGATTGCGCCGGCTCAGCTGTTGCTGGGGAACGCAAACTGGGCCGCTTCGTGGCTGGCACGGCGCGGCCAGCGTTGGGTGATGGCCTTCTTGCGGGTGTAGAAACGCACCCCGTCCGGACCATAGGCGTGCAGGTCGCCGAACAGCGAACGCTTCCAACCGCCGAAACTGTGGTAGCTCACCGGGACCGGCAACGGCACGTTGACGCCGACCATGCCCACCTCGATCTCATCGCAGAACAGACGCGCCGCTTCACCGTCACGGGTGAAGATGCAGGTGCCGTTGCCGTACTCGTGATCGTTGATCAGTTGCATGGCCTCTTCCAGGCTGCCGACACGGACGATGCACAACACCGGGCCGAAAATTTCGTCGGTGTAGATGCTCATCTGCGCGGTCACCCGGTCAAACAGCGTGCCGCCGACAAAAAAGCCGTTTTCATGGCCGGCCACCACCAGGTCACGGCCGTCCACCACCAGACTGGCGCCCTGGGCGACCCCGGCGTCGATGTAGCCCTTGACCTTGTCACGCGCCGCGCCGGTCACCAGCGGGCCCATGTCCAGACCACAGGCGGTACCGGCGCCGACTTTGAGTGCGCGCACCTGCGGCACCAGTCTGGCCACCAGCGCATCAGCCACCTCATCGCCGACACACACGGCCACCGAGAGCGCCATGCAGCGTTCGCCGCACGAGCCGTAGGCCGCGCCCATCAACGCGCCGACGGCGTTGTCCAGGTCCGCGTCCGGCATCAGCACCGCGTGGTTCTTTGCCCCGCCCAGGGCCTGTACGCGTTTGCCGCGCCTGGTCCCTTCGCTGTAGATGTACTCGGCAATCGGGGTGGAACCGACAAAACTCAGCGCCTTGACATGGGGCGACTCGATCAGGCCATCGACGGCCTCCTTGTCGCCATGCACCACGCTCATCACGCCCTTGGGCAGGCCCGCTTCGATCAGCAACTCGGCAATGTACAGGGTCGAACTGGGGTCGCGCTCAGAGGGTTTGAGGATGAAGCAGTTGCCGCAGACGATGGCCAGCGGGTACATCCACAGCGGCACCATGGCCGGAAAGTTGAACGGCGTGATGCCCGCCACCACGCCGACCGGCTGCAGGTCGGTCCAGGCGTCGATGTGCGGCCCGACGTTACGGCTGTAGTCGCCTTTGAGCAACTCCGGAGCGCCGCACGCGAACTCGACGTTTTCGATGCCGCGCTTGAGTTCGCCCGCAGCATCTTCCAGGGTCTTGCCATGCTCCTCGCTGATCAATCGCGAGATCTCGGCTTCGTTCTGCTCCAGCAGTTGCTTGAAGCGGAACATCACCTGTGCCCGTTTGGCTGGCGGGGTGTTGCGCCAGGCCGGGAACGCGGCGCGGGCGGCGTCGATGGCTTGTTGCAGGGTGGCGCCGTCGGCCAGCGCCACTTGCCGGGTCACCGCGCCGGTGGACGGGTTGTAGACATCCGCGGTGCGCCCCGTGCCTTGCACGCGAACACCGTTGATCAGATGGGGAACGATACTGCTCATAAAACTCTCCAGTGCCGGACAGGTTCACCCCGCCGGCAGGTATGAATGGCTGGTCAGTCAGGCCTTGACGGCCGCCTGCAGGGCAATTTCCACCAGGATATTGTCCGCCGCCATGTTCGCCTCGACGGTCGCCCGCGCCGGCAGCGCGTCCTGTGGCACCCACTCGCGCCAGACCGCGTTCATCGCTGCGAAGTCCTGGACCGCGTGCTTGAGCCAGATCTGCGCAAACAGGATGTGCGACTTGTCGGAACCGGCCTCGGCCAGCAGCGCGTCGATGCGCGCCAGCACCTGGGCGGTCTGCCCGGCGACGTCCTGGGTACGGTCGGCAGGCACTTGCCCGGTGATGTAGACGATGCCGTTGTGCACCAGCGCGTGGCTGAGCAGGCCGGGGTTGGGTTGTAGTCGGGTGATGGTCATGGGAATAACTCCTGCTAAGTAAAGGGGTTGAATCAAGCGATTTGCAGTACCGTGCGGCCGACCAGTTGGCCTTTGCGCATGCGGGCGAAAATGTCGTTGATGTCGTCCAGGCGTTCGAGGTTGATCTGCGCCTTGACCAGGCCACGGGCTGCGAATGACACCGCCTCGTTCAAGTCATGGCGGGTGCCGATGTTGGAACCGGTGATCGACAGCTCCCAACCGCTGATGCTGGAAATGGAAGCACGCACCGTGTCGGCATCGCCGCCGGGCAGGCCGATGAACACCGCCGTTCCACCGGGGCGCAGCATCTTCACCGACTGCTCGAACGCCGCGTTGGCGGTGGCGGTCACCAGCACCGCGTGGACGCCGCCGGGAATCTGTTGCCTGAGGGTTTCGACCGGGTTGTCGAGGGCGTTGATCAGGCACTCGGCGCCATAGCTGCGTGCCAGTTCAAGCTTGTCCGCACCCACATCGATGGCCGCCACGCGCAGCCCCATGGCAATGGCGTACTGCACCGCCACATGACCCAGCCCGCCGATGCCCATGACGGCCACCCACTGCCCCGGTCGGGCACGCGAGCGCATCAGGCCACGGTAGGTGGTCACGCCAGCGCAGAGAATGGGGGCCAGGGCGTACAGATCGACCTCGGGCTCGATCGTGGCGACGAATGCTGCCGGGGCCACCATGTACTCGGCGTAGCCGCCCTGCTTGCTGTAGCCGGTGGATTCGCGGTGTTCGCAGATGGTTTCCATCCCACCGAGACAGAATTCGCAGGTGCCACAGGCGCTGTACATCCAGGGCATGCCGACCGCGGTGCCGATCGCCGGTTCGCTGACACCCTCGCCATGGGCCGCCACGTGGCCAGTAATTTCATGACCCGGAATCAGTGGCAGCGTGGGCAAGGCCGACCAGTCGCCGTCGATGGCATGCAGGTCACTGTGGCAGACGCCGCAGGCGACGATGCGAATCAGTATTTCGCCGGGGCCCGGTTGTGGAATCGGTACCTGTTCAATACGCAACGGTTCGCCGACAGCGTGCAGAACGGCCGCCTTCATGGTTTGACTCATCGCTCTCTCCTGAAACATCCACCCGATTTTCGGGCAAGTGGTCACCTATACCGCAGGCCAGGGCCGGCGGCAGGTGTGCGGGTCGAAAGAATTCCCCGGAGCGTCAGCCCACGGGACGTAAACTGCGTGTCGCGCTGGCAATGTTGCGCGCGGTGTTGATCACCTTGGGCGCCAGGTGTTTGCGCGCGTCCTCCAGGTTCCAGCGGCTGAACGGCACCGAAATGTTGACGGCCCCCAGGGGGTAGCCATCGGCATTCACCACCGCCGCCGCAACGCTGATATCTCCGGCGAAATACTCTTCCTGGGCATAGGCGTAGCCTTCACGACGCGCCTCGGCGACGATCGCGCGCAATTGATCCAGCTCGGTGACGGTGCTGGCGGTGTAGCCCTGGCGTTCGGAGGCGACCAAAATCGCGTCCGTTTCCGCCTCCGGCAGTGCGGCCAGGTACGCCCGACCTGCCGAGGTGCAGTACATCGGCAGGTGCCGGCCCAGCGGCATATGGATGGCAATCTGCTTGTGGCTGGGAAAACGCGCCACGTAGAGCATGTCCAGGCCGCACGGTTCGAGCAGGTTGCAGCTCTCCTCGACGTCGCGGTTGAGCTCGTGCAGGTACGGGTTGGCGCGTTCGATCAACTCGCTGGTCTGCAGGTAGCCGGTGCCAAGGTCGAGGGACTTGGGCGAGAGGCGAAACCGCTTGGTCACGGGTTCCTTGTACAGGTAGCCCAGCGCTTCGAGGGTAAAGGTCGAGCGTTGCACGGTGCTTTTGTTCAGCCCGGTGGCTTGCGCCAATTCAATCAGGCTCATGCTCGGACGCCCGGCACGGAATGCCGTCAGGATCGACAGTCCCTTGGACAAAGCAGTAATGAAGAGTGGCGAGTCTTCTAGGGAACTCATGGGGTTATCCTTGTGGGTGCCGTGACAGGCGCGTGCGTGACGATGCTGTTCAAACGGTGTTTCATTCGAAATGACTCAAGACAATGCCCGGTTCCACGACCGGCCGGTTGCATTCAAATCTATTGACGGCGAAGGGTCGCATACGCTCATCCACTTCGCCGCTGACAATGGCCTTGGCCAGGAACTCACCCGCCGCCGGTGCACCGGCGTGGCCATAACACCAGCCTGCGCTGACGAAGAGTCCCGACAAATCCTCGTGGGCCCCCAGTAACGGCCCGAAATCCTTGGAGATATGCACCAGACCCGCCCATTGGCGCAAGATGCGCGCATGACCCAATTGCGGAAACATCTCCAGATACGCTCGCGCGGTCGCCGCCATCACCGGTACGTCGGCGTTCAGCGTGTGCTGCGGTCGCTCGGCGACTTCGGCACCGCCCACCACTTCGCCACGGGCGGTCTGGTGCATGTAGCAGAGTCGGTCCAGCAGCGCCACGGCAGGGCCGATCAGCGGGCGGGTCGGCTCCAGCGCCATGGCCTCCAGGCGCATCGGGTAACCGTCCAGTGGCACCCCCGCCAGTTGCGCCAGGCGATTGCTCTCGGCGCCGCCGGCCAGCACCACGGTATCGCTTGAAATCCAGTGTTCCCCCACCCGAACCCCGCAGACTCGCCCGGCGCTCTGGTCGATGGCGGTGACTTCGGTGCGGTAGCGAATGTCCACTCCCCGCGCCGCACAGGCTTGCCGATAGGCGTACATGGCCGCATGGTGCGGCGCCACGCCGCTGTCGGGCAGGTGCAGGGCCGCGCTCACCCGTCCATGGGCCAGGGCCGGAAGCACCTCGCGCAGTCGAGCCGGAGTGAGCAGACTGGACGTGATGCCGCAGGCCTTGTGGACTTCAAGCGTGCGATCCAGCAGCGCCGCCGTGGCACTGCGCTCGCCCACCATGGTGTAACCCCGGCGAGAGTACATGACATTTTCGCCCAGGCGTTTGGACAGCCCCTGCCACAGGTGGCAGGAATGAGCGAAGAAGCGCGTCCATTCGGGCGAACTGAACGCACCACGAATCAGCGTGCCGTTTCGGCCCGACGCGCCGCCCTGCCAGTAACCGGCGTCCAGCACGAGCAGGTCGCGCACGCCCAGCTCGGCCAGGTTGAAGGCCAGCGACAAGCCCTGGATACCGGCCCCGACAATGATGATCGACGCCTTCCCAGGCAACGGATTGAGGTTGTTCATTGCAATGGCTCGACAACAGGGGCCAGGCCGGCCGCCTGAGCGACACTCAAGGCACGGCGCGGCGGACGCAGCGTCGGCCGGGCCAACCCGGCCAGGGCGATGCCGCTGCGGGCACTGACCAACGCGCGCAGCGCATCCCAGCAGGGTTGCCCCTGGCAGGGTCCCATGCCACAGGACGTCAGGCGTTTGATCACTTCCAGGTCGGTGATGCCCTGTGCGAGCAAGGCCTCGACCTCGTGGTCAGACACATCGAAGCACGGGCACAACAACGTCTTGTGTCGCGAGCGCGCGGCCACCGGCAGCAACTGATCGGCCTCCATGACCGACCCCACTTCACGCAGGCGGCTCTGGCGTTGCTCGCGCAGTTGCAGCAAACCTTCGGCGCGGCTCTGGAAGGTCAGGCTGGCATCGGCCAGCCAGGGCCCGGCGTGCACCACGGCATCACAGGCAACCGACCTGGCGAACAGTGCAGCCGTCACGCGGCTGCGCCCCACGACCCGGCGCAAATCGCTAACCGGTCGCGCGGCGACCACTGTGACGCCCAATTCGCGCAAGCGACTGGCGACCGCTTCCTGGTCGCCATTGCCGACCACCACGACCCGCGCACCCGGCGCCACCGATTGTTCATGGGCCATGATCAGCGCCGTGCGCACATCCATCACGCCGGGCAACCACATCCCCGGAACGACCGGTGGGCAGGCCCGACGACCGCTGGCCAGGATCACCTCGTCCGCCTCCAGGGCCAATGCGCCTTGCGCCGGGTCATGGGGCGCGGCGAGCAGCAACTCGCCTTCGCGGTAGGCACCGAAGACCTCCACACCGCTGACCAGCTGTACTCGCTCGTCCAGCGTCGGCCGAGCGTGGCCCGCCGCCCGGGCATACCGGGCCAACGAATGACCGCGTGTCACCAACACCACGCTGCGTCCGGCGGCCACCGCATCATTGGCGGCGGCGCAACCGGCAGGCCCACCACCGATCACCAGGACATCGGCGCTCAAGTGGCGTGCCATGGGCACCGGCACTTCGCCTGAACGTTCGGCCGGCTTGGCCACACCTGCGAGGAACGCCAGAATGGCTTCCCAGCGCTGGAACAGTGCCGTGCCGCTGGGCACCAGGTTGGTGTGTTCGAACCCACCCTGAATCCAGCTGGCAGGAATCAGCCGCGACAGGCGCAGCAGATCGAACCCCGGAACCGGCCAGCAGTTCTGCATCTCCACCCGCGCACCGGCCGTCACCGGCACCAGGTCCAGGCGCACATTCGGCACACCGTCCACGCGGGCCAGGACACCGGTGACATAGCTGCCGGAATAGCCCAGCGGTCGATGGGATTTGCGACTCCAGGCCAGTGTGCGGATGCCGTTGGCCAGCAACGCCGTCGCCAGGCTTTCGCCCTGGCGACCCTGCACGGCGCGACCGTTCCAGAAGAACTCGAGCACCTCCGTGCTGGCGCGTTCAAGGCGCAGACTGCCGTTGCTCATACCGCATTCCTCTTGGCCTTGCGCTGCGCCATGATGCTGATGCACAGCATGATGATCGACAGCAGGGTCATCAGCGTCGCGACCACGGCGATCAAGGGGTCGATCTCGGAACGCAGCGAACTGAACATCCGCTTGGTCAGGGTGGAGCTGTCACCGCCGCTGATGAAAAGCGAGATCACCGCTTCGTCCAGGGAAATGGCAAAAGCGAACATCGCGGCGGCGATCACCGAAAAACGGATCTGCGGCAACGTCACGTCAAAGAACGCCCGCAAACGACTGGCGCCGAGGATACAGGCAGCCTGTTCCTGGGTCATGTCGTAGCTGCGCAGCCCCGCGCTGACGTTGATCACCACATAGGGCAAGGCCAGCAACGTATGCGCCAGCACCAGTCCGGGAATGGTGTTGTTCAAGTCAAAGCGCGCGTAGACGAAGAACAGGCCAATGGCGATGAAGATCGTGGGCACGATCATCGGCGCCATCATCAGGCCGCGCAGCACGCCCGAGAAACGTGACTGGGTGACGTGCAGCGAGTACGCGGCGGCCGTGCCCAGGGTGGTGGCCAGCAGCATGGTCAGCGTCGCGGTGATGAGTGACACCTTGGTTGCCGTGCGCCACTCCAGCGACGCGAAGTAGCTGAAGAATGGCTCGATGCTGAACGACTTGGGCGGAAAGCTCAGGTAGCGTGCATCGGACAGCGACATCGGGATCACGATCAGCGTTGGCAGCACCAGGAACAGCATGGTCACCAGCACCAGCAGGTACAACCAGGAGGCGCGCACCACCTCGGTCAGGGTTTGTCTAAATCGGCTCATGGTCTCACTCGCTGCGCCGGCCGAGGCCCGCGCTCTTCTTGACGATAAACAACATAAGCAAGGTGGCGACCAGCAGCACCACACCCAGCGACGACGCGGCGCCCCAGTTGGCGTACATCGACACGTCGCTCTCGATCCGCATCGAAATCATCTGCACCTTGCCACCGCCCAACAAGGCCGGGGTGACGTAGAACCCGAGGGTGATCACGAACACCAGCGTGGCACCGGCGGCCAGGCCCGGCAGCGACAGCGGAAGAAAGACATCGCGAAAGGCACGCGAGGGCGACGCACCGAAAGCCGCCGCCGCCTGGTTGTAGATCGGGTCGATGCTCTTCATCGACGCGAACAGCGGCAAGATCATGAACGGCAGCATGATGTGCACCATGCCGATCACCGTACCCGTCAGGTTATGCACCAGCGACAAGGGAACGTCAGTGAGGCCCAGGCTCATCAGCAGGTCATTGGCCATGCCGCGACGTTGCAGGATGATCAGCCAGGCGTAGGTCCTGACCAGCAGCGAGGTCCACAGCGACACCAGCAGCAGCCCCATCGCCAGGTTGGCCAGCCAGCGCGGCCCCTTGATCATGAAGTACGCATAGGGGTAACCGATCAGCACGCAGGCGACCGTGACGATGATGCTGATCTTGAAGGTCTGCACAAACGTCAGCACGTAGATCGGTTCCAGCAGACGGGTGTAGTTCTCCACCGTCAGTTGGCCATTGGCATCGAAAAGCGACAGCCAGAACAACCACCCGATCGGCAGCACGAACGTCAGCAGAACCAGCAGCAGCGCCGGCAGGCCTGAACCGAACAGGTACCAGCGGTTGCGCCGTTCGGCCTTGAGCAGTTCGCGAGCATTGCGTGCGCCCGGCTCGGTCCGGTTCATTGCTCGTCTCCCACCACCAGTGTGTCTTGCAGGTGCAGCCCCAACACCACGGCTTCGCCACGTGTCGGCAGACGGTCGCTGGCGGAGCTGCGGGTTGGCCGGCGAATGGCCACGGCCATGCCCTCACCCAGGTCGATCTGTACCAGTTGGCTTTCGCCCTGGAAAATGACATCGGTGACATGACCGTGCAACAGGTTGCAATCGCTGGCATCGGCCGTCACGAACTGCAGTTTTTCCGGACGCACCACCAGGCTCGGGTTTTTCAACCCGGCTGTGGCGCTGGAAGCGCGCAACGGGCGCCCCTGAAACTGCACCTGGCCGTCCTGCAGCGTGACAGGCAGGCACGAAGACTCGCCGACGAACTCGGCGACAAACCGGTTCGACGGGCGCTCGTAAAGATTGACCGGCGTGTCGACCTGGCGAATCCGCCCCTTGCTCATCACCGCGATGCGGTCCGACATGGTCAGGGCTTCCCGCTGATCATGGGTCACGTAGACCACGGTCATCCCCAGGCGCTCGTGCAGGCGGCGCAGTTCCAGCTGCATGGTTTCGCGCAAGCGCTTGTCCAGGGCCGACAGCGGCTCATCCATCAGCAGGATCTTGGGTTCGAACACGATGGCGCGGGCCAGGGCGATACGTTGACGCTGGCCACCGGACATTTCGGTGATGCCGCGCTCGATCAGGTGATCCAGCTCCACGGTGGCCAGCGCCTGTTCGACCCGCTGGCGAATGTCGGCACGGCTATAGCCGCGCAGCTTCAGCGGATAGGCCACGTTCTGGAACACGTTCATGTGGGGGAACAGCGCATAACTCTGGAACATCATGCCGACGTCGCGCTTGTGCGGAGGCTCGAAGATCATCTCGCGGCCGCCAAAGCGAATACTGCCGGCATCGGGGCGAACGAACCCGGCCAACGCCATCAACAGCGTGGTCTTGCCAGAGCCGGAGGAGCCGAGCAAGGACAGGAACTCGCCGCTCTTGATCGACAGCGAGACATCATCCAGCGCAGCAAAGTTATCGTAGGTCTTGGTCAGGTTTTCGATGTCGATGGACATCGAAAGTTTAGGGTCTTCGGACATGCTCACACTCGGCACAAATCGGACGCTTCGCGTCCTTTTTATCGTAGATCGGGCGCCATGGGCGCCCCACCCCACTTCTCAAATTGCTCGCAACGGATCAGTTGGCCAGGAACAAGGCGAATCGCTGGCGAACGGCTTCCTGATTCTTGACCCACCATTGCGGCGACACCGCGACCACCTTGTCGATGTTCTGCGGTGACGTCGGCAGGCGCGCAGCCAGTTGCTCGGTAATGATCGGCAGCTCGTAGGCTTTGGCGTTCACTGGCGAGTACGGAATCAGCGTGGCCAGTGCCGCCTGGCTTTCAGGCTTCATGATTTGGGCAATCAACTTCATCGCCAGCGCCTTGTTCGGCGCACCCTTGGGAACGATCAGGCAATCGTGGCTCAACAGCGCTCCGTCGAAGCTGTAGTCGACTGGCTCGCCACTGGCCTTGACCTCACTGACCCGGCCGTTCCAGATCGCCAGGAAGTCCACTTCACGACTGCGCAGCAACTGGGCCGAGTCGGCACCGGCGCTCCACCAGTTGACCACCTGAGGCTTGATGCGCGTCAGCACCTTGATTGCGCGCTCGACATCCAGCGGATACAGGTCCTTGGGCGCCACACCGTCACCCAACAAGGCCGCTTCCATGGTTAACCAGGGCTGGCGGTACAGTGCCCGCGCGCCCTTGACCTGCGGGTCGAAGAACTGCTGCCAGTTCTTCGCCACGGGGGCTCCGCTGTCTTCAGCCCAAGCCACCACGGTGGCGTAGGCGTGACTGGCGATCCAGTGGCTGCTGACCACATTCTTGTCGACATGCGTGGCATCGATCACCGAGTAGTCCAGTGGCTCGACCAGCCCTTCCTGCTGGGCCTGGGCGCACTCGGTACTGCCCAGTTCCACCACATCCCACTTCGGCTTGCCCGACATCACTTGTGCACGAACGGCGGCCAGGCCGTCCATGTTGTCTTCCTTGATGGTGACACCCAGCGCCTTCGCGGCGGGCTCGAGATACGCCTTGCGCTCGGCGTCCTGCAAGGCTCCACCCCAACCGGAGAAGGTCAGGCTGTCCGCCAGCACCGAGGCGCTGGCACCCATGGCCAGTACCGCTGCAACGGCACCCTGCAGCAGGTTTTTCTTGATGAAATTCATAGGGACGTCCTTATCAATTCTGGATGAACAGGTCGAATCGACGCTGGACTTCAGCCTGATGCGCCTGCCACCAGACCGGGTCGAAGAATACAACCTTGTCGATGTTCGCCGGCGCCGTCGGCAACGTGGCCGCCATCGCGGCGGGAATGATACCGGTATCGTAGGCCTTGACGTTGATGGGCGGATTCGGGATCAGAGTCACCAGGGTCGCCTGGCTGTGAGGCTTCATGATCTCGGCCACCAGTTTCATCGCCAACGCCTTGTTCGGTGCACCTTTTGGCACGACCACACAGTCGTAGTCGACCAGAGCATGGTCGTAGGTGTAGTCGACGGCATCACCGGACTGCTTCAGCTCATCGACCCGGGACGCCCAGATCGACAGCGCATCCACTTCACGGCTGCGCAGCAACTGTGCCGAGTCGGTGCCGCTGCGCCACCAGTTGACCACTTGCGGCTTGATGCGCTCCAGCACCTTGAAGGCACGATCGACGTCCAGCGGGTACAGCGCCTTGGGCGACACGCCATCGGCAATCAATGCCAGTTCGAGCGTGGTGTAGGGCTGCCGGTACATGGAGCGCGAGGCTTTGACTTCAGGATCAAAGAAGGCTTTCCAGGTTTTCGGCGTGTTCTCGCCGGCATCCTTCGCCCAGGCCAGCACGGTGGAATAGGCATTGCTGGCAATCCAGTTCTTGCCGTAGAAATTCGCCGCCACGCCCTCGGTACTGATCACCGAGTAATCCAGCGGCTCGGTCAGCCCCTGCTCCTGCGCCATCACGCAATCGTTGGAGGCCAGTTCGACCACGTCCCATTTCGGCTTGCCCGACATCACCTGGGCGCGTACCGCCGCCAGGCCATCCATGTTGTCTTCCTGAATCTTGATCCCCAACGCGGCTTCCGCAGGCTTGAGATAGGCCTTGCGTTCAGCATCCTGCAACGCCCCTCCCCAGCCGGCAAAGGTCACCGTACCCGCTGCCTGCACCTGGGCAACGGAACACAAGGACATGGCAAACGCCAGGCCCGCCATTCGTTTATTGATTGATCGCATTTTCAACTCCTGAGCTTATTGTAATTAGACAGTTGAATCGAACGCCGGGCGTTGCCGCCCACTGGGTTGTTGTTATATCGGGAGACGTTGTTCGTCATCCTCTCTTGTCGCTTTTTACCACCCGGTCCTTGCCCCCACCCGGGTGCTCGACCGCTCTAGCGCTTGCCATCCCTCGTGCAACGGGTCACTGCGCATCCTTGAAGCGATACCAGGCGTAGGCCATCCGCTGCCCTACGCGCAGGAAGGGTTGAAACGGAAAACGCTTGGGACACTGGTGCAGAAAACCGATGGAAGTGGGCTGTGAATCACCGGCCACCATTTGCGCCAGGCGCTTGCCGGCCTGCACGGAAAACGACACGCCGCTACCGGCATACCCGCCGCCGGAAAACACATTGTCCAGGCCCGGGACCTTGCAAATGAACGGCAAGGAATTTTCACTCACCGCGACCCAGCCGCCCCAGTTGTAATCCACCGCAATGCCCTGCAAGGCTGGAAACTTGCGACACAGTGCGTCGTGCAGGTTCTGTCGGTGCCGGGGGTTTTCCGCGTCGCGACCGGTGATGGCGCTGCGCCCGCCAAACAGAATGCGGTCGTCGGGCAAGCGGCGGTAATACGAGAGCAGGTTGCGGGTATCGAACATGCATTCGCTGCCGACCAGGCTCTGTCGTTTCTCTTCGGCACTCAAAGGCCGCGTCACGATGATTTGCGAGTGGACCGGCAGCACCCGTCCGGCCGTGGCCTTGTTCAGCGCCCCGGAGGTATAGCCATTGGTGGCGACCACCACCCGGCGAGCCGTCACCACCCCACCCGGGGTGACCAGGCGATGACGGCCCTTGTCGCTGTGCCAGTCGGTCACAGGCGAACCCACATGCACCTTGACCCCGGCTGCCCGGGCCATGCGGTGGATCCCCCAGGCCAGCTTCAGTGGATGCATCGAAAAACCGTCGGGCATGTAAAGCGCACCGAATGACTCCGCACCGCCATGCACGGCATGGGCTTGCGCGTCACTGACGAACTTCGCGCCGTAGTTCAATACATCGTTATAGAGGCCCACCTCACGCTTGAGCCCGTCGACATGACTGGCGTGGCTGGCGACCTTGTACACACCATCAGGCTGCACGTCGCAATCGATCTGACCTTCGCGAATCAACCCGCGCACGGTGTTCAGCCCCGCCGACATTTCATCGAAATAGGCTTTTGCCTCTGTGGCGCCATAGCGCTGGATCAGCTCCGCCAGCGGAACGCGACCACCGGAGATACGGGCAAAGCTGCCGTTGCGACCACTGCAACCCCAGGCGACCTGGTTCGCTTCCAGAACCACTGCGCGAACGCCGTGCTCACGGGCCAGGTGCAAGGCACAACTGAGGCCCGTATAGCCGGCACCAATGATCGCCACCTCGACATCCATGTCCCTGCTGACCGGACCGTCATCCTGAGGCGCGATACCTGCGGTATCCACCCAATAGGAAGCGGTATGTGGCGTTCCGACGCCTGGATGAGGATTGACCAGAGGATCGTACAATTTAATCTCCGTATCGCTGTGCGATTTGTAAATATCACTTAATTGAAATATTCATACAGTTATTGATTCGTGTCAATCTCTCATCAGATTTAAGGAATCGACTTTTGTACTTGAAGGGAGAGTCTCGTGCAGCGACGCGGGCTGTCTGGCGGCCGGGAAATGGCGGTCAGCGGACAGAGGGAATGGTGTTGGAGACGGTGTTGCGAAATCGGAGGATGCGCCGATGCAGGTTCAACGCGAGCGCAGTGTTGCAGCGACATGCCGACGATTGGCATGTCGCTTGACCAAATGAATCAGGAGACCTTGATGACTACTTTGCCGAAGGCGCCTCGGGCCAGGTGCTCGAACGCCTTGTGGGCATCTTCGAACGGATAGGTCTGGTCGATCACTGGACGGATCGAATGCTTGTTCAGGAATTCGTTCATGCGATCGAACGACGAGCGTGGCGCCACTGCGATGCCGCGGAGCGTAGTCTGGCGGAAAATCAACGGCATCAGGCTCAGCGTGGTGGTCTGACCGGTCAGAAAGCCGATTTGCGCGATCTTGCCGGCGGCCTTGGTGGCGAGGATCGACTGGTTCAGGCCCTCGCCACCGGCCACATCGAGAAGCAGGTCCACGCCCTTGCCGTCGGTGAGTTTCAGCACTTGCTCTTCCCAACGCGGGAAGGTCCGGTAGTTGATGCCGGCCACGGCGCCAAGCCTTTTCACTGCTTCGAGATTGGCGTCGCTGCTGGACGTGACAATCACCCTGGCGCCCAGCGCGGTGGCCAGTTGCACGGCGAAAATAGACACGCCGCCAGTGCCCTGAACCAGGACGGTCTGGCCCGGTTGGACCTGGCCGTAGTCGACCAGCGAATACCAGGCGGTCAGCGCAGCAATCGGCAGTGTCGACGCCTCTTCGTCAGTCAGGGTGTCCGGCGCACGCACAGCGCTTTCTTCGTGAATGATCATGTACTCGGCCAGGCCACCCGGCAGCGGCATGCCGAAGCAGTAGGCAGGTTCGTCCGGCCCTGGCTCCCCGTCGATCCAGCGCGAATACAGGTGCGAGTTGACACGGTCGCCGACCTTGAACCGGCTTGTGCCCTCGCCCACGGCGACGACAGTGCCCGCTGCATCGCTGACCGGGATCAGTGGCTTGGGCACCAGGTGGGGTTCGTAAAAGCCATCGACGATGGCCTTATCGCGAAAGTTGAGGGAAACCGCCCCGATCTTCACCAGCAACTCACCGGCCTTGGGTACGGGCGTGGCTGTTTCGCCGAGTACCAGATTATCGAGACCAAAATCGTGCAAAAGCCAGGCTTTCATGTGTCTATCTCCAATGAGGGGTGACCTGATGGCGATATTCTTCCCAAGCCCGACGGTTGGATAAATGCCTCGGCAGGCAATAAATTGTTATTTTTAAAGACAACAATCAGACTGAATAGCCACATATCATTGGCAACAAAAATACTCCGTGAGAGGTCGTAATGGAGCTACTCCAGTCAATGCAAGTGTTTGCCCGCCTGGCCGAGCTTGGCAGTTTCACCCGCGCGGCGGATGCCATGCAGATCGGCCGCCCGCAAGTCACCCGTGCGATACAGGAGCTGGAAACCTCGCTGGGCGTACGGCTGTTTCAGCGCACCACCCGCACGGTGAGGCTCACCTCGGAAGGTGAGCAATTCCATGAACGCGTGAAACGGATTCTCGGCGAGGTGGCCGGTGCCACGGCGATGTTCTCGTCGCCCGGCTCGACCTTGCGTGGGCGTTTGCGGGTCGACATCCCCACCGCGTTTTCGCAGCCTGGACTGATCGAAGGCCTGCGTGCGTTTACCACCCTCTATCCTCAGATCGAGCTGGCGCTGGGGGTCACCGACAGAACCGTCGATCTGGTCGCAGAAGGCGTGGACTGTGCGCTGCGGATCGGCGAGCTGCCCAGCTCAAGCCTCGTGGCCCGTCGCATCGGTATGGCCACCATGGTCACCTGCGCGGCGCCGCGATACCTGGAGGAGCACGGTGAGCCCAAGACCCTGGAGGATCTGGTCGCGCATAACGGCGTGACCTTTGTTTCAGGACAGAACCAGCGGCCGCTGGCCTGGCAATTCATGGATGGTGGTCGCGAGCACTCCCACATCAGTCGCCGAGGCATCACCGTCAACGAGTCCAACGCCTACGTCGAGTGTGGCGTCGCGGGTTTCGGTCTGCTTCAGGCGCCGGGCATTACGCTGGACCGTTTTCTGGCGGACGGAACACTGGTCGAGGTGCTGCGTCCCTACCGTCCGCATCCACGCCCCGTATCGGTGCTATACCCCAGCCGCTCGCACCTCGCGCCGCAGGTCGAGGTCTTTGTTGATTGGGTGCGTGAACAATTTCCGAAACTTTACGGGCGCTGGCTGGAGCGCTGCAAAGGAGATTGAGCGCGACAGCGCGTTTGGCGGCGGGGGCTTTTCCAGGCGGGGTTGCGTGATTTCCGACCTTGCCCTTGCGCTGGGTCATCAGTCGCCCATCGACCCCAGGAGCCACGCCCGGAAAATCTCGGCCGAGGCAGAACGCTTGCGATGCTTGAGCGATACCAGGAACTCGCCTTTGCCTGTCACGCATTCGAAAGAGGTCACCCGCTGCAATTCGCCCTTGGCCAGCGACTCATCCAGCATGAACGTCCAGGCCAGGCCGATACCCATGCCCTGCTGGACGGCCCGATAAGCCAACGTCAGTTGGTTGAACACCGGGGCTTTGTCCCGCGCCACGTAGTCGATGCCGAAGTGGCCGAACCATTGATGCCAGTCCAGGCACTGCCAGGCGCAGGTGTCGATCTGCACCAGGTTGGCCTGCGCCAATTGCTCCAGGGTCTTGATCCCCGAGACATCCAGTGAGGGATGGGCCACGGCATAGACGATTTCCGGCAGCAGGAAATCGCTGTCCAGCGAAGGCCATTCGCCAGAACCATACAGAACGCCCACGTCAAAATCGTTGAGGCTGGCCTCGTCGAACTCGTTGATCGCGTGAACGTGCACCGCGATGTCCGGATACGCCTTGTTGAATTCGATCAGCTTCGGGAACAGCCAGAACTGGGCCAGGGCATGGGTCGCCAGCACCGACACGGCATTGGACTGGTGGACGTTGCGAATCCGCGTGACGCTCTGGTACATCGTGGCGAGAAGCACATTGACCGTCAGCAGCAGCTCATCGCCCGCGCTGGTCAACGTGACACCCCTGGGTTTGCGCTCGAAAAGCGGGACGCCCACACAGTCCTCGAGCTGGCGCATCTGTTTGCTCACGGCGCTCTGGGTCAGGAACAGTTCGCCTGCGGCGCCGGTGAAACTGGCGTGTCGTCCCACGGCCTCAAAAGTGATGAGGGTCTCCAGTGGCGGCAAGGTACGCAGGTAACGGTTAATGACAGTGCTCCCGAACGGCTGTTTCGCCACCTGACATTCCGCCTGGGAATGGGTGGCCAACTATTTATCGCAGGTGACGCTTATATACCACGGCTAGAATGTCGCCAAACAGCCTGTCAGAGCCGAGTGGATGAACAGCGGGATTGTCTTTGCGATTTTGGCGGGTGCCATTTGGGGAGGGGTGATCATCGCCCCCTCGTTGCTGCCGGAATTCAACGCTGTGCTGATCAGCAGCGTGCGGTTTGCGCTGTACGGCCTGATCTCACTCCTCGTGGCCCTGCCCATCGCATCGCGCCTGCTCAGACAGGTCACGCGCCGCGACGCCCTGATGCTGCTGCGCCTTTCATTCACCGGGAACATCCTGAACTATGCGCTGCTGGGCGCCTCCGTACAGCTGAGCGGGGTGACGGCTGCCGCCCTGATCAACGGCATGATGCCGATTGCGATTACCTTTCTGGGGCGTGGCGATGCCGGCTCCCTGCCCCTGACCAAACTCAAGCTGCCCCTGTTACTGGTATTCCTGGGCATTGTATCGGTCAGTCTCGGGCACTCCGGTGCGCAGGCGGCGAGCACCTCGCTGTCGTCCCAGTTACTGGGCCTGGCCTGCGGGGTCAGCGGTGTGGTCTGCTGGTCGTGGTACGCCACCCACAATGCCCGCTACCTCAAACAAAGCCGCTTCAACAGCAGCGAATGGTCGACGCTGGTGGGCATCGTGACGGGTGTCGTGGCGGTCGTATTCGGCATCGCTGCCTTGATGCTGTTCCCCAACCTGGTTCCCGCTCAGGTTGAACACAGCCGCTGGATGGCGTTGCTGTGGGTCTGCCTGTTCCTCGCGCTCTGTGGTTCGTGGGTGGCCAACGGGCTGTGGAATGCCTGCTCGCGTCGAATGGCCGCCTCGCTCAGTGGCCAGATGATCGTGTTCGAAACGCTGTTTGCCTGCGTCTACGGGTTTCTGTTCAGCCAGCGGGTGCCTGGCTTGATGGAGGTGACGTCAATCGTGCTGTTGGTGAGCGGTGTGGTCTGGGCGGCCAAGCGTCACCAGATCGTCCCGGCGAAACCGGCCGAACCGTAGTTGCGGGTGGCAACCGCTCTTCAAAAGCGGCCATCGGCGGACGTGGCCGCCCGCTTGCTTGCGGTTCAACACTCCTGATGACCCCGTGGGGTCTACGCTTGCCTGATCATTTGTAGACAGGAGGCGTCATGAGCAACTTCCCGATCGTTGCCACGGTACTTTCGATGATACTGGGGCTGTCCGTCACTCGCCTGCTGCTGGGTGCATTGACGGTTTTCCGCATCCGTCGTGCGGCAAGCCCCGATTGGGTTGCGCCTGTCTGGGCCGTCATGCTTTTTACGACGCAGCTGGATTTCTGGTGGGCGGTCAACACACTGCCTGAGGTCAAGACTTCATACTCGTTTGCAGAATTTCTGTTGCTCGTTCTCCTGGCGCTGTCGCTTTTTGTCTCGGCCGCACTCTTGCTGCCAAGCCGAAGTGAGGACGAGCAAAATGGCCTTCGCCTTTACTTCGAGCAGGATGGCCGGTACGCACTGCTGTTTCTGTCGGCGTATCTTTTTCTCGGATTGGTCGTAAACATTCTTCTATTCAAAGCCTCTCCCATAGCGCTGTGGGGGGCCTTCGACCTGTTCATGATTATTCTTCCCCTCTGTGCATTTGCCGCCACGTCACGCAAGGTCTATTCGATTTTGACCCTAATTTACGTGCCGGTTAACGCGATCGACTTGGCCATATCGCTGACGAACTAGTGTGTTTCAACAGCATGCACGCCATTCCCACCCCTGTGACAAGCCTGCACACGGCGAGTCCTCCTGGCCGAGGCCCCGTCTGTTAAAGAATCTGCCGCACCTGCCGAAAATCCGGCATCCCCGAATGGATTCATAGAGGTCACCGTGCGTTTTTTTCCATCACTCCTGTTTGTCTGCGGCGTCATCAGTCTGGCAGGTTGCGCAACCAATGCGCGCAAGCCCGAAGGTGACTTGAAGGCGACCCTGGCCCAGCCCCTTGTGAAGGAAAGCATCCTGCGCGAAGGCGACCTGCTGAGCTTCCAGGTGTGGGTGCCCAAGTCCGACAACACGCTGCCGGTCACTATGCAATTCGAGGCGGGATGTTCATCCGCGCAACTGCGCCTGCTGTACCTGGACGGCGCCGTGCGCGTATATCCGATGGGTTCCCGTCAATACACCTCGGCCCGCGAATTACCGGCCGACCTGCATGCGACGCTGGCGGCCAACCCGACATTCGTCCAGGCGTGTGCACAAACCCCCAAGGCCGACTGGCGCCTGGTGAAAGCCAGCGACAGAGACAACTGGGTGTTGCTCGATCGCAATAGCGTGAGCACAGACAACGGCGAAACCCGCTTCTGGGCGGCCTTAGATAATCCCACGGTCCTCAATGACGTGCCCTACAACGCACCGTATGCACAGAAACGCGAGCGTTTTGCCGTGTCGTGCACCACCGGCACCTTCAAGCAGTTGGCAGGTTATGACCTGGATGCACGCAATCGGATCAGCGACGGGCGCGTGGACCGCTCCCCTGCTCCACAACCCATCGCTGGCAGTAACGCCGATTACGAGGCGCTGTTCGCGCTGGTGTGTGGCGATGCGCAACGGACGGCACAGCTGGCGTTGTTCAAGCCTCGCCTGAAAGCCCCGGTGAAAATTGCGCTGCAATCGGTACAGCCCGACGTGCTGACGGCGATAAGGCAACTCAACCTGGACCCGCCGGACCACGCCTTGAAGTTCGTGCGTAAAACTGGAACGACGACTTATAAAGGGAAAACTAGCCCTGCCATCGAAGAACGGTTCCTCAGCAGCGACGCTCCCAGTGGTCAATTGAACATCCTGTCACGCGGGGAAGGTTATGAAAGCCAACAGCTGAACTGGCGCGGCTTGATTCCCCTGGTGTCCAAGTCAAGCTTTGGTGGAAGCGGTGGCATGGCCGAGAGCAGTGCACTCAGCCGACTGAGCTTTGAGGGTGACTGGAAAACGCTGCCGATCGGGCAAACGGTCAGTTATACCTACACCAGCGCCACCCTCAACAGCGTTGTCGGTGCCTATGGCGACACCCCCAAAACCAGTCGTTGCAAGGTGGAACGCGAGCTGAAGGCCAGTGAACTCCATCCCGGTCTGTCGGGCAGCGCCAAGGCGCTGGCCTGCTCGCAAGCGCCTGACGAATATCATCGCGTGAATCACGTCTACTACTTGACGGAATACGGATACTTCTTTGAATCCAGCACCGATAAAAACAGTTTTTTCTACAGCGATCAGCGCATCGACGCCGTGGAATAGCCGTGCCTGCCCTTTAAATCACGAACCGCGTCACCATCGTGCTGAGTTCCACTGCCAGGCGTGACAACTCGCTACTGGCGGCGCTGGTTTGATTGGCCCCCGCCGCTGACTGCGTGGACAGATCACGGATGTTGACCAGATTACGATCGACTTCTCGCGACACCTGCGCCTGTTCTTCCGAGGCGCTGGCGATCAGCAGGTTTCGCTCGTTGATCTGCAAGACCGACTCGGTGATTTGTGCCAGTGCCTCACCGGCGGCGGTGGCCAGCTCAAGTGTCGATTGAGTGCGATCGGTGTTGCGCGCCATGGACAAGACGGCATCGTTGGTTCCGCTCTGAATCCCGGCCACCATGGTCTCGATTTCTTCCGTGGACTGTGCAGTACGGTGCGCCAGTGCGCGCACTTCGTCGGCGACAACTGCGAACCCCCTTCCGGCTGCCCCCGCGCGCGCGGCCTCGATGGCAGCGTTCAGCGCCAGCAGATTGGTCTGCTCGGCAATCGAGCGGATCACATCCAGAACGCGGCCGATATCACGACCTTTCGCCGCGAGGCCTTCAACGAGTACGGAGGTGTTTTGCACGTCAACGGTCATGGACTCGATGGCGGCGACGGTCTGCACGACCCGTTCACGTCCGTGCATGGCAAAGGCACTCGATTGCCGGGAGGCTTCAGAGGTTGATACCGCATTGCGTGCAACGTCTTCCACTGCCACTGTCATCTCATTGACGGCCGTCGCGGCCTGTTCGATTTCATCATTCTGATTCTGCAGGCTGCGGGACGATTCATCGGTGACCGCGCTCAATTCCTCGGCAGCCGATGCCAACTGCGTGGCGGAACCGGAAATCTGCTCGATTGTCTGGCGCAGGTTCTGCTGCATCACGAACAAGGCCGCGAGCACCTTCCCCGGCTCATCCTTGCCATCGACATCGATCGTTTGACTCAGATCCCCGGTCGCAATCCGCTCGGCTGCCTTCAGTGCGCGGCCCAGTGGCGCTGTAATACTGCGCGTGAGCATCCAGGCCAGCAATACGGTCAACACGACCGCCAGGATTGAAGTACCGATAATAGCGTGGGTGGCACTCTCAAACTGCTCACTGGACTTTCTGGCGGTATCTTTTGCCGCCCGCTGATTAATATCGATCAGCTTTTGCAAACTTGTCGACATTGATTCCAATGCACTTGTCAGGCGTGTGTTAAGCAACTCCCTGAGCTCATTGACTTTGTCCTGCCTGGATAACTCCAGCGCTTCACCCTGAACTTTAAGGTACAGGTCATGGGCGATATTGAACTGCGCAAAAGTTGCTTTTTCCTCTTCACCGGCCGGCGTCGCACCATAAGCATCCTTGGCTGTTTTCAGTTCGCGCATATAGTTCGGTATCGAGTCGTACATCTGTTGCAGCTGAGCAGGATCGCGGTTGTTGACCATGCGCGAAGCAGCGATGCGCAAGTAAAGCGTGTTTTGCTGGACGTCGCCCAGATAAACGATACTGGGCAACATATTCGTTTCCATGTCGATCGTCGCCTGGCGAATCAACGTCATACGATTCATTGAAAACACCCCCAGCGCTATGACTAAAAGGGCAATCAGCGAAAACCCCAAAAAAGCACGTGGCGCAATACTCATGTTTCGCATGGTCGACATTCATTTATACCTGGAACCGTCAGAAACCAGAGGGTACGTAAAGTTTCGACGGGTAACACTCATACGTAGGTATCAAGATGACATCGCAGTTTGAAAGTGCGCTGCCAAGTGACTCCAGTTGCAAACTGGCCTGGCACCGGAATGTGTACTGCGGGATGTTTTGCTGCCTCGTGAAAGCCTGCTCTCGGAAAGCGGTTATTGCGCTCGAACCCGCCTCAGGAGAAACAGCACCAGCACCACATTCAACCCGGCCAGCGAACACAAACCGGCCAGCACACCGCTCGCCCCCCAGGTCTGTAACAGGTAACCACCTACCAGCGGCGTGAGCGCCTGACCGATGAGCGAAGGTCGAGCCATGCGTCCCATCAGCAAGACATACTGGGTCGGGGGCATCAGGCTCAGCGGCAGCAGCCCCCGCACGATGGCTCGCAGACCATTGCCAGCGCCATAAAGCACGAGACCGAGTGCCGTCATGGCTGGCGCAAGCGCCACAACGGCGAGGCCGACAGCTACCAGCACCACAGAGATCAATGTCGTCCAGATGGGATGACGCTTTCGCGAAAAAACCTGCAGAACCCGCGAGCCCACTTGACTCGGCCCCAGTAAAGCACTGAAGCCGATGGCCGCTGCCAACGAATAGCCCTGACCTTCAAGCAAGGAGATCAGTTGAACGGAGATTGCCGTCATGATCACGGCCCCCAACGCAAAGTTCACCGTCAGGAGCCAGTAGATCTGTCGATTGATGGGGAGATTTTTATCTCGCGACGTTTCGCTTATGGTGACTGAAATCGGGCCTCTCGGCAGTATCCAGATGTAAAGCGGTGCCACCGTGAGCACCAACAACGCTGCATAGGCCAGGCACGTTGAGCGCCACCCCATGGACTCTATCATCCACGCAACGATCGGCCAGGTCAGGGTTGTCGCAAACCCTGAAATCAGGGTGATGCCGGTAATGGCGGCGCTTGCCCGTTCTCCGTAAAGTGATCCCAGACCGGCAAACAGCGCTTCATACAACCCGAGCGCCATGCCGATACCGATCACCGACCAAGCCAGAAAAAAGACGGGCAATGAAGTGGCACCGGCCATCAGGGACAACCCGATGGCAACGCCCAGACCACTGCTGGCAAGCACCGGGCGGCCGCCATAGCGGGCGATCAGTCGACTGATCAATGGTGCCAACAGCGCAGAAACCAGAAGGCTCAGAGACAACGCGCCATAGACCCACTTGCTGGCCCAGCCTGTTTCCTCGATGATCGGATCGGCCATGACGGCCATCAGGAAAAATGAACCTCCCCAGACCAACACTTGCAGCATCCCTAACAGGCCGATGCCGAACGTGCCCGGGAGGGCGGCTTGAATGTTCAAAACAATTTCATCGGCGATAAGGAAAGCGGGGAAACCGGTTGGCGAGCTTGCTCAAAGCATGTGCCCTGCCCATATTTCGCGATCGACCAGATCGGCAGCAATCTCAATGAAGGTTTCTCCAACAAATTTTGCGGCGGGGCTGACTCGCCTGTCCGCAGCAAACACCTGAACCAGCTTACGCATCGGCACAGGGTCGACTAACGGAGCAGCACTGAGCACGCCTGACTCAATTTGCGTGTAGATCGAGGCCAGGGGCAAAGCGGTCAATCCGAAGCCGTTGCGAACCAGGTCGATCATCGCCCCGAAAGAGTCGGCTTCCACACTGGTCCGCAGTTTGATACCCACTTCACGCGCGCAATTGTCCAGAATCACTCGAAGACTGTGACGAGCACTGGGCAGCACCAATGGCTGCTCGGCCAGCGAGTCGAATGAGACAGGCACATCAAGGCGCAGGTTGGCGCTGGCGGGGCCAACCAGCAGCAGGTTTTCCATCATCACCGGCACGATACGCAGCGTATGCAAGGGCTGGGGATCATAGGAGATCGCCAGATCCAACTCGCCACGCTGCACCCAATCGAGCAAGTAACCGCTGAACGCGGAAGAGAACCTGATGGCGAGACTCGGATGTTCATCCTTGATCTTGCGCACCAGCGGTACGGTGACAATTTCTGCGACTGTCGGCGTCGTACCGATCACCACCGTGCCCCGAAAAGAAGACTTTCCGCCCACGACCGAACTCCGAATGGACTCCATCTCTTCCATGATCCGGGTGGCATGAGCCAGCACTTCACGGCCGGCATCGGTGATCTCCATGCCGCGACCATGCCGATCAAACAAGTAGGTGCCCAGTTCCTTCTCCAGCAATCGAATTTGTCGGCTGAGCGCCGGTTGTGCGATGTGAAGCCGGTCGGAAGCCTTGCTGAGGCTGCCCAATTCGGCCACATGAATCAGGGTCTTGAGTTGAACGACATCCATTGCCTGGCCAGTCAGAGTCGGGCTCGACGCGAAGTGCATCGAACATAGCGTCAGTGTAAACGCATTGGCGGCCCTCGGAATGCCACGCGAGCCACGTCGCACGGGACGGGGCATCTTGCAAGCGGCTGTATGCCCTGGCCCGCCGGGGCTGCAGCGCGAGCTATAGAATTTCGGTATATCAGTTAGGCCTGCGTGACGGCTTATTTCGCTATTCGGTCTGCGGTAGCGTGCAATCAACGTCGGTGCCAAGAGCAATCGACTGACTACAAGAATAAGATTTGAGGGCTTGTGCCATGATTTCCCCTGTTTCCAGTCACCTGACCGATCCGCCCTTCACCCTCAGCGAACCGCTGAACGCTCACTGGCTTCTTCCCCCTCCTGTGCACTGATCGCCGAAGGATCACTGCAACTGCGCTAAGCACATCAACCCATCGAGCTAGCAACGTCGGACACGCATCAGCGTGGGCCTCGTATCGTCTCGCCTTGACGCAAGGGTGAACAACATGTCCGCATCAAACAGCGACTCAACACTCACGACCAATAAATCCGAGCAGGCAAAAAGTCCGAATCGCGTCAGAGCCATCATGGGCGCCTGCTCGGGCAACCTGGTGGAGTGGTACGACTTTTTCATCTATGCCTATACCGCCATTTACTTTGCGGCTTCGTTCTTTCCCAAAGGCGACACCACCAGCCAGCTACTGGCAACCGCCGGCGTGTTCGCCGTAGGCTTTTTCATGCGGCCGCTCGGTGGCTGGATTTTCGGCTGGATTGCAGATACACGTGGCCGCAAGGTGTCGATGATCATCTCGGTATTCATGATGTGCGCCGGCTCCCTGCTGATCGCGGTGATGCCGACCTACGAAACCATCGGTGTGGCAGCGCCGGTCATGCTGGTCATCGCCAGGTTGATTCAGGGTCTTTCCGTCGGTGCGGAGTACGGCACGGGTGCCACCTACATCAGCGAAATCGCAACACCGGGTCGTCGCTGTTTCTATGGATCGTTCCAGTACTTCACCATCATTGCCGGTCAACTCCTGGCCCTGATGACCGTCGTCATTCTTCAACAGACGCTGACCGGCGAAGAATTGCGCGAATGGGGCTGGCGAATTCCGTTCTTCATCGGTGCCTTGAGTTCAATCGTGGTGGTGTACTTGCGGCGCGCAATGCATGAAACCGCCAACAGGAAAGACATGAACCGCAAGGATGCCGGCTCGCTACGCGGCATGTTCAAGCACAAACGCGCAGTGGCACTGGTGGTCGCATTTACCATTGGCGGTTCGCTTTACTTCTACACCTTCACCACCTACATGCAGAAGTTCCTGGTGATCTCCGCAGGGTTCAGTCCGGAGACAGTGAGCTTCATCATGACGGCCGCCCTGGTCGGCTTCATGTTCTGCCAACCCCTTTTCGGCCTGCTTGCCGACCGCATCGGCATCAAGGCGCACATGCTGATGTTCTCCGGGTTGGCCATGCTGCTGGTGATTCCCCTGCTGTACTCGCTGCAATCGGTGAGCAGCCCATTTGCCGCATTCCTGCTGGTATTGGGTGGCCTGGCGATCGCCTCGCTGTACACCCCGATTGCCGGGATCGTCAAAGCTGAACTGTTCCCGCCCGCAGTTCGCGCATTGGGAGTGGGCTTTCCGTATGCAGTCGGCAACGCGGCGTTCGGGGGTACCGCCGAATACATAGCGTTGTCGCTTCGCTCACATGGGATCGAGGAGTACTTCTTTTTCTACGTCGCGGCGATTGCCAGCATCACCTTTATCGCCTCAATTTTGATGCCGAATCTGTCGCGCTATGGCTACATCAGCGGTACGGGTGAAATCGAGGAGCGTACAGGATTGAAAGGTTGCGCAAAGTCCCACGCTGCGAGCGTTTGAAGCACTGACGAAACGGCGATGTTCGATAGGGCCCATGAAAGCCTTGGGCCCTTTTTACGTCAAGAAACCTGGCGGGAACGCGGACGACTGGCGTCATTGTTCAACGAAATGCGTCGACTGCAAGGCTGCTTGCCTGGAAATCGGCGATCTGTTGCCACATCGCGATCGGATTGGAATACATCGGAAAGTGCCCGCAATCAGCGATAGGCGCCAGCCGCACACCTTCAGCCTGGATATGTGGCAAGTAGGACAACGACGCGTTCTGTTCGCCGTACATGAACATCCTTGGACATTTCAAGCCGAGGAATTTGCCCATCAGATCGGCGTTATCGGAGAGGTCGACCATCGACTGGAAAATCCCTCGCACCGCACCGGCACGCACCTTGTGCCGCAAGCTCGCGGAGTAAAGCGCACTGGCGTAGGCCGGGGCGTGCCGGGCACGTTCGATGAAGGCGGCGAAAAACACCTCGGCATCGTTGTTCGGATAGTCGACGATCTGCCGGCTGAGAAAGCAGTCTTCCGGGGCGATATTGCCCTCGATATCGACGAAGCTGAGCACCCGGTCCGGGAACTGGTGGGCCAGCATCAGCGCGGTCAGCCCACCCATGGAGTGGCCGACCAGATGGAAGCGTTCGATGCCGAAATGTGCCAGCACCTGCAACGCTGTCTGCAGCAGAAAGGGAATGGAAATCCTGGAAAGATCATCGCACTGGCTTTCACCACAACCCGGTGCGTCGTAAGCCACGAAAGGGTGACCGGCGAACGCGGGCTGCTGCACGATGTCGGCATAGTCCTCCTTGGTCGAACCAAAACCATGCAGGAACACGATCGGCGCAAGGACGCCGTCGCGATGGATGGCGGCCACGTTCAGTTGGACACCCTCCACCGTCAGAGGGAGTTGCACATGAGTGAACGTTTCTGGAGAAGACACGTTGTTGACTCCTTGAGCGAAAAGGTTGGGCCTAGCCTGGGTTGCCGGCGGCCAGACACGCAATTTCAAGGGAGTCAAGCCATCTGTAAATTCCTGATTCGGTAAGGCTTTGATACGCCAAACCTATCACTTGGTCTCACGCAAGGGCCTTGCTCGACTCACGACCGGGATCGCAGCCGGGTGACCAGCTCCTCCACCAGCGGGTTGGGCCGATCTGCATTCCAGGCCATCGCTGTGGTCACGACATTGAGTTTCTGGCTCAGCGCCCGAAACACCACATTGTTCGGCGCCAGTTTTTTCAGCGCCGATGGTACCAGTGCGATGCCCTGACCGCAGCTGACGAACGCAATTTGCGAGGCGACTGAGCGCACTTCATGCAGCACGCGCGGGGAAAAACCGCTGGCGCGGCAGGTCGCGATCAGATTGTCAAAGTAGACCGGGCTGACCTTTCGGGAAAACATCACTAAGGGTTCAGTGGCCAGGCTGGACAGGCTGATTCGCGTGCGCGCAGCCAAGGGGTGATCGCTGGGCAGGGCCACAACCAGGCGGTCCTGAGTCAGCGGCAGTGATTTGATCGAGGCCCCCAGATCACCCTCCAGCCGGGCGAAAGCCAGGTCAATATCCCCGGTTTCCAGCGCCGGCACCGCCTCGACGCTGTCGATTTCCCGCACAGACACGGTGAGGTGCGGGTAATCGCTCTTCAGTTGCTCGATCAGACCAGGCAAGACATCAAACATGGCCGTAGAAATCGCGCCGATGGTCAACATCCCGGACTGCCCCGCCACTGCCTCCTCCACGGCGAGTTCCAGCCGCTCCAATTGGTCCGCGAACTTGCGCACGGCTGGCAGAATCGCCGCCCCCACCGGGGTCAGCTTCGCACCTCGTCGCGAGCGATCAAACAGCTTGACCTTGAGGGCCTGCTCCAGCACCTGGATCTGCTCGCTCAGCGGTGGCTGGGACATGCCCAAACGCTTGGCCGCGCGGCCGAAATTCTGTTCTTCGGCCACCGCCAGGAACAACCAGAGATGACGAATGAGTCGAAAATTGATCATGATTAATCCATAGGTTTAACGTATCCAATGTATCTGTGATTAGTAATATACCTATCAAATTGTCTCACTGACACTGGGCGCCTCCGTCACCACTGGGGCTTTCCCATGATCAATAAGAGTTTGCTGGATCGCTTGGCGGCGCTGGATACCAACACGGTCTCCGATGCGCTCGACTTCCTCGACCTGCCCGGTGCCACTGTTGGGCTGCGCCCACTGTGGAACTGCCCAAAGATTGTCGGCCGCGCCAGCACCGTGCTGCTGGCTCCAAAATCCGACAACGTCCCCACTGTGCACCTGATTACCCCCGTGGTGGAACAGATCGACAGCAATGATCGTGTGCTGGTGATCGCAGGTGGAATCGAAGGCATCTCCTGCTGGGGCGATATCCTCGCCAATGCAGCGGTCAGCAAGAACGTTCGTGGCACGGTAATCGACGGTTTCAGCCGCGACATCGACGGCAGTGAGTCAATTGGCTACCCGGTTTATGGCCGCGGCGTGACCATGATCAGTGCCCGCAATCGGGTGGTTCAGGTCGATGCCGCCGTAACCATCAACGTGGCCGGCGTCGACGTCAGCGAGAACGACTATGTCATCGCCGATACCTGCGGCACCGTGTTCGTGCCCTCAGGCTATATCGAGAAAGTGCTCGACCTTGGCGAGCGTATTGCCCTCCGCCAGGACGGCATGGTCGAGGCCGTTCGCAGCGGTCGCTCGGTCGCCGAAGTGATGCATGACACCCAATTCGAAGCGATCCACGTGGAGCACGCCTGATGAACATTGAAGACAAAGAACTGGTCGCCTTGTTTGAAGGCCTGGACACCCCGGGCGTCTCCGATGCGCTGGATAAGCTCGGCCTGCCCGGTCAATGCCTCGGCGTGGCACCCCTGGACAATTACAGCAAGGTCATCGTCGGACCGGCATTCACTGTGCAGTACGTCTCGGCCAGCGTACCTCCCGGCACTGTGGGTGATTTCATCGAAGACGTGGCACCCGGCGATGTAGTGGTCATCGACAACAGCGGCCGCACCGACTGCACAGTCTGGGGCGACATCATGACCCAGTACGCCGGAACTCGGCATATCGCTGCCACGGTCATCGACGGTGTTTGCCGTGACGTGAAAAAAGCACTGAGCGATGGCTACCCGATGTTCAGCAAAGGCCGCTTCATGCGGACCGGCAAAGACCGCGTACAAGTTCAGTCGGTCAACCAGCCGGTGTCCATCGGCACGGCCCGGGTCTGTGCCCGCGACATCGTGGTCGCTGACGCCAACGGCGTGGTGATCGTCCCACGAGCCCGTGCGGCTGAAGTGGCGGCATGTGCCCGTCAAATCGAATCGGTCGAAGCCGCCATTCGCGCCCTGATCAGCCAAGGCAAAACCCTTAAAGAAGCCCGGACCGCACTGGGTTACCACAGCCTGCAGAGGAAAGTCTGATGACCATGCTCCCTCTCCCCCTGGATGCTTTTGCTCGGGCCAAAGTGCTGGGCAGCTCGACGCTGTATGAGGCGTCCCATCTGCCTTGCGCGGTTGACAGTGCAATCCGTCCGATCTGGGACGGTGCTTTCATCTCCGCCCCCGCTTACCCACTGGAATGTTCGCCGGGCGACAACCTTGCCCTGCACCTGGCGATGGAACGTGTGCCCCGTGGTAGCGTGCTGGTCGTGGGTACGGGTGGCTTCATCGCCGGTTATTGGGGCGAAGTGCTGACAGTGGCGGCCGAAGCGGCTGGCGTGGTCGGGCTGGTGATTGATGGTGGTGTGCGCGATATCGCGGCCCTGAAGAAGCGCCAGTTCCCAGTGTTTGCTCGCGGTATTTCGGTGAAAGGCACGGTCAAGACCAGTGCGCCTTCGGTGGGGCAACCGTTCAATTTCAACGGTGCCTTCGTGGCACAGGGCGACTGGGTGGTGGCCGACGATGACGGTGTGATCATCATTCCCAAGGCGGATGCGGCACGCACCCTGGCTGAAGGTGAAGCGCGCGCGAGCAAGGAAGAGCTGATGATGCAGGCGTTGACCGAAGGCCGCTCGACCCTTGAGCTGATGAACCTGACTGAGTGGAGAACCCGCGCATGAGCGCCGATATCCAGCGTCTGAATCAACGTCTGGCCAGCGTACAACCGTCCGCAACTTACCGAATCATGGATCGGGTAGCAGAGCGCCGGGCGCAAGGTGCGAAGATTATTTCGCTGTGCGCCGGCGAGCCCGATTTCGATACGCCCAAGCATGTGCGCGAAGCGGCCATCATTGCCATTGAACACGGGCACACCCGCTACACCCAGGTCGCCGGTGTACGTTCGCTGCGAGAAGCGGTGGCGGCCAAGTTCCGCCGTGAAAACGGCCTGGACGTTGCCTGGCAAGACACCCTCGTCTGCAACGGTGGCAAGCAGGTGATCTACAACGCCTTGGCCGCGACCCTCAATGAAGGTGACGAAGTCATCGTGCCGGCGCCGTACTGGGTCAGTTACCCGGAGATGGTGCAACTGTGTGGTGGTGAAGCCCGAATCGTTATCTGCAATGCCGACACCGGTTTCAAGCTGACGCCCTCGGCGCTGGCCGCCGCGATCACACCGCAGACCCGCTGGTTGATACTCAATTCGCCGTCCAACCCGACCGGCGCGGTGTACAGCCAGCAAGAACTGTACGCCCTGGCTGAGGTGTTACTGGCTCACCCTCACGTGTTGATTTTGGCCGATGACATCTACGAGCACCTGATCTTCGACGATCAAGCGTTCTACACACTGGCCCAGGTTGAACCACGACTGGCACCGCGCACCCTGACTATGAACGGGGTGTCCAAAGCCTATGCCATGACCGGCTGGCGCATCGGTTTCGCCACAGGGCCACGCTGGCTGCTGGACGCCATGGAAAAGCTGCAAGGTCAGCAAACCTCCGGCGCCAGCTCTGTGTCGCAACAGGCCGCACTAGCCGCGCTGGAAGGTCCCAAGGATTTCATCCGTGAAAGCCGGTTGGCATTTCAGAGTCGTCGCGATTTGATGGTGGCGCTGCTGAACGACACCCCAGGTCTTGAATGCGTCAGTCCAGCTGGGGCGTTCTACGCTTTCGCTTCCTGTGCCGGATTGATCGGGCGTACCTCAGCGGGTGGCCGGATACTGGATACTGACGAAGACGTCGCGCATGCACTGCTCGACGAAGCGGATGTGGCCATAGTGCATGGTGGCGCTTTTGGTCTTGGCCCTTACATTCGCATCGCCTACGCCCTGGATGACGCTTCATTGCGCCGGGCGTGCGAGGCGATCCGTACCTTCTGCACCTCCCTACGTTAATCATTTCCCTTCCCATAATACGTGGCTATCGCCATTGCCCGGCAGGCCACGCATTCACCGCCCAGCTATACAAAATGGGCATATCTCAAAGACAAAAACGGTAGTCGTCCTTCTCCACCATCCCTCCCAGAATGGGTGAAAACACAAAAGCAGCACTGCTTGGGAGATTGGCATGTCAACAGAAGCTGAACACATAGCGGGACAGGATTGGCAAGAGGACGTGTTTCGCGTGCTCAAGGCCCACGACGTCAAACACGTGGTCTTCGTACCGGATGCAGGTCACTCGGCGGCGATCCGTATGTCGTATGCAGACCCGGACATCAAGGCCGTTGTCCTCACCACCGAGGAAGAAGGTATCGGCTATCTCGCCGGCGCATGGCTTGGCGGAGAGCGCGGTGCCCTCCTGATGCAGTCCAGCGGCGTCGGTAACTGCATCAACACTCTGGCACTTCAAGTCTGTGCCGGCTTTCCGCTGTTGATGGTGGTCACCATGCGAGGCGACTGGGCCGAATTCAACGCGTGGCAGAACCCTATGGGTCAGGCAACCGAAGCCTCTCTCAACTTGATGAAGGTCATGACCTGGCGCGCGGACGTCCCGGAAGACGTCGCTCCGCTGCTGCACGGTGCCGCGACGATGGCATTCAACGGAGATTCCTCCACCGCCCTGCTGCTCGGTCAACGCCTGATTGGAGAAAAGAAATGGGTCAAGTAAGCGCAAACCACACTCTGTGCCGCCGCGAAGTGGTCAAGGCCTTGCTGGCCGACCGCAAAGACGTGCTGGTCGTGACAGGCCTGGGATCAGCGTCCTATGACGTCATGGCCGCTGGTGACAATGATCTGAATTATTACCTCTGGGCCGCCATGGGCAGTGCCATAACGGTTGGCCTGGGTCTGGCTAATGCACAGCCTGACAAGTCGGTGGTTGTAGTCACGGGTGATGGTGAGTTGCTCATGGGCTTCGGCGCGCTGGCCACCGTCGCACTTCAAAAACCCGCCAACCTGACTATTGCGGTGTTGGATAACGGTCACTTTGGCGAGACCGGTATGCAGGTCAGCCATGCGGGGTTTGGTATTTCCCTGGACCAGGTTGCGAAAACTTGCGGTTTCGGCTGGACCGATGAAGTCCGTGACATGGAAGGCGTACACAACCTGCGCGAACGCTTCGCAACGCGCGATGGCGTCAAGCTCGCAACCATCAAAATCAAAGCGGAAAACCCGCCACGGGTGCTGCCACCGCGCGATGGTCACTACATCAAAAATCGCTTTCGTGCTGCGCTGGGTTTCAACCCGATCTGACCATTCTATGCCCGTACCCGGTCACGCAAGGCCGTTGTCATGCGTGACGCGTTGAGGAGAACAATAATGACTGACCGCAACTCTGGCGAACTCAATGCCATCCGCGAGGGCGTACGCGCTCTTTGCGCTGAATTCGATGCGGCTTACTGGCGGAAAGTCGACGAGGAAAAAGGCTTCCCGGAAACCTTCGTCAAGGCCCTGACCGATGCCGGCTGGCTGGCTGCGATGATTCCTGTCGAGTACGGCGGCTCCGGCCTTGGACTGGCCGAGGCCTCGGTAATCCTTGAAGAAGTGAATCGCTGCGGTGGCAACTCCGGCACCGTCCACGGGCAGATGTACAATATGTTTACCCTGCTGCGTAACGGTAGCGAGGCACAGAAAAGTTACTACCTGCCGAAACTGGCCAGTGGCGAATTGCGCCTGCAATCGATGGGAGTGACAGAGCCAACTACCGGCACTGACACCACCAAGATCAAGACCACCGCCGTGCGCAAAGGCGACAAGTACGTCATCAACGGACAGAAGGTCTGGATCTCGCGAATTCAGCATTCCGACCTGATGATCCTGCTGGCGCGTACGACCCCTCTGGCCGACGTGAAGAAAAAGTCCGAAGGAATGTCGATCTTTCTTGTCGACCTGCGTGAGACCATCGGTAACGGCCTGACCGTGCAACCGATCGCCAACATGGTCAACCACGAAACCAACGAGTTGTTCTTCGACAACCTCGAAATTCCTGCCGACAGCCTCATCGGCGAGGAAGGCAAAGGTTTCCGCTACATCCTGGATGGCCTGAACGCCGAGCGCACACTGATCGCCGCCGAATGCATTGGCGACGGTCGTTGGTTTATCGAAAAAGCCAGCGCCTATGCGCGTGATCGCGTCGTTTTCGGACGCCCTATCGGGCAGAACCAAGGCGTGCAGTTCCCCATCGCTGAAGCACACATTGAAATCGAAGCGGCTGACCTGATGCGCTGGCGTGCTTGCGAGGAATACGACAGCGGTATCAACGCCGGGGCCAGCGCCAACATGGCCAAGTACCTGGCGGCAAAAGCCTCTTGGGAAGCCGCCAATGCTTGCTTGCAGACCCACGGCGGTTTTGGTTTTGCCTGCGAGTACGACATCGAGCGCAAATTCCGTGAAACCCGCCTGTATCAGGTGGCGCCCATCTCCACCAACCTGATCCTGTCGTACGTTGCCGAACACCTGCTCGAACTGCCGCGCTCCTTTTAAAAAATCAGCGTAAAACCCAGCGCGTCGGCTCAAGCAGGCGCGACTGGGGAGCCATGACAAGAGAGATAATAATCATGAGCCAACCCAAAGGCATCCGTCCGCTTGATGGCATTACCGTCGTCAGCCTTGAGCATGCGATTGCAGCGCCCTTCTGCACCCGACAACTGGCCGACCTTGGCGCGCGCGTGATCAAGGTCGAACGCCCAGGCACGGGGGACTTCGCCAGAGGTTACGACCAGCGCGTCAACGGTCTCGCCTCTCACTTCGTCTGGACCAATCGCTCGAAAGAAAGCCTGACCCTCGATCTTAAACAAGATTCGGCCACCGAGGTGCTGGACAGTTTGCTGGCCACTGCCGATGTCCTGGTACAGAACCTGGCGCCGGGTGCGGCAGCACGAATGGGACTTTCATTTGAGGCTTTACATCAGCGATTTCCACGCCTGATTGTCTGTGACATTTCAGGCTACGGTGCAGGAGGCCCCTATGAAAAGAAAAAAGCCTATGACCTGTTGATCCAGAGCGAAGGTGGATTCCTGTCGGTCACCGGCGGACCGGGTGAGGAAGAAATGGCCAAGGCCGGTTGCTCCATTGCTGACATCGCGGCCGGCATGTACGCCTACACCGGAGTTCTGTCTGCCTTGCTGTTGCGTGGACGCACTGGCGAAGGGAGCCACCTCGATGTGTCGATGCTGGAAAGCCTGATCGAGTGGATGAACTATCCGATGTACTACGCCTACGACGGCGCTACACCTCCCCCTCGCGCCGGCGCCGCGCACGCCACAATCTACCCGTATGGTCCCTTCCCCGTCGGTGACGGCACCACAGTCATGCTGGGTTTGCAGAACGAGCGAGAGTGGCAGCAATTTTGCGAGAAGGTACTGCTTATTCCTGAACTGGCGAAAGACGAACGTTTCTCCGCCAACTTCAAGCGCGTCGAAAACCGCCAGGCGCTGCGGGCACTCATCGTTGAAGCGTTCTCCACACTCAATTTCGATGCCGTGCTTGATCGGTTGGAGCATGCGCACATTGCAAATGCCCGGGTCAATGACATGCAAGGTGTTTGGGACCATCCGCAACTTCAGGCGCGTGGTCGCTGGCGGGAAATCGAAACCTCTGCCGGCACCGTGCCCAGCTTGATACCTCCAGGCAGCAACAGCGCATTCGAGCCACGTATGGATGCCATACCTGGCCTAGGCCAGCACACCGAACAGGTGCTCAGGGAACTTGGGCTGGATACGGATCGTATTGAACAAATGCGCGCAGCCGGGGCGATTTAGCCTTGATCTGAAAACAAAAGGCCTGCTTACAACGATCAAAGTTTTTGAGGGAACACCGCCCAATGAAGATCCTG